>CAWIGB010000032.1:0-186142 GCA_963835375.1 uncultured Gammaproteobacteria bacterium
CAGTTGGCTTCGTAGTTCTCGCCCAGCTCGCGCAGCGTGTCCCACGAGAAGATGCCGGTGTTGTGGCCGTCGTCGAAATGGAGCTGGATGGCGTAGTTGCCGACCGGCTCGATCTGTTCGACGCCGACGTCCTTCTTGCCGGTGACGAGTTGCATGGGGCCGCCGTGGCCGCGGACTTCGGCCGAGGGGGAGTAGACCCGCAGGTATTCGAGCGGCAGGTTGTAGGTGGCGCCGTCTTCGAAGACGACTTCGAGGACCTTGGATTTCTGGTGGAGCGTGATGTCGGTGGGGGCGTCGGCCATGGGGGCGTCCGTTCGGTCGTTGGGGCGTTCATGATCCGTGTGTGGGGGCTTTGGAATCAACCACGCTTTGAGGTGTTTGCTGGGATTTGCGTGCAGAGTGGGGCGGGCTCGATGCCGAGCGTTGGCTATGGTGGCTCCCGATGCTTGGGGTTTCGCACTGATGTGCGAGCCCCTTTTATTTGCTTGCCCAAATAAAAGTAGCCAAAACAAAAGGCACCCGCATCGGCGCCGGCTTCGCCGGTGCACTCCGATGCTCGCGGCAACGGGATGCGGCAGAAACTCGCGCGCTTTGGCCGCACTCAGAACACGGCTGTGCCGCACCGGCGCGGTGCGCCGGACACCCGTCGCCGCTGCGCGTCTCCGTCGCCTCAGACGGGACCGTAATACAAACCCATCTCTAAGCATCGCGAGTACTCGCAAGTGCTCGCGGGACGTGTCTGTATTCCGGTCCCTTGAGCGCGAGCGCCGAGCAGCGCGAGGCCGGCAGACGGAAGAAGCAGCCGTATGTCTGAGTGTGCGCAGCGGCGCGAGTTCCGGCGGCGTCCCGTCTGCGGCCGGAGCAGCGCAGGGCACCGATGCGAAGCACGGCGCAGAGTAGGGTGTCCTTTCCTTTGGTTACTTTCGTTTGGACAAGCAAACGAAAGTGACTCGCGCATCAGTGCGAAACCAAACTCCGACTCGTCTCGCGGTTCGAATCAACACGCCGCATGCGGCAGGCGCCGGCACATCAACAGACACAAAAAAGCCGGAGCAGAAACCCTGCTCCGGCTGATTCGAGCCTCAAGGCGCCCGACGGCCGACCTGTCGACTACAGAATATAGCGCGACAGATCCTCGTCTGCAGCCAGATCCTTGAGCTTGCCGTCGACGTAGGCCGCATCGATGGTGAGCGTCTCGCCGGACTTGTCCGGCCCTTCGAAGGAGATCTCCTCCATCAGGCGCTCCATGATGGTGTGCAGACGCCGGGCGCCGATGTTCTCGGTGCCTTCGTTGACGTTGAACGCCATCTCGGCGATGCGCTTCACGCCGTCCTCGGTGAAGGCGATGGTCACGCCCTCCGTGTTCATGAGCGCGATGTACTGCTCGGTGAGCGAGCAGTGCGGCTCGGTGAGGATGCGGACGAAATCCTCGGCCTTGAGCGCATCGAGCTCGACGCGGATCGGCAGGCGACCCTGCAGCTCGGGGATCAGGTCCGACGGCTTGGCGACGTGGAACGCGCCCGAGGCGATGAACAGGATGTGGTCGGTACGGACCATGCCGTACTTGGTCGAGATGGTGGAGCCTTCCACCAGCGGCAGCAGGTCGCGCTGCACGCCTTCGCGGGAGACATCGCCGCCGGAGCCGCCGCCGGCGTCCGAGCGCTTGCAGACCTTGTCGATCTCGTCGAGGAAGACGATGCCGTTGTTCTCGACTTCGTGGATCGCCTGGGTCTTGATCTGTTCTTCGTCGACCAGCTTGGCGGCTTCTTCGTCGACCAGCTGACGATACGCATCCTTGATCTTGATCTTGGAGCGCTTGGTCTTGTTCTGGCCGCCCATGTTCTGGAACATCGACTGCAGCTGGCTGGTCATCTCTTCCATGCCGGGCGGCGCCATGATCTCGACGCTGCCCTGATGCTGGCGCAGCTCCAGCTCGATCTCCTTGTCGTCGATCTTGCCTTCGCGCAGGCGCTTGCGGAACACCTCGCGAGTCGCGGTGGACTCGGTGGCCCTGCCGGAATCGTCCCAGTCGTCGTGCTTGGGCTTGGGCAGCAACGCGTCGAGAATGCGTTCCTCGGCGGCCAGCTCGGCATCGTTATGCACGCGCTTCTTGGCTTCCTCGCGCGTCATCTTCATGCCGACTTCGACCAGATCCTTGATGATCGAGTCGACTTCCTTGCCGACATAGCCCACTTCCGTGAACTTGGTGGCCTCGACCTTGGTGAACGGCGCCTTGGCGAGCTTGGCCAGACGGCGCGCGATCTCGGTCTTGCCGACACCGGTCGGCCCGATCATCAGGATGTTCTTGGGCGTGATTTCGCCGCGGATGGCCTCGTCGAGCTGCATGCGCCGCCAGCGGTTGCGCAGGGCGATCGCGACGGAGCGCTTGGCATCGCCCTGGCCGATGATATGGCGATCGAGTTCGGCAACGATCTCGCGCGGCGTCATCTGCGCCCGCGGCAGCGCGCGCTGCGAGCCTTCGTTGCTCTCGATGGCTTCGGGTGCGGTATCACTCATAGTCGAGCACCTCGACGGTGATGTGGTGGTTGGTATAAATGCAGGTGTCTGCGGCGATATGCATCGCTTTTTCGGCGATCTCGGCGGCGGGCATGTCGGTATTCTCGATCAGGGCGCGGGCCGCGGCCTGGGCATAGGAGCCGCCGGAGCCGATCGCCATGCAGCCGTATTCCGGCTCCATCACGTCGCCGTTGCCGGAAAGCATGAGCGTGGCGGTCTTGTCGGCCACCAGCAGCAGCGCTTCCAGCCGGCGCAGGGCACGGTCGGTGCGCCAGTCCTTGGCCATGTCGACGGCGGATTTCACGAGCTGCCCGTTATGCTGCGACAGCTTGCCCTCGAAGCGTTCGAACAAGGTGAACGCATCGGCGGTACCGCCGGCGAACCCGGCCAGCACCTGATCGTCGTAGAGCCGGCGCACCTTGCGGGCGTTGCCCTTGAACATGGTGTCGCCCATCGAGACCTGCCCATCGCCGGCGATGGCCACCTGGCCGTCGCGGCGCACGGAAAGAATCGTTGTGCCGTCGAATTGCTTCACCGGGTCACCCCGCGTTGTGTCACGTGATCAACGTTGTGGGGCCAGGCGCGACCCGATTCAAGCAGGAGCGTCCGCGCGCCGGTTCGGTGACGGTTCAGCCGCGCGCCGCGCCGGGCGTTGAGCGGCAATGAACTAAGCCGCGCGATCGTGCTGGCTGTTGTCGATGCCGATCAGCGCGTCGCCGGATTCGGGGTCGAACAGATAGAGCTTGTCGGCCGAACAGGTCAGCGTGACGTCGTCGCCCATCGCGACCTGCTGATGCGGTTCGATCTGCGCGGTGAGCGTGGTCTCGCCCACCTTCACCTGGATCATGGTCAATGAACCCAGCGGCTCGACCACTTCGACGCTGCCGTACAGACGACAGGCGCGATCGTCGCCGGTCGCCAGGTGCAGGTGTTCGGGCCGGATGCCGACCCGCACGCGGCCGCGGCCTTCCACCACCCGGCGGCGCTCCTCGTCCAGCGCCATGCCGAAATCCTGCCCGCTGACCCGATTGTCGCTGATGTTCGCATCCAGGAAATTCATCGACGGCGTGCCGATGAAGCCGGCCACGAAGACGTTCGACGGGTGCTGGTAGAGGTTGTTGGGCGAGTCGATCTGCTGGACGATGCCGTCCTTCATCACCGCGATCCGCTGGCCCATGGTCATGGCTTCGACCTGGTCGTGGGTGACGTAGAAGGTGGTCACCCCCAGCTTGCGGTGCAGTTTGACGATCTCGGCCCGCATGTCGACGCGCAGCTTGGCGTCGAGGTTGGACAGCGGTTCGTCCATCAGAAACACCTGCGGCTGGCGCACGATGGCGCGGCCCAGCGCCACACGCTGGCGCTGGCCGCCGGACAGGGCCCGCGGTTTGCGATCCAGCAGGGCGGTGATGCCGAGCACTTCGGCCGCTTCGTCGACGCGTTTCTTGATGTCGGCCTTGTCGTATTTCTTGAGCTTGAGCGAGAAGGCCATGTTGTCGCGCACGGTCATGTGCGGGTACAGGGCATAGCTCTGGAACACCATGGCGATGTCGCGATCCTTGGGCGCCACGCCGGTGACATCGCGGCCGCCGATCTTGATTTCGCCTTCGGTGTGTTCCTCCAGGCCGGCGATCATGCGCATGGTGGTGGTCTTGCCACAGCCCGAGGGGCCGACCAGCACGACGAATTCGCCGTCTTCGGTGACCAGGTTGAAGTCCTTGACCGCCAGGTCGTCCGAGCCCGGATAGCGCTTGCCGACTTGGTTGAGTTCTACGACTGCCATGGGTCTTTCCTCTTTAAACTCTTTCTGTCCGCAGATCGGTACAGACGCGCGCAGATGAATACAGACGTTTTATCCGCAGATTTCACAGATGTACGCAGATGGGTATGGCGGTAACGGCCGGGGCTTGGGCGGCATCGCTGCCATCGCGAGCGACCGCAAGCCCGATCAGAAAACCCGGAATCGAACCCTTCCAACTTTTCGTCTTCTAATCTGCGAAAATCGGTGCAATCTGCTGGATGAATACCTTCTTCTGCCTGTATTCGATCTGCGTGCATCTGCGTCGATCTGCGGATAAGTTCTTTTTCGTGCCTCGCGCCGCTGCCTGACGGTTCGGCGGCCTACCAGAGCGTATAGCCGCCATCGATCTTGAGGATCGAGCCGGTCATGAAGCTGGAGGCCTCGCTGGCCAGATACACGATGGACGGGCCCAGTTCTTCCGGCGTGGCGGCCCGTTGCATCGGCGCATCGTCGATCCAGTAGGGCTTGAACTTGGGGTCGTTCACCGGCGCCATGTCGGTGCCGACATAACCCGGCGCAATGGCGTTGACGCGGATGCCGCTCGGCGCCCATTCGGCGGCCAGCGACTTGGTGAGCTGATGCACGGCGGCCTTGGAGGCGTTGTAGGCCGGCTGCATCTGCGGGCGGTTGACGATCTCGGCCGAGATCGAGCCGACGTTGATGATGTTGCCCGAGCCGCGCTGGCCATCCGCCGGCCCACGGCCTGGCAGCAGTTCCACAGGCCGTGCACGTTGACGTCGAAGATCTGGCGCCAGCCCTCGGGCGTGACCTCCAGCGCCGGCTTGTGCTCACAGGTGCCCGCGTTGTTGACGAAGATATCGATCGGGCCGAGCTCGGACTCGATCGTATCCAGCATCGGCTCGATGGCGTTCACGTCGGTCACGTCCGCCCCCACGGACATGGCGTTCCCACCGGCCTCGCGAATGGCGGCGGCCACGTTCTCGGCCTTGTCCACGCGCCGCGCGACGATGGCGACCGCCGCCCCGGCCTCGGCCAGCGCATGCGCCAGGGCTTCGCCGATCCCGCCGTTGCCGCCGGTGACCACGGCCACCTTGCCGGTCAGGTCGAATTTCGACATCACTGTCATGAATTACTCCTCTTACGGCTTTGCCGCTTTTTGATTTTCAGTCCGCGAATGAAAGCGAAGACATTGTCCGCAGATCGACGCAGAAGCACACAGATCTAATACAGACGTTATCCACAGATTTCACGGATTTCACAGAGTCCAAGAGCAAACCGGTCCATGATTTCGACACGCTCAGTCTGCAGCTAATCCGCGCCCGAAGCACGTCCCTCGAGTTCAGCAATAATCGCCAATCCCATCTGCGTGAATCTGCGTTGATCTGCGGATAAATGTCTTCTGTCTTCGTTACGGTGTCCTGCGTAATCGTGCTCAGCGTCTTTTGCGGACTCGAAACTGTATCTGCGGATAGTCGTCTTACCCCGCAAATGCCTATTTGACCGCACCCAGCGTCAGGCCGGTGACCAGCCAGCGTTTGACCAGCAGGCCGAACACGGCCATCGGGCAGACGACGACGGTGCCGATGGCGAGCAGCTTGCCCCAGTCGATGCCGGTCTGCGTGAGCAGCTGGGCGGCGGCGATCGGGATGGTCTGCGTGCCCGGGCCGGCGAAGGTCGCGGCGAACGCGTAGTCGTTCCAGGCGAAGATGAAACACAGGATCGTGGTGGTCGCGATGCCCGGCTTCATCAACGGCAGTGCGACATGCCAGAACACCTGCCACTTGGTGGCGCCGTCGATGCGAGCAGCTTCTTCCAGATCGCGCGGCAGATCGTCGAAGAACGCCGTCATCAGCCAGATGGCGAACGGCAGATTGAAGCTGAGATACGCCACGATCAGGCCGCTGTAGCTATCCAGCATGTGCAGATAACGGAACATCAGATACAGCGGCACGATCACGGCCGCGATCGGCGCCATGCGCGTACTGATGATCCAGAACGCCAGATGATCCTTGCCGCGAATCTGGATGCGCGACAGGCCATAGCCCGCAGCCGAGCCGAGCACCACCGCGATGAACGTGGACACGCCGGTCGCGATCAGGCTGTTGACGACGTTGGTCCACAGGTTGTTGCCGCCCGAGAACAGCGCGCCGTAGTGCTCCAGCGTGGGCGCAGAAGAACAGCTGGGGCGGATAGGCGGTGATCGCGTTGCTGGGCTTGAACGACGACAGCACCATCCAGGCGATCGGCACCAGCGTCCAGGCCAGCATGAGCGCGATCAGCACCCAGCGGACGAGCGTGCTGACCGGATGACCGCGTGTATTCATGCGACGGTCTCCTTGCGTTGCAGCACGCGCACGAAGACGGTGGCGATCACGATCGAGAACACGAGCATCGTCAGCCCCACGGCCGAGGCATAGCCCAGATCGAAGAAGCGGAAGGCGATGTCGTACAGCCGGATCGGGATGATCTTGGTCGAATCCGCCGGGCCGCCATTGGTGGTGATGAAGATGATCGCGAAGAAACGGATCGCATCCATCGCGCGAATCAGCAGCGCCACCAGCAGGATCGGCAGGATCGACGGCAGGATGATCGACACCAGCTTGTGCCGGTAACTCGCGCCGTCGACCTCGGCGGCCTCGAGAATATCGGTGGGTACGGCCGTGAGCCCCGCCAGCACGATGAGTGCCACCAGCGGCGACCATTCCCAGATATCCAGCCCGATCACGGCCGCCAGCGCCGGGCCTACCGAGCCCAGGATGTTGCCGTCATACAGCCCGCTTGCCGACAGGAACCACGAATACAGCCCGAAGCTCGGATCCAGCAGGAAACGCCCGAGCAGGCCGACGATGATCGGCGCGATGAACATCGGGATCAGCACCAGCGAGAGCACGACGTTGCGCGCCTTGATCAGGCTGTGGATGAGCAGCGCCATCAAGGTGCCGAGGATCATCTCCGCGCCCACGGTGGCCGCGAAGTAGATCACGCTCAGGATCCAGCTGGAGCCGATGTCCGGATCGGTGAACAGATGCTTCCAGTTGGCCAGCCCGATGAAGTCGAACGACAGCCCGCCGATGAGCCCGACCTTGCTCAGGCTCATCCAGATCATGGTGAACAGCGGAATGAACGAGATCGCCGCAAGCAGGATCAGAGCTGGCGACATCATCGCCAGCTCGAACCCCTGCCCGCCTCGGCGTGCCTTGCCCGCCATGGTCGTTACGCGCCCGTCGCCGAATCGATCTTCTGCTTGGCCGACTTCATCGTCTGCTCCGGCGACTGCTGGCCGGCCAGCATCTTCGACAGCTCGGTGAACACGGCCGTATCCGCCTGGTTCCACGACGGAATCTTCGGACGCAGGCCGATGTGGTCGCTATCCCAGGCGATCTGCATGGTGTCGGCCGTGAGCATGTTGGGCATGTTGGTCGGCGCGTGGCTGGCCTTTTTCACCTCGGGCATGTTGTAGACCGAGGTGCGCGTCGGCGTGCCGCCGCCTACCTTGCTCTTGAGGCCGGCGAGCTGGGTCTGCGGCGAGGTGGCCCAGACCAGGAACAGCCAGGCGGCCGTCTTCTGCTTGCCGGTGGCGTTGCCGTTGATGCCGATACCGGTGCCGCCATAGAGATTGGCGCTGCGCTTCGGGCCCGTGGGCAGCGGCGCATAGCCGACCTTGCCCTTGAGCTTGCCGGATTCCAGCGAGCCGGCGAACTCGTGCCATTCCGGCATCATGGCGAAGCGATCGTTCTCGAACGCATTGGCCACGCCGGTCCAGTCCCAGCTGGTGCTGCCCGGATCGGCGATCTTGAGCAGCTTCTGGTAGAACTTGGCCGCCTCGATGGCCGCCGGCTGATCCAGCGTGCACGGGCCCGGCTTGGCCGTACCCAGCAGGCCGACCTGGTCGCCGTTGTTGAAGTACTCGCCGCCGTAGGCCATCAGCACGTTCGAGAAGTCGCACATGCAGCGAGTCGTACTGCTTGGCCTGGTGGCCGGTGCCGTACTTCACTTCCTTGACGTGATCGCCGTTGAACCACTTCGCGATCTGGTAGTACTGCTCCCAGGTGATCTTGTCGGACGGCGTCGGGTCGAAGCCGAGATCCTTCTTCATCTGATCGTGGTACTTGTCGAACAAGTCCTTGCGATAGATCCAGATCATGGTCGGGCAATCGTAGGGCAGCGCATACAGCTCCTTGCGATTGCCGAAATAGCCGGCCGCGCCGAGCTGGGTCGGGATGAAGTCGTCGATGCCCTTGGGCACGGCGGGCAAGCCGTTCTTGCCGTTGAGCGTGTTCAGGTCCATCAGGCCCTGGTGATAGGGCGCGACCACCTGATACGGATCGGCATAGATCACGTCGTAGGCGCTGCGGCCGGAGCCGAAGTCCAGCGCGACCTTCTTGACCAGATCGCCGAGCTCGAGCTGGGTGATCTTGACGTCGATGCCGGTGAGCTTCTTGAACGGCTCGAGATTGGCGGCGATCGCGGTGGTCGGCGGCGTGTTCTCGGAGATGAACTGAATGGTCGTGCCGCTGGCCTGTTTCCAGGTCTTGTCGTCGGCCATGGTCTTGGCCATCGCGGTACGCCAGGAACCGGCGCCCAGCGTGGTGAGCGCGGCGGCGCCGCCGAGGCCCTTGAGAATATCGCGGCGTGAATGATGAGTGGTCATGGTCCGGCCCTCCTTGTGTGTTCTATTTGTCCAGCAGGATCTGCAGCTTCACGTCGGTCGGCTCGCCGCGAGCGGCGCGCTCGAAGGCCGCGACGCTGTCGGCGAAGTCGAACGTTTCTGAAATCAATGGCTTGAGATCGATCTTGCCCGAGGCGAGCAGCGCGATCGTGCGGTCGTAGACATTGGCGTAGCGAAACACCGTCTCGATCGAGATCTCTTTGGCCTGGGCGGCGACGATGTCGAAGGTCACCGGCTCCACCGGCATGCCCACCAGCACCAGCGTGCCCGCCGGGCGTACGCAGGCCAGCGCATCGTCGTAGACCTTCGGGCTGCCGCTGGCCTCGAACACCACGTCCGCGCCCCAGTCGGCGCCGCAACGGGCCGCGACCTTGTCGGTGAGCGATTCGCGCGCGACGTTGACGGTGGTGATGCCGTCGTAGCCGGCCGCGATCGCGAGCTTTTCGTCGACCAGATCGGAGACGATCACTTCGCTCGCCCCGCCGGCCAGCGCGGACAACGCGACCATCAGCCCGATCGGCCCGGCGCCGGTCACGACACAGACATCGCCCGGCACCATGCGTGCCTTGACCGTGGCCTGCATGCCGATGGCCAGCGGCTCCACCATCGCGCCCTCGGCGAAGGAGACGTTGTCCGGCAGCTTGTAGGTGAACGCGGCCGGGTGCACCACGTCCGGCGTCAGGCAGCCGTGGATCGGCGGCGTGGCCCAGAAGCGCACTGCGGGATCGACGTTGTACACGCCGAGCTTGGCGGCCCGCGAGGTCATGTCCGGAATACCCGGCTCCATGCAGACCCGGTCGCCGACGGCGAGATCGGTCACCGCCGAGCCGATTTCGGTGATCGTGCCGGAGGCTTCGTGGCCGAGCACCATCGGCTCGTTGACCACGAACGGCCCGATCCGGCCATGGGTGTAGTAATGCACGTCGCTGCCGCAGATGCCCACGGTATGCACGTGCACGCGCACGTCGTGCGCGCCGAGCTCGGCGGGCAGATCGATCTCTCGCAGGGACAGTTCGTGCTGACGTTCCAGCACCAGCGCCTGGGCTTGCATTGCGCCTCCTCAATTCATGGCCGCGTACGGCTTATCGTCGACGCTACTGCGGCGCTTCGCGAGCGGACTAGAGCGGATTTTTCGCCCGACTTGTACTTTTTTTCACGGCCTGAGCCCTTGCTCGTCAATAATCCTGCAAGAATGCATAGTTAGCTGTAGCGCTCAGAGTTCGGATAAATGCTTGATACAGCAATGGATACGACTAAAGCAGGATGCAAATTCAGCCGGCTTTCCGGCCGTTCGGGCGGCGGCGGGCGTGCCTCCCAGCCGCGTCATGCGGCAGCCGGGGGCGCGATATGAGCGGCCCGTTCCCGCGACCCGGCGAACTGGGCGACCCGGTCTACGAGAACATCGCCCACGATCCGCGGCACAGCTTCTACTGGCATACCCACGGGTTTCCGTCGCCGCTGGCGAAGTGGAATTTCCACCCCGAGTACGAACTGCACCTGATCCGGCATTCGCTACGGCCACTACATGGTCGGCGACTACGCCGGGCGATTCGCGCCGGGCAATCTGGTGCTGGTCGGGCCCAATCTGCCGCATTCCTGGTTCAGTGATCTGGTGCACGACCACGACGTGATCGAGCAGCGCGACGTGGTGCTGCAGTTCCGCGGCGAGTGGCTGGAATCGCTCATGCGCCTATGCCCGGAACTCCGCCGGGTGGAGCCGCTGATTCAGGACTCCGGCCGCGGCGTATTGTTCACCGGCGCCGATGCCCAGGACGCCGCGAGCCGGCTGGAAGCGATGGGCCGGCAGGACGAAGTTGCGCGGGTCTCCACGCTGATCGAGCTGCTCGGCCGGCTGGCGCGCAACGACTACCGGCTGCTGACCAGCCCGAACTACCACCTGCGCCATGCCGGCGTGCGCTCGGAGCAGGTGGACGCGATCCTTCAGCATATCCACCGCCACTTCAACCGGCATATCAGCATGACGGCAGTGGCGCGCTGGCAGGGCATGACGCCCTCGACCTTTTCGCGCTTCTTCAAGCAGGCGACCGGCGATACGTTCATCGCCTTCGTGCGCCGGCTGCGCATCGATCATGCCTGTCGGCTGTTGCTCGATCCGCGCTACACGGTGGCGGATGTCTGCTTCATGGCCGGCTACAGCAATCTGTCGAACTTCAACCGCCACTTCCGACGGCTGACCGGCACCACGCCGCGCGAATACCGACAGTCGCTGGCCGATCGACGAGACCACCCATTCAGCCGAGCCCAGCGGCGCGTCGCCGACGCGCTGAGCCGCGTTACACGTTTGCAGCAGAGAGCATGCATCCGCGATGGACGCGGAGTCGTGAGTCAATGCGACGAATCCGCCGGCTCTGCCGAAGAGCGCGGCTGTCGACAAGCACGTGAGCGGCCATACGCACCGCGCGCGGGCGTGTCGCCAAGCAAGACGACTCTGCATCACGACGCTATCTAATCTTCGGCCTCGCCATGCGCCCGCGGGTGGGCGGCGTCGTAGATGCGCGCCAGATGCGAGAAATCCAGATGGGTATAGATCTGCGTGGTGGAGATATTGGCGTGGCCGAGCAGTTCCTGCACCGCGCGCAGATCGGCCGAGGATTCCAGCATGTGCGTGGCAAAGGAATGGCGCAGCTTGTGCGGATGCAGATGCACCGGCAGGCCGTGGCTGATCGCCCAGCGCTCCATGCGGGCCGCCACGCTGGAGCGCGACAGGCGCGTGCCGCGACGCGAGACGAACAGACGCGGTTTCGCCGGGCGCGGCCAGATTCGGACGCTCGGCAAGCCAGTGTTTCAAAGCTGCCGCGGCGCGCGAGCCGACCGGCACCGTGCGCTGGCGATTGCCCTTGCCGATCACCCGCGCCTCGCCGGCCGCCAGATCGAGATCGGTCACGTCCAGCCCCACCGCCTCGGCCAGGCGGATACCGGCGGTATAGAACAGTTCCAGCATGGCGTGATCGCGCACTTCCAGCGTATCCGCTGGCGTGGCATCCAGCATGGCGGCGAGATCGTCGACGTCGATGGTCTCCGGCAGGCGCGCCGGCTTCTTCGGCGCGCGCACATCGGCCGCCGGGTTGGTCTCGGACAGGCCCTGGCGCATGCGCCAGACATAGAAGCTGCGTACGGCCGAGGCCAGTCGCGCCAGACTCGCAGGCCTGGCGCCGCCGCGATGGCGCGCGGCCAGCAATTCGCGCATGTCGGCCGTCGTGACGCGGGCCCAGTCGCCGATGCCGTGGCCGGCCAGATAATCCGCCGCCGCCGCCAGATCGCGGGCATAGCCGGCCACGGTATGCGCCGAGGCGCGGCGGATGTCCTTCAGGTGATCGAGATAAGCCGCGATCGCCTCGTCCAGCGCCTCGCGTTCGGCCGAGCCGGCATCAACGTTGACGGCCACGCGCAGCGGCCCGTCAGGGCAGACGTTCGGCGCCCAGCACGCGGCGCAGGGTGGCGGTGAGCAGATCGCCGAACAGTTCCACGAACAGAATGCCCATATCGGGGGTGAAACGCTTCGGATCGGCACTCGCCAGCACGATCGCGCCGTGTACGCCGTTGCGCCCGAGCGGGATCATCGCGGCGCTGGTCATCAACGCGTCGTCATCAGTCGTGAACAAGGCCCTGGACTGGCTTGCGCTCAGCTCACCGCAGATCGGCTTGCCCCGGCGGAATACATTGGTGAGCGCGCGGCTGGCGTCCCCGCCCTCCTCGATCCGGTGAATGCGCTGCACCGACGCCGGCAGCGCGCTCTGAATGCCGACATAGACGCGGTCGACGGCCAGATGGTCGCGCAGGGACTGGGTCAGCGCATCGATCATGGGATCGGCCGCTTCCGCGGCCGGCCATGATGCGGGCCACACGATTGAGCTGGATCACGCGCTCTTCGTTACTGCGGGCGGTCGACAGCAGTTCCTCGAAGCGCGACTGGATCTTCGCGTTGGTATCCCGCAACACGCCGACCTGGCGCTCGATCAGCGAAATGGCGCTGCCCGAGGCGTGCGGCACATCCATTGCCTCAAAGGCCTCGGGATGCCGGCGCAGAAAATCGGGGTGCGCGGCGAGATAAGCCGCGACCTCGTTCTCGTCGAGATCTATCGATACAGGCTGTTTTTCGGCTTCGTTCATGGCAGGCGATCTTTTCGGAGGCTGTCACCCGGGAGGCAACAAACGCGCCATGCACGGCGACAGCGGTTCAGGGCATCAGCCCTGATCAGACGATACCAGTTTACCCTCGAACACGCGCTCGGCCGGGCCGATCAGCACGGCCGGCGCATCGGCGCTTTCCCAGCGTATACGCGCGCTGCCGCCCGGCAGATCAACACGCACGTCGGCATCGAGATCGCCGGCCGCGATGCCGGCGACCACCGCCGCGGCCGCGCCGCTGCCACAGGCCAGCGTCTCGCCCGCGCCGCGCTCGAACACGCGCAGGCGCACATGATCGCGCGCCACGACTTCACAGAAGCCGACGTTCACGCGCTCGGGGAAGGCCGGGTGGCACTCCAGGGCCGGGCCGATGCGCTCGACGTCGGCACTCGCCGCATCCGGCACGCGAAGAACAGCATGCGGGTTGCCCAGCGATACCGCGGAAAACGTCACCGATTGACCCGCCACGTCATCCAGTCGGTAGGTCGGCGCCCGCTCGAAACCGGCCAGCGGAATGCGCGCGGGCTCGAATTCGGGCACGCCGAGCGCAACGGCGAAGGTACCGTCGTCGAGCGCTTCCAGCGTCATCCGGCCGTCGCGGATATCGACCACGATACGGCGCTTGTCGGTCAGCCCGGCCTCGCGCACATAGCGTACGAAACAGCGCGCGCCGTTACCGCACTGGCCGGACTCGCTGCCATCCGAATTGAGTATGCGATAGGCGAAATCCGCCTCGGCGCTGCGCGGCGGCTCCACGATCAGAATCTGGTCGCAGCCGATGCCGAAGCGGCGGTCGGCGATATGCCGCGCGGTCGCTTCATCGAGGGTGATCGGCGCCCGGGTTGCATCGAGCACCACGAAGTCGTTGCCGAGCCCGTGCATCTTGGTGAAGGCGAGTGCCATCGGTGTCATCCGTCGCGATTCAGTTGGCGGTCTTGGAATCATCGGTTGCCCCGGCGCCACCGCCGTCGCGCCCGTCCTGGATCACCTGCTTGCGATCGGCGGCATCTTCGTCATCGCCGGCCGCCGGCAGATCGCCGTTGCGATCGCGTACGGTCGCGGAGGTGGCCAACCGGGCATGCTGGCTGCCGCAGATCACGCTCAGCCGGACCGTATCGCCCACGCGATAGGCCCGGGTCGGCGAGTAGAGCGCCACTTCGCGCTGGCCGGGCCTGAATGCCATATCGGCCCCGCCCTTCACCGTGAACGGCGCCAGGGGCTGCGCCCCGCCATCGGCATTGTTCGAAGATTGAGCCGCTGCGGCCTTGTTCTGGAAGATCGCGCGATCGAAGGCACTGCTGGCCACGCCGTTCACGCTGACCGGCTCCGAACCGGCGTTGTGCAGCGTGAAATAACCGAGCATTTCACGCGAGCCGGCATGCGCGGGCGTGACCCAGGCATTCCGTATGGTGAGCCGGCCGCAGTCGGAGGCGGGGCTGGAGTGGCCACAGCCGGCCAATGCGCCGAACAGCCCGGACGCCATCATGATCGAGAGAATCGGCAAATGCCGCATGCGCTACGCTCCCCATGTCGTACTCGCGGCGCCGGTGGCGCCGATTGGCTCATGCCCTTGTCAGGGCGGGATTTTACCGCCAAATACCTGAATCCGCGAGTCGTGTTCGCTGCCCACGAAGGCCGCGCCGCCCGGGCAACTCGCCAGCGCTGCGTGTTCGCGCGACAATGCTCATCAACCACCTTCGTCGGCTCAGCCATGACCCAGACGGCACAAAACATAGCGTTCGGCCACCGTGGCCATGATCACGAGGCCTGCATCGCGGATGCCCTCACCCGGGCCGAGGCGGTCTGCGCCGAACGCGGGCTGGGCTGACCGCCATCCGCCGCCGCGTACTGGAACTGATCTGGGTGAACCATCAGCCGACCAAGGCCTACGACCTGCTGGCCCAGATCAACAGCGAACGCGGCAACGCCGCGCCGCCTACGGTTTATCGCGCCCTGGATTTCCTGCTCGAAGCCGGCCTGGTGCACAAGATCGAATCGCAGAATGCCTTCATCGGTTGTGCCGTCAACCATGATCGCAACCCGCCGAAGTTCTTCATCTGCCGCGAATGCGGCCGTGCTGCCAGATCCAGAGCACCGATATCGACGACGCGATCGCCAGCGAAGCACAACAGAGCGGCTTCGTGGTCGACCATCAGACCATCGAGGTCGACGGACTCTGCGCCACCTGCGCCGGACGTAAAACCTCCGCCGAACCCCTCGGCCGCCAGCCTCCGATCATACGAAAGCCCGCGCTGCCATGCCGTGCGCGACGCGCTCGAGGCGCGGGTGCAGCGCCAGCGCTGCCGTCCGCGATAGAGTCGGGGCTGACGCCGTGCGATTTTCTGCGCGTCGTGGCAGGAGGAGTCGACCACCATGAAATCGATGCAGGGCCCCGCGTTGTTTCTCGCCCAGTTCGCGGGCGACAAGCCACCGTTCAATACGCTCGATCATATCGCCGAATGGGCCGCCGGCCATGGCTACCGCGGCGTCCAGATCCCGAGCGGCGATACCCGTCTGTTCGATCTGGACAAGGCCGCCGAAAGCGCCGCTTACTGCGACGACATACAGGCCACGCTCGACCGGCATGGCCTGATCGTGACTGATCTGTCGATACACCTGCAAGGCAAGCTGGTGGCGGTGCATCCGGCATACGACGCGCTGGTCGATGCATTCGCACCGCCGGCTGTCCGCGGCCGGCCCGCCGAGCGCCAGGCCTGGGCCGAACGACAGGTCGAAGCCGCGGCGCGGGCCTCGGCGCGATCGGGCTGCACACCCTGCCCGCTTTTTCCGGGTCGCTGGCCTGGCCGTATCTCTATCCGTTTCCGCAGCGACTGCCCGGGCTGATCGAAGCGGCCTTCGACGAACTGGGCCGTCGCTGGCGACCGCTGCTGGATATCTGCGACCGCCACGACGTGGATGTCTGTTTCGAGCTACATCCGGGCGAGGATCTGTTCGACGGCGCGACCTTCGAGCGCTTTCTTGCTGCCGTGGCTCATCACCCGCGCGCCAAGCTGCTCTACGACCCCAGCCACATGCTATTGCAGCAGATGGATTATCTGGGCTTCATCGATCGTTATCACGACCGGATCCGCGCTTTTCACGTCAAGGATGCCGAATTCCGTCCTTCGGCCAGCCAGGGGGTCTACGGCGGCTATGCCGGCTGGGTCGAACGCGCCGGGCGTTTCCGTTCGCTCGGCGACGGCCAGATCGATTTCGGCGCCATCTTTTCCAAACTCGCGCAATACGACTACGAGGGCTGGGCCGTGCTCGAATGGGAATGTGCCCTCAAGCATCCGGAGGACGGGGCCGCCGAAGGCGCGGATTTCATTCGCCGGCACATGATTCGCGTGGCCGAGCGCGCGTTCGACGATTTTGTCGGCGCGTCGCTGACCGATGCACAGCGCCGCGAACTGCTGGGGCTGGGAGACTGAAATGAGCAGACCGATTCGAATCGGCATGGTTGGCGGCAGCCTTGGTAGCGCCGGCTTCATGGGTCGCGTGCATCGCATGGTGCAACGGCTTGACGGCGAGTACATCCTGGCGGCGGGCTGTTTTTCGTCGCACCCCGAACGCAGCCGCGAGACCGGCGAAGCCCTCGGCCTGGATCCGGCGCGGGTCTACACCGACTACACGCGCATGGCACAGGGCGAGGCCGCCCGCGACGATGGCATCGAGGCAGTATCGATCGTCACGCCCAATCATCTGCACGTGCCGGTGGCACGGGCTTTCGTCGAAGCCGGCATCCCCGTGATCTGCGAAAAACCGATGGCGACCTCGCTGGCCGATGCCTCGTCGCTGCGCGACCTGGCCGCGCGCCACGGCGTGGCCGTCATGCTGACCCATAACTATTCGGGCTATCCCGCAGTGCGCCGGGCGCGCGCACTAGTGGCCTCGGGCGCGCTGGGCGAGCTGCGTATCATCCAGGTCGATTATGCCCAGGACTGGCTGAGCGAAGCCGGCAACGAAGGCTGGCGCGGCGATCCCGATCGGGCGGGGCCGGCCGGCGCGCTCGGTGATATCGGCACCCATGCCTATCAGCTCGCCACTTATGTCGCCGGTTGCACCGCGACCGAGCTGAGCGCGGACATGCATACCTTCGTGCCGGGCCGCCGGCTCGACGACTATGCCCAGGCCATGCTGCGCTTCGGAAACCACGCGCGCGGCCGGCTGTCCGTCAGCCAGGTTTCGCCGGGCAACCACAACCGCCTGCAGCTTGCCATCTACGGTACGAAAGCCGGGCTGCGGTTCGATCAGGAATCGCCGGACACGCTGATCTTTTCGCCGCTCGGCGAACCCGCGCAGCGGCTGGATCGCGGCGGACCGGGGCCGGCGGGCGATGCCGATCTGCGAGCGACCCGCGTCCCGGCCGGCCATCCGGAGGGTTACCTCGAGGCATTCGCGCAGTTGTATCGAGATTTTGCCGCGGTGCTGCGTGGTGACAACGCGACGGGGCTCGTTCTGCCCGACGCCACCACCGGCTGCGAGGGCCTGGCATTCGTGGAGACCATGCTGGCCAGCCATCGCTCCAACGGGCAGTGGACACCGCTGCCGCCGATCTAGGGCCTCGGGCTTCAGGCCGGGCCCGCGCCATCGGCCGACCGCGGCGTGCTCTTCGTCAGCCGCCCGGCAGTTCCAGCTTCTGTCCCACCTTGAGCGTCTTGGTATGCAGGTGGTTGATGTACATCAGCACGTCTTCGGCAACGTCCTGCCGGCTGGCGATCTCCGACAGCGTATCGCCCGACTTGACCGTATAAGCCGAGCCGCCGGTGTGCTGCAGGCGCTCGGGCGGATGCTTGCGGAAGTAGTTCATCACGCCGCAATACATCGCACTGGCGAGCTCATCCCGATACCGTCATCCATCAAGCTGCGCGCCTGATACAGGATCGACAAAAAGAGGTCTCGCACAGTACCGACAGGATGATCCAGACGAGCAGCACACAGAGGGCGCGCTGGCGGCGTATGGCGGTAGATCGGCTCCACCTGGGCGAACTGGTTGATGATGTCGTGCGCCAGATCATCGGCGTCGTCGATCAAGGCGTTCTGATACAGATCGGTCAGCACGGCATTGAGCCGTGTGATCGGTATCGGAGAAATGCACGCCGGCCACATTGCGATCCGCCGAGTCTGAAATGCGCCAACTGGGCGGCCTTGGCGTCGGTCGCGCCGTGCTGCAACAGCATGTAACAGGTGCCGCCGTCGACGCTGCGATCGTTCGGATACGCGTTCTGGTGGATCGAGATGAACAGGTTGGCGTGATGCTTCTGGGCGATCCGCACGCGGCCCGGCAACGTGATCAAGCTATCGCTGTCGCGCGTGAGCACCGGATGAATGCTCGGCGTCGCCTTCAACTTGGCATAGAGCGCCTTGGCAATACCGAGCACGACAGTCTTTTCCATCAAGCCGCTACGCGCACGCGTTCCCGAATCATGCCCACCGTGGCCGGATCGATCACCACCACCACGGGCCCGGTTTCGGCCGCGGCGCGATACAACGCCTTGGGCGCGTCGTCATCGCCCGAATCGGCCGCCGTGCGAACGGGCGACGCCTTGCCGGCGGCAGACGAACGCTGGCTCGACGATGAGGACAAGGGCCGGAGGCGCCCGATCCGTTCTTGCCGTCGATCGTCGCCACCAGCCCGTCGCCGTCGCCGCGACATTGGCCAGCTTGGCGCCGTCGGCAAGATCAAGCACGGCGCGCAGACTGCCATCGGCGTGACGGGCGGGCCGTACACCGCTCACCGCGCCACGGATACGTCGCCGATATTCCCGGCACGGGTCGAGTCGAAGTCGCACCGCACGCGGCGAGTTGCCGACCGGGAAATAGTGGTAGCTCGGCGCGCCGCTCAGTGAAGCCGACGGTGGGGCGCGCCGTGGCTCTCGATGTGGACCGCGTCTAGCGTGTCGCCGGCCCACAGCGCCGGACTTGCCAGACCAAGACCCAGCCCTCAGCATCAACCCGCGCGACATCGACTTGCCCATTGAGAACGTTTGACGAAGAAAACCTTGAAGTCCGACAGCTTAAACCAGCCGCCTGAACGACGAACGATCCGGCGTACGAACCCGGGCACAGCCAGCCAGTATCGTCGGCATACCGAACGCGGGTCACCGGCCACCCTGGGCGCGATCGCGCCGGGTGCCATGTTCCGATTCGTCGAAGCCCTCGCATCGCCGATACGGCTCAAGCTTCCGGCTCGGTCATCCCAGCCCGAACCCCGTCACGACCACGAGCAGGTGAGCCACGGCGGCGGCGCCCACGAACGCGCCGCTGCGGGCGACCCGGCGGCGTGGGCTGGCGGGCGAAATCGAAGCCGACATGCAGGAATATGCCCGTGGCCACGCCGCAAGCAGCACATCGGCCGCAGCCCCGCTCTGTCCGCCCCCGAGCGCCCGGGAATCGCATCAAGCTACAGCGAACGAGGGCGCACGATCGGCTGGCGCCAGCGCCCCATTGTCTGGCGCGCCCGCGCCAGCGCATACCCGGCCGGCAATTTGTGGGCGATGATCACCACGCCACAGCACGCTCAGCGACGGCACGGCGCCGTAGGCCAGCCCCATCGCCGGCGCCGGGCGACCGCAGCAGCCGAGCGAGGGCGATGCCCAGAATCAGCCGGCGGTCACGCCCAGGCCGCCGTTGCGCGGGCGCCGCCAGTGCCGAAGGCAACAGGAAGACACAGGTACTGGCGATCATGGCACCGGCGACCACGCCATCGGCGATCGCCAGGCCGCGCGACCCGGCCGGTACGACGCGTGGCGAGCCACCAGCCGGCCAGCATGGCGATAAGCGCCATCCCGCCATCACCGCCGGTTTTCGCGCGCGGTAGCCATGCCCAGCGCCATGACCGCGCACCAGAGGGCACCAGCACGAGCGCACTCCAACGCATTCGCGGCGACGCTCGGCGATACGAGAGGCCGGGGATTCGGAAACCGAAAAAGCGGTATTCATTCCAATGTTCTACAGATGAAGCGGATCGGCGGCGTAAAGCGAATATCGCGCGGAGAAAGCGGTCCTGTTCGTCGTGGGCTCGGTTCGGCCAAAGCGCGACCGAGCCGCCGGCATTTGACAGGTCTGCCTCCATAGCGGAACTCGCCATCGAAACCGAAGGTAATAACATTACATTTCAAATGAATATCGGACCGAGCGATACCTGGTTCGTCCGCGCCACGCCTCCCCGTCACATTCGAAAGAAATGTTATATTGTAACTTCAGGAGATATGAAGTCGAAGCGGCGCGGGGCGTCAAACCGATCGGGCCTCAGCTACGGGTGGCAATGAGACCGGACCAGAAGATCGGCCAGATCGAGGCGACGCGGCGATCGTATTCGTCCACCGAATACATGAAACGCTCGCTGAACAGCCCGTCCATCAGACAATAGAAGGCATCGAGAAAGCCGCGCTCGCTCAGATCGGTCCAGACATCCTCGCGCAGTCCCTGGGCATAGATATCGTGCAGCGCGGCGTCGATGCGTGCCTCGCCTCGCCCGGTCACCGCGCGTACTTCGGCGGCCAGCGGCTCGGGCGGAAACAAGAGATAGCGCTTGTAGAACACGCCCTGCGCCTCGACCAGAATAAAGCGCGACATATCGCACACCAGCTCGAACAGCCGCGTATGCACATCGGCGCCCGCGTGCCGGGTCAGGCTGTTGTCCAAGGCCGAGAACAAGGCCGTCTCCACACGTTCGACCAGGGCCATGAACAAGGCTTGCTTGCTCTCGATGTGGTTGTACAACGAGGGTTTCTGGATACCCACCGCGCTGGCGAGCTGAGACAGACTCATGCCGTCGTAGCCGTGCCGCGCAAACAGCGACAGCGCGATATCGTGAACGCGCTCGACGGTGGGTTGTGATGCGGGCTGACTGCTCATGGCCTGGCCCCAGAGCCTGGTGAGTTTCCGGCGAAACCCGCGCCGGCGGCGCTCGGCCGGCCGGCCGGGGCGTCGCGAGTGCGGTGCCGCCAGTCTACACAAGCCAGCCTTGATGCTGGCTCGCGATCGTCATTTCGCCGAAACCGTTCCACCAACCCTGGGCATGGACGATCACGCCCTGATAAATTACCGACCGTTCGTTAGTGGAGGCATTCATGAGAGCGTGGCTCTGGCTGGCCCTGGGCGCCAGCACCGAAATCGGCTGGATTGCGGGATTGAAACTGGCCGCCTCGCCGTTGGCCTGGGTCGGCACGGTCGTGTGCGCGATCGCTAGCGTGGCTCTTGCGCTCGGCGCGGCGCGCGACCTGCCGGCAACCACGGTCTATGTATTGTTCGTCGGCCTGGGCGCCGTAGGCACCGTGATCTTCGAGGTGGCCGTCTTCAGCACGCCGCTACACCCGGCAACCTACGGTTTTCTGGCACTGCTCCTGATCTGCATCGTGGGGCTCAAGAAAACCGGCGGCCGCCGGGCGGAGGGCTGATATGGCCTGGCTATGGCTGCTCACCGCCGGCGCCTGCGAGATCGTGGGCGTGGTGGGATTCGCCTGGATGAGCGACGGTGGCCGCGTCTCGGGTGGTCTGATCGCGGCGACGGCGTTTTCCGCCGGGCTCGCCTGTCTGCACATCGCGATGAACGATC
Organism: uncultured Gammaproteobacteria bacterium; assembly: GCA_963835375.1. Taxonomy (GTDB): domain Bacteria; phylum Pseudomonadota; class Gammaproteobacteria; order Nevskiales; family Salinisphaeraceae; genus Salinisphaera. The sequence continues at coordinate 21,655 of CAWIGB010000032.1, forward strand.
TGCCCATGGCGGTTGCCTACGCCGTATTCACCGGCCTGGGCGCGCTCGGCAGCACGATCATCGGCATCGTATTCTGGGGCGAGTCGGCTCGCCCTCAGCGGCTGGCCTGGGTCGCCGGCCTGATCGTCGCAGTCGTGGGCCTGAAGCTCAGCATGTGATGCGCCGCCACGGTCGCACGAAACGCCAACACGACCTAGACTATGCGCAAGTCTCAGCCACGCCGGCCCTGCCTCATGGACAAGCAACTGCTCGAGATTCTCGTCTGCCCGGTCACGGGCCTGTCGCTGTCGCCGGCGGAGCCCAATGAAATCGATGCGCTCAATACGGCGATCGACAACGGCAGCGCGGAATATGCCGACGGCAGCGCGGTAAGCGAGCGCGTCGCCGCCCTGCTGGTCACGCGCGATCGGGCCACCGGCTACCGCATCGACGACGGCATCCCCATCATGCTGCCCGAGCGGGGTATCGCCCTGCCCGAGGTGTCGTGAAACCGGGCAACGATTCGCTGCAACTGTTCGTCGAACACGTCACGCATATCGACTGCGGCGTGCTCGACGCCGAGGCCGGCCTGCGCGGCGCCACCTGGCTGGTCGACGCCACGCTCACGGGCCGCCGCGGCGATGACGGCATGCTGTTCGACTTCGGCCCGGCCAAGAAGCTGCTCAAGGCCGAAATCGATGCGCTGGTCGATCACCGCCTGCTGGTGCCGGGCCATGCGCCCGGCCTGGAACTCGCCGACGGCCGGATCGACTTCGTCACCACATCCGGCGACCGCTATCACTATGCGGGCCCGCCCAGCGCCACGACGGTGTTCGCGGCGGCCGATATCGAACCCCGCGCGCTGGCGCGTTGGCTGGAGGAGCGCGTCGGCCCGAAGCTGCCGGCCAACGTCGATGCGCTCAGGATCCACCTCCGTGCCGAATCCGTGGCCGGGCCGGTCTACGACTACACCCACGGGCTGGCGGCCCACGACGGCAACTGCCAGCGCCTGGCGCACGGCCATCGTTGTCGGCTGGCGATCGCGCTCGACGGCGTGGATCGCCGCGACATCGCGCAAGCCTGGGCGAACGCCTGGCAGGGCGTGTTCATCGGCGACCGCGCCGATCTGACCACCGCGCCCGACGCCGAACGGCTGGGGTTCGGCTATACCGCGCCGCAGGGCGAATTCGCGCTCGATATCGCCGCCGAACGGTGCGTGCTACTCGACGGCCCGCCGACGGTGGAGAACATCGCCGACCATATCGCCAGCGAACTGGCCGCCCGCTATCCGGGCCATCTGGTTGAAGTACGCGCCTACGAGGGCGTGGGCAAGGGTGCGATCGCCACCCGCAGCCATGCCGCGCGGACCTGATACTGTCACTCTACTCATCAGCACCGGTGTGACCATGACCGATACCCTGATCACCAACGCGACCCTCGTGAACGAGGGCGAACGCTTCATCGCCGACATGCTGATCTCGAACGGGCGCATCGCCCGGATCGACGCCGAGATCGCCGCGCCGCCGAACGCCGAGGTGATCGACGGCTCGGACTGCTATCTCCTGCCGGGCATGATCGACGACCAGGTGCATTTCCGCGAGCCGGGCCTGACCGACAAGGCCGATCTGGCCAGCGAGTCGCGCGCGGCGGTGGCCGGCGGCATCACCAGCTTCATGGACATGCCGAACGTGAAGCCGCCGACCATCGACAACGAAGCCCTGGTGGCCAAGCTGGAGATGGCGCGCGGGCGCTGCGCGGCCAACTACGGCTTCTATCTGGGTGCCACCAACGACAACATCGAGGCGATCAAGGCGGTCGACATCACGCGCGCGGCCGGCATCAAGATCTTCATGGGCGCCTCCACGGGCAAGATGCTGGTCGACGACGATGCCGCGCTCGAGGCGATCTTCGAGCACTCGCCGCTGACCATCCTCACGCACTGCGAGGACACGCCCATGATCGAGGCGAACGCGGCCAAGGCCCGCGAGCGCTTCGGCGAGGACGTGCCGATGAGCCAGCACCCGGTGATTCGCTCGCGCGAGGCCTGCATGGCCTCGTCGAAGAAAGCGATCGACCTGGCCACGCGCCACGACGCCCGGCTGCATATCCTGCACCTCACCACCGCCGAGGAACTCGATCTGTTCACGCCCGGGCCGATGGCAGGCAAGCAGATCACGGCCGAAGCCTGCGTGCATCATCTGTTCTTCACCCAGGACGATTACGAGCGCCTCGGCACGCTGATCAAGTGCAACCCGGCGATCAAGACGGCCGAAGACCGTGCCGCCCTGTTGAAAGCGGTCGCCAACGACACTATCGATATCCTGGCGACGGATCATGCGCCGCACATCCGCGCGGACAAGGACAATCCCTATTTCTCGGCGCCGGCGGGCCTACCCCTGGTTCAGCACGCCTTGATTTCGTTGGTCGATCAGGTCTCGGCCGGGCATTTCAGCATGGAGCAGCTGGTGCAGAAGATGGCCCACAACGTGGCCGATCGCTTCGATATCGCCGAGCGCGGTTATCTGCGCGAGGGCTACTGGGCGGACGTGGTGCTGGTCGATCCGAACGCGCGCACCGTGGTCGACGACGAGCCGGTGCTGGCCAAGTGCGGCTGGACGCCGTTCACCGGACATACCTTCAATGCCCGCGTGATGACGACTTTCGTATCTGGTCAAGCCGCGTATCATGACGGTAAACTTAGCCAAGGCTGTATCGGCGAGGCGTTGACCTACGATCGGCGCTGACAGCCACCCGCGCCGCTGCATCGTCAGCCGCCGGCGCGGCCCCGCGCCACGTCTCGTGAGCGTTTTCGAGGTGTCGAGTATGGAAACCAGCGATCTGCGCAAGGCGGGCCTCAAGGCCACGCTGCCGCGCCTGAAAATTCTGGAGGTCCTGCAGAAGAACCGGCAGGACCACCTTTCGGCCGAGGACGTCTACCGCAAGCTGCTCGACAACGAGGAAGACATCGGTCTGGCCACGATCTACCGCGTGTTGTCGCAGTTCGAGGATGCCGGACTGGTCATCCGTCATCACTTCGAGGACGGGCACGCCCTGTTCGAGCTGGAACAGGGTCCGCACGATCATCTGATCTGCGTGAAGTGCGGCAAGATCGAGGAATTCTTCGACGATGAGATGCAGCAGCGACAGCGCGATCTCGCCCAGAAATCCGGCTTCGACCTATCCAAGCATACGCTTGTCCTGTACGGCGAATGCCAGGCCGCCAACTGCGAAAACGACACCAGTGGGCGCAAGAAGGATTCGTGAACGAGCGCCGCGCCGCCCCTCCAAACCTTTCCGCATGACGTTAGACCCCGCTTTCGGGTTGCCGTAGCTTTCGACACATCGTTAGACTGCACCGCTTTAACACGAATCGCGGCCATAACGCACTGGCATAAAGAACGGTGCCCGGCCACGGGCTGCGATCCATCAACGCGGGATACTCATGATCAAACCCCACGGTTCGGAAACGCTCAATCCGCTGTTCGTGGCCGATGAGTCGGCCCGCAGCCAGCTCGGCCAGGAAGCACGCGAGTTGCCACAGATCACGATCAGCTCGGCCGCCGCGGCCAACGCGGTCATGCTGGGCGCGGGTTACTTCAATCCGCTGACGGGGTACATGAACAAGGCCGACGCGCTTTACGTGGCGCGCGACATGCGCACCACTGACGGGCTGTTCTGGCCGATCCCGATCGTGAACATCGTGGCCGATCCCGAGCCGATCCGCGGCGCGGCGCGCATTGCCCTGAACGACCCGAACGTCGAGGGCAACCCGGCGATTGCGGTACAGGATGTCGAAGGCATCGAGGAAATCTCGGACGCCGAGATGAACGAGATGGTCACGAACATCTTCGGCACCGATGACGAGGCGCATCCGGGTGTGGCCACCTTCAAGGGGCTCGGCCGCTATATCGTGCACGGCCCGATCCAGGTGCTCAATTTCTCCTACTTCGCCGACGACTTCCCGGACACCTTCCGTACCGCGGGCTCGATTCGCGACGAATTCGCCGAGCGCGGCTGGGACAAGGTCGTGGCCTTCCAGACCCGCAACCCCATGCACCGGGCCCACGAGGAACTGTGCAAGATGGCGCTGGAAGCCACCGGCGCCGACGGTATCCTCATCCACATGCTGCTCGGCAAGCTCAAGGCCGGCGATGTCCCGGCGCGCGTGCGTAATGACGCCATCCGTACGATGGTTGATCATTACTTCCCGCCGAATTCCGTCATGATCACCGGCTATGGCTTCGACATGATGTATGCCGGCCCGCGCGAGGCCGTGCTGCACGCGGTATTCCGCCAGAACGCCGGCTGCTCGTACCTGATCGTCGGACGTGATCATGCCGGCGTCGGCGACTTCTACGGCGCCTTCGATTCACAGACCATCTTCGACGAGAAAGTGCCGGACGACGCTCTGGAGATCGATATCTTCAAAGCCGATCACACGGCATTCTCGAAGAAGCTCGGGAAGGTGGTGATGATGTCGGATGCACCGGATCACACTAAGGAGGATTTCGTCATCCTCTCGGGTACCAAGGTGCGCGAAATGCTCGGTGAAGGCGTCGCCCCGCCGCCGGAATTCTCGCGCCCCGAGGTCGCGGACATCCTCATGGCTTACTACCAGAGCAAATCGGCCTGATCCGACCGCCCAGTACGGCAGCCCGGCACACGCCGGGCTTTGTCATGCGCGCTTGACGCGTTGACCTGTATCAAGGCGGGCACGGTCATGGCAGATAATTTCGCGGCATCGCCTCATTGCTCGCAAACAGAATCATGACCGCTGCGCACACGCCCCGAATCGTCATCATCGGTGCCGGCGCGGTGGGCGCCGATACGGCGTACACGTTGTATCTGCGCGAAAGGGCACCCGATATCGTGCTGGTCGATATCGACGAACAGCGCGCCCGCGGCGAAGCGCTCGACATGCAACACGGCCAGGCCCTGGCGGGCGGCGCCCGGGTGCGGACCGGCGACTATTCCGACTGCGCCGGCGCCGCCATCGTGATCATTACCGCCGGCGCGGCCCAGAAACCCGGCCAGTCGCGCGAGGCCCTGCTGGAGCGCAACGGGGACATCATGGCCTCGATCGTCGCAGCCGCCGAGCAGCACATGGGCCCTGAAACGGTGCTGCTGATCGCTACCAATCCGGTGGATACCCTCGCCCAGATCGCGGCACGCCACGCCTGTCGGTCGAAAAGCCGGGTGATCGGCTCGGGCACGGTGCTCGACAGTGCCCGCCTGCGCTGGAAACTCGGCGAAACACTCGGCATCAATGCCCGGCACGTGCATGCCCATGTCATCGGTGAGCATGGCGACAGCGAACTCGTGGCCTGGAGCCATGCGCAGGTCGCAGGCGTGCCGCTCGCGCTGCCCGCGTTGCAACGCGGGGAGATTGCGCGTGCCACAAGAGAGGGCGCCTACGAGGTGATCCGGGCGAAGGGCCATACCAGCTATGCGATCGCCCTATCGCTGGATCGCATCTGCGCGGCCATCCTGAATGACGACCACGCCGTGCTCACCGTCTCCACCAACCTCGACGACGCCTATGGCATGTCGGATCTCTATCTCAGCGTGCCTTGCGTGGTCGGACGAACAGGCGTCGAGCGGGTCATCGAAATGACGCTCGACGCGACCGAGCACAGCGCCTTGGCGCACTCGGCAAGCATTCTGCGCGAGCGAATCGACAGCATGAAGCCGTCGGCTTGGCCCCGCGATAACGACACGATCAGGACATCACTTTGATCCGGTCGCCACCCAACGGCCCGGCAACGACGCCCCAGAAACGGGGTCTGACGCAAGCGGTGAGGACAGATAAAGCACTTGATCTCATCCCGGGCTGGAAATCCGGAAACCACCAGACGGATCGTGATGCCCCGCACCTATTCAGAATCGCCTCTACCCAAGCGCGAGCCGCTGTTCACGCAAGCGCTCCACGCTCAATAGACGAGCGCCACCCCAGACGGATTTGGGGCGCAAATGAAGAGCCGTACCAGGCGGTCCATTTTGATGGGCCGCAATTCGGCGCTGGCGCTCGTTCTCGTAGCGTCGACACCCACGCTGCCGAGGCTTTGTCTTGCAAGAAAATGGCCCCGGCGTGGCACGCGGACTGAAGAATCCACAGGACTCAGGCTAGGGCCTGTTGCCGTTTCATGCGAGCGCCGCGTTGGAGACCGCAAGTCGTGTCCGGCAAGGCGCGAGCCTGGGTCGTGGCGTGCCACGACCCAGGCTCGCAACGCCGCCGGGCGCCCATGGCCAATTGTTCAAGGGCGGCCCAACCCGAAGGGACAAGCGCTGTTTTGCGGCGATCCAGCGTTGTAGCTCTCTCGCGTAGCCCCCTACGCCACGTTCGCCACGCCTCGTTTTGCCGCAAAACAGCGCTTGGCGCGGACTCGCATGGAACGGCAACAGGCCCTAAGGTCGCCCCTCATGTACGCCGAGGCACGAGATATTCGCGCCGTGGCGAAGCTAGCCACTCGCATGCCCGACTCGAGTTCGGAGGTATTCGCATGCCCCTTAAGCAGAGCATGCCGGCACGACACATACCGGCATGCTCTGCTGCCCATGGCACCTCATTCGCAGCGTGTGATGCAGCGGGGCGATCGGACAGAGCCATCAGGCCGCCAATGTACCCGCGGGCCCGAAGAACTCATACTGCCGCTCGCTTGCGGGCACGCCCCGCGCTTCCAGCAACTGGTCGACATGGGACAGCATCGGCGTCGGCCCGCAGAAGTAATAGGTCGCCGCGGCATCGCCGATCATCGTCTCCAGCAACGATTGATCGATGAACCCTTCGCTGTCGTAGCGGGCGAGTTCGCGATCCTCGGCACGCGGCTCGCTGTAACGCACATGCAGATGCAGATTGCTGTGGCGGGCGCTCAGTTCCCGCAGTTCATCGGCGAACGCATGGACCGCGCCATTCAACGCCCCCTGGATGAAAATGATCGGCCGCATTGCGCTGGATTGCTGCAATGCCCCGTACAGCATCGAGAGCACCGGGGTCACGCCGATGCCACCAGCGATGAACACCAGCGGCTTGCGTTCATCTTCCGGCAGGTCGAGCGTGAATTCACCGCAGGGCGGCGTCAGCGCGATCCGATCGCCGACCTTCAGCTGGTCGTGCAGGTAGTTGGAGAACATGCCCTGCGGCGCATCCGCGCCCGGCGCGGTTTCCCGTTTGACGCTGATCCGGTAATACGGCGTGCCCGGCGCATTGGACAAGCTGTAATTCCGCTTGAGCCGGCGTCCATCCGGCAAGGTCACATGAACGGCGATGTACTGGCCGGGCTGATGGGCGGCCAGCGGCTGGCCGTCGGCCGGCTCCAGATACAGCGACACGATGTTGTCGCTGGCCTGTTCACGACGGGCGACGACGAAATCCTTCACGTCGCGCCAGCCGTAGTCACGCTCATGCTGATCGTAGATCTCCTGTTCGCGGCCGATGAATATCTCGGCCAGCTGCCCATAGGCAGCGCCCCAGGCGTCCACGATCTCGTCGGTGGCCGCCTCGCCCAGCACTTCGCGGATGGAGGCCAGCAGGTTCTCGCCCACGATCGGATAGTGCTCGGGTCGGATGGTGAGCGATACATGCTTCTGCGCGATCAACTCCACTGCATCGCCCAGCGCCTCCAGCTGATCGATATGCTGCGCATAAGCCACGATGGCGCCCGGCCAGAGCGCGTTGCTGGCTACCCTCGACCTGATGCGCCGGATTAAAGTAATCGCGGACTTCGGGATTGTGTTTGAACATCCGCTCGTACATATGGCGCGTCAGCGCTTCGCCGTGCTCTTGCAGCACCGGTACGGTTTGTTTGATGATGCGTCTTTTGACGATCCGACAGCATGGGGGCTCCTTCTTTAAATGGTATTTCGTATACCTCTTTTAATCGGTATATTATTTACCATATTTTATAAGTCAAGCCCTTCATGCAACTGAGCACCCATACTGATTACGCGCTGCGGCTGCTGATCTATCTGGCGATTACCGACGGTAAATCGCCCGCCACGGTCCAGGATGCCGCCGCGCGATACCGCGTATCGGCGCACCATATGGCCAAGGTGGCGCAGACGCTGGTACAACTCGGCCACGTCAACAGCCGCCGCGGCCGCGGGGGCGGTCTGTCGCTGGCGCGGCCGGCCGATACCATCGACGTTGGCGCCCTGGTCCGTCAGACCGAGAACCTGACCCTGCTGGAATGTTTCGGGCCGAACTCGACCTGCCCCATTGACCCAGCCTGCCGGCTCAAGGGGCTGCTGGGCCGCGCACAGAATGCGTTTCTCGAAGCCCTGGACGGTCACACCATAGCCGAGCTCGTTGGCAACGCGGCCGAGTTGCGGGCCTTGCTACGAACCGAAAATGACATTGTCCTGACTCAGGAGTAATCCATGCGTACCGCGTTGACCCGTCTGCTTGGCATCACGCACCCGGTTCTGCTCGCCCCCATGGGCGGCGTTTCCGGCGGCGAACTCGCCCGTGCCGTGAGCGAGGCCGGCGGGCTCGGCCTGATTGGCGCCGGTTACGGCGACGCCGACTGGCTGGCGCAGGAGATGGCGCATTGTCGCGATTGCCGGTTCGGGGTGGGCTTCATCACCTGGGCCCTGGACGCCCAGCCCGCGCTGCTCGAACAGGTGCTGGCGCAATCGCCGGCGGCCATCATGTTCTCGTTTGGCGATTGCGCTGCCTATATTCCCCGCGTGCACGAAGCCGGCGTCCTGGCGATATGCCAGGTGCAGACCGTGGCCGATGCGCGCCACGCGGCCGAGATCGGGGCCGATCTGATCGTGGCCCAGGGCACCGAAGGCGGCGGCCACGGCGCAACGCGCAGCACCTTCAGCCTGGTCCCTGCCGTGGTGGACGCCGTGGCTCCGGTGCCGGTCGTCGCGGCTGGTGGCGTGGCCGATGGCCGTGGGCTGGCGGCTGCACTTATGCTCGGCGCTTCCGGCGTGCTCATGGGCACCCGGTTCTATGCCAGCAACGAAGCGCTGGGCCTGGCGTCCGCCAAACAGGCAATCGTGCATCACGGCGGTGACCAGACGCTGCGCACGCGCGTCTTCGATATCGTGCGCGGCTACAATTGGGGCTCCTATACCGGCCGGGTGATCGACAATCGCTTCACCCGGGACTGGCACACGCGGGAAGCGGCCCTGGCCGAGTACCGTCGACAGCGAGCGCCAGCGCTACCAAGAAGCCGTGGCGCGGGGTGATAGCCGAGACCGCGGTGCTGTTCGCCGGCGAGGCGATCGATCTGATCGACGAGATCGAGCCGGCCAACGAAATCGTCGCTCGTGTCGTAGCCGAGGCCGAGGCGGCGCTAGGCCGAAGACCCGATTGAGCGAATGGCTTCAGCGCGCGTCATCGTCCACTGAATACGCCAGCACCTCGCGCAGATCGAGCCGATCGATGGCGCCCAGCGCGGCTTCCAGCGCCCCTTCGGCACACAGCCCGGCGATCGCGGCATCCTGGTAACCCGCACGCGCTGCATCGACACAGGCCGAGCGCACGCGCTCGGCCATCCTGAGTTCCAGATCATCACTCATCGCCCATCCTCGAGATAATTGGCCAGTACCACAGCGTTGTTGTATTCAGTATCGCGCGCTGCGAACAACAACGTCAGCCGTCCGTTACGGGCATGTTCGCGCAGTTCCTCGATCTGCTCGCCATCCCCCTCATCGAGCTCGGCTCGATACGCTGCGCAGAACTCATCCCAGCGCTCGCGGTCGTGACCGAACCAGCGGCGCAGCCCGTTCGAGGGCGCCAGTTCCTTCGGCCAGGCATCGAGCTTTGCTTTATTCTTGGCGACACCCCGCGGCCATATTCGATCCACGAGCACACGATAACCATCGTCATCAGCGGCTTCTTCGTAGACCCGTTTCAAGCGGATACGCATGCGCTGCTCCTCAGAAAAATCCTGACTGGATAACGCCATCCCAAGGCACGCCGCGTCAATCAGAGATCGGCTACTGGCGATAATACCCAGTATCGGCGCCCGCGATGAGGTGCGATTGCACGGCCTGAACGACCAAGCCGGTCACGCCGAGACGCGCCCGGGCCTTGGTAATGCGAGCCCCAACCCGGAAACGATCCGATCTGAATGAGCAACCCGGCCAGGTCAGCCCCGCGCCGTGGCGCGCGGCCCAGCGGCCGCGCGCCGGAAGCCTGCCACCATTCGCAGCGCCAGCCCCAGCGCGGTCACCCCCCATGCAAACAGCGCGATATAGAGAAACACGACCGATACCGGACGCAGGAACGGCAGCCCCATGGATCGGCTCATGTGCTCGGTGGCGACTGCATACATCCCCAGCGGGAAGACCAGGCCCCAGTACAACGGGTCGTAGACGAGGCGGTAGCCGCGGATGACATGACGCCAGACCCCCAGTATCACCAGCAGCGGCAGCCACCACGTGCCGCCGGCCCAGTAGAACAACGTGAAACCCTCGAGAAACGGCCGCAGCGATTGCAGATAGGGGGCCTGAGCGCCGCTGTTCGCGATCAGCAACGAACCGGCCAGCGTGGAGATCGCCATGGCGCCCATGTTGATCCAGTACGTCGGCACCAGATCGCCCGGCGCGAGCGTGAAGAAGTAGTACCGATAGAAGATGAGCGCCGCCAGCCATAGATAGAGCATGCCGCCCGCCAGCCACAGCACGAGCGCGGCGAAATGCAGTTCAAGCCGAACCGGCTGGCCCCAGTCGCCGGCCAGATGCGTGGCGAGCACGGCCAGCCCCTGCATGGCAACCACGGCCAGTAACCACCCCCCATTGATGCCGGCCTCGAGCGCCCGCTTGTGGCGCCGCAGCGCAAGCGCGGCGAACACGGCATAGCTGAGCACCAGCCACAGCGCCGCCGCGAAAACGAACAACGCCGTGGCCACCCGCTCGGCGTGTGCCAGCACGATGCACTGACTGCCCAGCACCGCCGTAGCGGCGATCCAGGTGAAATAACCCGGCCCGGCGCTGGTATCGGACAAGTCGGCGATACAACGCCGGGGAAACAGCACCAGACGCAGCCCATGGAGTACTACCAGAGCCGCGTAGAGCATCAGGTTGAGATAGAACAGCGCCCGGCCGATCGAGGTCGGGCCAAGCCCGTATGCAGCGATCGATACGATACCGGTCGCCATGACCATGGCGAAATAGGCCGGCGGCAGTTCGCGAACCAGGGAGCGCAGCGACACACGACAACCTTTTAAAGACGAATAAAAAAAGCGTAGCCCGAGGCCGAACTGAAGCGCAGCAAGCGCGAGCGCCGCGGGATTCCTACGAGACCGGCCGCCGTCGGCATTACCCGGTGGCCCCGGTGCTTTATCCAAATAACGCTTCCGCCAGCCTTGGCGATGCGGTGGAAGCTTACTTGATCTGTGTCAATTTCGAGTGCCCGCGCGCGATGTAGCCTCTAATTCGAAAAATACTGAATTCCACTTCTACACATACTCGGGCCACCAGAGGGGCCTGCGTATGACCCCAGGATCTTGAGCATGGCCATAGGCGATCGACATTCTTCTCCTGCGCACGCGATCGCCGGCAGCCCGTCGAAGGCACTGTTCGGCGCAACCCTGGGGTTCTTCATCGGTTTTGGCGCCGTATCGTTGTTCGGGCCGACGGCGCAGAGTTTCATCGAGGTCATGAAGCTCACCCCCGGCCAGGTCGGCTTTCTGGTCGCGATTCCGATGCTCACCGGCTCATTGCTACGCATCCCGTTCGGCGCCTGGGTCGACAACAATGGCGGCAAGTTGCCGTTTCTGATTCTGCTGGTGCTTTCGGTGATCGGCATCGCCGGGCTGTGGTGGATGTTGATCACCCTGTATCCCGCGCATCTGACCCAGTCGTATTATCCGTTGCTGCTGTTCTTCGGCGCGCTGGGCGGCTGCGGGATTGCGACATTCTCGGTAGGTATCGGGCAGGTCTCCTACTGGTTTCCCAAGGAGCGTCAGGGCTGGGCGCTGGGGACCTATGCCGGGCTCGGCAATACCTCGCCCGGGCTCGTGGCGCTGATACTGCCGCTGATCATCGTATTCTGGGGCCTGTGGGCGGCCTATATGGTGTCGATCGCCATCGTGATCATCGGCATCGCCCTGTATTTCCTGCTGAGCCACAACGCCGGTTATTTCCAGCTCCGGAGCCAGGGCCTGTCGCGCGAGGACGCCCGCCACGCTGCGGCCTCTGCGGGCCAGGAACTGTTCCCGCAGGACAATGCCTTCCGTACGCTCGTGGAAGCGGCTCGGCAATGGCGGACCTGGCCGCTCGTATTGCTTTACTTCACCACGTTCGGTGGTTTCCTGGCGCTCACGGCCTGGCTGGCGACCTACTGGCAGACGTATTTCCATACCACGCACTGGACCGCCGTCGAGCTGACCGCGGGTTTTTCGTTGCTGTCGTCGCTTATTCGCGTCCCCGGCGGCAGCTGGGCCGATCGGCTGGGCGGCGAAAAAGTAGCGGTGGCATCGCTGACGCTGCTGCTCTTCGGCGCCCTGCTGATGACGTTCTCCGGCACATTCGTATTGTCGATTGCCGGCGAGATCTGCATCGCCATCGGTATGGGCGTCAACAACGCCGCGGTGTTCTGCATGCTGCCCCGCTACGTACCCGATGCCGTCGGCGGCGCCTCGGGCTGGGTCGGTGGACTCGGCGCGCTGGGCGGCTTCGCCGTACCGCCGCTACTCGGGCAATTCGTGGAATGGTTCGGGCCGAGCGGTTATGCCTGGGGCTTTTCCGTCTATATCGGGCTGGCGCTCGCGAGCATCGCGCTGACCGGCGTGCTCATCGCCGCCCTGAAGCGCGAGCAGCGCAAGCAACCGACCGTAAAACCCAGCAAGGCCTCGGCATGATGGCGGAACAGGTCCCGGCGCACGACACCACGGCCAGCGCGATCACATCAGGAGCCCGTCCATGAGTCATTTTCTCGATCGACTGACCTATTTCCGGCGCAAGGGGGATGCGTTCGCCGACGGCCACGGGGAGGTCAATAACGACGACCGCAGCTGGGAAGAAAGCTATCGCCAGCGTTGGCAGCACGACAAGATCGTGCGCTCGACCCACGGCGTGAACTGTACCGGCTCCTGCTCATGGAAGATCTACGTCAAGGACGGGCTGGTGACCTGGGAGACCCAGCAGACCGATTACCCCCGCACCCGGCCTGATCTGCCCAACCACGAGCCCCGCGGCTGCCCGCGGGGCGCCAGTTATTCCTGGTATATCTACAGCGCTAATCGACTCAAGTATCCATTGGTACGCGCGACGCTGATCAAGCTGTGGCGCGAAGCGCGCGCCGCGCACGCCGATCCGGTGGATGCCTGGGCGTCGATCGTCGACGACGAAGCCAAACGCCGCAGCTATCAGAAACGCCGCGGCCTCGGCGGTATGGTTCGCTCGAGCTGGGACGAGGTCAACGAGATCATCGCCGCCGCCAACGTCCACACCATCGAACGCTGGGGGCCGGATCGGGTGGTCGGCTTCTCGCCCATCCCGGCCATGTCGATGCTCTCTTATGCGGCCGGGGCACGCTATCTGTCCCTGATCGGCGGGGTCTGCCTGTCGTTCTACGACTGGTACTGCGATCTGCCGCCGTCCTCCCCCATGACCTGGGGCGAGCAGACCGACGTGCCGGAGTCTGCCGACTGGTACAACAGCAAGTTCATCATGATGTGGGGCTCCAACGTGCCGCAGACGCGCACGCCCGACGCCCATTTCATGACCGAGGCCCGCTACAACGGCACCGAGATCGTGGTCTGTTCCCCGGACTATGCCGAGGCCACCAAGTTCGCTGATCTGTGGTTGTCGCCCAAGCAGGGCACCGATGCCGCCCTGGCCATGGCGCTCGGCCACGTGATCCTCAAGGAATTCCACGTCGACAACCCCGATCCGTATTTCCAGGATTATGCGCGGCGCTATACCGACATGCCGATGCTGGTTCGGCTCGACGCCCACGACGACGGCTTGGTGCCGGGCCGATTCGTCCGCGCCAGCGACCTGAGCGGCGCGGCTCCGGTTCATGGCGACTGGAAGACCGTGATCTGGGACGAAAGCACCGACGCCCCGGCCGTGCCCCAGGGTGCAGCCGGCTTTCGCTGGGATGGCAGCGGCCGCTGGAATCTCGAAGAAAGGACGGCCGACGATGCCGCGATCCACCCGCGGCTGACATTGCTCGACCATGCCGACGAAGTCGCCGCGGTCGCCTTTCCATATTTCGGCGGCATCGAACACGAACAGTTCACGCCCAATACCCAGCGCGACGTCCTGTGGCGCCGGGTTCCCGTCAAGCGGCTCGCGCAGGCCGACGGCACACAAGCGCTGGTCGCCACGGTATTCGATCTGATGGTCGCCCATTACGGCGTCGGCCGCGGTTTCGACGACGATACCGCGGCTCTCGCCTTCGCGGACGATGTCGCCTATACACCGGCCTGGCAGGAGACCATTACCAGCGTGCCCGCGGCGCACGTGATTCGCACCGCACGCCGCTTTGCCGAAACCGCCGCCAAGACCCGGGGCAAGTCGATGGTGATTCTGGGCGCCGGCCTGAATCACTGGTATCACAACGACATGAGCTATCGCGGCATCATCAACATGTTGATGATGTGCGGTTGTGTGGGCGTATCCGGCGGAGGCTGGGCGCACTACGTCGGCCAGGAGAAACTGCGCCCGCAGACCGGCTGGCTGCCGGTGGCCTTTGCATTGGACTGGATGCGTCCGCCGCGTCATATGGCAGGCACGTCGTTCTTCTACGCCCACTCCGACCAGTGGCGCTACGAACAGGTCGACGTCAGCGAGATCCTGTCGCCGCTGGCCGATCCCGAGAGAATGGACGAGGCAGCCTGATCGATTACAACGTGCGCGCCGAGCGCATGGGCTGGCTGCCCTCCGCGCCGCAGTTGAACCGCAATCCGCTCGAGATTGCCCGCGAAGCGGCGGCGGCTGGGCGCGATCCGGCGGAATACGTGGTCGAACAACTGCGTGCGAAGACACTGCGCATGGCCTGTGAAGATCCGGACGCGCCGGAGAACTGGCCGCGCAATATGTTCATCTGGCGCTCGAACCTGCTGGGCGCCTCGGGCAAGGGCCACGAGTATTTCCTCAAGCACCTGCTGGGCACCGACGACAGCGTGCAGGGGCCGGATCTGGGCACCCAGGGCAGCCAGCGCGTCGAGGAAGTCGTATGGCACGACGAAGCGCCCCGAGGCAAGCTCGACCTGCTGGTCACGCTGGACTTTCGCATGTCCTCGACCTGCCTGTACTCGGATATCGTGCTGCCCACCGCGACCTGGTACGAAAAAGACGATCTCAATACCTCGGACATGCATCCGTTCATCCATCCGTTGTCCGAGGCGGTCGATCCGGCCTGGGAGTCGCGTTCGGACTGGGATATCTTCAAGGGCATCGCCGGTGCCTTTTCGCAGGTCGCCCAGGGCCGGCTCGGCGTCGAACAGGATCTGGTCACGCTGCCACTGCTGCACGACACGCCCGGCGAACTGGGCCAGCCGTTCGACGCCGCCGAATGGTACCGCGATGAATGCGATCCGATACCGGGCAGGACCATGCCCGATATCAAGCAGGTCGAACGCGACTACCCGGCCACCTATGCCCGCTTCACCAGCGTCGGCCCGCTGCTGGAAAAACTCGGCAACGGCAGCAAGGGCATCAACTTGGGACACGGCCGAGGAAGTCGCCGAGCTGGGCGCCCAGCACCGCCCGCAATTCGGCGACGACCGGCCGCGTCTGGACACCGCGATCCAGGCCTGCGACACGGTGATGTCGCTGGCGCCGGAAACCCACGGCAGCGTAGCCATGAAAGCCTGGGCAGCGCTCGAGAAAGTCACCGGCCGCGCAGCACCGCCACCTGGCAGCCGCCAAGGCCGGCGAGCATATCCAGTTCCGCGACATCGTCGCCCAGCCGCGCAAGATCATCAGCTCCCCGACCTGGTCGGGGATCGAGTCCGAGCACGTGTCGTATAACGCCGGCTGGACCAACGTGAACGAGTTGATCCCCTGGCGCACGCTCACCGGGCGACAGCAGTTCTACCAGGATCATCAGTGGATGCGCGCCTTCGGCGAGGGCTTTGCGAGCTACCGGCCGCCGGTCAACACCAAGACCTGGAAGGCGATGCTCGACACCCGGCCCAACGGCCACAAGGAACTGGTGCTCAACTGGATCACGCCCCACCAGAAATGGGGCATCCACAGCACTTATACCGACAACCTGATCATGCTCACGCTCTCGCGCGGCGGCCCGATCATCTGGATTTCGGAAGTCGATGCACAGCGCGCCGGCATCGCGGACAACGACTGGATCGAGGGCTACAACGTCAATGGTGCAGTCGTGGCCCGAGCGGTCGTCTCGCAACGCGTACGCGAGGGCATGGCGATGATGTACCACGCACAGGATCGCACCGTGAACACGCCCGGCTCCGAGATCACCGGGCATCGCGGCGGCATTCACAACTCGGTGACGCGCACATTGGTCAAGCCCACGCACATGATCGGTGGCTACGCCCAGCAGAGCTACGGTTTCAACTACTACGGCCCGGTCGGCTCCAATCGCGATGAATTCGTGATCATTCGCAAGATGGACCGTGTCGACTGGCTCGAGGGCGACGACGAGAGCATCGAGCAGCAGGACTACGTGCGATGAGTGCGCGTGTCGCCAGTACGCTTTCGGCCCCGGCGCGTGAGATGGCCCTTGTTCATTTGGAGGTGTCGAAATGAAGATCCGGGCCCAGATCGGAAAAGTTCTGAATCTCGACAAGTGCATCGGCTGTCATACCTGTTCGGTCACCTGCAAGAACGTCTGGACCTCGCGCGAGGGCATGGAATACGCGTGGTTCAACAACGTCGAGACCAAGCCCGGCGTCGGCTATCCCAAGGACTGGGAAAACCAGGATCGCTGGAAAGGGGGCTGGGTACGGCGCGACGACGGTGAAATCACACCCCGACAGGGCGGCAAGTGGCGGCTGCTGGCCAAGATCTTCGCCAACCCGCATCTGCCCGAGATCGACGACTACTACGAGCCGTTCAACTTCGACTATCAGCGGCTGCAGAATGCCCCGGCGTCCAAGGCCCAGCCCACCGCCAAACCCTACTCGGCGATCACCGGCCAGCCGATGGACAAGATCGAATGGGGGCCGAACTGGGAAGAGATCCTCGGCGGCGAATTCGCCAAGCGCAAGCGCGACTACAACTTCGCCAATATCCAGACCGAGATCTACGGCCAGTTCGAACACACCTTCATGATGTATCTGCCGCGGCTGTGCGAGCACTGCCTGAATCCCTCGTGCGTGGCGTCCTGCCCCAGCGGCGCGATCTACAAGCGCGAGGAAGACGGCATCGTGCTCATCGACCAGGACCGCTGCCGCGGCTGGCGCATGTGTATCTCCGGTTGTCCGTACAAGAAGATCTACTACAACTGGCAATCCGGCAAATCCGAGAAATGCATCTTCTGCTACCCGCGCATCGAGGCCGGCGAACCCACCGTGTGCTCGGAAACCTGTGTCGGGCGGATTCGTTATCTCGGCGTCATGCTCTACGACGCCGACCGAATCAAGGAAGCGGCCAGCGTGCCGAACGAGGCCGATCTCTACGAGGCCCAGATGGACATCTTCCTGGACCCGCACGACCCGGAAGTCCAGGCCCAGGCGCGGGCCGACGGCGTCCCCGACAACTGGCTGGAAGCCGCCAAGCGTTCACCGGTCTGGAAGATGGCCAAGGAATGGCGGGTCGCCTTTCCCCTGCACCCGGAATATCGCACCTTGCCCATGGTCTGGTACGTGCCGCCGTTGTCGCCGGTACAGGCCGCGGCCGATGCCGGCAATATCGCCCACGATGGCGAGATTCCGGACGTCGAATCGCTCAAGATCCCGGTCAAGTACCTCGCCAATCTGCTCACGGCCGGCGAGGAGGAGCCGATCATCCATGCGCTGCGGCGATTGCTGGCGATGCGCGTGTTCCGACGTTCGCTGACGGTCGAGGGCACGCCCAACGAAACCGTGCTGGCGCAGGTCGGTCTGACGCGCGAGCGGGTCGACGACATGTATCAGACCATGGCCATTGCCAACTACGAGGATCGTTTCGTGATCCCGACCGGGCATCGCGAGCAGGCGACCGCCGATCCATGGGGCGAGCGCTCGGGCTGTGGTTTCTCCTTCGGCGACGGCTGCCATACCCAGGGCGTCACCCGCGGCAACCTGTTCGGCTCTAAAAGCCCGGAACAGCGCGAGCACGCGGCGCCGGCTCCCAATCCTGCGCCGGCCGATTCGGACAGCAATCCATGAGCCTCGCCCCGAGTCGCGAACTCACCCGCCCGCTGCAGGCACTCGCACGGCTACTCGACTATCCGAACGCCACGCTTCAGCAACATGCCGGCGAGTTGATCGATGTTCTGCAAGCGCCGCCACAACTGAGCGCAGCCGAGCGGGCTGCCATTGGCGAGTTCGTGACCGAACTGGGCGAACGGGACCTGCTCGAGGCCCAGTCGGACTACCTCGAGATCTTCGATCGCGGCCGCAAGGTCTCGCTGTATGTGTTCGAGCACGTCTACGGCGAATCGCGCGACCGCGGCCCGGCGATGATCGAACTCAAGCGCGCCTACCATGAACATGGCCTGGCCATTGATAGCCGTGAATTGCCGGACTTCCTGCCGGTCTTTCTCGAATTCTGCGCCCAGTTGCCAGCCGCAGCGGCGCACGACTGGCTGGCCGAAACCACGCATATTCTGCAGCGCATACGCGTGCGCCTGGCAGAGCGTGGCAGCGGCTATGCCAGCGCATTCACCGTATTGCTGCGCCTGATCGGTGCCGACCCGGCACCGGCCGATCTGACCCGGATGGCCGGCCGGGAAAGCCGCGATGACACCCCGGCCGCGATCGACGCCGTGTGGATGGAAGCCCCGGTGAGCTTCGGCGGAACGCAACCGCAAACCGACTGTGGCGCGACCCGCCAGGGGCCGCCGGATGCCGACACGGCGAGTACGCCAACGCAACACGCCCCGGGAGGTTGAGGTCATGCACACGATCGATTTCATTCTGTTCCAGATCTACCCGTATCTGGCCGGCACCGTGTTCCTGTTCGGCAGCCTCGTGCGCTACGACATGAGCCAGTACACCTGGAAAACGAATTCCAGCCAGCTGCTGAATAATTCGATGCTGTTTCAGATCGGCAGCATCCTGTTCCATCTGGGGGTCATCTTCCTGTTCTTCGGCCACCTGATCGGGCTGCTCATGCCGCATGCGCTATACCCGTATCTCGGCTTGACCCCCCACAGCAAGCAGCTTCTGGCGATGGTATCCGGCGGTCTGGCGGGAGCCGCCGCATTGATCGGCGCGAGCATCCTGCTCTATCGGCGGCTGTTTCATCGGCTGGTTCGCGCGCAGTCGCTTCGCGGCGATATCTTCATCCTGGTGCTGCTGTACGTGCAGCTCGTATTCGGCCTGGCCACGATTCCGGTCTCGGCCCAGCACCTGGATGGCAGCGAAATGATCGCGCTGGCCGAATGGGCCCAGCATATCGTCACCTTCCGCCCCGGCGCTTCGGCTTATCTGGCCGGCGTGTACTGGGTATTCAAGGTGCATCTGTTCCTGGGGCTGACCGTGTTCCTGGTGTTTCCATTCACGCGGCTGGTGCATATCTGGAGCGTGCCCTATCGCTATGCCGCCCGACGCTATCAGGTCGTGCGCGGACACAAGATTTAGGAGCCCGTCATGCTCGCACTGGTCAACCACGTACTGCTGCCCGAACATCAGATCAATGCCGAGTCCGGCGAGGTCGAGGGGGGCACCATCGACGAAAAACGCGCCGAGGCCACCCGCCGACTGGCGATCCGCGAGTTGCTGCGCCAGCGCGCCCGGGCTTTGAGCATCGACACCGAGGGCCGGCTGGACGCTGCCATCGACGACCTGCTGGAGGCCGAAGTCGCCGTGCCCGAAGCCGAAGAAACCGATTGTCGACGCTATTTCGAAGCGAACCGCGAACGCTTCTGTACGCCCGTGCGCGTGCGCATGTCGCATATCCTGCTCGCAGCGGCACCGGACGACGCCGAGGCCCGTATCGAGGCCCGCAAGCAGGCCGACGAACTGATCGCGGCATTACAGCGCGATCCCTCCCGCCTTGCCGAACTGGCACAGGCGCATTCGCGGTGCCCGTCGGCCGACCTCGGGGGCGACCTCGGCTGGGTCGGGCGGGGGCAGACCGTCCCCGAGCTGGAAGACGTCGTGCTGCGGCTGTCCCTGGGCCTGGCCCAGCGCGCGGTGGAAAGCCGTTATGGTTTTCATGTGGTCGTCGTGGCCGAGCGAGAGGGCGGCGCGCCGTTACCGTATGATCACGTCCACCCTCTGATTGCCGATTATCTGCGCGAGCGGTCCTGGCGCCGGGCGGTGAGCCAGTATCTGGGCATCCTGATTGCCGAGGCCGATATCCAGGGTGTGAATATCGAAGCCGCCGACAGCCCGTTGCTGCAATGAATCGCACTGCTTCTTCCGCCCCGCTGCCACCGCTGGAATCGTTCGATCAACTGATCGCACTGGCAAGCGCCGAACCAGATCCCGCCCGGCTTTTGACGGTGCTGGTCAAAGCCGAAGTCGCTTATCGGCGCCATCGCGATACTGCGGAGCCGATGGTCGACGAAGGCTGTCTGGTGCCCGTGATGGTGCGCGACTGGCCCGTGACCGCTTCGCTTTCGTTGGCAGAGATCACGAAAACCGCCGACGCGGTTGAATCGAGCTGGCAGTTCCTCATGACAGCCGTCATGCCGGGGCGGTTCGGCCAGCCGCCTTCATCGGCCGCCTGCGAGCCGCACCTCGAGCGTATGGCCAGAGCCTTGATGATCGGTGAAGGCCTGCAGGATTTCGTATTCTTTGACCGCAGCGGTGAGCCGATCAGTATCCACAAGGCCATTTCTTGAGGGCTGACATGGCACGCGTCGCCCGCGCTCAGCCGGGCACGCCATCCACCCGTGGCCGACAATAGATGGCGCCGAAGTGTAGCCCCCAGGGGATGAACGCGGCGAGCCAGAGCAGCGCTGCCGCCAGAACCAGGCCGAGATAAGCATAGCCATGGCCCGGCCACGGAAATTCGGCCAGTACCCGGGCGATGGCCGCGAGCTGAACGGTTGCGAAGGCCCATAGCGTGATTCGGTCGGCCTGCAACGGCCGGCCGGAGTGCCCGAGGCTGACGCGCGACGCCATCGCCACGAGCATGCTGGTGACGAAACCGATGGCCAGCGCATGCAACGGTGCCAGCCCCAGATCCAACGGGATACGCGTCCATTGCAGCAGACTCTGGATGGCATACAGAGCCATCGCGACAGCCAGCCAAGCGAAACTCAAGTGGAGCATGCCAAGCAACGGCACCCGCAGACTGCGCCACAGACCCCAGCGATAGCTGTGCCAGGCGCCAATGGCAGCCAACGGCAGATCGCACAGAAAACGCCATTCGAACTGATCGACGACGGTCAGCCCGAAGTGCGCGAGGACGCAGATCAGCGTGGCCGGCAGGGTCCAGCGGGGTTTGATGGCGACGTAGGGGGTCAGCACCCGGCTGCTGAAGAACGGGATCATCCGATAGCTGATGGCGATCACCAAGGGAACCAGATAGAGCCAGAGCCCCACGGCGCCGGCAATCACCAACAGCTCGCCCTGCGATGTCCAGAGCCACAGCGCGTGGCTGGCGGCCCCGATACCGCCCAGGGTGACGCATCCGAACGGGAATAGCGCAAAGCGCTTGTTCTCGTGGCTGGAGCGCCGCCAGATGCCGGCCAGGGTCCAGAGGCCCAGCCCCCAGCCGCCAACGAAGAGCCCATTGCCGATGAGGGCCACATCGCGGCTGGTGAACAGGCCGAGATAATAAGCAACCATGCCGACCGTCAACAGCGCGGCTATCAGGGTATAGCGGCGCCGGTCGATCGCTGCGGTATTCAGCCAACGGGGAAACACGGTGAGCAGAAAACCGAAGACAAAGAAGATGAACAGCCCGTAGAGCATCAGGAACAGATGCGCCGACGTGGCATTGACGGTGAGCGCCAGCACCGGCACGGCCGGTATATAAAGCCCGGTCAGTACAACGAGCCAGAACAGGATGCTCAGTATCAGCTGCAGCGCGCCGATCAGAAAGAACAGCCGATGGGGTGCCGCCAGAAGGGAGAGATTCGGCGGGCGCGGCATCGCCGGCGATCGCTGTTGCTCATCTGTTCCGGGTGTTGTGCTCAACGTTATTCGCAAATGTTTGCCTTCGATGGCTGGACTTCCGATGGGTTCATGAGCAGCCTAGGGCTCTTGGCACGGTGTTGGCGTTGATCTTGATCAAGACGCGCTTCGGAGACCCGGCGGCGACACGCCGAATGCATGCATACGGCCCCCTGGCGCAGCGAAGGTATTCAAGACCGCAGATGCGCTATGAGCCGTGTCTGAAAGGGCATTGTTTCGATGAAAGACACAGAGCACGCAGTCGTTCAGTCGCTACGCACGCATGATCTGTTCTCCGGCCTGAGCGATGCACAGCAGGCGGGACTACTGCCGGCACTTCATATTCGAGAGTTCTCGGGCGGCCAGATGCTGTTTCAGCAGAACGATCAGGCACCGGCCTTCTTCCTCCTGTATTCCGGCACCGTGAAGCTCTACCGCGTCTCCAGTGACGGACACGAAAAGATCATGCGGCTGATCGAGCCCGGCCAGAGTTTCGCCGAAAGCGTGATGTTCATGGACGCGCCGCGGTATCTGGTCAACGCCGAAGGGCTGGACTCCGGGGTGTTGGTGGCTATCGACGCCGCAGCCTATCTGGAGGTCCTTCAGACCTCTTTTGTCGCCTGCCGGACTGTACTGGCCAACCTGACCCAACGGATCGAGACCCACTGGGATGAAATCGAGGCACTGTCGCTGCAGAACAGTCGTTACCGCGTGGTCCACTATCTGCTGAGTCTGGTATCCGACTGCGGCCTCGGTCCGGCGACGGTCAGATTGCCGGCTGCCAAGTCGTTGATCGCCGCCAAGCTTGCGGTGACGCCCGAAACGCTGTCGCGCATCTTGCGGCTATTGCAGGACGAGGATTTGATCGAAATGCAGGGCCATCACCTCCATATCCCGAACCTGGCCTCGCTGCGCGAGCAACTCATGGCGTGATGATCGACGAGTACTACGACGCAATCAAAACCATCCACGTGACCTGTGTCGCGCTCAGCGGCAGCCTGTTCGCGTCGCGCGCACTCTGGGTGTTGCTGTCGGGGCGCGCCCTTTGGCACTGGTTACGCGTGCTGCCGCACCTGATCGATACGTTGCTGTTGGCCAGCGGACTGACGCTCGCATTTTTGATTCACCAGTACCCTTTTCTCAACAGCGATTGGCTGACGACCAAGGTGATCGGCCTGATCGTCTATATTGCACTCGGTGTCGCCGTTTTCCGCGGGCAGCATAGCCGAGCGGGCCGTGCCCTGACCGGGCTGATGGCGCTGACCGTCTTTGCCTATATCGTAAGCGTCGCCATCAGCAAACAGCCCGCCGGCTTTTTTGGCCCGTACCTGTGAACGTCGCTGAGAGCCTTTATCGACTCGGACAACGCGCCATGGCTCGCTGACACTTCATCGGCCATTGCCCATCGTGCGGCGCGAGCCCCGGTATGCGTTCAAGCATGGCGCCCGCTTGCTCCACCCGCGTCAGGGGCATCCTCGAGAAGCTCGCGCAACATATAGGGCAGGATGCCGCCGTGCCGGTAATAGCCGGCCTCGGCCGGGGTATCGATACGCACGCGGGCCTCGAAATCCCGGGTGTCATCCCCGGGGCCAACGGCTCGGACATGCACCGTAGCGGCAGGCGAATCGCCGTCAGCCAGGCCGATGATATCGAATGTTTCTTCGCCGGTCAGACCGAGCGATTCCGCGCTCTCGCCATTGACGAATTGCAATGGCAACACCCCCATGCCGATCAGGTTGGAGCGATGGATACGTTCATAGGATTCGGCGATCACGACCCGTACGCCAAGCAGAGTCGTGCCTTTGGCGGCCCAATCACGCGATGAGCCGGAACCATATTCCTTGCCGGCCAGAATCACGAGCGGCGTGTTGTCGGCAAGATAATGGACTGACGCATCGAAGATGGTGGCCACTGGAGCCTCGGCCCGTGTGAAATCACGGGTATAACCGCCTTCAGTACCGGGCGCGAGCTGGTTGCGCAGCCGGATGTTGGCAAACGTGCCGCGAATCATGACCTCGTGATTACCGCGTCGCGAACCGTAGGAGTTGAAGTCCTTGCGCTCGACACCGTGTTCGGCGAGATACTGGCCGGCGGGCGAATCCGGCGCGATTGCGCCGGCGGGACTGATGTGATCGGTGGTCACCGAATCGCCAAGTTTCGCCAGCACCCGAGCGCCGCGGATATCGGACAGGGGCGCGGGTTCGCGGTTCATGTCGTCGAAGAACGGCGGTTTGCGCACATAGGTGGATTCCGGCTGCCATTCGAAGGTATTGCCTTCGGCAATGGTCATCCCGCGCCAGCGCTCGTCGCCGGCATAGACATCCGAATAGCCCTTCGTGAACATTTCGGCGTGCAGGCTTTCGGTAATGGTGTGCTCAATCTCGGCCGGTGCCGGCCAGATATCGCGCAAATAGACCGGCTGGCCGTCGGACCCTGTGCCGAGCGGTTCGCGGGTGAGGTTGACGTGCAGGCTGCCGGCCAGCGCATAGGCGACCACCAGCGGCGGTGAGGCGAGAAAGTTCATCCGACAATCGGGGTGAATACGACCTTCGAAGTTGCGGTTGCCCGACAGCACCGAACAGACGGTGAGATCGTTGTCGTTGACCGCCGCGCTGACCTCGGGGATCAGCGGGCCCGAGTTGCCGATACAGGTCGTGCAACCGTAGCCGACCAGATAAAACCCCAGCTTCTCCAGATACGGCGTCAGCCCGGCGCGCTCGATGTAATCGGTGACGACCCGTGAGCCCGGGGCCAGCGAGGTCTTGACCCAGGGTTTGCTGACCAACCCTTTCTCGACGGCGTTTTTAGCCAGCAGCGCCGCACCGATCATCACCGACGGGTTGGAAGTATTGGTACAGGAGGTAATCGCAGCGATCACGACCGAGCCATTGTCGATTTCGTATCGAGTGCCGTTATCCAGGGTCACGGTCGCCGGCGTACTTGGCCAGTCGTGTTTATCGCCGCAGTCGCAGGGCGGATGTGGCGCGTCGCCTGCGTGGTCTTGGTCGATCGAGACCGGATCGCTGGCCGGAAATGATTCGCCGGAAGCTTCATCCAGGCCGACGTCGATCGCTTCGGCTTGGGTCTCACCGGCGAGCAGAGCGCTGACTGCGTGCGGAGCGATACGCAGCGGCACCCGGTCGTGCGGGCGCTTCGGACCGGCGATCGAGGGCTCGACATGGCCCAGATCGAGCTCGACGGTCTGCGAGTATTCCGGCTCGTGCGCCGGGTCGTGCCATAGACCCTGCTCCTTGGCGTAGGCCTCGACCAGGCGGATCTGGTGCTCATCGCGGCCGGTCAGGCGCAGGTACGACAGGGTCTCGTCGTCGATCGGAAAGATCGCACAGGTCGAGCCGTATTCCGGGCTCATGTTACCGATCGTGGCGCGATTGGCCAACGGCACGTTGGCCACGCCGGGCCCGTAGAATTCCACGAACTTGCCGACCACGCCCGTCTCACGCAGCATCTCGGCGACCGTGAGCACCAGATCGGTGGCGGTGGTGCCGGGCTGGAGTTCGCCAGTGAGCTTGAAGCCCACGACCTGGGGCATCAGCAGGCTGATCGGTTGGCCGAGCATGGCGGCCTCGGCCTCGATGCCACCCACGCCCCACCCGAGTACGCCGAGTCCGTTGACCATGGGCGTGTGCGAATCGGTACCCACCAGCGTATCCGGATAAGCGAGCACGCCGCCGTCGGTTTCGCGGGTAAACACGACGCGGGCCAGGTATTCCAGATTGACTTGATGACAGATGCCAGTATCCGGGGGCACGACCTTGAAATCGTTGAAGGCTTGCTGACCCCAGCGCAGCAGCTGATAGCGCTCGGCGTTACGCTCGAACTCCTTGGCCGCATTGGTCAAAAACGCATCGGGCCGGCCAAAGGCGTCAACGATCACGGAATGATCGATGACCAGCTCGGTGGGAATCTGCGGATTGATGCGCTGAGCCTGGCCGCCGAAGTCCCCGAACGCATCGCGCATCGCCACCAGATCCACGACGCACGGTACGCCCGTGAAATCCTGCATCAGAACCCGGGCCGGCGTGTATTGAATTTCCTGTTCGGAGACGGCCTCCGGCTGCCAGTCCGCCAGCGCCTCGACCTGTTCGGCCGTGACCAGGCGACCGTCCTCGTTGCGCAGCAGGTTTTCCAGCATCACCTTGAGGCTGTAGGGCAGGCGGTCGGCGCCCTCGATGCGGTCGAGACGATAGACGGTATAGGTGGTGTCGTCGACCGTAAGCCGGCTGCGCGTGTCAAAACTATTGGAGGTCATGGAATACTCCGGATTACGGCTGCGCGAAAACGTATGGGTCGATGCCGTGGGCTGCTTTTTATCGGGACGCGCCGTTCCTGAAAGCACGTGTCCAAAGCAGGCCACACCGGATCAACCGAACCGCACCCTGGTCGCCGATGATGAGTGGCCCGGACAAGGGCCGACGCGCGTCAACTGTTGTCTCGTCCGGCCGCTCATGTGCGTAGCGCTTCGCTACATCGGGATGCGATCGATGATGGATCCGGCATAAACCATGGTCGGCTAAACAACCCACCGCATTGCATGAAGCCTTTTCATGTTGTCGCGCGTCGCGCTGGAGGCCGTCAATCGGTCGAAGCAAGACCAGCGACACGGCAATGCGCTCATGCTTTTTATGGCCGGCTCGACTTCGGGGAACAAGGACTCACACGAAACATCAACAAGCTCAATGATGGACATCGTGACCGAGCACACGTCGAGAAGCCTTGACACAGATCAAATCACTGGCCGCGACCGTTAGCTGGCGATTGGGTCGCGCTATAAATCCTTCGGCGCGCCCTGATCGCATTTGACGCAATTCAGCTCGAAACCGAGCATCGACGCCCGGCCGGCCGCGGTCGTCACCCAGGGCCGCTCCACCCAGGGCGGATCGTGGCGTACATGCTGACAATGGCCGCAGGCCAGTTCAGCCACCCAGTGCTGTTCTTCGTCGCGGTGGAAACCGGCAATCGGTTGTCGCATGACATCGTGTCGCGAGAGGTTGTCTACTGAAAGAGCATACGGGGCCACGAGCGACGGCTCCCGGAACCGCATTGGGCTTGATGCAGATCAAGGCAAATCCGCCGCCGCATCGATAACGTCTGTGGCGTCAACCGCATGGAGTCGCAATCGTGACCCACGTCGTTACAGACAACTGTATTAAGTGTAAATACACTGATTGCGTTGAAGTATGCCCGGTCGACTGCTTTCACGAAGGGCCCAACTTCCTCGCCATCGACCCGGTGGAATGCATCGACTGCACGCTGTGCGTCGAGGTATGCCCAGCACGCGCTATCTTCGATGAAGACGAGTTACCCGAAGATCAGCGTCATTTTTTGGCCATCAATGCCGATCTGGCACAGCGATGGCCGGTGATAGACCACGTCATCGATGCGCCAGCAGATGCGGATGACTGGAACGGAATACCCGACAAACTCGAGTATCTGGATCGAGGCGAGCCCGAAAATACACAACCAACCGAGACAGAGCCCCACGGTCCGGCGATAAAGCAGTCGTGAGTTTTCAGATCGCGACCGGACCTCCTCAACGCACACGGAAGATATAACCGAGAATACGGACCGCCCTCTCGAACAGCCGCAACGACCCGCTGAGCGGATCGACTAGTCACGATCATCGCGTATCTGAATCACATCTGCGCGAATTCGCACCGGAAATGCGTGAATATTCTCGTAAGCCGGCGGCGCCATCACTTGGCCCGTCCGGATATCGAAACGTGCACCGTGGCGTGGGCAGACCGCACAGCCATCTTCCACCCGGCCACTGGCCAGATCGCCGCCGTCATGGGTACATCGGTCCTCGACTGCAAAATATTCGCCCCCGAGGTTGTAGACGGCGATATCTTCATCATCCAAGTCGTAAACCAGACATTCGTTATCGGCAATTTCGCCGACGCGCCCCACATCAATCCAATGCGATGTCATGCTCTCATCCCGATCGCTGCACGCATGGCAATCCATTAAGCGATCGGATAGCGGTCGACGCCTTGATACAGATCAAGTCGTATCATTACGGTTCGGACGGCTTGCATCGTGCCAGCGCGAGCATCAGCGATCGACGGTCGTCCGACCTATTGCGCCACGCCGCGGCTTCCGGCTGTATACAGCCGCAACGCCCGCTCGGGCTGAACAGCCACCGCAATTTTGAGCAAGCTGCCGTTATAAGGTCGCGCCGCAATCCAGGTCTGCTGCGCAATCCTTGGCGGTGATCCGGTTTTCGGGTTGCAGAGTGGTATGACTGATTCGGAAGCGTTCTGCCAGCGTCTTCTGCAACTCCAGCAGAATATGGTCCCATTGTTCCATAGCGTCAATTTCAACATGCGCCGCCAGCGCGCGCTGACTCGACGACAGGCTCCAGATGTGCAGATCGTGGATCGATCGCACACCTTCGACCTTGGCCAGGGCCTCCCCTACGCGGACAGCGTCGACCCCTTTGGGCACCCCTTCCATCAACACCCGCACGACCTCGCGCAGCAACGGCAAGGCCGAGAGCGAGATCAGCACGCAGACGAAGATCGACAACAACGGGTCGATCGGCGTCCAGCCGGTGGCCATGATCACGAAGCCCGCCACCAGCGCCGCCACCGAGCCCATCAGGTCACCCAGCACGTGCAGCAGCGCGCCGCGCACGTTCATGGTCTGCTCGCCGCGCAACAGGATGTAGCCGATGATGATATTCACCAACAGCCCGATGCCGGCGATGATCATCACCATGCCGCCGACGACGGGCTCCGGCTGGAACAGGCGATGGATCGCGGAGATCGCGATCGCAACCACCACGCCGATCATCATCACCGCGTTGACCAGCGCGCCCAGCACTTCTGCCCGCTGCAGGCCGAAGGAATGCGCGTTGGAAGCCGGTCGCCGCGACAGCCAGGCCGCGAAGGCGCCGATCGCGAGCGAGGACGTATCGGTGAACATGTGGCCGGCGTCCGACAGCAGCGCCAGCGAGCCGGACAGCCAGCCGCCCACGACCTCGACGATCGCAAAGGCGAAGGTGAAGCAGAGCGAGAACACCAGGGCCTTGCCGCTGCCGTGATGATGACCACCCAGGCCCCCATGATCATGATCATGATCGTGGCCGTGATGGTTCTCGTGATCGTGCGTGTGCGCGGTGCTCATCGACCGTCCTCTTCATCGCTGTGCTCGATCATGTCGCGCAGCACACGCTGGACATGATCGTCGGCGGCCACATAGAACACCTGCTTGCCGCGTCGCTCGGCGGCCAGAAGACGCGCCGATCGCAGCAGTCGCAGATGATGGCTGGCCAGCGACATCGAGATATCGATCTGCTCGGCCAGACTGGCCACGCTCTGCGGGCGCTCCAGGCAGGCATAGACCAGCGACAGACGATTCGGCTCGCCCAGCAGGCGGAACATCTCGGCCATGCGGATGGCACGGCCGTCGCCGAGCACCGTGATGTCGATGGTTGTGGCCATGCCGACCTCTACAATTGAATAAGTATTGTATCGATGCGCTCGACGTTATGGTATTGCAGGATCGAATAGCAAACAGCTATCGCTCGAGCAAGCGATTCACAGCAGCATCACGGCCGAGACGAGCGCCGGGTGCGCTCGCCCACCGGAGTTGAGCGAGCCGCTACGACCCGGCCTTCATCTCCCGGAACGCCGAAATAGCAGCATCCAGACGCGCCAGAGTGGCCTCGCGGCCGAGCAGTACGAGCGTGTCGTCGATCGATGGCGAGACCGGCCCGCCGGTGAGCGCGATACGAATCGGCTGGGCCACCTTGCCCATGCCGACTTCATTGCCCTCGGCCACGCCCTTGACCGCTTCGCCCAACGCTTCGCCGTCCCATTCATCCAAGCTGGCCAGCGTATCGCGCACCTGCGCGAGTAGATCGGGCGTGGCCGTCTTGATGTGTTTCTTGACCGCCTTGGGCACGTATTCCTCGGGCGCTTCGAACAGGAACAGACTCTGCTCGGCCATCTCGGCCATGGTCTTGCAGCGCTCCTGCTGCACATCGGCGATCGCGATCAGGCGAGCCTCATCCACATCTTCGATGCCGTGACGGGCGAGATGCCAGGCCAGTTCGCCGATCAGTTCTTCCGGCTCGGCGGCCTTCATATGCTCCTGGTTCACCCAGAGCAGCTTCTCCGGGTCGAAGGTCGAGGCGCCGCCCTGGACATTGGCGATATCGAAGTGCGTGATCATCTCGTCGCGGGTGAAGATTTCCTGATCGCCGTGCGCCCAGCCGAGCCGTACCAGATAGTTGAGCAGCGCTTCCGGCAAAAAACCCTGTTCTCGGTAGCGCATCACGCCGACCGCGCCGTGGCGCTTGGACAGGCGCTTGCCGTCCGGGCCGAGAATCATCGGCACGTGAGCATAGTACGGCAGCTCGCTGTGGCCGCCGATATGGCTGTCCACCAGCGCCTTGAAGATATTGATCTGGCGCGGCGTGTTGTTGACGTGGTCGTCGCCCCGGATGACATGGGTGATGCCCATGTCCATATCGTCCACCACCACGCAGAAGTTGTAGGTCGGCGTGCCGTCGGCGCGCGCGATGATCAGGTCGTCCAGTTCGGTGTTGGCGATGGTGATCTCGCCCTTCACCAGATCGGGAATGACCGTGACGCCCTCCAAAGGCGTGGCGAAGCGGATCACCGGATCGACGCCGGCTGGCGGCTCGGGCAGCGTCTTGCCCGGCATCGGCCGCCAGGTGCCGTCGTATTTCGGCTTTTCGCCGCGGGCACGCGCAGCCTCGCGCATGGCCTCGACCTCTTCCGCGCTCGAATAGCAACGGTAGGCCCAGCCTGCGGCCAATAGCTGCTCGATCACCTCGGCGTAGCGGTCGAAGCGCTGCGTCTGATAATAGATCTCGCCGTCATGCGCGAGATCGAGCCAGGCCATGGCATCGAGAATCGCCTGCACGGCTTCGTCGGTGGAGCGTTCGCGATCGGTGTCCTCGATGCGCAGCACGAAACGGCCGTTGTTCTGGCGGGCATGCAGCCAGGAATAGAGCGCCGTGCGTGCGCCGCCGATATGCAGATAACCGGTGGGG
Source organism: uncultured Gammaproteobacteria bacterium (assembly GCA_963835375.1). Lineage (GTDB taxonomy): Bacteria > Pseudomonadota > Gammaproteobacteria > Nevskiales > Salinisphaeraceae > Salinisphaera. Next base: position 52,828 of record CAWIGB010000032.1, read on the forward strand.
CTGGGGGCGAAACGGGTGACGACGGACATAGGACTTGCAACCGATACGAGCGCGTAATCCGCCATTTTAGAGCCTGTTGCGGTTTCATACGAGTCCGGGTTGGCGTCGCAGAATCGCCCCATGCAGGGCGAAAGCGGGCGGTTCGGCGATGCCGATGACCTACCGGGAGATCGTGCCTCAGCTCTCCTGGTTGCTCCCGCCGGGTGGCACGCGCAGCACCTGGCCCACGTGCAGCGTTGAGGAATCGAGAGAATTCGCGGCTTTCAGCGTAGCCACGCTCTCGTTGTGCGCGGCAGCGATCGAATACAGCGTATCGCCGGATTGCACGCGATAACGCGCCGGACGGGAGTTCGACGCCGTCGCGAGGCCCGGCACGATCAGCCGCTGGCCGGGCTCGATATCGCGGCTGGCCAGATCGTTGATCGCCATCAGCAACGCGCTCGTGACACCTGCGCGTTTTGCCAGACCGGGCAAGGTATCGCCGTTGCGCACGATGTAGACCTCGGGCGACTGGGTCGACGGATGCATGGGCGGGTTATGCTTCAGATAACCGACGATGCCGCGATAGATCGCGTCCGCGAGCTGCGCCCTGAAGGCGTGCCCGTGCAGTTTTTTCGCCTGCGCCGGATTGGTCAGGAAGGCGGTTTCGCACAGCACCGATGCCACCATCGGATCGCGCAGCACCTCGAAATTCGCCCGTTGCGGCTTGCCGTGGTAGAGCGGCTCGACCTGGCCGAACTGTTGGATGATGCGCCGGGCGAGCCGGTCGGCGGCATCGATCGACTGACTCTGGAACATCTGCGTGAGCACCGTATTCAGCGTCATGTCGTCGCTGGAGAATCGCACCCCGGCGACCTCGCGATCGTGACTGTTCTCGAAGTGCGCCAGCTGGGCGGCCTCGGCGTTGCTCGCGCCGTGCTCGGACAGTTCGTAGCAGGTGCCGCCATCGACCTGCGGATGGCCCGGCGACGCGTTGGCGTGAATCGAGACGAACACGTCCGCGTGCTTGCGCTGCGCAATGGCGACACGGTCGGCCAGGGTGACGAAATGATCGCCGTGGCGGGTAAGCACCGGCTGGATGCCGGGCGTATCCGCCAGCCTGGCGTACACCATGCGGCCGATCGCCAGCGTGATCGTCTTCTCGCGCAGCCCGTTCGGGCCGGACGTGCCGGGATCCTTGCCACCATGACCGGGATCGATCACTACGACGAGCGGCGACTGCGTGGACGCGGCATGTGCAAGCCGCGCCGGCCCGGCTGGGCCGTTGTCGAAGCGCGCGACCAGACGGTGCCCCCGACGCTCGACGCCGACGAAGTGCGTACCGGGCGTCAGATCGAAAACCGCGCGCAGCGTGTGGTGGTCATGACGCCCCCAACGGACACCGCGAATCGCGCCGCGCCCCTTCGCGGTCACGCCGTGCGCCCGGCGGGTCTTGTTCAGGTCGATCACGGCGCGCACCGGCGAACTGAGCACGAAGTCGCTGAACGACGGCACGCGGGAAAAAGTCAGCACGACGCGGGTGTGCGATCCGTTGCGGCGTATGCGTACGTGTTGCAGCGTAGCCGGCGCCGCCGCAACGGCAGCGGCCGCCCACAGCAGTGCCCACCCCAGAAACGCGTAGCGATAAAACACAAGCCGATTCACGATGCCCTTCGTTGCAGGCCGGTCGGGCCATCGGCCGCGTCCGGCGGATCATGCGCTCCATGGTCGAACCGTAGGGAGCGATGTATTTTCGTGCGTACCGCCATCGCTCCCAGCCCTGGCGAAGGATATAACATCCAACTGGTTGACAATATCAACCAGGGCATCGAGCATTGGTTGACATTCTCAACCAACTGCCATGCTCGCCCACTCTCCTGCCGGCGAAACGCTGCATCGCCTGCTGCATGCCTACAAGCGCGCCATGCGCGAGGGCTACGCCGCTGCCGACATTGCTCTCACGATTGGCGAGATCCGCGTGCTCAAGGGTATTGCGCACCACCGCCACGGCACGGCCCAGCACATCGCCGATCGTATGCGCCAGGACAAGGGCCGCATCGCTCGGCTGATCAAGCGGCTCGTCGCCGACGGGCTGGTCGTGCGCCAGCCGCATCCCGACGACAGCCGCAGCCAGCTGCTCGAACTCACCGAGCCCGGGCAGGAACTCGCGGACCGGATCGCGGCCATCGAAGCTCGCGCCGGCGCGCGCATGGCCGGCGGGCTGTCGGCGGCCGACCTCGCCCGTTTCACCGAACTGGCCGAAGCCATGATCGCCAATCTCGAACATTCCCAGGGACAACGCTTCATGAACCGCAGACCGCCACCGCGCACTTTCACCGTACTCGACAAGACCGAAATCACGCCCAACATGCTGCGCGTGACCCTCGGCGGCGAGGCGCATGGCCGATTTCCCGGCCGATCAGCCGAGCGCCTACGTCAAGCTGCGTTTCGCCCAGGCCCACAGCGACCGCCCGCTACTGCGCACCTACACCATCCGCTCGCAGCGCGAGGATTCGGTCGACATCGATTTCGTGCGCCACGGCGATGGCGGCCCGGCCGCGCGCTGGGCCGAGGACGTCCAGCCGGCGAGACCATCGACATCGGCGGCCCGGGCCCGAAGAAGCTCGTCGATCCCGCTGCCGACTGGGGATTGCTGATCGGCGACATGACCGCGCTACCGGCGATTTCCGTCAATCTGGAAACCCTGCCGCGCGATACGCGGGGGCATGCGATCATCGAGGTGCTGCACGAAGACGACATCCAACCCCTGGACGCGCCCGAGGGCATCGACATGCGCTGGGTGATCAATCCGCATCCGGGTGAGCGCGGCAACACGCTTTACGATGCCGTCCGCGAACTGGCCTGGCAGCCTGGCGAGCCATCGGTCTGGTGTGCCTGTGAATTCTCCTGCATGCGCCAACTGCGCGCGCATCTGCACGACGAACGCGGCGTAACGCGCCAGCAGCTTTATATCTCCAGCTACTGGCAACGCGGCAGCAATGAGGACACCCACAAGCAGAACAAGTGCGCCGATAGCGAGGCCGATCAGGGCGGCTGATCGCGCGTCCCGCCAGTCGGGCCTGTACCGTCTCGGCCTCGATCGCGTGGCCGATCGCATCGCGCACGGCCCGGACCCCCAACGCCAGAACACAAGCTCTCCCCCACAAGACCAAACAACACCCCCCCCACGCCGACCCCCCCACCACACCCCAACCCTGTCTACATACAGAAATTTTCTCTTCCCCCCCCCCCCCCCCCCCCCCCTCCCTCCCCCCCTCCCCCGCCACACCCACAGTATTCCATCAACTGGTCTTATTATGCTTTCTCCCCCCCCCAACCCCCCCCCCCTTTCGTCTCCCCCCGCACCGGCCCCCCTCCAACCCATCACACCCCCCGTCCCGCCTTTCTTTTCCCCCCCTGGCCGAAGCTCACCCCCAGCGCTGGCTGGGCTGAAGCGCTCGAAAAAAGGCCGCCCCGGCGAACCGAGACGGCCAAGGAAGAGGCTTGCGCCTCTCCGGATGGATCGATCGATCAGGCCGCCTCGGCCTGGCGCGCTCGCAACGCCGGGCGGCCGCGACCATGTTCTCCAGCGCCGGTTTGACCTCGGCCCAGCCGCGGGTCTTGAGTCCGCAGTCCGGGTTGACCCAGAGCTTGTCGGCCGGCATCACGGCCACGGCCTTCTGCAGCAGGCGACCATTTCGTCGGCCGCTCGGAACGCGCGGGCTGTGGATATCGTAGACACCGGGGCCGATCTCGTTCGGATAGTGGAACTCCACGAAGCCTCCAGCAGTTCCATCTGCGGAGCGGGAGGTCTCGATGGAGATGCAGTCGGCGTCCATCGCCGCGATCGACTCGATGATGTCGTTGAACTCCGAGTAGCACATATGGGTGTGGATCTGGGTCTCGTCGCTCACGCCGCCGGCCGCTAGCCGGAAGGCCGCCGCGGCCCAGTCGAGATACTCGTCCCAGTCGGACTTGCCGCAGCGGCAGGCCTTCGCGAAAGGCCGCTTCGTCGACTGGATGCGGCCAGGCCCGCCGCTTCCAGATCGACGATTTCGTCGCGGATCGCCAGCGCGACCTGTTCACGGTTTCGGCCCGGGCTGGTCGTCGCGCACGAAGGCCCACTGCACCATGGTGACCGGGCCGGTGAGCATGCCTTTCATCGGCTTGTCGGTCCGCGACTGGGCGTATCGACCATTTCACCGTCATCGGCTTTCGGCCGCGACACATCGCCGTAGATGATCGGCGGCTTGACGTAGCGTGAGCCATAGCACTGGACCCAGCCGAGTTGGTGAACGCATAGCCGGCCAGCTGCTCGCCGAAATACTCGACCATGTCGTTGCGCTCGGATTCGCCGTGCACCAGCACGTCGAAGCCGATGTCTTCCTGCATCGCGACGGCTTCGTCGATCTGCTGCTTCATGAAGGCATCGTAGTCGGCATCGCGCAGATCGCCTTTCTTGTGCTGCGCCCGCGCCTTGCGTACCTCCTGCGTCTGTGGAAACGAGCCGATGGTGGTGGTCGGGAACATCGGCAGCTTGAACTTGGCGCGCTGCTTACGGGCGCGCTCGGCATAAGCGGGCGTGTCGCCGGTAGTCCGCGCACGTAGGCCGGCCAGCGCGCTTCGTGACCGAAGGCGTCATGGATGCGTGAGGATTCGCGGCGAGCCGCCTGGCTTGCGCATTGGCCTCGAACAGCGCTTGTGTCGGCATCGCCGTCGTGCGCGCGTGCCAGCGCCACGATCTCGTCAGTTTCTCCTCGGCGAAAGCCAGCCAGTCGGCCAGGCTCGGCGTCGAGCTGGTTTCGCTGCGCAGCGTCACCGGGACGTGCAGCAGCGAGCAGGAGGGGCCAACCACAGCCGGTTGGCGCCGATCGCATGTCGGCGCGAGCAGTGCCGAATCGACACGGTTGAGATCGGCCTTCCAGACATTGCGGCCGTCGATCATACCCACTGACAGATCTGCTGCGGGCAGCCGGTCGATCACGAGCTCGACCTCGCCGCCGCCACGCACGCAGTCGACATGCAGCCCGGCGACCGGCAGACTAGTGCCAGCGCCAGATTGTCGCCCAGCGTCCCGAAATAGCTGGCGACCAAGAGCTTCGACGCCGCCGCGCGAGATAGCGCGGATAGGTCTTGTCGATCACTGCGCGCCGGGCCGTCGCAGATCGAGCGCGAGAATCGGCTCGTCGATCTGCACCCATTCGACGCCGGTGCTGTCAGCCGCTCCAGAATCTCGCACATAGACCGGTATCAGTCGATCGCGCAGCGCGAACTTGTTCAAGACCGGCCGTCTTTCACTTTGCCGAGCAGAAACGTCGGCGGGCCGATCAGCACCGGCTTGGGTCGAACCCGGCATCTGTGCCTCGGTCAACTCGTCGAAGACCGGTCCCGGTCGAGTGCGAAGTGCGTATCCGGGGTGAACTCCGGCACCAGATAGTGATAGTTGGTATCGAACCACTTGGTCATCTCGCATGCATGGCTGGCGTCGTTGCCGCGTGCCAGGTCGAAGGCGACGTCGAGACGTCCATGCGCGCCGTCCCAGTCGAAGCGCTCGGGCACATGACCGAGCAGACAGGACATGTCCAGTACTTGGTCGTAGAAGGAGAAATCGTTGGACGGGATCAGATCGATGCCGGCGCGTTGCTGCTTCTCCCAGTTGCTGCGGCGCAGTTCGGCGCCCCTGGCCTCCAGACCGGCGCGATCGAGCTCGCCCTTCCAGTAGGCCTCTGTAGCCTTTTTTAGCTCACGGCGTTCGCCGATACGGGGAAAGCCAAGATTCTGGGATAGTCGTCATGATGGTTGCTCTGTGCTGGTCGTTCGAACCAACGCGGCCGCCAATCGACGCGCAAGTTAGGGCGGCTCAATGAAAAATAATGGTATGTTTTAATCTATATCATTAGCTTTATTCATATCGATGCATGATCAAGCGCATCCATCTCACATTCTGCGCCAGATCGAACGCCAAGGCTCGCTCACGGCGGCCGCCGGCGCGCTCAATCTGACCCAGTCGGCACTGAGCCACGCCGTCAGGAAGCTGGAAGACCCGTCCGGCGCACGCATCTGGGGCGCGAGGGCCGGCGCGTTCGGCTCACGTCTGCCGGCGAGTATCTGCTGCCCACGGCCCACCGGCCTGCTACCGCAACTCGAACGGCTGGATACGGTGCTGTCGGCTACGCGGCCGACGCGCGGCGCGCTGCGCATCGGCATGGAATGCCACCCCTGCTATCGCTGGCTGCTCAAGGTGGTCGAGCCCTATCTCGGGCAATGGCCGGGGGTGGATATCGACGTCGTCCAGGTAATTCCAGTTCGGCGGCATGGCCGCCCTGTTCAACCACGAGATCGACATCCTGGTCACGCCCGACCCGCTGGAAAAACGGGCGTGATGTTCGTGCCGGTGTTCGCCTACGAACAGGTGCTCGCGGTGGCCGCGAGTCACCGCTTGGCCGGTCGCGGCCACATCACGCCCGAAGCGCTGAGCGAGGAGGTCCTGCTGTCCTATCCGGTGGAGCCGGCGCGCCTGGACGTCTTCGCCCAGTTGCTCACGCCGGCACACATCTCGCCAGGCCGCCACAAGACGCTCGAGTCCACCGACATCATGCTGCAGCTGGTGGCCGCCGGCCGCGGCGTTTCTGCCCTGCCGCGCTGGCTGGTCGCTGAATACGCCGCCGACTGGCGATCGTACCGTGCGGCTCGGGCCCCCAGGGATCGCCAAGCAGATCCACTTGGGGGTAAGACGCGCCAGTCGCGAGGAGCCGCCGATCGCCGGTTTCTGGGAGGCCGCCCGCGCCGGGCCGTCAGTTACACGGGGGCTAGGGTCTGTCACCCCTTCATGCGAGCGCCGCGTCGGAGACCGCAAATCGTGTCCGGCAGGGCGCGAGCCGGGCACCCCTAGTTAATTTGTCATGGGCGGCCCAACCCTTCGGGACATGTGCTGTTTTGCAGCAATCCAGCGTTGTAGCACGCTGGTGCAGAATGACTGCACCACGCTTATTACGCCTAGTCTTGCCAAAAGACAGCGCTTGGCGCGGACTCACATGAAGGGTTGACAGCCGGGCGCCGACAGCATCACCAATCGGAACGCTGGACACACAAAGACATCGGTCGCTTCAGCGGCCGATGTCCAAAACACGAAACGGTCGGCGCGCCGGCACTCGGCCGACGCGAAAGAAGTCGGGCTTAGCCCTTCTTCTTCATCATGCCGAAGCGGCGGTTGAAGCGCTCCACCTTGCCGGTGGTGTCCATGATGTTCTGCTTGCCGGTGTAGAACGGGTGCGTATCGCTGGTGACTTCCAGCTTGATCAGCGGATAGGTGTTGCCGTCTTCCCATTCGATGGTTTCGTTCGAATCGATGGTCGAACGGGTCAAAGGCAAACTCAATGCCATTCTTTAAAGACGACAGGGCGGTACTGGGGGTGGATATCCTGTTTCATGATCTCTAGACCGTCGCGTTTGCGATTGGTGGAAGTTGTTCGTGTATCTCGTCGTTAGCGCTCGCGCGTCAACGCCATGGCCAGCTCGCTCTCGCCGACCTCGAAATCGGCACAGACATCGCCGGCCGGCGTCTCGACCGTCGCCATCGGCGCGCCAGCGTTTCGCGCGCAATCCAGTCGCCATGTCGGCGATGGCCGCCGCCAACGTATCGTTCCCGGTCGGTATCCACCGGATCGATCGGCCACGTGAAATTCCGCCTGCTTGCGCAGCCGTTGAATACGGTTGACGACTTCACGCGCCAACCCACGCTGGATCAGCGAATCGGTAAGTGTACTATCAAGTGCCACCGTAACGCCATCCTCGCGGCGACCAGCCAGCCTTCCACGCCTTCGGCGGAAACCAGCAGTCGCCCTCGCCCAGCTCGACGGCTTCGCCATCGGCGGTCACCTGAGTGCGTTATCCGCAATAAGCCTCGATCGGGCATCGCCCAGTTCGGCCACCGCGGCGGCCACCGCCTTCATCTTCTTGGCGAGCCGCTTACCGAGCTGCTTGAAGTTGGGCTTGGCGCTGCGCTTGACCAGATCGCCTTCGCCGGCCACGTATTCGATGGCATCGACGTTGACCTCGTCACGCACGATGGCTGCCACGGCCTCCACATCGGCGCGTGCCACGCCGGGCTCCTCGACCACGAGAATCGCGCCACCGGCTGGCGGACATTTCAACCCGGCTTCATTGCGCAGGGCCAGCGTGTTGGCCACGATCGCCCGCGCCAGCGCCATGCGCCGCTCGATATCGGTGTCGGTCATGGCCGGATCGGGGGTCGGGAAATCGGCCAGATGCACCGACGCCCGGGCGCCGCTCGGCTCGGTGACCTGACCATAGAGCCAGTCGGCGAAAGCGCGCGATCGGCGCCATCATCGCAGCCGTATCGCAAGACAGGTGAGCGTGGTGTGGTAGGCCGCACGCTTGTCCGCCACCGCATCGTCACCGGCGTTGTCGTTCGCATCGGCCCGGGCGCCGGCCCAGAAGCGGTCGCGCGAGCGCCGGATGTACCAGTTCGACAGCGCATCGATGAACCGCTCCACCGCCCGCGCGGCACGCGTCGGGTTGTAGTCGTCGAGCGCGGCCGCGGCCTCGGCGGCAGTCGATTGCAGACGCGACAGAATCCAGCGATCCAGCTCGGGCCCTCGGCACGGCCGGGGCCGGCGTATCCGCGGTGAACCCGTCAATGTTGGCGTAGGTCGCGAAAAACGAATAGACTTTTCCAGCGTGCCGAACACCTGGTCCTCGACTCGCGCAGGCCGCGATCGGCGTACTTGTATTGTCCCAGGGCGGGCTGTTGGACAGCATGTACCAGCCCATCACGTCGACGCCATGTCGTCCAGGGCCTCGAACGGGTCGACCGTGTTGCTATTTGGACATCTTCGCCGTTGGCATACAGCAACAGGCCGTTGACGATGATGTTCTTGTAGGCCGGCGAGTCCTTGATCAGCGTGCCGATGGCGTGCAGCGAGTAGAACCATCCCCCGGTCTGATCCACGCCCTTGCAGATGAAATCGGCCGGGAAGTTCGCCTCGAAAATCTCCTGTTCTCGAACGGATAGTGCCACTGGGCGAACGACATGGCGCCGAATCGAACCAGACGTCGATGATTTCCGGCACGCGCCGCATGGTGCCGCCATCGGCGGCGGTCCAGGTGATTTGGTCGACCTGCGGCTTGTGCAGATCGAGGCTGTCGTCGTCCGGTACCTGATCGCCCGCATATTCCCGCAGCTCGGCAATCGAACCGATGACGACGATGTCGTCAGGGACGTTAACGTTGACCAGATCGGCAGCGGCGTACCCAGTAACGATGCCGGGACAGCGCCCAGTCGAGGTTGTTGGCCAGCCAGTCGCCGAAGCGGCGGGTGCCCACATGCGGCGGATGCCAGTGAATCCGGTTGTTGTACTCGACCAGCTTGTCCTTGTGCTGCTGGGTCCACGAACCAGGACTCGACCGGGTAATTCATCAAGGGCGTGCCCTTGGCCAGTCGTGCGGGTAGTTATGCACCGTGACCTGTTGCGAGAACAGCAGGCCGCGCTCTTTCAGATCGCGCGCGATCGGCTTGTCGGATCCTTGAATCACAGCCCGCCGACCAGCGGGAAATCGGCACGGAAATGGCCGTCGCGCTCGATCGGGTTGAACACCGGCATGCCGTATTCGCTAGTCACCCGGAAGTCGTCGGCGCCGAACGCCGGGGGTTGGTGGGCAATGCCGGTGCCGTCGTCGGTGGTGATGAATCGGCCGCGATCACGCGCCAGGCGTGGTCCGCTTCGGGGTGATCGGCAAAGCAGTCGTACGGCGGCTTGTAGCGCTTGCCGATCAGCCGTCGGCGCCGAACTCTCGAGAATCTCGGCGTTGTCGCCCAGCGTAGCCGCCACGCAATCCTTCGCAACGATATAGACCGCGCCGTCCTCGGCGCGTGCCTTGGAGTATCGATGCCCGGACCGACCGCCACCGCCACGTTGGACGGCATGGTCCACGGCTGGTGGTCTAGTGCAAGCTACCGCCACCTCCGGTTCGTCCTCCAGGCAGAAATGTCTCTGATTGATCCAGCGGACCCTGCATTTTCCTTGTAGCCTAGTATCTTACCTCGTGCGAGGACAGCACCGTGCCGGAGCCCGGCGAATACCAGTGAATCTTGTGGCCTTTGTAGAGCAGCCCCTTCTCGTGCAGCTGCTTGAGCAGCCACCAGACTGATTTGATGTATTGGTTGGAGAAGGTGACGTACGGCGCATCTGAAGACTCCACCCAGTAGCTGATCCGGCGAGTGAGTTCGTCCCTACTGTTTCTTGTAGCGCAGCACCGACTCGCGAGGATGCGGCGTTGCGGGCACCTGCTCCATGCCGAAGGTCTTCGATGTCCTCGCGCGATTGCAGGCCCAGCTCTTTCTCGACTTCGATCTCCACCGGCAGACCGTGCGTGTCCAAGCCGGCCTTCCGATCCACGCGATAGCCGCGCATGGTCTTGTAGCGACAGAACGCATCCTTGAGGGCGTGCCCGAGGACGCGGAGATGAATACCCGGCCGGCCGTTGGCCGTGGGCGGGCCTTCATAAGAGGCGAAGGTCGTGAAGGTTGGCCCAGCGTCGGGCTGGTGTTACTCTTTCGCAAAAACGTCGGCATCGTCCCACCAGCGCCGAATTTCTGTCTCGTCACGGCCCGCAGATTCAAGGGCTTGTGCTCGGAAAACGCCGCCTTCATGGCTAAACGCATTGCTGGTAAGCGCGGGCTAGAGTTGTACCGGCGTGCGTATCGTCCGGCTGCTTGGCTATATCGAATCGTCACGCTTTGGCCGGTGATGCAGGCTGCTCGTCTGTCAGTTGCGCGCAGTCTAACACAGAAAGCGCGACACGATAAACCCTGGCATCGGCAGATGCGCACCGGCCGGGGTTCTTGATGCCACCGACGTTATACGTCGTTCCTTGACTTGCGATGGCGCACTTTCAAAGGCTAATAATCAAATCCAGCTGTCATCCAGCGGGTGGCAACGGCAGAATACGGCGAATCGCCAGCCAGTCGCCCCGCCAGCATCGGGCCGTGGGGGGACAACGCGACCAGCGCATATTCGGAGCACGTCGGAGATGTATGCCGATCACGGCGAAATCGCGTAGCGATAGAACAGGATCGGCGCCTGCAGCAAGCCACAATCAGCGAACGAATCCACGCCGTCAGGATGCTAGCGCGTACCGTGGTGCCGGCATGGCTTGCGTCTTTATTTATCAAGTTTACGACCCAACCTTACGTCGATAGCCACCCGAATCGAACACCTTGCCGAGGATGACCGCGTCGAACAGCTCAAGACCACTTTGGAGATGCTGCCAAACTGGAAAGAGGGCTATCGCCAGCATCGTCGACCTCGGCCGCAAGCTCCAACCTGCTGGAAAACTAACCAGCGTAACGAGGCGACCCGTGTGCGGGGCTGCATGAGCCAGGTCTGGCTGGTCGCCGACGATGCCGACGATGAGCGGTTGCACTTCCGGGGCGATCGGACGCCCTTATCGTGCGCGGCCTGATCGGCGTCTTGCTGATGATCTATTCCGACAAAGACCACTACGACACAGCTGCGAAACCTCCATCAATCAGATCTTCACCGATCTGAATCTGGAACAGGAGATCACCACTGAACTGCTGCGCAACGGCTTGTATTCCATGGTCGAGACGATCGAGCGTCGGCCGCTCAGCGACTTTCGCTCCTGATCCACCGAGCGCGGGGCCGACCTCGCGTGCCCGCCCATCAGAATCAGGCCGGGCCGCCTCGCCTGACCGTTCTCACCGAGCTGAATCACTTGCTCCTGTTGGCGCTGCCGATGGGCAGACGCCTCGGCTTGGCTCGGCGTCGATGACGTCGGCTTTCGGCTGCCCGTGCTCTGCGACGGCTGGGTTCCGGCGTCGGCCTCGGCGGGCTTGCCGCCGGTGACCTTGGCGTCGGCCGCGCCCTCCGGCTTCTGGTCGGCCAGGATGCGCGGCGCTTGCCTCATTAGGCTCTTTGGCTGCAGGAACGGCACCGCCGGCAGTACGACCGGATGCCTTGCTATCGGTCGCGGCCGGCTTGCCAGCGCTCGCCGAAGCCGGTTTGGCGCCGGCCGTGCTGCCAGCCGCAGCCGGTTTCGCATCATTGCTCTTGGCGCTGCCTTGGGCGCCGCTCTGGGCGTGCGCCGGACGCTCGCTGCTGCGCGCCGCCGCCGGGGCAGTCTTTTCGGGGGCCGACAGCTTCTCACTGGCGCCGGATTGCGTGATCTTGTCCGGCGAAGGCGGCGCGACCATCTTCTCGCGATTGAGGTCGGCCAGTTTTTCCGCGCCCTGCGACATGTGCTGATACATATCGCGGTAGTCGTCGACCATTCGCGACATGATGGCGGAGGTCTGCTGAAAATGCTCGCGCACGTCCGCCTTCAGATCGTCGTGCTTCTGTTTTTCCTTGTCCGCAGCCTCGTTGTAGTCGCTGCCGGCACGGCTTCCAATGAGGTAGCCGATGACCAGCGCGATGACCACGCAGACGGCGAGAATGATGATCATGACTACCGGGCTCAGATTCGCCATGTTGCGAGTCTCCTGGGGTTTTGAAGTCGGACTGTACTCATCATACTGATTGGCTGGCCCGATACCGGCAAGGCGACAACAGTCGCAGCCGAGTCTGTCAGGCGCACCGCTCGAGCGCGTGCATCCACGCAAGATTCATGCAACCGCGCGGCCGCCCTGAATGGATCGCGCGCCTGTGTCGACAGGTACTAACCGAGCAGGCGGTTGAATTCCTTGTACATGCAGCGGCCCATCACGACATGGATCCCGTGTGCGGCTGCTTCACGAGCTGCCTCCTGGTGCACCACGCCTTCCTGCAACCAAAGGTTGCGCACGCCTTTTTCGATACACAGCTCCACGATCGCCGGCACATGCTTCGGATCGCGGAAGACCGTGACCATGTTGATGGTATCGGTAACGTACTTGAGGTCAGAGAACGTTTTCAGCCCGAGAATCTGGTCGGCGTTCGGATTGACCGGAATGATCTCGTAGCCGGCGTCCATCATGCCCTTCGCGACGGCGTGCGACGGACGACTCGGATCGGGCGAAAGCCCGACCACGGCGATACGGCGCACCTGGGCGAGAATTTCACGGATGGTGACGTCGTCTGTGATTATCGGCACTTACTGATCCTTTGTCTTTAAAGCCTCCGGAATACTCCGGCCCGCCGCTTCGAGTGTTTCGCCGATGCACTGCACGAGCGTAGCGTTGACCCAGACCATGGCGGATCGATGCTGGAGAGCGGCATAGCGCCCGAGCGTATCGGTGTCCACATCGCGGTAGACGTAGAGCAGCATCAGCGGCAGCTGCTGCTCCAGCTTGCGGTGGAGACCGGTCCTCGTACTGGATAGGATACGCCGAATTTGTGTTTCGTCGACCCGCGCGCCGGCGTCGAGCGCGAGATTGCGCGCTCGGATCATGGCGCCCAGCAGGGTGACGTTGAAGCGTGTCTGCAGATCGGCCAGGCGCATGTCGCGGGCCAGCTGATCCACGATCCGCAGCCGATGCTTGCGCTGATCGCCGGCGGGCTGGTTCGCGAACTGCTTGAAACCTTTGGCGAAGCCCGGTTCGCCGACCTTGCGCTCCAGGCCGATCATTCTTCGCGCCAACGGCTCGTCCAGCCAGCTCGCCGCGCGCGCCAGATCGTGCGCCCGCCCGCTCTGCCGGGCGGCCCGGGCAAGGCGCTGGACGGTAGCATCGACCAGCGGCGCGGGGGCGAACGTTCGATTCACCAGAAGGTCCACCCGGCGACGGCGCGCCAGCGCCACCGATTGCGTCAGATTGCGATTGAGCGAGCCCGACACCGCCGGCGCGGCCTGAGCCAGCAAGGCCGAGATCTGATAGACCGAAACCAGGTGCCGGGCCGCTGCCCGGTCTGCCTGGCCGGGATGCAGCGCACACCCGACGGTGAGCCACGCCAGGGCAAGCAATGACGCGATGAGATAGCATCGGCGCGCCCACTTCATTTTCCACTCGTGCCGTGAACGATCCCGAAACTGTACGCGAAAGCCCGGCGGCGATGCCTCACGTCACCCCCGTGGACGCGATCGGCATCGTTGCGCTGCGCCAGCTGTTGATGCCGTTCATGCTCCACGTCACCGAGGTGGCACTCGACACGCCCATACCGGGCAGCTTCTGGGGCGAGGCCGAAGCCGGGCTGCAAGGCAATACGCTGTTGGTACGCCGGGATACGCCGTTGCACTCCGCGCTGCACGAGGCCGGCCACTATGTCTGCATGGATCCGGCGCGCCGTGCCGTACTGGATACCGACGCGGGCGGCGACTACGACGAGGAAAATGCCGTCTGCTATTGGCAGATCATGATCTGCGATCGCATCGACGGGTACGACCGGGCCGCGATGTGCGCCGACATGGACGCATGGGGTTATACATTCCGCCTCGGCAGCGCGGGCGCCTGGTTTGCCGGCGACGCCGAGGACGCACGCGCCTGGCTGATCGGGGCTGGCCTGCTCGACGATGCGCACGACCGCCTGATCTCGGGCGTACGCAGCCGCTGAACGGCGAACATCGGGGCGGCGGGAGGCGCCGCCCCGGCGCGCCGCGCTATTTGTTCTTTGCCTGGTCGGCGACGGCCCTGGCTGCCGCTTCGGCGGCGTCGGCATCGCCGAGATAGCCGGACTCGATCACGTTCAGTTCGTCATCGAGCTTGTAGCGCAGCGGGATCCCAGTGGGGATGTTCAGCCCGGTGATCTCGTCATCGGCGATGCCGTCGAGATACTTCACCAGAGCGCGCAGGCTGTTGCCATGAGCGGCGACCAGCACATTATCGCCGGCCTTCAGGCGCGGCGCGATGGCGTCGTGCCAGTACGGCAGTACGCGCTCAAGCGTGAGCTTCAGCGATTCGGTGCCGGGCAGAACGCGCGCATCGAGCTTGGCATAGCGCGGGTCGCTGCGCGGATGCCCGGGGTCTTCGGTGTCCATTTCGGGCGGCGGCGTATCGTAGCTGCGACGCCAGATATGCACCTGCTCATCACCGTGTTTTTCGGCCGTTTCTGATTTGTCGAGCCCCTGGAGACCGCCATAGTGGCGTTCGTTGAGCCGCCAGTGGCGCTCTACATCCACCCAGGGCTGCTCCATTTCGCCGAGCGCGATCCAGAGCGTCTTGATCGCGCGGGTGAGCACCGAGGTGAATGCGATGTCGAAGCGAAGGTTCTCTTCCGCCAGCAGCTTGCCCGCCCGCTTTGCCTCTTCGCATCCAGTATCGGTCAGGTCGACATCGACCCATCCGGTGAAGCGATTTTCCAGATTCCACTGACTCTGTCCGTGGCGCAGGAGTACCAGCTGGCCGGCCATGACCTCTCCTTGGATTGATTCGGCGTTGGAGCGCGCAGATTAACTCAACTGGCCCGACGGCGGGTAATGAGACCGCCCGTACCGGGCCGCATAGCATGGCAAAGCGCAACCGTGGAAGCAGAGAGTCGGCCCGCCGGCGCGAGCCCACAGCCGGAAACGGGCACTGTGCGCAAGACCGCTCCGATCTCGCGCGGTTCGGGATCAGCTGTTGTCGTTCTCGACATAGAGAATGCGGATATTGTGCTGAATGCCCCAGTCGCGGGCCTTCGAAATATCGTGGCCCATGTAGATATCGATCTTGTTGGTCCAGCGCGCGGCCATCTTGTCGCGTACGACATAGATCCCCGGCAGGCCCTGAATCTTGACCTTGGTGCCGTGGGTGAGGCCTTTCTTGATCAGGTCGCGCGAGACCGCGATCGCATGCATCCCGGGCTTGAGCACATCGCCCCACGCCGCGACCGACGGGTCGTGCTTGGTGGTCTGCGAAGCCACCGAATTGTAGGCCGATGCGGCCACGCTCAACGTCTTCCACTCAACGGATTCTGCGTTGGCACCACTACAACTCATCAGCAGCAGCAAGCCCGCACAGACAGCGGCGCATACCTTTCGGCGCATATCCGGTCCCTCGGCTGTTCGCGAGCGCGGGATTGTAACCAGTCAAGCTGAACAGGGCCTGTCTGTGACATGCAGATTGACGAAATCCGCGATGCGATCGAGCTCGTCCCCCTTGAAGCGAAGCGCTGCGGCAAGGGGTGCGAGCAGCATGACATGGTTCACGCCCGGATAGATTTTCGCTTTGGCCGATCCACCGTCTTCATTGACTTTCGCTGCGAGATTCGTCGTGTTTTTGGGCAGCACGGTGGTATCGGCGCCCCCGTGCAGCAACAGCATCGGCGGCTCGTCGCCATCCACGAAATGGATCGGCTGCGTGCGCGGCCAATCGGACTTCGGCGCGAAGATTTTCTTCAACGCCGGGTCCTTGATCGGCAGGAAATCGTAGGGGCCCGACAGGCCGATGAAGCCGGACAGATCGTGGATCGAAGCCCCGGCGTCGGCCAAGTAGGTCGCATTCGTGGCCAGCATGGCGGCGATGTGCGCTCCTGCTGAGTGCCCGGCCACGAACAGATGACAGGCGTTGCCGCCGTAATCGGCGATATGCGCCTTGGTCCAGGCGACGGCCGCCGCGCCGTCGTCAACGAAGGCCGGGAATTTGACCTGCGGATAGAGCCGATAATCCGGCAGTACCGCGGTAATTCCGCGCGAGGCGAGGGCTTCGCCGACGAAGCGATAACCGTCCTTATTGCCTGTCTGCCAGCTGCCGCCGTAGAAGAACACCACCACCGGATGGCCGGCGGCCGGCTTGTCCGGCGTATAGATATCGAGTTTCTGTCGCTGCTGATTGCCGTAGGCGATGTCCGAATGCCGGTGGTAGCCCCAGCGCGGCACCAGCGTATTGACCCAGAACTGGGCAGAGCACGCCGCCAGCAACGGCCCGAGCAGGCTCACGGCTGCCACGCGAACGATTGGTCGGCTCCCACGACGGCTCACGTCATGGTCACGAATTCCTCCGCGCTCGTCGGATGAATGGCAACGGTATCGTCGAAGTCTCGCTTGGTGGCCCCCATCTTCACCGCGACGGCAAAGCCTTGCGTCATCTCGTCGGCCCCGTCGCCGATGACGTGTGCGCCAACGATTTTTTCATCCTCGCCCACGCAGACCAGCTTCATGTCGGACGGCGTCTTTTCATCGAGCACGCCGTGGTACAGCGCCACATAATGGCTGGTGTAGATCTTGATCGCATCGTCGCCGTAAGCCGCGCGGGCTTCGGCTTCCGACAGGCCCACCGTGCCGATCGGCGGATGCGTGAACACGACGGTCGGGATGTTGTGATAGTCCACCCGTCGATCCGACATCCCGCCGAACAACCGATCGGCCAGACGCCGGCCCGCCGCGATCGCCACCGGGGTGAGCTCGATCGCACCGGTGACATCCCCCAACGCATGGACGCCTGCGACCGGTGTGTCCTGCCATTCGTCGACCGGCACGGTGCCGTCGGAATGCAGCTCCAGGCCGGTGTGTTCCACCCCGAGGCCTTCGGTGTTGGGCACGCGCCCGATCGCCCAGATCAGTTCGTCGAAACCGCCGATCGTGCTGCCGTCCTCGAAGCGCGCGACGATGCCGTCGTCGCCTTCGGTGAGTTCGGCCACCTGGCGCTTCATGTGGATCTCGATACCGGCCGCGCGCATGCGCTCGATCAGCGCTTCGCCGAGCATGGCGTCGAAGCCGGCCAGCACGTGATCCTTGCGCAGCAGCAGGGTGACCTCGCTGCCGAGCGCATTCAGCACGCCGGCCAGTTCGCAGGCGATATAACCGCTGCCGACGATGGCCACGCGCTCGGGCCGCTGCGTCCAGGTGAAGAATCCATCGGAATCCGTGCCAAGCGCCGCGCCCGGGATCTCCGGCCAGCGCGGCTTGCCGCCGGTGGCGATCAGCACGTGCGACGCGCTGATTCGGCGGCCCTCGACCTCGATCGTCCGCGTATCGACGAAATGGGCGTCGCCCGCGATGTATTCCACGCCGCTCTTGTCGAGATTGCGGTCGTAGATGCCGTTCAGGCGCTTGATGTAGGTCTCGCGGTTGGTCACCAGCTTCGACCAGTCGTGATCCTGCGGCACCGTATCGAAGCCGTAGTGGTGCGCATGCGCCGCATGGGTCGCGAATTCGGCGGCATGCCACATCACCTTCTTGGGCACGCAGCCGACGTTCACGCAGGTACCGCCCAGACGGCCTCGCTCGACCAGCACGACCTTCGCCCCGTAGGAAGCAGCACGACGCGCCGTGGCGATACCGCCGGAGCCGCCGCCGATGACGAGCAGATCACAAGCTTCGGACATGATTTATCGTCCATCATTCAATCGAATGCGAGCATTGTAGGCACGGGGCCGCAGCGGCGACCAGCGAGGTGGCCACTCTTGATTGCGGCTCCGCACACCGCATCATTATCAGACCAACGACTACGGCCAAACGAGACGATCCATGAGTGTAGTGCCCGAATCCGCCGACAACCCGCTTCTCGACATGCTGGCCACCGGCGATCTGCCGGACTTCGAGCGGCTGGCCCCCGAGCATGCAGAGCCGGCGATCGACACCCTGATCGCCGAGGCGCAGACCGCGATCGAACGCTGCACCGCCGATGCCAGGGCGACCGGCTGGGCCGATCTGATTGCCCCGGTGGAAGACGCCGAGGATCGTCTCGAACGCGCTTTTTCCCCGGTCGCGCACATGCATGCAGTGATGGACTCGCCGGAATGGCGCGAGGCCTACCAGGCCTGTGTGCCCAAGCTCACCGCATTCTCCTCTGAAGTCGGCCAGAACACGGCACTGTACGAAGCGGTGAAGGCGCTTCGTGACGCGCCCGAATTCGACACCCTCGACGTCACGCGCCAGCGCGTGATCATCGATCGCCTGCGCGACTTCGAGCTGGCCGGCGTGGCCCTGCCCGATGAGGCCAAGGCCCGCTACAAGGAAATCGCCCAGCGGCTGTCGGAGCTGTCCACGGCATTCCAGCAGAATCTGCTGGACGCGACCCAGATCTGGCAGAAGCACATCACCGATCATGCCGCGCTCGAAGGCCTGCCGCAGTCCGCGCTCGACCTGCTGGCCCAGAATGCGGTCAACAAGGACATGGACGGCTGGCTGATCACGCTTGATGCGCCGAGCTTCATCGCCGTGCTCACCTATGCCGAGGATCGCGCGCTGCGCACGGAAGTGTACGAAGCCTTCTCCACGCGCGCCTCGGACACCGGCCCGCATGCCGGCGAGTACGACAACTCGGCGATCATGGACGAGATTCTGGCGCTGCGGCACGAAGCCGCCGGCCTGCTGGGCTTCAACAACTACGCCGAGCGCTCACTGGCGCGCAAGATGGCTGAGTCGCCGGCCCAGATCGAAGCCTTCCTGCTGGACCTGGCCCAGCGCAGCTTCGCCCCGGCCCGGGAGGAACTGGCCGCGCTGAAGACACTCGCCGCCGAGGACGGGATCGACGACCTCGCCGCCTGGGATATCTCCTACTACGCCGAAAAACTCAAGGAAGCCCGCTACGACTTCTCCGACGAGGATCTGCGGCCCTACTTCCCGGCCCCGGCGGTGATCGAAGGCCTGTTCAAGGTCACCCAACGCCTCTACAACGTGAACATTCACGCGCGAACGGACGTGCCGGTCTATCGTTCCGACGTCACCGTCTACGAGATCACCGACGCCGACGGCGCCTCGCGCGGCGTGTTCTATCTCGACCCGTATGCGCGCGAGGGCAAGCGCGGTGGCGCTTGGATGCACCCGTTCCAGAACCGGCGCGTGATGGACGACGGCGGCGTACAGAAACCGCTGGCGTTTCTCACCTGCAACTTCTCGCCGCCGGTCGGCGGCAAGCCCGCACTGCTGACGCATGACGAAGTCACCACCCTGTTCCACGAATTCGGCCACGGCCTGCACCACATGCTCACGCGGGTAGAGCGGCCGTCGCTCGCCGGCATCTCCGGCGTGGAATGGGATGCGGTCGAACTGCCGAGCCAGTTCATGGAGAATTGGTGCTGGTACCGCGAATCGCTCGACCTGTTCGCGGCTCAATACGAGACCGGCGAAGCGCTGCCGCAGACCCTTTTCGACAAGCTCTCGGCCACCCGCAACCACATGGCCGGCTGGCAGATGCTGCGCCAGATCGAGATCTCCTTGTTCGACCTGCGCCTGCATCGCGATTTCGACCCCGAGCGCGGCGCCGCCGTGATGGACACGCTCAACCAGGTGCGCGCCGAGGTCTCCCTGTTGCCCGCACCCGAGTTCAACCGCTTCCCGCACGCCTTCATGCATATCTTCGCGGGCGGCTACGCCGCTGGCTACTACAGCTACAAATGGGCCGAAGTGCTGTCGGCCGACGCCTTCTCCGCGTTCGAGGAAACCGACCTGTTCGACGTCGAAACCGGTCGCCGTTTCCTCACCGAAGTGCTGGAACGCGGCGCCACCCGCGACGCCATGGACAGCTTCGTCGCCTTCCGCGGCCGCGAGCCCTCGATCGATGCGCTGTTGCGCCACAGCGGGCTGAGCGGGCCGAAAGCCGCCTGATTCGTGACCGAGAGCGGGCCTCGCACGCGGGGCCTGTGGTCAATTCCTGCTGGCGATACGCTGCTCGAATTCATTTCGTATCCGCTGCACCCGGTCGCGATTGACGCCGAAGTCGTAATATCCGATCCGAGAAGAGGATTTGACGTCGATAACAGACTCGGCCGGTTGCACAAGAAATGTCATATCGTCCACGAACCCGAGGGTTGTGGTGAACGTGGCATGGACAAATCGCCCTCCGGAGGCCAGTACCGTCGAATTGTCCTGCCCGGACAGCACGGCGAGTAGCGCCTGTTTTGCGGGCTTCCATGCACCGTTGTAGGCAAATGGGGCCACGTAGTGTGAATCGCTCGGCGGAGCCTGGGAGGAGACGCAATGCGGCGCGTCGGCGCAGGGCGTGAAATGGCTGTTATCCACCGTAAATTGCTTCGGCGGGCTGGCGGCGCAGCCCGCCAGGCCCACGGCCATTACAATGGCGGTACTCACCGGCGTGCGGATCAGCTTGTGAAAAACTCGCGGCATGACGTTGCTCGTCGTGTTCGAGAGCTTCGATGCTACACCCGCCGCGTTCATTCACTGTTGCCGATATAAACGCTATGCAGATCGCCACCTGGAACGTGAACTCACTCAACGTGCGCTTGCCGCACGTCACGGCCTGGCTCGAGGCCAACCCGGTCGACACGCTCGCCCTCCAGGAAACCAAGCTCACCGACGACAAGTTCCCGGCCGAGGCGCTCACCGCGGCCGGTTATCACAGCGTGTTCACCGGCCAGAAGACCTACAACGGCGTAGCGCTGTTGTCGAAAAGCCCGGCTACGGACGTCGTTACGGCGCTGCCGGACTTCGAGGACGACCACAAGCGCGTGATCGCGGCGACCGTGGACGGCGTGCGCGTGATCGGCGTGTACTGCCCGAACGGCAAGGATCTCGACAACCCCAGCTACGACTACAAGCTGGCCTGGTTCGACGCCCTGCGCGTGTGGCTGGCGCGCGAGCTGGAAAGCCATGACAAGCTCGTGCTCACCGGCGACTTCAATGTCGCACCGCGCCCCGAGGACACTTACGACGCCGATAAGTGGGAAGGCCGCATCCTCTGCTCCCCACCGGAACGCGCCGCATTGCAGGCCCTGCTCGACACCGGCCTGGCCGACTGCTGGCTCCCGTTCGAGGCCGACAAGGAAGGTCGGCACCGATTCACCTGGTGGGATTATCGTAACGGCGGCTGGGCCCGCAACGCCGGGTTGCGCATCGATCACGTGCTGGCCTCGAAAACGCTGATCGAAGCCTGCACCGACTGCAAGGCGCATGTCGGCGAACGCGGCCGCAAGCGGCCATCGGATCACGTGCCGGTAGTCGGCACCTTCGATATCAGCTGACACCGGCAGGCTGTGCGGCACACGGCCGGGGCCGGCCGGATCGTACATCGAGCGTCGCGCGCATGGTGCATGGCCCGGCTGAATCGTTGCGCGTCGGTACTAGGCCGTCGGCTCAATAGCGGCTGGATTCAGCAACCGCGGCGTTGATGCGTTCGAGCGTTTCGATGACCGTAACAGCACTGGCGCCGTCCGAACGCGGGCGCTGGCGTGTCTCCACGCAATCCATGAAGTGGGCGAGCTCCAGGCGCAACGGCTGGCCATCACCACGATGCACGATCTCGCTGCCTTCGTCGTGATTCTGGAGATCGGCATCGATCCATTTGCGGTGATGGGTCACGGTCTGGGCCATTTCATCGTAGACCAGCATGCCTTTGGAGCCACGCAGCATGGTGCGGCGCGTGGTTTCCGGCCACAGCCATGAGGTATGGATGTTGCCGCGTATGCCGCCGGGGAACTCCAGATGCACGTGCACTTCATCCTCGACCGACAAGCCGAGCATGCGATGCCCGGTACCGCGCACGCGCTCGGGCGCCTCGCCGGTCAGATAGAGCATGATTGCCATGTCGTGCACGCCGATGTCCCAGATCACGTTTTCGGCGCTGCGGGCCCGGCCCAGATTGAGCCGCTCGTGCCGGATCGAGAACAGCTCGCCGAGCTCTCCGGCCTCGACATAATCCTTGATCCAGGCGATGGCGGGCTGATACATCAACAGATGGCCCACCATGAGGATTCGCCCCGCGGCCTCGGCTGCATCGGCCAGCTCGCGTGCGTCCGCCGAACTGTGCGTCATCGGCTTCTCGACGAACACATCCTTGCCGGCCTGGATGGCCGCCAGCGCGATCTCGTGGTGCGTCGGCGTCGGCGTGGCGATGGCCACCGCATCACAGTCCGAAGCCAGCGCCGCCCGCCAGTCGGCGATACAGAGCGAGCTCGGCATGCGCCGTGGCATAGGCTGTTGAGCCGCTCGGTTGTTGCCCTCCACGACCCCCGACAACGCACCCAGCTCCTCGAGGTTGCGGATGATGTTCTTGCCCCAGGCGCCGGCGCCGATCGCTACGATTTTCATACATGCCCTGACGAACGCGAAGCCTCTAGTGTAACGAGAGCGTTCGCGAGGGACAGGGACGCGGAACGACACAGCCCCGCCAGCCGCGCGCAGGCTCGTTGCCTGCTCCGGCGATATCGAGACGCAAAGCGTGAGCCTGCCCCGCTTTACGGCAAGGGGCCGCCGCTCGCCGATCAGGCGATGTGAGAACGAGTCTTCGGCGTTCGATCTCGATCGTGCAGACGCCGTGCGGCGTATGGTGGCCCGCTCAGCCCTTCAATTCGATCCGACGAGCCTTCCAGTATCGCGCGAGGCGCTTGCGAAAGGCACCGGTATTCTCGGCGAAAAGACGCCGGCCGAGGGGCAGCGCCGTCTTTTGCAGCTCGGCACGGCGTCGCTCGATCAGCGCCAGCAGCGCGGCGTCGCTACGGCCCCGGCCACCGCCGCCGACACCAATCGTCATGACGCCTTGCGCCAGCATCGCGAGATCATGATCGTCGCCGAGGATATCGGAGAGCCGCTGCAATTCGGCTATCCGGGCCTTCATCGGCCGAGGCCAGAGATCGCGCAGCAGATCGCAGTGGTGACGATGGTATTTCACCCGCTTGCGCCATTCATGCAGCGCTTCGGCCGTAGGGTTCACGTCGGACCTGTTTCGTATCCACACGCGCCTGGTCATAGATTCGAGCCAGTCCGGCGGCGATCGGATCGAAGCCGTCGCGCGGAGAACTGGTACGCCGGAAGCGCGGACCTGGCCTCCGCAAGAGCCGTATCGAGCTCACGGATGATGTCCGTCAGGGCCGGATCGCGATCGTCGTGCCGGGCGTGCTCGACCAGTCGCGGCCGCAACGGCGCATAGTGACGCCGATCGATGTCCTGTTCGCAGGCCGTGAGCAGGTTATCGAAGGTCTCGACCATCACGTCCGCATCGCGTACCGCGGCCACACGACGTGCCATGTCTCGATACCGATCATTCTCGACCCGGAACCGCGAGCCGAGCGACGGGCGAACCAGCCTCAGCAATGCACGAATCTTCTTGCATCGCTTGCGGAACGCGTGCACCGGCCTCGGCACGATCGTCCACCGTGAGATCGCGTCGCGCGCGATCGATCTGCTGGCCGAGCACACGCCGGATGTTCGGTGCCCAGCGACTTGTCGGGGCGTATCCGGTAAGCCATCGCACGGGATCCTGCAGGCGGGGTCGGCTAGGATGCGATCGAAGCGTCGTCCTGCGGCCGCGGCTCGGGCGGTGCAATCGGGGCTGCGCGCGCCGAGGGCAGACCGGCATAGCCCTGGCGCCGCAGGGCATGTTGTTGGCGTTCTATCGCGGCCGCCAGATTAGCGCCACAGACCGGGCAGAAACCCCGCGCCTCACGTTGCAGCAGCCACCACGCCGAGCGGTCGATCGTATGGCCACAAACCGCATCGGGGCAAACAATGGTGAAGACGTCGGTTGTTCTGAGCATCACGGCCTCCGCTGGATTCCAAGCAGTCCGACGCGCAACGCTTCCCGGGCATCCGGGGCCCATCGCGAGCGCAATGGGTGTTGCATCTCAGTGATAATACGGAGTTTCATCGACGCTGTCGAAAGCAGCCCGGGGCGGGCCCTGCGGACGCACGGAGGAAATGGGAGCTGAAAACACATCGCCTCATGCATGGCCGAAGCAATCAACTTCCGAAGTGCGCGCTGGGGTCGCCCGCAGCTGGTCTGTGCAGGCCGCCGAACCGCCGTGCGGCCGGACCGTTTGGATCCCGGCGAGCATATCGACTGGGCCGCCGACGCACGTTGCAATCAGGTGACGGTGAACTGCCCCATCATGCCGTTGTCCTCATGCTCGAGGATATGGCAGTGGTACATATAGGCATGGTCGGCGTCGGCCGGGTGGTCGAAGCGGGCCACCAGTTCGACGGTTTCGCCGCCGCGTACCAGCACCACGTCCTTCCAGCTGCGTTCCGGCGGCGGCGGCGTCTTGCCGTCGCGCGAGCGGATCAGAAACGATGTGCCGTGCATATGAAACGGGTGCGCCGATGAGGCTCACGTTGGTCACCTGCCAGACCTCGGTCGCGCCAAGCCTCACGCGGACGTTGATCTTGTGCATGTCGATGTACTGGCTGTTGATGGCGAACAAATCGCTGATCGCCGCACGCCGGCGCTCACGCCTGCCCGGCCCGTTCGCCGTGCGCGCGGCATAGGCGTGGCCGGCCTGCAGGTGGGCGAATGCACCCAGGGCAATCGATGCCGTTCATGACAAAGCGTCGCGTGGGCCCGTCGGGTTCCAGGCTCGGCTGCTCGACGAGCCGCTCCGGCAGGCGCGTGTCGAGAGCCAGCGACGGGCCGACCCGAAGCTCCAGCAGATCGAAGCCGCGCCGATCGTGGGCATCGACGGCCATCGGCGTGCGATACAGAACCGGGCACGAGCGCGCCGGAGTCGCTGGCAAGCACCACGCGCCGGCCGTAATCGCCACGCAGATCGACCAGGATCTGGGCTCGTTCGGCCGGCGCCAGCAATAATTCATCCATCGGCGCCGGTTCGGCCAGCAGGCTGGCGTCACCGGCGATCACGTGGAAACGCCGGCCATCACGGAAGGCCAGATTGACCACGCGTGCATTCGAGGCATTGAGCACCCGCAGGCGCAGCCAGCCCGCGGCGACCTCGGCATACGGCTGTTCGACGCCGTTGACCAGAAACCGAGTCGCCCTTCATGCCCATCACGTCATGCGCGGCCCTCATATAGGCCAACCGGCCCTCGCTATCGACGCGCCGGTCCTGGATCACGACCGGCAGATCGTCGATCCCGTAGTTGCGCGGCAGAGCCAGCCGCTCATCCGTATCGTCATCGATCCAAAGCATACCGGCCATGCCGGCATAGACCTGCGGGCCGGTGTAGGCGTGCGGATGCGGGTGGTACCAGAGCGTGCCCGCTGGCTGGGTGAGCGTGTAGGCCGCCGTCCAGGTTTTACCCGGCGCGATCACGCTGTGCGGACCGCCGTCCATCGGCCCCGGTACCTGTGCGCCGTGCCAGTGCAGGGTCGTGGGCTGGTCGAGCCCGTTGTGTACATGCAGCTCGACCGGCTGATGGCGCGGGATGCGCAGCGTCGGGCCGAGCCAGGCGCCGTTGTAGCTCCAGGTCGGCGTCTGCACTTCCGGCGATCAGTTCACTCGTGCCCGCAGCGGCAGCGAGTTGATAGTGCCGGACGCCGTCGGCATCGAGCTCGCCGGTGGCCTGGGCCGGGATCGGCAGCGGCCGCCGGAAAATGCCCGCGCCGGGCGAGACCCCGGTTACGCCCGGCGCGGATGTTCCGGCACGCGCGCCACCGGGCCAGATCATCGCGCCGGCCAGCCCGGCCGCAAGGCCCTTGAGTACTCGGCGTCGGGCGTAGCGGTCAATCGTGGTCATGATCCATGAACGCAGCAAAACAAACGGGCCGCGCCGTGGTCTACGTCAGCTATCGCCACGCGGAGGCAGTGCGCAGCTGATCATGGCGTCCGAGAGCGCCGAGGGCAAGGCATCGGGACCGACCCGACCGATCGCAAAAAAGCACCGGTCCAAACGACCGGGGCCGGGTTGAGGGCACGCTGGCCTGCGGCGAGGATCAGCGGGCCAGCACGCGCAGCTTGGATTCGACCATGTCGTAATCGAGATAGCAGCCTTGCAGATGCCGCTTGCCGGTGTTCGGGTTGAACGCGCCACGGCCGTGCAGCACGCGACGGTTGTCGAAGGCGATCATCTGCCCTGGCGCCAGCTCGAAATCGGCACGATAACGGGGCGCCCGCAGGCGGGCCCAGAAATCGCAGTAGGCCGCATACCAGTCCTCGATCTGGTCCGGGGCGATATCGATCCCGTCTCGAATCCAGTTGTTGAAGCGGATCTCGCGCAGTTCGCCGTGCTCGTTGGTGCGAATGATCGGCTCGCGCACGGCGATATCGTGACCGTCGTCCTGAAAGCGCAGATCAATGGGCGTTTCGGCCAGCATGGCGAAGTGCTTAGGTGCTTCATGACGCATGGCCTCGGCGACCGCGAAGCCATCTGCAAACGTGGAGGCGCCACCTTCGGCATCATTTTCCAGGCAATACAGAAGCTGGATATCCGGCGGATTACGCCAGTTCGGCAGGTCGGTATGCAGTTCCAGCTCGATCGCGGTATAGGCCGCGTTGTTCGGATTCGGTTTGGACTGCACGTCGAAGCGCGCGCCGAAGTTGGTGGCTCGCAACGGACCGATGGATTCAGCGATGCGCACCACTTCGTCCAGCTCGGTCGGACCGTCGTCGAGCAGCACCAGGCCCTCGCGGATGAGTGCTTCGAGCCACTGTCGCTGGCCGTCCTGGCCGGCAGTGAAATCGCCGTGCGTTATGTGCTCGGGCATGAAGCCCTCGCGCCAAGCGCGGGCGGACGGTACTTTCGGCTGGAAGCGATGCTGGCCGGGCCGACGCTGGTGCAGCCAGACGCCGTCGAAACGGCTTTCGTGGCCATCCGGCCAGGCGAGCGTGAGCATGCCGTTGTCGAGCGAGACATCGGGCACGCCGACTTCGGCATCGATGATCTTGAACAGGCGCTCGCGCGAGGTGGCATGGCGACAGGTATCGCAAGGGCAGTGGTCGCGCAGCCAGATCGGCGGTAGCGCGGCTTCGGCGCCATCGTCCCAGGCAAGTAACACCCGAGGCGAACCGTCGACTTCGGCGAGTTCGGCCGCAATCAGTACCGAGCCGTTGCTGTAGTCGGCCAGTTCCTTCATATCGACACGTTCTCGATCGATCACGGAGGCCATAGTCTTCCTCGTTCTGTCCGGGCGAGCCGCCGGCCCGCGAAATATTGGAACCAAGGGTGAACCCCTACAGCGAACCGGACAAACGATGAATACACGCCCGATGCCTTAGCACAGCTAAGCCATATCCGGCATGATGCCCGTATGTGTCGTAGCACGAGCCCCCAACCGCCCGTATCCACCCACCGACGGAGCCGTCGCTGATGGCCCGGCTGCCACCAGTGGCCTGGCTGCAAGCCTTCGAAGCGGCGGGGCGCACGCTCAGCTTCACCCGGGCGGGCGAGGAACTGGCGATCACCCAGTCGGCCATCAGCCAGCGTATCCGTCTGCTGGAGGCCCGGCTGGGACAAGAATTGTTCATCCGCCATGCGCGCTCGCTCACGCTCACCGAGGCCGGCCGGGCCTGGCTGCCGAGCGTGCAGGAGGCGTTCGATCGGCTCGCCCACGGTACGGCCGAAATCTTCGGCCCCGAACCGGATGCGCCAGTCACGATCCGCGCCACGCCGGCGATCCAGCAGTTCTGGCTCGCGCCGCGCCTGCAGGTCTTTCATCGCCAACGGCCGGAAACGCCGCTGCGCGTGGTCACCGGCGTATGGGCGGAAGATTTCATCGGCGAGGACGTGGATATGGAGATCCGCTACGGCGCCGGCGACTGGCCGCATCTCGTTCAGCAATCGCTGGGCACCGACGCCTTGACGGCCGTTTGTGCGCCGGCGCTTGCCGAAACCCTGGCTACCCCGGCCGCGCTCGCCGGCCATACGCTGCTGCATACCGCGGGCTTCGCGGTCGGCTGGCCGGCCTGGCTGGAAGCTGCCGGCCTGAGCGATATCGCCACGCGACATCTGTGGTGCGACACCCAGAGCATGACGCTGCGCCTTGCCGCTCAAGGCACGGGGATCGCCCTGGCGCATCGGGGCCTGATCGGCGATCGTCGAATGCTGGTTGCCCCGTTCGAACTGGCCTGCCCGGCCCGCGAGCAGTTCGTGCTGACCCGCCCGGAGCGACGCTCACTGCGCGCATCGGCCGCACAGCTCTGGAATCATCTGGTGGCGACAATCGACTAGGTGTTTGGTCCGCCGTGTTGATGGCGCACGGCTTGCCCCGGGCGGTTGCTTCGTTCTGCGGATCGATCAGGTCGGACCGGTACGCTCGGGCGGCGGGAAAGACGATGCGCCCCCGGGCGCCGTGATCAAATCGCTCTGGCGCCCCGCCAACCGGGCGTGATGCGCCTCCTCGATCCTCTTCACTTCTTCGGCCGGGATGACGAAACCGGTGTCGTCGTCACAGCCGTGCCAGATCACGGCCGTCAGCATGATCAAGGCGGCCAGCAATACCAGCCACCAGATGTGCCAGACCAGAGCGAAGCCGAACACGAACGAGGCGATGCCGATGACGAACGCGATCGGCGTGTTCTTCATCGGCATGTGGATATCCTCGTACTGCGCCGGGCGGGCGTAGGCGCAGCCTCGAGCCTTCATGTCCCAGAAGGCATCGCGGTCCGATACCTTGGGAATGACCGCGAAGTTGTATTCCGCCGGCGGCGAGGCGGTCGCCCATTCCAGGGTGCGTGCGTCCCAGGGATCGCCAGTCGGATCGGCCAGCGCCTCGCGATCGCGGATACTGACCCACAGCTGCACGATCTGGCAGACGATGCCACCCAGCACAACCAGCGCGCCGAGCGCGGCGATCCACAGATAGGGCTCCCAGGCTGCGTCGGTATAGCTGTACATACGGCGCGGCATGCCCATGAGCCCCAGTACATAGAGCGGCATGAAAGCGAGGATGAAGCCGATCGCCCAGCCCCAGAACGCTCGCTTGCCCCAGGTCTCGTTCAACCGGAAGCCGAAGGCTTTGGGGAACCAGTAGTGGTAGCCAGCGAACAGCCCGAAGGCGGTCCCGGGAATCAGCACGTTGTGGAAGTGGGCAACCAGAAATTCCGAGTTGTGGGTCTTGTAGTCGACCCCGGGGATGGCCAGCAGCACGCCCGACATGCCGCCGATGACGAACAGGATGATGAAGCCGACCGTCCAGTACATCGGCACCGACATCGTGATGCGCCCGCGGTACATCGTGCCCATCCAGTTGTAGATCTTCACGCCGGTCGGGATGGCGATCAGCATGGTCGACAGCGAGAAGATGACGTTGCGCAGCGGGCCCTGGCCCATGGTGAAGAAATGATGGACCCACACCGCGAACGACAGCAGCGCGATCACCATGGTCGCGTACACCATGGAGGTATAGCCGAACAGCCGCTTGCGGCAGAACGTGGCGGTGACTTCGGAAAAGATGCCAAAGGCCGGCAGAATCAGGATATAGACCTCCGGGTGCCCCCAGGTCCAGAACATGCTCACGTACATCATCTGGTTGCCGCCGCCGTCGCCGGTGAAGAAGTGCATGCCGAAATAGCGGTCCAGGGTCAGCAGGCCCATCACCACGGTCAGCGCGGGGAACGAGAGGACGATCAGGATGGTGGTGCACAGCGTCGTCCAGGTGAACATCGGCATACGCATCAAGG
This sequence comes from uncultured Gammaproteobacteria bacterium, assembly GCA_963835375.1. GTDB lineage: Bacteria > Pseudomonadota > Gammaproteobacteria > Nevskiales > Salinisphaeraceae > Salinisphaera. The sequence goes on from CAWIGB010000032.1 coordinate 82,926, forward strand.
TCATGCCCGGCGCCCGCTCGCGAATGATGGTGACCAGAAAGTTGACCCCGGTCAGCGTGGTACCGATGCCCGAGATCTGGATGGCCCAGATCCAGTAGTCCACGCCGCTGTTGGGTGTCGTCGGCCATTCCGAATACGGCGCATAGCCGGTCCAACCGGCAGTGGAGAACTGCCCGACGACCAGCGAGGTCATGACCAGCAGCCCAGCCGCGACCGTCAACCAAAGGCTTACAGCGTTGAGAAACGGAAACGCCACATCTCGGGCGCCGATCTGGGTCGGCACCGCGATATTCATCAGCCCGATGATGAAGGGCATCATGAAGAAGAAGATCATCATGGTGCCGTGGCCGGAGAACAGCTGGGCGAAATGCTCGGCCGGCAGATAGCCGTGCATCCCCGGCCCGGCAGTGGCCTGCTGGGCACGCATCATGAGCGCATCGACGAATCCGCGCAGCAGGAACACGAAGCCGAGGATGCAATACATGACGCCGATCTTCTTGTGATCAACGGTCGTGAACCAGTGCTGGTACAGATAGCCCCACATCCGATAACGCGTCGCCGCCCAGACGCAGAGCATGCCGGTGATCGCCATCAGCACGGCGGCGGACATGATGATCGGGTCGTGGTAGGGGATGGCCTGCAGCGTCAATGTTCCGAACATGGCAACCTCCGTGCGCAGCTCCGCCGTGCGGCAAACGCCAGAAGCGCTACTGCATCAGGGTGAGCTGATGACGCGGCGTCCCGTGGTGGTACCGCCCGATCACGTCTTCGAACAGATTCGGCTCGACAGGCGAGAAATATTCGACGCGGTTGTTTTCGCTCGGCCTGGCAAGCTCGGCATAGCGCCCGGCATTCAGTACGCCTCCACTCGAACGAGCGCGGGCGATCCAGGCATCGAATTCGCGCCGGCTCATGGCCACGGCCTGGAACTGCTCGTCGGCGAAACCGTCGCCGTTGTACTGATAATTCTTGCCGAAATATGTGCCGGGCCGGAGCGCGTCCAGATGCAGCCGGGTCTGCATGCCGGGCATGACCATGATCTGACTGCCCAGCGCGGGCACCATGAAGGCCAGCATGACCGTATCCGAAGTCAGGCGCAGGCTGGCCGTCGTATCCACAGGCAGGGCCATCTCGTTGAGCGCGGCTACGTGGTACTGCGGGTAGATGAACAGCCACTTCCAGTCCATGCCGATCACCTCCACCTGCACCGGCGGCCCATGGCCAGCCGAGGCCATCGGCTTGTAGGGATCCAGCTGATAGGTCGAGTACGCGGTCACCACGCCGAGAATGGCGATAATCACGATCGGCCCGCCCCAGAGAAACGCTTCGAGAATGTTGGAATGCGCCCAGTCGGGCCGGTAATCCGCTTTTTCGTTCGACGCCCGGTAGTGCCAGACGAAGAACAGCGTCAGCACGAACACCGGCACGAAAACGAAACCCATCAACCCGAGCGTGACGAACATCAGCGTGCGCTCGTCGTCGCCTACACTGCCGGCCGGGAAGAAGGCGGTGTAGTCGCTGGCCTTGCAGCCAGCCAGTAGCAACAAGCCGCCCAGCGCCGCCCCGCGGCGGGCCCGAACAAGCGTTCTTCCAGTCTGGCGTGGGATCGGCATGGCGATGACGCGTATTCGCGCGTGGGCTGCGGCTTGAACTCCTCGACCGTCACATCGGCTGCGCCGCCCCACCCGCCGAACGACTCGACCCGGCGTCGCGCCACACCTCAATGAATACCGCGTTGTTCGAAGCAGCGATTGATCCCGCTCAACTTTCTGCCACTGAGCGCGAGTCGTTCGCATCCGCGCCCACTCGAAACGGCAGCCGCGCCTCGCGGTGATGATGACCGCCTGGCTCCAGCCCGCGCCTTCGTGCACGACCGCCGCCAGCCGATCACCGCTAGCGTCGGAACCGAGCGCGGGCACAAGGCGAAATGGACCGCATCGGCAACTGCGGCCGCGTTGAATCACGGGGCATAAAGAGCCAGCTCACCCCCGTACGGCGGTTTGAGCCCGCAGGCGCGCCGGCCGCGCGCCTGCGGGCTCAGCCAACGGCCGCGATCGGCCCGGCGCTCGGCCGCGTCATTCGGCGCATTCGATGCATTTGAGTGCCGCTGGGTCCAGCTCGAGCCGCCCCCTCGCGATCCATTCGCCGCATTCGATGCACTCGCCGTACCATCCTTCATCCAGCCGTTTCAGCGCCTGTTCGATACGCTGCAACTGCAGGGCGCGCCGTCGCTCCGCAGCCTGCGCCATGGCCTGGGACTGCAAGGCATCCATACGCGACAGACGGCCCGTCGTGGTTTGATCCAGTTCCACCGTCGCGCGTTGGCTCTGCGATTGCCGGCTTTGATCGCGGTATTGGTCGCGCAAGGCTTCAAGCGCTTCGCGAACGGCCTCGTCGTCAAGTTCCGGGTGATTGTGATTCATGATCGCTTGAAGTCCTCATGCGGTGCGCTGTGCCCCAGCCCCCTTGCGCTTATGAACCAGACTACTACCGCGCATGCGGGGTCGGTCGAGTCATCCTTGCAACCCCGATATGCGCGCCAGCCGCATCATTGCGTCCGGGGGCATCTGCCGAGCGCGGATCCGCTAGCCCGCAGCTCAGCGGACAACGCATGTGTCAGCGCGCCGGCCGACAGGGGCCGCGCGAGGGGCGCCCCCTGCCCGGCCCATTGCGCGCCGAAACCAAAGTCGCCGGCCGCCTTGGCCGCGGCATGCAGCGCCTTCCCGGCATCGTAGGCCATCGGATAATCGGGAATCGCCGATGCATCGACCGCCACGCCCAGTTCGGTGAACCGATTGGCGAGGCTGCGGGCCGGGCGCCCGGAAATAGCACCTGTCCACATGACCGGATCAGGCCACGCCGGGCTTAACAGCGCAGCGCGATAGCCCTCGTCGGCCAGACTCTCGTGGGTGGCGACATACGCCGTGCCCAGTTGCGCGGCCGCCGCGCCCAACGCGAGGGCCGCTGCGATGCCCGCCCCATCCATGATGCCGCCGGCCGCAATGATGGGCCGATCGATCTCGGTGGCCAATAGACGAGTCAAGGCCAGGGTGCCGAGTTGCTCGTCGGGGGCATCCGGATCGAATACACCGCGATGGCCGCCAGCTTCGTAGCCCTGGGCGACAATCGCGTCCACACCGGCCGCTTCCGCTGCACGCGCTTCGGCCAGGCTGGTCGCGGAAGCGATCAGAACGATACCCGCATCGCGCAACACTTTAAGCCGGCGAGGCTCGGCCAGGCCGAAATGCAGGCTCACGACCGTCGGGCGCTTCTCGATCAGCAGTTCCAGCATCGCGTCGTCGACCGTGAAACTGGTGTAGATCTCGTCGAGTGGCTGCGGCGGCACTGCATGGTACGAAGCGAAATACGGTCGCAGCCGCTTGGCCCACGCCGACTCCTTTTCCGGGTCGCGGCGCGCCGGCCGGTGCGCGAATACATTGACGTTGAGCGCACGCGAAGACCGGACGCGGAACTCGTCGATCATCTGTCCGGCCTTGGCCGCGCCGGCCGCGCCAACCCCGATGGCACCGAGTCCGCCGGCGTCGGATACTGCCGCCGCCATTCGCCCGGGAGGACACCCCGGCCATTGGCGCCTGCAGTATCGGCACGTCGATATCCAGCCGGTCCAGGAACGCTGTCGTATTGGCTGACCTCATCATTCAATCCTTCGGGCAATCACCGCCGGCAACGAACTGGAGCGGATCAAAAAAGACGCCACCGGTCTTTCACGGGTGTACATCGGGTGCATGAGCCGGGCTCTCGGCCGACGACTGCGCCAACAGGCCGCGGAGCGTTTGGTCATTCGAGACCAGCCCCGCCAGCGTGTAGCCATCCAGTACTTCGAGAAATGCCGCCTGGGCACGGCCCAAGGCCGCCTTGAGCTTGCAGGCCGGATCAATCGGGCAAGTCGAGTGCGGTCCGAAGCATTCCAGCAGCCGCAGGTTTTCGGTCTTGTCGTACCACCGCGCCGATATTGATCTCTGCCGGCGCGCGTGCCAGCGTCAGACCGCCGCCTCGTCCTCGCCGGCTGTCAATATGGCCAAGCTGGACAAGCGTTTGCGCCACCTTGGCCATATGGTTCGCAGAGATGCCATAGCGTGTCGCCGCCGCCTGAACGGTCGCCGGCATGTGGTCGTCACGTACCGCCAGATAGATCAGCAGCCGCAGGGCATAATCGGTGTGCGTGGTGAGTTGCATGGGCATCGTCCTTAATCAGCAATCAGCATACCGAATTAAATCGGCATGTCATCTGCCGATCGGGAAGTGCACCCAAGTCACAAGCCGGGGTGCCGGGCGGAGCCGACACGTGCCCGCGGCTCGGCACAAGACATCCGGCTCGTCGAACCATCGGGTGTAAACCGGCAGCGAGCCCAGCGGCCGCCTCCGTGCGCCGATGCCATGCGCCGCTGCCCTGGCCCACCGATAAACAATGGACCTGGGGGCCGCGACAACAACCCGGCTGCGGGGTTTCAAATGCGAGGCGTGCACTTCAAGACCAGCCGCGAGCCGTGCATGAAGATCTGTCACCGCCTCCTGGATGAAACGGCCCGGCGTCTTCGCGGCCCGGATCGCGGCCGGAGATGTACGCCGATAGCGCATTACGGCACCGCGGCGATTCTTGTGCGCGAGAAGCCAGCATATTGCGCCGCCCGCCGGCCGCCAGCACACAGAAGCTCAAGTATCGAAGGCAAGCGGCGCCGAAGAACGGGGCGCCGCTTGATCGCCCATCGGCCGGCTCAGCCGAGGAACCGGCGAATCGCTGCCGCGATCTCCTCGGCGTGGGTTTCCAGGGCGAAGTGGCCGGTGTCGAAGAACTGCACCTCGGCCTCCGGCAGGTCGCGCTTGAACGCTTCGGCGCCCGGCGGCAGGAAGAACGGGTCGTGGTGCTGCCCCCAGACCGCGAGGAACCGCGGCTGGTAGGTTCTGAAGTATTCCTGGAATGCCGGATACAGTTCGATGTTGTGGTGGTAGTCACCGAACAGATCGAGCTGAACGTCGGCCATGCCCTCGCGCTCCAGATAGTGCATATCCAGCATATAGCCGTCCGGCGCAACACGTTCGGGCTCGGGTACGCCGTGGGTGTATTGCCAGATCGTGGTTTCTTCGGTCAGCAGCGTACGCAGGGCATCGCGGTTGGCCTGGGTCGGGTTTTCCCAGTAGGTGCGTACCGGGTTCCAGCCGTCGCCCAGGCCGTCTTCATAGGCATTGCCGTTCTGGCTGATGATCGCCGTGACGCGCTCGGGGTGGTTGCGCGCCAGCCGGAACCCGGTCGGCGCGCCGAAATCGAACACATACATGGCAAAGCGATCAAAGCCCACCTGGTCGGTGAAGGCTGCGATCGATTCCGCGAGGGATTCGAACGGTTTTCCTTGGGCAGATCCGAACGGCCAAAACCCGGCAGGTCCGGCGCAATCAGGTGATAGCGATCGGCCAGCTTCGGAATCAGATCGCGAAACATATGGCCCGACGTGGGAAAGCCGTGCAGCAGCAAAAGCTTCGGCGCGCCGGGCGTGCCCGCTTCGCGATAGAAAATGCTGAGGCCGTCGACATCGAGGCTGCGATAACGGATATCGGTCATGAGAGTCTCCTGGGTTCGGGCGATAAAAACGATCAGATCGTCTCGATGCGCTCGAGACGGGCGGCAAGTGCGGCATTGGCCGCTTCGAGCTCAGCGACGCGATCGCGCAGCGCCGTCTCCCGCTCGGCCACCTGTGCCGCGGTGTAGCGCGGCGTGATGTGCTGCGGGCAATTCCAGTCGAAGGCTTCGAGGCGGAGCAGGAACAGCCGTTCGGCAATGAATGCCGGCCTCCTGGGGCGCAATACGCGCGGTAAGCGACGGATCGGCGTCCAGTGCGCGTACTTCGGCATGCGCGAAGAGTTTCAGGCGCCGCCGCCTCGGGTAATCGACGAAGATCAGCGCCACGCGTCCGTTGCTCTGGATGTTGCCGAGGCTGATGTACTGCCAATTATCGCGATAATCGGCGAAGCCTAGCGTACGGTCGTCCAGCACCTTAACGAAGCCCTGGCGCGCCGCCGCGGTGCTGGACGTACGGCCAGCCGTTATCCAGCACGCTGGCCATATAGAAACTGTCGCGGGCGGCGATGAAGTCGCGTTCGCTGTCGGTGAACCGATCAAAGGCGCGATGCCCGGCGAAGTCGGCCCAGAACGCACGACTGCCCTCGGCCGCCTGGGTGGCCGCCACGCTCGGGGTCGCGGCGATATCGAGAAATCCGTAAGCCATGAGTCGCTCGACTGCATCGGCGCGACCGGCGCCGTAATGAGTACGCGGCCTACCGTAAGGGCTTTCGGTATTCAGGATAAGCGGGCAATATCAGGATTTATTATCCCAAAAAACGGAAAGACGTGGATCGACTGGAGGCGATGTCGCTACTGATTGCGGTGGCCGAAGAAGGCAATCTCTCGGCTGTGTCCCGGCGAACCGGTGTGCCGTTGTCGACGGTGCATCGCCGGGTCGGCGATCTCGAAGCGCATCTGGGCAGCCGACTGCTCAATCGTTCGACGCGCCATACGGAACTCACCGAGGCAGGCGCGGCCTATGTTTCGGCGTGCCGACGCATTCTCGAACAGGTTGAAGACGCCGAGCGGGCCGTGCGCGGCGAATATGCCGCACCGCGCGGCGAGCTCGTGATGACGGCGCCGATCGTGTTCGGGCGATTGCACGTCACCCCGTTGATCGTGGATTTCATGACCCGCGCATCCCGAGATCGATATCCGGCTCGATGCTGGTCGACCGCCTCGTTCATCTCATGGAAGAACACGTCGATATGGCACTTCGAATCGGCGAACTGGCCGACAGCCGCATGGTGGCCGTGCCAGTGGGACGCATCGGCCGTGTCTGCTGTGCCAGCCCGGCCTATCTGGAGACCTACGGGCGCCCGGCCCATCCGCGCGAGCTGGCCGGGCATCACTGCATCGCCATGGGAGCGCCGAACGAGCGGCATGCCTGGTCGTTTGCCGGCGATGGCCAGGACGCTCGGACAAACGATCGAACCCCGCCTGACCATCACCACCGCGGAAGGCACGATCGCGGCCGCCGAACGCGGTGGCGGCATCACGCAAGTGTTGTCGTATCAGGTCGCCGACGCGCTCGAAGCCGGGCGGCTCGAGACTTGGTCGAACCGTTCGAGCCCGCGTCGTGGCCGGCCAGCCTGATACACAGCGGGCAATCGCCAATGCCGCAGAAAACGCGAGCCCTGATAGATTTCCTCAAACCGCGGCTTCGCGAACGACTGAACACCCTATCCCCGAGTCGCCGCTGACACCGCATGAATCCACCGAATGGGGATACGGCCTGCACCTCGCCTCGACTTGGCACGGGCCCCCGATAGGCAACTCCGAAGCCGGCGCCCCGCACTCGGCAACCATTGACGGACCGCCGTGTTCCACCAGGCCCATACCGAGATCGACGGCAAACAGACGACCGTGAAGGCCGCTGCAACGAGCGTCACCGATAGCAGCGAGTGATCGGGCACGTAGATCGCGATCGCAGGCAACCCGATGGCCGAAGCCTTCGGGTTCGCCCACTGGAAAGCCGCGGCCTACACAAAAGCCATGGGCCGACCGGCGGCCTGATGCTTCTTTTAAAGATGCAGCTGTGGCGACCTTCAAGGCGAACCAGAGCCGGTAACCAATCGAAAGACCCTAAAGCACGGCACGCAAGACCGGATAGGCCTCAAACAGAGGGGGCAAGCGCAAACCAACAATAAAGTCCGTCGATTTGCCATCGCCAACCCATTGTTTTCATTAACCCCATAAAAGCCGACAAAACGCCCAAAGTCTGTCCGCCGAAATCGGCCGACAAGTCAATGCGTTACGTGGTCCGCCATTTTCCCAGGCCACCGCGCCTTCACGCCCCACCAGGCGCTTAACAGACCCGGCACCACGAGCTACTCTGCAGGCTCAATGCTTGGCTGCTCTGTGAAGCGGCTCCATAACTCCTCGGAGGCCTGTTCCGGCGTGAACCGATCTGGCTCATTCCTGGATACCGGCATCGCGACGCTTAAGTACATCTCGTTCTCGTCGGCCGAGACGCGATGGCCTCCATTCTCAGAGCTCTGGGCAGCGTGTACTCGCGGAGACCAGACCGTGGCCTCCGGTCCATCCGACCACCATGTTGTGCGCGGCGCCCGCACCAGTCGATAACCTTTTCTCACCCGTCCACGGCAACGGGTTAGAACCCGGTTAGAAGCCGTTCACGGCGGAGTGCCGCCAGATTAACGTCAAGCCGTGGCAGGGCTAACAGGCTACGCCCTGCCTTAGGGCCGCCTGAAGCAGAATGGAAAGATGCACCACATCATCGCAGATACTTCCTTGACCGAGGTTGCCGCTCCATAGAAGAGCAGATTTGACATGAGCCCTTCCTCAAGCAGCCTGCCCATTTGTGAGCCAAGGGCGACTCCAATCTGTCTAAAATAGCCGTTCAATAGGCCGCGTCGCTGGTCAAATACCCTCAGCAACCCACTCCTCAAAGCCTGCCTCGGGCCTGCGGAAGACGGCTTGCGCTTCTTTGACCGCGCTCGAAACCAGGTCGTAGGTCTTGCCTGCACTTTCCGTAGTAAATTCTTTGGCCTCCGAGGGTAGCATATGCAGCAGTTGTACGTAAAACCTTAGGACCTCCAATTGCCGCCGGACGTACTTCGGTTCACGCAAGCGGTTAAGTGCAGTCCGCAATAATTTTTCCGAGGAAGGCGCTTGCGGTTGCGCCCAGGCCGGCGCTCCAACAATCGCTGCCAATAACGGACTCGTCGCTAAGACCGCGGTGAGCTTGCGTCGTGTGACCATTTCGCGCCCTCCTTTGGCTCCAGTATCTTTCTAGCAAAGGGGCATCTAGGGCTCATTTCGTGAGAAGTGAGTAGTTCCTAAGAGCAAAAACCACAAGCAAGATCACCCCAGAAAAAAATAACCCGAACTGCCACTCAAAAAGCAACCTAGCCTCATCGAATCCGTGTTGCTCAAGAACGCAATAAAACTCATCTGCACTGTTAATGTTGCCCGGTAGCACCCCCAACATCACGTTTGTGAGCTGTCCATACCCCAAATACATCGCCATTATCGAGCCGAGCTCCAAAAACATAGCTAAAATAACAAGAACTAACCAACGCACTCGCAGGGTCTGTGTCGGCCCCACGGGATTGCGCACGTACCATCCAATAATTGCCACCCCCCCCCGAGTACAGCCAAGGCCCAGGACCCGAGCAAATCGCTCCTGGCCTAGAACGAGTCGAAAAAGGCTTTCATTGCTTCTAGCGGCACGGCCAATCTCTGTTCGCGATGCTATAATGTAAAAATTAGCTTCGAACGTTACTTTTCAATGGGGGCGATTATTTCCCGCTTTAAATACCATTAACTTTCAGATATTTAATTTTTTTACGCCTTATTCGATAACGGATTGAGAAATAACGTTTGCTCCACTTCATCGATCCGTCCGCTCGATTTCTGCCCCTAGAGTTCAGAGACAATTCATTGTAGCTTTCCCCTGACTTATTATTTTTTTTAGAATTTAACTTTTTGATTAATTTTTCGGCGCCCATATTCTTTGAGGCACTGGTTCCAAGCAATTTATAAATTTTACCTGAGCTGCTATCGCGGTAAACAATATATTGCTGAAATAACTTCATGCAATTTTCATACGCTGTTAATTCAGCTAGAGTAATATTTCGGGAAGCTGCCTTGGCTTCGTCATTGGCGTTGCGAATCTGGGAGTCGCAAAGTTCCTGATGGCGGTCGAGCGCATCCTTAATCAAAAACGAACTAACGATCTGTTTCACATACTGCGCATTGCTGGACGGCTGAATTACGACGACGGCTGAACCGGGCGGGATGGCCGCGCCTGCGGTGGTAGTGACCAAGCCACTTCCCGCTGTGTGAGTAGCCGAGTCAGCAAGTTCGACCTTAGTGTCTTTGGGGATCGTCACATTCAATTTAACGCTCAATGTCTTAAATTTCCGACGTTGCACCAACTTCTACATCTTTATATTTAGATGCCTTATCGGTAACGCCTTGGATATCCTCAACTGCCTTCATCGTCGTGCCGCTGCGGATAATCGGTAGCGTCGCTATCGTTGTGAAAGAAAAGAATTATGCCGGCCTGGTCATCTTTATGGGCGTATCCTGATTAGGACTATCTTTTTGCCCGCACTGTCGTCTATCTGGGTACCGGACGACACCGTCAGTAGTGTGTTTTGGGGTATAACTACAGACTCATCGGGAGTCAGGAACTGGGCCGTCGAGACCTTACCGCCTGCTGCTATGACGACGGGTTTCGATCGGTGCGAGGAGGTCAGTCCCTCGACGGCCAACAACGTCACCATGCCGTCAAAACGATCTGTCTTGGCCTTGTAGTCGCCGGCGTCTATGGCGCCGTTCATATAGGCCTCGCATTCGCGATAGAACACATCGCGCAGAATCTGAATCGTGGCGTTACGGACGCCGAGTTCTGTGGCGGCTTCGGACGAACTGAAAGCGCCTTCGAGCGCCAACTGGTTGGGGATCGGTGATCTGGCCGCTGATCGCAGTTGCTATGACGCTTAACGCATCGGGGCTAGGTTCTGCACAGGTGACGGGGGCATGAGTGCCCACAGAGGTCTGATGCGGCGTACCGTTGCCGATCTGCTTGCGGGTCGTCGTCGTGCGTAGGCCGCTTAGAGAAAGAATAGCCCGCTGCTTCGCATCGATCAGGACGCCAGAGGCCAGAGGTCCACCGCTCGTTTGCGCCGGCACGCTAAATCGGCGAAAACTCGTGTGTGACGTTGCACATCCTGCCAACGCCAAGGGCAGAAGGAACGGTAAGAACGCGAAGCCGTGATACCTGACCATGAAGATCCTCCATGCCCCGGCGCGCTAATTACTCACAATTTAATTTACTACGGAGCGGGCGGCCGTCAATGGGCAGAGGCGTAGCTATGGTCGAGTCGAGCGTAAGCGATCCACTAACCCCATCGTTCACAGGTCGCCAGGTTCATGGCTAAATCCTGTGCATGCAGGTTCCACGGCAACAAAGCTTCAAAGTCCTCCACCGTGGTAGCCATGGGCAGGCGTTCCAACACAAAGCGCAGCCAGGCATACGGCTCGTGGCCATTGGCTTTCGCTGTTTCAATCAACGAATAGATGACCGCACTGGCAGGGCTCATACTTCATGGCAACTTAACCAGACTTCTGGGATCGGTGGCGCCGAATGATGTTCCACTTCGACTAGAGTCGGTGAGCATCCTTCCGCCAACCGGCGGGATCCCCCTCACCTTTACGGTGCCGTAACCGAACACGCAGTTGGGTTGGTCGAAGCATCTGCTCCCGAACGGCGCCGTTCTCACGCGATGATGACTACGGCTGATGTTTGCGCTGACGGTCTGCCTCAGAGTGGTCCGCAGCCATAGATCAGCTTGCCGCAGGCACCCTTAGCACAATGGACGAAGAGGGCGCCCCGACAGGGCAGAGATTTTTCATCCTCGCCGCTGGAAACGTCGGGATCAAGGATTGGGCTGACTATCCCGCAAGCAACGCATTGGCGCCGATCGAGGATCCATCTCAGGCTTGGAATGCATTGACTGTCGGGGCATTTACTGAACTTACCGAATGCGATAACGCCAAGTGGCCATCTCTGACTCCCATCGCAAAACATGGAGATCTGTCACCCGCCTCATCGACTTCCGTGTCGTGGACCCGAAGCCCCTGGCCGTTCAAACCTGATGTTGTCGCAGAAGGTGGCAATGGCAGCATAGACGCGACGGGCCCTACGGATGGCCCCGAAAGTCTTCGCCTGCTGACAACAGCTCACGATATGACTAGAGCGTTGCTTACGGAGGCCGGCGACACCAGCGCGGCCGCAGCCGAGGTAGCCAGGCTGGCTGCCCACCTCTCTGCGCGATACCCCGACTATCGTGCTGAGACCATACGGGCGCTGATCGTTCATGGTGCCCAATACACGGATGCTATGCGCGCAGGCATGCCGCTGAACCCCGGCCGTAACCAAAAAGAATTTCTGACACGCCGCTTCGGCTTCGGAGCTGTGAGCTTCGAAAACTCTTTGGCATCAGCCTCGCGCCGACCAGTTCTGATCGTGGAGGGCGTTTTGCGGCCATATAGAAAGGACGGCTCGAAGGCCAGATTAAACGAGCACAACCTGCATTCACTACCCTGGCCGGCGGAGCAGCTTCTAGAGCATGGTGATGCGGACGTGCACCTGAAGATCACGCTATCGTACTTCATATTTCCAAACCCGAGTCGTCGGGGCTGGCAAAGCAAGTTCCGTTATCAGTCACATGGTCTTCGGTTCGCGGCAAAAGGCGCAACAGAGACCACTGAGACTTTTGCCCAGCGGATCAACAAGATCGAGCGAGAAAAGCTCGATACACAGGAAAGCACACAGGGTATGAGCGACCCCGACCGGGACGGATGGCTTTTGGGGCATCAACTCAGATCACGCGGGTCTATTCACTCCGATGTGTGGTCTGGGTCAGCTGCTGAGCTTGCTGATAAATCGGAGATAGCTGTCTTTCCAGTTGGCGGCTGGTGGAAGGATTGGGCCGACAGTGAAGGTCAAGACGCTGCTATACGATATTCGCTTATTGTCAGCCTTGAGATTGCCGAAGGTGTGGACGTAGACCTATATACGCCAATAGAGGCGGAATTGAGCATTCCTGTGGCTGTGGAAGGTCAATAGCGACTGGGCGACGGTTCAATCAACGGAGGCTCATCCGAGCAATCGGGACAAACGGGCTTTGCGCCCGATCATCCGACCTTCCTCCGCCATTGAGTAGCACGCCGCTTTATAGCCATAGTGAGATAAAGGCACTTGCAATCAGCTTCTGACCGAATGCGGCCCAAAGCCGACATCTGCTGCGTCGATTTGGGTGCCGGAGACTGAAATCCATCTCGTCGCGTTGGGAAATCCTGGGCAATTCGGGCTCGCGCCTGAACTGATTACAGAAGGTCAGAGGCGAGGCGAACAATCTCTCGGGTATCTGCGACATGTGCGTGATCGATCATCGCGATCTTCTTCCCGATCCCATTGAGAGACGTGCCCACCATTACTCCCTTGATGTTCTCAACGTCGATCCAGTAGCGATCGTGAAAGTCCTCCGTGACCACGTCGTTGATCTGGATGCCGGGAACTACCGTGGAAAAGACGTTGTGCATCCCCGGCCGCATGCTCACTCTCTTGCCATGCGTGATGAGCGTGACCTTTTCTAGCTTGCTGGACATCGACCTGACGATTTTCTCAAGCAACAGCAAGCACTCTGGCTTGTCGTCATAGAAAAAGGCATCGATGATGAGGAGGTGCTTTACTCCGTCCAACTTGCTCATGATCCCTAGGACGACTGCCTCGATCTCGTCGGTTGTGAAGCCCGGATGCATGATTGCATCACAGGTCATGTGGTTATAGAAGAGCGACGACAAGCCGTGGTCGATGATGTGTTGCTGGATGTGCGGGCGAAGCGCACCCAGCGACAGACGGTAGACGCCAAAGTCGCGGCTTAGATCGCTCTCATAAAACCGCTTGAAGAAATGGCCGATGTTTTCGCCATCCTTTAGGTTCTTGACGCCTACAACAGAGGCATCGGGCAGGGATGCTTTGAGTTTGTCCATGCTCGAATGGTACCGCTCGATTCGCCACGCTTGCCAGAATGCCGCCTTCTGCCAATGGCGGCTCCTGGCCGACAGCGGCCGGCACTGGCCCTGCAACGAGGGGTCGCGTCAGCGATCCGATCTCGACCCCGTTCGCGCGACTAGCCGCAACTTCATATAAAGCGCGATCTGCATTATCGGCTCGTCACGCAAGCAAGTAGTCGGTAAGCGACGGGACCCAACCCTGGGCAAGAGGGGCGCGCTCCCAAGGGATCTATGCGGTGCAATTCTCAGCACACGGCCGGCGTGAACACGCGGCCCCGCTATGGCACGAAGGAAAAACCTCCGCGACAGACTTTAAAAAATTTGTCGGGAAATTCGAGCCCTATTTAAATCAAAAACTTAGGACCCGATTCTGCGACAGACTTTATTGTTGAAAAACAGACTTTATTGTTGGTTTTCAGCAGTCCGACGCCCCCAAGAACGTCATTCGACAGTCACACTTTTGGCCAGGTTACGAGGCTGATCGACGTCCGTGCCCTTGGCGACGGCGACGTGGTAGGCCAGCAGCTGCAGCGGAATCGTATAGGCGATCGGGGCGAGTGCCTCGCGGACATGCGGCATGTCGAGCACGGTGATGCCGGGCTCGCGTATCGAGGCCGGAGTTTTCGTCGGCAAAGACATAGAGCTTGCCGCCGCGGGCGCGAACTTCCTGCAGATTGGATTTGACCTTTTCCAGCCATTCGTTATTCGGGGCGACCGCCACCACCGGCATGTCCTCGTCGACCAGCGCCAGCGGGCCGTGCTTGAGTTCGCCGGCGGCATAGGCTTCCGCGTGGAGGTAGGAGATCTCCTTGAGCTTGAGCGCGCCTTCCATAGCGATCGGGTACATCGGGCCCCGGCCGAGGAACAGGGCATGCTGCTTGTCGACAAACTGCTCGGCCAGATGGCTGATCGCGTCGTCGAGTTCGAGCACGCGCTTGACCGCCGTTCGGCACGCCGCGGATGTCGTTGACCATGGCCTTGGCCCGCTCCGGGCCATGCCCGACAGGCCAGTCAGCAGGCGCAGACACAGCGAGCTGGGTGGTGAAGGCCTTGGTCGAAGCGACCCCGATCTCGGGCCCGGCGCGCGTCATCATGACCAGGTCGGATTCGCGCGTCAGTGAGGTCTCCGGTTTGTTGCAGATCGCAAGCGTGCGAGATAGCCGGCGCCGTCGCCGAGTCTTGGCATAGCGCAGTGCCGCCAGCGTATCGGCCGTTTCGCCCGACTGGCGAGAGCGTGACGAACAGACAGTTCGGCGGTACGACCGGATCGCGGTAGCGGTATTCGCTGGCCAGTTCGACGTTGCAGGGAATGCGCGGCCTTCGGCTCGATCCAGTAGCGAGCGACCATGCCGGCATGGCTGCTGGTTCCGCAGGCGACGATATGCACGGCCTCGACGCGGGCAAGCAACGTCCCGGCCTCGGGGCCGATGCTGGAGGCCAGCACGCCGTCGTCGGAAAGCGGCCCTGCCAGGTATCGGCCAGGGCGCGCGGCTGCTCGTGGATCTCCTTGAGCATGAAGTGCCGATAGCCGCCCTTCTCGGTGGCCTCGAGCGACAGGCCGGATTCCTGCACGGGCCGATCGAGCGCGTGGCCGTCGGCATCGGTGATCTCGAAACTCGTCCGGTGTGAGGGTGACGATGTCGCCTTCCTCGAGATAGACGAAGCGCCGCGTGACCGGCAGCAGCGCCGCCACGTCGGAGGCCACGAAATGCTCGCCGATGCCCACGCCGAGCACGAGCGGCGAGCCGCGGCGGGTCGCCACGAGCGTATCCGGATCGCTGACGGCGACCACGGCGAGCGCATAGGCGCCGTGCAGTTCGGCCACGGCACGGCGCACCGCCTCGGCCAGCGTGGCCGAGGTTGCGCGATAGCTGTCGATGAGATGGGCGACAACTTCGGTGTCGGTCTCCGACTCGAAGCGATAGCCGGCCTCGGCCAGTCGCTTGCGCAGCGCCTCGTGGTTCTCGATGATGCCGTTGTGGACCACCGCGACCCGGTCGCTCGAGACATGCGGGATGAGCGTTGGTCTCGTTGACGCCGCCGTGGGTCGCCCAGCGCGTATGAGCGATGCCGAGCGTGCCCGGGTTGTGCTCGCCGAGGCGATCGGCCAGCGCCGCCACCTTGCCCACCGCCCGGGTACGCTCGATCCGGCCGTTCTCCACCAATGCCATGCCGGCGGAGTCGTAGCCACGATATTCCAGCCGGCGAAGCCCTTCAAGCAGGATCGGCGCCACGTCGCGCTGAGCACTGGCTCCCACAATTCCGCACATGACTGTCTCCTGCTGTCGCCGCTCGCGATTATCGGCGTTATTGATGGCCCGGCGTGTGTTTCTTCGGCCGCTGCCAGCCGTCGATGGTGGTCTGGCGGGCCCGCCCGACGGTGAGCTTGTCGGCCGGCGCGCTCCGGGTCAGCGTGGTGCCCGCTCCGATCGTGGCGCCCTGCTCGACGGTGATCGGCGCCACCAGCTGGCAGTCGGAACCGATGAAGGCGCCATCGCCGATCTGGGTCACGTGCTTGTTGGCGCCGTCGTAGTTGCAGGTGATCACCCCGGCGCCGATATTCACCTCGCGGCCGACGAGGGTATCGCCGACGTAGCTGAGATGGTTGATCTTGCTGCCCTCGCCGACGTCGGTCTTCTTCGTCTCGACGAAGTTGCCGATCTTGGCCCGATCCGCCACGCGTGTATCCGGCCGCAGCCGGGCGAATGGCCCGATCTGGCAACGGGCGCCGATCACCGCGTGTTCGATCACCGTATGCGAGGCGATCTGGGTGTGGTCCTCGATCGTGCAGTGCCGCAGCACGCAGTTCGGGCCGATGGTCACGCCGTCGCCGAGCACCACGTCACCCTCGACCACGACGTTGACGTCGATGGTGGTATCGCGACCGGCCCGCAGGCTGCCGCGCAGATCGAACCGATCGGGATCGCGCAGGGTGAGCCCCTGCGCCATGAGCGTATCGGCCTGACGACGCTGGTACAGGCGCTCGGCGCGCGATAGATCGAGCTTGTTGTTGATGCCCTGGGTCTCGGCCGCCGTGCCGGCCTGACCGGCCACCACGGCACGCCGTCCACCGCCGCCAGACCGATGCAATCGGTCAGATAGTATTCGCCCTGAGCGTTGCTGTTGGTCAGCCGGGCCAGCCAGTCGCGCAGATGCCGCGCCTGGGCACACAGCAAGCCGGTGTTGGTCTCGTGGATATGCTTTTGTTCGCGGGAGGCATCCTTGTCCTCGACGATGCCGATCACGCGGTTGTCGTCATTGCGCAGCACCCGGCCATAGCCGGCGGGGTTGTCGAGCACCACCGTCAGCAGCGCGAGCTTGTCCTCGCCCGCGGCCGCGACCAGATGCGACAGCGTGGCGGCTCGCACCAGCGGCACATCGCCATAGAGCACGAGCACGCGTGCGTCATCCGGGATGTCGTCCATCGCCTGGGCCACCGCATGGCCGGTGCCAAGCTGCTCGGCCTGATGGACCCAGCTCACGTCGAGATAGCCGAGGGCAGACTGAACGGCCTGACCGCCATGACCGTAGACGACATGAATCCGCGCCGGATCGAGCGTCTGGGCCGCCTCCACCACATGCTTGAGCAAGGGCCGGTCGCCCAGCGGCTGCAGCACCTTCGGCAGAGCCGAATTCATGCGCTTGCCCTG
This sequence comes from uncultured Gammaproteobacteria bacterium, assembly GCA_963835375.1. Lineage (GTDB taxonomy): Bacteria > Pseudomonadota > Gammaproteobacteria > Nevskiales > Salinisphaeraceae > Salinisphaera. The sequence continues at coordinate 100,206 of CAWIGB010000032.1, forward strand.
ACCGGCCGCCAGAATGACGATATGCAGACTCATTGCGTCGGAATCCCCCGAATCGGCTTGCTGGCGCACTATACCGCCGAAGCGGTGACCGACGTAAGCGCGGAATGGCGTTGCAGCCGCTCGGCCACCCAGTCGGGCAGCACATCGGCGCTCCACAGGGCCCGATGCAGCCAGTCGAGACGCTGCGGGTCAGCGAGCAGATCCCGTTGCTCGCGCGCATTGAGACCGTGCGGGCCTTCATTCAGCGCGCGCAGGGCGAGCTCGTCACGATAGCTCGCCACGCCGGGGTCAAGCCGTCGGGGGCTGCCCTGCAAGCCCACGTGCAGCGCCGACAGACTGGGGTCGACCACGATGTCGGCGAAATCGGCTTCGGCGGTCTCGGCCTCGATCTCGATCACCCGACGCAGCTCGGCCGGCGGGTTCCATTCCTCGGGAATCAATTCCAGCCCATTCCTGCGCATCCATACGCCGATGTCCACGCGCGAGGTGATCACCGTGACCACCGGAGCAAAGAACAACGGCACCAGAATCGGCAGCAGCCAGGGGAAGAAGCCCGGCGTATAGATATACAGCACCGTCCCCCAGACCACCGCCAGCACCATGCCGGGCAGATGGAAGCGGATCGCCGTCAGCCACGGCACCTGGGCATCGGCCCGCTGCTGGCTGTTCCATTTCACTTGCTTGCCGATCAGCGTGGTGAATACGAACAGCGTATGCGACAGCATTCGTACCGGTGCCAGCAACGAGGTGAGCACGATCTCGATCAGCGTGGAGCCGATCAGGTTGCCGACGCCGCCGAAGTCCTTCTGCTGGCCGCGCGCGATGATCATGGCCATGCCCAGGATCTTGGGCAGGAACAACACCACAAGCGTGGCGCAGAACAGGCTGACCGCCCAGATCGGCTGCCACACCGGCCACGATGGGAACAGGGCGCCGGGCGACGGGAAGTAATCCGGCGTCTTGAGCGCCTCGAGTACGGCCTCGGTGGAGGACAACACCAGGAACACGAACCAGATCGCCGCCGAGGTGTAGGCCATGACCCCGTTGGCGAACAGGGCGCGATGCGCCGGTGCCAGATTGTCCGAAAACAGCAGGCGCAGATGCTGGATGTTGCCCTGGCACCAGCGCCGGTCGCGGCCCAGCTCGTCGATCAGGGTCGGCGGCACTTCCTCGTAGCTGCCCGGCAGATCATAGGCGATATACACGCCCCAGCCGGCCCGGCGCATGAGCGCGGCCTCGACGAAGTCGTGCGACAGGATCTCGCCGGACAGCGCGCCGCGGCCCGGCAGCCGCGGCAGGGCGCAGTGGGCCATGAACGGCGCGATGCGGATGATCGCGTTGTGGCCCCAGTAGTGCGCATTGTCGAGATGCCAGTAATGCAGCCCGGCGGCGAACATGCGGCCATACACACGGGTCGCGAACTGCTGCACGCGCGACAGGAAACTCGACGCGATTGACCGCGGTCGGCGGGGTCTGGATCAGGCCGGCGCTGGGATTGGCCTGCATCCGGTCGACCATGGCCGTCAGCGTCGAGCCCATCATGAGCGAGTCCGCGTCGAGCACGATCATGTAGCGATAGTGCCCGCCCCAACGCCGACAGAAATCGGCCAGGTTGCCGCTCTTGCGCTTCACGCGGGCTCGACGCCGACGATAGAACAGACGATCAAACGCATCCAGCGAACGACAGGTTTCCGCCCAGGCGCGCTCCTCGGCGGCGATCGTGTCCGGCTTGACCGAATCGCTCAGCACGAAGAAATCGAATTCGTCCGAGCCGCCCGGTCGCTTCCAGCGACTCGTAGATGGCGCGCCAGCCCGGCGAACGTGCGCGAAACATCCTCTTCGTAGATCGGCATGACGATTGCGGTGCGCGCATGGTCGTCCGCCGGCGCCGACTCGTCGGCCGAGATCAGATACTTGTCGCCGCCCCACAGCACCAGGAAACCTGCCATGCGCAGTCCAGAAGCCGACCAGGATCCAGGCGAACAGCAGCGCGCCAAGAGCGAGAATGACCACCTCCAGCGCCGACCTGCCCTGGTGGGGCAGCGTCGTGAGCATGTAGAACGTCGCCCCGGCTGCCGGCAACGCCACCAGGAAGAACAGAAAGAACTGACGCAGACGAACGATATTGCGCAGACGGCTCGGCACTGCCTTGGGCAGGCGTCGCCGACGCTCGATACTGGGCATGATGCGGCCCAGAAACCGCCAGGGCCGGCGATCCATGTTGGCCGGCGACATCGACCAGCGGTTCAGCCGCGGCATGGAAGCGCCGCGATACCCGCCGCCGCCGACGGCATGGCGCCGTTGAGCCAGCCGTGGATAAGCCGCCTCGATACGCGCCGCCAGCCCTGCCTCCGCGCCTTCGTCGTGATCGGCCGGTGAGCGCCTCGTAGAGTCGCTCGATGGCGTCGGCCGCGGTCGTCGGGGCCGCGGCGGTCACGGACTCGCGCAGTTCGCGACTTGCGCGCCGGCGCCAGATTCAGACCGGTCAGATAGGCATCGACCCGGCCGAGCGGCGTATCGAGCGCCTCGTTCGCCCTGACTCACGGCGTCGCCAGCAGGTAGCTCCAGGTCTCGGTCAGGCCGCCGCCGTTGGCGTCGGCCAGATAAGCCCTGAGCTCGAGTGGCTGGTCGAGCGCGCTGGTCGGCACCAGAAAGCTGAGCCGCCATCCGCCGGTATGCGGGTTGCGCACGGCCTGGATATTGTTGATGGTCACGTCACGCGTGGCGTTCACCTTCGGCTGCACCGAGTTGGCGTCGGTCAGCTTGGACAGCTCCCCGCCGACGAAATCGATCGCCACACGGACCTGATTCTTCTGCTGGCCGGGGGTGACGGCGGCCATGCCGACACGCGTGGCCACGGCGTGGCCCAGCGAGTTGGGCACGGCCAGATCGCTCGACCACTTGATGTCGTAGGCGAAATGCAGCCGCTGACCGGCCTTGACCGGGGCAGCCGGAACCCAGTACAGCGAGATGTTGTCGTTGACTTCGCTGTCCGAAGGGATCTCCACCAGTTCGAGATGGCCCTTGCCCCAGTCCCCGTCCGGCGTGACCCAGGCGTTCGGGCGCTTCTCGTATTCGTAGTTCAGATCCTGATAATCATCGAATTTGCGATCACGCTGCATCAGGCCGAAGCCGCGCACATTGTTGGCGTCGAACTGGTTCATCCACAGCTTCTGCGGATTGACCAGAGGTCGCCACAGCCATTCGCCATTGGCCGCCGAGATCACCATGCCGTCGGAATCGTGGGCCTCGGGACGGTAGTCCTTGAGGCGTGCGAGGCTGTTCTCGCCCCAGGTGAACATGCTGGTCAGCGGGGCGATGCCGAGCTTGGCGATCGGCTGGCGCGTGAACAGGGTTTCCTCGACATGCGTGTGCGTGGCCTTGCCCGGCGTGATGACGAACTTGTAGGCACCGGTCACGCTCGGCGAATCGAGCAGCGCGTAGAGCGTCATGTGCCCGGATTTCTTACCCGGATCCACCAGCCAGAACTGGGTGAAGTTCGGAAACTCTTCGCCCTTCTGGGTGTTGCCGGTGTTGATCGCGAGCCCGCGGGCCGACAGGCCATAGTGTTCGTCAGCGCCCAGCGCCCTGAAATAGGACGCGCCGAGGAACGACATCACCTCGTCCATCTTCTTCGGATCGCCCAGGGTGTGCAGCAGCTTCAGGCCCGCGTATCCCAGATCGTCGGGAACCTTTTTCTTCAGATCGTCGTTGGGATAGTTGAAGTCGCTCTTGTCGAACTTGAGCGTCTGCGTCTTGCCGTCCTTGATCACATGAATCTTGACTGCGTGATCATAGTAGGAGCCCGGATGGTAGAACATCACCTGGAACGGAAGATCCTGGTCGTGCCAGAGCGCATCGTCGCGCTTGAAGCTGATCTTCGACAGCTGATTGGCGCTCAGGTTGGTGAGGAACTGCGGCACCTTGGCCGGCGCGGTGTAATCCTTCTTGGACAACGCCTTGGCCCGATCGATCAGCTGATCGTAGGAAAACGGCCCATTCTGCTCGCCCTGCCTCGAGGACTCGTTTTTGCCGTTGTCGTTCTTTTCGTCGTTGTGCTTGTCTTTGTTGTTGGCGGTGCCTGTATTCTTTTCCGAGTCGCCGGATTGATCGGACTCCGGTTTGGCCGCGCTCTTTTTCTGCGACGGCTTGCCGGCTGCCTTGCTCTTGTCCGTGTCGGATGCCTTGTCGGCGTGATCAGCCCCGGCATCGGCCGCGGCCGCGAACGCCGCGGCAGCAGCGAGCCCGGCACCCAGCAGCAGCACACCGGCGCAGCGCGCGATGCGCCGGGTTTGGATCGAAAGAATGCGCATGAAGACGAAATCCTTTGCTGTGACGCGACGCCGGATCGCCCAAAGAGCGGCAAGGCCCATCGAGCGTCAAGCAGTGGCCGTAGTCGGCCATAAACTGCATATGACACGCGAAAGCCGATGACCGGAAAATGAACGCGGCCCCAGTGGCCACCGGCCCTCATCGTCTGTGACCCCAGAATAACCTGACAGAAAGCACGCGTGCCGAATCGAGGCGCGGGGACACGTGGCTTGCGCGCTAGGTCGACTGCGAGAATCGCGACGCGTCCGGGCTCAGTCGCGCCCGAACCACTGCCCCCGCAGCCGATCGACGAGCGAACCGAGCCGTGGGAGAACGGCTCCGGCGTTCTGACGGATGTTCAGCGTCATCTGCATATCCGCGCGATCGGTGAGCGGCCCCCAGCCGGCCGACAGATAATCGACGCTGAACGCCACGTTGTCGAGCAGCCCCGGGAACCCCATGGCAAGCCCGGTGCGGCTACCGAGTGCGCGACCGCCGTATTGACTGCCGCCGATCGAAAAGCTCGGCTGGAATCGCGTCCGCAGCCCGACCAGGTCGAGATCGTGGGTTGCTGATACCTGCCACAGACCACCATCGACCGGCATGGCGTGCGGCGCGGCCACATCGCCCTGATACCAGCCGAGCGCCGAATCGATGTGCCAGTCCCGCCAGCGCCGTGTGCGCGACGCCAGTTCCAGCGACAGCGGCGTAGCGCGTGCCGTGTCGGGCACACCGGCATCGCCGAACTGCGCGGTCAGCCGCCACGGCTGACCGAGGGCCATCGCCTGCGGCACACCACTTAAACTCCATTTGTCCACCAGCCCATGCGGCGTGCCTGTGCCGATATCGCCGTTGTGCATCATCACCGTATTGCTGAGGCGCCAGCGGCGGCCCAGGTCATACGCGCCGGCCACTTCGATCCCGCGATCGCCAGCCGTGATGGCGCTGCCCCAAGGGTTATAGCTGCTGCCCGCCTGAAAGTAGGTGATGTGGTACTGGCTGCGGCCGAAATCATGGCCGAATCCGAAATGGGTGGCCCGGCCATCGAATGCCGAACCGGCGGCACCGCTGGTCGCCAGCTGATCGGCCTCGAAGGTCAGATCCGGCAGGTACCACCGATTACCGAGAGCGAGCTGGGTTTCGGCCCGCATCAGCGTCTGACTGCCGATAGTCGCGCCGCGCGCGGCCGTATGCATGGCGCCCACCGTGAGAAGCGGCGTTGCGGTATCGGCGCTCCGCCATTCCAGGCCACTGGTCAGATAGTGATTGGCGTCATTGCTCAACGAATCCACACCGAAGAACGCAGAGGCATCGCCGAGGCGCATCGGGCCCGCGGCCAGATCGACAGCGCTCTGGTGCCCGTGAACCTGGCGGTTGAGGTCCGCGGAATCGAACACCGAGAATGTATCCACGCCTGCGGCATGGGCACTGCCGAATACGCAGAGCACCACCGCCGCAACAGCAGCGGCAGGGCGGTGACGAGCGATCTGTTCGGCGGAATGCTTCATGACGAGCACGATACGCAATGCGTTTTGATGCGCCGCAACAATATAATTCGGCCCGGCACCTTTCTCAAGATGCCGGGCCGATCTAAGCGACTGATTCGCCGAGTTTTAAGAGCTCAGGCTGAGCTATCGTCGGCTGCGGATGCGCCGTACCATCTCAAGACGCGCCGCCGCCTCGGTCAGCTCGCGCTGGGCACGCGCCAGATCACCTTTGTCCTCGGCCTCGGAAACCGCCTGCTCCGCTCGGGCCTTGGCTTTTTCCGCCTCTGCCTCGTCGATGTCCGCCGCCCGCTCGGCGGTATCGGCCATCACCGTGATCAGGTGCGGCTGGACTTCCAGCAGGCCGCCGGAGACGAACACCTGCTCTTCGTTGTCGTTTTCGTCACGAATACGAAGATTGCCCGGCTTGAGCCGCGTCAGCAACGGCGCATGGCGCGGCATGATACCGATCTCGCCCATTTCGGCGGGCGCGAACACGATGCTGGCCGAGCCGGTGAAGATCTCGCCTTCCACGCTGACGACATCGACGTGAATTTTCATAACGCTTGCCTATGCCACTGACGATTCGAAAAGCCGCGGCCGCGCGTGCGGCCGCCATGCGATGAAGAGGCCTGGGTCAGGCCGCCTTCTCCTTCTTGGCCATTTCCTCGCCCTTGGCGATCGCCTCGTCGATGGTGCCGACCATGTAGAACGCCTGCTCGGGCAGATGATCGTACTCGCCGTCGACGATGCCCTGGAAGCCACGGATGGTTTCGGAAAGCGGCACATACTTGCCGGGCGCACCGGTGAACACCTCGGCCACGAAGAACGGCTGCGAGAGGAAGCGCTCGATCTTGCGGGCACGGGACACGGCCAGCTTGTCATCTTCCGACAGCTCGTCCATGCCCAGGATCGCGATGATGTCCTTGAGCTCGCGGTAGCGCTGCAGAGTCTGCTGCACGCCGCGGGCGCAGTCGTAGTGCTCGTTGCCGATGACATTCGGATCGAGCTGGCGCGAGGTCGAATCCAGCGGATCCACGGCCGGGTAGATGCCGCGCTCGGCGATGGAACGGGCCAGCACGACGGTCGCATCCAGATGGGCGAAGGTGGTGGCCGGCGACGGGTCGGTCAGGTCGTCCGCGGGCACGTACACGGCCTGCACGGAGGTGATCGAACCGGTCTTGGTCGAGGTGATGCGTTCCTGCAGCAGGCCCATTTCCTCGGCCAGCGTCGGCTGATAGCCCACGGCCGACGGCATGCGGCCCAGCAGCGCCGACACCTCGGTACCGGCCAGCGTGTAACGATAGATGTTGTCGATGAACATCAGCACGTCACGGCCTTCGTCGCGGAAGAACTCGGCCATGGTCAGGCCGGTCAGTGCGACACGCAGACGGTTGCCCGGCGGCTCGTTCATCTGGCCGTAGACGAGCGCCACCTTGTCGAGAACGTTCGACTCCTGCATCTCGTAGTAGAAGTCGTTGCCTTCACGGGTACGCTCGCCAACGCCGGCGAACACCGAGTAGCCCGAGTGCTCGGCCGCGATGTTGCGGATCAGCTCCATCATGTTGACGGTCTTGCCCACGCCGGCGCCGCCGAACAGGCCGACCTTGCCACCCTTGGCGAACGGGCAGAGCAGGTCGATGACCTTGATGCCGGTCTCCAGCAACTCCTGGCCGCCGGCCTGCTCGTCGAACGTCGGCGGATCGCGATGAATCGGGGCACTGCTTTCCGCGCCGATATCGCCCTTGTTGTCGATCGGCTGGCCGAGCACGTCCATGATGCGACCGAGCGTCTTCTGACCCACCGGCACGGAAATCGGCTCGCCGGTGTTCTCGACTTCGCCGCCTCGCTTGAGGCCCTCGGTCACACCCATCGCGATGCAGCGCACGACGCCGTCGCCGATCTGCTGCTCGACCTCGAGTACCAGGCCGGTTTCCTTGTGCTTGAGCGCATCGAAGATGTTCGGCAGCGATTCGTGGTCGAACTCGACGTCCACCACCGGGCCGATGATCTGTACGACTTTTCCAAGACTCATAGCGTTTCCTCGACTGGGCAGCATCGGCTGCCGCGTATCTTGTTCTTTGGTTGCGATTCCCGGCGCGTCGGCCGTGCGCGGCCTAGGAGACCGCCGCGGCGCCGGCCACGATTTCGGACAGTTCCTGCGTGATCGCCGCCTGGCGCTGTTTGTTGTACTCCAGCTGCAGGTCGTCGATGATGTCGCCCGCATTGTCGGAGGCCGACTTCATCGCGACCATCCGCGCGGCCATTTCGCAGGCCACGTTCTCGACGGCGCCCTGATAGACCTGCGACTCGACGAATCGAACCAGGATATCGTCCACCAAGCCGTTGTCCTCGGGCTCGTAGATATAATCCCAACGGTCCGACAGCTCGTTGTCGTCGCTCTCCTCGACCGGCAGCAGCTGCTGACGATACGGGCGCTGCGTCATGGTGTTGACGAACTCGTTACCCATGACGAACACGCGATCGAGGTTGCCCTCGCGGTAGTCGTCGAGCATCACCTTGACCGTTCCGATCAGGTCTTGCAGGTGCGGCCGATCGCCGAGATCGACCACGTCGGCCTTGACCTTCGCGAAGCGCTTGAAAAAGCTCAGTCCCTTGCGGCCGATGACCACGAGATCGACATCAACGTTCTTGTCGTTCCAGCTCCGGATTTCGCCCAGGACCCTACGGAACAGGTTGATATTGAGACCGCCGCACAGACCACGATCGGTCGAGATCACGACGATCCCGACCCGCTTGGCCTCGCGCTCGACCAGAAACTCGTGCTTGCCGCCGATATTGGCCTTGGCCACGTGGCCGACCGTACGCCGGATCTTGGCGGCGTACGGGCGAGCCGCTTCGACGCGCTCCTGAGCCTTGCGCATCTTGGAGGCCGCGACCATTTCCATGGCCTTGGTGATCTTCTGCGTATTCTGAACGCTCTTGATCTTGGTCTTGACTTCCTTGGCACCGGCCATTTAGCGAACTCCGTTGAACTGCATCACGCCGCAGCGTTTCACCACGTGTGCGAATCCTTGAAGGACTTGAGCGCCGAATGCAGGCCGTCCTTGATCTCGTCCGAGTAGTCGCCGGTCTCGTTGATCTTGTCGACCAGCTCTTTCTGTTCCGAGTTCATGTACTGATGCAGCGCTGCTTCGAAGTCCTGAACCTTGTCGGCATCGACGTCGTCCAGATAGCCCTGCTCGGCAGCGAACAGCGACGAGGCCATCAGCGCCACCGACAACGGCGAATACTGGTTCTGGACCATCAACTGGGTGACACGCTCGCCGTGCTCCAGCTGCTTGCGCGTCGCCTCGTCGAGATCGGAGGCGAACTGCGCAAACGCCGCCAGCTCGCGGTACTGCGCCAGCGCCAGACGGATACCACCGCCGAGCTTCTTGATGATCTTGGTCTGGGCCGAACCACCAACGCGGGAGACCGACAGACCGGCGTCCACCGCCGGGCGGGAGCCGGAATTGAACTTGTCGGTATCCAGATAGATCTGGCCGTCGGTGATGGAGATCACGTTGGTCGGCACGAATGCGGACACGTCGCCGGCCTGGGTCTCGATGATCGGCAACGCCGTCAGCGAGCCGGTCTTGCCCTTGACTTCGCCGTTCGTCAACTCCTCGACGTAATCGGCATTGATGCGAGCCGCGCGCTCGAGCAGCCGGGAATGCAGATAGAACACGTCACCCGGATAGGCTTCACGGCCCGGCGGACGACGCAGCAGCAGCGAGATCTGACGATAGGCCACCGCCTGCTTGGACAGATCGTCGTACACGATCAGCGCATCTTCGCCCTTGTCGCGGAAGTATTCGCCCATCGAGCAGCCGGCATAGGGCGCCATGTACTGCAGCGCCGGCGAAATCGCCGCGCCGGCCGCGACCACGATGGTGTGTTCCATCGCGCCGTGTTCCTCGAGCTTGCGCACCACGTTGGCGACCGAGCTGTTCTTCTGCCCGATGGCCACGTAGATGCATTTGATGCCCGTGCCCTTCTGGTTGATGATCGCGTCGATCGCGATGGCGCTCTTGCCGATCTGGCGATCGCCGATGATCAGCTCACGCTGGCCGCGACCGATCGGCACCATGGCATCGATCGCCTTGAGACCGGTCTGGACCGGCTGGTCGACCGACTGGCGCGCGATAACGCCCGGAGCCACCTTCTCGATCGGCGACGTGCGGGTCGTGCCCAGCTCGCCCTTGCCGTCGATCGGGTGGCCCAGCGGGTCGACCACGCGGCCGAGCAGTTCCTCGCCGACCGGAACTTCCAGCACCTTGCCGGTCGTCTTGACCTCGCAGCCTTCCGAGATGTGGCGATAATCGCCCATCAGCACGGCACCGACCGAATCGCGCTCGAGGTTGAGCGCCAGCCCGTAGGTGCCGCCGGGGAATTCGAGCATCTCGCCCTGCATCGCATTGGCCAGCCCGTAGATACGGGCGATGCCGTCAGCCAGGCTGACGAGCGTGCCGACACTGCGCGATTCGGTGACGGTCTCGAAGTTCTCGATCCGTTTCTTGATCAGATCCGAAATTTCCGCCGGATTGAGTTGCATTGATGTCTTCCTCTTTATCCTTCTCGCCGCGCACGTGACGCGACGGCGTCGACCTAATGGGCGAGAGACTGGCGCATCCGCGCGAGCTGAGCCGTCAGCGAGCCGTCGATCACGAGGTCTCCGGCCCGGATCACCACACCCCCGATGACCGAATCGTCCTGCGCGAAGCTCATCGAGACCTTGCGATCGAAGCGCTTCTCCAGCGCCTGGCCGAAGGCCTCGCGCTGGGCCTCGGAAAGCTCGACCGCCGAGGTCACCTCGATATCGAGCCGATCCTCGGCCGCCGCACGCTCCGTCTCGAACAGCCCGGCGATTTCCGGCGCCAGGGACAGCCGACCGTTGTCGATCAGCAGACGTACGAAATTGCGCGTCTCGGCGCTGAAGAAGTCGGACGACCCCGTTTCGATGATGGCATCCGCGAGCACCTTGTCGGAGACTCGCGGATTGTTCATCAGCTTGGAGACCGACTCATCGGCGACGATGGCCGACAGCGCAGCCAGCGCATCCGACCACTGCGACAGCGCATCGCCCCCGGACGCCTGGGCCAGCTCGAACGCCGCTTCGGCATAGGGTCGGGCCAACGTGTAGCGCTCGGCCATGGCTAACGGATCTCCGCAACGAGGTCGTCGATGATGTCGTTGTGCGCCTTGGCGTCGATCTCGCGCTTGAGGATGCGCTCGGCACCCGTCACGGCGAGTTCACCGACCTCGCGACGCAGCTCTTCCTTGGCGGAAGCCACAGCCTGATCGACCTCTTCACGCGCGGCCGTCACGATACGATCGCCCTCGGCGCGCGCATCGACACGAGCCTTGTCGAGCGTCTCGTTGGCCTGGCGCTGGGCATTGGAGAGCAGCTCGCGAGCCTCCTCCTGTGCCTTGGCCAGCCGCGACTCGGCCTCCTTGACCGCCTCGTCGAGCTCGAGCCGACCGCGTTCCGCCGCAGCGAGACCTTCGCTGATCTTCTGGCGACGTTCGTCGATCGTCTGCGTCACCGGGCCCCAGAGCACTTTCTTGATGAAGAAGACAAGTGCCAGAAAGACCAGGATCTGAACGAACAGTGTTCCGGTAATAGCGACCATGACGCGCTCCGGGCTTAACCGCCGGCCAAGCTAGACAGCGTACCCACGAACGGGTTGGCGAACAGGAACCACATGGCCACACCGAACAGGATGAACGGGAAGGATTCCATGAGGCCGGCGAAGATGAACATGTTGACCATCAGCTGCGGACGCATTTCCGGCTGACGGGCGATGCCTTCCAGCGCCTTCGAGGTGATCAGGCCCCAGCCGATCGCCGAGCCGAGACCGGCGGCGGCCAGCATGAGACCCACGGCGACAGCCGTCGCGGCGACGATCTCAGCAATTTGTTGTGGATCCGAATGCACGTTTGGTACTCCTTAATCAACGTTTCTTAGCTTAACGACGGACGGGATCGGATTGCGTGTGCGATCTCGTCTCAGCGATGTTCGGATCTCGCGACCCGTTTCTCCTGCCGGCGCCGCGGCCGGCGCGACACCCGACGCCGACAAACCCTGGAGGCGTGCCAGCGTAACTGCGAGCCAGCGCGCGCTCCTGGCGGCCGGCGGACTGCCACATCGGACCACGGCCCGATGGGTCAGACCCTGTCAGTGATCCGTCTGCTGCGCCATCCCCAAATAGACGATTGACAGCACGGCAAAAATAAATGCCTGCAGGAACACGATCAGCAGATGGAACACACTCCATACGAAGCCGCCCAGGAAATGCAGCGGCGCCCAGACCGCGACCATGGCGCTCGGCGGCGACAGCGCGGACAGCGTGAGCATGGCCAGCAGGGCGAAGATCAGCTCGCCGGCGAACATGTTGCCGAACAGTCGCAGCGCGAGACTCACCGGCTTGGACAGGTCGTCGATCAGCGTGGTGAGGATATTGGCCGGCGCGGCGTACTTGCCGTAGGGATGGGTCAGGAACCGCTTCACGTAGCCTTTGGCTCCGTTGGCGCGGAACTGGTAGTAGACCATGATCGCGAACACCACGATCGCCATCGCGAACGGCGTATCCAGGGCGGCCGTGGGCACGATACGGAAATATACGTGCTGGAAGCCGAGCGCGTGACCGATGCCACCCAGCACGCTGGGCACGAGATCGACCGGAATGATATCGGCCAGATTCATGGCCGCGACCCAGAGGAAGATCGTCAGCGCCATGGCGCCGACGAAGTCATTGCGCTTGTGGAAGACCTGGCCGACCTGGTCGCTGACGTATTCCACGCCGGCTTCCATGGCCATCTGGATGCCGCTCGGATCCTCGACCGTGAGCCGCTTGCGAATGAACAACGCAAGCAGGGCCACCAGACCGGCGCAGATCAGACCGACAATGATCAGATCGAGCGTGAAGGCGCCGAAATCGACCAGCCCGGACGGCTGATGCTTGGCCGTGCAGCCGACACACCAGTCGGTCAGATGATGCGTGATGTATTCGGCCGAACCGCCGCCGCTATTGGCCATCGTATCGTCTTCCCATCAATTCGAGCATGTATCGACGCAACGGGCCGGCAGCCAGGTAGTAGGCCAGCTCGGCCACACCGAACCCAATCAGCATCGGCACCGGCACGAGGCCGAGCACACCGATTCCAACCGCGAACGCGATACATACCACAATCATGCGCTCGGCCGCACCGAGCACCAGCCACCGCATGGCCTGGCTCGATCGCGAGGCCTGGCTGATCCGCCAGGCCAGCATCAGCGTCATGATCAACGCGACAACCCCGCCGTAGATCGCGGCCACGGCAGGGCCACTCCCATAAATCACGCTTACCAGGATCGCCACACATACAGCGGCGACCGACTGCATGAGCAGCAATCGAATCACAACATTTCGCATCGATTGTCGCTCGCTGAGGCTGCGTTCCTGGACGCGCTGTTCCCTTTGTTCGAGCCGCGAGGCTACCTTGTTTCACTCGCGGATTTCAACAAATTTTCAGACCGCGTTGAAGAATTTGCGAGTTAGCTCCAGTTGGCGCGTAGTTACGCACACAGTTCGTGTACATGACAGCCAAATCGGCACCAAAATGGCAACGATTTCACGCGCCGGCGGGGTCAGTCGAAGCGCCCCACGAGCGCATCGAGTTCTTCCGCCGATTTGTAGCGAATGACCACGCGCCCGCCGCCGCGGCGATCGGGCTCGATGCGCACGCCGGCCTCCAGTCGCTTGGCCAGACTCGACTCGAGCCGTTCGACGGTTGCATCGCGCTGAGGCCGAGCAGCGGCAGGCGATTCGCCGGACAGCAGGGTACGCACCAGCGACTCGGTCTGGCGCACCGTGAGCCGTCGCGCGACGACCCGCTCGGCGGCCTCGGACTGCTCATCGCCGGTCAGCGCCAGCAGCGCCCGCGCGTGCCCCATCTCGATCTCGCCCGCGCGCAGACGATCCGCCACATCGGCATTCAGATCCGCCAGCCGCAACAGATTGGATACCGACGCCCGCGAACGCCCGACCGCTTCCGCACAGGCCGCATGGGTCATCCCGTATTCCTCGATCAGGCGCTTGAGCGCGGCCGAGATCTCCAGCGGGTTGAGATCCTCGCGCTGGATGTTCTCGATCAGCGCGATCGCCATGGCGGCATCGTCGGCCAGCTCGCGCACGACCGCCGGCACCGTCGCCAGGCCGGCCATGCGTGAAGCCCGCCAGCGGCGCTCGCCGGCGATGATCTCGTAGCGCTCGGGATCGTCATCGCGCCGGCGCACCACCAGAGGCTGTACGACGCCCTGGGACCGGATCGAGGCCGCCAGCGCTTCCAGCGCATCGGCGTCCATGTCGCGGCGCGGCTGATAGCGACCGGGCGAGAGGTTGTCCAGCGCGACCTCGGTCAGCGCGCCGGACGCGGCCGCCTGTTCGTAGTCGTTCGCAAGCAGGGATTCCAGGCCCCGGCCGAGGCCCCGCTTCTTCTGTGCCATAAGCTTCGCCCTGATGGTCCGGCCGCGCCGCGCCTCGTCCCGGCGCGGCAACGGCCCGATCGGCTGTTGCAATTCATTGTAAAACCGCGCCCCGGCTCGATTATCCGGCCGGCCTGCGAATACGCGTTTCGCGGTTTGCGCGAGTCCGGCGCTAGCTTCTGCGCCGGCGCCCGAACAGCGAGGATACCGCACGCCGCGCGCCACCGGTCGGCGCATGGACCACTTCGCTGTCGTCGCGCCCCAGCAATTCGGCGGCCAGCGCCCGATAGGCGGCCGAGCCGGTGGCACTGCTGTCGTATTCCAGCACCGACAGACCGTGGCTCGGCGCCTCGGCCAACCGTACGTTGCGCGGAATCACCGTCTTGTAGACGGAGTCGCCGAAATAATCGATCAGCTGGGCCGAAACATCGCCGGTCAACCGGTTGCGCCCGTCGTACATGGTGCGCAGCACGCCCTCGACGGTCAGCTCCGGGTTGATCCGCTGGCGCACGCTGTCGATTGTCTCGAGCAGCGCCGAGAGCCCTTCCAGCGCATAGTATTCGCACTGCATGGGAATGATCACGCCGCGCGCAGCGACCAGTGCGTTGACCGTCAGCATCGACAACGCCGGCGGGCAATCGATCACGACATAATCGAAGCTGTCGGCGATCGATGACAGCGCGTGCTTCAAGGCCGAACGGCCGCCGCCGCGCTCGCGCAGGCCCACTTCGGCCGCGGTCATGTCGCCGTTCGCGCCCAGCAGATAAAACGAACCGTCGGCGACCACTTCCAGCGCATCGGCCACGCCTTTGTCGCCCAGCAAAAAGTCGCACACCGTCGCCTCGAGCGCGTTCTTGTCCACGCCCACGCCCATGGTGGCGTTGCCCTGGGCATCCATGTCGACCAGCAGTACGCGCTGCTCGGCCTCGGCCAGTGCGGCGGCCAGATTGATGGCGGTGGTGGTCTTGCCCACACCGCCCTTCTGGTTGGCTATGGCGATGATGTTGCTCATGAAAACAGCCTGGCGGTTGGCGCCGGGTGAAATGACCCCGAGTCGTGTGCGATCCGAGTCTATCGCATGCGTGAACGCGCCGGGACCGGCCTGCGGGCCGGCGCCCGGCTCACACCTAGATCAGCCCGGGTTCGAGAATCGCGACATGCCGCTCCGCGCCGAGGCCCGGCACGGTCACGCGCACCGTCTCGACATGCCGGAAATCCAGCGGCAGATCGTCCATTTCGGCGGCCGGATCGCGCCCCTTCATGAGCACGAAACGACCACCCGGCGCGATCAGATGGCCCGAACCGCGCACGGTATCCCCGGCAGTCGCAAACGCCCGCGTGATCACGCAGTCGAAACGCCGCGCGGGCTTGAAGGCCTCGACCCGTGACTGGACCACCTCGACGTTGTCCAGTGCGAGCTGGCGGCGCACATGGCGCAGAAACGACGCTTTCTTGCGGCTCGATTCGACCAGCGTGACCGCGAGTTCCGGCCGGGCGATGGCCAGCACCAGCCCCGGCAGGCCCGGCCCGGCGCCGACATCGGCGAGATTCGCCCCGACCACGAAATCCGAGACCGCCAGGCAATCGAGCAGATGCCGCGTGACCATCGCCTCCGGGTCGCGTACGGCAGTGAGGTTGTAGGTCGCGTTCCAGGTGGTCAGCTCGCGCAGATAGGCGATCAGACGATCGCGGACTTCGCCCGAGTCCGACAGCCCCAAGGCGTCCATGCCGGCGTCCAGCCGTTGTCCGCATGCGTCCCAGTCGGTCATGGCCATGGCGATCGATCCCCCGAGGTAAGCCCGCAAAGCCAGGCAGGATACCGTTTTTCAGAGGGTCGCGGGACCGGCCTTGATACACACGACGCTCTCGGCCAGGGCCGTGAACACGAGCCGCGGGGGTCGCGTTGCCGCCCAGAATCGGGCTTCCGCAAGGCGCAACCCGAAGGGCCGGCGGGAGCCCAATAGATTCGGGCTCCCGCAATCCGGTATTACCGCTCGTTTCGGTAGCCCGGCTACACGGCGTTCCTGGCGCCTGGTCCTGTACGAAAATAGCCTCCGGCGCGCCACGCGCGGATCGTGTTCACTCCGGCGGCGCGGTCGCGGACTTACCGATCCAGCCGGCCGCACGTCACGGACAAACCGTACCGCGCCCGCTCAAGACTGGCCGCGTGCTTCGATCTTGGCCCAGGTATCGCGCAGGGCGACCACGCGATTGAACACCGGCGCACCCGGCGAATGATCGTAGCGATCAGCGACGAAATAGCCGGTGCGCTCGAACTGCAAGCGGGTCTCGGGCGTCACGTCGGCCGCCCCCGGCTCGATCCAGCAGCCCGGGTGCACGGTCAGGGAGAACGGATTCAGCCCGTCGAGCAGATCATCCTCGCGGCCCGGGTTCTCGACCGAGAACAGCCGATCGTAGACGCGCACCAGCGCCTGCTTGCCGTGGCTGGCCGACACCCAGTGGATCACGCCCTTGGGCTTGGTGCCGTCGGCCGGGTTGGCGCCGAGGGTGTCCGGGTCGTAGGTGCAGTGCACCTCGACGATCTCGCCGGCCTCGTTCTTGACCACGTCGTGCGCCTCGATGACATAGGCATTGCGCAGCCGCACTTTCTTGCCGAGCACGAGCCGCTTGTATTTCTTGTTCGCCTCTTCGCGGAAATCCTCTTTTTCGATATAGATCTCGCGGGTCAGCGGCAGCGCTCGCTCGCCCATGTCGTCGCGATTGGGGTGGCCCGGCGCCGTCAGCGTCTCGACGTGGCCTTCGTCCCAGTTGGTGATGACGACCTTGAGCGGGTCAATCACGCACATGGCCCGCGCGGCGTGGCTGTTCAGGTCATCGCGGATCGCGTGTTCGAGCATGGCCGCATCGACCGTGCCGCCGCTGCGCGACACCCCCACCATCTCGCAGAAACGACGAATGGATTGCGGTGTATAGCCGCGTCGCCGGATGCCGGAAATGGTCGGCATGCGCGGGTCGTCCCAGCCATCGACGATATGCTCGTCGACCAGCCGGCGCAGCTTGCGCTTGCTGGTGATGGTGTAGTTGAGATTGACTCGCGCGAACTCGTACTGCACCGGCCGGCTCGGCACCGGCAGATGCTCGATCAACCAGTTGTAGAGCGGGCGATGATCCTCGAATTCCAGCGTGCAGATCGAGTGTGTCACGCCCTCGATGGCGTCGGACTGGCCGTGGGCGAAATCGTAGGACGGGTAGACGCACCATTTATCGCCGGTCTGATGGTGCGCCTTGTTGCGAATGCGGTAGATCACCGGATCGCGCAGATTGATGTTGCCCGACGCCATGTCGATCTTCGCGCGCAGGCTGGCCGTGCCCTCGGCGTACTCGCCGCGCGCCATCGCTTCGAACATCGCCCGGCTCTCGGCCGCATCGCGATCACGATAAGGGCTGTTTTTTCCCGACTCGGTCAGCGTGCCGCGGTATTCACGGATCTGTTCCGGCGTGAGCTCGTCGACGTAGGCCAGACCTGCATCGATCAAGGCGAGGGCGTACTCGTAGAGCGTATCGAAATAGCCCGACGTATAGCGCACCTCGCCGTCCCACTCGAAGCCCAGCCAGTGGATGTCGGCCTGGATGGAATCGATGTATTCCTGGTCTTCGGCGTCCGGATTGGTGTCGTCGAAGCGCAGGCGACAACGGCCGTCGAAATATTCGGCCAGCCCGAAGTTCAGGCAGATCGAAGCCGCATGGCCGATATGTAGATAGCCGTTCGGCTCCGGCGGGAACCGGGTCACGACTTCGCCTTGATGCTCGCCCGAGGCAATCTGCTCGGCGATCAGCGTGCGCAGGAAATTGGTACCGCCCGACTTCTCGGCAGCGGCGTCGTGGGCGTCGTTATTGCTCATAGCGGCCGGCTCATCTGTACGCGTCGTGAAGATCGACAGGGTGTTTCCACATGTCGACGAAACAGCGCGCAATTATACCGGGTTGCGCCTTATCGCTGGCCGTTGGCGCCAGAGGCGTCCTCGGGCCGCCTGCGGCCTGGGTCGGACAGCGACGCGGCAACCTGCGGCCCGACTCATCGTTAAATTGTTAATGAACGATTCATACGATGCGCATAGACTGACAACCGAATCAGAAACGAGCGTCATGCTCGCCACGGAGATCCCCATGAAGAACGCAACATCAACCTCTCGTTCACGCTGGCTTGCCCTCTTGACCGCGCCGCTGGCTGGCCTCGCACTGCTTGGCGCAGGCGTGGGTGCCGCCCAGGCCCATGATTTCGATCACCATGATCGCTCGCGCGCGAATGCGTATCGCCATTCGCCGACCACATCGCGACCGCGAACATTATCGGGAGGACATCGTCGCGATCACCGCTCGACCGCACGACCGCTACCACCGCGTCGCGCATGACGACCGCTATGGCTGGCGCGGTGATCATCGGGACCACGAACGCCGCGACTACCGTGACCATCGTTATGCTCGTGATGGCTGAAACGACCATGATCGCGGTGTCTTCGGCCGCTGGTGTTCCACCGGGAGGCGGTAGCGGCCGATCCGACTTGCTCAGGCTCGGTCGCTCCTCGCCTCGGGGAAATAGGCGTCTTCTAGGAAATCGGCCACTTTCGCGTAGCGATCGTGCTCCAGCCCCCGGATCACTCGCTGCATGCTCGAGCGGATGACCCGCATGGCACCCTTCAAGCCGTAGTCGATGCTCTTGCGGGTGCCAAAGCCCACGCCCAGCGCCCGTAGCGGCCGCTGGAAATGGTAGTCGAACGATGTCTCGGTCAACTCGAGGATGAGTTCGACGACGTGTTCGCGGTGCACCTGCTCGGGCGCATGTCGCAGTTCCTCGATGGTCTGGCGGGCGCGCTCCGCCAGTTCGGTGGAAATCGGGCAACCAATCACGGTTTCGGGCATGGCATTCTCCTGCGGTCGCGTGCGGGCCAGCTACACCACAAACAAATCGGTGAAGTCGGGCACCGGCGTGGCTTCGGCCTGTTCCTGCTCGGCCACGATCTCGTGGATACGGGCCGCATTCTTCGGCGCAATCTTCAACGCGAGATTGGCTGCGAATTTCTTCTTCAGCTCCGGAATGCCCTCGTCGCGACGCCGGCGATGGCCGATCGGGTAATCCACCGAGACTTTTTCGGTGGCCGAGCCGTCGCTGAAAAAGACCTGCACGGCATTGCCGATCGCCCGCTTGTCGGCTTCCAGATACTCGCGGGTGAAGCGTTCGTTCTCGACCACTTCCATGTGGTCGCGCAGGGTGTCGATGCGCGGATCCGCGGCCACTGCATCCTCGTAATCGGCAGCGGTCAGCCGGCCGAAGAGCAGCGGCACCGCCACCATGTACTGGATGCAGTGGTCGCGATCGGCCGGATTATCGAGCGGCCCGGTCTTGTCGATGATGCGCACGCCCGATTCCTGGGTCTCGATCACGATCCGCTCGATCTCGTCGATCCGATCAGCCACCTGGGGATGCAGCGTGATCGCGGCCTCGACCGCCGTCTGGGCATGGAATTCGGCCGGGAAGCTGATCTTGAACAGCACCTGCTCCATCACATAGCTGCTGAAATCCTGACCGAGCGTGATCTCCTCGCCGCGAAACAGCGCATCCTGGAACCCCCAGGTCGGCGCGGTCAGCGCCGACGGGTAGCCGATCTCGCCGCGCAGGACACGCAGGGCCAGCAGCACGCCGCGCGAGGTGGCGTCGCCGGCCGCCCAGGACTTGCGCGGTCCGGTATTCGGCGCATGGCGATAGGTGCGCAGCGCGCCGCCGTCGATGAAGGCATGCGATACCGCGTTGGTCACTTCTTCCTTGCTGCCGCCCAGCATCCGCGTGACCACCGCACAGGTGGCGATGCGCACCAGCAGGACGTGATCGAGCCCGACCCGGTTGAAGCTGTTCTCCAGCGCCAGCACGCCCTGGATCTCGTGCGCCTTGATCATGGCGATGAGCACATCGCGCAGCGTCAGCGGCGCTTCGCCCTTTGCGATGTTGCGGCGCGGACATAGTCGGCCACGGCCAGGATGCCGCCGAGGTTATCCGATGGATGGCCCCACTCGGCCGCCAGCCAGGTGTCGTTGAAATCCAGCCAGCGGATCATACAGCCGATATTGAAGGCGGCCGTGACCGGGTCCAGGGCATACGAGGTCCCCGGCACGCGGGCGCCGTTGCGAGTGTGGCGCCTTCGACCACCGGGCCCATGAGCTTGGTGCAGGCCGGATATGACAGCGCCTGCAGGCCGCAGCCCAGCGTGTCGATCAGACAATAACGCGCCGTTTCCAGCGCCTCGGCGCTATCTATCGGCACATCGCAGACATAATCGGCAATCTTCGTCAGAACGGTATCGAAGGGGACGCGAGAGGCAGAACGAATATCGTGACTCATAACACCTGCAGTTCGTTGTCGTCGGGTTCGGCGGCTAGGAGGCTGTCGGACTCGAGGCCCATATACTGCGCCGGCGGGGTGATGGCTCAAATGAGCCACTTTTATCGTTGATATAGAATCACTGTTCGTTTCCAAAGTCGGCTCGTTTGCGCTCGTCCTCCCACCTTGTTCGCGACGATCGCTTCAGTTCGACAGCCTCCTAGTCGTTCGATTCGCCGGGGCGGTCGGGCGAGCGCTTTCCGCTGTTGTTTTCCGGGATTTGCTTTTGGCAGTGCTGCCGCTGCTCTTCGACCCGCCATTGCCCGCAGCCTTGCCGGGCGAGCTCTTGATCTTCGACTTCGCCTGGCTCCCGGTACTCCGGGATTTCGCTGTCGTCCTGTCGCCGGATGTACGACGGCTCGACGGTTTCGGCCGCCGGTCGAGCGGCTGAATCCCCGCTCGCGTGCGGAGCCGCGGCGGGCGTCTGATCCTTCGGGCCATAGAGCTGGCGCAGTTCGTCGAGCGCCTCGCCGGCATATACAGCGATATGCTGCAGCGAGGGCAGGCTGTCGCGACAGCCGATGAAGCCGAAGCCGAGCGTATCGGCATAGCCGTGCACGGTGATGTTGAGCGCCTGACCGTGGGTGACTAGCGACGTCGGATAGAAAGCTTCCATCTCGGCGCCATTGATATAGAGCGGCTTGCGCGGGCCCGGCAGGTTGGACACGGTGACGTTGAACACCGGGCGCGTGCGTCCGGCCATGCCGGACACGAGTGAGAGGATATACGGCGACATCAGCGCAATCGTGTACTGCGTGATCGCCGAAGCTGACAGCTTTTCCAGGCTGGTTTTCGCCGCGCGCGCCGAGGCCGCGATCGTTTCGAAGCGCTGGCGGGTGTCGGGCTCGTCGGTGGCCAGCGTCGAATATGAAAGTGATCGCGTTGCCGTGCTCATCGTCACTGTCGGCGGTACGTACCGAAACCGGGATGCCGGCGGTCAGCGCCTTCTTCGGCAACGCGTCGATCTCGATCAGATAACGCCGCAGCGCGGTGCCGCAGATCGTGAGCACGATATCGTTGACCGTACCGCCCGCACCCCGGGCCAGGCCACGGAGTTCAGCGAGCGAATACAACTGGGTCGCGTATCGACGCGGCGCGGTGATGCGCCCGTTGAGCACCGAGCTGGGCGCGGCGAACGGCAACCCCATCGCATTCTTGCCGGAACGCGCGGCGCGCAACATGTCGCGTACGACGCTGGCAAAACCGGACAGCGACGTAACTTGCTCGCTTGCACGGCAATCATCTGGGCGACAGCCCGATACAGGCCTGGCTGATTTCCTCCGGCGTTTTCGCGCCGCGTTTTTTCGGCTCGATCGCCCAAAACGGGGGCCTGCCAGTGGTCTCGGCTGTACCATCCAGCGCGCGGGCGAGCAGCCGCATGCCGGCAACGCCGTCGATCAGCGAATGATGAATCTTCAGATACAGCGCAAACCGGCGGTTCTCCAATCCTTCGATCAGATGGCGTTCCCAGGGCGGATAATCGAAATCGATCGGGTGGCTATGCAGCCGCGAGGTCAATGTGCCGAGTTCGACCTCGCCGCCCGGCGAGGGCAGCGCCGAATGACGAAAGTGATAGTCGACGTCGATCTCGTCAAGCAGCTCCCATTCGGGTACGACGCTGCGCAGACGTCCCGAACGCAGACGCTGATTCCATGGCCGAAACGCCAGCGGGAAACGCCGCCAATGGTCGACCAGCGCTGGCAAAAATCCGCCGGCGCGTCGTCAGGAAGCTTGAACGTCAGCAGGCCGCCAAGCTGCATCGGAGCATTGGGGGTCTCCACGTTGAGCCACGCGGTATCCACCAGGTTGAGTCGTTTGGTTTGCATATCTCACCTCGCGCAGCCCGCTTTTGTCTAGTCCCCATCAGCACGGGGGCCGGCACTCAGAATCGAGTATACGGCGATCACCCGGGCGCGATATCGGGTGGTCCGCCGATGGCACGGAGCGATCGGTCGGCCCGTAAAGAGCCTACCGCGGCGACGATGAACAAGCCCACCGTGCAGGCAGTGGCTGCGAACCAGACCATGCTGCGTAGGCTGGCGCGATCGGTGATATAGCACCAGCCATAGAACAACCGCAGCACGATGAACAGCACCGCCAGCAAATTGACGGCCGCGATCGAGCCGCCAGCGATCACGGCGATGATGACGCCGGCAGCAAACGGCGGGAAGGCCTCGAAGCATTGAGCTGCGCCCAGTACGCCCGCTGCTGGGCGCCTTCGGTGGCTTCCAGCCACTGCCGCGGGATGCGATTGTCTCGGGCCCCATCTTGCGGTCGCCGGAGAACTTGGCGTAGCCGACAAAACCGACCGGCATGAACGCCGCAATCAATACACACCAATAAGCCAGAATCATCCGATCCCCCTTTGTTGTTAGTTGCGGCGGACCTCAGCCGCGCTCTTCGATTGGCAGGAAATCACGCATTTCCGGGCCGACGTATTCGGCACTCGGCCGGATCAGGCGATTGTCCGCCCGCTGCTCGAAGATATGCGCGCCCCAGCCGGTCAGCCGCGAGATCACGAAGATCGGAGTGAACAGAGCCGTCGGGATACCCAGGAAGTGATAGGCCGTCGCGTGATAGAAGTCCGCATTGGGGAACATGCTCTTCTCGTCCCACATGACCTGTTCGATGCGCTCGGAGATCGCGTAGAGATTGCGCTTGTAGTCGTCATCGCCGGCAAACTTCTCCGCCCATTCCTTGATGATGGGTGCGCGGATCGCCGGTCTTGTAGACCCGGTGGCCAAAACCCATGATCTTTTCCTTGCGCGCCAGCATCCCGCAGGCCGCGCTCGGCGTCGTCCGGATCCTTGAAGGGCTGGATCAGCTCCATCGCCTCCTCGTTGGCGCCGCCATGCAGCGGTCCACGCAGGGCACCGATCGCGCCGACGATCGCCGAATAGAAATCCGACAGCGTCGCGGTGATCACCCGGGCGGTGAAGGTGGAGGCGTTGAACTCGTGTTCGGCATACAGGATCAGCGACGTCGACATGGCCTTGATGCGTCCTCGCTGGGCTTTTCGCCGTGCAGCAGATGCAGGAAATGGCCGCCGACCGTCTCGTCGTCGGTCTCGACCTCGATGCGTTTGCCGCGTGCGTGAAGTGGTACCAGTACAGCAGCATCGACGGAAGCGGCCAGCAGGCGGTCGGCCACGTCGTGCTGCTGCTCGGCCGGGTCGTTCTCCTGCTCGAGCGTACCCAGTACCGACGCGCCGGTGCGCATCACATCCATGGGGTGCGTGTCCGCCGGCAGGATCTCGAGCGCGGTCTTGACGCCGTCGGGCAGACCGCGCAAGCCGCCAGGCGCTGCTGTAGGCATCGAGCTGGCTCTGGTTGGGCAGCTCGCCGTAGAGCATGAGATAGGCGACTTCCTCGAACTGCGCCTTGGCGGCGAGATCCTCGATGAGGTAACCGCGATAGGTCAGGCCGACGCCCTTCTTGCCGACGGTACAGATGGCGGTCTTGCCGGCGGTGACGCCCGCCAGGCCCGCGGTGTTTTCGCTGCTGCTCATCCCATGCTCCTCGATGTGCTCGTTGTACTAGCCTGATCGCCGTCGTGATCAGCCCTGAATGTCGACCACCGTACGACCGGTGTTCTTGCCGGCCATGATCGAGTCGCACACGTCGAACACCTCGCCCAGGGCGACGGTCTGGCTGGCGATGGTTTCCAGATGGGCCGGTTTGTGCGCGCCGGACAGCTCGCCCCAGATCTGTTCGCGCCACGGCTGCGGACATTCCACCGAATGGATGCCCAGCAACGACACGCCGCGCAGAATGAAGGGCATGACGGTGGTGGCGAGCTTGGGCCCGCCGGCCAGGCCGATGGCGGCCACGTTCCCGTACGGCTGAATCTGGGCCACGATATTCGCCAGCAGTTCGCCGCCGACGGCATCGATGGCACCGGCATATACCGGCTTGCCGAGCGGCTTGCCCTCGAGATCGAGCGCATCCGGCGTGATGACGTCGCTCGCACCCAGCTTCTTGAGGAAATCGCCTTCGCTGTCGGCCTTGCGCGAAACGGCGACCACCTCGTAAGCCGCGACGCGCCAGCAGATCGACCGCGAACATGCCCACGCCGCCGGTGGCGCCGGTGACCAGGATCGGGCCGTCTTCAGGCTTCTGGAAGTTGTCTTCCATGCGTTTGATCGCCATGCCGGCGGTGAATCCGGCGGTGCCCAGCGCCATGGTCTCCCACAGGCTCAGCCCGTCCGGGCGAGCGATGACCAGATCCCCCGGCACGCGCACGTACTCGGCCAGGCCGCCGTCGCGCATTTCGCTCAAGAACCAGCCGGTGACCACGACTTCGTCGCCGGGCGCGAAGCGGTCATCGCCGCTTTCCTCGACCACGCCGGCCACGTCGATGCCGGCATTGAGCGGTCGCTTGCGCGCGATCTTGCCCTTGCCGGTGATCGCGAGCGCATCCTTGAAGTTGAGCGACGAGTAGGTCGACTTGATCACGACGTTGCCATCGGACAGGTCGGCGATCTCCATGTCGGTGATGTCGGCCGAGGTGCCATTATCTGTATCGACGATGCGTATTGCTTTCATGTTCGGCTCTCGATGCGGCAAGTACAGGCCGCGTTTGTACCATACTGAACGCCTGTTCGGCAGCCGTGCGCGCCCGCGCTTTCGGTCATGGCCTGCCCCAGGCCGCATGTCGAAAGGGCCGTGCCGCCGTCCGACCGCAAGCACCGTATCTTGAGCAGGCGCAGCCTCCGGCGTAGGCTTGCGGCAATCGATTTTCAGTCAAGGACCTGCAAATGAGCGACAACGTATACAAATCCGTCGAACTGACCGGTTCTTCCGAAACCAGCCAGGAAGACGCCGTGCGCAAGGCCATCAAGGAAGCCTCGAAGACGATCAAGCACATGCGCTGGTTCGAGGTCACCGGCACGCGCGGACATATCGAGAACGGCGAGGTCGCCCACTGGCAGGTGTCGATCAAGGTCGGCTTCACGCTCGACGATAGCCGGGAGTCACCACGGATGTCCGATCAGCCGAGTGCCTGGCAGGGCGACCTCGACCGCCAGGATCTGGTCGAGGCGAACGTGCCGGCCGATCCCCTGCTGCTGTTTGCCGACTGGTATGCACAGGCGCAGCAGTCGACGATGATCGAACCCACGGCCATGACGCTGGCCACGGTGGACGCCGACGGCCAACCGTCGGCGCGCATCGTGCTCCTCAAGGGCTTCGACGAGAACGGCTTTCGCTTCTATACCAACTATGAAAGCCGCAAGGGCCGGGCGCTGGCGGCGCATCCGCAGGCGGCGCTGGTGTTCTGGTGGGAGCCCTGCGAGCGTCAGGTGCGCGTGAACGGAACGGTTCGCAAGCTCGACGCCGCCCGCTCCGACAGCTATTTCGCGAACCGCTCGCGAGGCAGCCGGCTGGGCGCACACGCGTCGCCGCAAAGCCGCGTGCTGGCCGACCGTGGCGAGCTCGACCGGCGTCTGGCCGCCGTCGAGGCACGTTTTGCCGAGCAGGATGTCGAACGCCCCGAGCACTGGGGCGGCTATGCCCTGCACCCCGAGGCGATCGAGTTCTGGCAGGCGCGGCGCAGCCGGCTGCACGACCGCCTCCGCTACCGGCTCGAGGCCGGCACCTGGCGGCTGGAGCGACTGGCCCCCTGACGTACGCGGGCACCGCTTCGCCTGCGGCCGCCCGGAACCGACGCAAGTGAACAGCCGGCAACACGGCTTACATCAATGAACAAAGGATGCGCGGCATGCGGGCGATGGATAGGGCAAACGCAGCAATGAAGCATGCGCTGGGTCCGCTGGGCCTTGTCGTGGCCATGCTTGCGATATGTCTGGCGCCGGCGCTCGCGGGATTCGGCGGGGCCGATGCGGCGATGTACGCCATGCCCGCCGATCACGCCGACCTGGTCGGCGAAATCCAGCATATCAAGACGAAGGAGTCCGATACCTTCGTCAAGCTCGCCCGCGAGTACAACGTGGGCTATCGCGAGCTGCGTCTGGCCAATCCCGAGGTCGACCCCTGGTTGCCCGGCGACGGCACGCCGATGATCATCCCCACGCGCTATGTGCTGCCGGACGCGCCGCGCAAGGGCCTGGTGATCAACATCCCGGAAATGCGGATCTACTACTATCCGGCCCAGGGCAGCCCCTATGCCGGCAAGGTGGTCACCTACCCGCTGGGCATCGGCCGCGAAGGCTGGTCGACGCCGCTGGGCACCACGAGCATCGTGCGCAAGAAGGCCGACCCGACCTGGACACCGACCGCCTCGATACGCGCGGAACACGCCGAGTCCGGCGACACGCTGCCTGCAGTGGTCGCCGCCGGGCCCGACAACCCGCTCGGCCAGCATGCACTTTATCTGGGCTTGGCGTCGTATCTGCTGCACGGCACCAACAAGCCCGCGGGCATCGGCCTGAAGGTGTCGCACGGCTGCATCCGCCTGTATCCGGAAGACATCGCCGCCCTGTTCGACATGGTGCCGGTGGGCACGCCGGTGAACATCATCAGCCAGCCCTACAAGATCGGCTGGGAGGGCAACACGCTATTCATCGAGTCGCATCCGCCCGATGCCAACGGCGACGCACCGGTGCGCTCGTATACGCCCTGGGTCGAGGAACTCATCGCCGCCACCAAGTCGCATGCCGATGCGCCGGTGGACTGGGATCGCGCCCAGAAGGTGGTGGAAAGCGCCGACGGCATTCCCGAGGCCATTGGGGTTCAGATCGGCAGGCGCTAGCGCGCAGACGCGCGTTGCAGACACAAAAAAGCCCCGCACAACGGCGGGGCTTTTCCATGGCCGGCCCGCTGGCGCGGGCCGGCCGGCAACGCGCCTACTTGCGCTGCGAGCTCTCGAACATGCGCTCGATGCGCTGCGAGTTCGCCTGGCTGGCCGACTTGGCTTCCTGGGCGGTCTGCATCGCACGGTTGGCGGTGCTCTGGGCTTCGTTGGCCGTGGTCTGGGCCGACTCGGCCTTGCGCATGGCCTGGTCGATCTGGGCCTGGGTGGCGTCGTTGTTGCTCGCGCAACCGGCCGCCGCGGCTACAACACCAACCACGAACGCGGATTTCAGCAGCGTTTTGGTCATAATCAAAACTCCTGTCACTTGTGAACAATGGCCGGAAAACGCCCGGCAGCGCGAACAAATTAGCACAGCAGGCGTTCTTTGTAGATCACCCGCGCCGGCCCGGTCTTGCTGTCCCCCCCCCGGGGACTGCGCACGCCGCGCACCCGCGACCGGCGTATCCAACGGACGACTGCTAAGACATGAGCGAAACCCTCTGTTCGATGAAATCGAAGCCGAAGGCGGCCGCCGCGTGGCGCGGGTGACCCTGAACAGCCCCGACACCCGCAACGCCCTGACACTGAAATGATCGAGCCGCTCTACAAGCAGCTCACGGCCTGGGATGCGGATAGGACATCGCCTGTAACGTGATCGATGCCAACGGCGAACCGGCCTTCTGCGCGGGCGGCAACATCATCGCCCTCTACAACGGCATGACCGGCCAGGGCGATCCGGACTACCCGGCGCGTTTCCTGACCCTCGAATACCGGCTCTGCCACGCCATCCACATGCTCAAGACGCCCTGCCTGGTCTGGAGCCACGGCCTGGTCATGGGTGGCGGCATGGGGCTGTTCGCAGGCGCCTCGCATCGCGTGGTCACCGAAACCTCGGCGCTGGCGATGCCCGAAATCCGGATCGGTCTGTTTCCCGACTGCGGCGCCACCTGGCTTTTCAACCGCATGCCGCCGCGCCTCGGCCGGTTCGTGGCCCTGACCGGCGCCACGCTGGGCGGTGAGGATGCGCTGGTCTGCGGGCTGGCCGATCGGGCCATCGCGCATGCAGCCAAGAACGACGTGATCGAGGCGCTGACGCGAGTCGATGACTGGAGCCAGGCGCATGCCGCGGTCGGGCGCGTGCTGCGCCGCGTGTCACAGGAGCAACCGGTCACGCTGCCCGAATCCAAGCTGCTGGCACATGCCGCGACCATCCGCGAGGCCACCGACGCGGCGACGCTGGCGGGGATCGTCAGCGGCATCCGCAAGCTCACCACCAGCGAGGACGAATGGCTGGCCCAGGCCGCGACCAATCTGGCCAACGGCTGTCCGGTGACCGCGCACCTGATCCATCGCCAGCTCGGCGGCGGTCGCTTCTGTCGCTCAAACAGGCGGTGATGCGCGAACTCAAGATGGCGCTGCAGTGCTGCCGGCATCCGGATTTCGCCGAAGGCGTGCGCGCCCTGCTCCTCGACAAGGACCGCCAGCCCGTATGGCATTTCGAGTCGGTGGCCGAGGTACCGGCCGACTATGTCGACGCGCATTTTCGGGCACCCTGGGACGGCGATCATCCGCTCAAGGATCTTCCGGACTAAAGCCTGAGTGTAACGTGCCGCCCACCCCCCCCCGCCCCTCAGCCTTGCTGGCGTCGAGCTGGCGCGCGAATCTGTATTCGACCCGCCTCTCTCTACGACGAGATCGACCGGAGGGATCCGCCTGCCGCGCCCTTCCGACGGCACGCATTGCTGACTCGGCAGCGCGGGGATCCCTTCTCAGCGTCACCTCTCTATGGGGGGCCCGAGAAGTGATCCCCCCCCCAGGGCGAGACCAAAAGAGAACCGACCAGCAACGCGAAACCAAAGGGGCAACCGCCCCGAAACCCCCATGAAGAGTCCGGACCCGACCTCCCCGAGCGAACCCCAGCCAGAGGATCTCTGGCGGGCAGCCGAAAGCAGGATAGAAGCTAACCCAAGCAAAACAAAGCTAGGAAGAGCAGCTCAGCACCAGCCCACGCGCCCAGTCGGGCGGCAGCCGCGCATAGTCGGACTTGTCGGACTGTTCGTCGAACGGACGCCGCAGAACATCGTGCAAGCGCTCGAGTTCGCTGAAATCGCCCTCCTGGGCGCGATCGATCGCCTCCTGCGCCAGATAGTTGCGCAGGATGTACTTGGGATTGGTCAGGCGCATGCGCTCGGCGCGCGGGCCATCGTCGGCCCCCTCGTCGCCCAGGCGCCGGCGCCAGTCCGCCAGCCACGCCGAGGCCGCGTCGCGATCGACGAACTCGTCGATGAACGGCGCATCGGCCGCATCCGGTGCGCTCGACACCTGCCCGAGCGCACGAAACGTGCGGGTGAAATCGGCGCCGTCGCCGGCCATGGCCCGACCAGGATCGCGCGGTCGTCCTCATGTTCGTCGGGCAAGCCGAGTTTGGCGCGCATGCGCGCCATGTAGGCGGCGTCGTAATGCCCGCGATAGCTCTCCAGCAGGCGCTGGCCGATCGCCACGGCCTCGTCGGGGACAGCGGACAGCAGCGGCAGAACCGACTGCACGAAACGGCCGAGATTCCATAAGCCGACCTGGGGCTGCTGGTCGTAGGCGTAGCGCCCACCAGCATCGGTGTGGTTGCAGATCCAGCCCGGATCGAAGCTGTCCATGAAACCGTAGGGGCCGTAGTCCAGGGTCAGGCCCAGCACCGACATGTTGTCGGTGTTCATCACGCCGTGACAGAACCCCACCGCCTGCCAGTCGGCGATCAGTTCGGCCGTGCGTTCGATGACGCGCTCGATCCAGGCCTGGTGGCGGGCGTAATCGTCCGCGATAGACGCCAACTCGGGGAAGTGCTCCTCGATGACGTGGTCCGCCAGCGGCGCCAGATCGTCGAAGCGCCGGGCCTCGAACAGCACCTCGAAACTGCCGAAGCGCACCAGGCTGGGCGCGACCCGGGTCATGACCGCGGCGGTCTCCACCGTCTCGCGGTACACCGGCGTATCGCTGCCCACGATCGCCAGCGCGCGGGTGGTCGGAATGTTCAGCGCGGCGAGCGCTTCGCTGGCCAGGTACTCGCGAATCGCCGAACGCAGCACCGCGCGACCATCCGCAAAGCGCGAGAACGGCGTCTTGCCGGCACCCTTGAGCTGGATTTCGTAGGACTGGCCGCGGGCGTTGCGGATATCGCCGAGGGTGATCGCGCGGCCGTCGCCGAGCTGGCCGGCCCAGACGCCGAACTGATGGCCGCCGTAGCGATGCGAGGTCGGCTGCGCGCCCGCCGGCGGGGCGTTGCCGGACAGCGCCTCGGCATAACCGGCCGCCCGCGCCCGGGCCGGGTCGATATCCAGCAGGGCGGCGACATCGTCATTGAAGACAATGGGATAGGGCGCAGGCAGCGGACTCGGCGCCTGCGCAAAGAACCAGGGCTCGCCCAGCTCGGCCTGGCGATTGATCCAGTCCAAGGCGAACAGGTCGCGGCGGTGTCTTTGATCGTACTCATAATGCCAATATGGCGACGCCCGGCGCCTGGCTCAAGCGCCGTGCCGCCCGCGCTACTGGCTGTTGCTGTCGTCGGCCGGCTGACAGTAGGTCGCGTCGGGTCGCCGCTGCCGTCCTGAATCTCGACCTGGCGCGAATCCGCCTGCTTGCGGCATTCGGCCTGACGCCGCTTCATTTCCGCGGTCAGGCGCTGCTGCTCGTGCTCATAGGTCGAACGCGCATTCTGCAGGCGCTCGATATCGGTGGACAGGTTGTCGCGATCGCGCTCGACCGTGCCACGGGCGTTCGGGTGCGCCCACCGCCTCGAAGGCATCGACCGGCTCGTTGAGCGCGCCGGCGGCGGCGGCTGGATCGTTGCGCAGCCAGCCAAGGCCGCACGCCAGGACCACGTTGCACACGGCAGCGCGACCCGAATGATGCGGCCCTGTTCATGGTGCTCTCGGATAGACGCGGCTTCCACACTCAGTCAGGCGCATGCGCCGGCGGCCACGGCGGCCGGGACGTCGCCGCGCACCCGCGAGCGGGCGAAACGCGATAGCATGCGCGCCTGATTGTCTCCCCCGTGCGTCATGCAGAGTATTCACGTCGACCGGATTTTCGAATCCGACCCGGACACGGTGTTCGATGTCCTTGCCGATCACCCCGGCTACGCCCGGTTGCCGGGCGTGCGGCGCGCCTTCCTGCGCACCGAGGGCACGCCCGAGCGTAACGGGGTCGGCGCCGAGCGCGTGCTCCGATTGCCGGCAATGACCTTCGTCGAACGCATCACCGAGTACGAACCGGGCCGGTCGCTGGCCTACCGGATCATCGAGTCGCCGTTGCCGATGCAGCATATCGGCGCGCGCCTGCTGATCGAGCCGCTGACCGGAGGCCGGCGCTGTCGTGTGCACTGGACCTCGCGCCTGCGCGCCACCACCCCGCTGGGCGCCGACCTCACCGCGACGGTGTTCGCCGCGCAGATGCGACTGGCCTATCGCGGCGCGCTGGAAGTCTGGGCGCGTCGCCTAGGCGGCTAGGGACGGCCGTCTGCGCCACCGGTTTCGTTGCGCTCTCGCAGCGCGTCGCGAATCTCGGTCAGCAACACCTCTTCGCGGGAAGGCGCCGGCGGCAGGCTGGGCGCCTCGGCTTCCTTGCGTTTGAGCTTGTTGAGCATGCGGATGACGACGAAGATCGCGAACGCGATGATCACGAAATTGATCATCGTCTGGATGAAGCTGCCGTAATTGATCGTCACCGCGGGATGGGCATCGGCGGCTTGTCTCAGCGTGACCTTGAGATTGGCGAAATCCACGCCCCCGATGAGGATGCCGAGCGGCGGCGTCACGATATCGTTGACCAGCGAGGTCACGATCTTGCCGAAGGCCCCGCCGACGACGACGCCCACGGCCAGGTCGATCACGTTGCCCCGTACCGCGAAACTCTTGAACTCGCTCCAGAAGCTCATGCTGGCTGTCCTGCTGGGATGACCGATTGAGTGTAGCGCTGTCTGAACACACGCGGGAGTAGCCACCATCGCCTTGCGCGCATGCCGGTCGAGTTCCCACCAGAGAACCTGCCCCGGGTCAGGCAGCGCGCCCAATGGCCATGATATCGGCGATCGTCGGCCGCCTGGCCGCCCCATCGAGCGGCTCGGGAGGAG
This sequence comes from uncultured Gammaproteobacteria bacterium, assembly GCA_963835375.1. Taxonomy (GTDB): domain Bacteria; phylum Pseudomonadota; class Gammaproteobacteria; order Nevskiales; family Salinisphaeraceae; genus Salinisphaera. Next base: position 132,737 of record CAWIGB010000032.1, read on the forward strand.
CGCCCGAGCCACCCCGGATGCGACCTCCACTGGCGCTAGTTCCAGCCGATCGGCCGATACCCGCGATCGCGCAGACAGCGATTGACGTACGCACGATAGGCCGGCGCCGGCCCATCGTCGTGGTGGAACATCTCGCGTACCAACCCCGCCGCGACACCGCCGGCGGCCCCGGCCGCCGCCCCGCGCGCGGCATTGCCGTAGATCGCGCCGGCCACTGCGCCGCCGGCCCCGCCCACGGCACCGTTCTCCACGGCGTTACGACCGACGCGACCCTTGGAATAATCCAGCCCGGCAGCGCGGGCCTGGTCGGTGCACGCTGCCACCGCCTGGTCGCCGCCGGGCGGCATGCCGCCCCCACGCGCATACAGCACGGGTTTCTGGCTCGCGCAGCCGCCCAGGCCGAGCAGAACTAACGCCAGGGCAATCAGTACACGACGATTCGACATGACAACAATCTCCCGCGCCGCCGCGGCCTGGGCCGGCAACGCGATCAGGCGTAATGCGTTTTCAGATGCTCGGCGATGGCGACGGGCGTGAACAACGCGTTCTCGGTGTTCGGGTCGATCAAGGTCGGGACTGGCGGATGCGCGCCGTCGACGCAATCGGGCGCCGCACGCCGGATCCAGTCGGCCGGCGCGGATGCGCCGGCCAGCACCGCTGGGCTGCGCAGCACATACGGCAGCTCCAGTGCCGCCAGCAGACCGCGCACGGCGCGGGCATGGGGATTGTGTTCATTGCTGAACAACTCGAAGAGCCACTCGGGCGGCCGCCGGTCGCGGTCGTCGGCCACCTGCATGCCGTACAGACCGCGAACCCGCGCACCGGCCGCCACGCCGAGCCTGCCGGCGGCCTCCGGCTCCTCGCTGTGATCGCCCCGACGATCCAGATGACGGACGATATCGCCGGACTCGTACAACACCGTGTCGGTGGCGTCATCGACAAGCAGCGGAAACTGCTGGCGACCGCCCACCGCTTCGGCCTGGGGACGAAACCGCCGACCGCCGCGCGGACACGGGAAAACCACGGCATCGAGCACGCGGTCCATCAGCGCTTCGCGTACCCGGCCGCAGAACGGGCAACCTTCGTACTCGTAGAGATACAGCATGATTTCGATCATACCGCATGGCGCGGCACGCGCAGGGCGGGCCACCGGTTGTTCCTCGGCCTCGAGCCCGCCACAATCGCCGCGCCCCCGCCGGACAGCAATCATGGACAAACGCGATTTCGATTACATCCTGCCCGAGGCCTCGATCGCTCAGGCGCCGCTGGCCGAGCGTCGGGCTTCTCGCCTGCTGGCGCTGGACCGGCGACGCGGATCGGTGGACGACCGGCGCGTGGTGGACTTGCCCGAGCTGCTTGATCGAAACGACCTGCTGGTGTTCAACGACACCCGCGTACTCGCCGCGCGCATGCATGGCCACAAGGCCAGCGGCGGCGCGGTGGAAGTCATGCTCGAGCGCATCCTCGACAGTACCCACCTGACCGCGAAGATCCGGGCCAACAAGCCACCGCGTGCCGGAACCGAAATCATGGTCGGCGACTATCGCCTGACCGTCGTCGCCCGGCGCGGGGAGCTGTACACCCTCGCCCTGACCGGCGACGCCTCGGTACATGATGTGCTGGCAGCCCACGGCCACATGCCGCTGCCGCCTTATATCCGCCGGCCGGATGAAATCGCTGATCGCGAGCGCTATCAGACCGTATGGGCCCGCCACGACGGCGCCGTGGCCGCGCCCACGGCCGGCCTGCATTTCGATGACGTGCTGCTTGAGGCACTCGCCGCGCGCGGCGTGAATTTCGGCTACGTGACGCTGCACGTGGGATCCGGCACCTACCAGCGCCTGCGTGAAGGCGACGTCCGCGACCAGACGCTGCATGCCGAACGCCTGGAGGTGGACCGCCTCCTGTGCGATCAGGCAGCGGCCGCGCGGGCGGCCGGCGCGCGTGTGATCGCCGTGGGCACCACCGCCGTACGCAGCCTGGAGACCGCCGCACGCGCCCACGACGGCCAGCTCGGCCCGTACTCGGGCGAAACCCAGCTGTTCCTTAAACCGGGTGACATTTTCCATGCGGTGGATGCGATCTTCACCAATTTCCACGAACCGCAGTCGAGCCTGTTGATGCTGGTCGCAGCCTTTGCCGGGCGAGCGCACGTACTGGACGCCTATGCCCATGCGGTGGGCGCCGGCTATCGTTTTCTGAGCTATGGCGACGCGATGTTCATTGCGTAGGGGCCGCCGTCCGGGCCACGGCCTAGATCTTCGCCCCGAGCCCCACGCGGCGGACAAAGGCCTCGATCAGGCTGTAGCACCCGAACAGCATGACGCCGATCGCCCAGACGCCAAGCAGGATCCGGCCGTAGACGCGCTGCTGCACCCAGACCAGCAGCCCCTGCAGCGCCCTTGGCATCGCTCGGATCGAGGGTGATCGCGGAATAGATCACGAAACCGCCCACGCCGATGAACAACAACCCGCGAGCCGACAGCCCGATACGGCTGATCGGATCGACCCACCACATCGCGCCCGGCCAGGCATCGAACCATTTGCGAAAACCCGCGACCGCCGCCTTGTGCAGATGCGCGATGCCGGCACCGATGATGACCACGCCCAGCGCGATGACCAGTTCCCGCCCGTAGGGCCAATCCAGCGTGGCGGACACGGCGTGCTGAACCGGCTGGCTCGATCCGCTCGACCAGTCCAGGGCGATCTTGATGCCGGCCCAGGCCAGCGAGGCATGGCTGACCGCGCTTACCAGCAGGCCGCTACGCACCGCGATCGCGCGCGGGCCCCAGCCGTGCCGATCGACGTCGAACGTGGACTGCACCAGACGCCAGATGCCATAAACCGCAAGCCCGGCTGCCAGCGCGATCAACACGATCGCGCCGCCGGGTTCGTCGTGCATGGCCTGGAGGTCGCCGCGTACATCCTCTGCTTCCGACAGCTCCCAGGCCGCGTGCAACGCCAAGCCGCCGAAAACAAGGTAGACGAGGCCACGCGCGGCGTAGCCTACGCGGGCCAGCCAGCGCACGGTCATTCGCGTCCATTTCATGCTGCAGCGGTGTCCCCAAAGTGGCAGCCGTCACGGTATCGCGCCCGGCTTGCGGGCGGATGCTAGCAAACACCGGGCGCACGCATGATCCGTATACTGGCGCATTGATCGAATGTCGGACCCCAAGAGTCGCCTGTGTCGCACCACACGCTATCGTTCTGGCTGCTGATCGGCCTGCTCGCGCTGCTTTTGATCGTCGGTCGATTGATCGCCGGGCGGGTCCGGTGGGCGATCCGGCGCGCCACGCCGGCCACGTACCGCATCGCCACCCGAACCGGACGCGCGCTGTCGCGCCGGCGCGACATATGACGGCTGCGTTCAGCGCCCGCTTCCCGCGGACCAGCGCGTGGATCGCCGGGCGCTTCGCCACGGATCGATTCACCGGGCTGCCATTGACGTTGATCGTGATCCTGGCGGGCTATCTCGTTTCGCTCGGCACCGATCTCGCCGAGGACGTGATCCAGCGCGAAGAGATCGTGCATTTCGATGCCCGGGTCAACGCTGCTCTCGCGCCCTTGCGCAACACCGATCTGCTGCATGTGTTCGCCAAGATCACGCATCTGGCCGATATCACCACGCTGGTGGCGGTCGTGCTGGTATCCACCGCTTTTCTGTGGGCGGACCGGCGCACGACCTATATACCCGGCCTGTTGATGACGGTACTGGGCTCGCAGGCGCTGACCTATGCCGGCAAATACGCCATCGATCGTCAGCGGCCGGACTTCCTGATGTTCGCCAGCGCGGTCACGCCGTCGTTCCCCAGCGGGCATGCCACCGGCGCGATGGCGGTCTACGGCTTCATTGCGTACGCGATCGCACGCAATCTGCCGAGCGCGCGGCTGCGTTTCGAACTCGGCTACTGGTGCGGCGCGCTGATCCTGCTGATCGCCTTCAGCCGGCTCCTGCTGTCGGTGCATTTCACCAGCGACGTGGCCGCCGGTTTGCTGGTGGGCGGTTTCTGGCTGCTCGCCGGCTTCGCGCTGACCGAATTTCTCAACGATCGCGCCAAACGACGCTGACGGCTGCGAGCGCCCGCCGCTTTCGTCGGGCGCGGCTTCCACTTCATCGCGCTCGAACAGTTCCTCCAGCTCGGCCGCGGCCTCGCGCACGCGCTTTGCCAGACGTTCCTGATCGTCGGCCACTTCGTAGTGCTCGGCCAGGCGTGCCTCGTCATGGGTCTTGAATGTCTTCTGGGCACGTTCGACCTCTTCGCGTCGCATGCCGAGCGCGCGCATGGTATCGCCGGCGAGCGCGATGCTGGAGAGAAACGTGTCGCGCTGGAAGACCGTCACGCCCAGGTCCATCAGCCGATAGGCATGCGCCGGCGATCACGGGCGCGGGCCACGATGGTCAGATGCGGAAAATGCGTCTGGACCATGTGTACGGTGCGTAGCGAGACCTCCACGTCGGCGATCGCCAGCACGAACACCTTCGCTTCCTCGGCCCGGGCAGCGCGCAGCATGTCCACGCGCGAGGCATCGCCGTAATAGACCTTGGCGCCGAAACGACGCACGAAATCCACTTGCGCCGGATTGGCCTCGAGCGCGACGAAACCGATGCGCTTGGCGCGCAGCATGCGGGCGATGATCCCGCCCACGCGCCCGAAGCCGGCAATGATCACCGGGGTGCTCGGACTCGGCCGGCGTTTCGTAGTCCGGCGCCTTGTCCTCGCTCGCGCGGCGGCGATTGAACCAGGCCACGCCCTGTACCGCGAACGGCGTGAGCACCATAGACAGCGTCACCGTCGCCACCAGCACATCCGCCTCGGCCTGGACGAACAGATGTCCGGCCACCGCCGTGGACAGAATCACGAACGCAAACTCACCGCCTTGGCCCAGGTAGGCGGCCAGATTGCGCGAGGCGGCCCAGGACAGCCCGTGGCGCCGCGCCAGCACGCTGAGAATCGCGCCCTTGACGGCGACCAGGCCAAGTGTGAGCTCAAGCAGATACCCCGGCTGCGAGGCGAACAGGCCGAGGTTGATCGACATCCCCACGGCGATGAAGAACAGGCCCAGCAGCAGATCCTTGAACGGATCCACGTTGGCCTCAAGTTCGTGGCGATATTCCGAGTCGGCCAGCAGCACGCCGGCCACGAAAGCGCCCAGTGCAACCGAGATGCCGGTGGCTTCCATGATCGTGGCCGTACCCACCACGATCAGCAGCGTCATCGCGATGAAGATCTCCTGCATGCGCGTCGCGGCCACCACCCGCAGCACGGGCTTCAAAACATAGTGACCGCCGATCACGAGCCCGCCGATCACGGCCGCGACCTTGGCCGTCTTCTCGATGCCGCCGAGCAGCGTCACCTCGGTATGGCCGACGGAAAACAGGGGCAGCAGCGCCAGAATCGGGATTACCGCCAGGTCCTGGAACAACAGGATGGCAAAGGCCGATCGCCCGTGGCGCGACGTGAGTCCGCCGCGCTCGCCGAGCATCTGCAGCGCGAAGGCGGTGGGACGACAAGGCCAGCGAAAAACCGGCCACGGCCGCCGTGCGGGCGGCAGATGCATGACCCAGGTCGCGGCCAGCGACAGTGCCACGCCGGTCGCCAGCACCTGCAACCCGCCCGAGGCCGACAATGGTCTTGCGCAGCGCCCAGAGGCGTCGCGGCTGCATTTCCAGGCCGATGATGAACAACAGAAAGACCACACCGAACTCGGCCAGATGCAGTACCTCTGTCCACCTGTCCGATAAGGCCAAGCCCCCAGGGGCCGATCACCATGCCGGCCAGCAGATAACCCAGCACCGAACCGAGCCGCAGTTTCTGGGCGATCGGCACCGCAATCACCGCAGCCGCGAGGGAAAACCACCACTTCCACCAGCGAGACACTCAAGTTCTTGCTCCCGAATTAGAGGCCGGTATGGCATGGCCAAGCTTAGTGGGAGCGCCCGATATGCGCGAGTGGGGTTGCAGCCCGGCGCCGCCACGCGTCAAATGACAGCAAGGCTCGGGCCATATGCGGCCCATCCCGGCATTCATTCCTCGAAGCGGTAACGTTCTCATGGCGTCCCAGCCCGATTTCAAGCGCCCTGTCTCTTCCTCTTCCGATCTGCGCGCCCGCGCCGGACGCTTATCCAGCTCGGACATGGACGCGTTCTGGATGCCGTTCACGTCCAATCGTGAATTCAAGGCGAAACGCCGCGTTCTGGTGGGCGCCGAGGGTTGCTACTACACCGCCGAGGATGGGTCGAAGAAAGACCACACGCTGTCCGGGCTATGGTGCGCCAGCTTCGGCCACGGCCGGCCCGAGATAGCCGAGGCGATCGCCGAAACCGCGCGCACGCTCGATTACGTGCCGCCGTTCCAGTACGCGCACCCGCTCGGTTTCGAGCTGGCCAACCGAGTTAAGCAGTTCACCCCGGACGGCCTCGATCATATCTTCTTCACCAACTCGGGTTCGGAATCGGCGGATACCGCGATCAAGATCGCCAAGGGCTACTGGGCGCGTCGCGGCCAGCCGGAGAAGAACCGGCTGATCGGGCGGATCAAGGGCTACCACGGGGTCAATGTCGGTGGCACCAGCGTGGGCGGCATCGAACCCAACCGCACCGGCTTCGGCGAACTGATGGCCACCGGTCATCTGCCGCATACCCTGCTGGAGGAGAACCGTTTCTCGCGCGGCTGTCCGGAACACGGCGCGGATCTCGCCGATGTGCTGGAGCAGCAGATCCTGGAGGCCGGGTCCGAAACGGTGGCCGCGGTGATGGTCGAGCCGATGAGCGGCTCGGCCGGCGTGATCGTGCCGCCGAAGGGTTATCTGGAACGACTGGCCGCGCTCTGCAAAAAGCACGACATCCTGCTGATCTTCGATGAGGTGCTGACCGGCTTCGGCCGGCTGGGCGCCACTTTCGGCGCCGAGCTGTTCGGAGTGACGCCCGACATCCTCACCATGGCCAAGAACATCACCAACGGCGCGGTGCCGATGGGCGCGGTCGCGGTCACCGATGCCATCCATGATGCCTTCATGGAAACCTCGCCGCTGGACTACGACGTCGAATTCCGCCACGGCTATACCTATTCGGCGCACCGCGGGCCTGTGCCGCCGGGCTGGCCGCACTCGACGTGATGGAACGCGACGGCCTGGTGGCCCGGGCGGCGGAGCTTTCGCCCTATTTCGAGGAACAGTTGCACGGCTTGAAGGGCCTGAAGCATATCGTCGATATCCTGAACTCGGCCTGGCCGCCGCCTTCCAAATCGAGGCCCTGCCCGGCGAGCCCGGCAAAGCGGCCGTGGCAGATCGCCATGGCGGCCTGGGAGCGCGGCTTCTATGTGCGCTTCGGCGGCGATACGGTCCAGCTCGGCCCGCCCTTCATCGCCGAGAAGGCCGATATCGACGAGATCTGCAACGTGCTGGCCGATATCATCCCGACCATCGACTGACACCGGGCCGGAATCGCGCGGCGGGCGAGCGCCCGCCGCTGTCGTCACTGGATGCTGTAGCCGCCGTCGATGACCAGATTGGCGCCGTTGATCATGGCCGCAGCGTCGCTGGCCAGATACAACGCACAGCCGGCGATCTCCTCCGGGTAGACGAAGCGTCGCGCCGGGATCTTTTCCTTCATCCGCTCGCCGACCTCGCCGGCCCAGGCGCGACGGCCGAGCTCGGTCAACGCCACGGTCGGCGAGATCGCGTTGACGCGGATGCCGCGCGGGCCCCATTCCGAGGCCAGCACCTTGGTCAGCCCGACCACGCCGGCCTTGCTGGTGCAATAGGCCAGATGCTTGTCGAGCGCGACTTCGGCGGCCTGCGAGGCCATGTTGATGATCCTGCCGCCACCGGCCTGCAGCATATGCCGGCCGACGATCTGGGACAGCAGGAACACGCCCTTCAGGTTCACGTCGATGGTCAGATCCCAGTCGGCCTCGGTCAGATCCTCGGCCCACTCCAGCGCCACCACGCCGGCGTTGTTGACCAGCACATCGATGCGCCCGAATTCGCCCACCACCCGATCGACCGCCGACTGCACATCGGCACGGTCGGTCACGTCAGCCTGAATGCCGAGCGCGGCGCCGTCGCCGATCTCTGCCGCCGTGGCCGCGACTTGCTCGCTACGATCGACCAGCGCCACCCGGGCCCCTTTTTCGGCATACAGCTCGGCGATGGCGCGCCCGATGCCAGCCGCACCACCCGTGATCAGAGCGGTCCGGCCCGTCAGCGCGAAATTCTTGTCATAGCCTTGATATTCCATGGGAATCACCGCCTGGAATGAACGCCTCGTCGCCGATCGAGACACGAAACAGCCCGCATCGGGGCAATCCCCGACGATCGAACAGCGAACGAGACGGGCGGCGGCCGTGTCCGTCGTCCCGAGGGCACGGCGGACACGCCACCACCGGAAGGTTTATTGCTGGCCGTAGTGCCCCGAAGCCAGATTCTTGTGAATCAGATCCGGCAGGCCGTCGATGAACTGCTGCCGGTTGTCGTACATCTGCTTCATGTACTTGTCGGCGTTGTCGTGGGTGACGACCGGCATATGGATCATGATCTTCTTGGGCACGGACTGGCCGTGCACGGCGTTGACCGCCACCTGCAGCGCCATGCCGAGCTGAAGCGGCGCGTTCTGCAGATTGGTCACCAACTGGCGGCCGTCGGCCACATTCTTCAGGCCGGCCTCGATGCCGTCCACGCCAACCACCGGCACATCGGTGATGCGACGCTGGCGCATGGCCCGGATCGCGCCCACGGCCATGTCGTCGTTTTCGGAGATGATGCCGTTGATCTTGGTGCCGTAGCGCGACAGCCAGGACGCGGTGATGTTGTAGCCTTCCTCCCGCTTCCAGTCGCCCGGGCGCTGGGCCAGCACCTTGATGCCCGGATGCTGCTTCAGCACATTCTCGATGCCCTTCGTCCGGTCGATGGTCGCCGACTGGCCGAGCGGGCCCTTCAGGATCACCACGTTGCCCTTGCCACCGAGCTTCTGCACCAGTGCCTTGGTCTCGTTCTCGCCAGCCAGCACGTCGTCCGGACCGACATAGGAGGTCAGGTACTGTTCGCCGGGCGGGAAGATCTTCACGTTGGTGCCGATCACCTTGATGCCCTTGGATTTGGCTTCCTTGATCTGTGGGCCGAGAGCAGAGGAATCGACCGGATCGATGATGATCGCGTCCACGTGCTGCGAGATGAACTGCTTGACCTGGGCCACTTGGCTGGCGACCGAGCCGTCCGCGCTGGCCCATCGCAGATCCACGTTGTTGGCCTTGGCCACCTTGTCCACGCCTTCCTTGCCGGACGACACCCAGCCGGACATGGCATAGACGGTGAAGCCCACGGTCACGGGTTTGCTGTTGTTGTCCTGGGCGGCCAGCGTCGGCCCGGCCAGGGCGACACAGCCGAACGCGAGCAGCGCAGCACCGGCCCGCTTGATGAATGATGATTTCATGATCGTCCTCCTGTTTTCTCGCTCGAGAGCACAGCCCCAGCGGCTGTGGTTGTTGTGATCGACCTCATCCCGACGTTCACACCAGCTTTCGCCGGCTGGCGATGGTGTCCAGAAAGACCGCCAGGATGATGATGAAACCGCGGATGATGTGCTGATAGAACGGCGAGACATTGAGAATCGTCAGGCCGTTGTCGATGGTGCCGAGCAGGATCACGCCGAACAGCGCACCGGCGATCGAGCCGCGTCCGCCGGCCAGGCTGATGCCGCCAATCACCGGCGCGGCGATCGCGGTCAGCTCGTAGCCGGAACCGGTGGAGGCTATGCCGGCGGTGATCTGGGCGGCCAGCAGCACGCCGGCCAGCCCGGACAGCCCGCCCGAGATCACGAACGCCGAGATCAACACCCGCCGGATCGGCAGGCCGGCCACGAAAGCCGCCTGGATATTGCCGCCCACGGCGTAGATGTAGCGGCCGAAGCGGGTCTTGGCGAGCACCAGCCACAGCAGCAGGAACACGATGAACATGATGTAGATCGGGATCGGAATCCCGAAATACGCGTTGATCGAGATATTGAGGAATGGATCGTTGTCGATGGCGATCTGTTGGCCAGCGCTGAAGACATAGCCGATGCCGAGCGCGATCGACAACGTGCCGAGCGTGGCCACGAACGACGGGATGTTGAGCAAGGCCACCGCAATGCCGTTGAACACGCCGATGAGCACGCCGGCGAACACCCCGCCCGCGATCGCGATTAGACACCAGCCCACGCCGGAATGCCCGGTCAGGATCACCGCCGCGACCACGCCGGCCAGGCCCACGATGCTGCCCACCGACAGATCGATGCCGCCGGAGAGCACCACCACGCCCTCGCCGAAGCCGATCAGGGCATAGACCGAGATCAGCATCAGGATCGAGATGATGTTGTAGAAGGAAATGAACTGCGGCTGGGCGATCGCCAGCGGAATCACATAGCAGGCGAACGCGATCCAGACCACCAGCGAAGCCAGCCGCTGGCGGTTGAACCAAACGTTGCGGCGGGCGGCGGACGCGCCGGTGTCGGGATTCGGTGACGGCTGGACAGTGCTCACGGGGTCATCCTCTTGCTTGAACCGCGGGCTCGTGGTCGGCGCCGATCGCGGTGCTGACGATATCGGCCTCGCGGAAATCGTCGCGCTCGAAGGTGCGCGCGATGAAACCGTCCTTGAACACGGCGATACGGTGCGACAGCGTCATCAACTCCGGCAGTTCCGAGGACGACACCACGATCGCCACGCCCTGGCGCGCGAGTTCGACGATGATTTCGTAGATATCGGCCTTCGCACCCACATCGATGCCGCGGGTGGGCTCGTCCAGCAGCAGCACCTTCGGGTCGTCGGCGATCAGGCAGCGCGCGACCAGCACCTTCTGCTGATTGCCTCCCGACAACTGCGCCACCGACGAGCGGGTGGATTCATACTTGGTGCGCAAAGCTTCCAGCGCTTCGCGCGTGAGATCGTGTTCGCGCGACGTCCTGAGCCAACCCGCGATGCCGGAAAAACGGCCCAGATTGGCCAGGATCGCGTTGGCGGCGATGCCCTGCGACATCACCAGACCCGCCTCCTTGCGGCTTTCCGGGATATAGATCAGGCCGCGGGCCAGCGAGCGCGAGGGCGACCGCTCGGCGTACTCCTCGCCGGCCAGCCGCACCTGTCCGCGTCGGGCCGAATGCAGGCCATACACGGATTTGAGGAACGCCGTGCGGCCCGCCCCTGCGATGCCGGCCAGACCGACGATCTCGCCCGATCGGACCGAGAAATCGAAGGTCGGCTCGATGCCGCCGTCCGCCTCGCGGGTGGCATAGCCTTCCACCGCCAGCGCCGGGGCAACGTTCTCGATCTCGGGCAGCACCAGTCGCTGCTCGGCGAGCTTGCGGCCCACCATCGCATTGACCACCTCGGCCGAGGACAGATCGCGGGCGGCCGCGGTGAGCGTGATCTCGCCGTCGCGCAACACCGAGATGTCGTCGGCCATCTGTTCGACCTCGTCCATCTTGTGGGTGGTGAACACCACCGTCGTGCCGTCGTTGCGCAGCTTGTCGACGATATCGAACAGATGCCGCGTCTCGTTGCTGGTGAGCGACGAGGTGGGCTCGTCGAGCAGCAGGATGCGCGGCTGCCGATGATAAGCCCGAATGATCTCGACGATCTGGGCATATGACAGACTGATCTGCTCGACCCGATCCCGCGCGTTGATCGGCACGCCGAAGGCATCGATCGCCGCCTGGGCCTCGTCGAACATGCGGCGCGACTGCAGATAGCCGAGGTGTTTGGAGCCCGCGGTCAGCTCACGCCCCAGGAAGATGTTGTCGGCGACCGTGAGATGCGGGACCAGCGACAGCTCCTGGGTCACGATCTGGATGCCGCGGGCCTGACCGGCGCTGGGCGTGAATTCGCGCATGGTTTCGCCGTCGACCCGGATTTCGCCGGTCGACGGCGCGATCAGCCCCGCAATGATGTTCAGCAACGTCGACTTGCCGGCGCCGTTCTCGCCCATGAGCGCGGTCACGCGGCCAGCCTGCAGTGCTAGATCGATGCGATTCAGCACCACCGTGGTACCGAAGCGCTTGCCGATCTCGACGCATTCGAGAATGTTCGCGAGTCATCGCTGTAACGCGTGCTGCGCGTTCCTCCATTCGCTTTTCCGGCCGAACGGCCGGCCCTGTTTATTGCCGCGCCTCCCAGACTCGATCCGCCGCTCGACAGCGGGGAACGCCCAACGGCTGGTACACGACTTATTTTGTGCTCATAATAGCAACACAATGCTCATATGAGCGCTATGCTCTATTGGTCGCAGAGGCTATCCTTACCGCCATGCCCATCGATCCCGACACCGGCGTTCTGGCTGCGACCGTCGCGCAGCGGTTCTATATCGACGGCGCGCCGAAGACCGTCATCGCCGAAGACCTCGGCCTGTCGCGCTTCAAGGTCGCGCGGCTGCTCAACCTCGCGGTCTCGGAGGGGATCGTGCGGTTCACGATCAAGGCGCCGCTGGCCTACGACACGACCCTGGCGCGCGATATCCAGCGCAAATTCGATCTGAAGCAGGTCATCGTGGTGCGCTCGTCCGAACACGATCGCGAGCCGGCCGCGATCCGCCAGCGCGTGGGCGCGGCGGCCGCCAATCTGCTCGGTGAACTGATCTCGCCCGACGACGTGCTCGGCATCGGCTGGGGCCGCACGACCAGCGCCATGGCGCTGCAGATCGAACGGCTGGCGCGCTGCAGCGTGGTCCAGATGGGCGGCATCGTCGGCTCTTCGAGCGAGAATTCGCTGGACGTGGTGCGCCGCGTCAGCGAGATCGGCGGCGGCGAGGCCTACCCGATCTTCGTGCCGCTGGTGGTGGGCGACAAGACGACCGCCGACGGGCTGCGCAAGGAGCCGAGCGTGGAGGCCGCGTTTCGTCTGTTCGGCTCGATCTCGGTGGCCGCGGTGGCGGTCGGCAGCTGGGATCCGCCGGCGTCGCAGATGATGCAGAGCCTGAGTCCGGCCGATCGTCAACAGCTCAGCGAGGCCGGGGTGGTCGCCGAGGTACTCGGGACGTTCATGCGCGCCGACGGCTCGCTCGTGACCATGCTGGACGAGCGCACGCTCGCGCTGGGCTACCCCGATCTGCTGCGTATCCCCAACCTGATACTGGCCGTCGGCGGCGCCGAAAAAGCCGATGCGCTGCTGGCGGTCTTTCGCGCCGGCATCGGCAAGACACTGGTGACCGACGACACCCTGGCCCGCCGGCTGCTGGCCGCAGACTGAGGGCGATACGGCCCGTTCCCGGGCCAGACCAGTGGCGATCGTTGCCCCACCACTGGCAAGACGACGGACGACGCGTCGCATCATCGATGCCCGGGGCCGACGCACATCGAGCGCGCGCATAGCCTGGATCCGGCTCGGGCGAGCGATGTTCGACGTCATGCGCCCACGACCAGTACGCCGTGCAGCCGGCACGCGCGATCAGACGAACCGGACGGATGACTTCGATACGACACGAGCAGCCTGAACATGCTCAACCAAGCTGATCTTCGGCGCGGCAGAGACGCCCGAGCAGCGAATGCACCTGACGTTTCTGTTCTTCGCGCCCTGGGGATGTTATTTCAGCGCCGTGTTCAACGCGGCGGCCGGTATCACCGATGCCTTGTATGTGGCGGTTCTGATGATCGTCGGCCTGCTGGTGCACGCGCTGTGGTTCCAGGCGCGGCGCTCGCTGCGCACACACGGCATGGCGGCCTTGTTCTGCCTGCTCGCCCTGTTCGTGATCCTGCCGATGAGCTGGTTCTATAACGAAGGGGCCAACGGGCCGACCTTGATGTTCTTTGTCCTGCTCGCGGCCTATGCGTTGGGCGCGATCGAACTTCGCCCCTGGCAGCGCACGGCGCTGATCGCCAGCTTTCTGATCGTACCCGCCGTGCTGTTGATCACGGGCTATCGCCACCCCACCTGGATCCCGGCCTATGCCGATCCGGGACAGCGCCTGCTCGATCTGACCGTCTCCTACTACTTCTCGATCGTGTTGATGCTGATTCTCATGGGCGGTTATTTCCGGCGCTTCGAGAGCGAGCACCGCGATGCCCGGGACACGGCACGGCGCGACAGCCTCACCGGCCTGCTCAACCATGGCGCCTTCCACGGCGTGCTGGATCAATATGGCCTGCAGCGTTGCCCCGCAACCGAACGGGCGATCCTGCTGACCTACGATCTGGATCACTTCAAACAGGTCAACGACACCCACGGCCATGCCTATGGTGACGAAGTGCTGCGTCATTTCTCGCAGCTGCTGGACGAAACGGTCGCGGACTATGAAGGCGTCGCCGGGCGCTGCGGCGGCGAGGAATTCAATGTATTCATCCCGCGCGCCACTCGGGACGATATCGTGGCACTGGACAGCCGGCTGCGCGAGCAGTGTCTGCGCCAGCCGCTACGCCATGGGCCTGTCTGTTTCAGTGGAGGCGCCGCGTTCGATTCGATCGAGGCTTTTTCTGTCGACGAATGGTTCGCGCGCTCGGATACAGCCCTTTATGCCGCCAAGTCGGGCGGACGCAACCGCTCGCTGTTCGACGACGGCCAAGCCCGTGACGATACCGTCGAAAACCGAGTCGTGAAACGACTGCATATTGCAACAATCACGCCGCGTGTCGATAATACCAAGGTCTGACACGACCGCGGCGACAGGGAGGCGGCTGACCTCGGAGCACGTCGGGTCGCTGCATTGGGGAGAAACATCCATGCCGAGTTCAAGTTCCCATACCGCCTATGGCGGCTGGTTGATGATCACCGCCGCGTTCGTATCGGTGATCGTGGCGGCGGTGTACGCCTTTTCGGTCGGCAACGGCATCGCGCTGACGCTGGGCACCTATCTGGTGCTGGGCTCGTCGGTCGGACTGCTGGTGCTCTCGATGCTGCTCGCGGCGACCGGCATGGGGCGCGGGCTCCGCGGGCTGGTACTGGCGCTCGCGCTCATCGATATTCTGGGTACCGCCCTTGCCGCCTACTTCCTGCTCGCCACCTGGCTGGTCGTGCTCATGGCGATCGCCCTGGTCGGCTGGCTCGTCCATCTGCTGGTCGATCCGCCACTCCATGTCTGAACGCTTCCGAGAAAACAGAATGATGAACAAGCTCATGCTCGCGCTCGCCGCCGGCCTGCTCTCGGTCGCGGTCACGGCCGGGGCCGCATCCGACGATTCCGGCGCAGCCGACAACAGCTCGGCCGACAGCGCCAAGAACATCCAGCCCGGCAAGGCCGGCTCCTGGACCGAAACCGGCCCGGCCGCGGGCAAGACCGGCGGCGGTGCCGACCCGTGGATGGCGGCGCCGAACAGCTGGGCCACCTTCAACGGCGATCTGAAGGATCAGAAGTATTCGCCCGCCGCCCAGATCACGCCGGGCAACGTCGACAAGCTGAAGAAAGTCTGGGAATACCATACCGGCGATGTATCGAACGGCAGCGGCAAGGTGCCGATGACGGTCTGGTCGGCGACCCCGCTGTTCGTCAACAACACGGTCTACGTCGGCACCCCGTTCTACAAGATCATTGCCCTGAACCCGGCGACCGGCAAGGCGAAGTGGACCTTCGACCCGCACGCCGAACTCAAGGCGCTGACCCAGCCGGACATGAAGAACCGCGGCGTGGCGTACTGGCAGGCGGACGATCCGAAGCCGAACAAGGCCTGCCAGAAGATCGTGTATATCGGCACGATGGACGCCAAGCTCTATGCGGTGGATGCCGACACCGGCATCAGGTGCCCCGATTTCGGCGATCACGGCGTGGTCGACGTCAACCAGTGGAACACCACCAACAACAAGTGGCCGTTGTCGCTGTTGCAGCCGCCGACGGTCTACCACAACACGCTGCTGATCGGCTGGGCCGGCAAGGACTGGGCCTACAAGGCGGCACCGCCCGGCACCGTGTTCGCGCTGGACGCCCGCACCGGCAAACGCAAGTGGACCTTCCACGCGCTGCCGAAATCGGTGATTCAGCAGACCGGCACGGCCAACGTCTGGGCCTCGATGTCGGTCGATCCGGATACCGGCATCGTCTACATCCCGGTGAGCTCGCCGAGCCCGAATTTCTATGGCGGCGACCGCAAGGAGAAGCTGCCGCTGACGACCTCGGTCACCGCGCTCGATATCGATACCGGCAAGGTGGTCTGGTCGCGCCAGCTGGTGCACCACGATATCTGGGACTACGACACCCAGGCGCCGCCGACGCTGATGGATATCCACAAGAACGGCAAGACCATTCCGGCGCTGGTGCAGACCTCCAAGCAGGGTTATCTGTACGTGCTCAACCGCAAGACCGGCAAGCCGATCTATCCGATCAAGGAAGAGCCGGTACCGAAGTCGGATGTGCCGGGTGAACAGGCGGCGCCGACGCAGCCGACGGTGCCCTATCCCAAGCCGGTGATCCCGGATCACTCGCCGGGCCCGTTCTGGCTGTCCAACGTGATGAGCTTCGGCAGCTGCAGCCGCAAGATGAACAGCCTGCGCAACGACGGCAAGTTCACACCGCCGAGCCTGAAGGGCTCGATGGCGTTCCCGCCCACCGCGGGCGGGACCGAATGGGGCGGCGGCGCAGCCGATCCGAATAACGGCATCTTCGTGGTCAATTCCTCGCACGTGGCCTACGAGTACCAGCTGATCAAGCGCAAGGACTTCAAGCACGCCTCGCATGCCGGCGAGACCGGCGGCTATCACGCCCAGCAGGGCTCGCCCTACGGCTTCCATCTGGAGCCGTTGCTCAACTGGGCCGGCATGCCGTGCTGGAAACCGCCGTACGGCACCATCGCCGCCTACGACATGAACACCGGCAAGCGCTTGTGGAACGAGCCGTTCGGCCAGGTCCAGAAGTTCGGCTTCTATATGCCGAAATCCTGGGGTTCGGTGACGATCGGCGGGCCGGTGATCACCAAGACCGGGCTGATCTTCATCGGCGCGTCGATGGACTCGCGGGTGCGCGCGCTGGATCTGAAGTCCGGCAAGGTGCTCTGGCGCGCGAAGGTGGATGCGCCGGCCGTGTCGATTCCCGGCGGTCTATACCTACAAGGGGCGGGAATACGTGACCTTCGTGGTGGGCGGCAACTCGATCCTCATGCCGAAGGTCTCGGACCAGGTCGTGACCTACGCATTGCCCAAGTCGAGACCAGAGCGACTAGCGCCTGCGGGCCGGCCGGGATGCCCGGCCGGCCCCGGTCTATGGCCGGCTCGCGGAACGTGCCGGCATGCGCCCAGCGGCATCGCGGCTCGAACCCACGCCACCCCGTCCTTGATCAGACGCTATTCGACGCCTCGTCGATTGCGGCGCGTGTCCTTTGCCTCGGGCTCGACGCGCGCGAAACGGCCGGCAGGCGCGTTATTCGATGATGGAGGCGAAGCCGTCGTTCGCACGCATGACCGCGCGCGCAGAGCGATCATCGCCGTGACCGCGCCGTAACAACGACTCCTCGGCAGCGTAGCAGGCCGAGATGGTCTGGGCGGCCAGCCAGCGGATCGGCTCGGGTTCCCAGCGGGCTTGAGCAGATGCCTCGGCCGCGACATCCGAATGCGCCCAGGGCGCCCGCGTGCGGGGCGTGTCCTCGCCCGCCATCAATTCGGCCGTCGTGCGGCCCATCAGATGTGAGGCCGCCACCCCTTCTCCGGCATAGCCTCCGGCGGTGGCCAGCCCGGTCTTCGAATCCACGATCGCGTGCGGTCGAAACCGACGCGACAGGCCGAGCGAACCGCCCCAGCCATGGCTGACCGCCAGATCCTCGGGCAGCCCCGGGAACAGATCGAGTAGCAGGCGCCGACGCATCTCGATATCGGCGCGGCGTAATGGCGTGATCCTGTTTCGGCGCGCCGCCCAGCGGATAGGCGCCGCGGGCGCCGAACACCAGCCGGCCATCGCGACTGCGATGGCCATAATTGATCATGCGGCTGGCGTCGCAGAAGGTCGGCCGGTCGGCCAGCCCGACGCGCGCCCAGACCGTCGTCGGACAGCGGCTCGGTCGCGATCACCAGACTGCGTACCGACAGCACGCGAGCGCTCAGCCCGGCCAGTCGTTCGCTATAGCCCTCGGTGGCCTGGACGATATGGCGCGCGACGAACTGGGCGCCGTTCGTGGTGATGACCTGATGCGGCGCGATATAGCGCACCCGACTGTGCTCGTGGATCGTGACCCCGCGGCGTTCCACCGCCCGCGCCAGCCCCCGCACCAGTTTCATCGGATGCACGGTCGCCGTATGACGAAAGAACAGCGCGCCGTAGCCATTGCGAAACGCGGCGCGTTCGGCCAGCGCCGGGCCATCGAGCCAGAGGCAGTCGTCGGCGGCATGGCCCAGCTCGATCAGCGCGGCGCGATGCGCTTTTTGAATCGCGACCTGTTCGGGATATCGTGCGGCGGCGTCCAGCGTACCGCCCTTGTGGAACTCTGCATCGATCGCTTCGCGCTCGGTGATGCGCCCGATCTGGTCGACGTTGTCGGCCAGCTGGGCACAGATCGCTCGACGCGCGGGCAGTGTCCAGATCGCCGATCAGACGTTCCAGCCCGGCGAGGTTGCCGATCACCCAACCGCCGTTGCGCCCCGAGGCGCCGTGGCCGACGGTTTCGCCCTCCAGCACCGCGATCTCGAGCTCGGGCCGCATGTTCGGCCAGATAATAAGCGGTCCACAGACCGGTGAAACCGGCACCGACGATGACGACATCGGCTTCGTGACGGCCCGTCGCCGGCGCTCGCGATGCGGCGTCGCCGGCGCTGTCGACCCAGTAGTTGGAGGCCGCATCCGGAGTCGTCATGGCAACGCGGCCTCAGCGGATGGTTTCGAGTAGCCGATACCAGGTCATGCCGAGCGCCAGCAGCGTGTTGCCGAAGCGATCGCCGAACGGGACCCGGCCATGGGGCAGCGCGGCGAAGGCATCGAAACGGGCGCTCTGGCCGCCGATCGCCTCGGCCAGCACCCGGCCGACGATATGCGACGTGGCGACCCCGTGGCCGGAATAGCCCTGGGCGTAATACACGTTGCGGCTCTCGCCCGTACGGCCGAGCATGGGCATGCGATTGGGCACGATGCCGGCCATGCCCTGCCATTGATAATCGATGGCCACGCCCTTGAGCGCCGGGAAGGTGGCTTCCAGCCGCGGCCGCAGATAGGCCGAGATATCCTCCGACTCGCGTCCGGAGTAGTTCGCGCCGCCGCCGAACAGTAATCGCCCATCGGCGGTGAGCCGGTAGTAGTCGAGCACGAAGCGGGTGTCGTAGACGGCCAGGTCGTCTGGGTTGATGCGGTGCGCGGTTTCGCCGAGCGGTTCGGTGGTGACGATGCCGAGCGCGGCCGGAAACAGCTTGCCGGCCAGATCGCCGCGCGCCAGCTGGTGGTAGGCCCCGCCGGCCAGCACCACCGTATCCGCGACGATTGCGCCGTGCTTCGTCACCACGCGTGCGGGCGTGCCGTGCTGGATATCGAGCACCGGCGAGCCCTCGAAGATCGACACGCCCTGATCGGCCGCCGCCCGCGCCTCGCCGCGCACGAGATTCAGCGGATGCAGATGCATATTCGCATCGTTTCGCAGCGCGCCGTGATAGAGCGGCGTATCCAGCAGGGCGCGTAATTCGTCTTTTTCGATCCAGCGCACCAGATCGCCCATGCCGCGAGCGCGAGCGGCGTTCAGATCGGCCTTGAGCGCCGCCACATGGCGCGGCTTCCAGGCCGCCTGCAGGTGCCCGTGCTTGAGATCGCAGGCAATGCCGTAGCGTTCGACGCGCTGCTCGATGATGCGCTGGCCTCGCCAGCGCAGATCCCAGACGAACGCCTCGACATCGCCGCCCGGTACCTCGCGCAGATGCTTTTTCAGCCCGGCCTCACCCGACAGGCTGCCGGTGACCTGCCCGCCGTTGCGCCCGGACGCGCCCCAGCCGATGCGGTTGGCCTCGACCAGCGCGACCGAGTGGCCGCGTTCAGCGAGCTCCACCGCCGTGGCCACGCCGGTGAAGCCGCCGCCGACGATGGCCACGTCGACCCGCAGATCCTCGGCCAGCGACGGGTAATCGCCCGGCTCGGCGATCGAGGCCGCGTAGTAGGACGCGGGGTAGGCCGCTGCCCGCTCAGGCATGGTCGAAGCCCGACAGGACGTTGACGACGTTGATGCCGATTTCTTCCACCGCGTATCCGCCTTCCATGAGGAACAGCGTCGGTCGGTTCATGCCGGCCAGGCGCCGCCCATAGTCGGTGAAATCGTCGGAACCCAGCTTGAAGCTGCCGATCGGATCGCCCTCGAAGGTATCCACGCCCAGCGACACGATGACCAGATCCGGGTCGTACTCGTCGATGCCTTGCATGGCGGCGTCCAGCTCGCCGAGCCAGGCCGCGTAATCGGCGCCCGGCGGCAGCGGATGGTTGCGGTTGTAGCCCTCGCCGGCATCCAGCCCGAGTTCATCGGCGCAACCGAGATAATGGGGAAACTCGTGCACCGGGTCGCAGTGGAGCGACACGAACAGGACGTCGTCGCGGTCGTAGAAAATCTGCTGGGTGCCGTTGCCGTGGTGGTAATCGACATCCAGGATCGCGACACGCGCCGCGCCCGCTTCGCGTGCGGCCTGGGCCGCGATGGCCGCGTTGTTGAAGAAACAATAGCCGCCGTATTGATCGAACGCGGCGTGGTGACCCGGCGGCCGGCACAGGCCGAAGGCGGCCTCGCCGCTGGTCTGGACATGGTCGAGCGCGGTCAGCGCGATATCGACGCTGGCGCGCGCCGCTTCCCAGGTGCCGGCCTCGATCGCGGTCTCGGCCGCCAGCGCATAATAGCCGAGCTTGCCGTCGATGTTGCGTGGCACGAAATCGGCCCGCGTGCGCCGTGTCGGCCAGACCGTGGCGATCGCCTCGCCGGTATAGCCGGCCGCCTGCCAGTCGGCCCAGGCGTTTTCGAGGAAATCGATGTACCCCGGATCATGCACGGCCGCGATCGGCTCCATGCCGTGCATGGTCGCGCCGCGGATTTCGCCGAGCCCCGCTTCGCGGATGCGCGCGGCGATCATGTCGACCCGCTCGGGGCATTCCAGCGGCGCGATCAGGCGCCCGCCTGCCAGCTCGCTGGTCGAGCGGCGATTCTGCGTACGATTGTCATGAAACGTGAGCATGCCGCATGGCTCCATTGAAATCGGCGGCCGGTGGGCCGCCGTGAATTCGAGACCGGGCCCGCGCCGAATCGGCGGGCAGCCGATGGATCAGACGCGCAGCAACAGATATTCGCGCTCCCAGGAACTGATCACCTTGAAATGGGCGATCTCCTCGGTGCGCTTGACCGCCAGATAGGTGTCGATGAAGCGTTCACCCAGCAACTCCTTGAGCGGCGTGCAATCGGCGAGCGCTTCCAGCGCGCGCCCCATGTCCGAGGGCAATCGATGGCCCTTGGCATGGGCCGAATCGGCCACCGGCGAGCGCGGCTCCAGCTTATCGCGAATGCCGAGATAGCCGCAGGCCAGCGATGCCGCGATGGCCAGATACGGATTCACGTCGGCGCCAGCGATGCGGTTCTCGACCCGCTTGCCGCGACGCCCGGAATGCGGCACCCGCAGGCCGACGGTCCGGTTGTCGTAGCCCCATTCGGTATTGATCGGCGCCGAACCGTTGGAAACATCCGGCATCAGGCGCCGATAGCTGTTCACGTTCGGCGCCAGCAGCGCGAGTGCGGGCGGCAGATAAGTCTGCATACCGGCGATGAACTGATAGAACAGTTCGGTCGGTTCGCCGGATTCATCGGCGAAAGCGTTTTCGCCCGTGGCGACATCGATCAGACTCTGATGGATATGCATCGAGCTGCCGGGCTCGTCAGCCATCGGCTTGGCCATGAACGTGCCATACATGCCATGCGCGAGCGCGACTTCGCGCAGCGTACGCTTGAACAGGAACGCCTGGTCGGCCAGGTCGAGCGGGTCGCCGTGCTCGAAGTTGATCTCCATCTGACCCGAGCCTTCCTCGTGGATCAGCGTGTCGATGTCGAGCGCCTCGGCCTCGCAGTAGTCGTACATGTCCTCGAACAGCGGATCGAACTCGTTGACCGCGTCGATGCTGTAGGCCCGCCGGGAGATCTCGCGTCGCCCGGAACGGCCGGCCGGCGGTTGCAGCGGATAATCGGCATCGGTGTTGCGCTGGACGAGATAGAACTCCATCTCCGGCGCGATCACCGGCCGCAGCCCGAGCTTTTCGTAGAGCGCAAGCACGCGTCGCAACACGTACCGCGGGCTGACCAGTACCGGTTCGCCGTTCAGATAGCTGCACTCGTGGATGATCTGGGCCGTGGGTTCGCGCGCCCAGGGCACCAGGCGGCAGGTCGACAGGTCGGCATCGAGCTGCATGTCCAGCTCCGCCGGGTCGGCAATCTCCTCATCGTCCTCCGGATAATCGCCGGTGGCCGTCTGGATGAAGATGGAATCGGGCAGCCGCGGACGCTCGCCGTTCAGATAGCGCGCCGCCGGCATGATCTTGCCCTTGGCCTCGCCGGTGATGTCGGGCACCAGGCATTCGACCTCGCTGATGCGATTGGCGTTGAACCACTCGCGGATCTGCGGATCGCTCGTATCCTCGCTCATAAATCTCCCGGGTTTGCGGGGTCCGGGCCGGCGCGGCGCCGGCCCGGTACCAGACCTACCTCGACTGCACTTCCGTCCACAGCTGCTGGACGAACTGCAGGTCGTCGCCTTCGATCGCCGGCGTGAAATGCAGGCGCTTCATCTGCTCGTCGGTCGGCATGACCGGCGGCTCGGTCAGCGACTTGTCCAGATAAGGCTTGGACGCCTTGTTCGGGCTGGCGTAGGCATTCCAGTTCGACAGCTCGGCGCCGATCTTGGCCTCGAGAATGAAGTTGATGAACTCGTTGGCCAGTTTCGGATGCGGGGCATGGGCCGGAATCATCATGCTGTCGACCCAGAGCTCGGCGCCTTCCTTCGGCACCACGAACTTGATGTCCTTGAAACCGTCCGGGTTCTCGCTCTTGTCGAAGGCATAGTCGCCGTTATAGGCCATGCCGGCCGCGATGTTGCCGCGCGCGAGCTGTTTCAACGTCGGCGTGGCGTCCTGGAAACCGCTGAAGTTGGAACGCTTCTTGGTTTTCAGGATGAGCTTGGCCGCCTTGGTCCACTTGTCGCGGCCCTGGCAGTCGTACTTGTCGCCGAGATAGGCACAGGCCGAACCGAACATCACCTGAGCGTCGGTGCCGATCTCGAACGGATATTTCGGGTTGGCCTTCGGGTCGAACAGGATCGACCAGCTGTCGGGCTGCTGGCCCAGCGTCTTCACGTTGTAGGCGATGCCCGTGTCACCCCACTGATAGGCAGCGGTGTACTTGCCCTTGGGATCGTAGCTGGTGTCCTTGAACCGCGGCATCAGGTTGTCGTAATTCGGGATCAGCTTCTTGTCGAGCGGCTGGACCAGCCCGGTATGGATCAGACGCGGCACGTAGTAGTTCGACGGCACCACAATGTCGTACTGCGAGTCGCCGCCGGCGCGCAGCTTGGCGAACATCTCGGGCTGCGAGTTGTAATAGCTCTGTACCACCTTGACGTGATACTTCGCCTCGAACTGCTTGATGATCTTCGGGTTCATGTACTGCGACCAGTTGAAGATGTACAACGTGTCGCTGTTGGCCGCGAACGCCGGCAGCGCGAAGGCCGCGACGGCCGCAGCCGCAATCAGTCGGGTCAGGGGTCGGAGTTTTCTCATCGTCGGTTCCTCGTGCTGCGTATGGGCAAGGTTTCGTGGTGCGGTATCACAGGCCTAGCGCGACTGGACTTCGCTCCAGAGCTGCTGGACGAACTGTAGCGAATCGCCCTTGAGCGCCGGCGTGTAGTGCAGGTGTTGCATCTGGGCCTCGGTCGGCTGGCTCGGCGGCCGCTTGAGCGCCGGCTTGAGATAAGGCGTGGCGGCCTTGTTCGGGCTGGCGTACCAGGTGAAATTCGACAGCGTGGCGCCGTTCTTGCCGTCGAGAATGAAATTGATGAACTTGTTGGCGAGTTTGGCGTGCGGCGCCTTGTCCGGAATCGCCATGGTGTCGACCCAAAGCTCGGCGCCTTCCTTGGGCACCACGAACTTCAGATTCTTGTAGGCCTGCGGATTGTTCGACTTGTCCTGCAGGTAATCGCCGTTGAAGCTGACGCCGGCGGCGATACTGCCGCGGGCGAGCTGGCGCAAGACGGGCGTACCGTCCACGAAGCCGGAGAAGTTCGGCCGTTTCTTCGTCTTCAGCAGCAGCTGAGCGGCCTGCTTCCAGTTATCGCGCCCGGAACAGGCATAGCCATGGCCCTGATAGGCACAGGCCGCGCCGGTCATGACCTGGGCATCGTTGCCGAGTGCGAACGGATACTTGGGGTTGGCTTTCGGATCGAACAGGATCGACCAGCTGTCGGGCTGCTGACCGAGCTTCTTAGTGTTGTAGACGATACCCGTATCGCCCCACTGATAGGCGGCGGTGTATTTTCCTGTCGGGTCGTAGGCCGGCTTCTGGAAGCGCGTCATCAGATTGTCGAAATTCGGAATCTCGGCCTTGTCGAGCGGCTGGATCAGCCCGCTCGCGATCAGCCGCGGAATATAGTAGTTCGACGCCACGATCACGTCGTACTGGGCATCGCCGCCGGCACGCAGCTTGGCGAACATCTCCGGGTTCGATTCATAGAAATTCTGGACCACCTTGACGTGGTACTTGGCCTCGAAGGCCTGGATCAGCTTCGGGCTGATGTAGTCCGACCAGTTGAACAACATCAGCTTGTCGCCGTAGGGCGCGGCCTGCGCGCTACCCAGGCCCGCCAGCGCGAGCAGCAGGGCCGGCGCCAGTCGTTTCAGGCCACGCAGGCCGATCCTTTTTTTCATCGCAGACACTCCCTGAGTCGTGGATTCACGCATGGCGGCTACCGCTCCCGGCGGTGGATGTTGTGTTCGGACCTGACATGATCGCTCTGCACGGCACCCGAGCCCTAGCGAGACCGGATCTCGGTCCACAGCTGTTGGACGAACTGAAGATCATCGCCGCTGATCGACGGCGTGAACTTGAGCACCTTCATCTCGGCCGGCGTGGGCAGGATCGGCGGCTTGGACAGCGCGGCATCCAGATACGGCTTGGAGGCCTGGTTCGGGCTGGCGTAATAGTTGAAATTCGACAGCTCGGCGCCGCGCTTGGCATCCAGTACGAAGTTGATGAACTCGTTGGCCAGCTTCGGATGCGGCGCATGCGCCGGAATCGCCATGTTGTCCACCCACAACTCCGCGCCTTCGGCGGGCACCACGAAGGTCGTGTTCTTCAGACCCTGCGGATTGTCGTGCTTTTCCGAGACATAATCGCCGTTGTAGGTGAGCGCGGCATCCACCGTGCCGCGGGCGAGCTGCTTGAGCACCGGCACGCCATCGCGGAACCCGTTGAAGTTGGGCCGCTGCTTGGTCTTGAGCACCAGCTGGGCGGCCTGCTTCCAGTTGTCGTCGCCGTGGCAGGCATAACCGTGGCCCTGGTAGGCACAGGCCGCGCCAAGCATGACCTGGGCATCGGTCATCATCGCGAACGGATATTTCGGGTTGTTCGACGGATCGAACAGGATCGACCAGCTGGACGGCTGATCGCCCAGCTTCTTCGTGTTGTAGACGATGCCGGTATCGCCCCATTGATAGGCCGCGACATACTTGCCCTCCGGATCGTACGGCGGCTTTCTGAAGCGCGGCATCAGGTTGTCGTAGTTCGGGATCAGCTGCTTGTCGAGCGGCTGGATCAGCCCGGTCGCGATCAGCCGCGGCACGTAGTAGTTGGAAGGGAAGATCACGTCGTACTGCGAATCACCACCCGCCCGGAGCTTGGCGAACAACTCCGGATTCGAGTGATAGAAATTGCGCACGATCTTGACGTGATACTGCTGCTCGAAGGCCGTGAGGATCTTCGGGCTCATGTACTGCGACCAGTTGTACAGATACAGCTTCTTCGCCGGTTCGGCGCTCGCCGCGGTCGCGACCGCCAGCCCCAGCACCAGTGCTGCGGTCAGTACGATGCTATTGCAACGTCGTTTCATGACATGCCCCCGATCCCCTGGTTGAGAGACTAATCACTGGCCTGCGGGCGTGCGAGTCGCACGTACTGGAAAGCCAGCGCGATCATGGCCGCTGCAAACACCGCGCCGATCATCAGCGTGGCAATCGCGTTGACTTCCGGCGTCACCCCCTTCTTGATCGCACTCCAGATGAAGATCGGCAGCGTCGTGCTTTCCGGCCCCGAGGTGAAGAAGCTGATCACGAAGTCGTCGATCGACAGCGTGAAGGCCAGGAAGAAGGCCGACACGATCGCCGGGCGCAGGGTCGGCAGGATGAAGTACCAGGCGCGCTGCCAGCCGTTGGCATACAGATCGTGGCAGGCCTCGAACAGCATCGAGTCGAGCCCGACCAGCCGCGAATAGACCAGCAGTGCCACGAACGGCACCTGGAAGCTGACGTGGGCGATCACCATCGTCGACAACCCCAGCGAGAACAGGCCGGTGGCATTGCTGATCGACGTGAAGAAGCTCATCTGAGAGATGCCGTAGACGATGTCGGGCATCACGATCGGCAGGTAGACCAGCCAGATCAGCCACCCCAGCCGGCGGTTGCGGTAGGTGTACATGCCGTAGCCCAGCAGCGTGCCGATCACGGTCGCGATGATCGACGATGTGATGGCCAGCGTCAGGCTGTTGTAGAAGGCATTGAGGATCGTCTCGTCGGAGAACAGCGCCGCATACCAGCGCAGCGACACGCCGGCGAACACGGCCGACGAGTTGATGCTATTGAACGAATACAGGGCAACGACGGCCAGCGGTGCGTAAAGAAAGAACAGCATCACGTACCAGAAGACCTGCAGCCCTCGATTGAAGCCACCCCCACTCATAGCACCACCTGCGAATCACCGCCGAGTTTCTTGCCCATGCGCCGCAGCACCAGCAGGCCAACCAGCGTCGCGATGATCATGATCAACGCACCGGCTGCGCCCAGCGGCCAGTTCGAAGCCGCCGCGAACTGCCGCGCCACCAGGTTGCCGAGCATCATCGACTTGCCGCCGCCGAGCAGTTCGGGAATGACGTACATGCCGAACGCCGGAATCGAGACCAGCACGGTGCCGGCAAGCAGCCCGGGCAGGGTCTGCGGCAGCACCGCGTGGATGAAGGTCCGGATCGGTCCCGCGCGCAGATCGCGGGCGGCATCGATCTGGGCATAGTCGAGCTTCTCGAACACCGCATACAGCGGCAGCACCATGAACGGCAGGAAGTTGTAGACCAGGCCGATCACCACCGCGAACTTGGACGGAAACAGTCCCATCTGCGGCGGGATCAGCCCCATCGACGCCGCCAGATTGCTCACCGGCGAGCCCGGCGACAGGATGTTCATCCAACCGATCGCGCGGATCACCTGATTGGTCCAGGACGGCACGACCACGGTCAACAGCATGAGCGGGCGCATCCGAGCGGGCGCGCGGGTGATGTAGTAGGCGATCGGATACGCCATCGCGATCACCAGCCCGGTCGACAGCACCGTCTGCCAGATCGAGCGGACCAGGGTATACACGTTGCCCGGCGACCAGCCGAGGAATCCGAAACCCGCCAGCTCCTTGAATGCCTCCAGCGTCAGCGGCATCTGCGGCAGGCCGTAGGTGCCGTTGGTCATGAACGCGATCGTCATCAGATAGGCGCTGGGCAGCACCAGGAACACGACGATCCAGATCACGCCGGGCGAGATGACCGCGATCAGATGCCCGAGATGGCTGGGCTCCCGGCGCTTGGGCGATTCGCTGCCACGGGTCGCGAAGGCGCCCATGGTTCTTGTGTCTTGTGTGCTAGGCATGGAAGGTGACCACCCCCGAGGTCTGCACCGTGACCGCCACACGCGTCCCGACGTCGAACATCGGTTCGCCTACGTTGTTGCAGGTGGCCACGATCTCGGTGTCGTTGCCCAGATCGAGCGTGTATTCGGCCACATGGCCACGATAGACTCGTTCCTTGACGGTCGCGGCGAACACATTCGGGCCGGCAATGGCATCGGTTTGCCGCGACACGGTCATGGTTTCCGGGCGAATCAGCACATGGCTGCCGCGCTCGAAATCGCCGGACAGCCGTCCGCAGCAGATATCCAGACCGGTGTCGTCCTGATCGCGGACCTCGAACAGATTCTGATGGCCCATGAAGCGGGCGACGAACAGATTCTCCGGATGCTCGTAGAGCTGCTGCGGCGGGCCGACCTGCTGGATGCGGCCGTCGTTGAGCACCGCCACCCGATCGCTCATGACCATCGCTTCCTGCTGGTCATGGGTCACGAAGATGAAGGTCATGCCGAGCCGCCGCTGGATGCGTGACAACTCCAGTTGCAGCTCGCTGCGCAGCCCGGCATCGAGCGCGGACAACGGCTCGTCGAGCAGGAGCACGTCGGGCTCGTTGACCAGCGCGCGGGCCAGCGCCACGCGCTGACGCTGACCGCCCGAGAGCTGATCCACCCGACGACCCAGCAGCTCGCCGATCTTGATGAACTCGGCGGTTTCGGCGACGCGCTTCTTGATCTCGGCCTTGTCCATGCCGCGCATCTTCAGCCCGAAGCCGATGTTCTCGCGCACGTCGAGATGATTGAACAGCGCGTAGGACTGGAACACCGTGTTCACGTTGCGCTTGTGCGCCGGCACGTCGGTGACCGAGGCGCCGCCGATCTCAACCTCGCCGTCGGTGGCGTTCTCCAGCCCGGCGATGATCCGGAGCAGCGTGGTCTTCCCGCAGCCGGAAGGCCCGAGCAGGGTGAAGAATTCGCCGCCGCTGATCTTGAGATTGATGCCACGCAGCGCGATCGCATCCGCCGCGAACTGCTTGGTCACGCCGTGCAATTCGATCGACGACCCGCTGCGGCCGGTGGTCTGGTTCTGATGCTGAGTCGTCGGCTCGGCCGTGGCCGATGCCGTTGCTGTCGACTGCCCTGTCATATCCGCCCTCTTAGAGTAGGTCCCGCATGCGGTAGAAATTGGTCGCCAGTACCAGCAGCGGCGTACGCAGCCGCTCGCCTCCGGGGAACCGGCGATGCGTGAGTCGGGTGTAAAGATCGAAACGCTCGGCCTGCCCGGCCACGGCATCGCTGATCAACTGCCCTGCCAGACCCGCAATCGCCATGCCATGGCCGGAATAGCCTTGAGCATAGAACACGTTGTCGCCGATGCGTCCGAAATGCGGCGCCCGGTTGCGGGTCACCCCAACCAGACCGCCCCAGCTGTAGTCGATGCCGATGTTCTCGAGCGTCGGAAACAGGCGGCCGAGCTTGCTCTGCATGCGTTCGTTGAGCCGCTTCGGCGCGCGCTTGCCGTAGCTGACCTGCCCGCCATAGAGCATGCGCGGGGTGTCGGCCGGCGCCGCGGAAAGCTGGTAGTAGTCCAGTACGAAATTGGCGTCCGAGACCGCATCGTCGCCCGGCAGCGTTTCGGCCACCTGGGTTTGCGACAAGGGCTCGGTCGCGATGATGTAGTTGCCCACCGGCATCAGATGTCCGGCCAGCTCGGGTGCCACGTCGGCGGCCAGATAGGCGTTGCCGCCCAGCACCACGTGGTCGGCGGTCAGCGCGCCCTCACTCGTATGGACCGTGGGCGTCTTGCCGTGTTCGATGCGTTCGACCGGCGAGTCCTCGTGCAACGTCACCCCGGCGTGCTGGGCCGCGCGCGCCAGGCCAAGCACATAGTTCAACGGATGCAGGTGCCAGGACTCCGCGTCGTACAGGCCGCCGATATACGACGGGCTGCGCACGCGCTCGTTCAGCGCGTCGCGATCGAGCAGCGTCAGGCCTTCATAGCCATAAACCCGCTGCATATGCTCCTGTTCCGCCGCAAAGCCTTTCATGTGGCGTGGTTTGAGCGCGGCATAGACGGCGCCGTCACGCAGATCGCAGTCGATGTCGTGACGCCGGATTCGATCGACCGTCAGGTTGACCGCCTCGCGCGACATCTCGAAGACCTGGCGGGCGTTATCGGTGCCCAGGGCGTCGGCAAACGTCGCCATGCCGGTGCCGAAACCGGTGAGAATCTGTCCGCCGGAGCGGCCCGAAGCCCCCCAGCCGATCCGGTTCGCTTCGACCAACGCCACCGAATACCCGCGCTCGGCGAGATTGAGCGCAGCCGAGCAGCCCGTCACGCCACCCCCCACCACGGCGACGTCGACACGACGGGCGCCGATCAACGGCGTCGTGGAGGCCAGCGTGATGCGCCGGCTGTCGCGGTAGTAGCTGTCAACGTAGTCGCTCATAGAGATCTTAATTTGTGATCACAATCCAAACATGCCGCAACCGATGGTCGTCTGTCGAATCGCGTTATCGCGGTGCAAACTTGGCTGCACTCAACAACGAACGGGCTGACGAGGGTGAACCCACAAGCCTCGAACCAAGTCGCACAAAGCCTCGCGGATCGAGAATCAGCCTCAAAAGAGCCGCGATCGATCAGGATTTGCACTGTTATAGCGCGTCTAACGTCTTTTTGTGATCACAAAAAGGTCATAGGTCCGCGCTCATCGGCGTTGGCGCGTGCGGCGAGCCACTCTATGCTGAACCCGGAAACCAGACGAGTGAGCGCATGGCCGGCTACGACCAATTGACACCTGCCACCGGCACGAACAATCGCCAACAAGCGATCTATTCCGCAGGATTGGCCGGGCGTCGGCCCGCAATCCCGGTCGAAAACGCGGCGCTGGCGGCCGCGGCGGAACGTCGTATGTCGCCCACGGCGCACGGCTATATCGCCGGCGGCGCTTCGGCGGAAACCACCGTGACGGCGAACCGGGCGGCGTTCGACGCATGGCGCATCGTGCCGCGCATGCTGACCGACATCTCGAGCCGCGACACCGGGGTCTCGCTGTTCGGTCGTCGTCTGCCGCAACCGTTCATGCTGGCGCCGATCGGCGCGCTCGAACTGGCGCATCGCGAAGCCGACGTGGGCGCGGCACGCGCGGCGGCGGCGGCCGGTGTGCCGGCGATCCTGTCGAGCCAGGCCAGCCAGCCGATGGAAGCCTGTACCGCGGCCATGGACACGGTCACACCCGGCGCGCCGCGCTGGTTTCAGCTGTACTGGCCGAAGTCCGATGCGCTCGCGACATCGCTGATCGGCCGTGCCGAGGCCTGCGGCTGCGAAGCGCTGGTGGTGACGCTGGACACGCCGCTGCTGGGCTGGCGGCCGCGCGATCTCGATCTCGGGCATCTGCCTTTCCTGCGCGGTCAGGGCCTGGCCCAGTACACCCACGATCCCGTGTTCCAGTCGATGCTGGCGGATGCGCCCGCCGATGCCGACCGCCCGTCGATCACGCCCAGACTGCTGGGCAACGTGCTGGCCAGCGCACGGCATTATCCGGGATCGACCTGGCGGGCTTTGACCAGCGGTCGCGGGCTGGCCACGGTCCGCCAGTTCGTGGCCACTTATTCGCGCCCCGACCTGACCTGGGCCGATCTGGCCTGGCTGCGTGAGCGCACCCGGTTGCCGATTCTGTTGAAGGGCGTGCTCTCGGCCGAGGATGCGAGACGCGCCGCCGAAGCCGGCATGGACGGGCTGATCGTGTCCAATCATGGCGGCCGACAGGTCGACGGCGCCATCGCCAGCCTGGACGCGCTGATCGACATCCGCGGCGCCGCACCCGATCTGACACTCGTGCTGGATTCCGGCGTGCGTACCGGCGCCGATGTACTCAAGGCCCTGGCGCTCGGCGCCGATGCCGTGGCCATCGGCCGGCCCTATGCCTATGCGCTGGCGCTGGCCGGCGCGGCCGGGGTCGCCGAGTGGATCGCCAACATGGCGGCCGATTTCGAACTCACCATGGCCTTGTCCGGAGCACGCTCGGTGGACGAGCTCCGGGCGGGCAACGTCGAACTGCGACCGGCCGCACGCTCATGATCGATCTGGCACCGTGGCTGATCGGGCTGGCGATCGTCGCTCTCGTCTGGTGGCGCCAGATGGGCGCACGCGCGACAGCCCGGCGCGCCGCCCAGAACGCCTGCGCCGAAGCCGAGGTGATCTTCATCGACGAATTGGCCTTCAAACGCATCGGCCTGTCCCGCGACAGCCACGGCAGTTGGCGGCTGACCCGTCGCTACGGCTTCGAGTTCTATAGCCGCGGGGATCGTCGTTATTCGGGCACGGTCGAGATGTTCGGCCAGCAGGTCCGGCATGTCTACATGGGTCCGCGCCCGTTATGAATACGCAGAGCCTATGGCAACAGGGTGGCGAGCGCCCCGAACGGCTGGCCTGAGCGCAGGCCGCGTCGCCCTGTTGGAACAGGCGCTTAGACAGCCTGGCGCGGATCGGTCGCGGCGACACCCGGCTGCCCGCGATGGCGCTCGCGCACGGCGGCCAGCGCGGGCTGGCCGGATAAGTCGTGGAGCTCGCGGAAGGCCACCCAGTCGACCAGGCAGTACAGACAGATCGTCGGGTAATGCCAGGCGTCGAAGGCCCCACCGTCGGCGGCCGTCTCCAGCCAGTCGAGGCAGGCCCGGATGCGTTCGCGGTGCCGGTTATAGATCATCGCATCCTGGCTCGAATCCAGTCCGGAACGCTCAGCCAGGAATAGCGCCACGAAGGCGTCGTTGGCGCCATCGATCACGGTGAGCTGGTTCTCCTCGGCCCAGCTCAACGGCGAATGGCCGAATCGCTCGGCCAGATAACGCTGGATGATCCGCGAGTCGAACAACGTCGTCCCGCCGTCGACCAGGGTCGGAATCTTGAGCGTCGGGTTGTGGCGTGCCAGCTCGGCCTTGTCGGCGTCATAGATCGCCAGATCGCGAAATTCGTAGTCGACGTCGACCAGCAGTAGGCGCGTGCGGCGAACGTAGGGCGAAGCAAGAGACCCGATCAGTTGCATGACAAAAGCATGTGGGGGCAATCGAGTCAGTCTACCCTGATCCGATCGTCTGGCTTACAGCCCCACGACGGCAGCAGCCCGTCCCGAGTCGCGTTGCATGTAGCAGGCTATTAAACTCGGTCCGAATTCCCGAAGCGTCTATCCAATGTCCACCCACGAAATCACGCTGCGCTTTCTTGCCGAACCTTCCGATGTGAATTTCGGGGGCAACGTCTTTGGTGGCAGTGTCATGAAATGGATCGACCACGCGGGCTATACCTGTGCCGCGAACTGGTCGCACAGCTACTGCGTGACGGCCTATGTCGGCGGCATCCGCTTCCTCAAGCCGATCCGCGTGGGCGATCTGGTCGAACTCAAGGCCGAGCTGATGCATACCGGGAGAACCAGCATGCATATCTCGGTCAGCGTCTACGCACGCGATCCGAAATCCGACGACGCACGCTTCACGACCCACTGCATTCTGGTGTTCGTGGCGGTCGACGGCGAAGGCCAGCCCACGGCGGTACCGACCTTCACGCCCGAAACGCCGCAGGCCCGCCGACTGAACGACTATGCCCGCAAGATGATCGACTTGCGTCAGCGGATGCAGGATGAGGCGGCCGATTTCCTGCACGAGATGGAAGCCCATGCACACGAGGACTGATCAGAAGCCGCCAAGGGAACCCGCGACGCGCCGGCCTGTCTGTTCCGGCATGCATTCCTAAGGCGAGCTCATGCAACGACGCACCCTCATCAAGGCGTCTCTGGCGCTGACATCCCTCGGTCTGCCAGCGATTCCCGCCTTTGCCAAATCGCCGATTGAAAGCGGATCGGGCCAGCCCTTCTCCTTTCATTGGCTCAAGGACAAGGCGCAGAAGATGGCCCGCTCGGACTATCAGTCCCCGGCCGAGAAACTGCCCGATGCGCTCGCCAGCCTGGCGCCGCTGAAATATCAGAAGATCGTGTACGACTGGCACGACGCGCTCTGGTCGTCGGATCCCAAGGTCGCACTGCGGGTGCACTTCTTCCATGTCGGGATGCATTTCAATACGCCGGTGCGCATGCACAACATCGATCCGGATACCGGCCGGGCCCAGCCCATCCCTTTCAAGCCGGAACTGTTCAACTACGATCACAGCGGCGTCGACCCGAGCCAGCTCGAGAACCATCATCTGGGATTCGCGGGCTGGCGGCTGGCGGTCAACCCCGGCGGACCGTACGTCAATGAAGTGGCATCGTTTCTGGGCGCGAGTTATTTCCGGGCGATCGACAAGGACAAGCAGTACGGCTTGTCCGCGCGCGGGCTGGCAATCGATACCGACGAGCCGGGCGGCGAGGAATTTCCGGATTTCACCCAGTTCTGGTTCCAACGGCCCGAAGAACGGCTCGGAGCGGGTCACCGTCTATGCCTTGCTGGATTCGCCAAGCGCAACCGGCGCTTATCGTTTCGATATCGATGCCGGCAACGCCCAGGGCGTGATCATGGATATTTCGGCGCATGTGTATACGCGCAAGGCGATAAAGCGTCTGGGTATCGCGCCGATGACCAGCATGTATCTCAAGGGCACGGCGCAGGAGACGGCCCGCGATACGATCTACCCGCTCATGCACGACTCGGATCGGCTGTCGATGTGGCGCGGCAACGGCGAATGGATCTGCCGTCCGCTCTACAACCCGCCGACCATCCAGTTCAATACTTTCATGGACGAAAACCCACGCGGCTTCGGCCTGGTCCAGCGCGATCACGAATTCGACGACTATCGCGACCCGGTGACCTGGTACAACCGCCGGCCGAGCCTGTGGCTGACGCCGAGGAACAATTGGGGCAAGGGCCAGGTCGCGCTCATGGAAATGCCGACGGTCGGCGAGACCGTGGACAACATCGTGGCGTTCTGGATCCCGGAAAAACCCGTCACCGCGGGCCGTCATCTGCACTACGACTACACGCTGTACTGGTGGCCCGAGCCGCCCGTGTCGCCTTCCCTGGCGCATGGTGGACAAGACCTGGTCGGGCATGGGCAACGTCCAGGAAGGCTGGATTCCGGGCAACAAGTCACCGGACCAGTACGCCCGCCGCTTCGCGATCGATTTCGTCGGCTCGCCGCTCGACAGCCTGCCGGACAACGCCGACGTGACGGTCAACGTGTCGGCCTCGAACGGCAGGATCAGCCATACGTCGACCCATGCCATGAAACCGATCAACGGTTATCGCGCGATCTTCGACTGGGTGCCGACCAGCAACGACACCACACCGGTCACGCTCCGCGCTTACCTGACCAACGGCGATCAGACGCTGACCGAAACCTGGCTCTATCAATGGGTGCCGCCCGGCGCCGGCGGATCGGCACTACTAGTTCGGCATGACGGATCTCGGCCGACCTGCCCGCCCGCTGCTGGCGCGCCGGGCCGATGAGCGCCGCCGCGCTGGTTGCGGCCCGGTGCATCGCCGGGTTGCTGGTCGTCGTCGTGGCCGCTTACGGCACCGGCGCGCTCTGGTTTCGCGGCCCCGCGCCGCGCGCTGTGCGGATCGGCCTGCTCAGCGCGTGGTGGCCGGGCGCTCTCGCCGGCCTGCTCGGCCTCATCCTGGCCGAGCGTCTGGGGCCGGCAATCTTCGCTATTGCCGGGTTGGCATTCGCGCTGTGGTGGGCCAGCGTGCGGCCCCGATCGGAGCGGCCCTGGGCAACCGACGTCGAACGCCTGCTCCACGTGGAACGCGCGGGTTCGAAGGTGCGGCTGGACAACGTTCGCAACTTCGACTGGCGCACGCGGAACGACGTCACGCCGCACTGGGAAACCCGTCGATTACGATCTCGATCAGCTCGTCGCCATCGATCTTGTTGCCTCTTACTGGATGGGGCCGACCATAGCGCATACGCTGGTGTCATTCGCCTTTGCCGACGGTCGGCACCTCGTGTTTTCGGTCGAGGTCAGGCGTCTGGCCGGCGAGGATTTCTCGGCCATAGGCGGCCTGTTCCGGCAGTGCGAACTGGCATTGGTCGCCGCCGACGAGCGTGACATCGTGCGTACCCGCACGACTGCGCGCCGCGAGGACGTGTATCTCTACCGCGTGGCGCTGCCGCCAGACCGGATTCGGGCACTGTTCGAGGCTTATCTGGATACCGCCGAAACGCTGGAGCGCCAGCCGCGTTTCTACAACACGCTCACGTCGAACTGCACGACACTCGTCTATGACATGGTCAAGGCGATCGTGCCCGGCCTGCCGTGGAACTGGCGCCTGCTGGCTTCGGGCCATCTTCCCGAATATCTCTACGATCTGGGCGCGCTCGATACCCGATTGACGCTGGATGAGCTGCGTCGTCGTTGTTGCATCAACGAGCCCGCCATCGCCTCCGACATCGAGGGTCGGGCCAGCGCCGATTTCTCCGACGCGATCCGGCGCGAGCTCCCGGCCCCCGAGGGCACGCCGCCCCCTCCGCCCTGAGGCGCGGGCCCGCCATCGCTCGGACGCCGCTGCGACCGAAGCCCAATGGCGCGCCCCGACCGCCTCTCGCTAGGCTTGCCGAACGACGCGACCAGCACGCCCCGGCCTGCTTCTTGCCTTCAGGTCGGCATGCGCCATCCGCCCTTTTCCATTGATTCGTCGGGGGAACGATGTCTCGCATCGCCATCCGTGGCGCGGTTGCGACCGCGCTGCTCGTCGCCGGCCTCGCGCCGGCTATCGCCAACGATAACCGACAACCAATACGAACCGCCCGCGGATAATCCGCATCCGCCCGGCCAGACGCCGACGTCCTGGGATCTGGGCGATCTCTATGCTTCGCCCACGGCCTGGCAGACCGCCTACGACCAGACCAGCAAACGCATCGACCAGCTGTCGCGTTTCTCCGGGCATCTGGCCGACAGCCCGCAGGCACTGGCCAAGGCGCTGGACGCGATCACCGACGTGAAGAAATCGATGGAACGCCTGTCGGTCTATGCCGGGCTGGCCGCCGACCGGGACTTGCGCGACAGCGCGACCCAGGAACGCCGCAACAAGGCCGATCGACTGGCCTCGCAGTTCGGCGAGGCGACCGGTTATGTCCGGCCGGAGCTGGTGGCGATGGACCAGAGCAAGCTCAAGTCCTGGCGCAAAGAGAAAGTCCTCGCCGATTACCAGTACATGCTGGCGCAGGTGATGCAGGCCGCCCCGCATACGCTGTCGGACCAGACCGAATCGGCACTGGCGGCACTGTCCCCGGTCAACGGCCAGAACAACACCTTCTCCCTGCTGTCCAACGCCGACATCGCCTGGCCGAAGGTCGAGATCGATGGCAAGGAGCGCACCATCGACCAAGCCGGCTACACCAAATGGCGCAGCAACCCGGATCGGGACGTGCGCAAACGGGTGTTCAAGGCCTTCTGGTCTAAATACAACCAGTACGAATCCACCTTCGGCTCGCTGCTCGACCAGGCCGTGCTCCAGCACGTGATCGACGCCCGCCTGCACCACTACGACAGCGCGCTGGCCGCCGCCACTGCCGACAACGATATCCCGACCGGCGTGTATCACCAGCTCGTGGATTCGGTGAACGACAATCTCGACACGCTGCACCGTTATCTCAAGCTGCGCACGCGCATGCTGGGCGTGAAGCAGCTGCATTACTACGACATCTACCCGCCGCTGGTGAAGTCCGACAAATCCTTCACCATCGATCAGGCCCGCTCGCTGCTGCGAAAGGCCACCCGGCCGCTCGGCGCGCACTACGAGACCCTGCTCGACAAGGCCACCAGCTCGCCGTGGACCAGCGTCTACCCGAGCACCGGCAAGAGCTCGGGCGCCTACATGAACGGCGCGGCCTACGACGTGCACCCGTACGTGCTGATGAACTTCAACGGCGACTACGAGAGCGTGTCGACCTATGCCCATGAATGGGGGCACGGCCTTCACACCATGCTGGTACACGAGCATCAGCCGTTCGCCACCGCCGACTACCCGATCTTCACCGCCGAGGTGGCCTCGACCACCAACGAACAGCTGCTCGTCCACAGCATGATCGAGCATGCCAAGACCGACCAGGCCAAGCTCTACTACATCGGCCAGGCGCTGGAACAGCTGCGCGGCACCTTCTTCCGTCAGGCCCAGTTCGCCGAGTTCGAGCTCGCCATCCATCAGGCCGTGCAGAAAGGCGAGCCGTTGTCGGGCGCCCGCATGACCCGGATGTACGGCAGCATCCTGAACAAGTACTACGGCACCCAGGACGGCATCACGAAGATCGCGCCGGAAGACGATATCGAGTGGGCCTATATCCCCCACTTCTACTACGACTTCTATGTCTACCAGTACGCCACCTCGATCACCGCGGCGCATTATTTCGCCAGCCATATCGAGCAAGGCGACCAGAACGTGCGCAAGGCCTACCTGCACGCCCTGTCCGAAGGCGGCGCCGGGAGCGGCTATACGATCCTCAAGAACGCGGGCGTGGATCTGGCCACGGCCAAACCCTACCAATCGCTCATGGCGTACATGAACGATCTGATGGATCAGGCCAACGCCATTCTCGACAAGCAGGACACCGGCAAGCAGGCCAGCTGAAGCAGCCGTGCTTGACTTCGGCTACGCCGGCGGGGATGACCCGCCGGCGGACTCGGGCTCGCGGCCTGGATGGGTCGGGCCGGTTTCCCGGGCATCGGTCCAGAGCGCGCGGTACACCGGCAGGCTGTCCGGGTGTTCGCGCTGGATATGATCGATCATCGCCTCGCGGATATCGCAGCGCAGATACCAGAGCGTCATCGAATCGCGCGCACTCATCAGAAAACGCAGCTGGATCGCCTTGTCGCTGGCATCCACCACCTGCAGCGAGGCCGGCTCGCGATCCCAACGGGGGTCGGCGCCGAGCAGCCGCATGTACTCGGCCCGCAGTTCGGCGACCGGCGTACGGTAATCCACCCACAGAAACACGGTGCCGAACAGCCGGCTGCTGTGGCGCGACCAGTTCTCGAACGGGTTGTCGACGAACCACTGCAACGGCAGCACCAGCCGGCGCAGATCCCAGACCCGCAGCACCACGTAGGTGGTGGTGACTTCCTCAACCCAGCACCATTCGCCCTGGATCCAGAGCACGTCCTCGATCTTGAACGGCTGGGTCAGCGCGATCTGCAGCCCGGCCAGTAGATTACCCAGCACCGGGCGCGCGGCGAAGCCCAGAATCAGGCCGCCGATGCCGGCCGAGGCCAGCAGGCTGGCACCAAGCTGGCGAATCGACGGGAAGGTCATCAACGCCGACGCCAGCCCGATGATCGCGATCAGCACGATCAGCCCGCGGGTGAGGAAGCGGGTCTGGGTCTCGAGCTTGCGGGCGATATGATGCCGGCCCTCGATCGCCGGATTGAGCCCGACGATCAGATCGCCCACGGCGTTGACGGCGGCGATCGCCGCCCAGGTGAACACCAGGATCAACGCCAGCCCGCTGATATGACGCACCCCCGCGAGCCAGGCCAACCCGTCATGCTGGCCCTGCAGCAACGACTGCAGAATCGCCAGCGCCAGCAGCGCGCCGGCCGGCCGTGCGCAGTCGACAATGAAGCGGCGGGCCACCCGACGACGCCGAGTCACCCGTACAGCAAGCCGGATCAATAGCGAATAGATCACCAGAGCCGCAGCGACAGCGATCAAGGCCAGTCCCGCCGTCGGCAGCCAGTGGGCCAGGTTGTCCGGGATTGCCAGGGTCATCGGGGCTTCGCGTGGGTCCGGGCTCCAGCGTACCGCACCCGCCGCATGGCCGCCCCGACGGCATCGCGGCAGGGTATTGCCGTACCGTGCTACGCTTTGTGATCACAAAGCGTATGCCGCGATCGACCGTGAAGGGCCGTCGATCGCTTCGGGCACGCTTTCGCAGGGCTGCTCCTTTTCAGTCGAGCGGCCGCAGGGGACATCATCTAATCCAAGGGGGATATGTGGATCGTTCATCCAGCCTACGTCTCGTCGTGGCGCTGATCGGCGCCGGCGCACTCTGGTCCGGCCAGGCTCTGGCCCAGAACAGCGGCGATACGGCCAAGGCCCATCGCCTGCGGGCGATGCAGCAGCAGCTCGACGCACTCAAGAGCCAGCTCGCGACACTCAAGCAGCAGCCAGCAGGACATGCCGGCCGAGCCATCGACGGACAACGCGTCAACCAGCGATCAGGCCAGCGCCGAGAGCGCGTCCGAGCAGCACAAGCCCAAGCCCACGCTGACCCTGGGCGGCGCCTTCACCGCCGGTTACAAGCTCAAGCCGGACATGAAGAACCAGCGCTCCGGCGGTGACGCGGTCGCCGGCATCACCGCATTCAATGTCCACGGCACCGACGGCAAGCTGTCGTATGGCGCCGAGTACCGCTGGTCGCCGACGGCATTCGCGGATAACAGCGTCCTGCGCTATGGCTGGGCGGCCTACGATTTCGGCGAACACAGCCAGATCAAGGGCGGCATGTTCTACGTGCCCTTCGGCAACCTCAAGTTCGGCTATCAGTCGTTCTGGGGCAACCTGACCTATTTCGCCGGCTTCACCGACAACCAGGCCGCCGGGCTCGGCTACAAGTACGAAAACGGCCCGTGGCGCTTCGACGTCGATGCCTTCAAGAACGACGATCTGCAGCAGCACAGCCTGTACGGCTCCAATCCGTTCGATGGCTACCAGCAGATCAACGGCGGCAACATGCGTCTGGCCTATACCTTCAACAAGGGTAGCGATCACAGCGTGCAGGTCTCGACCGCGGTGCGCGGCGGCCAGCTTCAGGTGGGTGAAATCGAACGCGATTACGGCACCCGCTGGGCGGCGACCGCGGCCGTCGATGCCGCGCTGGGCCCGTGGACGTTGCAGGGCCAGTACGTCGACTATCGCTACAATATTCCGGCCGGACGCTCCTACAACGGCAACGCATTGCCGACCGACTCCATCACGATGGAGAACTACGGCTTCGGCTACCAGATGCCGGCCTCCGGCCAGATCTTCGCCGCCAACGTGGCGCGGACCTTCAAGATCGGCTGGGGCGCGCTGGATTCGATCCAGCTGTACGACAACTATGCCTACCTGATGACCGGCGGCGACGGTCAGTTCAACAGCGCCCTGCCGGGCAGCGCGCCGAACCCGACCGGCGATATCCAGTTCAACGCGGCCGGCGCGGACTTCTCGTTCGGCATCCTGCAGGTCTGGGCCGACGTGCTGACCGGCAAGAACTCGGCCATGACTTTCGACGGGCCGAACGACGGCAGCTGGAATACCCGCTACAACCTGCAGATGGGGATCTACTTCAGCGGCGATGTGGTCAAGAACTGATCGGACGCGCAAGTCGTCGTATCCAGGCCGGCCGTCGCGAGACGGCCGGCTTTTTTCATGGTCGGCAAGCGCTTGCCGACTGGCGACGATGCGGCTTTGCGTCAGCATCGCGGGCCGAGTACTCCATGCAGCAGCTGTTTCGATCATGCCCGAGCGTCTTCGCATCGCCGTTATCGGTTACGGCACCGCC
Organism: uncultured Gammaproteobacteria bacterium; assembly: GCA_963835375.1. Lineage (GTDB taxonomy): Bacteria > Pseudomonadota > Gammaproteobacteria > Nevskiales > Salinisphaeraceae > Salinisphaera. The sequence continues at coordinate 173,946 of CAWIGB010000032.1, forward strand.
GGCCGCTTCTTTCATTCGCCGCTTATCCACGCTACGCCGGGGCTTGAACTGGCCGCCGTCGTCACCGGCAACAGCCGAACGCGCCGCGGAGATCGCGGACCGATATCCGGACACGGAAGTGATCCCCGATACCGATACGCTCTGGGCCCGCGCCGGCGAATTCGATGCCGTGGTCGTGGCCAGCCCGAACGGCTGGCATGCCGCGCACGCCCAGGCAGCGATCGAAGCCGGCCGGGCCGTGATCGTGGACAAGCCGCTGGCCGCCTCGGCCGATCAGGCCGAAACCCTCATCGCGTCGGCACGGGCACGCGGCGTGCCCCTCACGGTGTTCCAGAACCGGCGCTGGGATGCCGATTTCCTGACCCTGCAGGCGCTTGATCGAAGCCGGCCGACTGGGCGCGGTCCGGCGCTTCGAATCCCGCTTCGAGCGCTGGCGCCCGGAACCCAAACCCGGCTGGAAACGCGATGGCGCGGCCGATGCGGCCGGCGGCATCCTATTCGATCTGGGCAGCCATCTGATCGATCAGGCGCTGACCCTGTTCGGGCCGGCTCGCGAGGTTTATGCCGAGCTGGATGCCGGCTATGCCGATTCGGCTGTGGACGATGATTCGTTCCTCGCGCTGAGCCACGAGTCCGGCGTGCGTTCGCATCTGTGGATGAGCAGTGTCGCGCCGCGATCTCGGCCCGCGTTTTCGCGTGCTGGGCGATACGCAGGGTTCGTGAAATACGGCCTCGATCCCCAGGAAGCCAGACTGCGCAGCGGCGCGCTGCCGGAGCGACGATGACTGGGGCAGCGAGGCCGAAAATGCATGGGGCCAGCTTGTCGCCGGCGACCGGGCCGAAACCATCCCGAGCCGCCCCGGTGCCTATCCGGACTTTTACCGGCGGTTCGCGGCCGCGCTCGCGCAAGGACAGGCGATGCCGATCGACCCGCGCGACGCACGTGGCCGCGCTGCGCGTGATCGAAGCGGCGCGCACGGCTTCGACCGAGCGCCGCGTGGTCAGTCTGTGAGCAGATCTCATCGGCCGATGAACCGCGTGACGGGTGCGCTGAGCCGCGCGGCCAGCGACGACGGGGCACGACGATCCCAGACGCTCGGTTCGAGCTTTTCCACGTGCGTCCACGAAGCGCTCGGGCGCAGGCCGTCCACGAATAAGCCAGCGCGAAGGTCCGGGCATCCTCGGGCGACAGCGCAAGCGCGCCGCGCACGGCGGTGGCCAGATCATCGTCCAGGCAGGCCACACTGGGGCGCATGGCCGAGCACGTCCGCCGGGCCGGGCACCGGATAGGCCGCGACCGGCAGGCCGCTGGCCAGTGCTTCAAGCAGCACCAGACCATACGTATCGGTGCGGCTCGCGAACACGAACACATCGCCGGCCGCATACCAGCGCGCCAGATCCTCGCCGGTCTGCCAGCCGGCGAACACCACATCCGGGTAGCGGCGCTTGAGCTCCGCCAGCTGCGGGCCGTCCCCGACCACCACCTTGGTGCCGGGCACGTCGAGGTCGAGGAAGTCGCCGATGTTCTTTTCCACCGCCACTCGGCCGACATAGACCATGACCGGCTTCGGGCCGTTGACCGCCATCGCGTCGTCGCGCGGTGCAAACCCGCGCGCATCGACCCCGCGCGGCCACAGCACGGTATGGGCGATGCCATGCGCGGCCAGTTCATCGGCCAGCGTGTCGGTGGTCACCAGCACCCGCGGCGGCCGCGGCATGAAACCGACGCATCACCGAGAAGGTCAGCCGGCGCGGCACGCCCATGCGCATTTCCAGATACTGGGGGAAATGTGTGTGGTACGACGTCGTGAACGCCAGCCCGCGACGCCGGCAGTAGCGACGCGCCGCCTGGCCGAGCGGCCCTTCGGTGGCGATATGGATCGCTTCCGGGCGGGCCTCGGCCAGCCGGCGCCCGACCTGCGCGGAAGTGGCCAGCGCCAGCCGGATCTCCGGCTCGCCCGGGCATGGCAGGCTCTTGAAGCCTTCCGGCGTGATCGTGCGTGACGTCGTGACCAAGCTGCGTCAGCTCGTCGAGCACGGTCGACCAGGTCCGCACCACGCCGTTGATCTGCGGGTGCCAGGCATCGGTGACGAGCGCGATCCTCATGCCGAGGCCGCCCGGCGACGCTCGTGGTCGGCCGGCATCTCGTCGTCGGTGCCGCGCCCCCAGTAGAGCAGTGCCATGCGCCCGGCGAAATCCTCGGTCAGCGCGGTGCAGGATTCGACCCAGTCGCCGTCGTTGCAGTAGTCGATGCCGTCGATGCTGCGCCGCGAGGGGGTATGAATATGACCGCAGATGATGCCGTCCAGATCACGCCGGTTGGCTTCATCCGCCAGCGCCTCCTCGAAACGGCCGATGAAGGCCACCGCGTTCTTCACCTGGTATTTCAGAAACGCCGACAACGACCAGTAGGGGTAACCGAGCCGCCGGCGCATGGCATTGAACCAGCTGTTGCCGACAATCACGCCGCGATAGGCATAGTCGCCCAAGCACCGCCAGCCAGCGCGCTTCGGTGCAGACCGCATCGAAGGCATCACCGTGGATCACCAGATAGCGACGGCCGTCGGCGGTCTCGTGCACGCATTCGTCGCAGATCTCGATGCCGGCCAGGTCCAGCGGCAGATAATCGCGCAGCATTTCGTCGTGGTTGCCCGGCACGTAGACGATGCGGGTGCCGTGGTCGCGGTGCAGGGCCAGCACCGCTTGGATCACCGCGCTGTGGCTGGCCGGCCAGTACCAGGCTTTCTTCAGCGCCCAGGCATCAATGATGTCGCCGACCAGATAGAGCGTGTCGCAGCGTACGGTGGCCAGGAAATCGAGCAGCCGCTCGGCGCGACAGCCACGGGTGCCGAGATGGAAATCCGAGATCCAGACACTGCGATAGCGATGAAAACCCCGGGGCGTGGCGGGCGGCGGCCCGGCGCTGGGTCCGTGGGTACGAGTGAATCGGTCGTCGTGACGTACCGGGCGAGGGTCGAGGACGTCGTCAAGCGCCATGGCGGTGCCTCCACGCAGAACCTTGAGCGCATTCTCGGCGCGGCATATGACGGTCATATGGCGTTTGTTTAACGGCCGGATGACAGATTCGGGTCGCGGAACACCCAGCGTCCGGCCAGTAGATAATTGCCCCACAGCCCGAGCAGCGCGCCCGGCGCCACGCTCGCCAGCGGGTGCGCCGCGCCAAGGCGGGTCGTCGAGACCAGCGCGACGTAGCATCCGTAATTGACGCTGACGTTGATCGTGTTGACCGCCAGATATCGCAACCACTGATGCCAGCGGGCCCGGTCATCGCCGCTGACGAAGGTGAAGCGGCGATTGATCAGCCACGCCGTGCTGGCCGCTAGGGGAATCGAGATCAGCCGCGCGCGCAGCGCCACCATGCCCAGCCCATGGACCAGCACGCCGAGCACGCCCATGTCCACGGCGAATGCCACCAGCCCGGCGGCGGCGAACGAGAGCCAGCGTCGCAACGCACGCGTTTCCATGATCGCCCGCAGCTGGCCTTGCGCCGTGCGCGCGTGATACCGCGATGCCGTTTCCCGCTCGGTCATGCGACGCAGATATAGCAGCGCGTGACGACAACTCGATGACTGTCACGCTCCGGTCATGCGAACGCGCCAGCCTCGAGGCATCCGCTCCAACGGGGACTGACCATGTCGATTGCATCCCGCTCACGCGCCCGGCGCATCCTGATTCTCGGCGGCGACGGTTTCTGTGGCTGGCCGACCGCGCTGCATCTGTCGGACGCAGGCTACGACGTCGCCATCGTGGACAACCTCTCGCGTCGCATGATCGACGTCGAACTGGAAGTGGAATCGCTCACGCCGATCCGGCCGATGAGCGAACGCCTGACCGCCTGGCGCGAGCTCAGCGGGCGCGAAATCGGCTTTCATCGCTTCGACGTGGCCCGCAACTACCAGCGGCTGGTCAATCTGCTGTGCGATTTCGCACCCGACGCGATCGTGCACTTCGCCGAGCAGCGCGCCGCGCCCTACTCAATGAAATCCCCCGCGCACAAGCGCTATACGGTCGACAACAATGTCGGCGCGACCAATACGCTGCTTGCCGCGCTGGTCGAATCCGGGCTCGATGCCCACGTCGTGCATCTCGGCACCATGGGCGTATACGGCTACGGCAACGCCGGGATGAAGATTCCCGAGGGCTATCTGAAGGTGCATGTCGAGACCGAGGCCGGCGGCCTGACCACCGATGAAATCCTGTACCCGGCCCATCCCGGCAGCATCTATCACCTGACCAAGACCCAGGACCAGCTCACGTTCGCCTTCTACAACCGCAACGACGGCGTCCGCGTGACCGATCTGCACCAGGGCATCGTCTGGGGTACCCAGACCCAGCAGACCGCCCTCGATGAACGGCTGATCAACCGCTTCGACTACGACGGCGACTACGGCACCGTACTCAATCGCTTCCTCATGCAGGCCGCGGTCGGCCATCCGCTGACCGTGCACGGCACCGGCGGCCAGACCCGCGCCTTCATCCATATCCAGGATACGGTGCGCTGCATCGAACTGGCGATCGGCAACCCGCCGGCCGCCGGCGAGCGCGTACGCATCCTCAACCAGATGACCGAAACCCATCGCGTGCGCGATCTGGCTGATCGCGTCGTCGCGCTCACCGGCGCGACGCTCGACTACCAGCCGAATCCGCGGGTCGAGGCGGCAGAAAACGATCTGCATGTCGCCAACGACACGCTCATTCAGCTCGGGCTGCGTCCGACCACGCTGGATACCGGCCTGTTCACCGAAGTCACCGATATTGCGGCCCGCTATCGCGCATCGGGCGGATGCCCGGCGTATCGTCTGTCGTTCCGCGTGGCGGGCCGAGCGCAAGACGCGGACCGTCGAAACGACAGCAAGGATGCCAGCCGCGCGCGACCATCCCGGTATAGACCCGGATTCGCGTCACACCGGGCCAGCGCCTACGCTGTGGGCATGATTCGTCATGACGCAACGGATGAGCCATGACCTCTCGATATCGGAATCGACGGGCGAGCCGGAAACCCATACGTTCGACGACGATGGTCGCACTCCCAACAGCCGCTATCCGGTTCTGCTCTATCGCGGCCTGACGAGCGACACCGGTGATGATCCGCTCGCGGCCGACGTTCGAAGCAGGCTTTGCGACCCACGACTGGCCGCCGCAATGGCGCGGCGGCGTGTTCGCCTATCACCATTTCCATTCCAATGCCCATGAAGCGCTTGCGGTGTATGCCGGCGAAGCCGAACTCGTGCTGGGCGGTGAATACGGCCAGCCAATGCGGATGACCGCCGGCGACGTGGTGATCCTGCCGGCGGGAACCGGTCATTGTCGCGTCTAGGCCAGCGCGGATTTCGCCCTGACCGCTGCCTACCCGGCCGGCCATGACGACTGGGATCTGTGTCGCCCCGGCGAAACCGCTCCGGAACGCGCCCGCGAGCGCATCGCGGCGGTCCCGGTCCCGCCGCAGGACCCGATCACCGGCACCAACGGCGCGCTGGTGCGGCTCTGGCGCTGAGCTTCAACACACGCGCCGGGCCTGGCTTTCTCCCAGGCCCGGCATCAGATGGTCTGCCAAGGGCTCGGCGCCGGCGAGTCCAGCACTTCGCGCAACGTGGCGAGCGCATCGGCCAGTGCCGCGCGGTCGCGGGCGGCGGAAAAACAGAGCCGTATTGCCTGCGGTGCGGCTTCGCTGCCGACACAGAACGCCTCGGCCGCGTTCACGCGAATACGCGACTCGGCCAGGCGCTCGACCACACGCGAGGCACGCTGGCCCGGCGGCAGGGGTAGCCAGGCATAGAAGCCGCCAGCGCGCGTGCGCGGCGAGAATTCGGCGAGCATTTCTTGCACCAGAAGCCGTCGTGCTTCCAGCTCCTCGAACTGGCGGGCCAGCTGGCAATCGGCATCGCCGGAGCTGATCCACCGGCCGACAATCAAGGCAATCAAGGGCGGCGGCATCCAGCTGACGTTACGCACAACCGTCGCCACGCGCTCGCGCACGCCCGGCGGTACGCGCATGACACCGGAGCGCAGCCCGCCGGATAGAATCTTGGAAACCGAAAACAGAAAGATGGTGCGCTCCGGCGCCCGCTGGTAGAGCGGCGTACCGCGCTGTTCGGCCGGCAGATGCTGCACGCCGTCCTCCACGATCCAGAGATCGCGCTCGCGGGCGAACGCCACGAGCGCGGCCCGTCGATCCTCGGCGAGCCGGGCCGTGGTCGGGTTCTGATGCTCCGGCATGACGTAGAGCAGGTCGAACGGCTGCTGGTCGTGGCGCGCGGCCAGTGTGTCCACGAGCAGCCCGTCGTCGTCGTGATCGAGGGCGACCATGCGCAGCCCGAGCTGGCCGGCCACGCTGATCACGCCGGGGTAGCACAGGCGTTCGGCCGCGATGCGCCCGCCCGGCCGGGCGAGCGTTGATAGCGCAATGAAGATGCCGTTCATGCCGCCCTGATCAATCACCAGTTCGTTGGCCGCTACCGGCAAGCCGAGCCGGCCCATCCATTCGGCATAGATCTCGCGGTGCCAGTCGAGCCCGCTTTCCGGCTGATAGTCGAGCGCCTCGGCCATGGCCACCGGATCGGCCTGCACCTCGGACAAGGCGCGCGACAACGCCGCGGCGCGTTCGGCGTCGGCCGGCGGCAGAGCCAGCGAGAGGTCGACCCAGCCGTTGTCGTCGCGCGCGGCGCTGACGTGCGAAAACGCCGGTCTTTCGTCGGCACCGCGCACATAAGTGCCGCTGCCAACGCGGGCACTCACCCAGCCGCCGCGTTCCGCTTCGCTATAAGCCCGCGTGACCGTACCCACAGTCACGCCCAGCGCTTCGGCAAGCCGCCGCTGCGTGGGCAGCTTCGTCCCCGGCCCGAGTTCGCCGCTTTGCACGGCGTGAGCGATGGCATTCGCCAGCTCGCGGTAGCGCGGGCCGTTGCCTGCCAGTTCCGGCACCCAGATTGTCACGGTGACAATAAAATCATTGACGCCCTCAATACACCGATTAATCTAACGAAACAGGAGATAAATCCCCGGATAAATCACAAATTGTACCCGTACAATATCATGAAATACCTCAACCGAAACCCGCTGGCACCCCGGTGCGCGCCATGATCGGCCTAACCGCCATGATTCCGGTCGCGCTATTCGCCTTGGCCACGGTCGGCACACCGGGCCCGAACAACGTCATGCTCACGGCCTCGGGGGCTCGCTACGGTTATCGGCGCACGCTCATGCATATCACGGGCATTCTGGGCGGCAGTGCCGTGCTGTACCTCAGCGTGGCCCTCGGGCTCGGCGCCGTTTTCCAGCAATACGCGATCGTCCAATACACACTCCGCGGGCTGGGCGCTGCCTATCTGCTCTATCTGGCCTGGCGCATCGCCAGTGCCCCGCCGCCCCGTCTGAACACGGCCGACGACGCACGGCCGCTGTCGTTCACGGCCGCGGCCGCCTTCCAGTTCGCCAACCCGAAAGTGTGGGTGATGGGGCTGACGCTGACGGCGTCGTTTCTGCCGGCCCAGGGCCCGATGTTCGCGAATGCGCTCGTGCTGACCGCGATCATGCTCATCGTCGGATTCCCGTGCCTGTCGTTCTGGGCCAGCTTCGGCAGCGTGATCGGTCGTACGCTGCGTACGAATCGTGCCTGGCGGGTGTTCAACATCGTGATGGGAGCACTGACGGCAGCCTGCGTCGGCTTCATCATTGTCGATTGAGCGGCACCAGCGGCTTGTACATCACCAAGGCATCGACGTCGCCGAGCCGAGGATGACAGAACGCGCCCGGCAGGCGCCCGACGATCTCGAAACCATGCTTGCCCCACAGGCGTACCGCGCCTTCGTTGGTCTCGGCCACGAAGTTGTATTGCATGGCGCGGAAGCCGCGGGCGCGGGCTTCGTGTTGGGAGTGTTCGCACAAGGCACTCGCCCAGCCCTGCCCGCGAGCGGCTTCCGATACGACATAGCCGCAGTTGGCGACATGTGAGCCCTGACCGGGCTGATTGGCGACGATGTAATAGGTCGCCACGATCTCGCCCCCTGCGTCCAGGCCGACGAAGGTGGCCGCCGGCTTGTCCATCCAGGCCGTTCGCGCGCTGGCTTCGTCGATATCGCGCGGATAGGCATAGGTTTCGCCGGCGGTGAACACCGGCGACAGAATAGCCCAGATGGCGGGCCAGTCGGTCGCTTCGGCGATGCGTATCGAATGCATGATGGCTGAGCTGGAAAATACCACGCCAACCATAGCCAATAATGCAATCAATCGGGAGATCGCGATCCGTCTGATCCGACTTTGCTGTCATCCGCCCCGCCTCCATGGCGGTACCGCAATTCATCGACCGTTCATTCAAGCGATCATCGCGATTGAGCGCCGCTATCGCCCTCGAACGGACGATTTGTACGACGTACGTCGCCAAATCCGCCCAGGCCCGCGATCACGGCCGCCCCACCCCTTCGAAACCGTCCGGGCGATGTGGCCAAGTCGTTGATTTAAATAACGGACGAACAACCCCGGACCGACCTTAATTTTTTTTGCCCCGAAGGGTTGTCAAATTCGACTTTAGGCGTAGAATCGCCGGCGTCGACGAGAGATAACGAAAGTTCAAGGCGCTTTTCGCCACCTTCGGGTCGAACGCATCGTTCTCGTCGCATCGGGCTTGTCCCAAAGAGGCAATACTTGCTTATTCCTATTCGTTGATCGGCATCGGCAACGTGCACCGAGGGAAGCGGTTCACGTCAATGCGGATGCCGAAGATCGTCGTGGACCCGCTCAACGAGGGTTCACCGAACATTCTTCTGGTTTTTGAGGAGCATTGATGATGAATACCTTCAAGCTGAACATCGTGAACAGCCTTGTGGTCACCGGTCTGGTCGCCGCTTCCATGATGATGCCGATCGTGGCCGCCGAACTGGCGCAGGCGCCGAGCGGCCAGCAGGCGCCGGCTGCCGTGCAGACGACGGGCACTCACGCCATCCGCTGATCGTCTCGACCGGCCCGGCCGAACGCTCATGAAAATACCCGGCTCCACGCCGGGTATTTTTTTGTGCGCGACCCCAACGCGTCTTGTCCTGGCCTTGTCATGCCGATAAGACAATCGTCGGGCCTTACCGCCCCGGCAATCATGTCAATATACGGCCCACCGCACACGACCATGCCGCCCACCCCCGGGTTGGCATGTTCGCTGCTTTGCGCTCCGACGACAGGGCGCTCGACCGATCGGTCCGCGCCGACGGCCTTTCGGGGCCCGTAGCAGATAACAAGGATGATCATGATCCGACGACAGGCTTTCACGCCCGTGGCGATCGCGCTCGGGCTGGTGATGATGCAAACCGGCGCCTATGCGGCCGAGGCTTCCGATTCCGATGCCGCAGACATGCAGCTGTCGGCCGCCCGGCAGATTTTCGATACCAGCAATCTGGATACGAACGTCGGTGCCTGCCAGAACCTCGACACCTTCGTGAACGCCAAGTGGGTGGCGGCCAATCCGATCCCGGCCGATCACACGCGCTGGGGCTCGTTCAACATGCTGGCCGAGAAGAGCCTCGACGATCAGCATACGATCGTGAAGAAGGCCGCTGCCGAGGCCGACCAGGCGGACAAGAACTCGATCGAGGCCAAGATCGGGCATCTCTATCAGTCCGGCATGGACACGAAGGCCATCGATCAAGCCGGCTATCAGCCGATCGAGCCGCGCCTGAAGCAGATCGCAGCCATCGACAGCCGCAAGCAGCTCGGGTCACTACCTCACCCAGGCGTTCGCGGCCGGCCAGGGCCAGGTGTTCGAGCTGGATGCCAGCCCCGATTACAAGGACGCGACTCGCATCATCGCCTATGCCTACCAGGCCGGGCTCGGCCTGCCGACGCCGAAGTACTACACCGACAAGGACTATGCCGATCAGCGCACGGCCTATGTCGACTACCTGACCCATCTGTTCAAGCTGGTCGGCGAGTCCGACGACCAGGCCGCTACCGACGCCAAGAAGGCGATGGCCTTCGAGACCGAGCTGGCCAGGCACTCGCTGTCGCGCGTGGAAATGCGCGATCCGAAGAACCAGTACCACTTCGTCACGCTGGCCGAAGCCAACAAGGCCACGCCGAACTTCGACTGGAAAGCCTTCTTCGCCGCCCAGGGCGCCGACATCAAGAAGGGGTTCTCGCTGTCGGAGCCGAAGTTCTTCGCCGAGTTCAACAAGCTGCTCGGCCAGGCGCCGCTCGATCAGTGGCGTGCCTATCTGCGGGTGCATGCGATCGACGATGCCGCGCCGCTGCTATCCCAGCCGTTCAACGACGCCCATTTCGCCTTCTACGGCACCACGCTCAACGGCCAGCCGCAGCAGAAGGCCCGCTGGAAGCAGTCGCTGGACGCGGTCAACCAGGCCATGGGCCAGGCGCTCGGCCAGCTCTACGTGACCAGATACTTCCCGCCAGAAGCCAAGGCCCGGGCCCAGCAGCTGGTCGAAAACCTCCGCGCCGCACTCAAGGCGCGCATCCAAGACAACGGCTGGATGAGCGGGCAGACCAGGAAAGGCGCTCGACAAGTGGTCGAAGTTCCTGCCCAAGATCGGTTATCCCGCGCACTGGCGTCTGGGCCGGCATCGACATCTCGGCCGACGGTTTCTACGCCAACATGGAGGCCGCGGCAAATTCAACCACGATTACGAGATGGACTATGTCGGCCAGCCGCCGAGATCGCCAGCGCTCGGGCATGACGCCGCAAACGTCAACGGTTATTACAACCCCACCGACAACACCATCAATTCCCGGCCGCCATCCTGCAACCGCCGTTTTTCTATGCCAACGGCGACGATGCGGTGAACTACGGCGGCATCGGCGCGGTGATCGGGCATGAATCCAGCCACGGTTACGACGACCAGGGCAGCCAGTTCGACGGCAACGGCAATCACGTAGAATTGGTGGACCCCGGCCGATCGCAAGGCATTCGACGCGCGCACCCACAGCTGGTTGATCAGTTCGACCAGTACACGCCAATCCCGGCAAGCCGGACATCCACGTCAACGGCAAGCTGACGCTGGGCGAGAACATCGCCGATCTGGACGGCCTGACGCTGGCCTACGACGCGTTGCAGCCGGCGCTGGCAAAAACCCGAAGGAAGGCGACGAGAAGATCGACGGCTATACCAGAATCAGCGTTTTTTCATGTCCTGGGCGCGGGTATGGCGTGGCAGACGCGGGACAAAGCGCTGGAGGTGCGGCTGAACTCGGATCCGCACTCGCCAATGAGCCAGCGTGCCATCGGAGCGCCGTCGAACATGCCGACCTTTGCCAACGCTTTGGACTGCAAGCCGGCGATGCGATGGTCCGGCCGGCCGACAAGCGGGTCGAGATCTGGTGAGCCGAGGCGCCGGCCCGCGGCGATTCGCCCGCGGGCCGGTTGCACCGTAACGGCTGCCGCGACGGTGCTAGGCTGAGCGCTCTGCTTTCCGGCCGGTGCGACCCATGCGCTATCGCCTGTTCATCGCCAACCGCAATTATTCCTCGTGGTCGATGCGGCCCTGGGTGCTGATGCAGGCGCTGGCCATCGAATTCGAAGAGATCCTTACGCCGTTCGACGGCGCCGGCCGGCAGACCGCCTTCGAGGCCTTCTCGCCGACCGGCAAGGTGCCTTGCCTGCACGCCGGCGAGGACGTGATCTGGGAATCGCTGGCGATCGTCGGGTATCTCGCCGAGGCGCATCCGGCTGTCTGGCCCGCACAGGCCGGCGCCCGCGCCTGGGCCCGCGCGGCCACCGCCGAGATGCATGCCGGGTTTTCCGCCCTGCGCGACGAGTGCTCGATGAACTGTGCGCTGCGTATCGAGCTGGGCACGCCGAGCCCGGCCCTGGCGCGCGACATCGCGCGGCTCGATGCACTATGGGCCGAGGAGCTGGCCCGCTTCGGCGGGCCCTGGCTGGCCGGCGCCGAATTCACCGCCGTGGATGCCTTCTATGCGCCGGTCGCGGTGCGGATTCACGGCTACGGCATCGAACTGGGCGACGAGCAGGCCGCCTATGCCGAGCGGCTGCGGGCGCATCCGGCCGTGGCCGACTGGATCGCGCAAGCCCTCTGCGAGTCCTGGATCGATGAATCACACGAAGCGGACTGCATCCGTGGCCGGCGCGTACTCGAGGACCGACGCGCGCCATCCGTCTGAGCCTTCAGCCGCCGGCGTCGTAGCGCGCCGGCGGCGTCTTCCCGGCCAGAACCGCCAAGAGG
>CAWIGB010000033.1:0-31630 GCA_963835375.1 uncultured Gammaproteobacteria bacterium
AAAACCGCACCCCGGCTCGATTATCCGGCCGGCCTGCGAATACGCGTTTCGCGGTTTGCGCGAGTCCGGCGCTAGCTTCTGCGCCGGCGCCCGAATAGCGAGGATACCGCACGCCGCGCGCCACCGGTCGGCGCATGGACCACTTCGCTGTCGTCGCGCCCCAGCAATTCGGCGGCCAGCGCCCGATAGGCGGCCGAGCCGGTGGCACTGCTGTCGTATTCCAGCACCGACAGACCGTGGCTCGGCGCCTCGGCCAACCGTACGTTGCGCGGAATCACCGTCTTGTAGACGGAGTCGCCGAAATAATCGATCAGCTGGGCCGAAACATCGCCGGTCAACCGGTTGCGCCCGTCGTACATGGTGCGCAGCACGCCCTCGACGGTCAGCTCCGGGTTGATCCGCTGGCGCACGCTGTCGATCGTCTCGAGCAGCGCCGAGAGCCCTTCCAGCGCATAGTATTCGCACTGCATGGGAATGATCACGCCGCGCGCAGCGACCAGTGCGTTGACCGTGAGCATCGACAACGCCGGCGGGCAATCGATCACGACATAATCGAAGCTGTCGGCGATCGATGACAGCGCGTGCTTCAAGGCCGAACGGCCGCCGCCGCGCTCGCGCAGGCCCACTTCGGCCGCGGTCATGTCGCCGTTCGCGCCCAGCAGATAAAACGAACCGTCGGCGACCACTTCCAGCGCATCGGCCACGCCTTTGTCGCCCAGCAAAAAGTCGCACACCGTCGCCTCGAGCGCGTTCTTGTCCACGCCCACGCCCATGGTGGCGTTGCCCTGGGCATCCATGTCGACCAGCAGTACGCGCTGCTCGGCCTCGGCCAGTGCGGCGGCCAGATTGATGGCGGTGGTGGTCTTGCCCACACCGCCCTTCTGGTTGGCTATGGCGATGATGTTGCTCATGAAAACAGCCTGGCGGTTGGCGCCGGGTGAAATGACCCCGAGTCGTGTGCGATCCGAGTCTATCGCATGCGTGAACGCGCCGGGACCGGCCTGCGGGCCGGCGCCCGGCTCACACCTAGATCAGCCCGGGTTCGAGAATCGCGACATGCCGCTCCGCGCCGAGGCCCGGCACGGTCACGCGCACCGTCTCGACATGCCGGAAATCCAGCGGCAGATCGTCCATTTCGGCGGCCGGATCGCGCCCCTTCATGAGCACGAAACGACCACCCGGCGCGATCAGATGGCCCGAACCGCGCACGGTGTCCCCGGCAGTCGCAAACGCCCGCGTGATCACGCAGTCGAAACGCCGCGCGGGCTTGAAGGCCTCGACCCGTGACTGGACCACCTCGACGTTGTCCAGTGCGAGCTGGCGGCGCACATGGCGCAGAAACGACGCTTTCTTGCGGCTCGATTCGACCAGCGTGACCGCGAGTTCCGGCCGGGCGATGGCCAGCACCAGCCCCGGCAGGCCCGGCCCGGCGCCGACATCGGCGAGATTCGCCCCGACCACGAAATCCGAGACCGCCAGGCAATCGAGCAGATGCCGCGTCACCATCGCCTCCGGGTCGCGTACGGCAGTGAGGTTGTAGGTCGCGTTCCAGGTGGTCAGCTCGCGTAGATAAGCGATCAGACGATCGCGGACTTCGCCCGAGTCCGACAGCCCCAAGGCCTCCATGCCGGCGTCCAGCCGTTGTCCGCATGCGTCCCAGTCGGTCATGGCCATGGCGATCGATCCCCCGAGGTAAGCCCGCAAAGCCAGGCAGGATACCGTTTTTCAGAGGGTCGCGGGACCGGCCTTGATACGGCACGGACGCTCTCGGCCAGGGCCCGTGAACACGAGCCGCGGGGGTCGCGTTGCCGCCCAGAATCGGGCTTCCGCAAGGCGTGCAACCCGAAGGGCCGGCGGGAGCCCGAATAGATTCGGGCTCCCGCAATCCGGTATTACCGCTCGCTTGGGTAGCCCGGCTACACGGTGTTCCTGGCGCCTGGTCCTGTACGAAAATAGCCTCCGGCGCGCCACGCGCGGATCGTGTTCACTCCGGCGGCGCGGTCGCGGACTTACCGATCCAGCCGGCCGCACGTCACGAACAAACCGTACCGCCCGCCCTGCTCAAGACTGGCCGCGTGCTTCGATCTTGGCCCAGGTATCGCGCAGGGCGACCACGCGATTGAACACCGGCGCACCCGGCGAATGATCGTAGCGGTCGGCGACGAAATAGCCGGTGCGCTCGAACTGCAAGCGGGTCTCGGGCGTCACGTCGGCCGCCCCCGGCTCGATCCAGCAGCCCGGGTGCACGGTCAGGGAGAACGGATTCAGCCCGTCGAGCAGATCATCCTCGCGGCCCGGGTTCTCGACCGAGAACAGCCGATCGTAGACGCGCACCAGCGCCTGCTTGCCGTGGCTGGCCGACACCCAGTGGATCACGCCCTTGGGCTTGGTGCCGTCGGCCGGGTTAGCGCCGAGGGTGTCCGGATCGTAGGTGCAGTGCACCTCGACGATCTCGCCGGCCTCGTTCTTGACCACGTCGTGCGCCTCGATGACATAGGCATTGCGCAGCCGCACTTTCTTGCCGAGCACGAGCCGCTTGTATTTCTTGTTCGCCTCTTCGCGGAAATCCTCTTTTTCGATATAGATCTCGCGGGTCAGCGGCAGCGCTCGCTCGCCCATGTCGTCGCGATTGGGGTGGCCCGGCGCCGTCAGCGTCTCGACGTGGCCTTCGTCCCAGTTGGTGATGACGACCTTGAGCGGGTCAATCACGCACATGGCCCGCGCGGCGTGGCTGTTCAGGTCATCGCGGATCGCGTGTTCGAGCATGGCCGCATCGACCGTGCCGCCGCTGCGCGACACCCCCACCATCTCGCAGAAACGACGAATGGATTGCGGTGTATAGCCGCGTCGTCGGATGCCGGAAATGGTCGGCATGCGCGGGTCGTCCCAGCCATCGACGATATGCTCGTCGACCAGCCGGCGCAGCTTGCGCTTGCTGGTGATGGTGTAGTTGAGATTGACTCGCGCGAACTCGTACTGCACCGGCCGGCTCGGCACCGGCAGATGCTCGATCAACCAGTTGTAGAGCGGGCGATGATCCTCGAATTCCAGCGTGCAGATCGAGTGTGTCACGCCTTCGATGGCGTCGGACTGGCCGTGGGCGAAATCGTAGGACGGGTAGACGCACCATTTATCGCCGGTCTGATGGTGCGCCTTGTTGCGAATGCGGTAGATCACCGGATCGCGCAGATTGATGTTGCCCGACGCCATGTCGATCTTCGCGCGCAGGCTGGCCGTGCCCTCGGCGTACTCGCCGCGCGCCATCGCTTCGAACATCGCCCGGCTCTCGGCCGCATCGCGATCACGATAAGGGCTGTTCTTTCCCGACTCGGTCAGCGTGCCGCGGTATTCACGGATCTGTTCCGGCGTGAGCTCGTCGACGTAGGCCAGACCTGCATCGATCAAGGCGAGGGCGTACTCGTAGAGCGTATCGAAATAGCCCGACGTATAGCGCACCTCGCCGTCCCACTCGAAGCCCAGCCAGTGGATGTCGGCCTGGATGGAATCGATGTATTCCTGGTCTTCGGCGTCCGGATTGGTGTCGTCGAAGCGCAGGCGACAACGGCCGTCGAAATATTCGGCCAGCCCGAAGTTCAGGCAGATCGAAGCCGCATGGCCGATATGCAGATAGCCGTTCGGCTCCGGCGGGAACCGGGTCACGACTTCGCCTTGATGCTCGCCCGAGGCAATCTGCTCGGCGATCAGCGTGCGCAGGAAATTGGTACCGCCCGACTTCTCGGCAGCGGCGTCGTGGGCGTCGTTATTGCTCATAGCGGCCGGCTCATCTGTACGCGTCGTGAAGATCGACAGGGTGTTTCCACATGTCGACGAAACAGCGCGCAATTATACCGGGTTGCGCCTTATCGCTGGCCGTTGGCGCCAGAGGCGTCCTCGGGGCCGCCTGCGGCCTGGGTCGGACAGCAGACGCGCCACCTGCGTCGCCCGACTCATCGTTAAATTGTTAATGAACGATTCATACGATGCGCATAGACTCCAAACCGAATCAGAAACGAGCGTCATGCTCGCCACGGAGATCCCCATGAAGAACGCAACATCAACCTCTCGTTCACGCTGGCTTGCCCTCTTGACCGCGCCGCTGGCCGGCCTCGCACTGCTTGGCGCAGGCGTGGGTGCCGCCCAGGCCCATGATTTCGATCACCATGATCGCTCGCGCGCGAATGCGTATCGCCATATGCCGGCCCATCGAGACCACGACCGCTACCGGGAACATCGTCGGGAGTACCACCGTCGCGACCACGATCGTCGCGACTACGATCACCGCCGCGTCGCGCACGACGACCGCTATGGCTGGCGCGGCGACCATCGGGACCACGAACGCCGCGACTACCGTGACCATCGTTATGCTCGTGATGGCCGATACGACCATGATCGCGGTGTCTTCGGCCGCTGGTAGTTCTCACGTCGAGGCGGGCGGCCGATTCGACTTGCTCAGGCTCGGTCGCCCGCCACCCGCGGGAAATAGGCGTCTTCTAGGAAATCGGCCACTTTCGCGTAGCGATCGTGCTCCAGCCCGCGGATCACGCGCTGCATGCTCGAGCGGATGACCCGCATGGCACCCTTCAAGCCGTAGTCGATGCTCTTGCGGGTGCCAAAACCCACGCCCAGCGCCCGTAGCGGCCGCTGGAAATGGTAGTCGAACGATTTCTCGGTCAACTCGAGGATGAGTTCGACGACGTGTTCGCGGTGCACCTGCTCGGGCGCATGTCGCAGTTCCTCGATGGTTTGGCGGGCGCGCTCCGCCAGTTCGGTGGAAATCGGGCAACCAATCACGGTTTCGGGCATGGCATTCTCCTGCGGTCGCGTGCGGGCCAGCTACACCACAAACAGATCGGTGAAGTCGGGCACCGGCGTGGCTTCGGCCTGTTCCTGCTCGGCCACGATCTCGTGGATACGGGCCGCATTCTTCGGCGCAATCTTCAACGCGAGATTGGCTGCGAATTTCTTCTTCAGCTCCGGAATGCCCTCGTCGCGACGCCGGCGATGGCCGATCGGGTAATCCACCGAGACCTTTTCGGTGGCCGAGCCGTCGCTGAAAAAGACCTGCACGGCATTGCCGATCGCCCGCTTGTCGGCTTCCAGATACTCGCGGGTGAAGCGTTCGTTCTCGACCACTTCCATCTTGTCGCGCAGGGCATCGATGCGCGGATCCGCGGCCACTGTATCCTCGTAATCGGCAGCGGTCAGCCGGCCGAAGAGCAGCGGCACCGCCACCATGTACTGGATGCAGTGGTCGCGATCGGCCGGATTATCGAGCGGCCCGGTCTTGTCGATGATGCGCACGCCCGATTCCTGGGTCTCGATCACGATCCGCTCGATCTCGTCGATCCGATCAGCCACCTCGGGATGCAGCGTGATCGCGGCCTCGACCGCCGTCTGGGCATGGAATTCGGCCGGGAAGCTGATCTTGAACAGCACCTGCTCCATCACATAGCTGCCGAAATCCTGACCGAGCGTGATCTCCTCGCCGCGAAACAGCGCATCCTGGAACCCCCAGGTCGGCGCGGTCAGCGCCGACGGGTAGCCGATCTCGCCGCGCAGGACACGCAGGGCCAGCAGCACGCCGCGCGAGGTGGCGTCGCCGGCCGCCCAGGACTTGCGCGGTCCGGTATTCGGCGCATGGCGATAGGTGCGCAGCGCGCCGCCGTCGATGAAGGCATGCGATACCGCGTTGGTGACTTCTTCCTTGCTGCCGCCCAGCATCCGCGTGACCACCGCACAGGTGGCAATGCGCACCAGCAGGACGTGATCGAGCCCGACCCGGTTGAAGCTGTTCTCCAGCGCCAGCACGCCCTGGATCTCGTGCGCCTTGATCATGGCGATGAGCACATCGCGCAGCGTCAGCGGCGCTTCGCCCTTTGCGATGTTGCGGCGCGAGACATAGTCGGCCACGGCCAGGATGCCGCCGAGGTTATCCGATGGATGGCCCCACTCGGCCGCCAGCCAGGTGTCGTTGAAATCCAGCCAGCGGATCATACAGCCGATATTGAAGGCGGCCGTGACCGGGTCCAGGGCATACGAGGTCCCCGGCACGCGGGCGCCGTGCTCGAGTGTGGCGCCTTCGACCACCGGGCCCATGAGCTTGGTGCAGGCCGGATATGACAGCGCCTGCAAGCCGCAGCCCAGCGTGTCGATCAGACAATAACGCGCCGTTTCCAGTGCCTCGGCGCTGTCGATCTGCAGCATCGCAGACATAGTCGGCGATCTTCGTCAGAACGGTATCGAAGGGGACGCGAGAGGCAGAACGAATATTGTGACTCATAACACCTGCAGTTTATTGTCGTTGGGTTCGTCGGCTAGTCGTTCGATTCGCCGGGGCGGTCGGGCGAGCGCTTCCTGGCTGTTGTCGTCTTCCGGGATTTGCTCCTGGCAGTGCTGCCGCTGCTCTTCGAGCCGCCATTGCCCGCAGCCTTGCCGGGCGAGCTCTTGATCTTTGACTTCGCCTGGCTCCCGGTACTCCGGGATTTCGCTGTCGTCCTGTCGCCGGATGTACGACGGCTCGACGGTTTCGTGCCGCCGGTCGCGGCTGAATCCCCGCTCGCGTGCGGAGCCGCGGCGGGCGTCTGATCCTTCGGGCCATAGAGCTGGCGCAGTTCGTCGAGCGCCTCGCCGGCATATACAGCGATATGCTGCAGCGAGGGCAGGCTGTCGCGACAGCCGATGAAGCCGAAGCCGAGCGTATCGGCATAGCCGTGCACGGTGATGTTGAGCGCCTGACCGTGGGTGACTAGCGACGTCGGATAGAAAGCTTCCATCTCGGCGCCATTGATATAGAGCGGCTTGCGCGGGCCCGGCAGGTTGGACACGGTGACGTTGAACACCGGGCGCGTGCGTCCGGCCATGCCGGACACGAGTGAGAGGATATACGGCGACATCAGCGCAATCGTGTACTGCGTGACCGCCGAAGCTGACAGCTTTTCCAGGCTGGTTTTCGCCGCGCGCGTCGAGGCCGCGATCGTTTCGAAGCGCTGGCGGGTGTCGGGCTCGTCGGTGGCCAGCGTCGAGATGATGAAAGTGATCGCGTTGCCGTGCTCATCGTCACTGTCGGCGGTACGTACCGAAACCGGGATGCCGGCGGTCAGCGCCTTCTTCGGCAACGCGTCGATCTCGATCAGATAACGCCGCAGCGCGGTGCCGCAGATCGTGAGCACGATATCGTTGACCGTACCGCCCGCCCCCCGGGCCAGGCCACGGAGTTCAGCGAGCGAATACAACTGGGTCGCGTATCGACGCGGCGCGGTGATACGCCCGTTGAGCACCGAGCTGGGCGCGGCGAACGGCAATCCCATCGCATTCTTGCCGGAACGCGCGGCGCGCAACATGTCGCGGACGACGCTGGCAAAACCCGACAGCGATGTAACTTGCTCGCTCGCACCGGCGACCATCTGGGCCGCTGCCCGGTACAGGCCGGGCTGATGCTCCTCCGGCGGTTTGCGCCGACGTTTTTTCGGCTCGATCGCCCAGAACGGCGGCCGACCGGTGGTCTCGGCCGTACCGTCGAGCGCACGGGCCAGCAGCCGCATGCCGGCCACCCCGTCGATCAGCGAATGATGAATCTTCAGGTACAGCGCGAACCGGCGGTTCGCGAGCCCCTCGATCAGATGACATTCCCAGGGCGGGTAATCGAAATCGATCGGGTGGCTATGCAGCCGCGAGGTCAAGGTGCCGAGTTCGACCTCGCCCCCCGGCGAGGGCAGCGCCGAATGCCGGAAGTGGTAATCGACGTCGATTTCGTCGAGCACCTCCCACTCGGGTACGACGCTGCGCAGACGTCCCGAACGCAGACGCTGATTCCATGGCCGATAGGCGAGCGAATGACGCCGCCAGTGCTCGACCAGGCGCTCGCAGAAATCCGCCGGCGCGTCGTCGGGAAGCTTGAACGTCAGCAGGCCGCCGACCTGCATGGGGGCATTGGGGGTCTCCACGTTGAGCCACGCGGTATCCACCAGGTTGAGTCGTTTCGTCTGCATCGCGCACCTCGCGCACGCCGCTGTTGTCTTGCCCCGATCAGCATGGGGGCCGGCACTCAGATTCGAGCATACGCCGATCGAACAGCCGCGCTATCGGGCCTTTCTCCGATAGCGCGGCGACCCTCGGCCGGCCCGGATCAGCCTACTGCGGCCGTGATGAACAGCCCCACCGTGCAGGCCGTGGCCGCGAACCAGATCAGGCTTCGCAGGCTGGCGCGGTCGGTGATGTAGCACCAGCCGTATACCAGCCGCAGCAGGATGAACAACACGGCAAGCGTGTTGGTTGCACCGATCGAGCCGCCGGCGATCACGGCGATGATCACGCCGGCCGCGAACGGCGGGAAGGCCTCGAAGCTGTTGAGCTGTGCCCAGTACGCTCGTTTTTTAGCCCCCTCGGTGGCGTCCAGCCACTCCCGCGGGTTGTGGTTCTCGCGCGGGCCCATCTTGTTGTCGCCGGCGAATTTGGCGTAGCCAATGAAGGCCAGCGGCATGAAGGCCGCGATCAGAACACACCAGTAAGCCAGAATCATGGCATTCCCCTTTGTTTTGTAGGTTGGCGCGGCTCGCTCAGCCGCGCGACTCGATCGGCACGAACTCGCGCGTATCCGGGCCGACATACTCCGCACTCGGGCGGATGAGGCGATTGTCGGCGCGCTGCTCGAAGATATGCGCCCCCCAGCCGGTCAGCCTCGAAATCACGAAGATCGGGGTGAACAGCTCGGTCGGAATGCCGAGGAAGTGATACGCCGTGGCGTGATAGAAGTCGGCATTGGGAAACATGCCCTTCTCGTCCTGCATGACCTGTTCGAGCCGCTCCGAGATCGCATACAGATTGCGTCGGTCTTCGTCGTCGCCCGCCAGCGTTTCGGACCACGCCTTGATGATGGGGTTGCGCGGATCGCCGGTCTTGTAGACGCGATGGCCGAAACCCATGACCTTTTCCTTGTTCGCCAGCATGCGGCGCAGGCCGGCCTCGGCGTCATCCGGATCGGAGAAGGATTCGATCAGCGCCATGGCCTTCTCGTTGGCACCGCCGTGCAGCGGCCCCCGCAAGGCGCCGATCGCGCCGACCACCGCCGAGTAGAAATCCGAAAGGGTGGCCGTAATCACCCGCGCGGTGAACGTCGAGGCGTTGAATTCATGCTCGGCGTACAGGATCAGCGAGGTCGACATGGCCCTGACGGCCTCTTCGTCCGGCCGCACGCCATGCAACAGATGCAGAAAATGCGCGCCGATCTTGTCGTCGTCGGTCTCGACCTCGATGCGTTCGCCGGAATGGGTGAAGTGGTACCAGTAGAGCAGGATCGAGGGAAACGCCGCGAGCAGGCGATCGGCGACATCATGTTGCTGTGCGGCCGGGTCGTTCTCCTGCTCGATCGTGCCGAGCACCGAGGCGCCGGTACGCATCACATCCATCGGATGCGTGTCGGCCGGCAGCACTTCCAGCGCGGTCTTCACGCCCTCCGGCAGACCACGACGCGCCGCCAGCCGTCGCTTGTAGTCGTCCAACTGCGACAACGTCGGCAGCTCGCCGTACAGCAGCAGATAGGCCACTTCCTCGAATTCGGCGCGCTTGGCCAGGTCGTCGATGGCATAGCCGCGATAGGTCAGCCCGACGCCTTCCTTGCCAACCGTGCAGATGGCGGTCTTGCCGGCGGTCACGCCGGCCAGCCCCGCGGTGTTCTGGCTCTGGGCCATGACAAATCTCCTCGTCGTTCGTATATGTCGTGAATCGGGACGCGATCAGCGCGTGACGTCGACGACGGTACGGCCACTGTGCTCGCCCGCCATGATGGCATCGCAGACCGCGTGCACATCGTTCATGCCGATGGTCTCGTGGGCAATATGCTCCAGCTGCGCCGGCTTGAGCGCGCCGGCCAGCTCGCCCCACACGGCGTCGCGCCGCGGTGCCGGGCATTCCACCGAATTGATGCCGAGCAGGGATACACCGCGCAGGATGAACGGCAGGACCGTCGTTTCGAGCCCGGGCCCCGCGGCCAGACCGATCGCGGCCACGTTGCCGAACTGGACGATCTGGCCCAGCACGTTGGCCAGCACCTCGCCGCCGAGTGCGTCGATGGCGCCGCCGTACGCCGGCTTGCCGAGCGGCTTGCCATCGAGACCCAGATCATCCGGCGCGATCACGTCGCTGGCGCCCAAGTCGCGGAGCGCCGCGCCCTGAGCTTCCACCCGGCGGGTCACCGCCACCGGAGCGAATCCGGCCTGGGCCAGCATCTGGATCGCGAACATGCCCACGCCGCCGGAGGCACCGGTCACCAGAATGGGGCCGGCCTCAGGCGTCTGGAAATTGTCGCGCAGGCGCGAGATCGCGAGCCCGGCCGTGAACCCGGCCGTGCCCAGCGCCATCGCTTCCCACAACGTCAGCCCTGGCGGCAGCGCGGTCACGCAATCGGCGGGCACACGGACCAAATCGGCCAGCCCCCCGTCGCGCGTTTCCGATAACTGCCAACCGGTCACGAGCACGTCATCGCCCGGATTGAAGCGTCCGTCCTCGCTGGAGCGCACCACGCCGGCGACGTCGATGCCGGCATTGAGCGGGCGCTTGCGTGCGATCTTGCCCGCGCCCGTGATGGCCAGCGCGTCCTTGTAATTGAGGCTGGAATAACGGGCCTCGATCACGACCTCGCCGGCGGTCAGCTCGGCCGGGTCCATGTCGGTGATCCGGCCTCGCGGGCCGTCGTCGGTATCGATGATTCGTAGCGCTCTCACGGCAGGCTCCCAGGGTACTAAGTGAAAACACCGCTTTTTTAACACAGCAGGCGGGTCCACGACTGCCATTGAGCATGAACCGTCTCCGCGGGGGCGAACAAGCACGACGCATGGATCGCGCCCTGTCTTGACCCGCCGCGCGGAAAGCGCGCGTTCATCCAGCGCGCCCAGTGCCACGAAGGGGCGGATGCAAAGCGGCCGCGCGTTGGCATGCGCCCGATGCCGAGCCTGGATAACGCCCCGGTCAGACAGGCTTGAGCGCGAATCAGGCACGGCGTAGGCTTGCGGCATCATCCAACCACTGCTGATCCGCGATGAGCGACAACGTCTATAAATCCATCGAACTGACCGGCTCCTCCGAGACCAGTCAGGAAGATGCCGTGCGCAAGGCCGTTGCCGAAGCCTCCAAGAGTGTCAAGCACATGCGCTGGTTTCAGGTCATCGACACCCGCGGCCATATCGAGGGCGACGAAATCGCGCACTGGCAGGTGACGGTCAAGATCGGCTTCACTCTGGATAACTGATCGAACCGCTTCCTCCGAGGCCACGCCGATGAGCGATCAGCCAAGCCCCTGGCAGGGCGATCTTGACCGTGACGAT
Source organism: uncultured Gammaproteobacteria bacterium (assembly GCA_963835375.1). Classification (GTDB taxonomy): domain Bacteria; phylum Pseudomonadota; class Gammaproteobacteria; order Nevskiales; family Salinisphaeraceae; genus Salinisphaera. Next base: position 11,319 of record CAWIGB010000033.1, read on the forward strand.
CTGATCGAGGCGAATGCACCGGCCGATCCGCTTGCCCTGTTCGCCGATTGGTACACCGCCGCCGCCGACTGTGGCCTGCGTGAGCCTACCGCGATGACGCTGGCCACGGTGGATCCGGACGGCACGCCCTCGGCTCGAATCGTGCTGCTCAAGGGCTTCGATGAAGCCGGCTTTCGCTTCTACAGCAATTACGAGAGCCGCAAGGGCGCAGCCCTCGCCGCGAACCCGCATGCCGCCCTGGTTTTCTGGTGGGAACCAATCGAGCGTCAAGTCCGTGTGACCGGCCCGGTGACGAAGCTCGATCCTGACGTATCCGATGCCTATTTCGAGCGTCGCTCGCGCGGCAGTCGACTTGGCGCCCATGCGTCGCCGCAGAGCCGGACGCTGGCCGATCGAGCGGAACTGGAACAGCGCCTGGCCGACGTCGAGGCTCGGTTCCAGGATCACGAGGTGCCGCGACCCAGCCACTGGGGCGGCTATCTCGTTGTACCCGAAGCGATCGAGTTCTGGCAGGCTCGGCGCAGCCGGCTGCACGATCGGCTACGCTATGTTCGGGATGAGCAGACGCACTGGCGCATCGAGCGCCTCGCGCCCTGATCGCCCGCCACCCGAGGCGCCCTGCCGCGCGGCCATACCGGGCCGCCGTTGTCGTTTGGAGATGAAATGAGTCTGTTGCGTTTGGTTGCCGGGCTGGCCAGCCTGTTGTTTGTCTTCACCGCCGCGCCAGCGATGGCAGCCATGTACGACATGCCGCCGCCGGGTTCCGACGTGGTGGGCCATGTCCAGCACATCAAGACCAAGAAATCCGACACTTTCGTCGCTCTGGCGCGCAAGTATGACGTCGGCTATCGCGACCTGCGCGAGGCTAACCCGAACGTCGATCCCTGGCTGCCCGGTGACGGTACGCCGCTCGTCATTCCCACCGCCTACGTGCTGCCCAACGTGCCGCGCAAGGGCATCGTGATCAACCTGCCGGAAATGCGCATCTATTACTTCCCGCCCAAGAGCAGCCAGTACGCGGGCAAGGTGTTCACGTATCCGGTGGGCATCGGCCGACAGGGCTGGTCCACACCGGTGACCCATACTCATGTGGCGCAGAAGATTCCGCACCCGAGCTGGACCCCGCCGGCTTCGATCAAGGCCGAACACGCCAAGAAGGGCGAGCCGTTGCCCGACGTAGTCCCGGCCGGGCCGAACAACCCGCTGGGCCAGTATGCGATGCGTCTCGGCCTGCCCTCGTACCTGATTCATGGCACCAACAAGCCCGCCGGCATCGGCATGCACGTCTCGCACGGCTGTATCCGGCTGTTCCCGGAGGATATTTCCGCATTGTTCTCGATGGTGCCGAAGGGCACGCCGGTCAACATCGTCAGCGAGCCCTACAAGGTCGGCTGGAAGGGCAACACGCTGATGATGGAAGTGCATCCGCCGCACCCTGAAGGCGACAGCAAGCCGGTGCAGTCCTATACCCCCTGGGTGCAAGCGCTGATCGCAGCGACCAAGGATGAGCCCAATGCGCCCGTGAACTGGGAGAAGGCTCAAAAGGTCGTACACGATGGCGACGGTATGCCGGAAGCGATCGGCACCGATCCGCGCAAGCACGATCCGAACACCACGGCTCACGCCGACGCCGCGTCGAGCTGATCGCTGCACGATGTGCTGATGGCAGACTGCTTCGGCGCACGACTCGGTGGCCTTGCTGCAGTCCGTGCGCGCCGGATTCCGCCATGAACCGGCCATAAAAAAGCCCCGCCAACCGGCAGGGCTTTTCTCAAGCGGGACGAACCCGCTCATGGGTCGCGCTTACTTCTGCTGGGAAGTCTGGAACATACGCTCCATGCGCTGCGAGTTCGACTGAGCCATCGACTTCGCCTGGTTGGCCGTCTGCAGGGCCTGGTTGGCCGTCTGCTGAGCCTCATTGGCGGTCGACTGAGCCGATTCAGCCTTGCGCGTGGCCTGATCTACCTGCGATTTCAGCGCGCCATTCTGGCTGGCACAACCCGCGGCAGCCACGACAATGCCGGCAGCGAAGGCAGTCTTCAAAACTGGCTTGATCATAATAGCAACTCCTAATTATTGCTTTGCTCCGACCGGAAACCCCCGACCGTGCTGATTAAATCTAGCATAACTTCATCTCGTTGTTGATACGATCGGCCCTCACCGCCCATATCTTTTGAACCAAGGAGTGAGCGCATGAGCGATCACCGGGTACACGAAACTGAAATTAACCTGAACAACGGCGCCCGGATCGGCCACCTCACGCTCGACAATCCAGCGGCGCTCAACGCGTTGCGTCTGGACATGGTCGCAGCTATCCAGTCCGCGGTCGAACGCTGGGAGGCACGAGAGGACGTCGTCGCGATCCTGATCGACGCCGATTCGGACAAGGCGTTCTGTGCCGGCGGCGACATCGTCAACCTGTATCGCTCGGCCATCGGCGATGCCGATCCGGACTATCCACGCCGCTTCTTCACTCGCGAATACCGGCTCTGCCATGACCTGCATCGCCTGACCACCCCGTGCATCGCTTGGGGGCACGGCGTCGTCATGGGTGGCGGCATGGGGGTATTCTCGGGCGCGAGCCACCGGGTGGTCACCGAAACCACGCGCCTCGCCATGCCGGAAATCAAGATCGGCCTGTTCCCGGACTGTGCCGCGACCTGGTTCTTCAATCGCCTGCCGCGCTATCTCGCCCGCTTCATCGCGCTGACCGGCGTCACTCTGAATGCCGCCGATGGGCTGTTCGCCGGGCTGGCGGATCATGCCATCCCGCATGCCGCCAAGGCTGAGGTGGTCGATGCCCTGGCGGCGATCGAGGACTGGTCGAATCCACAGGCCACGGTCGCCGAGGTACTGGGCGGCGTCGAACGGGGCCGGCCGGCCGCGACCGCCGGCGAGGCTCGTCTTGCCGCGCATATCGATACCATACGCAAGGCCGCCGCCGGCCCGGATCTGGCCACCATCGTGCAGCGTCTGTCGGCGCTGGCCGAATCCGGCGATGCCTGGCTGGCCGAAGCCGGCGCCAATCTCGCCGCAGGCTGCCCGGTGACCGCGCATCTCATTCACCGCCAGCTCGAGGTCGGCTGCTTTTTCTCGCTGGCCGAAGCGGTGCGCACGGAATTCGCCATGGCACTGCAGTGCTGCGCGCGGCCCGATCTGGCGGAAGGCGTGCGCGCCCTGTTGATCGACAAGGATCGCCAGCCACGCTGGCAGTTTGCCAGCGTGGCGGACGTGCCGACGGAATATGTCGATGCGCATTTCGAGCCGCCGTGGGCCGGGCCTCATCCGCTCGAAGATCTGGGGCCTGTTGATGTTTCGTGCAAGTCCGTGCCGAGCGCTGTTTTGCGGCAAGACGAGGCGTAGCGAACGTGGCGTACGCTCTACGCCAGAGCGCTGCAACGCTGGGTTGCCACCCTGTCGCCCGAAGGGGCGCTTGCCCCTTCGCCTTGGGCTGGCGATGACATCACCATGGACGCCCTGCGACGTTGCAAGTCTTGATCGTGGCCCCACGGCGCGGCGACTCGCGCCTTGCAGGGCTCGAACTGCGCTCTCCAACACAGGAGGCGCCACGGGCCACTACGACGAACAGCTCAACATCAGACCTCGTGCCCAGTCCGGTGGCAGACGGGCATAGTCAGCGTGTTCAGGCTGTTCGTCGAATGGGCGTCGCAGAATCGCGTGCAGGCGCTCGATTTCGCTGTAGTCGCCTTGCCCGGCCCGCTCGATCGCGCTCTGAGCCAGATAGTTGCGCAACACATACTTCGGGTTCACAAGCCGCATGCGCTCGGCGCGCCGCGCGTCGTCGGCGTCGGTTTCGCCCAACCGCGTCCGCCAGTCGGCCAGCCAGGCCAGCGCGGCGTCGCGATCGACGAATTCATCGGCGAACGGCGCGCCGGTCGCCCGTGGGGCGGCCGACACATGACCGAGCGCACGGAAGGTCCGGGTGAAATCAGCGCCGTCGACGGCCATCACTTTGAGCAGGCGCTCGATCAGATCGGCATCGCCGTCGAGGGCGTCGCACAACCCCAGCTTGGCCCGCATGCGCGCGAGATACGCGCGGTCGTAAAGGCCGCGATAATCCTCGAGCAGTTGCTGGCCGACCTCCACCGCGGCATCAGGCTCGTCGGCCAGCAGCGGCAGGATGGCCTGCACGAAACGGCCCAGATTCCATAGCCCGACTGCCGGCTGCTGATTGTAGGCATAGCGGCCCGCTTCGTCGGTATGGTTGCAGATCCACTCGGGGTCGAAGCTGTCCATGAAGCCGAACGGGCCGTAGTCCAGGGTCAGACCCAGCACCGACATGTTGTCGGTGTTCAGCACACCGTGACAAAAGCCGACAGCCTGCCAGTCCGCGACCAGCTCGGCCGTGAGCGCGATCACCTCGGCCACCCACGCCCGATAACGCTCGGCGTCGTTTTCGATGGCGGCAATCTCGGCATGATGGGTCGCGATGACGTGGTCGGCCAACGGCGCCAGCTGGTCGAACTGCCGGTGGTAGAACAGCATCTCGAAGCTGCCGAAACGCACCAGAGACGGCGCAACCCGGGTCAGGATCGCCGACGTTTCGACCGTCTCGCGATAGACCGGTGCATCGCTGCCGACGATGGCCAGCGCCCGCGTGGTCGGAATACCCAGGCCGGCCAGCGCCTCGCTGCCCAGGTATTCGCGCACGGTCGAACGCAGCACCGCGCGACCGTCGGCAAAGCGCGAATACGGCGTCTTGCCGGCGCCCTTGAGCTGAATGTCGTAGGCCTGACCACGGGCGTTGACGATATCGCCCAGCGTGATCGCCCGGCCATCGCCGAGCTGGCCGGCCCAGACACCGAACTGGTGTCCGCCGTATCGGTGCGATACCGGCGCGGCCCCGTCGGGCATGCGATTGCCTGACAACACTTCGGCGTAGCCTTCCCGGCGCGCGCGTGCGCTGTCGACATCGAGCAGCGCGGCCACGTCGTCGTTGAAAACCACCGGATAGGGCGCGTCGATGGCCGTTGGCTGCTGTCGCGTATACCACGGCTCGCCCATGGCTGCGCCGCGATTACGCCAGTCCAGCGCCCAGAGATCTTGCATATCGCTAACCGTACTCATGTCCCGACACTGGCGGTCACTTGCCGTGCATACAACCGTGTTTCGCGCCCTGGGCGGGTCGACCCATCTTGATCACGGGGACCCGCAGTCGGCGGACGGGGGGTGTGATGCAACCCGCCACGACGCGAACCGGCGGCCGCCCTGTGCCGCGATGCAGGATGGGCAATGCCCGCCGACACGCCGGGCTGATTTCCAAAGGGCCCTGTTCGGGGCAAGAGGCCCGGATAAAGGGCGATACAGCGCACTCGCTGCGCCTCGGCACTCGGCAGAACAGCGTCTGGCGCGGTCTCGCCCGGAACCTCACCATGCCGCCCGATGAATGTATCAGTGACTATCCTCGCCGCTGCTGCTGCCTTCGGGCGGCATCTGGCAGTAAACGGCGTCGGGGTCATCGGTACCGTCATTGATATGCACCAGCTTGGCGTTGGGCTGTTTGCGGCATTTCTCCTGCTGGTCACGCAGCTGTGCTGCCTGCATCTGCTGGCTGTGCTCGTAAGCTGTGCGTGCATCGCGCAAATGCGCCAGATCGCCGGACAACGGCTGATTCGCACCCTTCGGTGCACTGGGATCGTAAGGCGCATCGGTGGCATCGAAGGCATCGACCGGATCGTTGTACGGGCCGGGATGGCGCGGTGGCGGCGGATGATCCATGCAAGCCGTCAACATCAACGCCACCGTGGCTGCCGCCAGTGCGCGCACCGTAATGGAGCCGCTGTTCATCGTCGTTCCCCGCAGAGGTGGGTTCTGTTTTTAGTCTATCGCAGGCCGGACAGGTCGGCGCGGTTGGCGGGCCATTAACGCCCGCTGGCGACAGGCCGGGCCCAAACGCGCTAGGATGCGCCTCTTTTCACGCGAATCGAACCATGCATACGCTACACGTCTGCCGTGATTTCGACGCCGATGCGGCCACGATCTTCGATGTCATCGCCGATCATGCCGGCTATGCCAGCCTGCCCGGCGTGCGCGCCGCCTGGCTGCGCACCCCGGGCGAGACCGAGCGCGGCGGCGTCGGCGCCGAACGAGTGATCCAGCTGCCGGTCATGCGCTTTGCCGAGCGCATCACCGAGTACAAGCCGGGCGAGTCGCTGGGTTATCAGATCATCGAATGCCCGCTGCCGATCGACCATATCGGCGCGCGCATCATGCTTCAGCCGCTGGGCAGCGACGGCAACCGGACGCGCGTGCACTGGACCTCGCGCCTGCGGGGCACCACGCCGCTGGGTGCCGAACTGACCGCCGCCGTGTTCGCCGCGCAGATGCGCCTGGCCTATCGCGGCGCACTGGAAGTCTGGGCCCGACGCCTGGGCGGCTAGGGCGCGTTGCGCTCGCGCAGCGCGTCGCGAATCTCGGTCAGCAGCACTTCCTCGCGCGAAGGCGCCGGCGGCAGGCTCGGCGCGTCAGCTTCCTTGCGCTTGAGCCGGTTGAGCAGGCGAACCACGACGAAGATCGCGAAAGCGATGATCACGAAGTTGATCATCGTCTGAATGAAGCTGCCGTAGTTGATCGTCACCGCGGGGGTATTGCCCACGGCATGCCGCAGCGTGACCTTGAGATTGGCGAAATCCACGCCGCCGATGAGGATGCCCAGCGGCGGCGTGACGATATCGTTGACCAGCGAGGTCACGATCTTGCCGAAGGCCCCGCCGACGACCACCGCGACCGCGAGATCGATTACATTGCCTCGCACCGCGAAGCTCTTGAACTCGCCCCAGAAGCTCATGCTGGTTGTCCTGCTGGAATGACCGCTTGAGTGTAGCGCCGTCCGAGCGCCAGCGGGATATCAGTTCCAGCCGATCGGCTGGTATCCGCGATCGCGCAGACAACGATTGACATACGCGCGATACGCCGGCGCCGGCCCGCTGTCGTGATGGAACAGGTCGCGCACCAGCCCGGCAGCCACGCCGCCGGCGGCGCCGGCGGCCGCCCCGCGCGCCGCATCGCCATAGATGGCCCCGGCGACCGCGCCACCGGCGCCGCCGACGGCGCCGTTCTCCACCGCGCTGCGGCCGATATGGCCCTTGGAATAATCCAGCCCGGCGGCGTGGGCCTGGTCGGTACAGGCCGCCACTGCCTGATCGCCGCCGCTCGGCATGCCGCCGCCGCGTGCATAGAGCACGGGTTTCTGATTTGCACAGCCGGTCAGGGCGAACACGACCACGGCGAGGGCGATCAGCGCGCGACGATTCCACATGACAACAATCTCCGGCACCGTCACGGCCTCGGCCGACGGCACGATCAGGCGTAATGCGTTTTCAGGTGCTCGGCGATGTCGGCGGGCTTGAACAGCGCCTGCTCGCTGTTGGGATCGATCAACGTCGGTACCGGCGGATGCGCGCCGTCCACGCAATCGGGCGCGGCGCGCCGGATCCAGTCGGCCGGTGCCGGTGCGTCGGCCAGCACAGCCGGGCTACGCAGTACATACGGCAGCTCCAATGCCGCCAGCAGGCCGCGTACGGCACGGGCATGAGCATTGTGTTCGTTGCTGAACAGCTCGAACAGCCACTCCGGCGGCCGCCGGCCGCGATCGTCGATCACCTGCATGCCGTACAGCCCCCGCACCCGCGCGCCGGCGGTCACGCCGAGCTTGCCGGCGGCTTCCGGCGAGTCGCCGCGTTCGCCAAGCCGATCCAGATGACGGACGATATCGCCGGATTCGTACAACACCGTGTCGTTGGCATCGTCGACGAGCAGCGGGAACTGCTGGCGGCCGCCGACCGCTTCGGCCTGGGGACGAAACCGCCGCCCGCCGCGCGGACAGGGAAAGACCACGGCATCGAGCACGCGATCCATCAGCGCTTCGCGTACCCGGCCGCAGAACGGGCAGCCTTCGTACTCGTACAGATACAGCATGATTTCGATCATACCGCATGGCGCGGCGTGCGCACGGCGTGCTGCGGGTTGTTCGTCGCGCCTCGCCCCGCCACAATCGCCGCGCCACCGCCGGACACCGCTCATGGACAAACGCGATTTCGACTACATCCTGCCCGAGGCGTCGATCGCCCAGGCACCGCTGGCCGAGCGCCGCGCCTCGCGCCTGCTCGCGCTCGATCGTCGCAGCGGAACGGTGGCCGATCGTCGGGTGATGGATCTGCCCGAGCTGCTCGGTCGCCACGATCTCCTGGTATTCAACGATACCCGCGTACTGGCCGCGCGCATGCATGGCCACAAGGCCACCGGCGGGGCGGTGGAAGTCATGCTCGAGCGCATTCTCGACAGCACCCAGCTGACCGCCAAGATCCGCGCCAACAAACCGCCACGTGTCGATGCCGAAATCCTCGTCGGCGCCTATTGCCTGACCGTGGCCGCCCGGCACGGCGAACTGTACACACTGGCCCTGGCCGGTGGCGCGTCGGTACACGACGTGCTGGATGCCCATGGCCACATGCCGCTGCCGCCCTATATCCGCCGACCGGACGAGATCGCCGATCGCGAGCGCTATCAGACGGTCTGGGCCCGCCACGACGGCGCGGTGGCCGCACCCACGGCCGGCCTGCATTTCGATGACGTCCTGCTCGAGGCACTCGCCGCGCGCGGCGTGGATTTCGGGTACGTGACGCTGCACGTGGGCTCGGGCACCTACCAGCGCCTGCGCGAAGGGGACGTACGCGACCAGGCGCTGCATGCCGAGCGTCTGCAGGTGAGCCGCGCCCTGTGCGACCAGGCCGCTGCCGCTCGGGCGGCGGGCGGACGCGTGATCGCGGTGGGCACCACCGCGGTACGCAGCCTGGAAACGGCAGCCCGCGCCCACGACGGCCAGCTCGGGCCGTATGCCGGCGAGACCCAGCTGTTCCTGAAGCCGGGCGACGACTTTCATGCGGTGGACGCGATCTTCACCAATTTCCACGAGCCCCAGTCGAGCCTGCTGATGCTGGTCTCGGCCTTCGCCGGGCGCGACAACGTGCTCGCGGCCTATGCCCACGCGGTGGACGCGGGCTATCGTTTTCTAAGTTACGGCGATGCGATGTTCATCAGCTAGTGTTCTGTCTCGTAAGTTTCTTAATCAAAGATTACTTGCGAGACAGGACAACTGGGAGCTGTTACAGACCCCGGCGGATCGGCTCAGAGCTTGGCCCCGAGCCCCACGCGACGCACGAAGGCCTCGATCAGGCTGTAACAGCCGAACAGCATCACGCCGACGGCCCAGACGCCGAGCAGGATCCGACCATAGACGTGCTGCTGCACCCAGACCAGCAGACCCTGCACGCCCTTGGCATCACTCGGATCGAGGGTGATCGCGGAATAGATCACGAAACCGCCCACGCCGAGGAACAACAATCCGCGCGCCGACAGACCGATACGGCTGACCGGGTCGATCCACCACATCGCACCGGGCCAGGCATCGAACCATTTGCGAAAGCCGGCGACCGCGGCCTTGTGGAGATGGGCGATGCCGGCGCCCATGATGAGCGCGCCGAGCGCGACCACAAGTTCCCGTCCGTACGGCCAGTCCAGCGTTGCCGACACGGCATGCTGAACCGGCTGGCTCGATCCGCTCGACCAGTCCAGTGCGATCTTGATGCCGGCCCAGGCCAGCGAAGCATGGCTGACCGCGCTCACCAGCAGGCCGCCGCGCACCGCGATCGCGCGCGGCCCCCAGCCGTGGCGATCGACGTCGAACGTGGATTGCACCAGGCGCCAGATACCATAGGCCGCAAGTCCGGCCGCCAACGCGATCAACACGATCGCGCCGCCGGGTTCATCGTGAATGGCCTCGAGGCTGCCGCGTACATCCTCCGCTTCCGCCAGCTCCCAGGCCGCATGCAGCGCCAAGCCGCCGAAAACGAGGTAGACGAGGCCGCGCGCGGCATAGCCGACACGAGCCAGCCAGCGCACGGTCATTCGCGTCCATTTCATGCTACGGCGTTGCCCCCGGGTGGCAGCGACCGCCGAAACGCGACGCGCCAGCGCGGATGCTAGCAAACACGCGACACACGCGTGATCCGTATACTGGCCCATTCGTCGGTTGTCAGATTCCAAGAGTCGCCTGTGTCGAACCACACGCTGTCGTTCTGGTTGCTGATCGGCCTGCTCGTGCTTCTTCTGATCGTCGGGCGGCTGATCGCGGGGCTGATCTGGTGGGCGATCGGGCGCGCCACACCACCCACGCAGCGACTGGCCACGCGGACCGGTCATGCGCTATCGGGACGGCGGCGCCGGCTCGATGCCATCAGCGCGCGCTTTCCGCGCACCAGCGCCTGGATTGGCGCTCGCTTTGCGACCGATCGCTTCACCGGGCTTCCCTTGACGCTGGTGGTGATCCTGGCCGGCTATCTGGTGTCACTCGCCAGTGATCTGGCCGAGGGCGTGATCGAACGCGAAGAGGTCGTACACTTCGATGCCCGGGTCAACGCCGCGCTGGCACCGCTGCGCAACACCGATCTTTTGCATGTATTCGCCCAGATCACCCATCTGGCCGCCATTCCCACCCTGGTCGCCGTGGTGCTGGTGGCCACGGCCTTTCTCTGGGCCGATCGGCGCACGACGTATATCCCCGGCCTGCTACTGACGGTGCTGGGCTCCCAGGCGCTGACCTATGTCGGCAAGTACGCCATCGATCGCCACCGCCCGGATTTCCTCACCTTCGCCAGCGCGGTCACGCCGTCGTTCCCCAGCGGCCATGCCACCGGCGCCATGGCGGTCTATGGCTTCGTCGCCTATGCGATCGCGCGGGTGCTGCCGAGCCCCCGAATGCGCTTCGAGCTGGCCTACTGGTGCGCCGCACTGATCCTTTTGATCGCGTTCAGCCGACTGCTGCTGTCGGTGCACTTCACGAGCGACGTGGCCGCCGGCCTGCTGGTCGGCGGTTTCTGGCTGCTGGCCGGCTTCGCGCTGACCGAATTCCTCAACGAGCGCGCCAAACGGCACTGACGGCGATCAACGGCCCCCTGATTCCTCGGGTGCGGCTTCCACTTCGTCGCGCTCGAACAGCTCCTCCAGTTCGGCCGCGGCCTCGCGTACGCGTTTTTCCAGGCGCTCCTGATCGTTGGCCACCTCGTAGTGCTCGGCGAGCCGCTCCTCGTCGTGGGCCTTGAAGGTCTTCTTTGCGCGTTCGACCTCTTCGCGCCGCATGCCGAGCGCGCGCATGGTATCGCCGGCGAGCGCAATGCTGGAGAGGAATGTATCGCGCTGGAACACGGTCACGCCCAGATCCATCAGCCGATAGGCATGCTGGCGATCACGCGCCCGGGCCACGATGGTCAGATGCGGGAAATGGGTCTGCACCATGTGGACAGTGCGCAGCGAGACTTCCACGTCGGCGATCGCCAGAACCAACACCTTCGCCTCCTCGGCCCGGGCGGCGCGCAGCATGTCCACGCGCGAGGCATCGCCGTAGTAGACCTTGGCGCCGAAACGACGCACGAAATCCACCTGGGCCGGATTGGCCTCGAGCGCGACGAAGCCGATCCGCTTGGCGCGCAGCATGCGCGCGACGATGCCGCCCACCCGGCCGAAGCCGGCAATGATCACCGGGTGCTCGGACTCGGCGGGCGTTTCGTAGTCGGGCGTGTTGCCAGCCGGGGCGCGGCGCGCGTTGAACCAGGCCACGCCCTGTACCGCGAGCGGTGTGAGCACCATCGACAGCGTCACTGTCGCGACCAGAACATCCGCCTCGGCCTGTACGAAAAGATGTCCGGCCACCGCCGTGGACAGAATCACGAACGCGAATTCCCCCCCTGGCCGAGATAGGCGGCCAGGTTCCGCGAGGCAGCCCAAGACAGCCCGTGCCGACGCGCCAGCCCACTCAGAACCAACGCCTTGATCGCGACCAGCCCCAGCGTGAGCTCGATCAGATACCCGGGCTGCGAGGCGAACAGGCCGAGATTGATCGACATGCCGACGGCGATGAAGAACAGGCCCAGCAGCAGATCCTTGAACGGATCGACATTGGCCTCGAGTTCGTGGCGATATTCCGAGTCGGCCAGCAGCACGCCGGCCACGAAGGCGCCGAGCGCCACCGAGATGCCGGTCGCCTCCATGATCGTGGCGGTGCCGACCACGATCAGCAGCGTCATCGCAATGAAGATCTCCTGCATGCGCGTAGCGGCCACCACGCGCAGCACGGGCTTCAGGATATAGTGACCGCCGATCACCAGCCCGCCGATCACGGCCGCCACCTTGGCCGTCTTCTCGATGCCGCCGAGCAGCGTGACCTCGGTATGGCCGACCGAAAGCAAGGGCAGCAGCGCCAGAATCGGAATCACCGCCAGATCCTGGAACAACAGGATGGCGAACGACGAACGCCCGTGGCGCGAGGTCAGTTCGCCGCGCTCGCCGAGCATCTGCAAGGCGAACGCAGTGGACGACAAGGCCAGCGAAAAACCGGCCACGGCCGCCGGCACAGGCGGCAGGTGCATGACCCAGGTCGCTGCCAGCGACAACGCCACACCGGTCGCCAGCACCTGTAGTCCGCCGAGCCCGACGATGGTCTTGCGCAACGCCCACAGGCGGCGCGGCTGCATTTCCAGGCCGATGATGAACAACAGGAACACCACACCGAACTCGGCCAGATGCAGTACTTCGTCCACCTGGCCGATCAGACCCAGACCCCAGGGCCCGATCACCATGCCAGCGAGCAGATAACCGAGCACCGAGCCCAGCCGCAGTTTCTGTGCGATCGGCACCGCGATCACCGCGGCCGCAAGAAACACCACCACTTCGACCAGCGAGACACTCAATCTATTGCTCCTGAATTTGGCCGGTACGCCATGGCCCAGCTTAGAGCCTGCCGCGGTTTCGCACGAGTCGGGGCTGCGTCGCTCGGCCGCCCCGCGTCAAATGACAGCAAGGCGCGGGCCAGACCGGGCCCGCCACGGCATTCATCCCTCGAAGCGGTAATCTTTTCATGGCGTCCCAGCCCGATTTTCAGCGCCCCGTTGCTTCCGATCTGCGCGCGCGTGCGGAGCGATTATCCGCCGCCGACCTGGAGGCGTTCTGGATGCCGTTCACCTCCAACCGCGAGTTCAAGGCAAAGCGTCGCATGCTGGTGGGCGCCCAGGGTTGCTATTACACCGCCGAGGACGGCTCGAAGAAATACGACACGCTGTCCGGTCTGTGGTGTGCGAGCTTCGGCCACGGCCGGCCCGAAATCGCCGAGGCGATCGCCGAAACCGCGCGCACGCTGGATTATGCGCCGCCGTTCCAGTACGCCCATCCGCTGGGTTTCGAGCTGGCCAATCGCGTCAAGCAGTTCACGCCGGCCGGGCTCGATCATGTGTTCTTCACCAACTCAGGTTCGGAATCAGCCGATACCGCGATCAAGATCGCCAAGGGTTACTGGGCCCGGCGCGGCCGGCCCGAGAAGAATCGGCTGATCGGCCGTGTGAAGGGTTATCACGGGGTCAATGTCGGCGGGACCAGCGTCGGTGGGATCGAACCCAACCGCGCCGGCTTCGGCGACCTCATGGCCACCGGCCATCTGCCGCATACGCTGCTCGAGGAGAACCGTTTCTCGCGTGGCTGCCCGGAACAAGGCGCCGAACTCGCCGACGTGCTGGAGCAACAGATTCGGGACGCCGGAGCGGAGACCGTCGCCGCGGTGATGGTCGAACCGATGAGCGGCTCGGCCGGCGTGATCGTACCGCCGAAGGGTTATCTGGAACGTCTGGCCGCAATCTGCAAGAAACACGACATCCTGCTCATCTTCGACGAGGTGCTGACCGGCTTCGGCCGATTGGGTGCGACCTTCGGCGCCGGGCTGTTCGGCGTGACGCCCGATATTCTCACCATGGCCAAGAACATCACCAACGGCGCGGTGCCGATGGGCGCGGTCGCGGTCACCGATGCCATCCACGATGCCTTCATGGAAACCGCGCCGCTGGATTACGACGTGGAATTCCGCCACGGCTATACCTATTCGGCGCACCCGCTGGCCTGTGCCGCGGGGCTGGCCGCACTCGACGTGATGGAACGCGACGGACTGGTGGCCCGGGCGGCCGAACTCGCGCCCTACTTCGAGGATCAGATGCACAACCTCAAGGGCCTGAAGCACATCGTCGATATCCGCAATCTGGGCCTGGCCGGGGTCTTTCAGATCGAGGCTCTGCCCGGCGAGCCTGGCAAGCGGCCCTGGCAGATCGCCATGGCCGCCTGGGATCGCGGCCTATATGTGCGCTTTGGCGGCGACACGGTCCAGCTCGGCCCGCCCTTCATCGCCGAGAAGGCCGATATCGACCATATCTGCAACGTGCTGGCCGATATCATCCCGACCATCGACTGAAGTACGGCGGGATCGCACGGGAGGGAACGCATCCCCGCTGTCGCGTTCACTGGATGCTGTAGCCGCCGTCGATGACCAGATTGGCGCCGTTGATCATGTCGGCGGCGTCGCTGGCCAGATACAGCGCACAGCCGGCGATTTCCTCCGGATAGACGAAGCGCCGATTCGGGATCTTTTCCTTCATGCGCTCGCCGACCTCGCCGGCCCAGGCCTTGCGACCAAGCTCGGTCAGCGCGACCGTTGGCGAAATCGCATTGACGCGAATGCCGCGCGGGCCCCACTCCGAGGCCAGCACCTTGGTCAGCCCGACCACACCGGCCTTGCTGGTGCAGTAGGCCAGGTGCTTGTCGAGCGCGACCTCGGCCGCCTGCGATGCCATGTTCACCATCCGCCCGCCGCCGGCCTCGAGCATGTGCCGCCCCACGCTCTGGCACATCAGGAACACGCCCTTGAGGTTCACGTTCAGCGTGAGATCCCAGTCCGCCTCGCTGAGGTCTTCGGCCCAGTCGAGCGCGACCACGCCGGCGTTGTTGACCAGCACGTCGATACGACCGTATTCGTCGAGCGCCCGATTGACGGCGGCCTGAACCTCGCCACTGTCGGTCACATCGGCCTGAATGCCGATCGCCGACCCGGCCCCGATCTCGCGGGCCGTGGCCGCAACCTGCTCGCTGCGATCGACCAGCGCCACCCGCGCGCCTTTCTCGACATACAGTTCGGCGATGGCGCGCCCGATGCCGGCCGCACCGCCCGTGATCAGCGCGACCCGGCCGGTGAGCGCGAAATTCTTGTCATAGCCTTGATATTCCATGGGAATCACCGCGTGAGATGAATCGCCAAATCGCCGACCGGGCACGGCCGAGCCCGCACCGGGGCAAACCCGGTGAAGGCACTATCGATGTGGCGGGCAGCAACCGCGGCCGCCGCATCCATTCGGATGACGACGGCCACGGCCTTGCCGGGGCGTCTACTGCTGGCCGTAGTGACCGGAGGCCAGGTTCTTGTTGATCAGCTCGGGCAGACCATCGATGAACTGCTGCCGATTGTCGTACATCTGCTTCATGTACTGGTCGGCATTGTCATGGGTGACGACCGGCATGTGGATCATGATCTTCTTGGGCACGGATTGGCCGCGCACCGCGTTGACCGCCACCTGCAGCGCCATACCGAGCTGGAGCGGCGCGTTCTGCAGATTGGTCACCAGCTGACGACCGGAGGCCACGTTCTTCAGGCCGGCCTCGATGCCGTCCACGCCGACCACCGGCACGTTGGTGATGCGACGCTGGCGCATGGCCCGGATCGCGCCCACCGCCATGTCGTCGTTCTCCGAGATGATGCCGTTGATCTTGGTGCCATAACGCGAAAGCCAGGAGGCGGTGATGTTGTAGCCTTCTTCACGCTTCCAGTCGCCGGGGCGCTGCGCCAGTACCTTGATGCCCGGATGCTGCTTGAGCACATTCTCGATGCCCTGGGTGCGGTCGATGGTCGCCGACTGGCCGAGCGGGCCCTTCAGGATCACCACGTTGCCCTTGCCGCCGATCTTCTCCACCAGCGCCTTGGTTTCATTCTCGCCGGCCAGCACATCGTCCGGGCCGACGTAGGACGTCAGATACTGTTCGCCGGGCGGGAAGATCTTCACGTTGGTGCCGATCACCTTGATGCCCTTCGACTTGGCTTCCTTGATCTGCGGGCCGAGCGCGGAGGAATCGACCGGATCGATGATGATCGCGTCCACGTTCTGCGAGATGAACTGCTTGACCTGGGCCACCTGGCTGGCCACCGAACCGTCGGCGCTGGCCCAGCGCAGGTCGACGTTGTTGGCCTTGGCCACCTTGTCCACGCCTTCCTTGCCGGACGAGACCCAGCCGGACATGGCATAGACGGTGAAGCCCACCGTCACGGGTTTGCTGCTGTTGTCGTTGCTGCTGTTTTGGGCAGCCAGCGTGGGCCCGGCCAGGGCCACACAGCCGAGTGCGAACAGCGCCGCCGCGGCCCGCTTGATGAATGAAGATTTCATGGTCGTCCTCCTGTTTTCTCGCTCGAGATCACAGCCCCATCGGCTGTGGTTTGTTGTAATCGATGTCACCCCGGCGCTCAGACCAGCTTTCGCCGGCTGGCGATGGTGTCCAGCAGGACGGCCAGGATGATGATGAAACCGCGGATGATGTGCTGGTAGAACGGCGAGACATTGAGAATGGTCAGGCCGTTGTCGATGGTGCCGAGCAGGATCACCCCGAACAGCGCACCGGCGATCGAACCCCGTCCGCCGGCCAGGCTGATGCCGCCGATCACGGGGGCGGCGATCGCGGTCAACTCGTAGCCCGAACCAGTGGAGGCGATGCCGGCGGTGATCTGGGCGGCCAGCAGCACGCCAGCCAGCCCGGACAGCCCGCCCGAAATGACGAACGCCGAGATCAGCACCCGTCGGATCGGCAGGCCGGCCACGAAGGCGGCCTGGATATTGCCGCCCACGGCATAGATGTAGCGGCCGAATCGTGTCTTGGCCAGCACCAGCCAGAGCAGCAGGAACACGATGAACATGATGTAGATCGGGATCGGAATCCCGAAATACGCGTTGATCGATATGTTCAGGAACGGATCGTTGTCGATCGAGATCTGCTGGCCGGCGCTGAAGACATAACCGATGCCGAGCGCAATCGACAGCGTGCCGAGCGTGGCCACGAACGACGGGATGTTGAGCAGGGCCACGGCGATGCCGTTGAACACGCCGATGAGCACGCCGGCGAACACCCCGCCCGCAATCGCGATCAGACACCAGCCGACGCCGGAATGCCCGGTCAGAATCACGGCCGCCACCACGCCGGCCAGGCCCACGATGCTGCCCACCGACAGATCGATGCCGCCGGAGAGCACCACCACGCCTTCGCCGAAGCCGATCAGGGCATAGACCGAGATCAGCATCAGGATCGAGATGATGTTGTAGAAGGAGATGAACTGCGGCTGGGCGATCGCCAGCGGAATCACGTAGCAGGCAAACGCAATCCAGACCACCAGCGAAGCCAGCCGCTGGCGGTTGAACCAGGCGTTGCGGCGGACGGCGGGCGCCGCGGCGTCGGGATTGGGTGACGGCTGGGCAGTGCTCACGGGGTCATCCTCTTGCTTGAACCGCGGGCTCGCGGTCGGCGCCGATCGCGGTGCGGACGATATCGGCCTCGCGGAAATCGTCGCGCTCGAAGGTGCGCGCGATGAAACCGTCCTTGAACACGGCGATGCGATGCGCCAGCGTCATCAACTCCGGCAGTTCGGAGGACGACACCACGATCGCCACGCCCTGGCGCGCGAGTTCGACGATGATTTCGTAGATATCGGCCTTGGCACCCACATCGATGCCGCGGGTGGGCTCGTCCAGCAGCAGCACCTTCGGATCGTCGGCGATCAGGCAGCGCGCGACCAGCGCCTTCTGCTGATTGCCGCCGGACAGCTGGGCCACCGACGAGCGGGTGGATTCGTACTTGGTGCGCAGCGCTTCCAGCGCCTCGCGGGTGAGATCGTGCTCGCGGCCCGTCTTCAGCCAGCCCGCGAAACCCGAAAACCGGCCGAGATTGGCCAGGATCGCGTTGGCCGCGATGCCCTGCGACATCACGAGCCCGGCCTCCTTGCGGCTTTCCGGGATATAGATCAGCCCGCGGGCCAGTGAGCGCGACGGCGAACGATGGTCGTACTCGGCGTCGCCCAGCCGCACTTGTCCGCATCGCGCCGCATGCAGGCCATAGACGGATTTGAGAAACGCTGTCCGCCCCGCACCGGCGATGCCGGCCAGGCCGACGATCTCACCGGGCCGGACCGCGAAATCGAAGGTATGCCCGCTGTCGCCGTCCGCCTCGCGTGTGGCATAGCCTTCGACCGCCAGGGCCGGCGCCGCGCCCTCGATTTCGGGCAATACCAGTCGTTGCTCGGCCAGCTTGCGTCCGACCATGGCGTTGACGACTTCGGCCGAGGACAGATCGCGAGCGGCCGCGGTGAGGGTGATCTCGCCGTCGCGCAGCACCGAGATGTCGTCGGCCATCTGTTCGACCTCGTCCATCTTGTGGGTGGTGAACACCACCGTGGTGCCGTCGTTTCGCAGCTTGTCGACGATGTCGAACAAATGCCGCGTTTCATTGCTGGTAAGCGACGAGGTGGGCTCATCGAGCAGCAGGATGCGCGGCCTACGATGATAAGCCCGGATGATCTCGACGATCTGGGCATAGGACAGGCTGATCTGCTCGACCCGGTCGCGGGCGTTGATCGGCACCCCGAAGGCATCAATCGCGGCCTGGGCTTCGTCGAACATGCGACGCGCTTGCAGAAAGCCGATGTGTTTCGAGCCGGCGGTGAGTTCGCGGCCCAGGAAGATGTTGTCGGCCACGGTCAGATGCGGCACCAGCGACAGCTCCTGGGTCACGATCTGGATGCCGTGCGCCTGGCCGGCGCTGGGGGTGAATTCACGCACGGGCTCGCCGTCGACCCGCAGTTCGCCGGTCGACGGTGCGATCAGGCCCGCGATGATGTTGAGCAACGTCGACTTGCCGGCGCCGTTCTCGCCCATCAGCGCGGTCACGCGGCCCGCCTGCAGTGTCAGATCGATGCGATTCAGCACCGTCGTGGTACCGAAACGCTTGCCGATCCCGACGCATTCGAGAATGTTCCCGGTCATCGCCGTAACGCGTGCTGCGCGTTCCTCCATTCGCATGTCCGGCCGAACGGCCGGCCCTCCTTTTCGCCGAACGGGCCCAGGCTCGATCCGCCGCTCGACAGCGGGGACGCGACAACTGGTGCACGGCTTCTTTTGTGCTCATAATAGCAACACAATGCTCATATGAGCGCTATGCCCTATTGGTCGCAGGGGCTATCCTTACCGCCATGCCCATCGATCCCGACACCGGCGTCCTGGCTGCGACCGTCGCGCAGCGGTTCTATATCGACGGCGCGCCGAAGACCGTCATCGCCGACGACCTCGGCCTGTCGCGCTTCAAGGTGGCACGCCTGCTCAACCTCGCGGTCTCGGAAGGGATCGTGCGGTTCACGATCAAGGCGCCGCTGGCCTACGACACGACTCTGGCGCGCGAGATCCAGCGCCGATTCGATCTGAAGCAGGTCATCGTGGTGCGTTCTTCGGAACACGATCGGGAGCCCGCCGCGATCCGTCAGCGCGTGGGCGCAGCGGCCGCCAATCTGCTCGGCGAACTGATCTCGCCCGACGACGTGCTCGGCATCGGCTGGGGCCGCACGACCAGCGCCATGGCGCTGCAGATCGAACGGCTGGCGCGCTGCAGCGTGGTCCAGATGGGTGGCATCGTCGGGTCGTCGAGCGAGAATTCGCTGGACGTGGTGCGCCGCGTCAGCGAGATCGGCGGCGGCGAGGCCTACCCGATCTTCGTGCCGCTGGTGGTGGGCGACAAGACGACCGCCGACGGGTTGCGCAAGGAACCGAGCGTGGAAGCCGCGTTCCGTCTGTTCGGCTCGATCTCGGTGGCCGCGGTGGCGGTCGGCAGCTGGGATCCGCCGGCGTCGCAGATGATGCAGAGCCTGAGTCCGGCCGATCGTCAACAGCTCAGCGAGGCCGGGGTGGTCGCCGAGGTCCTCGGGACGTTCATGCGCGCCGACGGCTCGCTTGTGACCATGCTGGACGAGCGCACGCTCGCGCTGGGCTATCCCGATCTGCTGCGGATTCCCAATCTGATACTGGCCGTCGGCGGCGCCGAAAAAGCCGATGCGCTGCTGGCGGTCTTTCGCGCCGGCATCGGCAAGACGCTGGTGACCGACGACACCCTGGCCCGCCGGCTGCTCGCCGCAGACTGAGGGCGATACCGCCCGGGCCCCGGCGAGGTCAGCGGCGATCATTGTTCAGACCCCTGGAATGACGACGATGACGCTCGCATCAGACGATGACGCTCGCATCATCGGTGGCCGGGGACCCAACGCAACATCGAGTCGAACGCGGGCGTGGCGCTGGATCCGGCTCAGGCGCCGTGGTCACGACACACCCGCGACCGACACGCCGTAC
>CAWIGB010000034.1:0-32614 GCA_963835375.1 uncultured Gammaproteobacteria bacterium
GCGGCCGCTGGGCTGCGCGCCACGGCGCGGGACTGACCTGGCCGGGTTGCTCATTCAGATCGGATCGTTTCCGGGTTGGGGCCAGCATTACCAAGGTCCGGGCGCGTCTCGGCGTTACTGGCTTGGTTGCCCAGGCCGTGCAATCGCACCTCATCCCGGGCGCTGATACTGGGTATATCTCGCTGCGAAGCCGGCCACTGATTGACGCGGCGTACCTTGGGATGGCGTTATCCAGTCAGGATTGTTCTAGAGGGGCGCCCATGCGTATCCGCTTGAAACGGGTCTATGAGGAAGCGGCTGACGACGATGGTTATCGTGTGCTCGTGGATCGAATATGGCCGCGGGGCGTGGCCAAGGATAAAGCGAAGCTCGATGCCTGGCCGAAGGAGCTGGCGCCTTCGAACGAGCTGCGTCGCTGGTTCGGTCACGACCGCGAGCGCTGGGCTGAGTTCAGCGCGGCGTATCGAGCCGAGCTCGATGAGGCGGATGGGCCGCAGCTCGAGGAACTGCGCGAACATGCCCGTGATGAAGGGGTGACGTTATTGTTCGCAGCACGCGATACCGAACACAACAACGCGGTGGTGTTGGCGGATTACCTCGAGGGACGACGATGAGTGACGATCTGGAACTCAGGACGGCCGAGCGCGTGCGTTCGGCCTGCATCGAGGCCGCCCGCACGGGTTACGAGGATGCCGCGATCGCCGGGCTGTGTGCCGAAGGGGCACTGGAAGCCGCGCTGGGCGCGATCGACCGGCTCGATCTGCGCACAGTACTGGCGCACGCAGCAGACGATGACGCGGGCTGAAACCGTTCGCTCAAGTGGACTTCCTGCCTAACGCCGCCTCGGCCTGGGCCATAATGCGGGCGACGATGCCGCCGGCCGGTTCGATCTCGTCGATCAGATCGATCGCTTCGCCGGCGAACAGTACGGCGGTCTCGGCATCACCCCGGGCCACGGCTTCCTGGTAGCGCTGGCGCTCGCTGTCGACGGTATCGGCCAGGGTCGCCTCGCGCGTGTGCCAGTCCTGGGTGAAGCGATTGGCGATCACGCGGCCGGTATACTCGCCCCAATCGTAGCCGCGCACGATATCGAAGACGCGGGTGCGCAGCGTCTGGTCACCGCCGTGATGCACGATTGCCTGTTTGGCGGCCGTCAGGCCCAGCGCTTCGTTGCTGGCATAGAACCGGGTGCCCATGAGCACGCCGGAAGCGCCGAGCATGAGTGCAGCCGCCAGCCCACGGCCATCGGCCACGCCACCAGCCGCGACGACCGGCACCGGGGCCACGGCGTCCACCACGGCAGGAACCAGGCTGAAGGTGCTGCGCGTTGCGCCGTGGCCGCCGCCTTCGGTGCCCTGGGCCACGATCAGATCGGCCCCGATCTCGGCAGCGCGGCGCGCATCGGCCACGGTCTGCACCTGGCATATCGCCAGGACGCCGGCTTCGTGCACGCGGGGAATATACGCAGCGCAATCGCCAAACGAGAACATGATGGCCGCCGGCGATTGCGCCAGCACCTGTTCGAGCAGCGCGGGCTGGGCGTCCAGGGCCCAGGTGATGAAGCCCACCCCGAACCGGCAATCGCGGCAATGCGCCATCTCCTGCGCCAGCCAGTCGGCATCGCCGTAACCGGCGCCAATCAGGCCAAGCCCGCCGGCCTCGCTCACGGCACGGGCGAGTTCGCCGCCGGAAACGCCACCCATGGGGGCGAGCAGAACGGGATGCGTGATGCCCAGCAGGCGGGTCAACGCGGTACGCATGGATTACTCCTGAGTCAAGGCAACGTCATTCTCGGGCCGTAGCAGGGCCCGTAGCTCGGTCGCATTGCCGACGAGCTCGGCTATGGTGTGGCCGTCCAGGGTTTCGAGGAATGCGTTCTGTGCGCGGCCCAGCAGGCCCTTGAGCCGGCAGGCCGGGTCGATGGGGCAGGTCGAGTTCGGCCCGAAACATTCCAGCAGGGTCAGGTTTTCGGTCTGGCGTACCAGCGCGCCGACATCGATGGTATCGGCCGGCCGCGCCAGCGACAGACCGCCCCCGCGCCCGCGGCGGCTGTTGACATGGCCGAGTTGTACCAGCGTCTGCGCCACCTTGGCCATATGGTGCGCCGAGACCCGATATCGGGCGGCGGCATCCTGGACCGTGGCGGGCGATTCGCCGTCGGTAACCGCCAGATAAATCAGCAGCCGCAGCGCGTAATCCGTATGGGTGCTCAGTTGCATGAAGAGCTTGACTTATACAATGTGGTAAATAATATACCGATTAAAAGAGGTATACGAAATACCATTTAAAAGAAGGAGCCCGCATGCTTTCAGATCATCAAAAGACGCTCATCCAACAAACCGTGCCGGTGCTGCAAGAGCACGGCGAAGCGCTGACGCGCCACATGTACGAACGGATGTTCAAACACAACCCCGAGGTGCGCGATTACTTCAATCCGGCCCATCAGGTCGAGGGCAGCCAGCAACGCGCGCTGGCCGGGGCGATCGTGGCGTATGCCCAACATATCGATCAGCTGGAGGCGCTGGGCGATGCCGTGGAGTTGATCGCGCAGAAGCATGTGTCGCTCACCATCCGGCCCGAGCACTATCCGATCGTGGGCGAGAATCTGCTGGCCTCCATCCGCGAAGTGCTGGGCGAGGCGGCCACCGACGAGATCGTGGACGCCTGGGGTGCTGCCTATGGGCAGCTGGCCGAGATATTCATCGGCCGCGAACAGGAGATCTACGACCAGCATGAGCGTGACTACGGCTGGCGCGACGTGAAGGATTTCGTCGTCGCCCGTCGTGAACAGGCCAGCGACAACATCGTGTCGCTGTATCTGGAGCCGGCCGACGGCCAGCCGCTGGCGGCCCACCAGCCCGGCCAGTACATCGCCGTTCATGTGACCTTGCCGGACGGAAGCCGGCTCAAGCGCAATTACAGCCTGTCCAATGCGCCGGGCACGCCGTATTACCGGATCAGCGTCAAACGGGAAATCGCGCCGGGCGCGGATGCGCCGCAGGGCACGTTCTCCAACTACCTGCACGACCAGCTGAAGGTCGGGGATCGGATCGCGCTGACGCCGCCCTGCGGTGAATTCACGCTCGACCTGCCGGAAGACGGACGCAAGCCCTTGGTGTTCATCGCTGGTGGCATCGGCGTGACCCCGGTGCTCTCGATGCTGTACGGGGCCTTGCAGCAATCCAGCGCAATGCGGCCGATCATCTTCATCCAGGGGGCGTTGAACGGCGCGGTCCATGCGTTCGCCGATGAGCTGCGGGAATTGAGCGCCCGCCACAGCAATCTGCATCTGCACGTGCGTTACAGCGATCCGCGTGCCGAGGATCGCGAACTCGACCGCTACGACAGCGAAGGGTTCATCGATCAATCGTTGCTGGAGACGATGATCGGCAATGCCGCGGCAACCTATTACTTCTGCGGGCCGACGCCGATGCTGTCGCATGTCGACCAGTTGCTGGAAGCCCGGGGCGTGCCCGCAAGCGACCGGCAGTACGAGTTCTTCGGGCCCGCGGGTACATTGGCGGCCTGATGGCTCTGCCCGATCGCACCGCTGCATCAGGCGGGGAATGAGGCGCTATGTGCAGCAACAGCACGCCGGCATGTTTAATGCCGGCGTGGCTCCGCTCATGGTTCATGCGAATACCTCCGACCTCGAAGCGGGCATGCAAGCGGCTACGCCTCGTCACGGCGCGAATATCTCGTGCCGCGGCGTCCATGAGGGGAATGACCTCAGCCTGAGTCCTGTGGATTCTTCGTTCCGCGTCCCACGCCCGGGCCAATTTCTTGCAAGACAAAGCCTCGGCAGCGTTGGTGCCGCCGCTACGGGAACGAGCGCCTGCGCCGAATTGCGGCCCATCAGAATGAACGCCTGACCCAGCTCTTCATTTGCGCCCCAAATCGCGTCTGGGGCGGCGCTCGTCTATTGAGCGTGGTGCGCTTGCGTGAACAGCGGCTCGCGCCTAGGCAGACCCCGTTTCTGGCGCGTCGTTCCCAAGCTGCTGGGTCTTGCGACCCGCATCAAAGCGATGTCCTGATCGTGTCGTTATCGCGGCTCACATCGCTGGGCCAAGCCGCCGGCTCGATGCTGTCGATTCGCTGGCGTAGAACGCTTGCCGAGTGCGCCAGAGCAGAGCGCTCGGCGGCATCGAGCTCCATTTCGATGACTCGCTCGACGCCTGTGCGTCCGACCACACAAGGCACGCTGAGATAGAGATCCGACATGCCGTAGGCGCCGTCGAGATCGGTGGAGACGGTGAGCACGGCGTGGTCGTCGTTCAGGATGGCCGCGCAGATGCGATCCAGCGATAGCGCGATCGCATGGCTGGTGTGCCCCTTCGCCCGGATCACCTCGTAGGCCCCCTCTCTTGTGGCACGCGCAATCTCCTCGCGTTGCAAGACGGGCAGCGCCAGCGGCGCGCCTGCGACGTGCGCATGGCTCCAGACCACGAGTTCGCTGTCGCCGTGCTCGCCGATGACATGCGCATGCACGTGTCGGGCATCGACGCCGAATTTTTCGCCGAGCTCCCAGCGCAGGCGGGCACTGTCGAGCACCGTGCCCGAGCCGATCACCCGGCGCGTGGGCCGACGGGCGTGGCGTGCCGCGATCTGGGCGAGGGTGTCCACAGGATTCGTGGCGATCAGCAGGACCGTTTCCGGGCCCATGTGCTGCTCGGCGGCCGCGACGATCGAAGCTATGATTTCCCCGTTGCGCTCCAGCAGCGCCTCGCGCGACTGGCCGGGTTTCTGGGCCGCGCCGGCGGTAATGATGACGATGGCGGCACCGGCGCAGTCGGCGTAGTTACCGGCCCGCACCCGAGCGCCGCCCGCCAGGGCCTGGCCGTGTTGCATGTCGAGCGCTTCGCCGCGGGCGCGCTGGTCGTCGATATCGACCAGCACGATATCGGGCGCCCGTTCGCGCAGATACAGCGTGTACGCCGTATCGGCGCCCACCGCACCGGCGCCGATGATGACGATGCGAGGTGTGCGCGTGGCAGTCATGGGTTGTCCGCGAGCCGTGAAACGATGCCGCGAGATTACCCGCCATCACCACGCCAGCCTTGATACAGGTCAACGCGTCAAGCGCGCATGAAAACGCCCGGCACGTGGGTCGGGCTGTCGTGCTGCGCGGTCGGGTCAGGCCGACTTGGTCTGGTAATACGCCATCAGGATATCCGCGACCTCGGGGCGCGAGAATTCCGGCGGCGGGGCAACGCCTTCACCCAGCATTTCGCGAACCTTGGTGCCGGAGAGGATGACGAAGTCTTCCTTGGTGTGATCGGGAGCATCCGACATCATCACCACCTTCCCGAGCTTCTTCGAGAACGCGGTATGGTCGGCCTTGAAGATCTCGATCTCCAGGGCGTCGTCCGGTACTTTCTCGTCGAAGATGGTCTGTGAATCGAAGGCGCCGTAGAAGTCGCCGACGCCGGCATGGTCACGCCCGACGATCAGGTACGAGCAGCCGGCGTTCTGGCGGAACACGGCATGCAGCACCGCCTCGCGCGGGCCGGCATACATCATGTCGAAGCCATAGCCAGTGATCATCACGGTATTCGGCGGGAAGTAGTGATCGACCATCGTGCGAATGGCATCGTTACGCACCCGCGCCGGGACATCGCCGGCCTTGAGCTTGCCCAGCAGCATGTGGATGAGGATGCCATCGGCGCCGGTCGCTTCCAGCGCCATCTTGCATAGTTCCTCGTGCGCGCGGTGCATGGGGTTGCGGGTCTGGAAGGCCACGACCTTGTCCCAGCCGCGCTCGGCGAATTCCTCGCGAATCGAAGGCGCGGTCCGGAAAGTGTCCGGGAAATCGTGCTCGAAGTATGAAAAGTTCAGCACCTGAATCGGGCCGTGCACGATATAGCGGCCCAGCCCCTTGAACGTCGCCACGCCCGGATGCTCTTCGCTGTCGGTGCCGAAGATTTTCGTGACCATCTCGGTCATCTCGGCGTCCGAGATTTCCTCGATGCCTTCGACGTCTTGCACGGCGATCGCCGGTTTGCCTTCGACGTTCGGGTCGTTCAGCGCGATGCGCGCCGCGCCGCGGATGGCTTCCGGATCGGCCACGATATTCACGATCGGGATCGGCCAGAACAGGCCGTCGGTGGTGCGCATATTGCGGGCCACGGAGAGTGCGTCGGCCTTGTTCATGTACCCGGTTAACGGGTTGAAATAGCCCGCGCCCAGCATGACCGCGTTGGCGGCAGCCGCCGAGCTGGCCGTGATCTGCGGGAGCTCGCGCGCTTCCTGGATGAGCTGGCTTCGGGCCGTCTCATCGGCCACGAACAGCGGATTGAGTATTTCCGAACCGTGGGGTTTGATCATGAGCATCCCGCGTTGATGGATCGCAGCCGAAGGCCGGGAGCCGGGGGCGGCTCTTTATGCCAGTGCGTTATAGGCGCGATTCGTGTTAAAGCGATGGAGTCTAACGAGGCGTCGAAAGCCACGGCAACCCGCAAGGCGGGTCTAACGTCATGTCGAAAGGTTTGGAGGGACGCGCGGCGCTCGTTTACGAGTCCTTCTTGCGCCCGCTGGTGTCGTTCTCGCAGTTGGCGGCCTGGCATTCGCCGTAGAGCACGAGCGTGTGCTTGGACAGGTCGAAGCCGGATTTCTGGGCCAGGTCGCGCTGGCGCTGCTGCATCTCGTCGTCGAAGAATTCCTCGATCTTGCCGCACTTCACGCAGATCAGGTGATCGTGCGGACCCTGCTCCAACTCGAACAGGGCATGCCCGTCTTCGAAGTGATGACGGATGACCAGGCCGGCGTCCTCGAACTGGGACAGTACGCGATAGATCGTGGCCAGCCCGATGTCTTCCTCGTTGTCGAGCAGGCGACGATAGACGTCCTCGGCCGACAGGTGATCCTGGCGGTTCTGTTGCAGGACCTCCAGAATTTTCAGGCGCGGCAGCGTGGCCTTGAGGCCCGCCTTGCGCAGATCGCTGGTTTCCATACTCGACACCTCGAAAACGCTCACGTGACGTGGCGTAGGGCCGCGTCGACGCTGGATGATGCAGCGTGCGCGGGTGGCTGTCAGCGCCGATCGTAGGTCAACGCCTCGCCGATACAGCCTTGGCTAAGTTTACCGTCATGATACGCGGCTTGACCAGATACGAAAGTCGCCATCACGCGGGCATCGAAGGTGTGCCCGGTGAAAGGCGTCCAGCCGCATTTAGCCAGCACGGGTTCGTCGTCGACCACGGTGCGAGCCTTCGGATCGACCAGCACCACGTCGGCCCAGTAGCCCTCGCGCAGATAACCGCGCTCGGCGATGTCGAATCGCTCGGCCACGTTGTGGGCCATCTTCTGGACCAGTTGCTCCATGCTGAAATGCCCGGCCGAGACCTGGTCGATCAGAGAAATCAGCGCGTGCTGCACCAGCGGCAAACCCGCCGGGGCGGAGAAATAGAGATTATCCTTGTCGGCGCGCGCATGCGGCGCGTGGTCCGTCGCCAGGATATCGATGGTGTCGTTGGCAACGGCTTTCAACAGGGCGGCGCGGTCTTCTGCGGTCTTGATCGCCGGATTGCACTTGATCAGCGTGCCGAGGCGCTCGTAATCGGCGTCGCTGAAGAACAGGTGATGCACGCAGGCTTCGGCCGTGATCTGCTTGCCGGTCATCGGTCCGGGCGTGAACAGATCCAGTTCCTCGGCCGTGGTGATATGCAGGATATGCAGCCGGGCGTCGTGGCGCGTGGCCAGATCGATGGCCTTCTTGGATGAGGCCATGCAGGCCTCGCGCGAGCGGATGATCGGATGCTGGCTCATCGGCACGTCCTCGCCGAAGCGGGCGCGGGCTTTTTCCGCGTTCGCCTCGATCATGGGCGTGTCCTCGCAGTGCGTGAGGATGGTCAGGGGCGAGTGCTCGAAGATGGCCTCCAGCGCGGCCTCGTCATCGACCAGCATCTTGCCGGTCGAGGCGCCCATGAAGATCTTGATGCCGGCTGCGCGGGTCACGTCGACCGACTTGATCGCCTCGATGTTGTCGTTGGTCGCGCCGAGATAGAAGCCGTAGTTGGCCGCGCACCGGCCCCGGGCCATTTCCAGCTTGGCCACGAGCGCTTCGTTGTCGATGGTCGGCGGCTTGACGTTCGGCATGTCCATGAAACTGGTGATGCCGCCCGCGACCGCCGCGCGCGATTCGCTGGCCAGGTCGGCCTTGTCGGTCAGCCCCGGCTCGCGGAAGTGCACCTGGTCGTCGATCATGCCGGGCAGCAGATAGCAGCCCGAGCCGTCGATCACCTCGGCGTTCGGCGGCGCGGCGATCTCGCCGTCGATGCGCGCGATGCGACCGTCGGAGATCAGCAGATCGGCGATGAAGCGTTCGCCCTCGTTCACGAGGGTCGCGTTGGTGATCAGGGTATCGGTCATGGTCACACCGTTGCGATGAGTCGGTTGAGCGTATCAGGGGCGGGATGCGTGGCTGCGCGTCGCGATGGCGCCCTTGCCCACGCCTTCGTAGGCGCGTACCTCGACCATCCGGCCGGGATGCCGCGCGGCGAGTTCGCCGGCGATGTGGTCGGCGATGTTCTCCACGGTGGGCGGCCCCTCCAGTACAACACAGCGCTCGGCTGCGATGTCCAGCGCGAATTCGCCCTGGGGGGCGGCATAGCCGAAGCCCAGACGTTCGGCGCCGGCCGGCGTGGTCAGGTCGGCCCGATGGCCGATGAACACGCCCTGCCATGCGGCGGCCCAGGCCTGGGCGATGTCGGGGCGCGCCGCGCCGTCGATGGTCACCGCCAGCCGGCAGCGATGGCCGTGCGCCAGTCGCTGGCAGTTGCCGTCGTGGCCGGCCAGACCATGCGTGTAGTCGTAGACCGGACCGGCGATGGCTTCAGCGCGCAGGTCGATCTTCAACGAGTCGACATTCGCGGGCAGTTTCGGGCCGACGCGTGCCTCCAACCAAAGAGCCAGCGCGCGCGGCTCGATCGTGGCCGCATCGAATACAGTGGTCGCACTCGCCGGGCCCGCATACCGGTAGCGATCGCCCGACACGGTGGTGAAATCGATGCGGCCGCCCTCGATCGTGAGGCCCGGTGCGTGCGCCGGGACCAGCAGCCGATGATCGACCAGGGCATCGATCTCGGCCTTGAGCAGCCTCTTGGCGGGGCCGAAGTCGAACAGCATGCCGTCGTCGCCGCGACGTCCGGTGAGGGTGGCATCGACCAGCCAGGTGGCGCCGCGCAGGCCGGCCTCGGCGTCGAACACGCCGCAGTCGATGTGCGTGACGTGTTCGACGAACAGTTGCAGCGAATCGTCGCTCGAGTTCACGACACCTCGGGCAGGGCAATGCCGCGCTCGGGCAGCATGATCGGGATGCCGTCGTCGATGCGATAGCCCGTGGCATGGTCACGGGTGACCAGAAGAGCGGCGACGCGCTCACTCACGGCGCTGCCGTCGGCGTATTCCGCCGAGCCGTTGTCTATGGCGGCGTTGAGGGCGTCGATCTCGGCCGATTCCGCCAGCGACAACGACAGTCCCGTCACCGGGCAGACCAGAATCTCGAGCAGTTGCTTGTCCATGGAGCAGGGCCGGCGTGGCTAGACTTGACCCTAGTTTAGGGCCTATTGACGTTTCATACGAGACCCGCGTTGGCGCCTGAAATCCGGCCGGACGCGGCGCGTGCCGGCGGTCGTGGCGGCCGCGCTTCAATGCCCGTACTCATCGGTTCGATGCGATACCGCATCGGTATGGGCCGGTCGCTACATGCTGAGCTTGAGGCCGACCACGGCCACCACCAGCCCGGCGACCCAGGCCAGCCGCGCCGGCCGGGCGGATTCGCCCCAGAACACAATGCCGATCGCCGTGCTGCCGAGCGCACCCAGACCGGTGAACACACCGTAGGCGACCGCCATCGGCAGATCATTCATCGCGATATGCAGACAGGCCAGCCCGCAGGAGAAAGCCACGCCGGCGATGAGCGCGCCCGAGACGCGGCGCCCGTGACTGATGCGGGCGAAACCCACCACGCCCACGATCTCACAGGCGCCGGCGGCGAACAGCCAGAGCCAGGGCATGTCATGCCTCCGGCCGGCGATCGCCGGTCTTCTTGAGTCCAACGATGCAGATCAGCAGCAGGGCAAGAAAGCCGTAAGTCGCCGGGTGCAGCGGCGTACCGAATGCCACGGCTTCGAACAGAACCGTGCCCACCGCGCCAAGGCCGACGAACAAGATATAAACCGTCGTGGCCGGCAGGTCGCGCGCCGCGCCCAGGGCGAGCGCCACACTGCCCACGGCACAGATCACCGTAGCCGCCCAGGTGAGTGGCGAGCAGGCCAGTTTCAAGCCTGCGACCCAGCCGATTTCGGTGCCGGCGCCCAGGGCCAGCCAGATCCACGCTCTCATAGAGATCTCTATACTAACGAACGGTCGGTAGTTTATCAGGGGGCGATTCCTCGTGGCTACCCGGTACGCGGCCGACCACGGCCGGACCGTACGGCCCAAGCGAGAACGCGGGCTTGTCATGTGTGGCATACGGCAGCTTGACCTTAGAATGAGAGCCGCCGATGGTCGTGCTGTGTCGCCATGTGCGGTGGTAAGCGGCGCCGCATGAAATCCAAACCCGCCCAAGGCCATGCCATGAGCACTCCGTCTGCAGCCCGACCCACCGTCGAGCGCGTCCACGACATCGCACTGTCGTTGTTCGCCCGCCACGGCTATGACGGCATGAGCCTGTCGCAACTCGCCAGCGAAGTCGGTATACAGAAACCGTCGCTCTACAACCATATCGAGAGCAAGCAGGCACTGTTCATGGCGCTGGTCGAGCAGGTCGAGGCCGCGCTGTTCGCAGCCCTCGACAACAGCCTCACCCGGCATGCCGGGGGGGACGTGCATACACGGTTGTTCGAGCTGGTCTGCGATCTGTCGCGCTTCATTCTGGTCGAGGCCCAGGGCGTGTTCTACAAGCGCTATCTGTTGTTCCCGCCCGAGCCGCTGGCAGCCGAGGTGCGAGCGGTGACCGCCCGTGGCGAGGCGCGCATCAATGCCGCGCTGCACGATATCTACGCCCAGGGCCTGCGCGACGGGGTATGGGTGGAGTCTCGGCGAGCGAGGCTTTCTCGATGCGTTCTATTGCCTGATGGACGGGCTGTTCAGCGAACGCTTCATGTACTCGGTGGACGAATACGATCGCCGTGTTGCATCGATCTGGCCGATCTTCTGGGCCGGGCTGACCGCTTAGCGTGCGTCCTCTGCCCTATTTGGGTGCGGTTCTGCCCGGCGATTGCGCATGCAGATGCCCTTGTTCTCATTAAGCTATTGTTTTTGAATTGATTGTTCTGTCTTGGCCCGAAACCTGCTGGTAAGGGGGCGTGAGATAGGTATCGGCAGTTCGTCTGCCAAGCGATGAGAAATGGATGGCTAGGGTTCCGTTCGTGTGCTGCACGAAGTCTGGACCGAGAGCTGTCGACCGGACGCAGAATGCGACGGTTACACGGCGGGATAAAAGCCCGGGAGGTCAGGAAGCGGTGTACTGCGTCCGATACCTCCGGCTTTTATTCAGATGACCCAGGAGGCCATCCATGTCCGCCCGCAAGCTCCTTGTCGTTCTCGCCGCCGCTGTGCTGATCGTCTTTTCTTCGGCGTCGATCGCGCAGAAGCGCGATCATTTCCGTATCGCCTGGTCCATCTATGCCGGCTGGATGCCGTGGAGCTATGCGGATAGCCAGGGAATCATGGACAAATGGGCCAGGAAGTACGGCATCAAGGTCGATCTGGTCCAGGTCAACGACTACGTAGAATCGGTCAACCAGTACACCTCCGGCAACGTCGACGGGGTGACCGCGACCAACATGGATGCGCTGACCTTGCCGGCCGCCAGCGGCGTCGATACCACGGCCATCATTCTCGGCGACTATTCCGACGGCAACGACGGCATCGTGCTGAAGAACGGCCAGAGCCTCAAGGACATCAAGGGCCGCCAGGTCAATCTGGTGCAGTACAGCGTGTCCGATTATCTGCTGTCACGCGCCCTGCAGAGCATCGGCATGACCCAGCGCGACGTGAAGCCGGTCAATACCTCGGATGCCGACATCGTGGGCGCTTATGCCAATCCCGATGTCACGGCAGCGGTGACCTGGAACCCGCAGTTGTCGGTGATCGAGAGCATGCCGAACTCGACGCTGGTGTTCAGTTCCAAGCAGATTCCCCGCGAGATTCTCGATCTGATGATCGTCAATACCCAGACGCTCAAGAACAATCCGGCGCTGGGCAAGGCACTGGTCGGTGCGTGGTACGAGATCATGGCCAAGATGGCCGCGGGTGACACCGATGCGCTGTCGAAGATGGCCGAGGCGGCCGGCACCGATCTGGCGGGCTACAAGCACCAGCTGGCGGCCACCCATCTGTACACCGATCCGAAAAACGCGGCGGCGCTGATGTCCGATCCGGAGCTGCTCAAGACCATGAAAAAGGTCGCCACCTTCAGCTTCAAGCATGGCCTGCTGGGTCCGTCGGCGCCCGGCCCGGGCGTAGTGGGCATCAAGACGCCGGCCGGGGTCTATGGCAACAAAGCCAACATCAAGCTGCGTTTCGACCCGAGCTTCACCCAGGCCTACAACGCCTCGAACTAACGCCTGAACCGTCCTCCGGGTGCCGTGCCGCGGTGCGGCGCCCGAGCCCTCGGTTTGTTGTTGCCATTCGAGAGCCGCCATGAAGCGACTGATCAATCTCAAGGCCTCGCGCAGCGCGAAGATCGGGCTGGCGCTGCTGCCGTTCATCGTACTCGCCCTCATCTATGTGGCCGTTGCCAGCCAGAAGATGCAGGCCAACCCTAACGAGCGACTGTTTCCCACCGCGCCCCAGATGGGCCAGACGTTCACCCGCATGGCCACCCAGGCCGATATGCGCAGCGGCAGTATTCCGTTGTGGTCGGACACGCGGGCCAGCCTCGAGCGGCTGGGCATCGGGAGTGGGCATCAGTGCCTTGACGGCCTTGATCTTCGGTCTGCTGAGCGGCGGCATTCCATTGTTTCGGGCGCCGTTTTCGCCGCTGGTGACGGTGATATCGCTGATCCCGCCGATGGCGATACTGCCGATCCTGTTCATCGCCTTCGGCACCGGCGAGATGGCCAAGGTGGCGCTGATCGTGATCGGGATCACGCCGTTTCTGATCCGCGATCTGCAGGGCGAAGCTCTGCGCCTGCCCGACGAGCAGCGCATCAAGGCCCAGACGCTGGGCGCCAATTCCTGGCAGGTGCTGCTGCGCGTGCTGTTGCCGCAGCTCACCCCGCGCCTGATCTCGACCACGCGGCTGGCGCTGGGCAGTGCCTGGCTGTTCCTGATCGCGGCCGAGGCCATCGCGGCCACAGTCGGGTCTGGGCTATCGCATCTTTCTGGTGCGGCGCTATCTGTCGATGGACATCATTCTGCCGTATGTCGCCTGGATCACCCTGCTGGCGTTCGTCATCGACCGCGCGCTGTACGGCATCTCGACGTGGTTCTTCCCCTGGTATCACGTCGACGAGGCGGCTTCGTCATGAGCCTGGTGCAAGCGAAGAATCTCGAAAAACATTACGGCGACGATACCGTGCTCGAGCGCCTGAACTTTCATGTCGAGCCCGGCGAGTTCGTGACCATTGTCGGCGCTTCGGGCTGTGGCAAGACCACCTTCCTGAAAATGATGCTCGGCACCGAATCCATCACCCGCGGTCAGCTGCTGCTGGACGATGCGCCGATCCCGGGCGAGCCGGGGCCGGAGCGCGGGGTGGTGTTCCAGAAATACTCGGTGTTCCCGCATCTGACGGTGCTCGGCAACGTCATCATGGCCGAAGAGCTCCGGCGCTCGCCGTGGCTCGGCAAGTTGTTCGGC
This sequence comes from uncultured Gammaproteobacteria bacterium, assembly GCA_963835375.1. Lineage (GTDB taxonomy): Bacteria > Pseudomonadota > Gammaproteobacteria > Nevskiales > Salinisphaeraceae > Salinisphaera. The sequence continues at coordinate 13,805 of CAWIGB010000034.1, forward strand.
CGGCGTCGGCGCCAGGCCCGGGAAGCCGCCGTCGAGCGGCTCACGGAAGTCGGTCTGGAAGCCGCGCTGGATAAATATCCACACGAGCTGTCCGGCGGCATGCAGCAGCGTCTGGCGATCGCCCAGGCGCTGATGATGAGTCCGCGCATCCTGTTGCTGGACGAACCCTTCGGCGCGCTGGATCCGGGCATTCGCCAGGACATGCATGAACTGGTCGGCCGGCTGTGGCGGGAACTGGAGCTCACCGTGTTCATGATCACCCACGACATCCAGGAAGCGTTTGCCCTGGGCACCCGGGTCTGGGTGTTCGACAAGATCCGGCACGACCCGCAGGCGCCCGGGGCGTATGGCGCCACCATCACCTACGACCTCGACGTCGATCGCAATCGCGACATGAAGCCCGCGGCGCTGCAGGCCATCGCCGAGGCCGGCGTCCCGATGCAAGCCGAACCCGACATCCCGACTCGATCCCGATCCAAGGAGGCCTGATTCATGGCATCAACGGACTATCAGACCCATCTGCCCGGCGGCCAGCACTGGTCGCTGCGTCTGCGCCGCGGCACCACGATGAAGCTCACGGCCGGCGCGGCCGATGCCAACGTCGGCCTGCTGTTCTACAACCCGGAGAATCTGCTCGAGCGCCTGAACCTGCCGGACACGCTCAAGTGCCAGCACACGTTCAAACTCACTGCCGGCCACTGTCTGTACTCGGACATGGGGCGGATCTTCGCCTCGATCGTCGCCGACGATCTGGGCTGGCACGACAGCGTCGGCGGCAATCTGCATGCACGGCATATGGTCGAGAAAGGCTGGCAGCCGGTGAGCTTCCAGGCCGCGCTCAACGACCGAACCCAGACCGGCCACGACAGTTTCTTGATCGAACTGGCCAAGTACGGGCTGGGCGCGCGCGATCTCGCGGCCAATCTCAATCTGTTCAGCAAGGTCGAAGCCGACGACGACGGCCGGCTCACCTTCGTGCCGGGGCATTGCAAGGCCGGCGATTCGGTGACGCTGCGATTCGAGATGGACACGCTGGTCGCCCTGCATACCTGCCCGCACCCGCTCGATCCGGCCAGCGAATATCCCAAGCGCGGCGTGGACATCGAGCTGGGCACCGCCGCCGCCGTGACCGAGGACGATCTCTGTTACCGCCACTGCGACGAGAACGCCCGCGGCTTTGCCAACAACCGCCTGTATCACCTCGGCGCGGCGTGAAAACCCGGCGCCCGGTTCGCCCTTCCATGAGCGCGATGAACGCCGTGGGCCGGCGGCGCGACCACAGCCGACACCATTCGAAAGGAGACCTATGACCATCGCCAGCCAACAACGCGAGGAAAATGCCGTCATCCGCCATCTCATGGATGCCGGCGATCACTACATCGGCCCGGTCAAGGCCGGCCAGACGATCCGCATCGTCGACGTCGAGGGCAACGAAGCCGCCGATACGCTGTTCTTCAACGCCCACGACCCGTCCGAGCGCTACAGCTGCATGGATACCGTGCGCGAGCAGGGCAAGGTCTATCTGACCACCGGCAGCGAGCTGCGCTCGAATCTCAACAACGTGATGCTCACCATCACCGCCGACACCGTGGGCCGCCACGACACCCTCGGCGGCGCCTGTGCCAGCGAGTCAACACGGTCCGCTACGACCTGGAAAAGCGGCACATGCATTCCTGTCGCGACAACTGGATGCTGGCGATCGCCAATCATCCGGAATACGGCATCGACAAGCGCGACATCGCCCACAACATCAACTTCTTCATGAACGTGCCGGTCACCGCCGACGGCGAGCTGTACTTCGACGACGGCATTTCCGGGCCCGGCAAGTACGTGGAGATGGTGGCGGAGATGGATGTGGTGGTGCTGATCTCCAACTGCCCGCAGCTCAACAACCCCTGCAGCGGCTTCAATCCGACGCCGCTGGAAGTGCTGATCTGGGATTGAACCGGGCAACGGCCAGCCATCGATGCGCCGGCAGCCGATGTCGCCGCGCGATCGTGACCTCGCCACGGGCCGAGCCCACGCCTGAGGACGACCTCACGGCGTGACTACCGCGGGACGACCCGCGCCCGTGCAGGCCATAGCCATGTTCAAGAAAGTTCTGATCGCCAATCGCGGCGCCATTGCCGCCCGTATCCAGCGCACCCTGCGGGCTGCCGGCGTAGCCACGATCGCCGTCTATGCCGAGGCCGATCGCGATGCGCCGTTCGTGCAGAGTGCCGACGAGGCCTAGTCGCTGGGCGAGGGCAGCGCTGCCGATACCTATCTGGACAGCGACAGGCTGCTGGCGATCGCGCGCGAGGCCGGCGCCGAGGCGGTGCATCCCGGCTATGGCTTTCTGTCGGAGAACGAGGACTTCATTGCCGCCGGTCGAACAGGCCGGCCTGGTATTTCTCGGCCCGACCGCCGGCCCAGGTGCGGGCCTTCGGCCTCAAGCATGAGGCGCGCAAGACTGGCGGAGGACGCCGGGGTGCCGCTGGTGCCGGGCTCGGCGTTGCTGGACGACGTCGAGCAGGCCCAGGCCGAGGCCGCGCGCATCGGCTATCCGGTGATGCTCAAATCGACCGCCGGCGGCGGCGGTATCGGCATGCAGGTCTGCGACAGCGAGGCCGAACTGGTGCGGGCCTTCGATTCGGTGCGCGGGCTCGGCGAGCGCAATTTCGGCGATGCCGGGGTGTTCGTCGAGGCCTATATCGCCACGCGCCCGGCATCTCGAAGTCCAGATCTTCGGCGACGGGGCCGGCACGGTGGTGGCCCTCGGCGAGCGCGACTGCTCGACCCAGCGGCGCAACCAGAAGGTGCATCGAGGAATGCCCGGCCCCGGCGCTGCCCGAGCACGGTGCGCACTGCGCTGCATGACACCGCCGTGGCGCTGGGCGAGGCCGTGGACTACCGCAGCGCCGGCACGGTGGAATTCATCTACGACGCCGCCCGCGAGGACTTCTATTTCCTCGAGGTGAACACCCGCCTGCAGGTCGAGCACGGCGTGACCGAGCAGGTCTGGGGCGTGGATATCGTGCGACTGGATGGTCGCGCTCGGCGCCGGCGAACTGGGCGATCTCGCGGCCCGGGCTGCGGCGTTGTCGCCCGCGCGGCCATGCGATCCAGGCCCGGCTCTATGCCGAGGACCCGCACCAGGATTTCCGTCCCAGCGCCGGCCTGCTGACCCAGGTGGATTTCCCGAAGGCCGACGATCTGCGCATCGACCACTCGATCGAGGCCGGTCTGGAGATCTCGCCGCTGTTCGACCCGATGCTCGCCAAGGTCATCGTCCACGCCGACCGATCGCGACGGCCGCGCGTGCGCGCCTGATCGAGGCGCTGGACGACAGCCAGCTCTACGGCATCGAAACCAATCGCAGCTGGCTGGCCCACGTGCTGGCCGACACGCGCTTTGCCGACGGCCGATTTCCATACCCGCTGGCTGACCGATCTCGACTGGGCACCGCCGACCATCGAGGTGCTCGCCGCCGGCACCCTGACCACCATCCAGGACTTGCCCGGCCGAATCGGCCACTGGGATGTCGGCGTGCCGCCGTCGGGCCCGTTCGACGACTGGTCGTTCCGGCTCGGTAACCGCCTGCTGGGCAACGCCAGCGATCGCCGCCGGGCTGGAGATCACGCTCACCGGCCCGCACCCTGCGCTTCAACCGGGCCACCCAGATCGTGCTCGCCGGCGCGCCGATCGAGGCCACGCTGGACGAGCGCCGCGGTCGACAGCTGGCAGGTGCTCGACGTGGCCGCCGGCGGCGACGCTCGAGCTGCGGCCGCGTCAGCGGCGGCGCCCGCTGCCTATCTGCTGATTGCCGGCGGCATCGACTGCCCGGTCTATCTCGGCTCGCGCGCCACCTTCACCCTGGGGCAGTTCGGCGGCCACGCCGGGCGTGCGCTGCGTGCCGGCGATGTGCTGCCGCTGGCGCCGCATCGAGCCGGTCGAGCCGGCCGTGCTCGACGCCGACCTGCAGCCGACCTTCGGCCGCCCGGCCGGCGCGGGCCGGCACTGGCAGATCGCCGTGCTCTACGGCCCCCACGGCGCGCCGGACTTCTTCACCGAAGACGACATCGACACGTTCTTCGCCACGACTGGGAAGTGCATTACAACTCCAGCCGCACCGGCGTGCGCCTGATCGGGCCGCGACCCGAATGGGCCCGCGCGGACGGCGGCGAGGCGGGCCTGCATCCGTCCAACATCCACGACAACGCCTACGCCTTCGGCACGCGTCGATTTCACCGGCGACATGCCGGTCATCCTGGGCCCGGACGGCCCGTCGCTGGGCGGCTTCGTCTGTCCGGCCACCACGGTGCGCGCCGAGCGCTGGAAGCTGGGCCAGCTCGCGGCCGGCGATACCGTGCGCTTCGTGCCGGTATCGCTGGCGACCGCGCGGGCGCTGGAGGCCGAGCAGGCCGCATTGCTCGAGGATGCTGGCCACGCCGCCGACCGTCGGCTCCGGTCGCAGACCGCGGCACGTCCGGTCCTGCGCGAGCTCGACAGCCGCAACGGCCGGCGAGCGGCTGGTCTATCGCCGGGCCGGCGATGATTTCCTGCTGATCGAATTCGGCGAGATGGAGCTGGAGATCGCGCTGCGTTTCCGGGCCCATGCCTGGATGCTGTGGCTGCGCGAGCATCCCTTGCCGGCATGGCCGAGCTGACGCCGGGCATCCGCTCGCTGCAGATCCATTACGACCCGGCCCGACTGACGCTGGCCGATCTGCTGGCCCATCTGGAAACCGCCGAGCGCGAGCTGCAAGACGTCGAGAACCTGGACGTCGAGTCGCGCATCGTGCACCTGCCGCTGTCCTGGGACGACCCGGCCTGCCAGGAGGCGATCGACAAATACAGCGCAGCCGTGCGCCCGGACGCGCCCTGGTGCCCGAGCAATCTGGAGTTCATCCGCCGCATCAACGGCCTGGACAGCCATCGACGAGATCCGCGACATCGTGTTCGATGCCCGCTATCTGGTGATGGGCCTGGGCGATGTCTATCTCGGCGCGCCGGTGGCCACGCCGCTGGACCCGCGCCAGCGCCTGGTCACCACCAAGTACAACCCGGCGCGCACCTGGACGGCCGAGAACTCGGTCGGCATCGGCGGCGCCTATCTGTGTGTCTACGGCATGGAAGGCCCCGGCGGCTACCAGTTCGTCGGCCGCACCCTGCAGATGTGGAACCGCTATCGCAAGACCCGCCATTTCGACAATCCCTGGCTGCTGCGTTTCTTCGACCAGCTCCGCTTCTACGAAGTCAGCCACGATGAGCTGATGGCGATCCGGCGCGATTTCCTGCACGGGCGCTTCGATCTGAAGACCGAAACCGTGACCTTCTCGCTCGCCGAACACGAACAGAGTGCTCGCGGGCATCGAGGAATCCACGCAGGCGTTTCGCGAACAACGCGAGGCGGCCTTTGCCGAGGAAATGGCGCGTTGGCGCGCCAACGGCCAGTTCACCTTCGAGGATCACGCGCCCGAGACCCGCGAGGAAGCCGAACTGGGCGCCGACGAAATCGGCGTGGACAGCCCGGTCTCCGGCAGTCTCTGGAAACTGAAGGTCGGCGACGGCGATGTCGTCGAGAGCGGGCAGGTCGTGGCGCTGGTGGAGTCCATGAAGATGGAAGTCGAGATCACGGCCCGTCGCCGCGGACGCGTCGCGCGCCTGCCGATCGCCGAAGGCGGCGCGGTCGGCGCCGGCCAGCCCGTCGTCATTCTGCAGTCCGAGGAGCTTTGATCGTGTCCAGTCCAAAATCGCCCATCGACCTGACCCGTTCGGGCCTGCACGCGGCTTATCGCAGCGGCGAACTCACCCCGCAGGCGCTGATCGATCGGCTGCTCGCACGCGGCCGACGCGCGCGGCCCGATCCCACCTGGATCCGGCGTCTGTCGCAAGACGAGATCGCGCCTTATCTCGACGCGCTCGCCGGCCATTCGCCGGACGACAAGCCGCTCTACGGCCTGCCGTTCGCGATCAAGGACAACATCGACCTGGCCGGCATCCCGACCACGGCCGGCTGCCCGGAGTTCGCCTATACGCCCCGAAGCCAGTGCGTTCGTGGTCGAACAGCTCATTGCAGCCGGCGCCATTCCGCTCGGCAAGACCAATCTGGATCAGTTCGCCACCGGCCTGGTGGGCGAACGGGCACTGGATTGCTACGGCACGCCCGGCAATGCCTTCGATCGCCGATTACGTGCCCGGCGGCTCCAGCAGCGGCTCGGCCGTGGCGACGGCCGCCGGCCAGGTCTGTTTCGCGCTCGGTACCGATACCGCGGGCTCCGGCCGGGTGCCGGCTGCGTTCAACAATCTGTTCGGGGTCAAGCCCACGGTCGGCTTGTTGAGCAACCGCGGCGTGGTGCCGGCCTGCAAGACCCTCGATACTGCTCAGCCTGTTTACGCTCACGGCCGATGATGCGCACGCGGTGCTGGCCGTCGCAGCGCGCTACGACGATCGCTGTGCCGGTGCGCGTCGGCACGATTTCGGCGTCGCCGGCCAGCGCTATGGTCGGCCGCCGGCGCGTTTCGTTTTCGGCGTGCCACCACGAGCCCAGTGGCAGACCGATGCTGCCTATACCGAAGCGATGGAGACGGCCATCGCCCGTCTCGAGGCCCTGGGCGGACAGGCGGTGACCGATCGATTGCCAGCCGATGCTCGATGCGGCGGCCCTGCTCTACGGCGGGCCCTGGGTCGCCGAGCGCTATCATGCGGTGCGCACGCTGATCGAGACGCGTCCCGAGGCGCTGCATCCGATCACCCACGACATCATCGCCGGCGGGGCGACGCCGAGCGCGGTCGAGACCTTCGATGCCATGTATCGGCTGGCCGAGTGCAAGCGCCGGGCCGACCAGGCCATCGCCGGAGGTCGACCTGATGCTGGCGCCGACCACGGTCTGCCACCCCACCAAGGCCGAAGTGGCAGCCGAGCCGATCGCCCTCAACAGCCGCCTCGGGACCTGGACCAATTTCATGAATCTGCTGGACTACAGCGCCCTGGCGGTACCGGTGGCGATCGGCGGCGGAGGCCTGCCGGCCGGCGTCACCTTGTTCGGCCCGGCGTTCGATGATCTGGCCCTGCTGAGCTACGGGCGTGCGCTCGAGGCCGCGACCGATCTGCCGCTGGGCGCCACCGGCCGGCCGCGCCCGCCGCTGGAGGCATTGCCGGCGGCCGGCAACGGTACGCTCGATATCTTGGTCTGCGGCGCCCATCTGGACGGGCTGGCGCTCAATTTTCAGCTGGTGGAGCGCGCAGGGCGAACTCGTCGAAACAGGCCACACGGCAGCGGCCTATCGGCTGCATGCGCTGACCGCCGACCAGCCGCCGCGCCCGGCGCTGGTGCGCGACGAAGCCGACGGCGCGCCTATCGCGATCGAGATCTGGCGGCTGCCGATGGCCCATGTCGGCAGCTTCCTGGCGGGTATCCCGGCGCCGCTGGGTCTCGGCAAGGTCGAGCTGGCGGACGGACGCTGGGTGACCGGGTTCATCTGTGCCGCCGGCGCGCTTGAGACCATCGAAGAGCGTATCGATATCACGACATTCGGCGGCTGGCGGGCCTGGCTGGCACAGCGCGCCGAGTTGGCCGTATGACCCGACAGGCGCCGTACCGCCATGGGGCGGTCCATGAACGGGCCGGCGATGCCGGCAGCCTATCGTCGGCTCGGGTCGCGGCCTCCGTTCGTGATCCGGTCGAGGCACGGGTCGTGCTAGGCGCTGATCGGTTGCCGCGTGGCAGCGCAGGGAGTTACGGTATCGCCTCGCGAAGGTCTGTGTCCCGCGCAGGCGCGCTGCTGTTGTTGTCCGGGCAACTACAGGCGAGAGGCGTCGACGCAGCACGCGCCGAGCCGGAAATCGGTTATGCACGGCACGGGGGCGATGTCAGGTGGGCGCCTGTCCCACCAGGGGCGCGTCACCGCTAACGATCGATCCGCCAGGACGATTCGGGAAGGGCGGTCGCTTGTCCGGCCCCATGATCGGATCGGTGTCGATATATCGGCTATCGCATCAATGATGATCGGGACGTGGGCCGAGTCGAGGTGCCAGCGCGAAGCGCTTCGAGCCTGTGGCGCGCCCACTTTCTGCAATCAGGTGGCTTATCGCCCGCGCTGGCGGGGCCAACTGATGCCTCCTGCGATGCCGTGTCGCTCCTGAAGCACCGACTTCACGAACCTGCGCGTCTGTAGTGGGCCGTCGCCTTCCCGGCAGCGTGGCCCGACAAGCGGAGCGTGCGATAAAAATGTTATATAGTAACGATCTGTTTCCGGGGCCGGGGCCATTCATCTCAGGCCCGTCATGACCAGCGCGACGGCCGCGCCAAGGTCATCCGAGTTCAATTCCTTATTGCAATGTTATTACTTTCTATTGTACTGACTGGCAAAGGCAGCTCATCAATGTCAGTGAGCAGCCTCGGCGTGGTTCCCATCACGGGGCGTATCGATTGCTGGCCAGCCGTGGTCACGGGCGCCGGATGTCCGATGTTGTGACACCGAACGGCATCGCGCCGGAGATCCACAAACGGCGCGCCGCGGGCGGTGCCCCATCGCCGGGCGCGATAGCCGCTTGAGTTCCGCCCTCCCGCCCATCTCTGGAGAATTGTCATGAATCGCGCGATTCTTACCGCCGAAGAGCGGGCTTGCGCTCACGACGCGCCCATGTCGCGGCGCCGGTGGCTGCTGGCGGGCGGCGGCCTGCTCGGTCTCTGGCTGCTGATGCTGGGCATCGGGGTGGCTGCGGGGCGCGACAAGCTCGCGGTGATCGGCGTCATGGCGCTGGCAGCCATGCTCGGCGGATGGTTTGGCGCAGAACGTGCGGTGCCCGCCGGGCCGCGCACCATGGCGTTGTCCGATGGGCTGGCGGCCGGTGCCATGCTCGCCAGCGCCTGTGTGTTCCTGCTGCCATCCGCGCTGGCCGGCGATCCGCGCGGCGGCGGCCTGGGCGTGACGGCGGGTCTGCTGCTGGGCATCGCGCTTGATCGGTTCATGGACGCGCGTCATTCGAAGCGCGCCGGCGGCGACAGCGTGCTGGTTGCGATCACCCTGCATGCCGCGGCGGCCGGTGCCGCCATGGGCCTGGCCTATAGCGCCGTGCCGTCGCTGAGTGCGCTGCTCGGCATCGTGATCATTGCCCACAAGCTGCCTGCCGGGTATGTGCTGGCCAGGGCAAGACAGGCCGTGGGCCGCTCACGTCTGCCGATTCTGCTGCCGGCGTGCGCGGTGGGTCTGGTGGCGATTCCGGTGGCGCTGCTGGCCGGACACGCCGGGGGCGGCGGCAATACAGTCCTGGCCGGACTGGCCACCGGCATCTTCCTGCATGTCGGGCTGGACTTCGCCCGTCAGCCGACGGCGGGGCAGGCGGCGGCCAGCGGCACGTTCGTGATCGCGGCCGCGGGCGCCGCCGTGGTTGTCGCCGCCGCCGGCTTCAGTTTCGGTTAGCCGACCTGCGCCGGCGCAATCGCGTCACCGTCGGCATCAACGGTCCGCCGGCACGCGCGTAGTAGCGGTGCGCTTGGCTGCGGCTGCTGTTTCAAGACACGGGTTCGCGAGTATCCGACGAGAGTGGCTAAGCTATGGCCCGAGTCCGGCGGCCGTGATCGCTCGATGTTCAGCCGGCTGGTTTACGCTGGCTTGCTTCGAGGGTTTGGCCAGTCATTCGTTGAAGGTGAGTCGATGTCGCGCGGGTTGTTGCTGACGCTGATGCTGGGTTTCGGTCTGCTGGCGAGTCCGACGCTCTGGGCGGCCGGCGATACGCTGGAATCGGTTCATCTCAAGACCCGGGGTTCGACCACGACCGTTCGCTTCGATCTCGATCAGATGCCCGGCTACCACTATTTCGCGCTGGGTGGCCCGCCGCGGGCGGTGATCGATTTCGATTCGACAGAGGCCGGCGATATCGGCCGCGTCTCCGGCGGCGCGGTGAGCGGGCTGCGCCTGGCGCGGCATGGCGATGGCAGTCTGCGCGCGGTGCTCGATCTGACCGATGGCGCCAGTCTGGGCAGCGTCACGGTCGACGGCAATGACCTCGTGGCCACGATCAACGGCAACGGGGGATCGAGCGCGTCCACGCCGCCTCGCTCATCCTCGAAACAGAGCGCGCATGCGACGAAGACGACGACGCAGAGCGCCCGCGCTGCCGATTCAAATGGCGGCGGCGCGCCCAAGGCGCTCTATCGCGCGGCGGCCGAAACCGGTCCGGTGGTCGTGGTGATCGACCCCGGCCACGGCGGCCATGACTCGGGCACGCGGGCGCGTAGCGGCCTGATGGAGAAGACGGTGGTGCTCGGCATTGCCAAGGCGCTCTACGCCAAACTCAAGGCGACCAAGAACATCCATCCGGTGCTCACGCGCGACAGCGATTCGTTCGTCACGCTGCCCGGCCGGGTGCGCATCGCACAGGAGCACCACGCCAACCTGTTCGTGTCGATCCATCAGAATGCCTACCCCGACGACACGCACGTCGATGGCGGTACGTGCTATGTGTTGTCGCAGCACGGCGCGTCCGATGCCAAGGCGGCCCAGCTGGCTCATTTCGAGAACTCGGCCGACCGCAACGTGGCCGGCGTGCATTTCTCCGATACCGATCACACGCTCAACGCCGTGCTGACCGATCTGTATCAGAACGCTTCGATCGACGATGCCGACGATCTGGCGCACGACATCATCCGCCAGTTCGCCCAGGTGGAGCCGGTCTATCGGCATACGCCGCCGCGCGCCAACTTCGCGGTGCTGCGCGATCCGATGATCCCCTCGGTGCTGTGCGAAACGTCTTTCCTGTCCAATCCGCATCAGGCGCGCAAGCTTGCCACCACGACGTTCCGCGATCAGCTCGCCGATGCGATGTATCAGGGCATCATGAACTACTTCCGCAAGCATCCGCCGGAGCGTCTGCAGCATACCGGCGGCTCGGTCTATACGGTCAAGTCGGGCGACACGCTGTCCGAGATCGCCAGTCGGCAGAATGTGTCGGAAAACGTGCTGATGGATATCAATCACCTGCACACCAAGACGCTGAAGGTCGGTCAGAAACTGGAGCTGCCCGGCGGCTGACGAGACAAGGCAGCGCCAGCCCATGGTCGGACGTGTCCGGTGCGCCGCGTCAGTCCGCCGCTACTCGGTGATGGAGGGCAGGGCGGTCCATTGGCCGTGGGCGCGATGGCTGGCCAGCATGGCCTCGATGAAGGCCAGCCCTTCGCAGCCGGTGATCGCATCGGGCAGTTTTGCCGCAGCCGCTGTGTCGCCGCGTCGAGCCGCCGCGAAATCCCGATAGAGCTGGGCAAAGGCTTCCAGATACCCCTCGGGGTGCCCGGCCGGGATACGGCTCGCCTGTCGGTCGGCGTCGCCCGCCGGCCCCGGCCCGCCGCGGTCCAGCCGCTGTGCGGGTTCACCCAGCGGCGAGAAGATCAGTGCGTCCGGCGATTCCTGATCGAACTGCAGGCCGGCCTTGGTGCCGTAGATGGCCAGTTGCAGCCGGTTGTTGTTGCCCGGCGAAACCTGGCTGACCGAGAGCCGGCCGCGGGCGCCGCCCGCGAAGCGCAGCATGGCCTGGGCATAGTCGTCGAGCCGGCGGCCGGGCACGAAGGTATGCAGGTCCGCGCTCAGCTCGGTCGCGGTCTGCCCGGCAACATAGGTAGCCAGTTGGTAGGCATGGGTGCCGATATCGCCGAGCGCGCCGGCCGGGCCGGCCTGCTCGGGATCGCCGCGCCAGCCTTCATTGCCGGCTTCGGTGAGCCAGTCCTGGGCATAGTCGACCTGGATGATGCGCAGCTCGCCGAGCGCGCCTGCGGCGACCATCTCGCGTGCACGGCGGACCGCCGGATAGCCCGAGTAGTTGTGCGTGAGCATGACGGCCACGCCATGCTGTGCCGCCAGATCACGCAGCGCTTGCGCATCGGCCAGCGAGGTCGCCATGGGTTTTTCACAAACCACGTGAATACCGGCTTCGATGAAAGCCCGCGCCACCGGACCATGCAGGTGGTTGGGCGTGACGATCGACACGGCCTCGATGCCGTCGTCGCGCGCGGCCTCGGTCTGGGCCATGCGCGTGTAATCGGCATAGACCCGGGCTGGATCGAGGCCCAGGGCTGCGCCGGTCTCGCGGCTGCGTTCGGCCTGTGACGAAAAACAGCCGGCCGAGAGCGTGTATTCGCCGTCCAGCCGCTGCACCATGCGATGCACGCGGCCCATGAACCCGGCGCCGCCGAGGCTGCCGCCGACCATGCCGATCCGAATGGGAGGATTCATATCAGGCTCCTGTGCTGTCGCGGCCCAGCCCAAGCAGTTCGCGGCGCTGGTCATCGGTCAGCGCGGCGCCGGCGAAGTCGTCGAAGGCACGCTCGGCAACCCGGATCATGTGGCGCCGGATGAAATCGACGCCTTCGGCGGCACCGTCCTCCGGATGCTTGAGGGCGCATTCCCATTCCAGAACAGCCCAGCCGTCGTAGTCGTATTGCGCGAGCCTGGAAAAGATGGCGCCGAAATCGATCTGGCCGTCGCCGAGCGAGCGGAAACGCCCGGCACGTTCCACCCAGCCGGCATAGCCGCCGTAGACGCCCTGGCGAGCCGAGGGGCGGAATTCGGCGTCCTTGACGTGAAAAGCGCGGATCCGGTCGTGATAACGGTCGATGAAGCCGAGATAATCCAGCTGCTGAAGCAGCATGTGGCTGGGATCGTAGAGCAGGTTGGCACGCGGATGATCATCGACGGCCGCAAGAAAGCGTTCGAAGGTGGTGCCGTCGAACAGGTCCTCGCCCGGATGCAGCTCGAAACAGACATCCACACCCTGCTGGTCGCAGATATCCAGCAACGGTCGCCAGCGCCGGGCCAGTTCGTCGAAGGCCGCTTCGATCAATCCGGCGGGCCGCTGCGGGAACGGATAGAGATAAGGCCAGGCCAGCGAACCGGAAAAGGCCGGAAGAGTGGTCAGGCCGAGCCGGGCGGATGCCTTCGCCGCGGCCTCGACCTGTTGCGCCGCCCAGGCCTGGCGCTCGGTGGGCTTGCCGTGCACGGCGCTGGGTGCGAACGCATCCAGCAAGGAATCGTAGGCCGGATGCACGGCCACCAGCTTGCCTTGCAGGTGCACGGACAGATCGGTGACAACCAGCCCATGCCGGTCGAGCGTGGCTCTGACGCCGTCGCAGTACGCCTGGCTTTCGGCCGCCGTGTCCAGATCGAACAAACGGGTATCGCCGCTCGGGATCTGGATGCCGCGATAGCCGTGCCCGGCCGCCCATTCGGCGATGTGATCGAGTGTGTCGAACGGCGGTTCGTCGCCGGCGAACTGGGCGAGGAAAAGCGCGGGACCCTGGATGGATTTCATTATGATCGGCTCCTCCTGCCACGGCGCGGAAAAAATCGTGGTGATGGAGCCCCGACTCTATCGCGGACAGGGGCGGGCGTGCCGCATGAGTTCGCCGGCTGTGTCGTACATGGCTGATGTGCCGTGGCCGTGCCGACGCGCTGCCAGCGTTCGGGGCTCAACCCGGAGTTCGAGCGACGCGGCGCGATGCGAGCCGTTGGCCGTGTCGCGTGGCCGGCTTGCAGGCGAAGCGCCGGCAACCAGGCAGGCGGTGCCGCTGGCGTGAACGGGGCAAGCCTTCGGAGCGCTCGCCGCCCTGTCGGCACAGGCGCTTAGCGCTGCGCACAGTTCGCGCAGAGACCGTCCACCTCGATCGTCTGGTGATCGACCACGAAACCACTCTGCTCGGCCTCGCTGGCGATCGCGTCGTCGATGTCGGTGCTCTGGATCTCGGCGGCACGCCCACATTCGCGGCAGATGAAGAATTTGGGCGGGTTGCGGTCATGGTTGACCGCGCAGCCGATGAAAGCGTTCTGGGATTCGATCTTGTGTACCAGCCCGGCCTCGAGCAGAAAGTCGAGCGCGCGATACACTGTCGGCGGCGCGGCATTGCCGCGTTCGCTGTTGATCTGGTCCAGCAGATCATAGGCCTTGGTCGGCTGATGATTGACCCAGATCAGCTCCAGCACGCGCCGCCGGATGGCGGTCAGGCGCAGCCCGCGCTCGGCGCAGACGGCCTCGGCGCGGGTCAAGGCATCGGCGATGCAGGTCTGGTGATCGTGGCCGCGGTGGCCGAACGCGATGGGTTGTGCCGTCTGGGTCATGGCCGGTCCGACAAGGTTATTGACGAGCATTGTCGCGCGTAGACGCCAGCCTGGCGAGTTCGCCGCACCGGACGGCCTCCGTCGGGCACGCGTATCAGTTCTGCGGCGTCAGGTATTTGGCGGTAAAATGCTGGTTTGACAAGAGCATGGGCCGATCGGCGCTACCGGCGCCGAGAGCACGACACACGGGAGCGCAGCGCATGCGGCAATCGCCGATTCTCTCCATTCCGGCAGCGGCCGGCCTGATCGTCGGGCTGGCAATCGCCCTGGCCGGTTGCGGCCATTCCGGCCCCGCGCCGGACTGTGGTCAGCTGAGCGTTCACGACGCCTGGGTGGCGCCTGCGCATGCCGGCTCGCGCGAAATGCTCGGCTATTTCACGCTGCATAACGACGGCTCGCAGCCGGTCGCCGTCAACGGCGTGGCCAGCAACGCCTTCGATCGGGCGATATTCCAGAACAAGGCGGCGGCCGCGCAGTCCTCGAACAACGCCCACGGGGGCGCCCAGCCGCTGGCGCCGTTCACCGTGGACGGTGGCGCGGACATGTCGTTCAAACCGGGAGAGCGCGAAGTCGCGCTGTACTCGCCGACCCGCGCCTATCGGGTGGGCGACCAGGTCCAGCTCAGCCTGATCTGCGGCAGCCAGCACGCCAGGCTGGCAACCACGGCCGTCGTGCGCGATCGCCACGGCGATCTGCCGGCGGCCGGGGACGACGAGGAGGCCGCCGATCGCCAGCAGGTGATCAAGGACGGGCGCGATGGCGGGGGCGCCGGCGCGACCGACGATTCCAGGACAGCGAACTGATCGCGACAGGTGATATCGATGGCACTGGCCTTCACCAAGATGCATGGGCTCGGCAACGATTTCGTGGTACTCGATGCCACGAAGACGCCGATCAGCCTCGACCAGGCGTCAGCGCGGCGCATCGCCGACCGGCGCTTCGGCATCGGCTGCGATCAGATCCTGATCGTCGAGCCGCCGCGCAGCGCCGAGGCGGATTTCGCCTATCGCATTCTCAACTCGGACGGCAGCGAGTCCGGCCAGTGCGGCAACGGCGCCCGCTGTTTCGTGCGCTACGTGCGCGAGGCGGGGCTCACCGACAAGCGCCGCATCGTGGTCGATATCCGCGATGGCCGGATGACGCTGGAAGCGCTGGACGACGACCTGTTCGCCGTCGCGCTCGGCGTGCCCGAATTCGAGCCTGCGGGCATCCCGCTGGCCGGTTTCGACCGCGCGCCCAGCTATCGGCTGGATGACGTCGCCGGTCAATCGGTGACGTTTTGCGCGGTATCGCTGGGCAATCCGCATGCCGTGATGCGTGTGTCGGACGTCGCCACGGCCGAGGTCGAGCGCCTCGGTCCGGCGCTGGAGCGCCACCCCGCGTTTCCCGAGCGCGTGAACGTCGGCTTCTGTGAAATCGTCGCCCGCGATCACGTCCGCTTGCGCGTGTTCGAGCGCGGCGCCGGCGAGACGCTGGCCTGTGGTAGTGGGGCGGCGGCGGCGGTGGTGACCGGTATTGCGGCGGGCGATCTCGACGCCGACGTGCGTGTGGATCTGCCGGGCGGTACCGCACGTATACGCTGGGAAAGCACCGATGCGCCGGCGATCCTCATCGGGCCGGCAGAACGCGTTTTCGAGGGTAAACTGTTATCGTCTGATCAGGGGTGATGAGCCCTGAACCGCTGTCGCCGCGCATGGCCCATTTGTTGCCTCGCAGGTGCCAGCCTCCGAAAAGATCGCCTGCCATGAACGAAGCCGAAAAACAGCCTGTATCGACCGATCTCGACGAGGCCGAGGTCGCGGCCTATCTGGCCGCGCACCCGGATTTCCTGCGTCGGCATCCCGAGGCCTTCGAGGCCATGGATGTGCCGCATGCCTCGGGTGGCGCCATTTCGCTGATTGAGCGTCAGGTGAGCGTGCTGCGCGACACCAACGCCCGGATCCAGTCGCGCTTCGAGGAACTGCTCGCCACCGCCCGGAGCAACGAAGAGCGCGTGATCCAGCTCAATCGCGTGGCCCGGATCATGGCCGCCGCAGTCGCGGCCGACCCCATGATCGAAGCGCTCACGCGCTGCCTGCATGATCATCTGGCCGTGGACCGGGTCTACGTCGGCATTCAGGGCGCGTTGCCCGCGGACGTCGACCGTATCCACAAGCTGGAGGACGGTTCCGACGCCAGTCGCGCACTGACCAACGTGTTCCGTCGGGGCAAGCCGATCTGCGGCGAATTGAGCGCCACGCAGTCCAAGGCCTTGTTCGACACCGACGACGAAGCCCTGATGATCAGCGCCGCGATGATCCCGCTCGGCCACAACGGCGTGCACGGCGCGATCGTGCTGGCAAGCGCCGATCCCAAGCGGTTCACGCCGGATATGGGCACGCTGTTCGTGGAACTGTTCGGTGATCTGCTCACGGCCACGCTGCGTCGCGTGCTCGGCGCCGAAGCGCTGCCCTGAGCGGCCGCCGAGCCGTGGCCGGCACCACCGACGCGAGCGTGACAGAACGCGAAGCCCTGGATCGCGCGATCGCGGATTATCTCGCTCATCTGCAGGACATTCGCCGCGCCTCGACTCATACCGTGGTCGGCTATGCGCGCGATCTGGCCGCGGCGGCGGATTATTTCGCCGGCCACGGCATCGACGACTGGCGTCGGGTCACGGCGGCCGACATGCGCGAATTGCTGGCGGCGCGTCATCGTGGCGGCGCCCGGCCCACGAGCCTGGCGCGACTGGCGTCGGCCGTGCGCAGCTTCTATGTCTGGCGCATGCGCCAGGGCCTGTCCGAGACCAACCCGGCGGCCGATGTGCGCGCGCCGAAGAAGCCGGCGCGCCTGCCGGAAACCATCGACGTCGACGATCTCGCCGCCATGCTCGACGCCACGCCGGCGGATACGCTGGAAGTGCGCGATCACGCCATGCTGGAATTGTTCTATACCGCCGGTATCCGGCTGGCCGAGGCGGTCGGGCTGGATGTCACCGATCTCGACCTCGCGGCTGGCGAGGCGCGTGTGATCGGCAAGGGCAATCGCCAGCGCATGGTGCCGGTCGGCTCCCGGGCCGCGGCGGCGCTGAAACACTGGCTCACCGAGCGTCCGAACCTGGCGGGCCCTGGTGAAGCCGCGTTGTTCGTCTCGCGTCGCGGCACGCGGCTGTCGCGTTCCAGCGTGGCGGCCCGCATGGAGCGCTGGGCGATCAGCCACGGGCTGCCGGTGCATCTGCATCCGCACAAGCTGCGTCATTCGTTCGCCACCCACATGCTGGAATCCTCGGCCGATCTGCGCGCGGTGCAGGAGCTGCTCGGCCACGCGAACATCGCCACCACGCAGATCTATACCCATCTGGATTTCTCGCATCTGGCGCGTATCTACGACGCGGCCCACCCGCGGGCGCATGGTGAGGCCGAAGAATAGCGCGGTCTCTTTCTTGACGCGGCGTGCGTATGGGCAACGTCGGTCGACAGGCGCCCGTCAATGCCAGCGGATTCGCGCAGATCACATCCGCGTCCATCTGCGGATGCATGTCTCTGCTGCAAACGCGTAACGCGGCTCAGCGCGTCGCGACGCGCCGTTCCGGCTCGGCCGATGTCGTGGTCTCGTCATCGGCCAACGATTGCCGGTATTCGCGCGGTGTCGTGCCGGTCAGCCGTCGGAAGTGGCGGTTGAAGTTCGACAGGTTGCTGTAGCCGGCCATGAAGCAGACATCGGCCACCGAATAGCGCGGATCGAGCAACAGCCGACAGGCATGATCGATCCGGAGACGGCGTACGAAGGCGATGAACGTATCGCCGGTCGCCTGCTTGAAGAAGCGCGAGAAGGTTGGCGGCGTCATGCCCTGCCAGCGTGCCACTGCCGTCATGCTGATATGCCGGTTGAAGTGGCGGTGGATATGCTGAAGGATCGCGTCCACCTGCTCCGAGCGGACGCCGGCATGGCGCAGGTGGTAGTTCGGGCTGGTCAGCAGCCGGTAGTCGTTGCGCGCCAGCCGGCCCAGCAGCTCGATCAGCGTGGAGACCCGCGCAACCTCGTCCTCCCGGCCCATCGCTTCCAGCCGGGTCGCGGCCTCGCGGGCATCGGCGCCGGTAAACAGAACGCCGCGGCCGGCGTCCTGAATCAGGGGCTCCACCCGGCGGAGTTCCGGGCACAGGCGCATGAGCGATTCCAGCCATTCGCCGCGAAACTGCAACACCACGTCGCGCTGCTCGATGACATCGTTGTCGTGCACCAGGTCACTGAACCAGGAATGCGGCAGATTGGGCCCGACCAGCACCAGGTTGCCCGGCGCGAATCGCCCGGCGTAGTCGCCGACCATGTAGTGGCCGTGCGAATGCCGGATCAGGTGCAGCTCGTATTCCGGGTGGAAATTCCATTTCGCCAGCGGCGAGGGAAACCCGTGGGTATGCCAGTAGAAGCTGTGGCGCGGATCGTGGGCGATGTTTTCGTAGACCGGGTCGCCCAGTTCGCTGGGTTGGCGATAGGGGCCGCTCATATCGCGTTCGTCATGCGGCGCGCCATGCCGGCTTTGGGAGCACGGGCCGCCCCCGCGGCCGGGAAGCGCCTGATTTTGCATCCTGCTTTAGTCGTATCTATTGGTGTATCAAGCATTTATCCGAACTCTGGCGGAGCGGCTAACTATGCATTCTTGCAGGATTATTAGTGAGCAAGGGCTCAGTATGTGAAAAAAAGTACAGGTTGGGCGAAAAATTCGAGCTAGTCCGCTCGTG
>CAWIGB010000035.1:0-62398 GCA_963835375.1 uncultured Gammaproteobacteria bacterium
AGACGGCATCTACGTATAGTCGATCGTACCGAGGCGGTCGCCGCTGGCCACGCGATCGCCGGGCACTTGTTCGCCGCGCGAGAAGCGCCCGGCGCGTGGTGCGGCCACGGTGGTTTCCATCTTCATGGCTTCCAGCACGGCCAGCGAATCGCCGGCTTCGACACCGGCGCCGTCCTCGGCCAGCCATTTCACCAGATTGCCGTTGATCGGGCGCGCACGGTTATCGTCCCCCTCGCCCTCGCCCTCGCTCGATTCGCCAGCACCGGCCGCGCCACCCCCGCCGGTGATCAGCGCCGCGAAGAGATTCTCCGGCAGGCCGAGTTGCACGGCCTTGCCGTCCACGTCGATCGTGATCCGCCTGCGGGCGCCGTCGGGCGGGCTTTCGCCAGTTCCGGCGAGGCCGCCAGCCGTTCGCTGAACTCGGTTTCGATCCAGCTGGTGTAGACGCCGAACGCGTCGTCGGAAATGAACGCCGGCTCTTGCAACACGGCACGGTGGAAGGGCACGACGGTCGGCACGCCCTCGATGACCAGCTCCGCCAGCGCGGCGCGGGCGCGGGCCAGCGCCTGGGCGCGGGTCTCGCCGTGAACGATGAGCTTGGCGAGCAGGGAGTCGAACGTTCCGGCACCACGGAACCGGAGCGCACGCCGGTGTCCACGCGGATGCCGTGCCCGGTGGGCGGCTCGAAGCGCTCGACCGTGCCGGGAAACGGCAGAAAGCCGCGGGCCGGGTCTTCGGCGTTCAGGCGGAACTCGAAGGCATGGCCTTGCGGTTCGGGGTCTTCGGTCACGCGCAGCGCCTCGCCGTCCGCGATACGGAACTGTTCGAGCACCAGGTCGATGCCGCTGGTGGCTTCGGTCACCGGATGCTCGACCTGCAGCCGCGTGTTCACTTCCAGAAACGAAATCTCGCCTTCGGCGCCCACCAGATATTCGACCGTGCCGGCGCCGGTATAGCCGGCCTCGCGGCAGATCGCCTTGGCCGAGCGATGGATTTCCGCGCGCTGGTCGTCGGAGAGAAACGGCGCCGGCGCTTCTTCCACGAGCTTCTGGTTGCGCCGTTGCAGCGAGCAGTCGCGGGTGCCGACCACGATGATGTTGCCGTGGCTGTCGGCGAGGATCTGGGCCTCGACGTGGCGCGGCGTGTCGAGAAAACGCTCCACGAAGCACTCGCCGCGGCCGAAGGCGGCCTTGCCTTCGCGCACGGCCGAGTCGAAGGCATCCTCGATATCGTTCTCGCGGCGCACGATCTTCATGCCGCGGCCGCCGCCGCCGAAGGCCGCCTTGATGATGATCGGCAGGCCGTGTTCCTCGGCGAATTCACGTACCGCATCGGCGTTATCCACCGGGCCGTCGGAGCCGGGCACGAGCGGCGCGCCGGCGGCGACCGCGATCTCGCGCGCGGTGACCTTGTTGCCCAGCTCGCGGATCGCCGCGGCGACGGGCCGATCCAGGTCAGCCCGGCATCGATCACGGCCTGGGCGAAATCGGCGTTCTCGGAGAGAAAGCCATAGCCCGGGTGCACGGCATCAACGCCGGCGCGCTTGGCCACATCGAGCAGCTTGTCGATGTCGAGGTAGGTCTGCTCGCCGGTGGTGCCGTCCAGGCCATAGGCCGCGTCGGCCAGGCGGACGTGCAGCGCATCGGCATCGTTGTCGGCATAGACGGCCACCGATTCGAGCTCGGCGTCGCGGGCCGCGCGGGCGATGCGTACGGCGATCTCGCCGCGATTGGCGATCAGCACTTTCTTCATGACGATTCCTCGGCGGCGGCCGCGCCGCCCGGGTGGTCTTCGATGGGCGCCAGCGTGTCCGGATCGACGGCGACGAAACGTATCGCCTCGCCCGGCGCGACCTGGGCCGCGATGGGCAGGTCTTCGGCGATCACCACGGCGATGACGGGATAGCCGCCGGTCACCGGGTGGTCGTTGAGAAACAGCACCGGCAGGCCCGACGGCGGCACCTGCAGCGCGCCGGGCACCGTGCCTTCGCTGTCGAGCTCGCCCTCGCGCTCGCGTTCCAGCGCGGTGTCGTCGTCCGCGTCGGCCAGATCGAGGCGTACGCCCACGCGGTTGGATTGATCGGTCGCGCGCCAGTGCTGGCGCAGGAACTGCTGGCGGGTGGCCGCGCTGAACCAGTCGTCGCGCGGGCCGAAGGCAACGCGCAGCACGCTCGCGCCGTCGTCGTCGCGCGGCGCGAGCGTGGCCGGTTCCGGGGCGCCGACCACCTGCGAGGGCTCGGCCGCGCCAATGGCCAGCATGTGGCCGGCAGCCAGCGGCGCCGGGCCGATGCCGGACAGCGCGTCGGTCGCGCGGCTGTCGAGCACGGCCGGTACGTCCAGCCCGCCGCGTACGGCCACATAGCTGCGCAGGCCGCGATCGGGCGCGGCCAGGGTGATTGTTTCGCCGTCGTGCAGGGCGAACGGCGTGCGCGCCGGCGCGTGGCGGGCCCCGTGTTCGCCGTCGATGGTGGCGCGGCCTTCGGCGCCGGCGCGGGCCAGCACCACATCGCCGTGGGCGCGCAGCGTGAGCCCGCCGAGTACGGTTTCGATCACGGCGGCGTCGGGCGTGTTGCCGACCAGCCGGTTCGCCTGCCGGGCGGCCGTGGCATCGGCCGCGCCGGAAATCGACACGCCCAGATGGCTCAGCCCGGGCCGGCCCTGGTCCTGGATCAGCGACTGCAGGCCGGCGTCGACGATTTCGAGAGCAGCGCCGCTGGCCGGCGCGGTGTCGGGCAGCGCGGCCGCATCCGGCGTGGCCGCGGTCTCTTCGGCGTCGCCGCTCAGTTCGTCGACGGCAACATAGCGCACGCGATCGCCCGCACGGATCAGCGCCGGCTCCTCGCGCTCGATATCCCACAGGCGGGCATTGGTGCGCCCGATGAGCTGCCATCCGCCGGGCGAACGACGCGGGTAGATCGCGCTGAACAAGCCGGCGAGCGCCACCGACCCGGCGGGCACGGCGGTGCGCGGCGAATCCCGTCGTGGCACGTCCAGCGTGTCGTTCTCGGCGGCGAGATAGACAAAGCCCGGCGCAAAGCCGCCGAAGGCCGCGCGCCAGGTCTGGCTCGTATGAGCTTCGATCACGCCGTCCACGTCGAGGCCAGTCAGCTCGGCCACGGCTTGCAGGTCCTCGCCGTCGTAGACGACTTCGATCTCGACCGTGCGGCCTTCGCTGGCATCAATCGGCGGGGCGTCGATATCGGCGGCTGCGGCGTAGGCGCGGGCAGCATTGCGGTGCGAGTCGCACTTGATCAGCAATGTCTTGGCCGCCGGCACCAGATCAAGCTGGCCGGGCAGGGGATGGGCGCGCAGGTAGGCATGCAGCGCGAGCACGTCGTCCAGCGTATCGCGCTCGACGAGCACGGCGCGGCTGCCCACCCAGCGTATCGGGCGCTGGCTCATGCGAAGCTGCGGATCTCGATGCCGGCGCCTTCCAGCGCGCCGCGTACGGCCGCGGCCGTGGCCACCGAACTCGGGTTGTCGCCGTGCACGCAGATGCTGGCGGCGTCGACGTGCAGCCGGCTGCCGTCGCGGGCGATCAGCACGCCCTCCTTCGCCAGCCGGATCATGTTTTCGGTGATGGTGTCGTCATCGTCGAGCACGGCGCCTTTCTCGCGCCGCGAGACCAGCGTGCCATCGGCGTTGTAGGCGCGGTCGGCGAACGCCTCGACGATGCCGCGCACGCCGTGCGCCTCGGCCTTGTCGAGCACGATCGCGCCGGGCAGGCCGAGCAGGGCGAGATTGTCGTCGTAGGTGCGGATCGCATCGACCACGGCCTGGGCATGGTCTTCGTGGGTGACGATGGCGTTGTAGAGCGCGCCGTGCGGTTTGACGTAGCGCACGCGTGTGCCGGCGGCGCGGGCAAAGGCATCCAGCGCGCCGATCTGGTAGAGAATGTCGTCGGCGAGCTCGGTGGCCGAGCAGTCCAGAAAACGACGGCCGAAGCCGGCCAGATCCCGGTAGGACACATGCGCGCCGATGGTCACGTTCGCTGCCACCGCGGCGCGGCAAGTCGCGGCCAGGGTGGACGGGTCGCCGGCATGAAAACCGCAGGCCACGTTGGCGCTGGAGACCGATTCGAAGATCGCGGCATCGTCGCCGAGGCGCCAGCGGCCGAACGACTCGCCCACGTCGCTGTTGAGGTCGATGGAAGTCATCGCGGTTTGCCTGTTGTCCCGTGTCTTGCTAAACCATGCCCTAGCGGCATGGATTGTTCAACAATCATTGCCGCCCCTCATTGCGCGATTCTTCCACCGGTCACGAGCGGTATCCCCCATGAACGATTCCTCCGCCCCGAGCTATGCGAACTGGACGCCCAGCGCCGCGCGCGCGGCGTTTCGCGACGGCCTGGCGACGCAGACCTCGGCCTTCTGCCACGGCCATGCCCAGGCCAATCTCATCATCGTGCCGGCGGCGCAGGCCTTCGACGTGCTGCTGTTCGCCCAGCGCAATCCCAAGCCGTGCCCGGTGCTCGGTGTGCTCGAGGCCGGGCAGACCGACGGCCCGCTGTTGGCCGGCGGCGATATCCGTACCGATCTGCCGCGCTATGCCGTTTACGAAAACGGCGTGAAGACCGCCGAGCCGACCGATATCCGGGACATCTGGCGCGACGATTTCGTCACCTTCATCCTCGGCTGCAGCTTCACCTTCGAAGCCGCGCTGATGGCCGAAGGCATCCGCATGGCGCATATCGACCAGGGCGTGAACGTACCGATGTACAAGACGACCCGCCGCTGTGCCCCGGCCGGCTCGATGGATGGCCCGCTGGTGGTCTCGATGCGGCCTATCCCGGCCGACCGTGTGGCCGATGCCGTGCGCGTGACCGCGCGCTACCCGTCGGTGCACGGCGCGCCGGTGCACGTCGGCAATCCGGAGGAACTCGGCATCGCCGATCTTTCGCGGCCCGATTTCGGCGAGCCGGTCACGATCCCCGAGGGCCATATTCCGGTGTTCTGGGCCTGCGGCGTCACGCCCCAGGCGGCCGTGATGGAAACCCGCCCGGCGATCGCCATCGGCCACGCGCCGGGCCATATGCTCGTCACCGACGCACGGGATCGGGATTATCTGATCCCGTAGGCCGTTTCGGCGGCCTGGCTCGGCGCGGGCTATTCGCTCGAACTTGCCGGGATCACCGTCAGCGACCGCACGCCCTGTGCCCCACGCACCAGCACGCCTTCGGTGTCCGCCGCGGCCGACGGGCCGGTAGGGAACACAGTGTAATGAGCGTCGAAAGGGGCAGGTTCGGCGCCGAGCTTCTTGCGCACGCCCTCGATCAAGTCATGCCAGAACACGCCGTTTTCGGCGAGCTCGTCGATGATGGTCTGCTTGCGTTTGGCCGCATTCCAGCGGCGCAGGAAATCGTCCAGCGAGGTGAATTGTTCGCGAACCTTCTTGCGGGTGTAATCCTTGAGGCTTTCGGTGATCAGTTTGCCGTCCGGACCGAGATACTGGACGCGCTCGGCGACGACGCTCACGTCGACGTTATCCAGGACATACCGGATGCGACCGCTGGTTTGGGGATCGTCCTCGTCCCAATTCGTAGTCGTATCGTCGGACTGCCATTCTTCGTCGGACGCGGCACCGTAGTCTTGCGGCTCTTCGGCCACCCCGGGCGTATCGGCGTCGATGTGTTCTTCGTCATCGGGCAGCATGGCTTCGTCACCGGCGGGTTCGTAGATCTGCACCGGGTCGCCGTCGAAGTCTGGATCGGCGAACAGTTCGGTGGCTTTCTTGAAGTCGAGAATCGTGAACCAGTGTTCCTTTGATCTGTTTGAATTCGGTCATCGACTGGATGTGCTGATCCAGTACGATGAGCTTGCAGGTCTGGGCGTCCACGCCGGTCGTCATCAGTTTGCTGGTGGTGGCGATGACCGGGTAAGACTCTTCGGGGTTGATGAAGTTGTCGAGCTCGACCTTGCCTTCCAACTCGTCGCTGGTGATCCGCATCACGTACTTGCGATTCTCCCGAACCCGTTCCGAATTGAGATTGATCAGGGCCTGACGTATGCCATCGCTTGCTGCGTGCGTGTTGTCCTTGGCTTCGATGACCGCGATGGGCTGGTTCTTCTGGTAACTCAGCACGTAATCGACGCGGCGGCGGTGGCCGCATGCATGCATATGGCCTCGCACGATGATGCGACCGGCCGTGAACAAGACTTACTTCCAAATTCGCGTCTGCACACCCCAGCCTGCCTCTGTCAGGGCCGGCGTGATGTATTTCGTGCAGATATCGCGTTCGCTGAGTAGCTTCTTGTTGATTATTGAAGTCGACACGATTTTCAATCGATGTCTTCCCCCCTGGGTCCCCTGCGTGGGAGCTTACAGCAGACAAGGGCAGGTCGGCACTGAGACAACCTCGACTGTGGCGGCTTCCCCCTCGCGCGAGTACTTACCAGTCCAGCGGCATGGCGCCCAGCATTGGCTTCTGTGGTCGGGCATGAAGGCATGTCGGCTCGGGGAGAGTCGATTCATAGTGCGGCCCAGGGTTTTCAGGCCGTGGTTCCGGCTTTGGCCGGGGCGGTAGCCCGGTTTAACAGTCCTGCTGCAAGAATCACATGTGGCGTGTCTTGGAAGTCGTGGACCACCTCAGGCCCGGTACTGGGCCAGTGCCTGGTTCAGCGCGCCGATCACCCGGTTACGCAAGCGCGCCGGTTTGATGACTTCGATCGATTCGCCAAGCCCGAGCAGCCACCAGTGCAGATCATCCGTATCGGTAACGGATGCGGCGACCGATACACGACCCTCCGGTGTGTCTGTCATTTCCTGATCCTGGCCGAGCGGGCGTTCGGCCAGGTGCTGCGCCACATGCCGATCCATCTCGATTTCCAGGGCGATCGTGCCGGCACCGGTCGGATAACTGAAGCCTTTTTCGGTCTTTATATATTCGTCCAGATCGAACCCTTGCGGGTGATGGGCATCCAATTCCAGCGGGGTGATCGCTTGTATCCGGTGCAGCGCGAGTTGCACGACGTTTTCGTACGCCCAGAGCGGGCCGACGAAATACAGCACGCCGTCGCGGCTCACCAATCCCAGCGGGCTGAATTCATAATCCTTGAGGCCGCCGTCGCCGCGCGGCGCATATTGAATGGCGACGCGCTTTTCATGCAGCAGGGCGGCATACATCGCGCGCTGGATGCGGGTGTCGATGGTGGGGGCGGCGAGCTGCGGGCCGGAGCCAACGGCTCTGATCTTGTCAGCCCAGTGATGCAGCGGTCGGCGCGTATCGGCATCCAGCACCGCGCGGGCGCGCTGAAAGTAAGGCGACAACAAATCGAGCGTCGCGGGCGGTAGCAGGTTCGCGAGATGTTGTTCGGCCAGATTGAAGGCGAGAGCGGTGTTGGGCTCGAGCCCTGGAATATCTATGGCATTAAAGCCCGTGGGCCAGTACCAGTAGTTGGTGCGCCCCTCGGTGTCCGAGGTATAACCGAAGGCAGACGATAGCTTGTCGAGGTCCCGCTCGACGGTACGGGCGGTGATATCGAAACCTTCATCGATGAGCCGGGCGGCGAGTTCGCTGGTCTTGATGCGTCGTGGCTGCCGCGGAATATGGCGCAACATGGTCCATTGCCGGAATAACGTGTCGGCCATATCGGCGATTGCCTCCCCTATCGCGACATCCAGTGTCGCACCGCCGTGCTCGTATGGACGCCGGCGGCTTCGTCAACCATAAACCGGAATGTGTATGACGCAAGGGTTGGATCTGATCGGCGATATCCACGGCCATGCGGATGCGCTCGAGGCGTTGCTCGCCCGGCTCGGCTACATCGAGCGCGATGGCGTTTTTCGGCACGACGCCGGCCGGCGGGTGATCTTCCTTGGCGATTTCATCGACGGGGGATCGCAGAATCGCCGTGTCGTTGATATCGCGCGTTCGATGGTGGCGACGGGGCAAGCGCAGGCCATACTCGGCAACCACGAGTACAACGCGATCTGCTGGCATACGCCGGGCCCTCGCGATTCAGCGGGCTGGCTACGGGCGCACAGTGACAAGAACCGCGCTCAACATGCAGCGACTCTGGCGGAGTTTGCGGGTGATCCCGAGGGGGTGGCCGAGATGATCGCCTGGTTTCGTACATTGCCGCTCTATCTGGATTTCGGCGATCTGCGGGCCGTACACGCCTGCTGGCACGAGCCGTCGTTGGCGGCGGCCCGGGCCGCGCTGGGCGAGGCGGCGGTCATGGACGAGGCGTTTCTGGTCGCTTCGTCCGATGACGGCAGCCAAACGCACGACGTAGTCGAGACGTTGCTCAAGGGCCTGGAAGGGGAGCTGCCCGACGGCGTGTCGTTCCTCGACAAATACGGCCACGAGCGCCACAACGCGCGGCTGCGCTGGTGGCAATCGACAGCGGCGACGCTCGACGAACTCGTGCTCGGGCCCAAGGCACTGCATGCCGCCACAGCGGGGCGGCCGGCCGACCCGAGCTTGCTGCTGGGTTATCCGGAGAGCGCGCCGCCGGTGTTCTTCGGCCACTACTGGCTGACCGGCACGCCGGCGCTCCAGCAGGCCAATGTCGCTTGTCTGGATTACAGCGTTGCGCGCGGCGGCCAGCTGGTGGCCTACCGCTGGGACGGCGAGCAACGACTGGCGCCGGGCCGGTTCGTGTGGTGAGGCATCTTGCGCCCCATGGGGTCGGCGGGCCCTTCGATGTTCGATCGCGCCGGTTGCATGCGATATATGCAAAGCAATGCGGTTCGCCTGGTGACGATGGCGGCCCGGTGTCTTTGCCGATCCTCAACGAATGCGGTGGAAGGCCCGGCAGAGCCGCTCGGTGCTCGATGCCGATATCTTCGCCGCGGGCGATTGGCGATTGGCGAACGGCGGTATCCATGCTCGTTGCTGGAATGAGCCGAGGCAGCGTCGCGCGCGGCCCCGGTCGAAGGGCGGATCGCGGGCAGGAGGCAGGCCACGCGAGAAAAGCCTGCCTTACGACATGGGCTGTCGCACTGAGCGGTTGTAATCGACCCAGCCGTTCGTGGTTCGCCAGGGGGAGTGTTTTTTATCATGAATGACGATGCGATTCATGCGTTGCGGCAGGCCGCGCGTCTACAGGCAGCTCGACGCCATCCCGACGCACTGCTTCGCAGCATGGGCTATGGGCGCGTTAACGCGCAGCGTCGGGCACGGCTGGCGCGTGTTCTCAACGATGATCTGCTGGGGCTGGACCACGGCGAGTTCGATTTCCGGTTCGATTCGCTGGGTTTCGCGCGAGCGCTCTGCGAGGCATTGGATCTGCCGGTCGATATGGTCGAGGCGGGGTTGACCGGTCTTCATCAACTCGTGGCACGCCGCCGTGCGTACGCGCCGTCGATGTTTGTCGATACCGGCTTCAAGCGCAAAAGCGAGCCTGTTTTCGTGCTGGCCGCGATGGAGGGCAAACGCTGGATCTCGTTCGAGCGAACGTTCCGGGATCTGCCGGCGATTCAGCAGATCCATACCGCCGGCGAACACGCCAGAGAGCATTTCGAGATGCACGGCGGCGTGCTGCCGCTATGGGGGGCGATCCAGCGCTATGTGTTTTTCCATGCGCCGGAACGAAGTCTGTGGTTGGCGCCCGACGGCCGGGTTATCGAAAACGGTCCCGAGTGCGAGAGCAGCCGGGCGATGCTGAGCGCCAATTGGCGTTTGATCAATTCGGATCAGGTTATTGATTAGCGGGTGCCGAGTGTCTTAATGATCGGGACATCGCCGGCCACGGCATAGGCTCCTGTGCCGAGAGTCAGGACGGCGTCGGGCCTCTCCGCTCGCGACTGCCTGGTATGGACGCGGCAAAATCTGGCATGTTTGTCGGTGCCGTATTCCACGACGCCGACGGCAGGGCGCGAGGTGGGGTACGGCTTCATTGTCGCCGTGCAGCCCGATGCATCCGGCCAGTTGCTCTGCCTGATAAAAAACCTAATAGTCTGGTATCGGGTGGCCAATCTGGCCGAGGCCGGCAGCGTCGGGGGATGACATGAGCGATGGTCAAGTGGCGAAGCGCGCACTGGTCACGGGGGCGACCGGCTTCACGGGCGGCCATCTCGCGCGAACGCTCGTCGAGCGCGGTTATTCGGTTCGTGCGCTCGTGCGCGACTTGCAGGTCGTCAAGGCTCGGGAGTTGGCCGCGGCGGATATCGAATTGGTCGAAGGCGATGTCGGCGATGCCGGGGCCGTGATCGCGGCGGCCGAAGGTATGACCCACATCTTTCATATCGCGGCGGTTTATCGCAGCGCCAATCATCCAGACAGCTATTACTTCCGGATCAATCGCGATTCGGTGGCTCATGTTCTGGCGGCCGCCGAAACGCACGGCGTCCAGCGTGTGGTTCATTGCTCGACCTGTGGTGTGCACGGCGACGTGGCCGAGATTCCGGCCAACGAGGAAACGGCATTCAACCCGGGCGATGTCTACCAGCGATCGAAGCTGGCAGGCGAGGAGCTGGCGCGAGACGCCATGGCACTTGGCGCGCCCATCTCGGTGGTTCGGCCGACGGGGATCTACGGACCGGGCGACGATCGGTTTCTGAAGTTGTTTCGCACGATCCAGAATGGCACGTTCCGCATGTTCGGATCAGGCGACATCGCCTATCACATGACTTATGTGGACGACATGGTGCAGGGCCTGATCCTGGCCGGGGAGCACCCGGCCGCCATCGGCGAGGTCTTTCTGATTGGCGACGATCACTACACCACGCTCAACACGCTGGTCGAAAAGGTGGCGGCCACGTTGTCGGTCAATCCGCCGAAGCGCAAGCTGCCGGTGGCGCCCCTGATGGCGGCGGCCACGCTTTGCGAGTTCGCCTGCAAGCCTTTTGGCATCGATCCGCCGCTGCATCGACGCCGGGTGGCGTTCTTTACCAAGGCGCGGGCGTTTTCAGTCGACAAGGCCAAGCGACTCATCGGCTTTCAGCCTCAGGTGCCGCTCGACGTCGGCCTGTCGCGAACCGCCGACTGGTATCGGTCGATGGGTTATCTGCGCCCCGCCGCCAGAGCCGCCGAATGACTGCCGACGACACGCACGCCGTTGCCGATATCGGGTCGTCCCAAGCCGATCTCGATGCCTCGACCGATCGGTATGCGAAACGATTCGGCGGTTCGGGTGGGGTCTGGCTCTTGTCGCGCCAGACCGCGGCGCTGCGCAGTCTCATCGGTGAGGATCGCGGCGCCAGGGTGCTGGATGTGGGCGGTGGGCACGGACAGATTGCGGCCCCGCTGCTGGAGGACGGGCATTCTGTCACGGTCCATGCCAGCTCCGAGGCGGCGCTCGGTCAGGTCCGAAGGCTCGATCATCCGAATCTGGCGTTGTCCACCGGAGGCCTGATGCCGCTTCCGTTCGCCGATGGCAGTTTCGATGTCGTGACGTCGTTCCGGATCATGGCGCATATCGGCGACTGGCGCGGTTATCTCGCTGAACTGGCGCGGGTTGCCCGCCAGGCGGTGATCGTGGACTTTCCGATCCCATCCGGTGCCAACGCGCTGGCGCCGCTGTTGTTCGGGTTGAAGAAGAAGATCGAGGGCGATACCCGGCGTTTCGATACGATCCGTAGAGCGGATGCGCGTGATGTCCTGGAACAGGCCGGTTTCACGCCGACGGGCGAGATCGGGCAGTTCGTGGTGCCTATCGTTGTTCATCGCAAGCTTGCGATGCCCCGCTTGTCAGCGGCGCTGGAGCGGGCCTGTGGCGGCATCGGGTTGGCGTCGATGCTTGGTACGCCGGTGGTCCTGCGGGCTGATCGCATGCCGCGGGACGATTGAAATAACAGGTGCCACGCCGGCCGCCGATGGCTTTCAGAGCGAATCGGGCGTGGTGCGGGTGTTGCCCGCTCAGGCGACCGGGCGCGATGGCCTCAAACGGGGCAGGATCTCGGTCTCCATGAAAGCGCTGAGTTTGCGCCGATAGGCGGTCGGCGTGAACTCCGCGGCCACGCGGGCGCCGGCCGCGCTGGCCAGCCGTGTTCTTAGCGCCGGGTCGGATAGCAGGGCGCGCAGACCGTCGGCCATGGCCTCGGGCTCGGGCTCCACGAGCATTGCGATTTCGTCGTCGAGCACTTGCGTGTGTGTGGGCAGGCGCGTGGCGATCAGCGGGCGGCCACTATCAAGATAGGAATAGATCTTCATGGGCGTGTTCCGGCCCTGCGTCCGCGGCGAGGCGGTAATCGTCGCCGTCTGCAGGTGTCTGCCCAGTTCGGTGACCGGCTTCGGGCCCAGAAATGTCACGTGATCCGCTATACCGAGCTGGGCGGCGCGTTGCCGATACTGTTCAATATGATGCAAGGCGCCGCCGACGATCACCAAGCGCGCGGGGGTCGTGGCCGGGTCCAGCCGTGCCATGGCCTCGAGCAGGAGACCAACGCCTTGGTAGGACTCGAGGTTGCCGATGTACATGATGACGGGTTCCTCAGGCCGCATGCTGCCGGGCGCCACGAGCGGGTTTGCCAGCATCGTCACGTCTTCGAGGACTTGTACCGGCACGTCGGGCGCGTATTCGCGTGCCAGCGTGCCGAGCGCGGTACAGCAGGCAATGACGCCCACGGCATGGCGAGCGGTTGCCTTTTCCATTGCGGTGAGACAACCGCGGATCGGCCGCGGTAGCCTGTATTTGTCGTTGATCTGCTCGGGAATCGAACTATCGATGTCGAAGATATAAGGCACGCGAAAAATTGGCCGAAGCACCATGGCCATATAGGCTGATTCCTCGACCGCCAGCACCAGGTCGTATCGGTGACGCAAGAGGCGCCAGCACACCATTGGAAACATCACCAGGTCCGATATCAGCTTTTTCAGAGAAAAGCCGGGCGCAACGTTTTGCGTGCCGGGCAGGGCCGGTACACGAAACAAGCGGCAGTTCTCGATCTCGATGTCTTCGCCGTCCGCAAAGGTGATGACATCCATGCGATCGCCGCGCGCAGACAATGTCTGGAGCAGCATCTGGACCGCGATGGGCGTGCCTCGCGGCGTCATGAAGGGCTGAGGGGCGAGCACCAGAATCTTCATGGCTGACCCGATCGCGCACATGCAATGAACCATCGAGCGGGCCGATGGTGTGCCATGGGTGTGGGCCAAGGGTGCCGATTGATGTTCGGTCCGCCTGCAGTCCGGAGCAACGCCATCGTCCAGGTCCTTGCCCCCGATATCGGCGTGCGCAGGGGGCCGGGGCGGTCGACGCGGCCGATGCTGATCCGGGAGATCGTACTCGACCGGCGGATGATCGCTGTCCGTTGCCACCGCCATCCCGGCGCGACCTGGTGTCCCCCAGGCCCGGGCTCAATGAGCGGTAAACCGCGTCCTGACGCGCCGTGTGCATGCATGGATAAGCCATGCGTGGAGATGGATCCAAGCAAAGGGCGCACGGCGGCTGGCTCAGGAGCTACCCGAGCCTTCCTCAGAGATGGCCTCACGTTTCCATCTTCCGGCCGGTAACCGTTCGCCGAGCAGCGCCTGACGCAACAACAGCGGGGATCTTTTGATGAGTAGCCAGCTGACGAAAGGGATAGCCGTGGCCACGGCGATGATCGCGAGGGTGGGAAGTCGCCCCCCCAGCAATCCCCCCTCAAGATGAAGGACGAAGAATCGATGCATGAACAGGATGACGAGCGTCGACTGCCCCAGCGGCACGATGCAGGTACGCAGCCCCGGGATTTTCGAAACATGCATGCAGCAGACAAAGAACAGGTGCGAAATGGCGATCGCGGCCAGGACACTCAGGATCGGTGTCCCATACATGCCAACTTTCATATCGAACGGTGCAAACCATCCGAGGCCGATTGCCGCCAGGACCGCCGACGCCATCACGGGCCCGGGGCTATCGGCGCGAACCTTGCCGGATGTGAAGATTGTTGACCAGCATTCGCCGACCCAGATGAAAAAGATCGCAAGCGGAGCGATGGATGCATCCCAGGGTAAAGACATGGTGCTGAGCGGATAAGACACGAGTAGGAAAACCGACATGACCACGATCATGCTGGCGTCTAGAGGTTTTTTTAACCTGGAGCGCAAGCCATCGTAGGCCACCAGACTAAGGAAGAGGCAGGAGACGAACCAAAACGTGCCGAAATCGCCCGTCAGTGACGTGCCGCCCTCGACGTCAAGCCATAGCTGATGGTCGTCGGACTTCGCAAGAGAGCTCAGTTGGTAGCCCCAGTGATAGTACAGCGCGTTTTGCATCAGCATGACGATCAGTAAGAAACTCGCGTAAGGAATCATCAAGGAGCGAAGCCGCTTCCAGAACGTCGCTTTCACGTTGTCCGGACGGAATACCACGCCGGCCAGAATGAAGAAAAGTGGCATGTGAAACAGGTAGATCGCTGAATAAACGCGCCCGCTGACAAGCGCATGCCCAACGACAACCAGAATGATGCCCACGCCTTTCGCGATATCAATCCAGGCGATTCGCGATTTTTTATTATGGCTTGTCATTCTGGGCGCGCCTGATAGGCATTCGTTCTTTTCAGAATTCAGTATATTCAATACGGCGACGGTGTGGTCTCTACTATAGTCTCACTGCGGCCCTGGCGAGGGGCACATGGGCTTACGCTCGCTTTGGCGATAACTTAAACTCGATACGTCACTCAGGTCGGGCCAGCCCTGTTGTTTTCGCAGTTCATCATCAGCGGAATAGCGCTTCTGCAGTACCGGATCATGCCGTGAGGCGTTCGCGGTAGCGTTCCGGCTGCATGCCGCATTCTCGCTTTGTGGGTGGCGCCATTACCCGGGGGCTTCCGGCTGTGCGATGGTGGTCATCGACGCTGAGGCGCGCCGCGAACCCGCTTTGGCGCGGATCGGATGCTGCCACAGCAGGTTGTTCGAAATAACAATAATGGCGACCGGCGCAGGAGAAACATCATCGATGCGTAAGAAGCTGATGCGCGTGATCAAGCTCGTCGTGAGCGCGGGCTTGATCGCCTATCTGATCTACGCGGTCCACTGGGCGAGCGCTATCAATGAACTGCGTGACACGAGGCCGTCGTTCGTCGCTGTCGCCGCCTTGATCTTCATCGTGAATACGACGGCGACCTCGGCCTGGAAATGGCAGATATCACTGCAGATTCATGGTCTCAGCTGGCGTCTCGCGGAGCTCGGGAAGATTCTTCTGATCGGTCTGTTCATGAGTAACTTCCTGCCCACGGCGATCGGCGGAGACATCTACCGCGTATATCGCACCATGCCGGCGCGCGGGCAGAAATCGCGCGCGGTCTCCGCCGTATTGCTCGATCGGGTTACCGGGCTGCTGTCGATGTTCTTCGTCGGCGCCCTCGGTGCTTTCGTCATTTACACGCGGACCGGTGATCCCGGTATTGGGCTGTTGGCGCTCGCGTTGACGGGCCCGCCGTTGCTGGCCGTGATCTTTCCCTACTTCATCATGCTGCCGCTATTCCGGCCGCTGCTTCGAAAGCTTGTCCAGATCAGGAAGCTCGAGCCGTTAATGAGCAACGCACGTCTGGTTTTCATGGATAAGACGGGGCTCGCGAGACTGGCCTTGGTGTCTGTGCTGTTTCATGCGCTGGCGGTGATGGGGATCACGCTTCTTTTCTCGGCGGCGCATACGAATGGCGTTCTGGCGGAAAGCGCCGTCGCGGACACCATGTACTCGACGGCCGCACTGATCCCCGTGTCGATCAATGGCCTCGGTATCCAGGAGGGTTCGTTTGCATTCACGGCACAACAGCTTGGCATCAGCTTCAGTCATGCCGTGATCGTCTCGCTGATCATCCGGATCATCGCCGTTTTGAGCAGCCTGCTCGGCGGTATCGTATTTTTCTTCGACAAGGGGCGCGCTGCCGATATGTCCGCGATGGCTGAAGCGGCCGACCGACCACTGGATTGACCCCTGTTCTGTGAAACACGCTCCGGCCAAGGCGACGCTGGGTTCGCCGGCCACGGGCATATGCCGGATCGGCGAGATCTCACGGTGTGCCAGTGGCCCTGGACTGCTCTCGCTCGTGGCGATCAGCCAGATATTGATAAAGCACCCAACGGGCGCGGCCCGTGCCCGGGCTGCGCGCGACCAGCTTGAGGCTTCGGGTCCTGGCGAGGATGCGAGAGACATCGAGCAGCGTCTGGTATTCGGGTCGGAAATAATGCTCTTGCGTGCCGTAATACACATAAATGGCGCTGCCGTGCGCTTTGTGCGTTGCGCTCAGGTCTGCAAGATACGCCATCAGATCATTCAGGCTCTTTCCCGGCGGCATGAACAAGCGTTTTGCGCTGGTGTAGTAGCTGATGACTGGCTTTCGGGCCACCACGACTGAATCGTGGTTGATGGCAGCCTCGGCGGCCGGGATGCTCTCCGACAGTTCGCGCTCGCCGCCGTTTACGGCAGCGAGCGCCGTCGTGCCGGACTGATAAAGGGCGATGCCCAACAGCATGATGATCAGAGCCTGCCCGAGGTTGACCAGCCCCGCGGGCGCCGGGTACCGCCAGTAGACCTGTCGAATGAATTCCGCCGCCAGGGCGCCGATCACCGGAGGCAGGAACAGGTAGAAGCGAGCCTGGTAGCCCATCAAGTTGACCAGCAGCAACTGGGCGAGCGCTAGCAGGACGGCGTAATAGAGCCATTTCGGCTGTTTGACGATAAAGAAGAAGATGAGCCCAGGGAGCGTGAAACAAGTACCGGGGAAAGCGAACAGCCCGTATGACGAGAATGCGTTTTCGAATACGTGATAAAGATCTTTCAGGTAGCTCTTGATCAGAAAAATCGGGTCGTGGCTGATTACGGCCCAGAGGTTTGGAAACCTGGATTGCGCGTATGCGATGCCGTCTGCCCACTCGGCGCCCTTTTGCGGGGGAAAGTAGTGCAATGCCAGATTGGTGGCGGTGCCGGCTACCGGTAACGGGTTGGAATGAGAGATCAGGGCATAGGCGACCCACGCTGCGATCGGCACAACGGTACCGCTTGCGAGAAAGCAGAATCCGCGGGCCCGGGTGTGCCGAGCCTGGCCGCCGGCCAGCCAGGGCGCCGCAAGGATCAGAACCAGGGTCAGCGCGTTTGTTCGGGTCAATAGAGCGAGTGCCAAGGCAAAACCCGTGATAAACCACCATGCGGGCGATGCTTGTTGTTCGCTCCGATGGGCGAGCAACAGCACGGTCGAATACAGCGCGAGGAAGAAAACATCGGATGTGGCGAGCGCCGCGTACTCGATGAATATCGGGGAGATCGCCAGGCCGATTACAGCGCCCCAGGCTGCGGTTTCCGAAACGCTGGATCGAAAGAAGAAGAAGCTGGAAACCAGAGCAACCGCGGCGGAGAAGACCGATAGAACGCGGCCGGCGGTGAACCAGTCACCCACGAGTGTATGCAGTAGTGCGACGCACATTGCATAGAACGGCGGATGATATTGTGCTTCGAGCGGCTTACCGTGCAGAAAAGCCGTGGCTTCATTCAGAAAACTGTCGAGAAAATCGGATTCCGTCCCGAACCCGAAGTAGTGACGTGATGCAGCCAACATGGCGATGCCGGCCACCAGGGCCCCCATAGCCAGGAACGCCATCGCCGTCGGCAGTAGGCGGCCTGACGGCATGCGCCAACGGCTGAAATGGGCTGTCGTTGGTTGTTTCTCGGAATCCACCATGAAGCTCTCCCCCGGGATGGTGGGCCATCGAGCCCGTTCCGCGGATTCTTCTGTCCCGATTCGATTAAGCGCCTATTCCAATCGAATTGTATGCCATCACGATCATGGCCCTCCGCCGGACACGGCACGTCCGTAAACTCGGGTCATGCCGCTTGGCCGTGTCGCTTGCGTAGCCGCAACGCGATCTGTCTATGCAGGAATACGCCAGCGTTCTCGTAGGTTCCGAAAGCGGGCGGCGAGGTCTCGCAGTGGCGCAGCCATGTCTTGAGCTCAGCGAACGGTCTGTCGGCATCAAGTTCGCTGTCGGTACGAAAAATCAGACGCCCCACCTTGTCGGTTTCGCCCGGTAACGGGAGAGGGTCGGTGCCGGGCAGCACCGCGCGGCCATGGTGCTCCCCCTCCGCGAACAGCCGCGGCCGCGGCGCTATTGCCGGTCGGCCGGCATTGTCGCCGAGGAAAAGTAAAGGAAATCGGCTGTGGTCGGCGACGAGGCGGCGCACCATGTCCCCGCGGTGGCCCCACCATTTGCCGAACCCCCAGGGGATCACCGGTATGCCGCCCGCCTCTTGTACGGCGTCGATCGTCGAGTCTACCGGTGCGCCGTCGGCGAACGGCCCGAGGGCGCCAAGTGCCAGCACTTCCAAGCCTTCGGCGGTCGCGATCTGGCGTCCGGCGGTTAGGATCAGCGGTGGTGCGCCGGCGCGATGGGCCGCCATAGACACGATCTCTTGAGTCGCCGTGAGAGACCAGCGTCCCACCAGGCCTGCGCGAAGACCGCCGAACGCCTGGTCTGCTGCGGCATGGGTGAACAGCAATAGGCCGGGTGTCGAAGAAGGAAGCCCGAGATTTCGCGCCGCGGCCGCCAAATTGCTGGCGGCTGCGTCCAGGAAGCGCTCCGGAGAAAAGCAGCCGTGTAAATGCACGTGCGCGTCGACGAGAATCATGAATGACAACTCCGGCTCAGGTATTGGTCCGTCGGTTCCCGAGAATGCGCGCGACTTCGCGGATTGAAGGGCTGATCTTCAACGCATGGCGCTCGCCATACCGGCGTCGGCGGTAGTGGCCGCTCCGGCGGCACAGGTTCGTCGGTTTTCGATAGGCGGTCATCCATGAAAACGGGCCGGGGCGTGCCGGGTCTCGGTGCTCTGTCTGCGGCTCAAGCACGATGGGCCTTTTTTTCGGCGTTTCTGTAACGATATCCGACTTCTTCCCCTCGTGTGGTGTCGCCCGGCGGTCGATTTGGCTTGCGCTACGGCGCGCGGCCTTTTCTCTACGTCGATTATTAGCGATATTCTGATGTCATGTTCGCTAGGGCAATCCCCGCTTCTGGGCGACTGTCGCAGGCTATGGACACCGTGGGCGCAGGGCCGGATCAAGCCGGGCGACCTGATCGAGACGCCGGATGAGGCCCGATATGAACAACGCTGCTCCTGAACCGTCAACTCCTGCCGGAGATGTCGATGTGCTTATTGTCGGCGGCGGTATCTACGGATTGATGATCGCACTCGAGGCGGGCAAGAGCGGGCTTCGCTGTCTTGTGCTGGAGCGGGACACCGTGGGCGGCGCGACATCCTCCAGCTGGTTTCGCATCCTGCACGGCGGCCTTCGGTATCTGCAGACGTTCGATATCGGCCGCTTCCACGAATCGGTAGCGGAACGGCGTTGGTTCCTGCGCTTCGCGCCCGATCTGGTCCGGCCGATGCCTTTCCTGATGCCGCTTTATGGCGACGGCATCCGCTGGCCTTCTGCTTTTCGTGCCGCCTTTCTTGCCGATGCGGCGCTGGGTGCCGGCCGCAACACCGGGCTTGCGCCGGTGCAGCAGCTGCCCAAGGGGCGGGTACTCGATCCAGCAGCGACGCGTGAGCTTTATCCCGCTTTACGAACGCAGGGGCTCAAGGGGGGGGCTCTCTGGTACGACGCGGTCGCCGACGATGGCCCGCAGTTGATCGCACGCGTGCGTGCGCAGGCCGAGTCGCTCGGAGCCCGGATTCTGGAACGGGTGGAGGCCCTGGATCTCCTGGTCGAGAGCGGGAGCGCCGCAGGGGTGACCGCGCGGCGTTTCGATGGCTCGCTCGAGCTCTTTCGGGCACCGCTGGTCATCAATGCCGCCGGTCCTTGGAGTGCCGGGGTTGCTGAACGCTTCGGCGTGCCTTCGCCCGATCTGTTTCGCCCGTCGCTTGCCTTCAATCTGCTGCTTGAGATTCCGCCGCCGTCCGATGTCGGTCTGGCGGTGTCGTCCCCCGGCACCACAACCCCGACGCTTTTCGTCTATCCACACGCCGGTCTAACCTTTGCTGGCACCTGGCATGTGCCGTGGGCAGAGGCAACCGGCCCGATCACGCCCTCGGAAGCCGACATCAATGCCTTCCTCGCTGCGCTGAACGACGCGATGCCGTCGCTGGGGGTGCAGCGAGCACACGTGCTGGAGGTCTTGGCGGGACTACTGCCTGCCCAGAGCAACGGCGGCGTCGAGGCCGCCGATCATGAGGTGCTTCATGATCATGGGGCCCAGGGTGGTCCGGTCGGCCTGTACAGCGTGTCGGGCGTCAAGTTCACGACCGCCCGGCGTGTGGCGGAGAAACTTGTTCGCATGTTACCCGTGTGACCCGTGTGACCCGTGTGACCCGTTGGCGCGGAGCTGCCGGATCAATAGCAGCCGCCACCGGCTGGCAGCGCGGAGCATGCCGACCGCAATAAGCTTCGAGTATCCGGAATACGCCGCTCGGCGAGCCATGGACTGGCGTACTCGCTTCGTGTCGACGCCGTTCCGTTGTTACCCGCAGAATGTCGCCGAAGCGCGCTCCATGCCACTTCAGGGGTGGACCACGAAATTGATGCGCTGATAAGAGGATAGCGCAGGGTTGCCATCGTCCCTGACGGTCAGAAGCACATGAATCGATTGCGGACTCTTCACGACGGGCGCCGTGAAGCGCACTGAGCCGGCCGATTGCTTTTCAATCTTTATTTTCCCGGGGTAGCTGCCTTCCCCGCGCAGCGTCTGCCAGTGGAACGTCAGGTTGTTTCCATCGGGATCGCGCCAGCGTCCGCTTTCCAGTTTCACGGTGTCGCCCGACGAGACATGTCTTTTGATCAAACCGAGGCCGTGTTCGTTGTGCGGCGCATGATTGGCTTGGCTGTAGGGTGCCACGCACCAGTCGAAACGGGCCGCATAGGCGGGTTGGAAGTCGGGGCGCCATTGATACACGGAGGCCAGATATGGGGAGATGTCATTCTTGTAGTCGGCGACGGGCTCCACGGCATCGCGATAGTGTTGGGGATTGTCGGGATCCTGCTGGATACGCCCGCCCCAGTTCGACCAGTTCAAGTGGTTACGAACGTTGAGCCCGTTGGGGATCAGGCCCATGTACGTGGCCGAATCGCCGCCCTTTATACCTCTTACTTCGCCGAGTTCTCGCCACCAAATGTCGCCCCCGCGATAATCCGGATAGATCGCCCCGAGGGCGCCGTGCCCCTTGATGTTCTTCTGTACCCAGGAAGAGCTCACCAGGTCTGCGTCCCCGCCACGGTACATGCCTCGCCCGCCGTAGCTGCGTGTGGCATAGAACAGCTCGGGAAAGCGTGACTTGATCCATGGCCCGGTCGAATCCTGATCCACCGAGGCGGCCACACGTATCTTGGCGACGAAGGCGGCCGCTTCCTCCGGGCTTCTGGTGCCGCGGACTTTCCAGAGCGCCTGGGCGAGATCGGCCGAACCGCCCCAGATAACGATCCAGAGCGGGCGTTCGTCAGCCTCGTCTACCTTTTGAATGATCCATTCTGACGCCTCGGTGTCCTTGTTGTCCCCGATGATCCGGTAAACGGGCATGTCATTATCAGCGTTGGGCTGGCCGCTCTTTATGGTTCGCCGTAGCTGTGCTGCCGTGGGATAGTGGCTGTCGTGCTTGATCAGATTGGGCTGGCACTCGCCGTAGGCATCCACGATCTGGCGAATGATCCAGGGCCGCACCACATGGTCGTGCGCCAGGCTGGAGGATGCGATGAGTCCTTCAATATCGAACTCGTTGGCGTAAAGCATGAGTCGTATCATCGACTGCGCGTCGTCCGGCTCGCGTACGCCGGCTTCGATGCTGCTCATGTCGGTTAAAACGAGCAGCCGAGTCCTGGGGGCGGCATGATCTCCGGCCCTCTGCATGGGGCGATGGTTTTGAGGGTTGTTCTTGCCGTCGTGCGATGGGCTCGCGGCGGCTGCAACGTTGTTTGCAACACAGCCTGCCAGCAGTAACGCGAAACAACGGGTCGGCCATTCACGACGTGTCATTTGTCTGCCTCCGGCGGACTCGACGCTACCGAAACACGGTTTGATCCAAGGCGATCTGCAAAACCCTTGCTCGCAGTTTACCGGAGTGATCTAAAGTCTGGAATGATTCTTTCGATTATCTTGTAATATTTTCAGTGGTAAATATAAGCGCATGAAAATATATAAGTTTCTATCTCGATCTGTTATCGGCATCGGCATCGGCATCGGCATCGGCGGGCTTGCTTGACTAGCCCATTTCGCCGGGGCCGAGTCAGCGACAACGGGATGGCCGCAAGAGGTCTGTCGGCCCGGGGTGCCACGACCAATAGCCCACGTCCTGGCTCCTGAAGAGCGCGCTCGCGCGAGTGTCCGGCGGGCACAACGAATTCTGATTCGATTGGTCACCGAAGCCCGTATGCGGCCGATCGGTCGGCTCGGTGAGCCGCGTGTCAACGCGCTCTGGCACAGCAGCCGTAAATAGAGAATTTTCCAGAAAATACTGAGCATTCGATTGGTATTTCGGCCTGCAATGACGCGGATAATGCCAGTATTATCTGGCGTTTTATACTGGTATTCCGCGAATTTACTCAACGGTAATGGGCATGACGCTATTAATTATTTTCAGAGGTCTATAAAAAGCGCTTGACACCGCCCAGTCGTGGATAAATGATCGACACAAAGGGGAGGGCGAGACTGTGTCAACAGCGCAAAAGGCCCGAATCGATTTGTCGATCATCGTGCCCCTGCACGATGAAGAGGCGAATGTCGTTCTTTTATACGATGCGCTCACCAACGCAAGCGATGAGCTTGGGCTGGCCTGCGAATTTCTATTCGTAGACGATGGGAGTCGGGACCGGACCTTTCGCTTTGCAGCCAGCCTGGCCGCTGATGACTCGCGCCTGAGGGTCGTCAAATTAAGGGGAAACTACGGTCAGACTCCGGCAATGGTAGCGGGCATCGAACAGGCGCGCGGGCAGATTCTGGTGACCATGGATGGCGATCTTCAGAACGACCCTCGGGACATCAAATCGCTGATTGATAAGCTCGACGAAGGCTATGACATCGCGGTTGGCTGGCGTTACAAGCGCCATGATCGATGGCTGACTCGAAAATTGCCGTCCAAGCTGGCCAATTGGCTCATCGGCAAAGTGACCGGGATCCCGATAAAGGATAACGGCTGTTCGCTAAAGGCATTCCGTAGCGACGTGATCAAGAGTGTTCCGCTCTACTCGGATATGCACCGGTTCATTCCCGCCATGGCGTCGATAACTGGCGCGCGCGTGGCCGAAGTCAAGGTACGCCATCACCCGCGCCGCTTCGGCGTCTCGAAATACGGCCTGTTGAGAATTTACAAGGTTCTGATCGATCTCTTCGTGGTCAAGACCGTTGTCTCTTTCGCAGAGAAACCGTTGCGCTGGTTTTCCGTGCTCGCTTTGCCGGCCATGCTTATCAGTGTATGCGCAGGAGCTGCCGCATTCTACGAAGCCCTGTTCGATTCAAGGTATTCCGTCACCCTGACCGGCCTGGCCATGTTGTTCGGTTCCGCCGCTGTTTTTTCTTTTTTCAGCGGAATCATGGGTGAAATGATATACAAGACTGGTAGTTTGAAACTCAATAGACTGGCGCTGGTGACTGCCAAACACCCGATTTCCCGGGGGTATGACAGGCGAAGGCCGAGGGGCTGATTCGATATGCAGGTTTCGCGGCAGGATAGGCGCTTGGCGCTATCAGACATCGGGGCGGTACGAGGCACGCGTGATCTAACAGGTGGTGAGTCGCTCTTCGAGAGGAGAGCGCGGCCGGCTGTGGATCTGTCGGTCATCATTCCGATCAGTGAGCGTTACGACAATGTTCGAAAAGTCTATGAGGATTACAAGGCAGATCTTGAGAGCACGAATTGCAGCTACGAGATCATCTATGTCCTCGACGGTGATTACGCGGACGTTCTGACTGAACTTAGGGGACTGCTCGATGAGGGCGAGCATTTAAAAGTGATTCGTTTCGCGCGTTCGTTCGGAGAGGCAACGGCTTTGACGGCCGGGTTCGCCAACTCCGACGGCCCGCTTCTGCTGACGCTGCCGGCGTATTATCAGCTGGAGCCGGGGGCGATCGCGGAAATCGTCGGTCAGCTATCGGATCACGACATGGTCATCGCGAGGCGCTGGCCCAGAACCGACTCCGGTTTCAACCGCGTCCAGACGCGGCTGTTTTACACGATGGAGAAACTGATCACAGGGCATGAATTCCGCGACCTGGGCTGCGGCGTCAGAGGTTTTCGACGCGAAGTGATCGACGAGGTGTCGGTGTACGGGGATCAGCACCGATTCCTGCCCTTGATCGCGCAGCGCTGGGGCTTCGATGTGGCGGAGATTGATTTTCCGCAATCTGCGAAGGACAGCTATCGGCGGGTGTATCGGCCGGGGGTCTATGTCCGACGATTTCTGGATTTGCTGACCGTTTTCTTTCTCGGCAAGTTCACCAAGAAGCCGTTGAGATTTTTTGGCCTTGTCGGTACCGGGGTCGCATTCCTCGGCGGCATCGCCATGGCCTGGATAGTCGTTCAGCGGCTGTTCTTCGGCATGCCGTTGTCCGAGCGACCGGCGTTGCTCATGGCGTCTCTCCTCATGGTTCTGGGCGTGCAGATCTTCAGTTTGGGCCTGATCGGTGAATTGATCATTTTCACCCACGCCCGAAACCTGAAGGAGTATGCAATAGAAGAAATCATCAATTGAGCGCGCCTTAAGTCGTCTGGCTATTACAGATTTCAGAACGTCGGTTTCGAGGCTAAAGGGGGGCAGGGTGACCAGCGTGAGTTATCAGCGGCTGCTGAAGGGATTGATGTGGGTGGCCGTTGCGATCGGCGCGTATTCGCGGCTGCGTGGCCTGAACATCTGGCCCCTGGGCGTCGATGAATACTTCGTGCTCCAGTCGGTCGGCAATATCCTGAAGCATGGTTTGCCTGCGTTCGGGTGTGGGGGGTACTACACGCGCGGGCTGACGCTGCAGTATCTGATCGCACCGCTTTACGCCTCAGGCCTGAGTGCCGAGCTGTCGGGACGTCTGGTTACCGTAGCCTGCAGTTTTGCCGTCCTGCCTGCGGTCTATCTTCTGGGCAAGCGACTATCGGGCCCGACGGTCGCCTGTGTCGGCGTCGCGTTGCTGAGTCTTTCCCTCTGGGAAATTGAATTCGCCCGCTATGCGCGCATGTATGTTCCGTTTCAGGCGGTTTTTGTCTGGTACTTGCTGGCGCTCCATCGTGTTGTCGTGGACGAGCGCCGTTCCGCGCATGGTTGGATGTGGTTGCTCTCGCTGGTCGGTGTGCTTACTTGGGAAGGTGGGCTTTTCCTGCTGGTGACCAATTTCGTGCCGGGTTTGATGGCTCGCGGCGCATACCGGCTACGGTACTTTGCCGTAAGCGTGGGATTGCTGCTTCTCGGCTATGTCTACAGCGCGCTGAATTTCCGTTTCATGGGCGCCGGGCCCGCTTTTCCTAGCGATGTGCCGGTGGAGGTCGGTGGTGCGGGCTTCATCATGCCGCGGCTGCTCGCCACAACGCTTCCGAGTCATCCGGCATGGCTTGCCGGGGCCTTGGTGATAATGGGGATTGCTGTATTCACGCTTATTCGTTTGGTCCGCGCTCCGGGGCCGGCTCAGGAGCGCCTGGTCTGGGCCTGCTGCATTGCCTTCTCGGCGTGCAACCTGTTTGGCTGCGTCGTCATTACGCTGGTGCTTGCGATGCTGAGCCGATGGCTTGACTTCCGGCGTATTGCGAGCCGCGCCGCACTGGTTGCCATGGTGTCGGTTGTCGCCAGTTTCGTTTTCTGGCTGGCCTACGCGCAGTGCACCACGGAATGGCATCATTTTTATCCGGGTTTCGCGCCTGGCGGAGACCTCAGCAAGCTGGCCGTTGTCTTGTTCAAGTATCCGAACGTCTTCGATTCGATGGTCTACCAGTGGCTGAGCATTATCCCGAGATTGACGC
Source organism: uncultured Gammaproteobacteria bacterium (assembly GCA_963835375.1). GTDB lineage: Bacteria > Pseudomonadota > Gammaproteobacteria > Nevskiales > Salinisphaeraceae > Salinisphaera. Next base: position 25,784 of record CAWIGB010000035.1, read on the forward strand.
TCGCGCTCGGCGCGTTGATCGCCACGGCCTGTGTCTGGGCGATCTGGACTGCCGATGACAGGCGTTCCGCCAGCCTTCGCCTCACGCTTGTGGTGTGCCTGGTGCTGGTGGCCTTGGTCGGCGTGGTGGATACCAAATATATCCGGACGCGCTACACTTTCTTTTTCCTCCCGGTTTTTTATCTGATCGCGCTTACTGCGGTCTATGAACTGTTTTTGCGGCCGATACGCAGCCGGCCGAAGCGTGGCTTGACGCTCGGCATGTTCCTACTCGCGCTGGTCGGGTTGACGGAGGACTTTGGCTGGACCCACCTCGTGCATATCGATCGGGTGGCTCAGAACTACCGGCTGAATGAAAGCCCGCAGCTCAGCGAGCATTACTACGCAAGATTCGATTTCAGAACGCCCGCTGAATTCGTGAACCTTCGGCTGAAACCCACGGACATAGTCGTCATAACCCGCGTGACCATTGCCCACTACCTGGATCGTACGGATTATTTCTATCGCAATTACCGTGATGGCGAGTTCGCTTCGATTTCCTGTGATGCCGGTCATCGAGAGCGCTGGACCGGTAGCCGCCTGCTCTACCGCCAGAAGGCGTTGTTCCATGTCATCGATGCGGCGCGAGGCAATGTGTGGTTGCTTGTGCGGCTTCCCGGAGATGAGCCGTTGATCAGTGCGCTGAGAGCGCGATATCCCATCATCGCGGAGTATCGCGGCCTGGCAGGCAAGGTTGCGGTCTACAAGATCCACAAGCCGGAGTGACTGTTGCGCGAGTCGGATTGAAGAGCGCTGGCGCGGTCGCGGGAGTTTGCATATGGGGTGCGCCGAGCTTGCTGGCGAGTGTTGCCTCTGCCTGGAAATCAAACGAGATGTGGGCCGCAGCGGGTTTCGCCGCCGGGGCGTTGGACAGGATCGATTGCTTCATCGACAAATCGGAATAACCGTGAGCGATCGAACGCCTTGGGCGCCTCGTACGAGAACGCCTTCAATATCGGCCGTGGCCGATGGCCCGGTATGAAAAACCGTATAACGGGCGTTCTTGTAGTCGTCGCGCTGGTAGGCGCGGTGGAGATTGGTTTCGATCGTGGCGGGGTCGAGCAGGACGACGAGGTGCTGCGCTAGGTAGGCGACGGCGTTGACGGTGAGCTCGGCTTCGGTGAAGCACACGCTGCCGGTTTCGGCCACGCCAAAGCGGGCGCGCAGCACGGCGACGTCGACATCGTGTAACGAGGCCGGGGTATCGCCGGCGCGAACGGGGCGGTTGCCTTTGATCTCGGGCACGTTCGAGGCAATGATGCTGTTGGCATTGAGCTTGTCGGCCAGTGCCCGGCGTAGGGTGGCCTCGGGCGGCTCATCCGCCTCCGGTTCGGCCCAGGTGCCGCCCATCTTTTCCAGCGTTTCGATGAAGCGAGCCTGCAAGCCGGCGGTGTCGGCCGGGTAGTGGTCATCGTAGTTCGGCACGTCCGGGGCGGGGGCCGAGAATTTGGGCTTGTTGGCGCGGATGTCGGCGAGGATCTCGTTGCGGCCTCTCATTCGCTGTCTCCGGTCGCGCGCTCGGACTTGTTCAGGCGGTGCTTGCGATACCAATCATGGAAGCTGCCCTCGGCCGGCACGTCCGGCAGGTCGCGCACCCGGCCCCAGGCGTTGAGCTTGTTGTAGAGCGCCCAGTCCGGCAGGTGCTTGAGTGACGAGTAGGTGGACTTGATCGCGGTGCGGTAGGCCTTGGGGGAGGCCAGTACACGGCCGGCGGCTGCCAGCGACGAACGCTTGGTCCAGGGCAGTTCGTCGTCCTCGGCCAGCACCTTGCGCCATTCAAAGATCTGTTCGTGGATGTTGATCTTGACCGGACAGACATTCGTGCAGCTGCCGTTGAGCGTGGAGGCGAACGGGAGATTGGAGTAGCGATGCGCGTCGATGCTCGGGTCCAGGATCAGGCCGAGCGGACCGGTGTAGGTCGCGCCATAACTCAGGCCGCCGGAGCGGCGAAACACCGGGCAGGTGTTCATGCAGGCGCCGCAGCGGATGCATTTGAGCGACGACCAGAAACGCTCGTCCGCCAGACGTTTCGAGCGGCCGTTGTCGACCAGCACGATATGCATCTCGCCGCCCGGCTTCGGCGCGCGAAAGTGCGAGGTGTACTGGGTGATCGGCGAGCCCAGCGCCGAGCGCGACAACAGGCGGATGAATACGCCCATGTCCGATAGCTTCGGCACGATCTTCTCGATGCCGATGGAGGCCACATGCAGGTTCGGCACGTTGGCCGACAGATCCGCGTTGCCTTCGTTGGTGCAGACCACGAAGCCGCCGGTTTCGGCGACCGCGAAGTTGGCGCCGGTCATGCCGGCATCGGCATCCAGAATCAGCGGGCGGGTGGCCTGGCGTTGTTGTTCGGTGAGGTAATGCGCGTCGTCGTTGTCCGGGTCCGAGCCGAGGGTTTGGGCGAACACCTGCGAGACGTCCGAGCGCATCTTGTGCACGGCGGGCACGACGACATGGCTCGGGTCTTCTTTATCGAGCTGCTGGATGCGCTCGCCGAGATCGGTTTCGATGATATCGATGCCGACACTTTCCATGTAGTGCCGGAATCCGCATTCCTCCATCAGCATCGACTTGGATTTGATCACTTTCTTCACGCCGTGGCGTTCGAAGATCTCGTGCACGATGCGATTGTGATCGGCGGCATCGCCCGCCCAGTGGACATGCACGCCGTTAGCGGCGGCGTTGTCGGCGAACTGTTCCAGGTATTCGTCGAGATGGGTCAGCGCGTGGGTCTTGATCTGGCTGGCCAGGTCGCGCAGTTCTTCCCATTCCTCGATGGTTTCCATTGCCGTGTCGCGGCGCTGGCGCATGGCCCAGACGCGTTCGTCGTGCGACTTGGCGTGCAGCGGCGATTGCAGGAACTCGCGCGCGGCGTTGGCATGGTTCACGCGCTGACCGGGGCGCGCCTTGACCGGTTTCGGCTGGGCTTCGCGGACCGCTTCCGGCGAATTCCGTGTCTGTTGTGGATCGGGCGTCGTCATGCCGCACTCCCGTTGAGGATCTCGGCGATGTGCTTGAATTGGATCGGCGCGCCGATGCGCTTGGCACAGCCCTGCTGGTGCATCAGGCAGGAGGTATCGGCCGAGACGATGTATTCGGCGCCCGCGCGGCCGTGATCGGCGATTTTGTCGCGCCCCATGCGGCCGGAGACTTCCGGCTCGGTGACCGAGAACGTGCCGCCGAAGCCGCAGCATTCATCCGGCCGGGCCGGGGACACCAGCTCGATGCCCTCGACTTTGGCCAGCAGCGCCCGCGGTTTGGAGAAAGCGCGCCCGCGCAATTCGCTCGGCTTGCCGTGGCCCAGATTGCGCAGCGTGTTGCAGGAATCGTGGTAGCCGACCCGGTGCGGAAATTTCGCCCAGGGAAAGGCCTCGACCTTGAGCACGTCGTGCAGGTATTCGACCAGCTCGTAGGTGTTGGCACGCACATGCTGGACGGCCGCGGTCTGCTCTATTGCCGTGAGATTGTCGCGGATTTGGTGCACGCAGGAGCCGGATGGCGCCACGATCACGTCGTAATCCGCGAAATTGTGCACGAACAGCTGCTCGGTCGCCGCGGCTTCGGCATGGCAGCCGGAGTTGACCATCGGCTGGCCGCAGCAGGTCTGGTCGAACGGGTAATCGACCTCGCAGCCGAAACGCTCCAGCAGTTCCAGCGTGGCAATGCCGACCTGGGGGTAGAACGCGTCGATGAAGCAGGGAACGAACAGGCCAATGCGCATGGGCCACCTTTGCCGATTGCCGGGAGCACCAGACTAGCGCGTCTGGCGTGTACGGCAATGGCCCGGATACGTAACGGCCGATACGATCCATGATCCGGGCGATGCCCATGTGTCGACAGACCGGCCGCGGCGGCTGCCACGGCCGGCTCCTGCGTCGTTATTTCGGCTTTGGCCCCTGGACCACGCGCACCAGATCGTCGGGCCGGAACCATTTCTTCACGGCGGCCTGGATCTGCTGGGCATCGATCGACTGGTAGGCCCGCGCCGCACGATAGGGCTCGTCCAGTGGCTGGTCGAGTTCGACCCGCGACAGCAGGCCGTACCCGATTGAGTCGGCGCCGGCCTCGTTGAGCGGCACCTGACGGATCAGGCCGGCGCGGGCGCGATGCAGTTCGCCGTTGGAGACGGGCTCCTTGGCCATTCGTACGAGTGCCTGGCGAATCAGCTTGTCGGCTTCGTCGACCTTGTCCGGATCGCTGCCGTACTGGAAGGCAAGCTGGGTGCGGGTACGCGAAGTGCCGAGGCCGGAGGACACATAATAGACCAGCCCGCGCTGGACCCGCAGTTCACGATACAGGCGGCTGGCGAACGCGCCGCCGGTGAGCACCTGGTTGGCCATCTTGAGGGCCCGGAAGTCCGGCGCGTTGGGTGTCAGCCCGAGGGACTCGGCGAGCTGGACCGTATCCTGCGACTGCGACTTGTCCGGTACATGATGGAAACTGGGCTTGTTGTCGCCGACCTTCGGCAGGGTGACATCGGGCTTGTGGCCTCTGGCTTTCCAGTTGCCGAAGGCGCCGGTCACGGCCTGCTTCGCCTGATCGGGGCTGATGTTGCCGACCACCACGAGCGTGGTCAGATCCGGCCGGAAAGCCTTGTGGTAATAGTCGGTGACGTCGCTGTAGGAGAGCCCCGAGATCGATTTCGGCGTGGCAAAGCGCAGCGCCGGATCGTTCTTCGGCAGGATGCCTGTCTTCATCGCCTGGCCGGCCTTGAAGTCCGGACTGGCAATGGTGCCGGCCTGGGACGCGGCCGCGCGCTGCTGAAGAAGCTGGAAGGCGCGCTTGGGCAGGGCCGGGTGCAACTCGTTCTCCGCCAGCAGATCAAGGCCCTGGCCGAAATGATCGGGCAGCACGGTGAGTGAGAAGTCGGTGCCGGCCGACGCCTGGGCGCCGATCTTGTCGAGCGCGGCTTGATAGGCCTTGCGATCGTGCTTCGTGGTGCCGAAGTCGAGCAGTTGCGACAGTACGTCGCTCACGCCCTCCTGGTGCTTCGGCGTTTCCAGATCCGGCTCGTTGCGGATATGGCCATAGACGTGCACCGCATGAACCGAGTTCGACTGCACGGTGATCAGCTTCATGCCGTTGGCGAGCGTGGTTTCGACCGGCTTGATTGACTGTTCCGGCGTGCTGATCTTCGCCAGCGGCTTGGCGGCCCAGTCCGGCAGTTTCACATGGCCGACGTTCTTCGGCGAGAACGACTCGCTGCCGCCGTAGCCGCCGCCGGTCTGCGGCGCGCCCGAGCCTTCCGGCTTGAGGATGGCCAGCACGCTCTGGTCCGGTTTGATGAGCGTGGCCAGCATCTGGTTCACGTCGTCGGCGGTGACGTGCTTGATGGCCGCCAGCTGATCGGCCGGCGATTGCAGGTGATCCACGGCCACGGCCTGGGTCCAGCGATGCGCCAGCCCGGAGATCGAATCACGCGCGGCCGTGTCCTGGGTGACGAGCTGGCGCTTGGCCGCGGCCACCTGATCGGGGCTGATGCCTTTCTTGGCGATGTCGCCGAGGATCGAGCGCATCTGCTTGACCAGCGCATCGGCATCCGCGCCCTTTGGGAACACAACGTAGCTCACGCCGATCGAGCCGAGCGCGGCCGGCAGGCTGGTGTACTGAGCGGCCAAGCTCTTGCCGCTGGCCACCATCTTCGTATACAGCGGGCCGCGGGGGTTGTTTAGCACGCTGGCCAGCACTTCGGTCGTGGCCATGGCCTGGGCGTCGCGGCTGCCCGGCGCGCGCGAGCCGATCAGCGCGAACCCATAGCCGCTGTCGGTGGGCATGTGGATGGTCTTGGCGTTGATCTTGCCGGGCTTGACCGGCTTGCGTTCCGGCAGTTTCTTGGAGGCAATGCCGCCGAACAGATCCTTGGCTTCGGCGAGGATCTTGTCGGCATCCACATTGCCGGCCACCACCAGCACGGCATTGTTCGGTGCATACCACTGGTCGTGGAAATGCTTGAGCATCTTGGCGGTCGTCTTGTTGAACGACGCGCGTGTGCCGAGCGCATCGTGCGAATAGGGCGTGCCCTGGTAGAGCGCTTCGCGCATGCGCTTGATCGCGACCTGGATCGGCGAGGACATGTCCTGGCTGACTTCCTGCTCGATCGCGCCGCGTTCCTGTTTCCAGTCGGCCGGCTTGTCCAGCACGCTCTTCATGCGCTCGGCGTGCAGCCGTAGCGCCACGTCCGTGAACTGGTCGGGCACGGTGTAGTAATAGGTCGTCGAATCGTTGGTCGTGAACGCGTTCGATTGGCCGCCGAGCGCGGCGCCGATGCCGGCGATCTGCTGTGCAGACAACCCCTTGGCACCGCGGAACATCATGTGCTCCTGGGCGTGCGCCATGCCCGGAAAGCCCTTCGGCGCCTCGCGCGAGCCCACCTTGTAGGTCAGCATCGTGGTCGCCACCGGCGCCATGCGATCCGGCACCACGATCACCTGCAGGCCGTTGTCGAGGGTCTCGCGGGCCACCTGGTCGTGGCTCGGCGAATTGGCGGCAGCCTTGGCCGGGGGCGTGTTTTGAGCCGACGACGTGTCAGCCCAGGCAGTCTGGGCGCCGGCAGCCACGATGGCCGCGGTAGCAATCGGTAGAACGCGTTTTAGCATCAAATCTTCCCTCGTGGACCGGTCTCCCGGACGCTTGGATGATGACGGTGTATCACGAAACGGTGCGAGCGCGGGAAACGATCAGGGTTTCGGGCCGAGAATGTCGGTCAGGGTGTCGCCCTGCGGCATGCCCTGATGAATATGGATCTTGCCGTGAGCGTCGCGAGTCACGATGCCCGGCGTGCCGCGAATCCCCAGGCTGCCCATGAGCGCGTTGTTGCTGGTGATCTCGTCGGACAACGCCGGCGGGATATCGCCAAGCGGTTTGATGCCGCCGCTGCGGTAATTGGCCTCGTGCCGGCGGTAGGCCGCAACCGGGTGCTTCGCCGACAGGATGGCTGCCGCCTTGCCCGGGCTGGACGGTTTGAGGATGCCGACGAGAATCGTGCGCAGCTGCACCTTGCCGGCCTTCACCCACGGCCGCGCCGCCTCGTAGAACCGATGACAGTAGGGGCAGTTCGGATCGGTGAAGACATAGATCCTGCGCGGCGCGCTGTCGGCGCCGTCGGCGATCCAGGTCGCCGACTCCAGTTGCGGCCAGGCCGATTGTTGCTGCGGTTTCGTGATCGCCGCGTCGAGTGCTTTCTGGCTCAGATTATTGCCGTGCTCGTCCAGCATCGTGCCGACGATCACGTGGTGCCCGTCGGGCGTGAGATAGAGCGCCACCGGCGTATGCCCGGCGCGCGCGGCATAGCCGGTGAGCCCGCCGGGCGCATCGAAGCGTTTGACGATGGTCAGGCCCTTGTCGGCCATCTGCTGGATGGGGGCGGGCCAGTCGGCAGCGTGGGCCGTGCCGACGGCCAGCAGCGCCATCAGGGCGAAAAGACAGCGAAGACGAACGGCCATGGGCACCATGGTTCGGGGCATCGGCCGAACAGCCTAAGCCGCGTTTTTCGTCGGCGTCCAGTCATGAAGCTGCCGCGAAGTAAGCGCTCGGATCGGTTCCGGCGTGCCGGTTGGCGCGTCGTCAAAGACGCGACAACAGCTCGGCTTTCTTGGCCCCGAATTCCTCCTCGGTGAGCAGCCCGCGGTCGCGCAGCTCGCCGAGGCGCTCGATGGCGGCGAAGACATCATCACCGGCCTGCCGGGCTTTCGACGACGGCGCAGCGGCGTGATCGGCCGCCGAAGCTGCCGGATCGTGCACCGGGGGCAGCGAGGCGAGATCGATCGTGCCGTTCTGGCTGGTGAACTGCACGTTGCCATGCGCGTTGCCCTGTTGCTGCGCCACGCCGGAAATCCGATGATCGCCGGTGTCGAAGATCTGCATCCGGCCGTGGCGCATCAGCGCCAGACGCCGGGTGTCGGCGAACCAGGCATAGTGCAGGTCACCCTGGCTGCCGGTGGCATTCGGGGTGCCGAGCGATTCGGGCCAGGACGGGGCGCCGGCCCGCGGGCCGTGCTCGGTCAGTGGCCCCTCGGCTTCGTAGACGCCGGCGATCTCGTTGCACAGCGCATCCACCTTGGCGCGCAGGCTGTGGTCGAACGGTTCGCCGAGCATGACCATGCCGCCCTGCATCCACTGGCCGGGGCCGCCGAACTCGGGATGATCGAACGACGCCATGCCGCCCCAGCCGGCATCGACGGCGCGGATCATGTGACGAACGGCGTCGATGCTGAAGCCGTGCTGCCGGGCCAGATCCTCGGCGATCTGTTCGGTATGGGGCTTGAGACGGGACATGGCGCTCACCGTTGATGTCGATGAGGTCAGTGTAGGGCCGATCGAGGCGCGCCGCGATGAATTCGCGACCCGCCTCGCGGCGTTGCCGGGGCGTGCTCAGACGCCGCCGTCGACGTCGAGCAAGGCGCCCGTTGTGAACGGGGCTTCGGCGAGATAGAGGATCGCCTCGGCGATATCTTCGGGTGTGCCGATCCGGCCGAGCGGGATCTTGGCCGGCGCTTGTTGCGGCTTGTCCGGTTGGCCGCCGCTGGCATGGATCTCGGTGTCGATCACGCCGGGGCGCACGGCATTGACGCGGATGCTCTCGCCGGCCACCTCGCGCGCCAGGCCTTCGGTGAAGGTATCGATCGCGCCCTTGGAGGCGCCGTAGTCGATGTACGTGCCGGCGCCGGCGCCCCCGCCGGCATGGCTGGCCGCAGACGACACGTTGACGATCACGCCGCCGGTGCCGCCGTGCGCCGTGCCCATGCGCCGGATCGCCTCGCGCGCACAAAGGAAGGGGCCCACCACGTTGATCTTCATCATGCGCTCGATGCGCGCGGCGCTCATGTCGGCGACCGCGCTCGGCTCGTCCACGATGCCGGCGTTGTTGACCAGCGCGGTGACCGGGCCGAGATGCTCGTCGACGGCCTTGAACATGGCCACGACGTCGTCCTCGTCGGATACATCGGCCTGGATCGCGATGGCCCGGCCGCCATCTTTTTCAATCGCCGTGACCACGGCCTCGGCCGCTTCTCGATTGCCGCGGAAGTTCACGGCCACGGCATAGCCGTACTTGGCGGCCATCAATGAGGTGGCGGCGCCGATACCCCGGCTGCCGCCGGTGACGATCATCACTTTATCCATGGATTGATCTGGTCTGGGGAGAGAGACTGCCAGCCTAAGTCAGCCGCGAGGGGCTGGCCAGCATCCCCGGCAACCGATCAGACGCCGCGCCAGAACATGACCGCGGTCATCACGGCGCCGATGACCACGATGCCGATGCGATGCCAGCGCGGGTCGATGGCGTCACCCGTGGCGGCGCCCAGCCAGCCGCCGATCAATGCACCCGTGGCCATGAGCGCGGCCAGGGGCCAGTGAACGAGCCCGAACGCGGCATAGGTGAGCACGGAAATGGCAGTCAAGACGGCCGAGGTGACCGCCTTCATCGCCACCGAGGACAACAACCGCTTCTGGCCCAGCAGGCCGAGCATGGCGATCATGATGATGCCGACGCCGCCGTTGAAGTAACCGCCGTAGGCACAGGTGAGATACAGCGCGGGCACTGCGACCCAGCGGGGGGCCCGGCGGCCTCGAGTGGCTCGCTTGACCCACGGACCGGCGGCGAAGATGAGCGTGGCCGTTGCCATCAGCCACGGCACGATGGCCGCGAACGCTTGGTTGCCGGTGGCCAGCAGCAGGGCGGCGCCGCTGACGCCGCCGGCTGCGGCGATCGCGATCATGGTGATCAGATTCAGGCACGGCGGGGCTTCGATGTCGCGGCGCAGCCGGAACAGCGTGGTGACATAGCCGGGCAGCACCGCACTGGCGCTGGTGGCGTTCGCCGCGGTCGGCGGCAGGCCGTGAAACAGCAGGGCCGGCAGCGTGATGAAGCTGCCCCCGCCGGCCAGCGCATTGATGGCGCCGGCGGCAAGCGCCGCGCCGAAGAGCAGTATCCATTCCATGGTGTTTTCAATATGTCCGGAAAGCGGATCGGCCCGGGGGTTACCGGGAAACTACGGATTCCAAATGTCGACCTCGGCACGTCAGCCTCGGGCAAACGATTTTGTACAAGGCGATACCGATCATGCCCAGTCTGTTTGATGGAGCGAGCGCGCGCATCGAGGCCGCGCTCGAGCATATAGAGATTTCCGAGGATGTCGCCCAGCGCCTCGCGCAGCCGGACGCCGCGCTCAAGGTGAGCGTGCCGCTGCGCCGTGATGATGGTCGGCTGACGGTGTTTTCCGGCTATCGCGTGCGCTACGACAGCACGCTCGGTCCCGCCAAGGGCGGCATTCGGTTTCATCCCGACGTGAATGCGGACGAAGTGTCGACGCTTGCGTTCTGGATGACCATGAAGTGTGCCGTGATGGGCCTGCCGTTCGGCGGCGGCAAGGGCGGCGTCGCGGTCGATCCGAAGGAGCTGTCGCCGGCCGAGCTGGAACGGCTGTCCCGCGCCTATATCGACGCCATCGCCGATTTCATCGGTCCCGACAGCGATATTCCGGCCCCGGACGTGAACACCAACCCGCGCGTGATGGGCTGGATGGCCGATCAGTACCGGATTATCACCCGGGCGCACAAACCGGATGTGATCACCGGCAAGCCGATCGAGATGGGCGGCTCGCAAGGGCGTACGACCGCCACCGGCGACGGCGCCTTTCACGTGCTGGCGACGATGATGGAGCGCTGGGATCGCGGCGCCACCGGCACCACCGTGGCCGTGCAGGGCTTCGGCAACGCCGGCCAGCGCTTTGCGAAGCTCTGCGCCGACGCGGGCTATACCGTAGTCGCGGTCAGCGATTCGTCGGGCGGCGTGCATGATGCCGACGGGCTGGATATCGAGGCCGTGATCGAGGCCAAGAACGACAAGGGCTCGGTGACCGAAGCCGAGGGCGATGAACTCTCCAACGCCGACCTCATCACCATGGAGGTCGACGTGTTGGCGCCGGCGGCGCTGGAGTCGGTGATCGCCGCCGATAATGCCGACGACGTCTCGGCTGGCGTGATCGTCGAGATCGCCAATGGCCCAATCGCCAGCGAGGCCGATCGCACGCTGATCGACAACGGCGTGACCGTCCTGCCGGATATTCTCGCCAATGCCGGCGGTGTGACCGTGAGCTACTTCGAATGGGTCCAGAATCGCCAGGCCTGGTACTGGGATGCCGAGACCGTCGCCCGGCGGCTGGAAGAGCGCATGGTCGAGGCCACCCGGGCGCTGGCCGATCGCGCCGAAGACAATAACGCCGACCTGCGTACCGCGGCCTACATCATGGCGCTCGAGAAGATCGATAGCGCGACGGCGGCGATCGGCACCAGCGCGTTCTTTCGCGGCCAGGGCGCTTGAGAGCATTCGCGCACGACCGTCCATGTGGCGGTCGTGCGCGGTTGCCGCAGTTCCAGCTACAACCCCGAAGCCCACGCCTATGCTGATCGCTGGCGTCGATGGGCGATTAAGACTTATGGAGCGTATGGCCTCGCGGCGTGCATGCGTATATTGAGTTCCCGTTGCGTACATATGTGCGCTTTGTGAACATCAACCCGGGGGCCGGTCTGCCGCTGCTGGATGCGAGGCCCGGCGACGTACGCCATGCGACACGATTCCCGCTACGAAACCTTCATTGTCGGCCTGATGTTTCTGACCTGGGGGACGGTTTTCCTCGACCGAATGGCCGAACTCTATCTGGCGCCGTTCATCGCCGCGGATTTTCACCTCAGCGCCGGCCAGATCGGCGAACTGGCCAGTATTCTGGCGATCACCTGGGCGGTTTCGTCGTTTGTGTTCGGCGCGGTCTCGGACCGGTTCGGCCGCAAGCCGGTGCTGGTGCCGGCGGTGTTTGCCTTCGCGGGGCTGTCCTGGTTGTGCGGCGCGGCCCGGACTTTCTTCGACATGCTGATTCTGCGCGGCGCCGTGGGTGTCGCCGAAGGGCCGTGCTGGTCGGTCATGAATACGCTGGTGGAAAAAGCCTCGCACCCGAAACGGCGCGGTCGTAACACGGGGATCGTGGTCTCCGCGGCGGCGCTGATCGGTTTTGCTGTGGCGCCGGTGCTGACCACCCAGATCGCTTCCCGTTTCGGCTGGCGCTGGGCCTTCGTGGTAGCCGGCGCGCCCGGCGTGATTCTGGCGATTGTGATCTGGTTGTTCGTGCGAGAGCCGCGTGACGCCCGCCCAACCGCGGCCGAGGCGTCTGCGCCGGCCAAGCCACGGGCGCGCGACTTCCTGGCGTTGCTCAAGTACCGCAACATCCAGCTGGCTGCGATCGGCAACATCGGCTTTGTTGGCTGGCTGATTCTCTACAACACGTTCTGCCCGCTCTATATCATCCATGTGGCCGGCCAGCCGGCGACCACCGCGGGCTTTCTCATGGGCGCCGCGGGGCTGGGCAGCTTCTTCATTGGCTGTGCCGTGGCTACGGTCTCGGATCTGATCGGCCGACGGGCGACCTTGTTGGTCGCAGCGCCGCTGTGCACCGTGCTGCCGCTGATCCTGCTCTGGCCGCCGATGTACGATCATCTTTGGCTCTTGGCCGCGGTCTTGTTCGTTTCCCAGGCCGGGCAGGCGGTTGCTGCGATCATCATGGTGCTGGTTCCGACCGAAACAGCGCCGCCGAACATGGCCGCGGCTGCGATCGGCGTCGTGACCCTGTTTGGCGAGATCGTCGGCGGCGCGGTGGCGCCGACAGCGGCTGGCGAACTGGCGGACGGTTTTCCGTCGCTGGGCCTGGCCATCCCCTTGCTGATGGCCGCGGCCGGCTCGATGCTGGTCTTCGTGGTGGCGCTGTTCATGAAGGAAACGGCCGTGTTCGATGAGCGTGAAACCGAGCTGGCTACCGCCCACGGCTAGCTGTTGGGCCCGCCTGTTGTTGCCATGCGCCCCTTGTGTGGGGCGCTGTCCATAGCGATTCGAGGCGGCGCCCGGCAAGACGAGAGCCGCCGATCGTGGCGGTGCCAGATTTAGGATGAGCAATCGCCCCGAGCCGCCGGGTTGCTGCCATGAGCGCCCTGACCCTTCGGGTCGATGCTTGCGATAAGCCGATCATCGCAATGCTGCGTTGTGTTCTGCGTAGAGAGGGATATAGCCAGTGGGCGGACGGTGCGGCGCCCGGGTCGCGGTGTTATGACAACCGCGCACCTCGCCCCGGCCCGACCGTGCCAGGTCGGCAAGCTTTATTCTTCCTTCAACGCCGTTTTCACCAGCTTGCCGCTGGCATTGCGGGGTAGCGCGTCGATAATGTGGAAGCGCTTCGGAATCTTGTAGCCGGCGAGCCGTGTCTTGCAGTAGCGGGATAGCGCGTCCGGATCGGCGCGTGAGCCTGGCGTCGATACGATATAGGCATGGCCGACTTCGCCCCAGGTCGCATCGGCCACGCCGACGACTGCCGCCTCGGCGACATCGGCATGGCCGAGCAGCGTGTTCTCGACCTCGGCGGGGAAGACGTTTTCGCCGCCGGAAATGAACATGTCCTTCTTGCGGTCCTTGATCGTGATATGGCCGCGGTCATCGGCCTGGCCGATATCGCCCGTCCGCAGCCAGCCATCGGCCGTGAATGCGCGGACGGTTTCCTCGGGGCGGTTCCAGTAGCCCGGCGTTACATTGGGGCCGCGCACCAGAATTTCGCCGGGCTCGCCCGGGGCAACATCATTTTCGTGCGCATCGACCAGCCGGATCGCCACGAACGGCGACGGCAAGCCGACGCCGCCTGCCGTTTCATCGATCAACGCCGGCTCGAGCGGCACGTGCATGATCGTGCCGGCTTCGGTCATGCCGAAGCCGTTCGAGACCTGAATACCGTGTTCGAGCCACCAGCGCACCTGGTGCGGCGAGATCGGCGAGCCGCCGGTGAACAGAGCGCGAAGGTGGCGCCACCGCTGGGGCTCGAAATTGGACTGCTCCGTGAGCATGGCGGCCATCTTCGGTACGCAGAAGTAATGCGTGATGCCGGTATCGGCATCGGCGAGCAGCTGGTTGGTCCGCGCCGGGTCGAAGCCCGGTGCCATATGCAGCGCGCCGCCGAACAGCAAAGGCGCCCGGATGCTGGGCAACAGGCCGATGACATGGCACATCGGTGCATCGCACAGAAACACGCTATCGCGGGATACCTGACCGAGGAGGCCGAAGTTCACGGCGGTCGCGTAGATATTGTCGCCGGTGATCATCACCCCTTTCGGCCTGCCCGAGGTGCCGGAGGTATAAAGAATGATCTTCGTGATATCGGAAGGCCGCGGCGTGCAAGGCGGTAGCGGGGCGCAGGCTGCGATCTCGCGCGCCATATCGGCCGTGTCCACCGCTTGTGTCCCCGCGGGTAGGACCGGCTGCTGGTCCCAGCGGTCCAGCGCCACCAGCCGGGGCTGGCAGTCGTCGAGGAGGGGGCCCAGTTCGGTTGGCGATAAACGGTAGTTCAGCGGCACAAAGGTCGCGCCCAGCCGTTCCGCGGCCATATTGAGGATGAGCAGATCGGCGCTGTTGCGCGCGATCGCGGCGATGCGCTCGTCGGGGCCGATCGCGTGCTGTTGTTGCAACCAGGCGGCCGCCCGCTGGATATCGCGGTCCAGCTCGGCATAGCTCCAGCGTCGGTCGGTGGCAATATCGCGGCATGCAAGACGGTCTGGCTGGCGGCGTGCATGCAGTGCGACCGGGTCCGGCATATCCCAATGCGGCATGGCGTGTATCCCTTTCGTTCGAGGCGGTCGACGGGCGTCGTTCGTCTCGCGACAGCCCGCCGTCGTGCCCGCAACAGTCGACCAACGCCCGCCACCCCAGCCCGTCGGAGGGGATGGTCGGACCGGTGTGCCCGGGCGGGCGCTCTTGGATGGCGGCCCGCCCGCGTGGCGAGAAGAGGCGGCGTTGTCGCGGCTCAGCGTTGGTAGCTTTGCAGGCCGGGCTTGATCGACTTGTCGTCGAGGAACTGCTTCAGCCCCTGCTCGCGGCCATGTTCCGGATCGCGATGGCTGGACTGGTCGATCTTGGCGTACAGATAGTCTTCGTTCTGTTCCCAGGTCAACTCGCGGCAGCGCTTGAAGCCGTTCTTGGCATAGCGCAGCGCGACCGGGTTCTTGTCCACGAGCATGCCTGCCAGTTCGGTGACCGCATCGCGCAACTGGCCGCCCGGTACGCTGCGGTTGACCAAGCCCATCGTGGCGGCCTCGGTGCCGGTGAAGGTCTGCCCGGTCATGATGTAGTACAGCGCCTCGCGGTGGCCGATGGTATCGGCCAGAGCCTTGCTGACCAGGTTGCCGGGCGGGATGCCCCAGTTGATTTCGGAGAGGCCGAACACGGCGTCGTCCGCGGCAATGGCCAGATCACAGGCCACCAACGGGGAAAAACCGCCGCCGAAACACCAGCCGTTGACCATCGCGATGGTGGGCTTGGCATACATGCGCAGCAGTTTCCATTGCCACTGCGAACAATCGCGGCGAATCCGCTCCTGAACGATCTCGGGCTGGGCATCGATCTCGCGGAAGTATTCCTTGAGATCCATGCCGGCCGTCCACGCTTCGCCGGCGCCGGTCAGCACGATCACCCGGGCGTCGCCGTCGAGCTCGAGTGTTTCGAGTACATCGATCATCTCGCGATTGAGCGTCGGGTTCATGGCATTGCGCTTGTCCGGCCGGTTGAGCGTGACCCACGCGATCCCCGATGCATCGATATCGACCAGTACAGTGCTCCAGCGGCCTTCATAATCGCTCATAAGTCCTCCTGTTTGAATGGGTCATGGTTTCATCGAAAACAAGTTATAATATATAACTAATACGTCGTATGCGTATTCACCCGTTGTTTTGGTTAGTCTCTGGGCCGCCATACGCTTCAGTAGACACTGCGATGACCGACGCCATACCCGTATCGCCCGCCCTGACCTATGTCTGCCGGCTGGAGGTCGATATAGACGGACCGGTGGATTTCGGCGTCAATTCCCAGGGCCGGCGTCGGTTCGTGCCGATCAATGGCGGACGCGTGAGCGGGCCGTATTTGAACGGGTGGATCCTGCCGGGCGGCGGCGACTGGCAGACTGTTCGCAACGACGGCGTGGTGGATCTGCGCGCGCAGTATGCGATCGAACTCACCGACGGCACGCTGGTGGAGATGGACAACCGCGGTCTGCGGTATGCCCCGGCCGAGGCCGGCATTGCCCAGGGCCTGGACGCACCCGGGAGCTACTTTCAGACCAGCGCGCGTCTGAACGTGGCGGCGGGCCCGTATGAATGGTTGTCGCGAACCGTTTTCGTGGCGGGTGCTGAAAGACGCGCCAGTCAGGTCACGGTCGAACTGTTTGCGCTTGGTAATATTTTCACGTGAGCGGAGGGCAGACGTGAATCGAAACGTGGCATCAAGGCGGCGATCGTCGCTTTGCGGGGACCGGGATGCGACCTTGGACGACAGCGGGCTTCGTGAACTCGTGGGTTACCAGCTCAAACGAGCCGACCTGGCTATGCAGAAACTGTTCGCCCAGGAGATCGGCGAGCCGTTCCAGTTGCGCCAGATCGAGTTTTCGGTTCTGGTGCTTCTGGCGACCAATGAGCAGCTCACGCACAAGGAGATCAGTGCCGCCCTGGGCGTCGCCCCGTCGAATATGGTCGGTGTGATGAGTGCGCTGGAGGAGCGCCGGCTCGTGGTGCGTCGCCAGAACCCTGCCGATGGTCGATCTTCCTTCTGGCAGATCACTGAATCGGGCGCGAAGCTCGAGCGCCGTGCCGCGACTGCGGTGCGCGAGATGGAAATGGCCCGTTTCGGCATCGGCGGCGAACACGAGCGCGGCGAGCTTGCGGCCGTGCTTGACGGTCTCTGGTCAAGCGCGCCGATTTAGACCCTGTAGGAACAGGCTATTAGTTATCCGCCGCGTGCCGACTTGAGCAGACTGGCCACGGTGGTGATCACCAGCACGCCGACGATGATCGACAACGACAGCCAGATCGGGATCTCGGGAATCACGGTCACGTGCTGCCCGCCGTTGATGAATGGCAGCTCGTTGCCGTGCAGCGCCTCGAAGATCAGCTTGACGCCGATGAAGCCGAGAATCACCGCCAGCCCCAGCGACAGATAGACCAGCCGGTTGAGCAATCCGCCCAGCAGGAAATAGAGCTGGATCAGGCCGAGCAGGGCGAAGGCATTGGCCGTGAACACGATGTAGGGCTCCTTGGTGAGCCCGAAGATCGCCGGGATCGAATCCAGCGCAAACAGGATATCGGTGGCGCCGATCGCGATCATCACAATCAGCATCGGCGTCATCATCCGCTGGCCGTGCTTGACGATCGTCAGCTTCGAATCGTTGTATTCGTCGGTGGCCGGCAGATGCTTCTGCGCCATGCGCACGAGCAAATTGGGTTCGTATTCCTCGCTTTCCTCGTGCGAGGAGGTGGCCAGGCTGTAGGCGGTGTACAGCAGGAACAGCCCGAAGATATAGAACACCCAGGAGAAATGCTCGATCGCCGCCGCGCCAAGGGCGATGAAGATCGCCCGCAGGATCAGCGCGATGATCACCCCCACCAGCAGCACTTTCTGTTGATAGGCCTTGGGCACATCGAATGCGGCCATGATGATCACGAACACGAACAGGTTATCGACCGACAGACTCTTTTCGGTCACGTAACCGGCCAGATATTCCACCCCGTGGTCGTGACCCCAGACGAACCACAGTCCGGCGCCGAACATGAGCGCGATGCTTACGTAGAAGATCGACCAGCCGCCGGCCTCTTTCATCGAAGGCTCGTGCGGCGTGCGCACGTGGGCGAAGAAATCGAAGATGAGCAGGGCCGCGATACCGGCGATGGTGGCGGCCCAGACCCAGACGGGTACGTCCATAGAGTGATCTCTTTACGCTGATGCTTGCGCGTTCGACATGCGGTTGAAGAGCTTACGTGAGCGTAACGGTATGTGCAGTCACGGTTTCTTAATGTTGCCGACAAGCGGGGATTCTCGTCGCGCGGCCAGCGGTTTATCCTGAGGCGGATGAATACCGCGCCCCCCGAGACTCATCGCTGGATCTGTGTGTACTGCGGCTCGCGCGACGGCGGCGACCCGCGTTATCGCGAAGCTGCGCGCGTGCTGGGCACGGTGCTGGCCGGCGCCGGTATCGGGCTGGTCTACGGCGGCGCTCGGGTCGGCCTGATGGGCGCCGTGGCGGATGCGGCGCTCGCAGGCGGCGGCGCCGTGCTGGGCGTGATTCCACGCGGGCTGGCCGAGCGCGAGGTCGCGCACGACGGGGTGACCGAACTGCGCGTGGTGGAGACCATGCATCAGCGTAAGCTCGCCATGATCGAGGCGGCCGACGCGTTCATCGCCATGCCCGGCGGCTTCGGCACGCTCGAGGAACTGTTCGAAGTGCTGACCTGGCACCAGATCGGCTGGCACGACAAGCCGGCCGGCCTGCTCGACGTCGCTGGCTTCTATCAGCCGCTCATTGCCTGCATGAACCATATGCGCGACCAGGGCTTTGTCGGCGCTGAGCATGTCTCGCGCATTGCCGTGGCCGAGACCGCCGACTCATTGGTCGAGCAGGTGGTCGCCAAGATGCCCGGTTCGGCCTGAGCCGGTGGCGCGCCCGATCGCACCGCCCGAGGCGCTGCATCATGATCCGAACGCCTTCGTGGCCGTGGATGTGGAAACCGCCAACGGCGATGCCGGCAGCATCTGCCAGATCGGCTTCGCGCGCTTTGCCGACGGCCGCCTGGTCGATAACTGGGCCTGGTTGGTGCATCCCCAGACTTATTTCTCCGCAGGCAACATCGCGATCCACGGCATCCGGCCGGGCGACGTCACCCACGCGCCGGACTGGTCGGCGATCCACGAGCGCGTGTCCGAGGTACTGGCCGGGCAGATCGTCGTCTCGCATACCGCGTTCGACGTCACCGCCATCACCCGCGCCTGCCTCGCGCACGACCGCCCTCCCATCGAAGCGCGCTGGCTGGATTCGGTGCGCGTGGCGCGGCGGGCTTTTCCCGAGCTCAAGGGCGAGGGCGGTGGGCACGGACTGGCCAATCTCAAGGGTGTACTCGGCCTCGAGTTCGATCATCACGATGCAGGCGAGGATGCGCGGGCGGCCGGCTGGGTTGTCGAGGCGGCCGTGGTCGCGACCGGCTTATCGGTGGCGGAGTGGTTGATGGCGGCGCATCGGCCAGCGGGGGCTTTTCGGGGATCTGATTAGGGGCTGTTGCCGTTTCGTGCGAGCCCGCGCCAAGCGCTGTTTTACGGCAAGACGAGGCGTAGCGAACGTGGCGTAGTCGTTTTCTACGTGAGAGAGCTACAACGCTGGATTGCCGTAAAACAGCGCTTGTCACTTCGGGTTGGGCCGCAAATCGCGCCCTGCGGCGTTGCAAGTCTTGCCGGACACGATTTGCGGTCGCCAACGCGGCGCTCGCACGAAACGGCAACAGGCCCTAAGGGGTTTCTGATCGAGGCCGGGCGTGACTGGCTTCGGCCGTTCGATACGGCTGGTTTGTTGATTCGGCGGTTGACCAACACGGCTTTGGGGCGGGGCGGCTCATTTGCTGGTCGTGTGGTTCGGAGCACGAGGTTCGTTGAATCTCGGTTTCGCATCGATGTGCGAGTCTCTTCTTTTGCGCGCCCAAAATAAGGAACCAAGAAAAGGGCACCCCGGACACGGCGTCGGCTGACGCCGGTGCACTGCGATGCTCGCGGCGACGCGAGGTCTGGCCGCACCGGCGCATGCGCCGGACACCGCCGCCGTTGCGCGTCTCCGTCGCCGCGTACGGGGCTGAATACAGCCCCCGCCTACTGCTTCGCGGGCCGGCGCTGTATCCGGCCCCTTGCTTAGAGCATCGACGCCCTGCATCGATGCGAAGATCGACAAGCTACCGGCTCCGCAGCACCCGCCGCGTGCGCACCCGCCGGCAGGGCTCGGGCGTTCTCTCGCGCTAGTCGCCCCAGACCTGGCGCGAGATTTCCACCACGCGCTCGAGCTTGGCCCACTGATCGTCTTCGGTCAGCGCATTGCCTTCCACCGTGCTGGAGAAGCCGCACTGCGGGCTCAGGCAGAGCTGGTCGAGATCGACATAGGCCGCGGCTTCGTCGATGCGCTTGGCCAGGGCATCCTTCGATTCCAACTCCGGCGTCTTGGACGACATCAGGCCGAGCACGATGGTCTTGTTGTTCGGCACGTGGCGCAGTGGGGCGAAATCGCCCGAGCGCTCGTCGTCGTATTCCAGGAAATAAGCATCGACGGCGAGCTCGTTGAACAGGACTTCGGCCACCGGCTCATAGCCGCCCTGGGCGAACCAGGTGCTGCGGTAGTTGCCGCGGCACAGATGGATGCCGACGGTCAGGTCGTCAGGCCGGCCGGCGAGCGCGGCGTTGATCAGTTCGGCGTACTGCTTCGGCAGGGTGTTCGGATCCTCGCCGCGCTCCTTGGCAGCAGCGCGCATGTCCGGGTCGCAGAGATAAGCCAGATTGGTGTCGTCGAGCTGGATATAACGGCAGCCCGCGCGATACAGCGCATCGATCTCGTCGCGATAGCAGGCGGCCAGATCGTCGAAGAAAGCATCCATTTCCGGATAGGCTTCAATATCGATCGCTGCCCGGCCGCCGCGGAAATGCACCATCGTCGGTGACGGGATCGAGACTTTGGGCGTGGCCCTGGCCTGCGAGGCCAGGAACTCGTAATCCGCGACCTGGATCGGGCGGGCATGGGCCAGTTTGCCGGTGACCGAGAGCTGCGGCGGGGTGAAACCGTCGTCCGAGCTCTTGGCACTCTTGTTGGCCGCGATGCCGCCGGTCACGGACACGCCGTCGAGCTGTTTCAGAAAATCCAGATGGAAATAGGCGCGGCGAAATTCGCCGTCGGTGACGTCCTGTAGCCCGACAGACTCCTGCTTGCGTACCGCATCGGCGATGGCGCGGTCCTCGACTTCGCGCAGGGCCTCGGCATCGATCTCGCCGTTGGCATGGCGCTGGCGCGCTTCGAGTACGGCCTGCGGACGCAGCAGGCTGCCAACGTGTTCGGCGCGGAAGGGCGGGTTGAGATGTCGCATGGGATGCTCCTCTAGGCTTCGAGTTCGGCGAACGGTAGGCCGACATAGTTTTCGGCGATCGTGGCACGGCCGGCCCGGGAATTGAGGTAATAACCGAGTTCGGCTTGCTGGATACGGCTGTTGAAGTCAGCGGTATCCGAGAATTTGTGCAGGTTGGTGGTCATCCACCAGGAAAAACGCTCGGTCTTCCAGATTCGGGCCAGACAGGTTGCCGAATAGCGCCCGATCAGGCCGGCCCGGCCATCGTCGTAGATGCGCCGGAACAAGCGATAGGCCGTGTTCACGTCCGATATCGCCAGATTCAGGCCCTTGGCGCCGGTCGGCGGCACGATATGCGCGGCATCCCCCAGCAGGATCAGCCGGCCATGCTGCATCGGCTCGGTGACCGAGCTGCGCAGCGGGGCGACCGACTTCTCGATCGAGTCGCCCGTGACCAGCGCCTCGGCCGCGTCATCCGGCAGGCGGCGCTTGAGTTCGGCCCAGAACTGGTCGTCGCTCCAGGCGTCGGGCGATTCGGTATCCGGCACCTGGATGTAATAGCGGCTGCGGGTGGACGAGCGCATGCTGCACAGGGCAAAGCCACGCTCGTGGGTGGCATAGATCAACTCGTCGGCAACCGGCGGCGTCTCCGCCATCACGCCCAGCCAGCCGAGCGGATATTCGCGCTCGAAGATCTTCAACCGATCGGCCGGAATACAGCCGCGGGAGACGCCATGCGAGCCGTCGCAGCCGGCGACATAGGCGCAGTCCAGTCGGTGTTCGCGGCCGTCGTGGGTAAAGGTGACATAGGGCGCATCGGTATCGACCGCATGCGGCTGCACGTCCTCGGCTTCGTACCAGGTGGTTGCGCCGATTGCTTCGCGGGCGTTCATCAGGTCGCGGGTGACCTCGGTCTGACCATAGACGGTGACGTGTTTGCCATCGGCCAGTTCGGGCAGATCGATGCGCACGCGCTCGCCGGCGAAGGCGATGTCGAAGCCGGTGTGGATGAGCCCGTGGGCATCGAGGTTCTCGGCCACGCCGGCTTCGCGCAGTAGATCCACCGTGCCCTGTTCGAGTACGCCGGCACGGATACGGCTCAGTACATAGTCGGCCGAGCGGCGCTCGAGGATCACGTTGTCGATGCCGGCTCGGGCCAGCAGCTGGCCGAGCAGCAGGCCCGAGGGGCCCGCGCCGATGATGGCGACCTGGGTTTTCATATCGTCTCCGTCGAATCGTTCCAAAACCGTGTCTTTGCGCCCTGGGTAGGCGCCGATTCCCTAGAAATCGAAGAACACCGTTTCGTCGCGGCCCTGCAGCCGGATCACGAATTCGTAGGCGGGCTCGCCGTTTTCGTGGTCTTCGATCCGCTTTGCGATCAGCGTGGGTCGGCGTTCGGCCGGCACCCGATTCAGAAACGGGCAGACCTGGTTGGCTTCGCCTTCGTCGTCGAAAACCAGCCGCGTATGCAGATGGATGTTGATGCCGCGGGCGAACACCATGAGGTTGATATGCGGCGCCATCTCCGGGCCGTCGGGATGGGCAACGCGGCCCGGCTTGACCGTGGTGAACGACCACCAGCCGGCGCGGTCCACGCCCATGCCCGGCGCGGCTCGGCCGAAACTGTTGAAGGCGTTGTCGAAGGAGAAATCGGTGACATAGCGCCCGTTCGCATCCGCCTGCCAGGTCTCGATAAGTACGTCGTCGACCGGCATCTCGTTGCCGTCGAGCACCAGCCCCTGCAGATGGATACGCTGGCCTTCGGCCTGCGCGCCGGCCATGACATTGGCGATTTCGTGCTCGCGTTCGGGCAGGCCGGCGATGTTCAGCGCCAGGCCGATATGAACGTACGGGCCGGCCGTCTGCGACGGCGACTCGGGCAGGAACACGCTGTCCGGGTCCAGCGGCTGGCGGCGATCATAGTGCTGCATTGCGGGCTCCTAGAAGTTCTCGAAAAACGTCTGCAGCGCGCCGCGGGTGACGATATCGAAGCGGTACACAAGACAGTCGAAGGAACGCGAGCGGGCCATGTCCAGGCGCGAGGTCAACGTCTCGACGGCCTCGGGGTCGCGGATCGTGTTCACGATCGGACAGTGCGGAATCAGCGGGTCGCCCTCGAAATACAGCTGGGTGATCAAGCGGGTCGAGATCGACGGCCCCATCACCGAGATATGGATATGTGCCGGGCGCCAGGAGTTGGGATCGTTCGGCCAGGGGTAGGGCCCGGGCTTGATCGTGCGGAAGCGATACCAGCCGCCTTCGTCGGTGACCGTACGCCCGACGCCGCCGAAGTTCGGGTCCAGCGGCGCGGCATAGCTGTCTTTTTTATGCCGGTAGCGTCCGCCAGCGTTGGCCTGCCACATCTCGACCAGCGTATGCGGCACCGGCTTGCCGAACTGGTCGATCACCCGGCCGTAGAGCTGGATGCGCTCGCCCACTGGGAGGCCGTCGCGTTCGGTGTCTTCGCGATAATTGTTCAGAAGGTCGTTGTCGTAGGGCCCGAGCGTGAAGTGACCGAAATCCGGACCGGAGCGCTCGGAGGCGCTCGGCGTCTGGATCGCCATCAAGGCCTGTTTCGGCGCTCGGGCCACCGTGGTCTTGTAACCCGGCGCATAGGCCGGCGGATGCCAGTTGCGGTCGCGCATGACGAACGCGGTGTGTTCGTTGGTGGCCATTTCGATCTCCTCGGGCGCGGGGCGGGCCGTGTTTTTGGAACATGCCCGGGGAGAACCGGCGCGCCAATTGAAAAGAGCGCGCTCCGACATACCCCATTGGTTATATCGGGAGATCGGGCGCCCAGCCAACGCCCGGGTAATGGCCGGCTGCCCGACCCAGGCAATCGCAGAACTGGCGGGCCGGGAGCGACATCGGCTGGCTGCTGTTCACGGCAAAACCCACCGAGCCGCCGCGGATCTCGATCGGCGAAGCGACTACGACCATTTGATTAGACTTGACGGGCGCTCTTGCCGTATCGGCCGGCGTGACCCATGCGGCATCCGAGCCCAGAACATAGGCCTGAGACAACGGCAGCGAGAGCGTTTCGATGGCATGTGGCGGGTTGATCGAGCGCTCCACCCAGTAGCGTTCGACCTGTTCGCGCAGCGTGGTGCCACGCGGCGGGATCACCCATGGGTAATGGGTCAGCTGGCTGATATCGGGCGCGGCTGCCCGTGTCTGCCAGGGCCGGGTGCTCGGCGCGCACGACCACGATCATCGGTTCGTAGTAGAGATGTTCGAAGACCAGATCGCGAATCTCCTCGGCTTCACTCATGCGCCCCACGACCAGATCGAGCTCGCCGAGACGCAGCCGAGTCAATAACGCCGCGCTGGTGCCCGTATCAACCTCGACCCGGATATCCGGGCGTTCGCGATGCAGAGCCAGCAGGGTTTCGGGCAGCAGGCCACCCTCGACGTTGGATAGGGCTCCCAGCCGGACGACGGGTTCCGGTTCTTCGCGCCGAACGGCTTCGATGCCCTCGCCGATCGAGCGTAGGGCCGGCGCGGCATGACGCAGCAGCGTCCGCCCGGCCGGCGTCAGCTTGACCCCGCGTGGCCCGCGTTCGAACAGGGCCACGCCGAGCCCGGTCTCGAGTTCGCGGATGGTCTTGGACATGCCCGGGCTGGCTGATCGACAGTACCTCGGCCGCCGAGGCGAATTGGCCGTGCCGGGCTACCTCGGCGAACGCCGCCAGATGCCGGAGCTTGATTGGTGAATGGATCACGGCCGTTGCGGCCTTAGCCGGCGCCGCGGGGCTGGCCCCAGCCGTGCTGCTTGGCCAGCTTGAAGGCATGGTTGGCCGCCGGCACGCCGGCATAGATCGCGACATGCATCAGCGTCTGGCGCAGCTGGGCTTCGGACAGACCGATCGTTTTCGCGGTTTCCAGATGCAGCTCGAGTTCGCCGTCGCGGCCGAGTGCGGCCAGCACAGCCAGCGTGATCATGCTGCGCTCGGCCCGGCTGAGGTCGGTATTGCCCCAGAGCTCGCCCCAGGCCAGACGCGTGATCATGTCCTGGAAGGGGGCATCCAGGGTGGTCGCGTTGTTCGAGGCGCGCTCGACGTGCTCGGCGCCGAGCACCGATTTGCGGATCGCCAGGCCTTCATCGAAGCCCACCGGCGGCTGCGTTCCCTCGGCTGGCAGCACATCGCGCAGCCAGTCGACAAAACGCGCCGGCGCTTCGACCGCAGGCACATGGCCGACTGCTTCGAGCACGGTCCGCTCGCTGTTGACCAGTTCCCGGGCCAGGGCTGCCAGGGTGGCTGGCGGCGTGGCGCCGTCGTCGGCACCGGTCAGCAGATGCACGGCGCGGGTCACGCCAGTCAGCCGGGCACGGAAGTCGGCTGCGGCCAGCAGTTCGCAGAGCCGGGCATAGGATTTATCGTCGCAGCGGGCGAGCTGGGTCTGCCAACCGGCGACGGCCGCCGGCTGGGCACTCTTGAAGGCAGGCGCGAACCAGCGCTCGACCAGCTCGGGCGCCATCGCCGGCAGGCCTTCGGCACGCACCCGGGCTGCGCGCTGATGCCAGAGATCGGACTGGCCGATGACCGCGCCGGTGTTGGTGAGTGCGACCCGGCCGATCCGCTCGGGCGCGCGCAGCAGCAGTGCCTGGCCGACCACGCCGCCGATCGAGGTGCCGACGAAATGCGCGTGTTCGACGTGCAGGGCATCGAGCAGGGCCACGGCCTCGGCGGCCAGATCGTCGGCGCGCAGCGCCCTGGCGGCGACCGCGCTCGCACCGTGTCCCGGCAGATCCCAGGTGATCAGGCGAAAACGTCCGGCCAGGGCGCTGATCACGTCGTCCCATACCGCCTGGGTCATGCCCAGCGGATGGGCCAGCAGCACGGCCGGCGCGGTCTTCGGACCAATGTCGCGATAGGCGACGGCCCGGCTTTCGATATCGACGAATGGCATGGGGCCTCCTAAGTTGTGATCGTTCGCCTGTTTCCTTCTTCACTTATCCACAGATGAACGCAGATCCACGCAGATCGAAAAAAGAAGATGCGGGCAGAGCGGCCCTTTCTTCCATCCGTGGCTATCTGTGGATCGGCTTTTCGTCAATGCCTATCAGACCCGTTCCAGTACGGTGGCGATCCCCTGACCGACGCCGATGCACATGGTCGCCAGCCCGTAGCGGGCGTCGCGGCGCACCATTTCGTGCAGGGTGGACTGGATGATGCGTACGCCGGACATGCCGAGCGGGTGGCCGAGCGCGATCGCGCCGCCGTTCGGGTTCACGCGTGCGTCGTCGTCGGGCAGATGCCAGCCGCGGGTGACTGCCAGGGCCTGGCTGGCAAACGCCTCGTTGAGCTCGATCACGCCCATGTCGTCGATCGACAGCCCGAGCCGGTCCAGCAGCTTGTTGCTGGCATGCAGCGGGCCCATGCCCATGATCCGTGGCTCCACGCCGGCCGTGGCCATGCCGCGAATCCGCGCCATGGGTTTCAGATCGAAATCCTTCGACCGCCTGTTCGCCGGCCACGATCAGCGCGCCGGCGCCGTCGTTGACGCCCGAGGCATTGCCGGCCGTGACCGTGCCGTTGTCGCGGAACGGCGTCGGCAGCTTGGCCATCTTGTCCAGCGTGGTTTCGGGGCGCGGGTGTTCGTCGGTATCGAAGACCAGCGGTTCCTGCTTGCGGCGCGGGATTTCGATCGGGGTGATCTGTTCGGCGAGCCGGCCGGCCTTGCGCGCCGCCTCGGCTTTCTGCTGCGAGCGATAAGCGAAGGCGTCCTGATCCTCGCGGGAGACGTTGAACTGTTCGGCCACGTTCTCGCCGGTGATTGGCATGGAGTCCACGCCGTACTGTTGTTTCAGGAGCGGATTGATGAAGCGCCAGCCGATGGTCGTGTCTTCCATGGTCTGGTTGCGAGCGAACGCGCTCGGCGCCTTGGACACCACATACGGCGCTCGCGACATCGATTCGACGCCACCGGCCAGCATCGAACTCGTCTCGCCGGCCCGGATCGCCCGCGCCGCGGTGCCGACCGCATCCATGCTCGAGCCGCACAGCCGGTTGATGGTCGCGCCGGGCACGCTATGCGGCAGGCCGGCCAGCAGCAACGACATGCGCGCCACGTTGCGATTGTCCTCGCCGGCCTGGTTGGCACAGCCGGCGATCACGTCGTCGATCGCGGCCGGGTCCAGATTCGGCGCTTCGGCCAGGACCGCCTTGAAGACATGCGCGAGCATGTCGTCGGGTCGGACCGCGGCCAGGGTGCCGCCGAAACGGCCGACTGCGGTGCGGCGGGGATGGCAGAGAAAGACTTCGTTGGCCATGGGTCACTCCGGGTTGAGCGCTATTCGTTCTTTTTATCCGCAGATGGACGCAGATCTACGCAGATAAAGAAGAGACGATCTTGTCCGAAAGGATCGATCATCGGCACCTGGAAAGATCTGAATGTTGCGTGCGTTTCCCGGCATCAGCCGCTGAACCAACGCAGAGCACAATAAAGAACGACTCGTCTTTGCTGCATCTGCGTATGAATCTGTGTCTATCTGCGGACAAATCTTCAAGAAAGATCACGCCTCACTGTGACGCTTATCGGTGCGTGCCTTCAACTCCCGCAGCACGGTCAAGTTCCTTGTCGTCCGGCTCGGCGGTGCTCGTCAGATCGTCGGCGAAAGCGATCTCCCAGCCGGTGGCCTCGATCACGTCCTCGCGGGTGACGCCCGGATGCAGCGAGGTCACCGTCAGCTCCTTCGTCTCGGGATCGGGCTGCATCACGCACAGATCGGTGATCACGCGGGTGGGGCCGCGCCGATGTGGGGCACGTCGTCACGCGCGGTGCCGTCACGGCCGAAGCCGACCGTGGTCACGAAATCGACCGCTTCCACGAATGTCCGCTTGGACTGCTTGAGGGTGATGAAGATCTCGCCGGTGCAGGTGGCCATTTCCGGCGCCCCGCCGCCGCCCGGCAGGCGCACCTTCGGGTTCGCGATAGTCGCCGATCAGCGTGGTGTTGAGATTGGCGTACTTGTCGATCTGGGCGGCGCCCAGAAAACCGACGTCGATCTTGCCGCCCTGGACCCAGTAACGAAACATCTCGGGCACGGAGACCGTGGTCAGCGCGGTCTCGCACAGTTCGCCGTCGCCGATCGACAGCGGCAACACGTCTGGCTTGGTTTCGAGCGTGCCGGATTCGTAGATCAGCACCACGTCGGGCGCATGGGTCAGACGAGCCAGGTTGGCCGCTTCGCTCGGCAGGCCGATACCCACGAAACAGCTCTGGCCGTTGGTCAGTGCACGCGCGGCGGTGACCGTCATCATTTCGGAAGCGCTGTAGCGTTCGCTCATGCCGAGGCTCCGTTGTGTGGAACACGTGCGCGTCCAGCCAGGCGGAAAACGCCTCGCGGTCGCGAGAGATCGGGTCCCAGTCCTTGTAGAACTTGTTCGATCGTGGATAGTAGCCGTGGGTGTACGACGGCTTGGCGCCGCCGGGGGCTTCGCATACGGCGCTGATCACCCAGGCCGGGATCACGCAGGCGTTGGGACCGGCCTCCAGCTCGTCGACGATCTCCTCGACCGTGACGATCGAGTGCCGGGCCGCGAGCACGGCTTCCTTCTGTACGCCAACGATGCCCTCGACCAGCACATTGCCGTGCCGGTCGGCTTTCTGGGCATGCACGATCGACACATCCGGCCGGATCGACGGCACCGCCGCGAGTTTCTCGCCGGTGAACGGGCAGTCGATGAACTTGATCTGGTCGTTCACCTTGGGCAGGTCCGAGCCGATATAGCCGCGCAGGATCGCCAGCGGCAGCCCAGCCGCGCCCGCTTCGAACGCATTGGCCATGGCCGCATGGCTGTGTTCGAGGATCTCGATCGGATGCGGCCAGCCTTTCTCGACCGCATCGCGCAGCCGGTGCAGCGAACCCACACCGGGGTTGCCGCCCCAGGAAAAGATCAGCTTCTTGGCGCAGCCGGCGCCGATCATCTGGTCGTAGATCAGATCCGGCGTCATGCGGATCAGGGTCAGATCGCGTTTCTTCTGGCGGATGATTTCGTGGCCGGCCGCAAACGGAATCAGATGCGTGAAGCCTTCCAGGGCCGCGGTGGCCCCGTCGGCCACATATCGATCCACCGCCTCGGCCAGGGACAGGAATTCAGCCATGGGTGCACTCCGGCTGTTTGGTTCGCTATGCGAACCAAGATTTGCTATGCGAATAATTTAGGCCAGCCGATGTGGCTCGTCAATTCCGTTTTGGGTCGATTCCGGATCGAAGCACCCAGGATCGAGGCGCCATCGAGCGTTGCCATGGCCGGCGGCGGGGCTCAGCGGTCGCGCAGCGCGGCCTCGACACGTAATACCTGCGCCGCGCTGGTGCCGACATAGGCTGCGGGATCGACCGCCGCGCGAACCCGTTCGGCCGTGAACGCGGTGGCGATCTCGGGAATGGCGAGCAGCGCGTCGGCGTAGCCGCAGCGCTCGCGCAGCGCGGTCTCGGTGGCTTGGGCCGCCAGTGTTTGCGCGCGATCCAGCGGCATCGCTTCCTGCAATAATGTAAACGTCGGCGCCGACAGATTGGCCCCGCCGGGTAGAGCCAGATTCGCGCGCATGGCTGCAGCATCGATCTGGAGTTCGCCGAGCAGCGGCACGAGTGTCTCCAGGGCACCTTCGAGCAACAGCACGGCATCGACCAACGGCGCCCATTCGGCATGCCATTCGCCGAAGGCGCGTTCATGGGGCTGGGCGCCGGCGCTGTGAATTGTCCCCACGGCCGCATGGATCTGGCGCGCTGCCGCCCGGATGCGCGCGCTGCCCACCGGGTTGGCCTTGTGGGGCATGGACGACGACCCGCCGGCCCCGGTGGCGGCCGGTTCACGCGCTTCGCCGACCTCGGTCTGGGCCATTAAGGCGATGTCGGTTGCAATCTTCTCGGCGGCTACAGCAACCGCGCCCACGCTATCGACGATCGCCAGGATCGGCTGGCGATCGGTATGCCAGGGCAGGAGCGGACAATTGAGGTTCAAGGCCGTCGCCAGGGCCGCCATCAGATCGAGCCCGTCATCGAGCCCATGATGGGCCGCAACCGGGCCGCCGAACTGAACGAACAGGCCGCCGGCGGAGACGCGTTTCAGGCGGCGCTCGGCCGCCGCCAGCCCGGTCAGCCATTGCCCCACCTTGGCGCCGAAGGTGATCGGCAGGGCCTGCTGGGTCAGGCTGCGCCCGATCATGGGCGTGTGTCGGTGGCGATCCATCTGAGCGAGCCCGCCCTCGATCGCGGCGGCGATATGCTCAAGACAGCACTCGAGCCGTGGCCTGATCACGATCATGAGCGCCGAGTCGATCACGTCCTGGCTGGTCGCGCCCTTGTGGAAACACGGCTTGAGCTCGTCGGGCAGCAGGGCCTTGGCGTGCTTGACGAAGGGGATGGCGACATTGCCGCCATCGGCGGCCTCGCGGGCCAGCATTTCGGCATCGAATGCCTCGGCGCGAATCGTGCCGGCGATGCGATCCGCCGTGCCCGCGGGCAGATGATCGGCCGCTTCCTCGGCCCGCGCCAGCGCGATCTCGAACCTACACATCGCCTCGACGAACGCCTGTGCGTCGCAGGCGCTAAGGCCGCTCGGGCTCATGAACGGATGACGGAGGAACAGGTCGTACATGGCGCTCCCGCATGTGATGGATGCCGACGGTGGGCGTCAACGCGCGTGAGGCGCTCTGCCGCACGTCGCCGTCGACGCGTCGTCGCGCAGCTGGCATCGGCCGATGAATGGACAACCGGCGTACGGCTGCGTTCCGAACGGCGAGCCGCGCGAACACGCCACGCGATGAAATCTCTGCGCCGCACGATAGCCACCCGAGCGAGGCATCGGCAAACCGTGGAACGGGCCGGCCGTCGGCTCGGCCAGCGTGGTTTACTCGACCGTGCGTTCGATTTCCCGGGCCGTCTCCAGCAACATTGGCAGAAAATCCTGCTCCAGGGTTTCGCGCGCAACGCGTGCTGCGTTGGTGCTGACGTTCAGGGCGCCCAGCAGTTTGCCATGCTGATTGCGCACCGGCACCGCCAGAGAGCGCAGCCCGGACTCCAGCTCCTGATCGACGATGCAATAACCGTCGGTGCGTACCGCGGCGATGCACGCGCGCAGCGCCTTGGCATCGGTGATCGTGTTCGGTGTATGGGCGACCAGTGCGTCCCGAGCCAGGATCTCGTCCAGCCGATCGGGCGTGAACGCCAACAACACGCGGCCCATCGAGGTCGCGACCGCGGGCAAGCGCGATCCGATGTTGAGCGCGACCGTCATCAATCGGTGTGGTGCGGCCGAACGCGCGACATAGATCACATCGGCGCCGTCCAGTACGCCCATCGACGAGGATTCGCCGGTGGCTTCGGTGATGTGCTCCAGATGCTGGCGCACGATCGACTGATACCCATTGGCCGACAGAAACGCATAGCCCAGATCGAGCGTTCGCGGCGCCAGCTCGAAATAGCGCTCCTGCTTGCGGACATAGCCCAGCCCGTGGAGGGTGAGCAGAAACCGCCGGGCCTTGGCCCGGTTGATGCCATTGCGCGCCGCCACTTCGCTGAGCGTCATCCGTGGATGATCGCGATCGAAAGTACGGATGATCTCCAGCCCGGTGGCCAGCGCGCTGACGAAATCGCGATGGTCGGGCGCCAGGCCGGCGTCTTCGGTCTCGGGGGGCTGCTGTTTCAAGCTGCGCAATCCTCTATCGGTACATGGCGACGAGCGGCTACAGTCTGGCGTTTTCGTGCGCAATGCGAACACGCCGCGATTTTTGCGTTGATGATCGGATCGCGTTCGCCAGGCGTGCCTGTCGGCGCAGGCCGCCGGGCGGCTATGATGGGCCCGATTCATTCAGGCGTGGGAGCGCGGCGTGAAGATTCTGTTGCTCAATGGCCCCAACCTCAATCTGCTCGGCGAGCGCGAACCCGAGATCTACGGCGCCACCACGCTGGCGGATATCGAGGCTGCGCTGGCGCGGCGTGCCGAGGCCGGCGGGGCCGAGCTTGCGGCCTTCCAGACCAATCACGAAGGCGAGGCGATCGAGCGTATTCACGCGGCTCGTGCCGGCGCCGACGCCATCATCATCAACCCGGCGGCCTGGACGCATACCTCCGTGGCCTTGCTGGATGCGCTGAATGCGTTCGACGGGCTGGTGGTGGAAGTGCATCTGTCGAACGTGCACAAGCGAGAATCGTTTCGGCATCATTCTTATGTCTCGACGCGGGCCGACGGCGTCATTGCCGGGCTGGGTGCCTTCGGCTACGCCGCCGCGCTGGATTTCGTCATCCAGCGCCTCGACGGGGCCGGCTTTCCCTGAGGCGACGGGCCGAGCGGCCAGTGCTGGCTGCCCAGGCCTGCGTGGGCCGGGGTGTTTCGAGTGCCCGCGATAACAACCCCGGCGCATCAGTTTTGTGATGTGGCGTTCGACTTGCGGCCGAGTGGTCGTAATGCGAACTTCTGGCGAACGGTGCAGGGTCGCTGGTGGGGCGGAGTCACGGCCGATCGGCGCCCGGCGGCATTCGAACAACGAGGAAAACCGACATGAAGGAACTGGCATTGCTGATCGGCGGGCAAGAGCGCGCCGCGGCCAACGGCGCAACGTTCGAACGACGCAATCCGGCCGGGGGCGATGTGGTCACGCGCGCCCGGCAGCCGCGGTCGGCGATGCCGAAGCGGCCGCCGAGGCGGCCTCGCATGCCTTCGCGAACTGGGCTGCCGCGGGCCCCGGCGAGCGTCGGACCCGATTGCTGGCTGCCGCCGATGCGGTCGAAGCCCGCGCCGAGGATTTCACGCAAGCCATGGTCGAAGAGACCGGGGCGACCCCCGGTTGGGCCGGTTTCAACGTGCATGTGGCCGCCGGCATGCTGCGCGAGGCCGCCGCGCTGACCACCCAGATCCAGGGCGCAACCATTCCGACCGATGTGCCGGGCAATCTGGCGATGTCGATGCGCGTGCCCTGCGGCCCGGTGCTGGGCATCGCGCCCTGGAACGCGCCGGTGATTCTGGGCGTTCGCGCCATTGCGACGGCGCTGGCCTGTGGCAATACCGTCGTGCTCAAGGCTTCCGAGCAGTGTCCGGCGGTGCATCATCTGATCGGCGAGGCACTGATCGAGGCGGGCATGGATAACGGCGTGGTCAACGTCGTGACCAACGCGCCGGACGATGCCGCCGACGTGGTCCGGGCGCTGATCGAGCATCCGGCGATCGCACGCGTGAATTTCACGGGCTCGAGCCCGGTCGGGCGGATCATCGGCCAGACCGCGGCCGGCGTGTTCAAACCGGCGCTGCTGGAACTCGGCGGCAAGGCGCCGTTCGTGGTGGCCGATGATGCGGATCTGGACGCCGCCGTGGCGGCGGCCGCCTTCGGTGCGTTCTTCCATCAGGGCCAGATCTGCATGTCGACCGAGCGCCTGGTGGTCGCCGAATCGGTGGCCGATGTTTTTGCCGACAAGCTCACGGCCAAGGTGGCCATGCTCAAGGCCGGCGACCCGCGCCACGAGGACACGCCGCTCGGCACATTGATCGGTGAGCCGTCGCGGGTTCATCTCAACGAGCTGATCGGGGATGCCAAGGCCAAAGGCGCGGAAGTGCGCGTTGGCGGCGAAGCGGATTCGGTGATCATGCAGCCGACCGTGCTCGATCGGGTGACCCCCGGCATGCGGATCTACGGCGAAGAATCCTTCGGCCCGGTGGTGGCCATGGTGCGCGTGGCCGGTGGCGACGATGAACTGGTGCGGGTGGCCAACGATACGGAATACGGCCTGTCGGCGGCCGTATTCTCCGGCGACGGCGCCCGCGGCATGGCAATCGCCCAGCGCATCCGCTCGGGCATCTGCCACGTCAACGGCCCGACCGTGCACGACGAACCGCAGATGCCCTTCGGCGGCGTGAAAGCCAGCGGTTACGGGCGCTTCGGCGGCCAGGCCGGCATTGCCGAATTCACCGACCTGCGCTGGGTCACCCTGCAGAGCGGGCCGCGCCAGTATCCGATCTGAGCCGGCCGGCGTCGGGCCCCGCCGACCGCACGGTCTTGCCATAGTCCCGCGCGAACGGCGCGGGCCCGCCACGCTGGCATGGGGAAGCGCGGCGGGAATCATCGGGTTGTACGGCTGAACGCCGCTCATGGGCCCGGTCGGTGAACGCTGTAGCGATGATTGTGTTCGGCGCTGCCCCTCGTGACAGGCGCAATCGCCGGCAGCTACGCGATCCTCACGGGCAACACCGACAGCTATAGAACTATCGGCTTACTACTAACTGATCATTGCTCCAGCCCATAGGCCCGCTAGTCTTTTGTTCGAATAGCGACTGACAGGGCGTATAGCGAACAAGATTTTCTGGAAGGGTCCGGCGGCGGCCATATCGCATTCTCGATCTCTCGAGGCCGGCGATATGGCCGGGCCGTATGGCGGATTGCTCCAGTTCATCATGGCATCGCGTCACGCTTGCAAGGGGAGGAGCAATGATCGAACCGAGGCAGAACCCGCACGTGGCTTCAGAAGCCGGCCGGCAGCGCCCGCAACGCAGAAAGGCACGTGGACTGAAGAGCGTGCCGATGTATGCAGCGGCCGTGGTGCTGAGCTGCATGGCGGCGACAGCTCTGGCCACGGAAGATGGCCAGACGCACTATCCGGTGGGGGTGAATACGCTCGGCGATGGCTACATGCCGATGCCCGGCACGCTGGAATTCCGCAACTACACGGTCGGCCACTGGAGCCATACCCTGGCCGATGGCTCGGGTAACGAGTCGGTGCCGGGATTCTCCAATTCCGGCGCGGTGGATGCCATGCGGTTCCTGTATACCTTCGCCCAGCCGATCGGCCCGTTCCACTACACGATGGGCGGCGTGCTGCAGTTTTCCTACAACCATCTCGATGTCGGCGCGGAATCCGACCAGGCCACCAATCTCGGTGACCTGGACTTTCAGAACTACCTGTCCTATCACACGCCCGACAAGAAGATGTTCCTGTATTTCGGTCTGGATACCTATCTGCCGACCGGGCGTTACAACAAGACCGATCTGGTCAACCCCGGCAAGAACTATTGGTCGTTCGATCCCAGTATCAATGTGACTTATCACGTCAATGACAAACTGGCCCTCAACGGCGCGGTTTACGGTGAATTCAACACCAAGAACAGCGCGACCGACTATCAATCGGGCAATTCGGTGGATCTCGACTACGGCGTGAACTACCGGCCGTTCGTCCATCAATCGAGCGATACCTGGGCCCAGCATCTGGGTTTCGGCATCGGCGGCTACTACCTGAAACAGTTCACCGACGACACGATCAACGGGCACCGCGTGGGGCCGGACGGCCATCGAGCCCAGGCGTTCGGTATCGGCCCGCAAGTGATCTACTACACCCGGTTCGGTGGCGTCGCCCTGAAGTACCAGCACGATCTGGCGGTGGAGAATCGGGCGGCCTCGGATACCGTCTGGCTACAGTTTGCGGTGCCGGTCTGGGGCAGTTTCCGGCGCGTCGAGCACGATTGAAAACAGGGGCGATTCGGGTTGCGGGTCGGGCTACGGCCCCGCTGAAGACCACAGGGCCGGGCTGGTGCGCGGCTGCGTGTTAATTTGGCCGAAAACGACAGCGGAGAGAGATCCATGCCGATTGCGCCCGTCAACGGCCAGCGTCTGTTCTATCACGATACGGGAGGCGACGGTCCGGTCCTTGTGTTCTCGCACGGGCTGCTGATGGACCACGAGATGTTCGCGCCGCAGCTGGCGGCGTTTGACTCGACCTGTCGCTGCATCGCCTGGGACGAACGCGCCCACGGCCAGACCGCCGGCGACGATATCGCGCCATTCAGCTACTACGACTCGGCCGACGATTTGGTGGCGCTGCTCGATCATTTGGGCATCGAGCGGGCGGTGCTGGTGGGCATGAGCCAGGGCGGCTATCTGTCGCTGCGCTGCGCGTTGACCCACCCGCAGCGCGTGGAGGCGCTGGTGCTGATCGACACCCAGGCCGATGTCGAGGATTCGGCCAAGCTAGCCGGCTATGAGCAGATGCTCGATGTCTGGACCCGCCAGGGCCTGCCGGAGTCCATCGCCGACGACATTGCCGAAATCATTCTCGGTCCGGCCTGGCACGGCGCCGAACGATGGAAGGCGAAGTGGCGTGGCTGGCAATCACATAATCTGAGCCAGGCTTTCCGCGCCCTGACTAATCGCGACGACATCAACCACGAGATCGCCCGTATCGAGGTGCCGGCGCTGGTTATCCACGGCGAGGCTGATCAGGCGATCACGCTCGACCGGGCGGAGGACATGGCCCGGCGCCTGCGGCATGCCGAGATGGTCACCGTGCCCGAGGCCGGTCATGCGCCGAACCTGACCCATCCGGAAACCGTCAATGAGGCCATGGCACGATTTCTGAAGCGTCTGGGACGCGCCTGAGCCGACGCGCTTGGTGGTTCGCGGCGGTTCAGTCGCATCACTGCTCGTACCGCCGATCGGTCTAACCCTTTGTTAGCGGGACTGGAGACCTACAGCGGTGCCGCTCTGAAAAAAGGAGCGGTGCGTTATAGTCATCTCCAGATCGTTCGTATGATGCGGAGAAACAGGCTTGCGCTCCGAAGTGTCTCGGCTATCTCGCGGATGGCTCTACCCTGTACACGAACGCGTGCGTGGCTGGATCCTCGATACCGTGGCCACACACGACAAGTTCGGT
>CAWIGB010000036.1:0-90913 GCA_963835375.1 uncultured Gammaproteobacteria bacterium
CGGCCGAGGTGGAGGTCACCGAGATCCTGCCGGTGGTGGCCGAAGCGCACCACGCCATGCGCAAGCTCAAATCGTGGATGAAGCCGAAGCGCAAGCGCCCCACCCTGCTCATGTTCGGCACCAGCGCCGAGGTGCGCACCGAACCGCGTGGCGTATGCCTGATCGTCTCGCCGTGGAACTATCCGATCAATCTCTCGCTCGGTCCGCTGGTCTCCGCGATCGCGGCCGGCAACACGGTGATCCTCAAGCCATCGGAGATGACGCCGAACTGCGCGGTCTTTCTGGCCGAATTCCTGGCCGAGCTGTTCGACGAAGACGAGGTGGCCGTGGTTCAGGGCGCGGTCGAGACGTCGCAGACACTGCTGGCACTGCCATTCGACCATATCTTTTTCACCGGCTCGCCCGCGGTCGGCCGGATCGTGATGGGCGCGGCAGCCAAGCATCTGACCTCGGTCACCCTCGAGCTGGGCGGCAAGTCACCGGTCATCGTCGATCGTTCGGCCAAGATCAAGTCTGCCGCCGCGACGCTGGTCTGGGGCAAATTCGCCAACAACGGCCAGACCTGCATCGCGCCCGACTATGTCTATGTGCACGAGGCCATCCGCGACGAGTTCATCGCCGCCTGCCGGGAAGCGCTGGATTCGCTCTACGGCACGCGCGAGAAGCTGGCCGACAACGGCGACTACTGCCGTATCGTCAACGACAAGCACTATGAACGCGTCCGCGGCCTGCTGGACGACGCGATCGAGCGCGGTGCCAAGCTGCCGGTGGGCACGGTGCCCGCCAACGACGACCGTTTTCTGGCACCCACCCTGCTCACCCAGGTGGACGAGCACGCCCGCGTCATGGAAGAAGAGATCTTCGGCCCGCTGCTGCCGATTCTCACCTATACCGATATCGAGCAGCCGATCGCGGCCATCAACGCGCGGCCGAAACCGCTGGCGCTGTACGTCTACGCGACCGACAACGACCTCATCGAAACGGTGCTGTCGCGTACCAGCGCGGGTGGCTCCTGCGTGAACCAGGCCATGATGCACTTCCTGCACGGCCAGCTGCCCTTCGGCGGCGTGAACAACTCCGGCATCGGCAACAGCCACGGCCACCACGGCTACATGGCTTTCTCGCACGAACGCAGCGTATTGCGCGACCGCTTCTCGCTGGCGTTCATGTTCCGGCCGCCCTACAACGCGTTCACACGCTGGTTCATTCGGTTTGCGGTGCGGTGGTTGAGTTGAGGCGCCGGCCCCGAGCTGCGCTCCGGGCACACGCCGACTGAATTAGCGAAGCGTAATCCGACCGGGCAAGCTCCAGCCCGGGGCGGCACGCGCGGCCGTGTCGGCTTACGGCCTGCGGCCTAAGCCGACCTACATCGACTGCCCGGCAGGGCCCGAATACAGGGGTTATGTGTATTTCGTCCCGTTACACGGCGACGGAGACGCGCAGCGGCGATGGGTGTCCGGCGCATGGCGCCGGTGCGGCCAGCCTGTTTGAGCGTCGCCAAAGCAACGCGAGTTCTGGCCGCATCCCGTCGACGCGAGCATCGGAGTGAACCGGCGTTAGCCGGCGCCGTGTTCGGGTGCCCTTTTCTTGGTTCCTTCTTTTGGGCACGCAAAAGAAGGGACTCGCACATCAGTGCGAAACCGGAAATCAACCAACCCCAATATCCAAACTCAGCCCCGAAATCCAGCCTTACAACTGCGAATTGCCAGGCCACAACTCTGGCGCAAACCAATGCGTCGCACATCAAGCTCGTAGGTCGGATTAGGCGCTCGCACCGTAATCCGACAGCCGAGCCACAGAGCTCGCCGATCGAGCGTCGGATTACGCGCTGCGCGCTAATCCGACCTACCGCCTGCCCGACAGGAACCCAAATACAGCCTGGGCCCGCCAAGCCGAGCGGGGTTGCCTGTATTTCGTCCCGTTACACGGCGACGGAGACGCGCAGCGGCGATGGGTGTCGGGCGCGTGCGCGCCGCCTTCTCGCACCTAGGCATCTGCAGATGGCAACTAAATACCCCTCACCCGGCCACAACGCACGTCCCCTGCGTTAAGCTGGTCAGCGACATCCCCCACTGACATCGTCGCCATGACCGCACCGCAACGCTTTGCCGCCGCACTCGAAAAAGAACAGCCGCTGCAGATCGTCGGCGCGATCAACGCCTATGCCGCACTGCTCGCCGAGCATTCCGGCTTCAACGCGATCTATCTGTCGGGCGGGGGCGTGGCGAACTGGTCGTACGGCCTGCCGGACCTCGGCATGACCACAATGGACGATGTGCTTGAGGACGTACGCCGGATCACCTATGCAACCGACACGCCGCTGCTGGTCGATATCGACACCGGCTGGGGGAGTGCCTTCAACATCGCCCGCTCCATCCGGCTGATGGAGGGCGCAGGCGCGGCGGCCGTGCATATCGAGGACCAGGTCGCGGCCAAGCGATGCGGCCATCGGCCGGGCAAGGAGATCGTCTCGCAGGCCGAGATGGTGGATCGCATCAAGGCCGCGGTGGATGCTCGCGACGAAATGAAGATCATGGCGCGCACCGACGCGCTCGCCGTCGAAGGCCTCGATGCCGCCGTCGAGCGCGCCGCGGCGTGCGTGGAAGCCGGCGCCGACTATATCTTCGCCGAGGCGATGACCGATCTTTCGATGTATGCCCGCTTCACCGAGCTGGGCGTGCCGATACTGGCCAACATCACCGAATTCGGAGCGACCGACCTCTACACCACGAATCAGCTGGCCGAACAAGGCGTGGCGATGGTGCTGTACCCGCTGTCGGCGTCGCGCGCGATGGCCAATGCGGCGCTCGACGTGTATCGCACGATTCGCGAACACGGCACCCAGAAGCCGGCGCTGGATACCATGCAGACCCGCGGTGAGCTCTACGATCATCTGGGCTACCACGAGTTCGAAGACAAGCTCGATGCACTCTTCGGCCAGCAGCGCGATTCTCGATAATCCCGCGTTTGCCAACCCGGACAAGGAGATCTTGGTGAAGAAAGGCATTATCGCGGCGGCCCTCGTCATCGCGATCGCGATCATCGGCGTGGCGATCTACGGCTCGGGGGCATTGCAGCACAACGGCCCGACCCAATCCGCGAATACACCGGCCCAACAGCCGACGACGAACCCGGCGCAGACCACCGAACAGCACCACACCGCCTCGAGCGAGCAAACACCACCGCCGGAACAGAACAAACCATCCGCGACGTCCGCGACGAATGACAACAAGCTCGCCGGTTCGCCCGCCGAGCGCTACTGCGCCGACGGCCACGACAAATCCGATACGCAGGCGATCACCCGGGCCGGCGGCCTCGTGCAGATCTTTCAGCACGAAGGCGCGCTGGCCGATGCCTATGGCTGCGCCACGGCTTATCTCGACAACGGCGGCAAGGTGAATGCGGTGGACCCGCGTTCGGGTTCGGATCATCTGACACCCTTGCTGTTCGCGATCAAGCGCAACGATCCGAAGATGGTGCATTTCATGCTCGACCACGGCGCGGATCCCCACGAGCGCGGCGGCCCGCAGAAGATCAAGCCCTACGGCTACGCCGTGTTTCAGGCGCTGCATCACCGGAGCACCGACTACAACACGGTGATCAACATCCTAGATTCGGCGCTGGGCGACCACCCGGCCTCGTCCAACGGTTCCTGACCGGTAAGCACGGCGTGCGATGAGGCGAGCCCCGGCGCAATACGGATGCGGGCCGATCCCACTCTGCGCTAGCTTTGTCGGCGTGTTTCGAGCCCCCGTTGTCATCATCATGCGTCTGGCACCCGTCGTGTTCATCGTTCCGCCCGAGCCGCGGACGACATGCCCTGTGCGATGAGCGGCACGGATACCCGGAACGGGGGCTCGCCGCCCGGCGTGCAGATCGAGGACGACGAGGGGCGCCGTCGGGTGCGCCTGACGGGATCATGGCGGCTGTTCACGGCCAGCAGCGACCGCCAGCGATTGGCCGACGAGCTCGATGCGCTGGATTCGCCCCACGACATGAGCTGGGATCTGAGCGAGGTGAGCACGCTGGACAGTGCCGGGGCATGGCTGCTGTGGCAGGCCTGGGGCGGGCGCGAGCCGGCCGAACTGAAATGCCGCGACCCACACCGGCAGCGCTTCGAGCGACTGGCGGCCGCCCCCGAAGTGCCACCGCGCCAAACCCGCCTGACGGTCGTCGATCTGCTCGACCGTCTCGGCGGCGATCTGATCGCGGTCGGACGGCATGTGGGTGGCATGATCGCCCTGCTGATCGGCGTGATGGCCGATATCGCCACCTGTGCCGTGCGCTGGCGCCTGATCCCGGCGCGCGAAATCTCGGCGGCCATCTATCGCTCCGGCGTCTCGTCGGTGATATTGCTGGGGGTGACCGGTTACGTGATCGGCGTAGTCATGAGCCTGCAGATCGGCGTCACGCTGTCGAGCTTCGGCGCCAACCAGCGCATCATCGGCCTGATGGGGCTGGCCGTGCTGCGCGAACTCGGCCCGGTCATCGCGGCCATCATCCAGGCCGGTCGCGCCGGCTCGTCGATCACGGCCGGCATCGCCGGCATGCATCTCACCGAGGAACTCGACGCGCTCAAGACCTTCGGCAGCTCGCCACGGCTGCGGCTGGTCACCTCGCGCGTGATCGCCATGATGATCACCATGCCGCTGCTCGTCGTGTGGACGGACGGCGCCGAGATCATGGGCGGGGCAACGACGGCGCAGTTCGATCTGAACGTGCCGTTCGCGCTGTTCATCGCCCGCCTGCCGGCCTCGGTGGATATGTACAACTTCTGGCTGGGGCTTGGAAAAGGCGCATTATTCGGCCTGATCATCGCGCTGGTGGGCAGCTACTTCGGCCTGACCGCCCGCGCCAACACCGACAGTCTGAGCTCACAGACCACGCGTTCGGTGGTGGTCGGCCTGTCGCTGATCCTGATCATCGATGCGCTCAGCGGCGCCATTCTCGCCAAGATGGGCCTGATATGAATGGCCATGACGAAAACCAGCCACAGGCCGCGGTCGAGGTGCGCAACCTCGGCGCGAGGATCGGCAAGCGCTGGATTCTCCGCGGTCTGGATCTGACCGTCGAGCGCGGCGAAACACTGGCCGTGATCGGAGGCAGCGGCGGCGGCAAGTCGCTGATGCTGCGGCATCTGATCGGGCTCAACGAGCCGGATGAAGGCCGGGTCGATGTACTCGGCGTGCGCATCCGCCGGCTCGACCAGTCGAGCATGCGCCGGCTTTCGCGGCGTTGGGGCGTGTTGTTCCAGCAGGGCGCGCTTTTCAGTTCGCTGCCGGTGTTCGACAACATCGCGTTCCCGATGCGGGAACTGCGCCGCGACGGCCTGCACATGCCCGAATCGATGATCGCCGATCTCGTCAGCCTCAAGCTGGCCGCGGTCGGTCTCGATCCCGAGGTCGGCAACCAGATGCCGGATGCGCTTTCCGGCGGCATGGTCAAGCGTGTCGCTCTGGCTCGCGCGCTCGCGCTCGATCCGGAATTGCTGTTTCTCGACGAACCGACCGCCGGGCTGGACCCGGCTTCGGCCACCGATTTTCACCGTCTCTATGAACACCTGCACAAGGATATGGGGCTCTCCGGACTGATCGTGACCCACGACCGCTCGACGCTCGCCTCCGTAGCGGACCGGGTGGCGATTCTGGACGAGGGCCGTATCCTGACCGTGGGCACGCTGGACGAGGTACGTCGCGTGTCGCATCCGTTCATCGAGCGTTTTTTCGCCGCCGACACCGCTCCCGGCGTGCAAGAGACCTGACATGGAAAACCGTTCGCATATCGTCGCCGCCGTGATCTTCATCCTGTTCTTCGGGGGCGGCGCGGTCGGCTTCTTCTTCTGGCTGTCCACCGGCGACAACGCCCACCGCACGCTGGTCATCGAGACCACGCAGTCGGTGGGCGGCGTGAGCGCCGAATCGCCGGTCAAGTTCAAGGGGCTCAAGGTCGGGCATATCGAAAGCGTGGGTTTCGATCCGCACGATGCCAACAAGGTCCGCATCGTGTTCAAGGTGCGCGACTCGGTGCCGCTGACCCAGTCCAGCTACGGGAAACTCGCCACCCAAGGCATTACCGGCCTGTCCACACTCACGCTGACCACGCCCGATCCGTCGGCGCCGGCGCTGTCCGGCAATCCACCGCAGCTGCCGCTGCACAAGGGGCTGCTGGATCGGCTCAAGAGCCGCGGTCAGGCCGATCTCGACAAGATCAGCACCATTCTCGATCAGGTACAGAACCTCACCGGCGGCCAGAACGCAAAACACATCACCCAGACCCTGGCCCAGCTCAATCAGGCGACGCGCCAGCTCACCGAGGCCGAGAA
The DNA here is from genome assembly GCA_963835375.1 of uncultured Gammaproteobacteria bacterium. Taxonomy (GTDB): domain Bacteria; phylum Pseudomonadota; class Gammaproteobacteria; order Nevskiales; family Salinisphaeraceae; genus Salinisphaera. Next base: position 6,323 of record CAWIGB010000036.1, read on the forward strand.
GAGTCTCCAGCCGACGCTGGCCCAGCTACCGGAGCTGACCCGGCAGCTGCGGCGTACGGTCGACAGCGTCGACCAACTGACCCACAAAGCGATTCCGGCGATCCAGAAAGCAGGCAAGGCCGCCCAGTCGGCCCGGAGCGTCGGTCAGTCGAGCCAGGACGTGATGCGCAATCTGAACAACCAAGTGCTGCCCCACATCGATGCGCTCACGCGTCAGATGCAGGACACCGCACGCCAGATCCAGAACCTCGGCACGGAGCTGTCGACCAAGCCACAGAGCGTGCTCACCGGCCCGCCGGCACGTCGGCCCGGCCCCGGTGAGCCCGGCTTCCATGCCTCGGGCGGCCAATAAGGAATCCGACATGACGCGACACTCTCGTTTTCCACAACGGCTGGCCGTGCTCCTACTCGCCCTCGCCGGGGGCGCGGCCGCGTTCGGTCTGGCCGGCTGTAGCGTGCTCGGCGGCGGCGACAGCTATCCGACGCGTTATACCCTGGACGCCGGTCCATCCGATATGCCGGGGACGAGCGCCAAACCTTCGGGCTATACGCTGGACCTGCGTCCGGTCAGCGCGCCGGACTGGCTGGGTTCCAAACGCATGCTCTATCGGCTGGACTACGCCGATAACGCCCAGCTGGCGGCCTATACGCGCTCATCGTGGGCCGATACGCCGGCCCGGCTGGTGGGTGACAATCTGGGTGACGCGCTGTCCGGCTCCGGCCTGTTCGCGGCCGTGCTCGGTGATGCCTCGGGCCGGGCCGATCTCGCGCTGCAGGTCGAGCTGTCCGATTTCTCGCAGCATTTCTCCTCGAATACGAACAGCCGGGGCCGAATCAGCGCCACCGCGACACTGCTGCGTGCCGACAATGGCCGGGTGATCGCACAGAAACGTTTCGAGAGCACCGCGCCTGCCGCCAGCGCGAATGCCGTCGGCGGGGTCGACGCGCTCGCCAAAGCCGATACCCGACTGGATCAGGATATTCGACGCTGGCTGGCGGATACGCTGGCCCATTGCGGCAGCGCCTGCCCGGCACCGAGCCGGAACTGACGCGGCCGGGTCAGGCAGAGCGGCCGGCAGCGCCGACACCTCCGGCCAACGATGGGCAGGTTTCGCGAATACGCAAGCCACCGAACCCGTCGCCCTTCGTGCAAACGACGCGCCGCATGGTTGCCGATAGAGCCCTCAGCCGCCGATCAGCCGGTCGCGCGCTTCAGCGTACTTGGCCGCCGTATTCGCAATCACGTCCGCCGGCAGGCGCGGCCCGGGCGCGGTCTTGTCCCAGTCCAGCGTTTCCAGATAGTCGCGTACGTACTGCTTGTCGAAGCTGGGCGGGCTCATGCCGGTGGCGTATTCATCCGCCGGCCAGAAGCGCGAGGAATCGGGCGTGAGCACTTCGTCGATCAGAACGAGCTGGTCGTTCTGGTCGACGCCGAACTCGAACTTGGTATCGGCGATGATGATGCCGCGCTCGGCGGCATAGTCGGCCGCCGACCGATAGAGGCCGACTGCGACATCGCGAATCTCGGCGGCGCGTTCCGCCCCGATGATCTCGGCGGTGCGCTCGAAGGAGATGGTTTCGTCGTGATCGCCCGCCTCGGCCTTGGTGGCCGGGGTGAAGATGGGCTCGGCCAGCTTCTCGGCCTGGGCCAGGCCCTTCGGCAACTCGATGCCGGAGATGGTGCCGGTGGCCTGATAGTCCTTCCAGCCGGAGCCGATCACATAACCGCGCACCACGGCTTCGATCGGCAGCGCATCAAGCCGGCGCACGAGCATGGCGCGGCCCTCGACCTGCGCGATCTCGGCGTCGTCGAGAATCCGTTCCAGCGGCATGTCGACACGCTGGTCGGCCACCGTGCCGGCAAAACGATCGAACCAGAAATGGGTCAGTTCGGTGAGTACCGCGCCCTTGCCCGGGATCGGGTCCGGCAGAATCACATCGAAGGCCGACAGCCGGTCGGTGGCCACGATCAACAGATAATCGACGCCAACGGCATAGACATCGCGCACCTTGCCGCGCATGAGCAACGGCAGGCTGTGCAGTTCGGACTCAAAAAGCGTTTCGGGCATGACGATCGAGTGGTGGGCTGCGCGGGCGCGTAGTTTAACAGCCGCGTCGCGCGCCAGAAGCAGCGGCTACAACAACCCGTAGCTGCCGCCAGTGGCGATCGCGATGATCAGCAGCCCGATCCACAGACTGGCCGTGGCGAACAGGCGCAGCTGGTTCATGGCCCGGCCGGCGTCGGCCAGTGCCCCGGCCGCCAGCGCGGCGCGCACCCGTTTCCAGGGCGCGAAGAACATGTGCGCATAAAGCGCCATCATGACCCAGGCCAGTGCCTGCATGATGTTGATGTAGGGCGGCACTACGGCGATACCGCCGAGCAGACCGGTCATGGCATAACCGGTGATCAGCAGGGTGAAGATCGCGATCCATATCCATAGAAAGAATCGGCCCAGCGCCACCGACAACAGCGGCAGCCGCTCGCCCAGCGGCACCGACGACGCAGCGGGCCGCAGCACGCCGACCAGAAAGAAAAGGCCGCCGACCCAGATGGTGGCAGCCAGCGAATGCAGGGCGATGAGATAGGCCATTCGAATTCCCGAGTCGATCTGCGCCCCCGGGCGGGCCGCCGCGGGCCGGCCAGGCACAGGATCGCGAAAAAGAGCAGTGCGACGGCTTGACGCCGGGCCGTCCATGTCAGAGCGTACCGAAGCCAGCAGGTGCAATCCACGGTTATCAAGCGGGCCTATTGCCATGAGTCGATCCCCCTTCACCCCCCTGATCGCGCCCTCGATCCTGTCCGCCGACATGGCGGCACTCGGCGACGAGTGCGAAGCGGTCATCGCCGCCGGCGCCGACTGGATCCATTTCGATGTGATGGACAACCACTACGTGCCGAATCTCACCTTCGGCCCGCCGGTATGCGCGGCGCTGGCCCGGCGCCTGTCGCGCTCGCATCCGGACGTACCGATCGACGTGCACCTGATGTGCGAGCCGGTGGATGACCTGATTCGCGGCTTTGCCGATGCCGGCGCGGCCTCGATCACCTTTCATCCCGAGGCCACGCGTCACGTCGATCGCAGCCTGGCGCTCGCACGCGATCTCGGCTGCAAGACCGGACTGGTGTTCAATCCGGCCACCTCGCTGGAATGGCTGAAGTACGTGCTCGACAAGATCGATATCATCCAGATCATGTCGGTGAACCCCGGTTTCGGCGGCCAGTCGTTCATCCCGGAGTCGCTGGCGAAGATCGCCGAAGCACGCGATATCATCGATACGGTGGTGGCCGGCAGCGACCGCGAGATCCGCATCGAGGTCGATGGCGGTGTGAAGGCGGACAACATCGGCGAGATTGCCGCAGCGGGCGCCGATACCTTCGTCGCCGGTTCGGCGATTTTCGGCCAGGATGATTACGCTCGCATCATCGATCGGATGAAACAGGCGATCGGCTGAAAGCGGCCGTGGCATGCAACCGCCCTGCGTTCGCCTGAGCGACAGCGGCAACCCATGCCTCATCATGCTGCCGGACGAGGACACACGAATTGAAAGAGAACAAAGGCCGCGCCCGTTCTTCCATCGGCCGACGCCGGTCCGGCGCGATGAGCCGTGAAGATCAGCGTATCCGCGTCGCCTGGTTCTACTACATAGAGGGCCTCACCCAGAACGAGGTGGCCAAACGAGTGGGACTGAGCCGCCCGCTGGTGAACCAGATTCTCGCGAGCTGTCGCGCCGAAGGGCTGATCCAGATCCGTCTGGACTCGGATATCAGCAGCTGTACCCGGCTGGCCGGCGAGCTGATTTCCCGTTTCGGTCTCCTGGACGCCGTGGTCACGCCGGCGCCGGCCCACCCCGAGAATCTCGCTCGTACCATCGGACTGCAGGCGGGCTTCTATCTGAGCGATCAACTCAGCCACGATCTGCAGATCGCCATCGGCTGGGGCGAGACGTTATGGCACAGCCTCAAGGGCGTGGAGCGTCAGAATCTCCGCAACTCGTCAATCTCGTCGATGCTGGGCGGGCTGACGCGCTACGCCGAAATCAGCGCCTACGAAACCGCCACCCGGCTGGCCGATATGCTTTCCGCCCATTGTTATTACCTGGCGGCACCGGTTTATACCGACGATGCAAAGACACGCGACCTGTTCGTGAACCAGCCGATGCTGCAGGAAGTGTTCTCGCGCGTGCGCTCGGCCGATATCGCCTTGTGCAGCGTCGGTCAGATGGATGCACAGGCCACCCTGCATCGCCTGGAACTGGTCGGCGAAGACGATCTGGCCGATCTGACGGCTCATCACGCCGTGGGCGATCTGCTCGGGCACTATCTCGATGCCGAGGGCAACGTAGTGGACTGTGATCTGAACTCGCGGGTCGTGGCGGCGCATCCCGCCGATCTGCGCAATATCGAGCGCGTCGTACTGGCGTCGGGCGGCCAGACGAAGGTGGAGATCATCAATGCGGTACTCCGGGCACGCTATGCCAACGTGCTGGTGACCGACGAAGAAACCGCGGAACTCCTGTGCGAGATTTGAACGGTAGGGACAAGGGTATAAATCGACCATCCCGGCCGGCGGCCGCTAGCCGGCCAGCCGTTTCCCGTGCCCCGGGTGGCATGCAACCGGGCCAACCGGATTCGCGTGTTGACAGCCACCGGGAAACTTTATTTACTAATGATAAATAAAATAACAAAAGAATAATCGAGCATCGTTCCACTCTGGTGCAAGCGGCATGCCCGAGCGTGAGGTGCAGACTGAGGAGTGACACCGTCATGCGATACGACCTGACCTCGATGGGCTTTTTCACCTTCGATTGCCTGGGCCGCCCTGTCTCCGATTTGCCTCCCGGCGGTGGCACTTACTTCATCGACGAAATCACCCTTGCCGTCTCCGGCGCGGCGGGCAGCGCCTCGATCGCGGCCAGCCGCTACGGGCTGAAGACACTCGCAGTCGGCGGCGTCGGCAACGACTTGATGGGCGACTGGGTACTGCAACGGCTGGCGCATTTCGGCGTCGATACCTCAACGATGCAGCGCTGCCCGGGCGCGGGCACCTCGTCGTCGATCGTCACGACACGGCCCAACGGCGACCGCCCCGCGTTGCACATGAGAGGGGCGACGGCCCATTTCGAGGTGACCGAGGCGATGCGCGATCAGGTCCTGGATTGCCGGGTCCTGCTGCTCGGCGGGGTCGGGCTCATGGATCGCATGGACGGCACGCCGAATGTCGAACTGTTCCGAGAAGCCAAGCGCCGCGGCTGCATCACCCTCTTGGACGTATTCGCGAGCCGGCCCGAGGATCTGGATCTCATCGAGGGGCTGATGCCCTACACCGACTATTTTCTGCCCTCGATCGAGGAGGCGGCCGCTTTGTCCGGCAAGCAGCAGCACGAAGAGATCGCCGCATTCTTTCTGGATCGCGGTGTCGGCTGCGTCACGCTGACCATGGGCGCGCAAGGCGCTTATTATCATCACGCTGACGGCACGCGCTTCCATCAGCCGCCATTCGGGGTCGAGGTGGTGTGTACCTGTGGCTGCGGTGATGTCTTCAATGCCGGCTTCGCTGCCGGCCTCTGCCACGGTCTCGACGCACAGGACACCGTCCGTTTCGCCCAGGCAACCTCGGCCCTGAACGCCACCGGGCTGGGCTCGCAGGCCGGGGTGCAGTCCTACGCGCACACACTCGAGATCATGAACAACTGGCCGGTTCGGACCCCACCGACCAGCGCGACTTCCACGCTGGAGACCTGAATCGCCGGGCTTGCGGCCCGCGGGTTACGCCCACAGCCCCGCATTTACGATGCATGGGCGGCCTCGAAGCGGGTTACAGCAGTAGCGACCAGTGCCGGGCGCGCTCGGCCAGATCGGCCAGAAAACGCGCGCCGTCGACGCCGTCGGCCGCCCGATGGTCGACCGACAAGGTAGCCGAAATCACGGTCTTCGGCTTCCACTCGCCCTCGGTCCACTCGGGCACCGTACGACGCCGGCCCAAGGCGATGATCGCCGACTGCGGCGCGTTGATGATGGCGTTGAAGCGGTCGATGCCGTACATGCCGAGGTTGGATACGGTGAACGTGCCGCCGGTCATTTCGTCGGCCGTCAGTTGCCGGCCGACGGCGCGGCGGGTCAGCGCCCGGTAACGCTCTGCGAATATCTTGAACGGCAGCCGATGGGCATCACGAATGACCGGCACCACCAGCCCGCCCTTGCCGGCGACGGCCACGCCCAGGTGAACCTGGTGCTGAAGCTCTAGCTGATCGCTGCCGATCAGCCGACCGTTGAGGCGCGGGTGCTCGCTCAGGGTGCGCGCGATGGCGAAACACAGCAGGCAACCGAGACTCGGCTTGTGCTCGTGCCGCGCCGCGAGTTCGGTGCGCAAGCCAAGCAGTGCGTCGATATCCAGCTCCCGTTCGAGATAGAAGTGCGGAATATCGCGGAAGCTGCGCTGGGTGCGTTCGCCGGTCAGCTGCTGGATACGGCTCAAGACGACGGTTTCGTTTACGCTGGATGCGTCCTGTCGCCGTTTTTCGACCGCCGTATCGGCCGGCGCCGCGGCAACAGCGCGGACATCCGCCTGGTAGACCACGCCACCAGGGCCGCTGCCGGCCACGTCACGAACGTCCAGCCCCGCGGCGGCGGCCTCGCGTCGGGCCGCCGGCGAGGCCAGGCCGCGACCGGCGCCGAGCTGATCGGTCGCGGGCGCGGCCTCGGGTTCAGGCTCGGGCGCGCGATCGGCGTCCGAAACGGCCGTCGGTTCGTCGCTCGAATCAGAAGCCGCGGGCGCCCCGGACGAGGCAGGCTCGGCGGCCTCATCGGCCGCCGCACCGGGCAACGCCGGCGCATGCTCATCTTCCGACACGATCCAGGCCAACGGCTCGCCGACGGCGATCACGTCACCCTGCTTGCCGCGCAGCCGGCGGATCACCCCGGCCTCCTCGGCCTCCAGATCGTGGTTGGTCTTGTCGGTTTCGATCGTGAGGATCGGATCGCCCTTGGCGACATGATCGCCCTCGGCCACCAGCCATTCGACCACGGTCACCTCGGCCAGATCCATGCCGAGGTGCGGAACTTCGACCAGCACGGCCATCAGACGTACCGCCCCGGATCGTTGGCCAGCACCTGGGTCACGGCCTCGACGATGCGCTCCGGCGATGGCCGGATCGAGGCTTCGAGGCGCTTGTTGTAGGGGATCGGCGTATCCGCGCAGGCCACGCGCGCGGGCGCCCGGTCCAGGGCATAGAACGCCGGGCCCTCGGTGACTCGCGTGATCAGTTCGCCGCCCCAGCCGCCGGTACGCACATCTTCCTCGACCACCACCAGGCGACCGGTCTTGCGCACCGACTCGCACACACGATCACTGTCCATCGGTGCCAGGCTCAGCAGATTGATCACCTCGGCGTCGATGTTCTGCCCGGCCAGCGTTTCGGCCGCCTCGAGGGCGTAGTTGTGCATCAGACCGGCCGCGGCCACCGTGACGTCGCGGCCTTCACGCGTGCAGCGCGCCCGCCCGATTTCATAGGTTTCGGGCTCATCCGGCAGGCTGCCCTTGGTGTTGTAGAGCAGTTTGTGTTCGTAGAACAACACTGGATTGGGGTCGGCCATGGCGGCGCGAAACAGCCCCTGCGCATCGGCCGGGGTGGACGGCATCACCACCCGCAGGCCGGGCACGTGCACGAACCAGGCTTCCAGCGACTGGCTGTGCTGGGCCGCCGCGCCAGTGCCGGCCCCGCCGGGCGTACGCAATACCAGCGGTACCGACGCCGCGCCACCGAACATGTAGCGCAGTTTGGCCGCCTGGTTCACCAGCTGGTCCATGCAATGGGTGATGAAATCCGAAAACTGGATCTCGACGATCGGCCGCATGCCCATGACCGCCGCGCCGATCGCCAGGCCGGTGAACCCGGCTTCGGACAACGGCGTGTCGAGCACGCGATCGGTGCCGAATTCCTCGACCAGGCCACGGCTGACGCCGAAGGCCCCGCCATAGACGCCCACGTCCTCGCCGAGCAGAAACGCTTCCTCGTTGGCCGCAAGCGTTTCCCGCAGCACCGCCGTCATCGCTTCGCGGAAAGTGATCGCGTCAGGCATAGACATCCTCCAGCGCGCTGGACAACTCGGGCTCGGGATCGCGCTCGGCGCGGGCGAACGCCTGCTCGACCCGGTCAGCCGCCGCATCCGCCAGGGCCTGGCTGCGGTTTTCATCGAGCACACCGCGCTCGATCAATGTCCGGATAGTGCGTTCGATGGGATCGTTGGCGCGCCACTCGGCGATTTCCTCGCGCGTGCGATAACGATTGGCATCGCTCTTGGAATGCCCGAGGTAGCGGTAGGTCATCGTCTCGATCAAGGCCGGGCCGGTGCCGCGGCAGCCGTTCATCAAGCGCGCGCCCGCCGTGTACACCGCCTCCAGATCCATGCCGTCCACCGCTTCGGCCGGCATGCCATAGCTGGCCGCACGGCCCGCTATGCTGCCGCCGGCGGTCGCCTTTTCTGCCGAAAGGGACATGGCGTACTGGTTGTTCTCGCACACGAACAGCACCGGCAGGTGCCACACCGCCGCCAGATTCAGCGTTTCGTTGAAGATGCCTTCCTGGACCGCGCCATCGCCGAAAAAACAGATCGCGACGTGATCCTGGGCCCGCTGCTTGAAGGCGAAGGCGGCACCACAGGCGATACCCATGCTGCCGCCCACGATGCCGTTGGCTCCGAGCATGCCGGCTTCGACGTCGGCGATATGCATGCTGCCGCCCTTGCCGCCGCAGTAGCCGGTGGCCTTGCCCAGCAGTTCCGCCGCCATGCGGTACGGATCCAGGCCAAAGGCAATGGCGTGCCCGTGGCCGCGATGCGTGCCGGTGATCACGTCGCCGTCATGGCGGTGAGCCAGCGTGCCGACCGCGCACGCCTCCTGTCCGACGCAGAAATGCGCCGTCCCGTGCATGGCCCCCTTGGCATACAACTTGTCCACTTTCTCGTCGAAGGCACGAATCAACTGCATCTGCTCCAGCAGCGCCAGTTGACGTTCGGCCGGCAACGCCGACAGCGTGGGCGCGGTGTTTGCGGACGCGTCTTTTTTCCGGGTCGCCATGGTCAAGATCCTGCCGTCAGTTCGCGATGGGATCGAGCAGTTCGTCCTGCTCGTGCCGGAGACGCACGATCGGCTGATCGGCATCGGGCGTGCAATTGGCATAGGTCAGATATTCGTTGGCCTTTATCGGCTGGGTCACCCGGGCCCCCTCGCAAAGACCAAGCGGGACGGCCCGATGCTTGCGGGCGTCGGCCGCCGACAGAATATTGCCGAAATAGGCATAGCCACCGATCGCATCCAGCGTCTCGCCGGGCGCCAGATCACGCTTGGCCACCGCGGTGGCCTCCGCATAGCGCTGTGGCAGCGGTTGCATGGCCGCCTTGTGATAGAGCACCGCTTCGGCCGCGGACAACGGCACTTCGAGGCTGGTGAGGTGATAGGGCCGATGAAACAGGTGATACCAGCCCTTGCCCACGTGCAGGTCCTCGAGGCGTTCGCGAATCCGCGGGTGCCGTGTTTCGACGATCACGAACACCCCTGGCGCCACCCCGCGGCCGACCGAGAAATCCACCACGCCGCGTTGCGACAGCAGGCCGCCATCCTCGCGCGGGCACAGCCGGGCGGGCAGCTCGGACAAGCCGGCATCCACACCATGCATGCCGGGCACATCGGGCACGAGCCCGGTGGCGTTGGCGAGGGCCGCCATCTCGATCATGGTCTTGGAGCCGTCGACGAACTCGACCAGCATGCGCGGATTCATGTTGCGGCGCGCGGCTTCTTCCTCGTAATCCCGGGGCACGGCGTAGCGATCGAACTTGTTGTTCTTGCCCTTGCCGGCCGCGACGATCGGATAGCCGAGGCTGCGCACGAAGCGCACCAGCTCCATCGTGGCGCTGGGCTCGTCACCGGCACCGAGCGTGTAGACCACCCCGGCTTCGTCGGCACGGCGCTGTAGCAGCGGACCGATGGTGACGTCGGTTTCCACGTTCATCAGTACCAGGTGCTTGCCATGCGCGAACGCATCGACGGCAAGCCGCGCGCCGAACGACGGCGAGCCCGTGGCATCGATGAGCACATCGATCGCCTCGCAGGTACAGGCGTCCCGATGGTTGGAGGTCAGCGCGATCCCGCCGTCGTCGATGATGCGCTGTACCGTGGCCGCGTCGCTGGTCTCGCGTCCGACGTCCGGCGCCAACCCCGCCACGGCGATCGCCTTGCGTGCCGCGGCCAGTTCCAATTCGACGATCACACCGATGCGGATACCGGGCATCAGGCTCACCTGGGTGACGATATCCGTCCCCATTTCACCAGTGCCCACAAGACCGATGGTGACGGGTCGCCCTTCACGCTCGCGGCGCTCCAGATCATCCAGAAGACTATGGCTGTCGCTCATTGACGTACTCCTGAAGAACAACCGGCCGCACGAGCGGGAACGCGACGCTTCGACTGACGCCACCTTGGCCCGCCTGCGAAGCCACGGCAGACGGTGGCCCTCACCAGACGCTGAATTTACTTTTGATAACTCGTTTATCTTAAGTATCTTCGGCGTTGTATCGACTGTCAACTCCTCTGCAGCGCTTGCCGTGACGTGTATTCGCGAGCGCGCAGGACCATGCGAAACCGGGCAGACCCACCGCAGAAAACAGCGGTGCGACGCCCTGCAGGCGCGGCGCCAAAGCCCGGCGCTCGATTCAGTTCTTCAATGCACCCATGGTCAGTCCGCGGGACAGATGCCGCTGAATGAGTAGCGTCAGAATGAACATCGGCACGAACGTCACCAGCGCGACGACCGCGATATCGTTGTAGATGATCCCCTTGGATCCGCCCGTGAACATGGCCAGTCCAACCGACAACGTCTGGGCTTTTTCGGTATACGAAATCAGCAGCGTGAACAGGAACTCGTTGACCGCGAATATGAGCGCCAGGATGGACGCGGTGACCACGCCGGATATGGATAACGGCAGCGTGATGCGCAACAGGATGCCGATCGAACGCGCGCCATCCACGCGGGCCGCCTCTTCGATCTCGCGCGGCACCTCGATCATGTAGCTGCGGATGACCCAGGTCACGATCGACAGGTTGATCGCGGCATAGATCAGCATCAGCGCCACGGGGCTATCCAGCAGATGCACGTTCTTGAACAGAATGTATATGGGCAATGCCACGGCCGCCGGCACGATCATGCGCGTGCTCAGAATATAGAAGCCGATCTGGTCACGGCCGCGATACTGGAAGCGGGCGAGACTGTAGGCCGCCGGAATCGCGAGCACGAGATCGATCAGCACGCTGCCGATCGCGGCAACGAACGTGTTGCGCAGATAGGCCCACATGGGCCAGTTGTCGAAGGTGTCGCGCCAGGCGTCGAGGGTGAAATGCGGCCAGTAGATCGGCGGATTGACCATGGTTTCGGTCCGCCCGCGCAGGCTGATCGTCACCAGCCAGACGATCGGCAGCAGGCAGAAGAACGCCCAGCACAGCAGCAGGAGATAGCGGCCGATGCGGCTTGTATGCTGCGACATACGACGAGATGAAGCCATCGTCTACTCCATGGCCGGCCGGAAGTAGCGGCTCACGGCATACTGGGCGATACCGATCGTGACGATCAGCACCAGCACGGACGCGGCGGCCGCAGAGCCGGCATCGAACTGATTGAAGCCGACCCGATAGATGAAATAGCTCACGGTTTCGGTGTCGCCGGCCGGTGCGCCCTGGGTCATCACATAAACCTTGGTGAACATGGTCACGGCATCGATGCCGCGCAGCACGAGCGCGATCGCGATGATCGGCCGCAAGAGCGGCAGACTGATCTGCCAGAACACCTGCCAGCTGCGGGCCCCGTCCACTTTCGCGGCCTCTTCCAGATCGGTGTTCTGTGCCTGCAGTGCGCCGACGAAGATGAGGAACAGAAACGGGGTCCATTCCCAAACGTCGGTCACCACCAACGACAGGCGCGCCAGCGCCGGGTTGCCCACCCAGTTCAGCGCCGACGGCAATATGCCTGTACTGCCCATGAGATCGTTGACCACGCTCGCGCCGGGCACGAACAGGAGCTTCCACATGAACGAGACAGCCGAGGGCATGAACAGCATCGGCGCGAGAAACATCATCCGCCAGCCCTTGACCCACGGATCGCGATAGACCAGCGCCGCGAGCCCCAGCGCGAGCACGAACTCCGCCAGCACCGACGAACCTGAAATGATGATCGTGTTGATCACGCTGGCCAGGAAATCGCCGTCGCGGAACAGATCGACATAGTTGCCGAACCCGACGAACGTATCCATGCCGGGCATGGTGAACGACGACTGGTAGAAGCTCTTGTAGAGGGCGTAGATGAACGGATACAGCGTGATGCCGAGCAGATAGGCCACCGCCGGGGCCACCAGCGCATAGGGCAGCCAGCGCGGATCATGCCCGCGTCGCCTGGCGGCGACGCGGGCCGACCGTACAGAGGCCGTTGATGCCGGCACGAAAGCCATGGCTAGACCGGCGCTTTCTTGCCGCGGCCCAACCACATCCGGTCATGGATCACGCTGTAGTCGACCGGCGGCTTCGATCCATAGAAGCCCTTGCGTCGCAGGATTTCCTCCCAGCGCTTGGAGGCAGTCTGCAATGCCTCCTTCGGCTTGGTGTCGCCGGCGATCACCTTGTTCAACTCGAGACCCAGCGCGGTTTCGAGCTGGTACATGCCCGGAATCCGCGGCTCTGCCCAGGCGTAGGGCAGCGACTCGCCCCAGATCTTGGCGGGCGGCATGATCTTCTGGAAGTTCTCGTTCTGGATCACCGACATGAAACCGGGCGCCACGCCGTTGGCCGACGCGCCGTTCATGGCCTGCAGCGAGGCCGTGGTAAAGAACGCCAGCATCACGAACGCGGCTTCCGGATTGCGTGCATTGGCCGCGATCGAAGCCGTGGACCCGGCCAGATTCGGCGGTGCAAACTGTGCATCGGGGCCTGTACCACGCGGCTCGTACAGCGCCGTCGGTTCGTCCCCGGCAATCCGTGACTGATCGGGACGCGTGGCCTGGTTGGCCTGATCCTGCCACGCCATGTTCATGGCCAACTGCCCGCCGAGCCAGGCCGAGCGGTCGTCCGCCCAGCCCCAGTTTTCTATGCCCTGCGGTGCGTATTTCTTGAGTTCGACCAGGATCTCGACGGCCTTGACCCCGGCGTCGCTGACGATCGTGGGCTTCCAGTCGGAATCCAGCAGGTTGACCCCGTACTGGGCGGCGACGTGCTCCCAGGTATAGGTACTCCAGAACCCGCGGCCGCCCATGTAGCCGATGCCGTTCATATGGGCTTCGGGCTTGTTGAGCGTCTTCGCGAAATGAACGACGTCGTCCCAGGTCTTGACCGTATCCTTGGGCGAGGCCGACTGTCCGACGTATTGCTTGAACTGCTTGTTCCGGACCATGAACATCTTGAAGTCACAGTCGTAGGGAATACCGAAGACGCCCTTGTCGGAATAAAGCGCGTAGTTCTGCCAATACGTATCGGCAAAGTCCTGGTACGGCAGCTTGTATTTGTCGACGTAGTCGCTTAGCTCATGCAGGAAGCCCGGCGCGCTGAAATCCCCCAGCCACGGCGAGAAATACTCCAGCGCATCGAAGCGGGCCGAGCCGGAAACGAAGGCGGATACCGCCTTGGTATAGAACGATGCGTCCGGAATCGAGATGACCTCGACCTTGATGCCGGACAACTGCTGAAACGGCTTCAGCGTGGCCTGGACCGAATCCGCGTCGGCGGCGCCGACGGCAAAACGCACGGTCTGGCCGGAAAACTTCGACCGAATCGACTCCCAGTCGGCCGTTCGAATCCAGTCCTTCTTCGGATCCCAGAGCACTGAATCGGGGCCCAGCCCGAACTGCTCGAGGTATTTCTTCGGCACGTAATTGCCCGGTTTGATGGTATCCAGGATCTTGTCCGGATCGGGCATCGTGTCGGCATACGCGTATTTGGGGAGAACCAGCGGCGTCAGCGCCAACGCTCCCATGCCGGCGAGCCCGCCTTGTACAAAACGACGCCTAGTGAGCATTCCGGCTTTTGTTTCGTTTCTCATCGCCTTCTCCTTGTTTTCAGCTTCCATTCGGGCCGGGCCCGAGCGCAGACACAACCCGCCAGCCGATGCCTTACCCGGGCCGACTGCCGGCAGCGGATACGGCGGGGCCCGGGCCGCCGCGCGGCGAGTCCGAGCGGGCCGAGTCGGCCGAAGCCTTCGGGGCCACCACATTGAGGCGCTCGCCGGTTTCGCTATCGAATACGTGAAGATGGCCGGCCAACAGACCCAGCTCGATCGGCTGCTTGATCTGAAGCGTCTGATCGCGCGGCAACTCGGCGATCAGCGGATGTCCGTCGACCATGAAGCGGATATCGGTGGTCGAACCCATCTGCTCGACCAGTTCGATCGTTCCTCGTACCGTGCCCATTACGGAATAGGCGTCGTCGGGCTGCGGTTTGAGATGCTCCGGCCGGAACCCGATCGTCACTTCACGGCGGTCCAGACGCGCCAGTTGTTGCTGCAACGACGGTTCGACCCGGAATTCGAATCCCGGGCCATGAATCCGGCCCGCCGCTTCGCCGACTTCGCCCGACAGGAAGTTCATCGGCGGGTTGCCGATGAAGCCGGCGACGTAGCTGTTCACCGGTTCGTCATAGAGCGTCAGCGGCGTTGCGATCTGCTGGATCACCCCGCCGTTCATGACCACGATACGATCGCCCATGGTCATCGCCTCGACCTGATCGTGCGTCACGTAGAACGTCGTGACGCCGATCCGGCGGTGCAGCTTGGCGATCTCCGCGCGCATGTTCACACGCAGCTTGGCGTCGAGATTGGACAGCGGCTCGTCCATGAGAAAAACGGCTGGTTCACGAACGATCGCCCGACCGAGTGCGACTCGCTGGCGCTGACCGCCCGACAATTCCCGAGGCTTGCGCTCCAGCAGCGGCTCGATGTCCAGCGTGCGAGCGGCGTTGCGGACCCTTCGCTCGATTTCCGCTTTCGGGAACCGGCGCAGCTTGAGCGCGAACGCCAGGTTTTCGAATACGTTGCGGTGGGGGTAGAGCGCGTAACTCTGGAATACCATCGCGATTTCGCGGTCTTGCACCGGCACGTCCTGCATTGGACGACCGTCGAAACTCAGCGTCCCGCTATCGATATCCTCCAGGCCGGCAATCATGCGCAGCGTCGTGGACTTGCCGCAGCCCGAAGGTCCGACCAGCACCACGAACTCGCCTTCGTGCGATTCGAGATTGAAGTCGCGCACGGCGGGGGTACTGCCGAAGTACTTGCAGACATTTTCGAGCTTGACGACTGCCATGAACGAACCTCGAACAGCGATCCATTCGATCTCTGCCACAAGCGCCTCGAGACGCGGAACCGGCGCCGATACGCCGGCCACAACGCCGGAACCGCGTGCGCCTCGACTCATTCGAATGCCACGCGTTGCCGAATCGATGCCGGCTGCCCTGCCGCCGAAGACCGCGGCCATTCCGCTGTGGCCACACGCTCTTCAAGACAAAACGAAGGGCTATGCGACCCGGCGTTGTAGCCGTTTCCTATCCATGGCCCGGGCGCGATCGCCCGAGCGGTTTTCTCACGATCATTGATCCGCTCTTTTCATTTGATATTCCATCTGACTTTAGTATTACCGCGAATTGGCAGGGCGCTTTCCGGTACGAATCCCGGCGGCGCATCGGACCCCGGAACGCCATCATCGACTGCGTTTTGTTGCGGGTGAGACAGGCGCTGTGGCACGTCCAACACAGCATGCCTTGCCGGTCATCGGCCGCGATTTGGCAAGCCGGGAAATATCAGTCAGCATTGACCGATATTGACGGCCAGAACGTCGATACCCACGATGACCGACATGCATTCGAATCGATCCAAAAACGCAGCCAGCCGGGCCTTCGACGCGGCATGGCGATGGCGACCGCAGCACTGGCGGGGCTGAGCCCCGATGTCTGCCGCGGTGCGCATCCTGCACCGCCTGTTTCTTCTCCGATCGATTGATGCGCCATGTCCGAACCCATCTCCTACGAGGCCGCGCTACTCGCCCGGCGTGAACCGCTGGTCGTCGAAGCACTGGCCGATCTCGATACTCCGCTGTCGACCTACCTGAAGGTCGCCGACGCGCCCTATTCGTTCCTGCTGGAATCCGTACAGGGCGGCGAGCGCTGGGGCCGTTATTCCATCATCGGCCTGCCGGCCACCGAGCGTATCCGCGTGCGCGGACGCCAGCTCGTGCATGAAACCGATGATGGTGTGATCGAAACGCTCGAAACGGCCGATCCGCTGGCGTGGATTCAGGCCTTCAACGATGCCCGCCCGCTGCCACGGCTACCCGAGCTGCCCCGGTTGACCGGCGGGCTGGTCGGCTATTTCGGCTACGACACCATCCGCTATATCGAGCCCCGCCTGGCCGGCGGCGCCGCGGACAAGGACGATCCGCTGGATCTGCCTGACATCCTGCTGCTGGTGGCCGAGGAACTGGTCATCTTCGACAATCTGTCGGGCAAGCTCTATGTCGTTGCCCATCATCTGGAAGGAGATGCCGATGACCGGGCCCGCGTCGAGGCGCGAGTGGCGGCGATTCTCGATGCACTGGACGCCCCCATGCCGCAGGCCGCGGCGCGTACCGGCGCCGACCATCCGGCGATCGATGCGGACATCGACGACGGCCGTTTCGTCTCCGGCCTGACGCAGGCCGGCTATGAGGATGCGGTGCGCCGGATTCGCGAATACACCCAGGCCGGCGACGTGATGCAGGTGGTGCCCAGCCAGCGCCTGTCGGCGCCGTTCAACGCCGAGGCGATGTCGCTCTACCGGGCGCTGCGCAGCCTGAATCCTTCGCCGTACATGTTCTATTTCAATTTCGGCGATCACCACGTGGTGGGCGCCTCGCCGGAGATTCTGGTGCGGGCGATGGACGGCGAGGTCACGGTGCGACCCATCGCCGGCACGCGCAAGCGCGGGCTGACGCCGGCCGAGGATGAAGCGCTCGCCGAGGAACTGCTGGCCGATCCCAAGGAGATCGCCGAGCATCTGATGCTGATCGATCTGGGCCGCAACGACGTCGGCCGTGTGGCGACGCCGGGCACGGTCAAGCTGACCGAGCGCATGGCGATCGAGCGCTATTCCCATGTCATGCATATCGTGTCGAATGTCACCGGCAAACTGCGCGATGACCTCACACCCATGGATGCGCTCCGGGCGGCATTCCCGGCCGGTACCTTGTCCGGCGCGCCGAAGATCCGGGCGATGGAGATCATCGACGAGATCGAGCCGGTCAAGCGCGGCGTGTACGGCGGCGCGGTCGGCTATCTGGCCGGCAACGGCAGCATGGATCTGGCGATCGCGATCCGTACCGCCGTGATCAAGAACGGCGAGATCCACGTCCAGGCCGGTGGCGGCATCGTCGCCGACTCGCAGCCCACCACCGAGTGGGAAGAAACCATGAACAAGGCCCGCGCGGTGATGAAGGCCGCGGCCCTCGCCGAGCAGGGGCTGGGCACGCGCCGCCGCGTCGGCCCCGCCGGGAGAACGATCATCATGATCCTGATGCTCGATAACTACGATTCGTTCACCTACAACCTGGTGCAGTATCTGGGCGAGCTCGACGCCGAAGTGCATGTGGTGCGCAACGACGAGATCACGGTCGAGGACATCGAGCGCCTCGACCCTGCCGGCGTGGTCGTCTCGCCCGGGCCCTGCGGCCCGGAAGAGGCCGGCGTCTCGATCGAACTGATCCAGCGCATGGCCCATCGCCTGCCGATCTTCGGCGTATGCCTGGGCCATCAGGCGCTGGGGCGGGCGTTCGGCGCGACCGTGACCCGCGCGCGGCAGGTCATGCACGGCAAGACCTCGACCATCCGGCATAACGGGCGTGGCGTTTTCGAGAACCTGGCCGATCCGCTGACCGCCACCCGCTACCACTCACTGATCGTGGCCCGCGACGGCCTGCCGGACGATTTCGAGATCACCGCCTGGACCGAGACCGAAGACGGCGAGATGGACGAAATCATGGGTCTGATCCATAGGCCCACGGGCGCCGAAGGCGTGCAGTTCCACCCCGAATCCATCCTGTCGGATCACGGCCACGAAATGCTGCACACCTTTCTCAAGCGCTGCGGCGAATTGAAGGCCGACTCGGCATGATCGACGCACCGCTGCTCGACGATATCGCACGCGGCCGGGATCTGGCGCCCGAGCGCATGGCCGCCGCCATGCGCACGATCATGACCGGCGGCGCCACCCCGGCCCAGATCGGCGCCTTTCTGATGGGCCTGCGCATGAAGGGCGAGTCGATCGACGAGATCGCCGCCGCGGCCGCCGTCATGCGCGAGCTGGCAACCGACGTGCCGGTCGGGCCCGAAATCGCCGAGATGCTGGTCGATACCTGCGGCACCGGCGGCGACGGCTCCGGGTTGTTCAACGTCTCGACCGCGGCGGCGTTCGTGGCCGCCGCGGCCGGCGGCCACGTCGCCAAGCACGGCAACCGCTCGGTTTCGAGCAAGTCCGGCAGCGCCGACCTGCTCGAGGCCGCCGGGCTCAATCTCGAGACCACGGCAGACGAAGTCGCCGACTGCATCCGCGAACTCGGCGTCGGCTTCATGTTCGCGCCGGCCCACCACGGCGCGATGAAGCACGCGGTCGGCGTACGCCGCGAGCTCGGCATCCGTACGCTGTTCAACCTGCTCGGGCCGTTGACCAACCCGGCCGGGGCGCGCAACCAGATCATGGGCGTATTCAACGGCCATCTCTGCGAGCCGCTGGCCGAAGTGCTCGGCAAGCTCGGCAGCCGCCATGTAATGATCGTGCACGGCGAGGACGGCCTCGACGAACTGTCGATCAACGCGCCGACCAAGGTCGCCGAACTGCGCGACGGCCATGTCGTGACCTACAAGATCGCACCGGAGGATGTCGGCCTGGAGCGTGGCTCGCTCGATACGCTGCGCGTGACCAGCGCCGCCGAATCGCTGGCCGTGATCGAGAAGGCATTCGCCGGCCAGTTCGATCTGGCCGCCGACATCGTCGCCTTCAATGCCGGCGCCGCCCTCTACGTGGGCGGGCAATGCCCGAACCTGGCGGCCGGCGTAGCGCTGGCACGCGAAACCATCGCCAGCGGCGCCGCCGCCCGGCGCATGACCGAGGTTGCGGCCTTCACCCGAACGCGCGCCGCAAGCGCCTGATCGCACGACGCGCACTTCGCGCGATCGCGTTAGGCTATCGCCGGGCCGGCGCCGAGTCGCTCGGCCCTCTCTTTCGTTTCCAACCCCCCGGCGCGGCCATGAGCATTCACACCACCGATACCATTCTCGACCGTATTCTGGCGCGAAAGCGCGAGGAGATCTCCGCATTCACCGCGGCCACCGACCACGCCGCCCTGGCAGACGCGGTGGCGGCCGCCGACGCCCCCCGAGGCTTCGCCGCGGCCCTGGAGGCCAAACGCCCCCACGCGGTGATCGCCGAGATCAAGAAAGCCTCGCCGAGCAAGGGTTTGATCCGGGACGACTTCGATGTGGCCTGGCTGGCCGAGCGGTATGCCGCGGGCGGCGCGGCGTGCCTGTCGGTACTGACCGATCGCGATTATTTTCAGGGCGACGACACATTCCTGCGTATCGCTCGCGATGCCTGCCCGCTGCCCGTACTTGCGCAAGGACTTCATGATCGATCCGGTGCAGATCGATCAGTCGCGTGCGCTCGGCGCCGACTGCATTCTGCTGATCGCGGCCGCGTTGTCCACCGACTTGATGGCCGAGCTGGCCGCACGAGCCTTCGAACTGGGCATGGACGTGCTCGCCGAAGTCCACAACGCCGAAGAGCTCGATCGGGTGCTCACCCTGCCCGGGCAAACCATACTCGGCATCAACAATCGCGACCTGCACACCTTCGACACCAGCCTCGACGTGAGCCTGCGCCTACGCGAGCGCATCGTCGGCGATCGCATGCTCGTCAGCGAAAGTGGCATCTTCACGGCGGACGACCGAAAACGGCTCGCCGAGGCCGGTTTCGACGCATTTCTGGTCGGCGAATCTTTCATGCGCCAGCCCGACCCAGGACAAGCGCTTTCCCGTTTGATTGCCTGATTGCTCGGCTCTCGGCGGTAGCCAAGCAGCGACGACATCGTTTCGCCTGTTCCGCTGCCCGTCCAGCAGGCGGGCGCATTGATCCGGCCGATGGCGGGCAAGTGGCCCCTGAACAGCGGATGCAACTTCTGCGACGGCGTCCGCCTACGCGCAGGGCATGTTCTCCCGCTGCAATGTCGTGCCCTCCGTCAAAGATTCGCTGACCTCCCGAGAGCGGCGCGAACCAGAGCGCCTCTTTTATTTTCGTGTGGACGCCTTACATCATGACGACAGCACAACCATAAGCGCGATTCGATGAAAGCGACCCTGAACTGGAAGGACGGGCTGGAATTCGACGGCCAGGCCGACAGCAATCACCACGTCACGATCGACGGGCCGCCCGATCTCGGCGGCAAGAACGCCGGCTTCCGGCCGATGGAGATGATGCTGCTGTCGGTTGGCGGCTGCAGCGCAATGGATGTCATGCACATCCTGAAGAAATCGCGCCAGGACGTCACCGACTGCCGGATCGAGGTGGAAGGCACGCGTGCCGAGACCGAACCCAAGGTATTCACCGACATCCACGTCCAGTTCATCGTCACCGGACATAAGCTCAACGAGAAACACGTGGCCCGCGCGGTCGAGCTTTCCGCCGAAAAATACTGCTCGGCCTCGATCATGCTCGCCAAGGCCGTGAACATGACCCACGGCTATACCATCCACGAAGCCGAGTGACGGGATGGGCGGGCCGCTTGACGCGGCCATCATGCCCCGGATACTTCGTCTTCGACCATCGCTTTCGCGAACGCCATGGATAAACTTCGCCTGCACGGTTTCAACAACCTGACGAAGTCGCTTTCGTTCAATATCTACGATATCTGCTATGCCCGGACGCGGGAGCAGAAACAAGCCTATATCGCGTATATCGACGAGGTGTTCAACGCCGATCGGCTCACCCAGATCCTGACCGAAGTGGCGAACATCATCGGCGCACAGATTCTCAACGTCGCGCGGCAGGACTACGAGCCCGAGGGCGCGAGCGTCACCATCCTGATCGCCGAGGAATACGCCTACGAGGGCCCGATGTCCGAGGCCGTGGTAGGCCATCTCGACAAGAGCCATATCACGGTGCATACCTATCCGGAGTTTCATCCGGACGACGGCATCTCCACTTTCCGTGCCGATATCGACGTCTCCACCTGCGGCCTGATTTCGCCGCTGAAGGCGCTCGATCATCTCATCCGCAGCTTCGAGTCGGACGTGGTCACGCTCGATTATCGGGTTCGCGGGTTCACGCGCGACGTCGATGGCGCCAAGCATTTCATCGATCACACGATTCACTCGATCCAGGACTACATCGCGCCCGACATACGCGAGCGTTACCAGATGGTCGATGTGAACATGCTGTCCGAGCGCATCTTCCATACCAAGATGCGGCTGACCGAGTTCGATCTCGACGATTATCTTTTTGCCGAGAACGCGGCCGACCTGCCGGACGAGGAAGCGGCCGATCTCGGCCAGCGCATCGCCGGGGAGATCACCGACATCTTCTACGGCCGCAACTTCGGCTGATGGACATCCGCGCCGAGGATTTCGAGGCGGAGTTCGCCCGCCACCCGCTGGCCCGCGCCTACGTCCTTGCCGGCATCGAACCGTTGCAGGTGGTCGAGGCCGCGGATGCCGTGCGCCGCCGCGCGCGCGATGAAGGGTTCGACGAACGCGACATTCTGCATGCGGAGCCCGGCTTCGACTGGGCGCAGCTCGCTACGGCCGGTGCCAACCAGTCGTTGTTCGCCGCCCGGCGCATCGTGGAACTGCATCTGACGGACAAGGGGCCGGGGAAACCCGGCTCGGCCGCGATCGCCGATTTTCTCAAGCAGGATGCGCCGGATACGCTGCTGCTTGTCGTCGCCCCTGGCCTGGCGGCCTCGGCGCGCAAGAGCGCCTGGTACAAGAGCGTCGCGAAGGCGGGCGTGGTCAGTTATGCCTGGCCGTTGCCGGCCTCCCGCATGGTGGCGTGGATCGAACGCCGGGCCGGCAAGCGCGATCTCGCCCTCACCCGCGAGGCCGCCCAGCTTCTCGCCACGCAGAACGAAGGCAATCTGCTGGCCGCGGCGCAGGAGATCGACCGGCTCGCCCTGTTGTATCCCGACGCGACCGTCGATCATGCCGAAGTGGCCGAGGCGGCCAGCGATCATGCCCGCTTCGATATCTTCGACCTGCCGGCCAAGGCGCTCGACGGCGACGCCGCCGGCGCGGTGAAGAGCCTGTACCGGTTGCGGGCCGAGGGCGTGGACGCGGTGCCGATCACCTGGGCGCTGGTCAACGATCTGCGCACGCTCTATCAGGCGGCACTCGCCGCTCGCGCCAACCGGCTCGACGCCTTCATGAACAAGATCTTCATGCCCGTGCCCCGCAAGCGCCAGATTTCCAAGGCCGCACGGGCGGCCGACCCGGCTCATCTGGCCCGCCTGCTGCGCCAGGCCGCGCGCGCCGACGCCATCAACAAGGGGGCCGCCCCGGGCCGGGCCTGGGACGAACTGATAACATTGACCATTGCACTCTCGGGGCGAACCCCGGGCGCGCAGACCGCACAACCTTCATTTGCCACGACACGATCGCCATGAGCGCGAACCTACGCGAACCCGGCGGCGAGGCTTCCTCCCGCGTGACCCGTCAGATCCGCAGTCTGGGCGAAGCCGCCCGGCGCGCCGCACGGCGCATGGCCGCGGCCGAACCAGGCGAGAAGAATGCGGCCCTGTTCGCCATCGCCGAAGCGCTGATGGAGCAGCAGGACGCCATCCTCGCAGCCAATGCCCGTGATATCCGGGAAGCCCGCGGCAAGCTCGACGACGCCGCGGTCGAACGTCTGGAGCTCAACAAGACCCGCATCGAGCGCATGGCCGAAGGCGTGCGCCAGGTCGCGGCACTGGCCGACCCGATCGGCAGCCTGACCGATCTCAACTTCCGGCCCTCCGGCATTCAGGTCGGGCGCATGCGCGTGCCACTCGGCGTGATCGGCATCATCTACGAATCGCGACCGAACGTGACGGCAGACGCGGCCGCGCTGTGCCTGAAATCGGGCAACGCGGCCATCCTGCGCGGCGGCTCGGAGGCGGCCCATTCCAATCAGGCGATCGCGGCGGCCGTGGCACGCGGGCTGACCGACGCCGGCCTGCCGCGCGAAGCCGTGCAGGTGGTGGAAACCACCGATCGCGAAGCGGTCGCCGCCATGCTGGCGATGCCGGAATACATCGACGTGATCGTGCCGCGCGGCGGCAAGGGCCTGATCGAGTTCGTGGCCGACAACGCGAAGATGCCGGTGATCAAGCATCTGGACGGCGTCTGCCATGTCTATATCGATGAATCGGCCGACCGCGACAAGGCGATCGCCATCGCGGTGAACGCCAAGACCCAGCGCTACGGCACCTGCAACACGATGGAAACGCTGCTGGTGGCGGAGTCCGTCGCGCGCTCGATCCTCGAGCCGCTGGCCCACGATCTGTTGCAGGCGGGCGTGACGCTGCGCGGCTGCGCGGCCACGCGCAAACTGCTGGGCCCCGATATCCAGCCCGCCACCGACGACGACTGGGCCGCCGAGTATCTGGCCCCGACCCTGGCCGTGCGCATCGTGCCGGACATGCACGCGGCGATCGAGCATATCGAGCGCTGGGGTTCGCATCACACCGACGCCATCGTCACCGAAAACGTCACCCGGGCACGGGCCTTCATCCGCGCGGTGGATTCGGCTTCAGTCATGGTCAATGCCTCGACCCGCTTCGCCGACGGCTTCGAATACGGCCTGGGCGCAGAAATCGGCATCTCCACCGACAAGCTGCATGCCCGCGGCCCGGTCGGCCTGGAAGGTCTGACGTCCCAGAAATACGTGGTCTTCGGCGACGGCCATGTCCGCTAAACAGGTTGTGATGGACAATCACCAAAGGCCCGATCGGTATTCTCGGGGGCACGTTCGATCCCGTACACAACGGCCATCTGCGACTGGCCATGGAACTGGCCACGGATCTCAAGCTGGCCCAGGTCCGCCTGATCCCGAACGGCCGCCCGCCGCACCGCGAGCAGCCGGGCGCGACGCCCGGCCAGCGCGCCAAGTGGATCCGCGTGGCCACCGCCAACGAGCCGCGGCTGGCGCCTCGACGACCGCGAACTGATGCGCAAGGGCGCCTCGTACACGGTCGATACCCTGGCCTCGTTGCGCGAGGATTTTCCGAACAATCCGCTGTGCCTGATCATGGGCCGCGATGTGTTCGCCAAGCTGCCGAGCTGGCATGAATGGCGCAAGCTGTTCGACTATGCCCATATCGTGCTGATCGAACGGCCCGGACTGTCGGCCGAATACGCGCCGGAGGCGGCGGCCGAACTCGAAGCCCGCTCCAGCGAGAACGTCGACGACCTGCACCACAGCGCGTCCGGCGTCATCTACAATTATGCGCCGCCGCCGCTGGCGATCTCCGCCAGCCGCATCCGCAAACTGATCGCGTCGGGGGCCAGCCCGCGCTACCTCTTGCCGGCAGCGATTCTCGACGACATTATGGATTCTGAGATCTACCACTCGTCCACGGGCGAGGCCAAGGAATGATGGCAGCAGACAACAGCCCGACCGAAGTGCCCCATGCCGCCGAAACGGCCCCTGCCGGCAGCACCCTGCGCCTGGCGCTAGACGCGGTCGAGGAGCTCAAGGGCGAATCGGTCAAGGTGCTGGACATCGCAGCCCTGACGACCATGGCGGAACATATGGTGATCTGCACCGGCCGTTCGGGGCGCCACGTCAAGCGCATCGGCGAGACGGTGATCGCCAACGCCAAGCAGGCCGGCCTGTCGCCTCGCGTGGAAGGACTGGAACAGTCCGAATGGGTGCTGATCGATCTCAACGGCGTGCTGGTGCACATCATGCAACCGGTGACCCGCGCCTATTACCAGCTCGAGAAGCTCTGGGACGTGGACGTCGCCGGCCCGGACACCTCCAGCGCCACGCACTGACTGCGCGCTTCGGCGCCGGGTCTGTTGTCATGCGCATCCGGTTGATCGCGGTGGGCAGACGCATGCCCAAATGGGTGACCACGGCGTACGAGGACTACGCGCGCCGCCTCCCGCGCGAGTGCCGGCTGGAACTGATCGAGATCCCGTTGGCCAAGCGCCATGAGGGCGGCGATACCGCGCGCGCCATTGCCGCCGAGGACGACCGTATGGCAAAGGCGATCGGCCGCGACACGGAAGTGATCGCCCTGACCGTCGACGGCAAGCCCTGGTCCACCGAAGGCCTGGCCGACGATCTCAAGGCCTGGATGGGCGACGGACGCGACCGCGCGATACTGGTGGGCGGGCCGGACGGCCTCGGACCGACCTCGCTGGCTGCGGCCGGCCGCTGTCGCTCGTTGTCGGCCCTGACCCTGCCGCATCCGCTGGTGCGTGTAATCGTGGCCGAACAGCTGTTTCGTGCCCACAGCATCCTGATCGGCCACCCCTACCATCGCGCCTGAAGCCGCCGTCGCGCTACAGGCCGATGGCCCGGCTACGATCATTGTTGAGTTGCGGGGTTACGGACGTCGTGACGACAATCGCATTATGAAAACTTTGATTTCCATCATGCCTTCACCCGGCGGCCGCCGACACGGCCGGATCTCGTGAGCCGTCCGGAACCGCTGGTCGACGCCGATACCCTGCGCGTCGAGATTCTGGTCAACGCCGGGCCGGGCGAGACGCGCGCCGCGCAGATCGAGCGCGGCGTACTGCAGGATATCCATATCCAGCGCGATGCCACCGCGAGCGCGGTCAGCAACATCTATCTCGGGGTGGTTCAGCGCGTACTGGCCGGGATGCAGGCGGCCTTCGTCGACATCGGCCTGGAGCGCGCGGCCTTTCTGCAGGTCTCCGACATGGTGCGCCAGCACGCCGGAAGCGCCAACGAGCCGCCGCGTATCGAGCACTGTTTGCGTGCCGGCGATCGCATTCTGGTACAGGTCAGCCGCGATGCCATGGGCACCAAGGGCGCGCGCCTGACCACCGACCTGGCGATTCCGTCGCGTTTCCTGGTCTACATGCCGCATACGCCGCGTATCGGTGTGTCGGCCCGCATCGAGAGCGAGGAGGAGCGTACACGCCTGTTCGATGCGGTGGCCGATCTCAAGCGCGAACTCGATCTGCCCGGCGGCTTCATCGTGCGTACCGTGGCCGACGGCGCGCCGGTCGCCGCACTCGCCGCCGACATGCGTTTCCTTGCCACCGTATGGGCCGATATCCAGGAACAGGCCCGGCAGGTGCCGGGCGAGACACTGGTGTACGGCGATCTGCCGCTGACCATCCGCATGCTGCGCGATCTGCTCACACCGGATGTCTCGGCGGTGATCATCGACGATGCCCGCGCCTGGCAGGAGATGATCGCATTCACCCGGCGCTTCGCACCCGAATTCACCGACCGCTTACTGTTGTACGAGGACGAAACCCCGCTGTTCGCGCAATACGGCGTCGAGGACGCCATCCAGCGCGCGCTGCAACCCAAGGTCCCGCTCAAGTCCGGCGGTTTTCTGATCATCGAGCAGACCGAGGCCATGGTCACCGTGGACGTGAATACGGGCGGCTTTGTCGGCACCCGCAGCCTCGAGCAGACCGTGCTGCGCACCAACCTCGAAGCCGCCCAGACCATCGCGCGCCAGCTGCGCCTGCGCAATCTGGGCGGCATCATCGTGATCGACTTCATCGACATGGTCGATGCCGATCACAAGCAGCAGGTGCTCGCCCAACTGGCGAGCGCGCTCGCTGCGGACCCGGCCAAGACCTCGATCGGCCAGGTTTCCAATCTCGGGCTGGTGGAAGTCACCCGCAAACGCACCCGTGAATCGCTCGAACATGTGCTGTGCGCCCCCTGCGAGGCCTGTGGCGGGCGCGGTTACGTCAAGACCGCGGAAACCATCACTTTCGAGCTGTTCCGCGAGATCGCGCGCCGGGCACGTCGGCGTCCGCATGCGGACGCCGAGCTGCTGGTTCTGGCGCCGCCGGACACGATCGATCAGCTGCTCGATAATCAGGCTGCGGCCTTCCGCGAGGTGTGCGCGGAGGCCGGCGTGACGGTTCGGCTGCAGGCCGAGGCGCTCTACGGGCCGGAACAATTCGATGTGGTCGTCATGTAAGCTGGGGCGATGATCGCCCGCGACGCGCCACAGACCGTTCGGCGCGCCGGTATGACTCGGCTCGTCGAACTGCCCATGCCTGGCCCATATCACGACAATCTCACGCATGACGCCGGGCCGGGCGACGCGCCAGGCCCACGGCGTTCATGAGCAGGACACCACGCGCGCGACGCCGCCGCGGCTGGATCAAGCGCAGCCTGATCATCACGTCGGCCAGCATCGTGGTGCTGGCCGGCCTGTTGGTCGGCGGCGTGCGTCTGCTCGATCATTTTGCGCCGCAGTACCGCACGGCTCTGGCCCAGCGTATCGGCCAGCGCATCAACGCGAATCTCTCGGTCTCGGGCCTGGAAATCGGCTGGGGCTGGCACGGCCCGATCCTCTATTTGGACGATCCGCGCCTCACCCGCCATGGCGCGGACAAACCTGCTCTGACGGCCGATCGACTCGGGCTGGAATTCTCGCTGACCGATCTGCTCGGCGGCTCCCGTCTGCCGGACGGCGTGATCATCGACGCGCCGCATGCTGCGCTGGTGCAGACCGACCACGGGGTCGCGCTCGCCCACTGGGGCCAGTCCAGCGGCACCGGCATGGACTGGTCGAAGCTGGCCGCCGTGCGCCGCCAGATCGCGCACGTCCGCATCCAGGGCGGCCGTGTCTCGATGGTATCGAAGCGTCTGCCAGGCGGTCGCATGCAATGGTCGAATCTGCACTTCGTGCTCAACGACCACGCGGATCACAGCCTCCAGGTCACGGCCTCGGCCGACGGGCCGGCGTGGTGGCCGACACTTGATGCCAGCGCCACGATCGACGGACCGCTACGCCGCCCCGACCGCGCGCAGTTCTCGCTCCACGGCGGGAACATCCGTCCGCTGGCCGTGGCCCGCCACAACCAGGCGAAGATCGCCTCTCGCCTGCGCGGCGGGCGGTTGACGTTCGATGTCGATGGCCATTGGCGAAACGATCGCCTCACCGACACCCGAATCACGCTGGCCAGCGAAGCCCTCGCCCAACCGGGCAATGATCACCCGTTGGTTCCGCCCTTCAATGCTGTATTCGGTGCATCGAGCGATCCCGAGGCGCATCGCATCGATCTCGAGCTGGTGCAACTGACCGGCGGGCCGAAGCAGGCGGGCGATCTCGATGCCAAAGCCCATTTCGATACCCGCAGGCATGCCCTCGCGATCAGCGCACGCCATCTGCCCGGCGCGCTGGGGCTGCGCATCGCCCGTCTGGCCGAACCACGGCTGAGCGATACCGCCGTCGACGGCTCGATCGACGAGCTCGACCTGCATTGGCAGCCCGGGCAGCCGCTCGCCGCCGACGTGGGTTTCCACGGCCTGACGGTCGACGATCCGAAGATCGCCTTCGGCCCGATCGCCGGCCACTATCGCCAACAGGGCGATCACCATACGCTGAGCTTCGACGGCGCCGACGGCAAGCTTTCGGCCGAGCGCTATATCCGGGGCAAGGTCGATGTCACCGGTCTCGACGGCCAGGTGCACTGGCAGCCGGCCGACGGCGGTGGCTGGTCGATCGACCTCGACAAGCTGCGTCTGGCCAGCCGCAAGGCCCATGTCAGCACCTCCGGGCACGTACATCTGCCGGAGCAGGGCGCGCCGGTCGTGGATATCAGTGCGGACGTGGTGGCCCCTCATGTCGCCCGCCTGCTGGATCACATCCCCCAGGCGCAGGATCTGCCGAACCCGCGTCTACGCGACTGGCTGCCGAAGGCGATTCTTGCGGGCTCGCTGGATCAAGGCCATGTGACGGTCAAGGGGCCGATGGATCGTTTCCCCTTCCCCGATGCGAACAACGGCAACGGCTTCCACATGACGCTGGCCGGCCACGGCGTGGACGTACGCTACAAGCCCCAGTGGCCGAAGGTCACCGACGCCCGCGGCAAGCTTTCGCTCGACGGCGACAAGCTCGCGCTCGATCTTGCTGGCGCAAGGATGCTGGGCGTGGCCCTCGGCACGGCCCGGGCCCGCGTCGAGGACGTGCGCGAGCCGGTGATGCATCTGACCGGCAAGGCCAGCAACGCACCCGCCACCAAACTGATGTCATTTCTGACGGAATCGCCGCTGCACAAGAAATTCGGCAAGCTGGTCGACGCGATCGATATCCGCGGGCCGGCGAATCTCGGCGTAGCCCTGCGCATTCCGCTTAAGCCGGGGCTCGGCGATATCAAGGTCGACGGCACCATCGACGCCAAGGGCGATACGCTGCGTCAGCACACCCTGCCGGGGCCGATCACGGGCATTCGCGGCCACCTGGCCTTCAGCGAGCACGGCGTGAAGGCTTCCGGCCTGACCGGTCAGCTGATGGGGGTGCCGATCTCGGCCGACATCGCCAGCGCCTCGGAGGGCGGCGAGCGCATCATGGCCCGCGCCAAGCCCAGCCTGCCGGCCGATCGCGATGCGCTGGCCCACTATCTGCCCGATGCGTGGCTGATCTATGGCAAGGGCAGGACATCGATGACGGTTGCCTTCACGGTCGGTCACAACGGCCAGATCAGCCCGATCCGGGTCAACAGCGATCTCGCCGGCATGGCGATCCGCCTGCCGGCGCCGCTGACCAAGCCGGCTGCGGCCCGAGCGCCCCTGGCGGTCACCATCAAGCCCGACAGCGGCCATATCGATGCCGAATATGACCATCGCCTGCACCTGGCCGTCGATCTGGACGGCGACGGCCAGCCGAAGCGCATTCAGGCGCTCGTCGGCGATACCGACCTCAAGGCCCCGGATGCCGACGGCCTGTGGATCGGCGGGCATGCCAATCAGGTCGACGGACTGGGCTGGTTCTATGTCGTGCGTCACGTGCTTTACGGCGCACCGGCCGATATTCCCGGCGCGCCGGAAACCGACACCGCCAAGAGTACCGGCAAAAAGAAAACCGGCCGCCGAACCTCGAATCTGGCGTTTCTCGGCGGCAATCTGACCATCGGCCGACTCAATTTCGGCGACCGCTATATCGCCAAACCGCATGTCCGCGCCCAGCCCATGAGCGGCACGACCGGCTGGCGCGTGGATTTCGAGGGCGACGACAGCCAGGGCCAGATCACCTGGACCACGCCGGCCCGCCAGGCCGCCGGCATCGCCGGCAATCTGAAACGCGTGGCGCTGCATACCGAGTCGGCCCAGCCTGGCAAGGCCGGCGGCAACGATTCGACCGTGCTCTGGCCGGGCCTGTCACCCACCGATCTACCGGCCATGAAGCTGTTCATACAGAACTTCGTGGTCGATGGCACCTCCTTCGGTCAGACTCATGTCGATGCCACCAGCACGGTTGATGGCTGGCGCCTGGATCGCTTCCAGCTCGCCGGCGGCGCGCTCACCGGCCAGGCCGACGCCCACTGGCAGCAGGACAGCGGCGTCAGCCAGGCCAGCGCGCACGCCGATTTCGATGGCCATGGCCTGTCGCGGCTGCTGCGCTCCTTCGGCTATGTCTCGCCCATCCGAGCCAAGCGCGCCCGCATCAAGAGCGAGCTGGCGATCAAACCGAACCGGAACGGGCTCGATCTGCGTCATCTCGACGGGAATGTCCATCTGGCGCTCGACCACGGTACGCTGCTGACCGTCGAGCCCGGGCCGGGCCGGCTGCTCGGCCTGTTCAATCTGTATGTGCTGCCGCGGCGCCTGCGACTGGATTTCCGCGACGTCGTCGACAAGGGCATGGCCTTCGACAAGGTGCGCGCCGATTTCGACATTCGTCAGGGCCAGGCCTACAGCAAGAACGCGCGCATCCTCACGCCCTCGGTCACGATCGGCATCACCGGCCGCATCGGGCTGGCCACGCGCGATTACGACGAATACGTGACCATCACGCCCAAGGTCGGTAGCGGCGTGGCGATCGCAAGCGCGGTGCTCGGCGGTCCGATCATCGGCGCGGCCGTGTTCGCGGTGCAGGAGCTGCTCAAGAAGCCGATCGAGCATTTCTCGTCGGTCGGCTACAACCTCAAGGGCAGCTGGGACGACCCCCAGATCGTCAATCCGCGGGCGGACGACAGCAGCGACGACCACAAGGCCGATACCGCCCAACCCGGCGCTTCCCAGCGCCCCCGCAAAGTAGTGATCGACTGCCCGCTTCGGCGTATCCTCGGCCAACGGACATGAAATCAAGGACAACCCCGGCATGAGCGACACCCGACCGGCGCTCGAAACCGTGCGCGTCGCCGCCATCCAGATGAACTCGCTCGGCGAGGTCGATCCCAACCTCGCCCGCGCCGGCGATCTGCTGCGCGATGCCGCCCGGCGCGGCGCACGGCTTGCCGTGCTGCCGGAAAACTTCGCGCTGATGGGCGCTCACGAGACCGACAAGCTGCGCGAGGCCGAGGCCGATGGCGACGGCCCGATCCAGGATTTTCTGGCGCGGACCGCAGCCGAGCTCGGCCTGTGGATCGCGGCCGGTACGATTCCGATCGCCAGCCCCGAGCCCGACCGCGTGTATCCCGCGCTGTGTGTCTACGACGACTCGGGCACGCGCGTGGCACGCTACGACAAGATCCACCTGTTCGATGTCGGGATGCCGGATTCGGCCGAGGCCTATCGCGAATCCGCGACCTTCATGGCCGGCGCGAACAAGCCGATGGTGATCGACTCGCCATTCGGCCGGATCGGCCTGTCGATCTGCTACGACCTGCGCTTTCCCGAACTCTACCGGGCACTCGCCACCGAGGGCGCGGAGATCATCGTCGCGCCGTCGGCATTCACGCATACCACCGGCACCGCCCACTGGCACCTGCTGACCCGCGCCCGCGCCGTCGAGAATCTGGCCACGATGATCGTGCCCAACCAGGCCGGGCACCACGCCAGCGGACGACGCACCTACGGTCACAGTCTGATCTGCGACCCCTGGGGGCATGTCCAGTCGGAAGCACGGTCCGAGGCGAACGAGGTTGTGGTGGCCGACATCGACCGCGCTCGCGGCGCCCGGCTGCGCGAAGGCTTTCCCTGCCTTTCGCATCGCCGGCTGGCGTAGAGCCGGTTGTTCGCACACGCGGGGGCCGCGGCCCGCGCCTCGGTTCGCCTGCACAACGCTTATCGCTCAAGGAGTTCTCATGGCTCGACAGATTCAATTCCAGCACACCGGCGGCCCCGAGGTGCTCGAACTCGTGGACACCGATATCCGCGAGCCCGGCCCGGGCGAAGTGCGGGTGACCAACCACGCCATCGGCGTGAACTTCATCGATATCTATTTCCGTACCGGGCTCTACCCGGTCGAGCTGCCGAGCGCGATGGGTACCGAGGGCGCCGGCGTCATCGATGCGGTCGGCGAGGGCGTCGAGGGCTTCGCCGAGGGCGACCGGGTCGCCTATGTGCTCGGCCCGACGGGGGCTTATGCCGACGCGATCACCTTGTCGGCCGCGCACGTGGTCGCCCTGCCCGATGCGATCGAGTTCGAGACCGCGGCCGCCTCGCTGCTCAAGGGTCTGACCGTGCAGTACCTACTGCGCCAGACCTACGCTGTCGCCGAGGGCGATACGATTCTGTTCCATGCCGCGGCCGGCGGCGTCGGCCTGATCGCCTGCCAGTGGGCCAGGGCGCTGGGCGCGCACGTGATCGGCACCGTATCCTCCGACGAGAAAGCCGACACCGCCAGGAACCACGGCGCCTGGATGACCATCGACTACAGCCGTGAATCGGTGCCCGAACGCGTGCTGGAACTCACCGACGGCGTCGGCGTGCCGGTGGTTTACGACTCGGTCGGCAAGGACACTTGGCACGATTCGCTCAAATGCCTGAAAAAACGTGGGCTTATGGTTTCCTTCGGCAATGCCTCCGGCCCGGTCGAGGGGGTGAACCTGGTCGAACTCAACCGCGGCGGCTCGCTGTTCGTCACCCGGCCCAGCCTCGGCGGCTATGCCGATACGCCGGAACGCTTCGAGATGATGTGCGCCGATCTGTTCGACGTCATCCAGGCCGGCGACGTGAAGGTGCATATCGGCCAGCGCTACGACCTGGCCGATGCGGGTGCCGCCCAACAGGCAATCGCCGACCGCAAGACCACCGGCTCGACGATTCTGCTTCCCTGAGAATCGCCGGCCATGACGCCCTGGTGTGTTCATACGTCGCGCCGCCTATGCACGCTACGTCGAGCGCATGCCCGTCCCGCCGCAGCCATTCGTGGCCGATTACAAACGGGTGATTGCGGAAGGCGATACCTGGGTACTCGAGCAGGCGGGCCGGGTTGTCGGCTTCGTGGTACTCGATGCTCGCGACGTGTTCTGGATCGAAAACATCGCGGTCGATCCCGATATCCAATCGCAGGGACTGGGCGGCCGTCTTCTGGTCCACGCCGAGCAACAAGCAGCAGCGCGCGGATTCGATCGCGTCCACCTTTATACACCGGCGATCGCACACGAAAACCAGGCCTGGTATGCGCATCACGGGTACGTGGAAACTGATCGCCGCATGGATGACGGCCGCGACCGGGCGTTCTTCGAAAAACGACTCGGCTGATCTTCACCGCCCGCCGCCGTGGCATTCAAGGCCGCGCATTGGTACCAAGTGTTAACCTGAAGTTATGCAAACGACACTCGATCTCGCCAGCGACGCCCTGCTCGGGCGCGCCAACATCAACGCCCATCAACTCGAAACCACGCTGTCCGGCCTGATGGTGCCGGGCGTGGACTATGCCGATCTGTATTTCCAGATTCAGAAAAGCGAGAACTGGATGCTGGAGGACGGCGTCGTGCGCAGCGCCGGCGCCTCGACCGCCCAGGGCGTCGGTGTACGGGCCCTGGCCGGCGAGCAGACCGGTTTCGCCTATGCCGACGAGCTGGCTTTTCCGGCGCTCGCCCAGGCATCGAAAGCCGCGGCAGCCATCGCTCGCGATGGCACGACGGCGCGTATGAACGCGCTCACGCGCCGCGATACCGGCCCGGACGTGCGCTATCAGCCGATCGACCCGTCCGCCACGCTGGAAGCCGAAGCGAAGGTGGCGTTGCTGCACCATGCCGACAAGATCGCGCGCGATGCCGATGCCCGCGTGGTCCGCGTGACCGTCTCGCTCGCCGGCTCTTCGGACACGATGCTGGTGGCCGCCTCGGATGGCACGCTCGCCGGCGATGTGCGCCCGATGGTAAGGCTGAACATTTCGGTGCAGGTGGAAGAGAACGGCGTTCGCGAATCGGCCTCGGCCGGCGGCGGCGGGCGTCTGGGTTACGACCTCTACACCGGGCCCGACGATCTAGCCGCCGAATACGCGCGCGAGGCAGTGCGCCGGGCGTTGGTGCGGCTCAAGGCCGAACCCGCGCCGGCCGGCCCCATGCCGGTGGTGATGAGCTCGGGCTGGTCGGGCGTGCTGTTGCACGAAGCGGTCGGCCACGGGCTTGAAGGCGATTTCAATCGCCGTGGCGCATCGAACTACTCGGGCAAGATCGGCGAAAAGGTCGCCTCCGAGCTGTGCACGGTAGTCGATGACGGCACGCTCGAAGGTCGGCGCGGCAGCCTTGCAATCGACGACGAGGGCACCCCGGCGGCCGTCAACACGTTGATCGAGAACGGCGTGCTGGTTGGCTACATGCAGGACAAGCACAATGCCGGCCTGATGGGCACGCCGCCTACGGGCAATGCCCGGCGCGAGTCGTATGCCCATACGGTCATGCCGCGGATGACCAACACCTACATGCGCGGCGGCGACTCCGATCCGGCCGATATCATCGCCTCGGTCGACTCCGGCATCTACGCCGCACATTTTTCCGGCGGCTCGGTCGACATCACCTCCGGCAACTTCGTGTTTTCCTGCGACGAGGCCTACCGGATCGAGAACGGCAAGCTCGGCGCGCCGCTCAAGGGCGCCACCATCATCGGCAACGGCCCGGAGGTGCTTGGCCGCGTGTCGATGGTCGGTAACGACTGGACGCTGGATACCGGCGTTGGCGTATGCGGCAAGAATGGTCAGAGCGTGCCGGTCGGCGTCGGCCAACCCACGCTCCGAGTCGACGCCATCACCGTCGGCGGCACCGAGGGCGCCGCCTGAGGCGGCGGATTTCTTGGCCAGCCGGCGACCCCAACGACGGCGCGACCGTCCGACCCGCGAGTGAGCGCGATACCCGCCTACGGGTGATCGGCGGCGAGTGGCGCAGCCGCCTGTTGCCGGTCGCGGACCGGCCCGGCCTGCGCCCGACGCCGAATCGGGTCCGGGAGACGCTGTTCAACTGGCTGGCACCGATGCTTGCCGGGGCCCGCTGTGTCGATCTGTTCGCCGGCACCGGTGCCCTCGGCATCGAAGCTCTGTCGCGGGGCGCAGCACATGCGGTGTTCGTCGACAGCGACCGGCGGGCCGCCACGGCGATCGAGGCCGCCCTGGAGACGCTGGGCGCAGCCGATCGCGGACGCGTGCTCGTGGCTGACGGGACACAGGCGGGCGAACGCCTGGCCGGCGAGCGCGCGGATATCGTATTCGTCGACCCGCCGTTCGATGCCAAGCTGCACGCCGCCGCACTCGCCGGGCTGCCCAGTCTGATCGATGCGCACTCGCGGATCTATGTGGAATATCCGGCCCACGAGGAAGCGGCCATCAACCCATTGCTGGCGGCGAACTACGAGATTCTGCGCCAGTCGCGCTCGGCCGGCGTGGGCTATTGTCTTGCGCGCCTGCGCCCCGCGGGCGACCATGGCGCGTCATGAGCGAGGCAAAACATGTGCGTGCCGCCTATACCGGCACATTCGATCCCATCACCAACGGTCATGCCGACGTCATCCGCCGCGCGGCCGGCATGTTCAGCGAGTTGATCGTGGCGGTGGCGAGCAATACGTCGAAGAAATCGATCTTCGACCACGACGAGCGGGTCGAACTCGCCCAGTTGGTTCTCGCCGACGTCGATAACGTGACCGTGTTGTCGGCCGAGGGCCTGATCGTCGATTTTGCCCGCAAGCACGGCGTCGATGTACTCGTGCGCGGCGTCCGCGGCGTGGGCGACTATGAATACGAGAAACAGATGGCGGTCATGAACCGGCATCTGGCGCCCGAAATCGACACCGTACTGCTCGCGCCCTCGCCCGAATATGCGCATATCTCGTCGACGCTGGTACGCGAAATCGCTTTTCTCGACGGGCGCATCACCGGGCTGGTACCGAGCGTCGTGGCCGATCGCCTGCACGCCAAGACCAACGGTGGCTCGCCATGAAAAAACCGCCGACTCCACAAAGGCCGCCGGCGGCCCTCGAAAGCGCTTTACGCGCTACTGCGACATCGTCTGGTCGTTCGGCGGCGGATTGCCCGACAAGGCGTACTGCTCGGTAATGTCGACCGTCGCCAGTTCGGAGGTATCGGCCGGCTGGAACACGAGCACCTGGATCACGCGATCCGGATAGCTGAAATAGACGCGCGTCGTGCTGGCATTCCCGGACATGCTGGAGTCGGTATGCACGGCCGGACGCCGGCCCTGGCTCGGCGCGTCGGAAAACGCCTGGATCATGTTCTGGATCGCCGCCTGGCCGTCGGCGCTGCGAAAGGAGCCGAGGTTGCGCGTCACGCGGACCAGCCGCCCGTGGGCGAAGGTGATCGAACCCACCGCGTTCGGCTGCTGCGACTGACCGTTCCGACCCAGCGGCACCGCCTTGGGGTACAGGAAGTACTGCCCGTTCTGGTTGGCCGGTGATACGTTGAACTGCGAGCGCGCCTCGCCCATCGCCCGGTTCTGATCCACACCAAGCTGGAGCGTCGTGCCACCGATGTTCACACTCTCGTGGTGCTGCGCGGCGAACGCCGCCGGCGTGGCGATCGCAATGGTCAATGCCAGCGCCCAGGGTGCGGTCTTTTTCAGTCGGTCCAGATTCATGCCTGTTCTCCTTGTTCGGGTAGCGCCCGGAGCCCGACGATACATGGGCCGGCGCGATGCGCGCCGGCCCATGGCATCAACGGTTACGCCGCTCCTTTCGACACGGCCAGCAGCATCTGGTTCATGCGCCGCACGAACGAGGCCGGATCCTCCAGTTCGCCGCCCTCGGCCAGCACGGCCTGTTCGAACAGCATCTGGGAGAACGAATTGAACTCGTCCTCGCCCTGCTCGTCCGCCAGCTTCTCGACCAGCGGATGGGTCGGGTTGATCTCCAGATGCGGCGCCGAGCTCGGCATCGCCTGACCGGCTTCCTTGAGGATGCGTTCCAGATGCGCCGACATGCCGTGCTCGTCGGCGACCAGACAGGCCGGCGAATCGGTCAGACGATGGGTGACGCGGACTTCATTGACCCGCTCGCCCAGGGCTTCCTTGATGCGCTCGACCAGATCCTTGGATTCTTCCTCGAGCTTCTTCTGCTGCTCTTTTTCCTCCTCGGATTCGGCTTCGCCGAGATCGAGCGCGCCCTTGGCGACCGACGAGAACTCCTTGCCTTCGTATTCAGTCAGGTGGGCCATGACCCACTCGTCGACGCGGTCGGTCAGCAGCAGCACCTCGATGTCCTTCTTCTTGAAGATCTCGAGATGCGGACTGTGCTTGGCTTCGGCCAGCGTATCCGCGGTGATGTAGTAGATCTTCTCCTGACCGGGCTGCATGCGCGCGATGTACTCATCGAGCGAAACCCCCGGATCGGCGGTTTCGTCGGTCGTGGTCTTGAAGCGCAGCAGCTTGGCGATCCGCGCCTGGTTCTCGTAGTCCTCGACGATGCCTTCCTTCAGGACCGTGCCGAACTCGTTGGAGAAGATCTTGAATTTTTCCGGATCGTCCTCGTCGTTGGCCATCGATTCGATCAGGCCCAGCACCTTCTTCACCGAACCGGCGCGGATCTTGTCGAGCAGCCGATTCGACTGAAGGATTTCGCGCGAGACGTTGAGCGGCAGATCGTTGGAATCGATCACGCCCTTCACGAAGCGCATGTAGCGCGGCATGAGCTTGTCGGCGTCATCCATGATGAACACGCGCTGCACGTACAGCTTCACGCCGTGCGCCTTGCCGTTCGGGTCGAACAGATCGAACGGGGCGCGCTTCGGGATGAACAACAGGTTAGTGTATTCTTGGCTGCCTTCGACCTTGTTGTGGGTCCAGGTCAGCGGCTCTTCGAAGTCGTTGCTGGTGTGCTTGTAGAACTCGGCGTAGTCCTCGTCGGACAGATTCGCCTTGGGCTCGGCCCACAACGGCGCGCCGCGGTTGACCTGTTCCCAGCCGGCTTCCTTGCCGGCTTCTTCGTCCTCTTCCGACAGCTGCTCGCGCATCCGAATCGGGAAGGCGATGTGGTCGGAATAGGTCTTGACCAGATGCCGCATGCGGTACGGCTCGAGGAATTCTTCCTCGTCCTCGCGCAGGTGCAGCGTCACCGTGGTGCCACGCTGGGGCTTGTCGATCTCTTCCAGCGTGTATTCGCCGCCGCCGTCGGAGATCCAGCGCACGCCGGTGGATTCGCCCCCGCGACGGGTATCCACCACGACCTGATCGGCCACGATGAACGCCGAATAGAAAGCCGACGCCGAACTGCCCGATCAGCTTGGCGTCCTTCTTCTCGTCGCCGGACAGCGAATCGAGGAACGCCCGCGTGCCGGACTTGGCGATCGTACCGATGCGCTCCATGACCTGATCGCGCGTCATGCCGATGCCGTTGTCCGAGATCGAGACCGTGCGCGCCTCCTTGTCCTGCTCGATCCAGATCTGAAGATCGGAATCGCCCTCGAACAGCGAATCGTCCTTCAGCCCCTCGAAGCGCAGTGTATCCAGCGCATCGGAGGCGTTGGAGATCAGCTCGCGGGCGAAGACCTCCTTGTTCGAATACATCGAATGGATCATCAGCTTCAGCAGCTGCTTCACCTCGGCCTGAAAGCCGTGTTTCTCGGCGTTGGTGCCGGCCTGCGCGGCCCCCTGCGTGTTCGTGTTGTCGTCGCTCATGGCGTATTCAATCAGTGGTTGATGCCAAATGGGTGCGGCCGTGCCGCTTGCCTGCCTTGAATGCGGCCCGCGGGGCCGGTTTTCAAGCGCAGCGCGCGCCCGGTGTGGCAGACGGGGCTTTCATGGCATTCTTGGCGGCTATCACGCCGAAGAATGGATGCAAGGGAGAGGCCGATGGGCCGAACGCGAGTAGCAGTGATCTGCGGGGGCGCCTCGGCCGAGCACGAGGTTTCGCTGCAATCGGCGCGTAATATCGTGGCCGCGCTCGATCGCGAGCGCTTCGAGGTCTTCGTCATCGGTATCGACAAGGCCGGCGTCTGGCATGCCGCCGATCCGGACGATTTCGTGTGCGATCCCGACGATCCGAAGCGCATCGCACTCAAGGCCGACGACGCAGCGCTCGCGGTTGTGCCCGGCCGTGAAGCGGGCCAGATCGTGAAGGCTGACAACGGCGGGATCGCGTTCGAGATTGATGTCGCGTTTCCCATCGTGCATGGCCCGACCGGCGAGGACGGCACACTGCAGGGTCTGCTGCGGGCCGCCAACATCGCCTGTGTCGGCGCCGGCGTGCTCGGCTCGGCCGCCGCCATGGACAAGGATGTCACCAAGCGCCTGCTGCGCGATGCCGGGCTGGCGATTGCACCGTTCGAGGTCGTGACCGCGGCCGATTGCCCGCTCGATCATGCCGCGCTGACCGCGCGTCTCGGCAGCCCCTTGTTCGTGAAACCTGCCAACCTCGGCTCGTCGGTCGGCGTGAGCCGGGCCGCCGATGCCGACGAGCTGGCCGCAGCGATCGATCTCGCACTGCGCTTCGATCACAAGGTGCTGATCGAAGCGGCCGTCACCGGTCGCGAGATCGAGTGCGCGGTGCTTGGCAACACCGAGCCACAGGCCAGCACGGTCGGCGAGGTCGTGGTGGCCGACGGCGGTTTCTATGCCTATGACACCAAGTATGTCGACGACACCGCGCAGGTCGTGATCCCGGCCGAGCTAGATGCCGACAGCATCGAGGCCGTCCGCCGCGTCGCCTTGGCCACCTACCGCGCGCTGGATTGCCGCGGGCTGGCGCGGGTGGATGTGTTCGTCACGCCGGACAACCACGTCGTGGTCAATGAAATCAATACGCTGCCGGGCTTCACCCGAATTTCGATGTATCCGAAACTATGGGCCCAATCCGGCATCGCCTACCCCGACCTCGTCGCCCGGCTGGTCGAGCTGGCGCTGGAACAGCGCGCCGCCGATCAGGCGCTCGCCACCTCGATGTAGGCCGGTCTTGCACAGCGCGCATCAGCTCCGGATGATGCGCGATCCATTCATCATCCGATCCGCTCATGGCCTACACCGACGACACTCCGATGAACGCGCTGCTGGCCGGCATGGCGTCGGTCGATGCCGAGGCCTGTCATGAATTCGCGCGGCGTCAGCATGTTGCCGGCCACGGCGCCGATCTGGCCACCGCGGCGGCACTCATGCACGAACTGGCCTTCGCCGCCCAGCTCGACCGCCCCGAGGAACTGGTGGCCTGGAAATACCCGGAAGTCTTCCATCCGGTCGATGAGAAAATGCTGGCCGATCTGCTGCAGGCGGCCTCCGAAGACAATCGGGAAGCTGCACGGCAACTGATCACGAATCAGTCGTTCGCCGACATCACCGCCCTGTCGAGCGTTGCGAGCTACCTGGGCCAGTCCGTCGACCAGCTGCGGCGCTTCGGCGCACAGCGCCCGAACCCGCAACAATCCCTGTTCTGAAGCGCGCGTGCCCGCGTCGGCGCCGCATCCGCCTTCGAGAGCCGCGCACAGCGCTGGATGTCGCGCCCGCAAATGGGGGGCGATCGCTAACATCGGTATTACAGCGCCCCCACTAGACTGCGTTCAAACATTTGGCCCCGTGCCGATGGCGGCACGCCCCCGCTCTGATGATCCACTCTCCAGTCAGAGGCCCGGGCCGCCCCGGGGCTCGCAAAATCCGTCTTGCCCTGGCGATCGCGCCAGTGATGCTGGTCTCGGCCTGCGCGACCTACCACGCCAAGCCATTACCCGATAGCCCGGATCTGGCGAACACGCCGCCGACGCTACAGGTCCCGGCCAAGCAACTCGCGGTGCCGGGACTCAAGCCTCATGCGGTCAATCCCGCCAAGGGCCTGGACATGACCGACGTGGTCATCCTGGCGGCCCTCGACAATCCCGATCTCAAGGCCAAAAGGGCACAAGCCGGAGTGGCGCAGGCACAGCTGTTGCAAGCGGGGCTGCTGCCCAACCCCCAGCTGAGCGCGAACTTCATCCATCCCACGGGCGGGCCGCCCCCGCTTTACAACGGCTACAGCCTCGGGCTGATGGCGGACCTGACCAGCCTGATCACCTGGCACGCTTCGCGCGATGCCGCGCGCTCGAATCAGGCCAAGGTCAACCTGAATATTCTCTGGCAGGAATGGCAGGTCGCCCAGAAAGCGCGCCAGCTGTTCATCCAGGCACGCGCGCAGGCGCGGCTTGCCGATCTGCTGGAAACGCAGCACCGGCTCAACGCGCAGCACTATCAGCGCGACCGCAAGGCCCTGCAACAGGGTAATGCGACGTTGTCGACCACGTCCGCCGATCTGGTCACCCTGGTAAACGCCAACAGCCAGTTGCGCCAGCTCCAGCGCCAGCGTAACCAGACATGGCATGCGCTGGATGCCCTGCTCGGCTTGCAGCCGGGCGTCCAGCCGCGGCTGGCCGGCGCCATCGCTATCCATCCCTTATCCAAGGCCGAGTTTCAGTCCGCGCTGGCCAAGCTGCCGCAGCGCCGACCGGATTTGCTCGCATTACGCGCCGGCTACCACAGCCAGGAGGCCAAGGTACGCAAAGCAATTCTCAAGCAGTTTCCGGCCCTGTCGATCGGACCGACCAATGGCAGCGATACCAGCCAGGTCAAGACGGTGGGCGCGGGCATCAACCTCACCCTGCCGTTGTTCAATCATAACCAGGGCCAGATCGCGATCGCCCGGGCGACGCGGGCCGCACTGCGCCAGAGCTATCAGGCACGCCTGGACCAAGCCGCCAATCAAGCCCACAAGCTCTGGCGCGAGGTCCGGATTCGCAGCCGACAGCTGCGCCAGCTGCAAGCTCATCTGCCGCTGCTCAAGCACACCACCGACGCCGCCCAACGCAGCTTCGCCGAGGGCAACATGAGCGCGGGCACCTATATCAATCTGCGCACGAGCCTGCTGTCGAAGCAGATCGAGGCGATCCGGCTCAAGAGTTCCCTGCAGCAAGCCCAGGCCAATCTGGAAACGCTGCTCGGGATGCCGCTGGACACGCACGCCGCCAACCAAGCTGCCGGAAAAAGTTAAACGATGCGACTCACGATCGGAATTGCTCTTTTATGCGTATCGTCGACGCTGTTCGCCGCCGCGCAACCCAGCGTCAAAGTACAGACGGCACCGCTAAAAAAGCATGCGATGGACGACACCATCACCGCGTTCGGCGTGGTGCGGCCGGATCCGGAGGCACAAACCACGCGCGATGCCACCTATACCGCGTTCGTGCGCAAACTCGATGTCAACCTGGGCCAGCCGGTGAAAAAAGGCCAGCCGCTGCTGACGCTGCGCACCGCCCCCTCGGCACGTTCGAATTACCGGACGGCAAAAGCCAATGTCCGCTTTGCACGCCAAGCCCTGGCGCGACAGAAAAAACTGCTCAAGCAACACTTGGCGACCCACGCCAACGTCGACTCGGCCGGACAGAAGCTGGCCCAGGCCCAGGCCGCTTTCGCGGCACAGCAAGCGCTGGGCACCGGGCAGGAGACGCGCGTCGTGACCGCGCCGTTCAGCGGCATTGTCAGCAAGCTGCCCATCAACCCGGGCAATCAGGTCAAATCCGGCACTTTGTTGTTTCAGCTTGCGCGCCGCGATCGGCTGCGGGTGGCCCTGGGTATCGAGCCGGACGAAATCAACCGCGTTAAACCGGGGATGTCGGTACAGGTCATTCCCTTGTTCGGCAATGGCAACGGCGTCACAAGCCATATCAGCGTGGTCAACGCCGTGGTCGATCCCAATACGCGGCTGGTTAACGCGATCGCGCCGTTGCGCGGTGCACAGGCACAACCGTTTCTGCCCGGCATGCGGGTCAAGGGACGGCTGAAGTTATCCGGGCATCATCCACTGGCGGTGCCGCGCTCGGCGGTATTGCATGACAAGCACGGGGCTTATTTGTTCGTCGTCCGCCATGGCAAGGCAAAACGGATCGAGGTCCACACGGGGCTCGAGCAGAACGGGCTCGTCGCGATCAAGCCCACGAAAACCTCATTGCAGGTCGGCGCGCCCATAGTGGTTCAGGGTAACTACGAATTATCGGACGGCATGGCGGTCCGTCAGGGCTCATGAGTTTCGTTACCTGGGTACAGAATCACACGCGCTCGATTCTGTTCTTGCTGGTGTTACTCGCGCTGGGCGGGGCTTTTAGCTACGGCAAACTCGCCGTTGGCTTGTTCCCCCAGGTCTCGTTCCCACGGGTACGCGTGTCCCTGAACGCCGGCGTACGCCCGGCGCACGAGATGATGCTCCAGGTCACACGACCCGTTGAGCAGGCGGTGCGCTCGGTGCCCGGCGTGCGCTCGGTTCGCTCGACGACCAGTCGCGGGTCGACCGATATCGAGATCAACTTCGACTGGGGCCACGACATGAAGAATGCCGTGCTCCAGGTTGATTCGGTCATCGGCCAGATGATGTCCAGCCTGCCA
Source organism: uncultured Gammaproteobacteria bacterium (assembly GCA_963835375.1). Lineage (GTDB taxonomy): Bacteria > Pseudomonadota > Gammaproteobacteria > Nevskiales > Salinisphaeraceae > Salinisphaera. The sequence continues at coordinate 50,080 of CAWIGB010000036.1, forward strand.
CCCGGCACGAGCTATACCGCGAAGCGGCGGTATCCGGCGAACTACGGGCCGGTGGTCGCCTACAGCCTCACCTCCAAGAAACTCAGCCAGGTCCAGCTCCGCGATCTGGCCAAGTACAAGCTCGTGCCCTACCTGTCCAGCGTGAAAGGGGTCGCCAAGGTCACGGTGCAGGGGGGCGACACGGCCGAATACCGGGTGAGTGTCAATCCCGCGCGGCTCAAGGCCGTGGGGTTGTCGATGGCCGCCGTGACCAAGGCGGTCTCGGCGTCCAACGTACTGACCGCGGTCGGGCGAATCCAAGATCATTACAAGCTGTATCTGGAAGTTTCCGACACGCGCTTTAAAAGCGTCCAGGAGATTCGCCACACCATCCTCAAAAGTGGCGACAACGGGCAGGTCCAGCTCGAGGATGTCGCCAAGGTCAGTCTGGCCACCGCGCCCAAGTACACGCGGGTTACAGCCAACGGCCAGCAGGCGGTGTTGCTCAATGTGTATCAGCAGCCGTCAGCCAGCGTTATCACTCTTTCCAAGGACCTGAAAAGCCGGCTGGCTCAATTCAAGCCGCAGATGCCCAAAGGCGTTCAGCTGAACCAGTGGTACAACCAATCGATTCTGGTGCAGTTATCCAAGTCGAGCGTGGTGAGCGCCATTTTCATCGGCGTCGGGCTGGCCGCGTTGGTACTGCTGGTGTTCCTGCGCAGCTTGAAGATCACGCTGGTCGCGATCGTCGCCGTCCCTGCCGTGCTGGCGGTGAGCATGCTGTTGCTCTATGTCTTCGGCATGACGTTGAACATGATGACGCTCGGCGGCATGGCCGCGGCCGTCGGCCTCATCATCGACGACATCATCGTGATGGTCGAACAGATCGTGCGCCGGGTTCAGGATACCGGCGAACACGGCATCGACCGGGTCCTGGCCGCCGCGCGCGAGTTCACGCCCCCGCAAGTGGGGTCCTCGGCCTCGACCATCATTATTTTCCTGCCGCTCACATTTCTCAGCGGGGTGACCGGTGCGTTTTTCAAAGCGCTATCGCTGACGATGGCGAGCGCGCTGTTCATCTCGTTTCTCGTGGCCTGGCTGGTGGTGCCGCTACTGGCCAACTTCATGCTGGGGCCGAAGGATACCGAGCGCGAGAAAGTCGGCCGTCTGAGCCGTTACGTGAACCGCGGCTACACCAAGCTGATGGTGCGGGTGTTGCGTCGTCCGGCCTGGCTTCTGGTCGGTCTCGTGCCCCTGCTGGCGGTGGCCTATCTGGCATTCGGCAGTGTGGGGTCGGGCTTTATCCCGCAAATGGATCAGGGCGGTTTTGTCCTGGACTATCGTTCGCCGCCCGGCACCTCGTTGCAGGAAACCAATCGGTTGCTGAAACAGGTGGCCGGAATCCTGAAAAGCAACCCCTATGTCAGCAACTGGTCGCGGCGCACCGGCTATCAGCTGGGCGGTGGCATCACCGCACCCGATACCGGCGATTTTTTCGTGCGCTTGAAACCGTTGCCGCGCCCGTCGACATCCAAGGTCATGAACCATATCCGTGAGCAGGTTCAGAACAAGGTGCCCAGCCTGGACATCGATGTCTCCCAGCTCATCGAGGATGAAATCGGCGATCTGACCTCGGTGCCGCAGCCCATTGCCATTCGCTTGTTCGGCGACAACGTCCAGGACCTGCGGCATCTGGCCAAAAAGGTCGCCCATGCCATCAGCGGCGTGAAAGGTATCGTCAGCGTCCAGAATGGCGTGGTGATTGCCGGCGACAGCCTCGATATTCACGTCAAACGGGTCAAGGCCGCTATTCAGGGCCTGTCGCCGCAGGCCATCACCCAGCAGTTACAGGCGTATCTCGGGGGCGTGGTCACCACGCAAGTGCGCAAGGGCACGAAATTCATCGGCGTGCGCGTCTGGGTGCCGAAAAAATTGCGAAATAATATTAACGACATTCGCAATATGCGCTTGCAGGCACCCGACGGGCACATGGTGCCGCTGTCGCGGGTCGCGGATGTCAAGATCGTATCCGGCCAGCCCGAATTGACCCGCTACAACCTACAGTCGGACGTGACCGTCACCGCCCGTATCAGCGGCCGCTCGCTGGGGGCCGCGGCGGCCAGCGTCAAGCAAGTACTCCAGAAACCGGGGCTGATTCCCAACAACGATTATTACCAGCTCAGCGGTCTGTACAAGCAGCAACAGCAATCGTTCGCCGGTCTGATTCGCGTGTTCATCGCCGCCGTGGCGCTGGTGTTCTTCCTGCTGCTGTTTCTCTATGAACGATTCCGGGTGGCGATGGCCATTCTCGTACAGCCCTTGCTCGCGGCCGGCGCGGTGTTTATCGGTCTGTGGATTACGGGTGTCCAGCTCAACATCACGGCCATGATGGGCATGACGATGATTATCGGCATCGTCACCGAGATCGCGATCTTCTATTTCTCCGAACTGCGGCTGATCGAGGCCGTGAGCGGCTCCAAACAGCCGCTGGCGCAAAACCTGATTCGGGCCGGGCGTAACCGGATACGGCCTATCGTGATGAGCGCCCTGGCGTTCGCACTGGCCCTGCTGCCCCTGGCGCTCGGCATAGGGCGCGGCTCGGCCATGCTGCAACCGTTGGCCATCGCCATCATTACTGGGCTGCTGGTCCAGATGCCGCTGGTGCTGGTCTTGATGCCGGTGCTCTACAAGCTGATGCGGCCCCGCACGCGATAACCGTCGCGCGGAGCGCCAACGTACGGCCGCCGGGGCGCACCTGAGTCGGCGCCCCGGCGTGGGCCGGCAGGCCTCACTCCATCGTCAGCACGACGCGAAAGCGCGCCTCGTTGTCGATCATCCGCTTGTAGGCGGCGTTGACGTCGTCGAGCGGATACGTCTCGATCCGCGTGCTGATATCGCGCAGGGCCGAGAAGTTCAGCGTGTCCTCCGAATCGTGCGGCGTGCCGCTCGGATGACCGGCCACGCTGCGGCGGGCCATGAGCAACTGAAATGGCGAGACTTCAATCGGCTCGGGCGAGGCGCCGAGCACCAGCAGCTGGCCGTCGACGCCCAGGCCGTCGATCACCGAGCTCATCAGTTTCGGATTGGGCGCGGTGGCCACGATCACACGGGCGCCGCCGAGGCCCTGCAGCGCTGCGACCGCGTCCTCGGCCTCGGTATCGACGTAGGTGTCCGCACCCAGTTCCAGCGCCAGATCCTTCTTGTCGGTCCCGCGCGACAGCGCCACGGTATGAAAACCCATGGCATGGGCATACTGCACCGCCAGATGGCCGAGCCCGCCGATACCCTGAATGGCGACCACATCGCCCGGCTTGGCGCCGGTATGGCGCATGCCGTTGTAGGTGGTCACGCCGGCACACAGCAGCGGCGCCGCCTCCACCGAGGACAGAGCCTCCGGAATAGCCACCAGCGCCTCGGCTGGCGCGATCATGTACTCGGCATAGCCGCCGTCGTAGGAGATGCCGCAGATCTGCTGGTGCTCGCAGGTGACGAAATCGCCGGACCGACAGGAATCGCAGGAAAAGCAGTGGCCGCCGTGCCAGCCCACGCCCACGCGCTGGCCGGACTGCCAATGATCGATATCCTCGCCCAGCGCATCGATGGTACCGATGACCTCGTGGCCCGGCACCCGCGGATACTGCAGGCCGGGAAATCCACCGTCGACGACGAAGGCATCCGAATGACAGATACCACAGGCCGCGACCCGGATTCGAACCTGTTCGGGGCCGGGATCGGGAATCCCCCGGGAGACGAGTTCGAAATCCGCACCCGCCTTGTTGATCTGTGCGACACGCATCTGGGACATGACAATTCCAATGGGGTTGGCAAGTCCATCCGAAAGTACAAGAAAGCCGGAAGGCCGCCAAACTCTGCCCGCGCCCGAGCGGTTGGCCGCGCGCCGAGGCTGCGGCTCGATTATTCCGGCCCGCCCCGCGGCTTGCGCTACGCCAGGCCATGCATGAGCCCGCCGGAACCGGTCGTGGCGCTCGTTCTGATAGCCGGGTATGACAACATTCGTCAACGGGGTGTGCTTTGTCGTCTGTCTTCGCTGTATCGTCACCGGCACCACGACTTCGATCCTGACGATCTGACATGTCGTGGCCGAGCCGGCGTTTCTCTGACGCGCGCTGATGCCGTTCGCCGTGGTCTTTCCGGTCGCACTTCCGGCTTATATGGTGAATCGCACGGTGCCGGCGGACCGCTCGCCATGGACGGCTTGCCACGCGGTCCGGGCCTGGCCCGTATTTCACCGTCCGAACGACTACTGATGTAGCTGCATCGTGCAAATTGGTAGCGTGCTGGGTCTGGATCATTCGATCACGAGCGCGAATTTATGTCCGACTATCAGGCACTCATGCACGAGGCCGCCTATATCGGTGGTCAGTGGCTTCAGGCAGGGCCCGACGAGAAGAACCCCGTCCGCGACCCGGCCAACGGTGAACTGCTCGGCCACGTGCCGGCGCTCGACGCCGAGCAGATGGACTCGGCGATCGACGCGGCGGCGTCCGCCTTCGACGAGTGGCGCCACACGCCCCCGCTGACTCGCGCCGATCGTCTCCATGCCTGGTACGAGGGCATGCAGGACAATCGAGAAGCCCTGGCCCGGCTGATGACGCTGGAGCAGGGCAAGCCGATCAACGAGGCCCGCGGCGAAGTCGACTACGCCTCGAGTTTCTTCCGCTGGTTCGCCGAAGAAGCACGCCGCATGCGCGGCAAGACCATCCCGGCGGAGGATCCGACCATGGCCATCGGCACGGTCGAGGAACCGGTCGGCGTGGCAGCCATCATCACGCCCTGGAACTTCCCGCTGGCGATGATCACGCGCAAGGTGGGCGCCGCACTGGCCGCCGGCTGCACCACGCTGGTGAATCCGGCGACCGAGACTGCTTTCTGTGCTCTCGCGCTGGCCGATCTGGCCGAGAAGGCCGGTCTCACCAACGGTGAGTTCAACGTGGTGCCCGGCTCCGGCAAGCAGTTCGGAGAACGCGTATGCGCCGATGATCGAGTCCGTGCCCTGTCGTTCACCGGCTCGACCGAGGTCGGCCGCAAGCTGATCGAACAGAGCGCGGCCACGGTCAAGAAGAACGCCATGGAGCTCGGCGGCAACGCGCCCTTCATCGTCTGCGAGGACGCCGATCTCGAGACCGCCGTCGACGGAGCGATCGCCGCCAAGTTCCAGACCACCGGCCAGGATTGCGTGGCCGCCAACCGTATCTATGTGCATCGCTCGCTGTACGAAGATTTCGTCGATCGCTTCGTCGAAAAGATGAACGCGATGACCGTCGGCCACGGGCTGGAGGAAGACACCGAGATCGGTCCGCTGATCCACGCCGACGCGGTCGAGAAGGCCCAGTCGCTGGTCGACGACGCCCGCGAACGCGGCGCGCGCATCATCGGCCGCGAACAGTCGGACGCCCCGGGCGAGAACTTCTTCATGCCCACGGCGGTCGCCGATTTCACCTCCGCGATGCGCGTGGCGGCCGAGGAACAGTTCGCGCCGGTGGCGCCGATCGCGCCGTTCGACACCGACGATGAAGCGCTGGCCGCCGCCAACGACACGATCTACGGCCTGGCGTCTTATGTGTTCACGCCCAGCGATGCACGCATCCGCAAGTATCTGCGGGGGCTGGACTACGGCATGGTCGGCATCAACACCATGGATATCACCGGGCCCCACGTCCCGTTCGGCGGCGTGAAGCAGTCCGGCCTCGGCCGCGAGGGCGGTCACGTCGGCATGACCGAATATCTCGAAACCAAGTATTACTGCATGGGCAATCTGCCCAAGATCTGATCACGAGGCAGCGACGTCATGAGCATGGACATCATCAATCGACTGGAATCGGAAGTCCGCGGCTACGTACGCTCGTTTCCGACCGAATTCAAAACGGCACGCGGCAACCGCATGACCGACGTGCACGGGCAGGAATATCTGGATTTCTTCTCCGGGGCCGGGGCCCTGAACTACGGCCACAACGACCCCGACATGGAAGCCGCCCTGCTCGACTACATCCAGTCGGGCGGCATCAATCATGGGCTGGACATGGCCACGGAGGCCAAGACCCGGTTCATGGCGACATTCGAGGAGGTCATCCTCAAGCCGCGCAAGCTGAACTACAAGTTCCAGTTTCCGGGGCCCACCGGAACCAACGCCGTGGAAGCCGCACTGAAGCTGGCGCGTAAATACACCGGTCGCTCGGGCATGATTCATTTCACCCACAGCTTCCACGGCATGACGCTGGGCTCGACTTCGGTCACCAGTAACGCAGCCATCCGCAACAGCGCCGGCGTCGGCCTGTCGGACACCACCACCGCGGCCTTCGACGGCTACTATCGCGACGGCCGCGACACCATCGCCGATCTGGAGGCCCTGCTGTCGGATTCCTTCTCCGGCGTGGACAAGCCCGCCGCGGTGATCGTCGAGACGGTCCAGGGTGAAGGCGGCATCTATGCCGCCGGCTACGACTGGCTGCGCGAACTGGCCCGGGTCTGTCGTGAACACGACCTGCTGTTCATCGTCGACGATATCCAGGCCGGCTACGGCCGCACCGGGCCGTTCTTCTCCTTCGAGCCGGCCGAGATTCAACCGGATATCGTCACCCTCGCCAAGTCGATCTCGGGCATGGGGTCGCCGATGTCGCTGGTGCTGATGCGACCGGAAATCGACGTCTGGGACCCGGGCGAACACACGGGGACATTCCGTGGCAACAACCACGCCTTCGTTACCGGCGCGGCCGCGCTCGACAAGTTCTGGTGCGACGACAAGCTCACCCGACATGTGGCCCAGCAGGGTGAGCGTCTTCGGGCCCGGCTCGACGAAATCATCGACAAGCACGACGGCTTCGACGGCGAAGTCCGCGGCCGCGGCTTCTTCATCGGGCTGGACTGTGCCAGGCCGGAACACGGTAACGCCGTGATCGGCGAATGCTTCAAGCGCGGTCTGATCATGGAAACCACCGGCGAAGAGGACCGCGTGGTCAAGGTCATGCCGCCGTTAATCAGTACCGCCGAGGACATCGACGAAGGTCTGGCCGTCATCGACGAGGCGATCGGCGCCGCACTCGCCGGCTGATATGCAACTCGCCTGCCGGGCCCGTCGACGACCCGCTGGAGCGGGAGCGTGACGGGCCCGCGTTGCATCGGCATCGACGGCTGCCCGGCTGGCTGGGTCGCCGCCACCCCGGAAGGTGTGTTCCTAGAACGGCAGCTGTCCGATCTCCTGTGTAGCGGGGGGCTCATCCCGGGCAGCGATATCGTGGCGATCGACATGCCGATCGGTCTGGCGCGCGCCGGGCGGCGCGAATGCGATGTGCTGGCCCGTCAGGAACTCGGCGCGGCGCGGCGCAACAGCGTCTTCCTGACCGCCACCCGGGGCGCTGTCCAGGCCGACAGTCACACCGAAGCCACCCGCCTGAATCGCGCCAACAACGCCAAGGGCGTCTCGGCGCAGGCCTATCATCTGTTTGGCAAGATTCGCGAGGTGGATGAACTCCTCGCCGTAAACCCGGCTCTGCAAACAACCCTCTACGAAGTCCATCCCGAACTCGCCTTCGCCTGCTGGAACGCCGATGCCAACGGCGCACTGCGGCCCATGCCGCACCCGAAGAAGTCCGGCCTCGGTGCCTACGATCGCCTGAGGCTGGTGTTCAAGCGCTACGGCCGTGACCATTTCGAAAGATTTCGACAGCGTCACTGGTCCAGTCACGTAGCCGATGACGACATCGCCGATGCCTACGCCGCGCTGTTCGCGGCTGAACGAATCGCTGCCGGTCTCCACCGTGCGCTGCCCGAACACCCACCCAGGGACGAACGCGGCCTGCCCATGCGGATCTGCTTCTAGGGCCCTTGAGCTTACTGCTCAACCGAATAGCTAACAGACCGGATCGGACCCGCCGTGCTGCAATGCGGGCTCGGGATTGGCGCGGCCATCACGGCCCGCACGGTCCACAACACAAAAATAATTAATGAGGAGCCGCCGTGAAACCATCCACTGTCCTTCGGACATTCGCTCTCGCGACCGCCGCCGCGGGCGTACTGGCCGCGGGCATCGCCTCTGCTGCGCCGGACAAGGCCAACGTCGCCATCGTAGTCCGGGATTTCTCGAATCCCTATTGGCAGTCGCTTCGCGACGGCGCCATCGCTGAGGGCAAGAAGCTCGGCGTGCCGGTGACGGTGCAGGCCGGCAACAACGAGACCGACACGGTCGGCGAGAACAACAAGATCTCGACCATGGCCAACCAGCCATACAACTGCTACGGCGTGGTACCGGTCAACGGCACGAACGTGATCACCCCGCTGATGCCGATCTCCAACCGCGGCACGCCAATCATCAATCTGGACACGGCACTCGACGCCAAGGCCGTCAAGCAGTCCGGCCTGAAGATCACTGCGTTCATCGGCTCGGACAACAGCGAGGCCGGCCGCATCGCCGGCCAGCACATGCTCGATGCACTGGGCGGCAAGGGCCAGGTCGCGATCCTGGAAGGCATTCCGGGCGAGCAGAATGGCATCAACCGCGAGACGGCCTTCCGCAACACGGTCAAGGGCAAGCTGGATATCGTGCAGGCCACACCCGCCGACTACGAGCGCAACAAGGCACTGACCAAGACCGAGGCGATGCTGCGCGCGCACCCGGACATCAAGGGCATATTCGCGGCCAACGACATGATGGGCCTGGGCGCGGCTCGCGCGGTGCTCAACGCCGGCAAGCAGAAACAGATCACCGTCATCAGCATCGACGGCGTCACCGAAGCCATCAAGTCGGTGAAGAACGGCAGTCTTTCCGCCACGATTTCGCAGTACCCGTACGCGGAAGGAGAGATGGCCGTACAGGCCTGCCAGAAGCTGGTCGCGGGAGAGCAAGTCCCGGCGCACATCACTTCACCGATCAAGCTGATCACGCAGGACAACGCCGATCAGGCGCTCAAGGCCTTTCCGAAGCCGTTCTTCAGCTTCAACGATCCGTTCGGCCAGCCGTAGTCCTTCATGACCGAAACTGCGAACGCAGCCGGGCTGGGCGCCCGGCTGCGTGATCCGACGTTCTGGGGCGATAACGCGGCACTCATCGGGCTGATCCTGATCGGTGCCGCGTTCTCCGTTTTATCTCCGTACTTTCTGACCTGGGGCAACATCACCGCCCTGCTCGTCTCGGCATCGATCCTGATCGTGCTGGCCACCGCCCAGCAATTCACGATCGTAGCCGCTGGCATCGATCTGTCGATCGCGGCGAACCTGCCGTGGGCCACGGTGATCTTCGGCCTGGTCTACAACGCCGGCTGCGGCACCACCGCTGCGATCATCTCAGCCATCGCCGCTGGTGCGCTGGTTGGCACGATCAACGGGCTGATCATCACCCGGCTCAAGGTCAACGATTTCATCGCCACGCTGGGCATGCTCGGCGTGATGAGCGGCGTGGCGCTGATCGCGAGCGACGGCCAGTCTTTCTCGGTGTTCAGCGGATTCCTGCAGACGCTCGCGCTGGGCTCGATCGGGCCGATCCGTTATTTCTACATGATCGCGCTGATCGTCGTGCTGGCCGCCCACGTGGTGTTCAAGCACACCGGCTTCGGCACCCATGTGCTGGCGACCGGCGGCAATCGCGAGGCGGCGCGCAACATGGGCATCCCGATCGATCGCATGCGCGTCGCCGTGTATGCCATCAACGGCGCCCTGGTCGGCGTGGCTGCAGTACTGCTGGTCTCGCGCACCGGCGGCGCTGATCCCTCGATCGCCACCGACGAACTGCTGAGCTCGATCGCGGCCGTGGTTCTCGGTGGCTCCAGCCTGTTCGGCGGGCGCGCCTCGATGGTCGGCACGGTGGCAGGCGCGCTGGTCCTGACCACCCTGCTCAACGGCTTCACGCTGTTGCAGGTGTCGTCCTTCTATCAACCAATCGCGGTCGGCGTGGTGGTGATCGCCGCGGCAGCGCTCAGCCGGTTTCAGCAATGAGCGCGCACATGCAAGCCGATACGTCGAACACGCCGGTTCTGGAAGTCCGCGGGCTGACCAAGGCGTTCGGCGCCGTACAGGCCCTGTCCGGCGCCGACCTGGTCTGTCCTCGCGGCGAGGTCACAGCACTCGTGGGCGACAACGGCGCCGGCAAGTCCACGCTCATCCGCTGTATTACCGGCGTGCACCCCTTCGACGAGGGCGAAATCCATTTCAACGGCAAGCCGATCCGGCTAGCTTCACCGACCGAGGCCCGGGCGCGCGGCATCGAGACCGTATATCAGGATCTCGCGCTGATCGAGGATCTGACCGTCTGGCAGAACATGTTCCTCAACCGCGAGATCAAGCGCGGCTTCGGTCCGTTCCGGCTGCTGGATCGTCGGCACATGATCGCCGACAGTCAGACCCGACTGGAGCGCCTGCTGGTCAACATGCCGCCGGTGCGCTCACGCGTCCGCCGGCTGTCCGGCGGCCAGCGCCAGTCGATCGCCATCGGGCGGGCGGCGAGCTGGGGCTCGACGCTCGTGATCATGGACGAACCGACCGCCGCACTCGGCGTGCGCGAGCGCGAGTCGGTCGAACAGCTGATCGGCCGGCTGCGCTCCGACAATATTGCGCAGTTGATCATCAGCCACGATCTGGAACAGGTCATGCGCGTGGCCGATACGGTCTGGATCATGCGGCGCGGGGCCACCATCGCCCACTGGCGGGTGGCCGACGTGAGCCGGGAGCGCATCGTGGCCGCCATCACCGGCGCCGACGGCGGTGACGCGCGCGCATCGGCTGCCAACAACCGGACGATTGTGGTCGAATAGCCGTCTCGTTCCTCCCCAAAATACATTCTTCATGACAACAATCGATCCGACCGGAGCCCACCGATGATCGTCGTCGCCGGCAGCGCCAACATCGACCTGGTCGCGCAGGTGTCACATCATCTAGAGCCCGGCGAGACCCTGATCGCCTCGGGCTATGCCGTTCATCAGGGCGGCAAGGGCGCCAACCAGGCGGTGGCGGCTGCGCGGCTCGGCGCGCCGGTGCGCTTCATCGGCGCGGCCGGGGACGACGACTTCGGCGACCGGATCGTGGCCGATCTCGCCGCCGAGGGGATCGATGCCGACGGCGTGCAGCGTTTTCCCGGCAGCAGCGGCCTGGCGCTGATCACCGTCGACGAGGGCGGCGAGAACCAGATCGTGGTGGTGCCCGGCGCCAACGGTCAGCTCGACGCGTCGCGCGATCTGGCCGGGGCCATGGGCGGTGCTACCGCGCTGCTGGTGCAGCTCGAAACGCCGCCGGCCTTTGTCAACGCGGCGCTGGCGGCCGGGCACACTGCCGGAGCCGAAGTCATCCTCAACGCCGCGCCGGCCTCGCCGCTCAAGGCCTACGAGATGACCGCCGTCGACTGGCTCATGGTCAATGCCGGCGAAGCGGCCTTTCTGCTCGGCGAGACCGAGGGCAAGACCCGAAATCAAACCGCCGATCAGGCGGAGCGCCTTGCCACGCAGTACGACGTCGGCGTGATCGTGACCCTCGGCGCGGACGGCGCGCTCTGGATTGGCCGCGATGGCAGCCAGGGCCATGTACCCGGCCGGGAATGCACGGTAGTCGATACCACTGGCGCCGGCGATACCTTTGCCGGCGCGTTCGCAGCCGCTCGCGCGGAAGGCCAGTCGGTCGAGGATGCGATCCGCATGGCCGGCGTCGCGGCCTCGCTATCGGTCGGCGCGGCCGGCGCGCGGGCCGGCATGCCCGATCGCGCCGCCGTACGCGCGGCCATGAACGACTAGGAAATCAGGGCGTTGGCCTCTTCGAGGATGGCCTCGAACGCCGCCGTATCGTGTGCGAAACGGCCAAGAAACAGACCGTCGATCGCTCCGCCGAGTTCGCTGAGCGTGCCCGGCGCGGCGCTGCCCCCATAAACCACTGGCGTACCGGCCAGACCGGGCCGGTACGCCAGGCCGGCCTTGATGCCACGCGCGACCTCGGCCACATGCGCCGCGCTCGCGGCCTCCGCCCGGCCGATCGCCCAGACGGGCTCATAGGCGATGACCATCGGTACGGGTCGATCCAGTTCGGCCAGCGAGGCGGTCAGCTGTGCCGTGCAGAAATCGATCGCCTCGTCGGCCGGCCCGGCTTCGCGCTCGCCGATACACAGCCATGGCGTGAGGCCGTTGCGCACCGCAGCCGCGACTTTCTTCGCGACCACGGCATCGTCCTCGGCAAAGATACGGCGGCGCTCGGCATGCCCGATCTCGGCATACCGACAGCCCATATCGGCCAGGTCGGCGCCGCTGACCGCGCCGGTATAGGCGCCGCGATCTTCCCAGAACAGATCCTGGGCACCGAAAGCCACGGGCGCGCCGGCGCAGGCCGCCATGGACAGCTCCATGGCCGGGAGGGTGGGAAAGACGATCAGTTCGACATCGCCCGACTGCACGGCGCGATGCCGATTCGCAATCGCAGCAGCAGCCGCGCACCACTGCCGGGTACGCGGCCGGTCGAGATACATTTTGAAGCTGACGCCGATATGCATCGCGGTTCAATCGTTAGGCAAACCGGCGCCTATTGTGGCCTACTCGACGGGACTGGCGTCGCCGGTTTCCTCGTACTGATCGATCACGGCCACCTTCTTCGCCGATGACGAGTTCTCATCGAAGCGATAGGTGAGCCATTCGCGGGCCAGCTTGCGGGCCAGTTCCAGCCCGATCACACGCTCGCCGAAGCACAGCACCTGGGCGTTGTTGGACAACACGCCACGCTCGACCGAGTAGCCATCGTGCGCCGTGACCGCGCGGACGCCGGGCACCTTGTTCGCCGAAATGGCCACGCCGAGCCCGGTGCCGCAGATCAGCAGCGCCCGGTCGGCCTCACCCGCAGCGACCTTCTGGGCCGCGGCAATGGCGATGGTCGGATACGGCGTCTTGGCCGCCTCTTCCACCCCCATGTCCTCAACCGAGGACACGTGCTCGCTGGCTTGCATGTCGGCCTTGATCGCTTCCTTGTAGCGATAACCGGCTTCGTCGGAACCGATGATGATTCGTAGTTTGTCGCTCATGCTGCGTCCTCATGCAGAGATTCGAGAGTATCGGCGACGGCGGCGACGATCATCGCGAATGAAATCGCGCCCGGATCGGCGTGGCCCACACTCTTGTCGCTATGGTTCTTGGCCCGCCCCTTCTTCGGCGCCAGTTCGGCGGTCGCCTCGGCCGCTTGTTGCGAAGCCTCGGCGGCCCGGCGCCAGGCTTCGCGCAGATGCGTGCCGGATCGCACTTCCGCGGCGAGCTTGTCGGCGAACGGCTTCATTGAGTCGAGCATGGTCTTGTCACCCATCTCGGCGCCGCCCAGACGCATGATGGCGTCGGTGGCTTCGACCACGCCATCAGCCACGGCCGGCGCGGCAACCCTGGCGTCATCGCCGATGGTCGCGCCAACGCTGCGCAGGCCGAGCCCCCACAGCGCGCCGGAGGTACCGCCGGCCTCGTTGGCCCAGGCGTCACCCGCTCTACCGAGGACAGTGCCGGCGCCACAGCCTTTTTCAACCGCATGGCGCGCGGCAGCCAGCGCGGCGCGGGCGCCGGTATCCATGCCGATGCCATGGTCGCCGTCGCCGGAAATGGCATCGAGCTTGCCCAGGCCTTCGGCCTCGGCCTCGATCTTGCTCTGGATCGTTTCGATCACCGCCAGCATGCCGGCGGCATCGGCTTTCGAGTCCTCGCTGGCCGCCGGCGTTTCCTCTTCATGCGCGGCGGCCAGATCCCCGTCGTCGCGCGGCTCGCCTTCCAGCGCCACGCCGCCGCGACAATAAGCCGGCGTGGTGGCCGGCGCGGTCCAGGCTTTCTCCAGCGCTTCGTCGAGCCAGAACAGCGTGAGCGACACGCCGGCCATCTCGAAACTGGTGACCAGTTCGCCCACTTCCGGCTGGACCAGTGTCAGGCCGGCATGCTCGAGCCGTTCGGAAACGCGCTTGTAGAGCACGAACAGTTCTTCGTACTTGACCGAGCCCAGGCCGTTGAGCATCACGCCCACGCGCGGCGAGCCGGCCCGGGCAACCCCGTCCGGGCGCTCCTCGAGCAGGCGATCGACCAGCATGTCGGCCAGATCGGCGGCCGAGGGCATATCGACTTCCTCGATGCCCTGCTCGCCGTGAATGCCCATGCCCACGCCCATGCGCCCTTCCGGCACCGTGAACAACGGCTCGCCCGCACCGGGCAACGTGCACCCGGAAAACGCCACCCCGAACGACCGCGTGCGATCATTGGCATGGCTTGAAAATTCATAGACCTCGTCCAGCGACTTGCCTTCGGCGGCAGCGAGCGCGGCAGCGCGGAACACGGTCAGGTCACCGGCAATGCCGCGACGTTCGCTGGCCTTGTCGGCGGGGCCGCTGCAGATGTCGTCGGTGACGGCAAAACAGCGACAGGGAATGCCTTCGGCCTTGAGCCGCTCTTCAGCGATGCCGAAGTTGAGCACATCCCCGGCATAGTTGCCGAAGGAGAGCAGCACGCCCGAGTCGGAGGCCGCAGCCTTGGCCACGGAATAGATCTGCTGCGCCGACGGCGAGGCGAAGACGTTGCCCATGGCCGCGCCGTGTGCCAGCCCCTGGCCCACCAGCCCGGCGAAGGCCGGATAGTGGCCCGAGCCACCGCCGATCACCACGGCGACCTGGCCCGGCGGAGTCCGCGTCGCGCGCACCACGCCGCCGGGAACGCGGCGCACCAGGTTCCGGTTGGCGGCCACGAAACCATCGATGCTCTCGTCGACGAAATCGGCCGGATTGTTCACTAGGTACGTCATGGGGGTCTCCTCAAGAAAACGCGCGGACCACCTTGGCCCGCGCGTTCGTCGGCTTGCGCCGTGGCAGAGTTACGAGCTGCTGGTCATGCTCTTGAGCGTGAACGGGGCGACGAAATCGCCGGCGTTCTTCTTGGTGATCAGGATGCAGTCGAACAGCTGCTTCTCGTGATCGACACCGGTCTTGCCGGTCTTGATGTAATGATCGGCCTCGTCGACCGCCTTCTTCGAGAACACGGCGACCGGCTGCAGCACGGTATAGGCCAGCTCGCCCGACTTGACCGCGTCCACGGCATCCGGGGAACCGTCGAAGCCGCCGACCGTGACCTGCTTCAGCTTGCCGGCTTCCTTGAGTGCCGCGATCGCGCCCAGCGCCATCTCGTCGTTACCGCTGATCAGACCGGTGATGTTCGGGTGTGCCTGCAGCATGCCCTGCATCTTGTCGTGGCCCTGGGTACGATCCCAGTTGGCGACCTGCGAGGCGACCTTCTTCAGGTTGGGATACTGGCTCAGCACGGTGCGATAACCGTTGGAACGCGTGGCGGCGTTGTTGTCCGACGGCGCGCCCTTCAGTTCGACGTACTTGGCCTTGTCGCCAACCGCTTTAACCCACTGCTGCGCACCCAGCGCGGCACCCTGGGCGTTGTTCGACACCAGCTGTGCCTTGGCCAGACCTTTCTGGTTGATTTCGGCGTTGACCAGGAATACCGGGATACCGGCCTGCTTGGCTTTCTTGACCGAGCCGATGGAACCGTCGGCGT
This sequence comes from uncultured Gammaproteobacteria bacterium, assembly GCA_963835375.1. Classification (GTDB taxonomy): domain Bacteria; phylum Pseudomonadota; class Gammaproteobacteria; order Nevskiales; family Salinisphaeraceae; genus Salinisphaera. Next base: position 65,553 of record CAWIGB010000036.1, read on the forward strand.
TGGCCGGGTCGAGAATGATCGCGGCCGAGTGGTTGGTGATGGCGGTATCGATCAGGTTGCGCTCGGTGTTGGTATCGCCCTTGTGCGCCGACACGTTCGCCTTGTAGCCGAGCTTGCGGGCTTCCGTCGCGGCCACCTGGCCCTCGGTGCGCCAGTACGGGTTCGACGGATCGTTGACGATGATGCTGATCAGCTTGCCGTTGCCGGAATCGGCGGCGGACGCCGTGGAAAGCCCCGTGAAGGCCGAAGCGGCCACCAGGGCCGCGGCTGCCATGATTATTGTTCTGCGTAGCATTGCTGCATCTCCTTCGCTTTGATGGAACCGCCGATCAGTCGGCGGTTTTTTGAGAAACATGGGATGAACCCGAGGCCGCGGTGGTCGAGCTCGTATCGATATCGTGCGAGGTCGGGGTCGCGCCGTCGGTCGGCTTGGATTTCCGGGCACGCCCGCTGTAGTCGATCGAGTTCAACAGTACGGCCAGCACGATCACGGCCCCGGTGAACACCATCTGCCAGTAGGCGGAGACACCGACGATAACCAGCCCGTCGGACAGGAAACCGATCACGAAAGCGCCCAGCAGCGTGCCGCGCACGTTGCCGACACCGCCCGTAAGCGCGGCGCCGCCGATCACGACCGTGGCGATCGCGGTCAGCTCATAGGTGGTACCCGCGGTGGGCCCGGCGGAGGTCAGCTCGGACGAGAGCACCAGACCGGCGATGGCGGCACAGATGCCCGACAGGACGTACACCGAGATCTTGACTCGCTTGACCGGCACGCCCGACAGCCGTGCGGCGCGCTCGTTGCCGCCCGAGGCATACAGCCAGCGGCCGAAGGCGGTCTTGTTGAGCACCACGCTCATGATGAGCGCCAGCGCGATCATCGCCAGCACGCCGATCGGAATATCGAACAGACGGTTGAAGCCGAGCCAGTCGAAGCCGGTATTGCCGAGCGCTTCCTTGCCGCCGAGGTTGTTATAGGTCAACCCGCCGGTGATCAGCAGCGCAATGCCGCGTACGGCATACAGCGAGCCGAGCGTGGCCACGAACGCCGGCACCTTGAAGCGCGCGATCAGGATACCGTTGACCAGCCCGACGAAAGCGCCGACGCCGCACACCAGAATAGCCGTGACCCAGATCGACGGATAGAGCGTCACGCCCAGTGGCGCGATTTCGACACCGTGGATGAAGAATCCGGCCATCACCCCGCACAGGCCCAGCGTGGAGCCGACCGACAGATCGATGCCACCGTTGAGAATCACCAGCAACATACCCAGGCCGAGCAGGCCATAGATCGCCACGTGCGAGGACATGGTCAGCAGATTATTGAACGTGAAGTAATTCGGCGAGAGATAAGAAAAGACCACGATAATCGCGATCAAGCCGAAAAACGCTCGCCCCTCGAGCAGCAGCCCGAGCGGATCGAAGCCGTTGGCAAACAGGCCGCTCTTGCCCTGGGTTGCGGTTGCAGCGCGTGTATCGCTCATGATTGTGATTCCTGGTCGTACCTAGGCCGCCACGGACTCGCCAGAGGCGGCCATGATCTGTTCCTTGGAAGCGTCGGGCCCGAATTCGGCGACGATGCGCCCACGGCCCATGACGATGATGCGGTGGGCGATCGACAGGCATTCGTTGACCTCGGAGGTCGAGAACACCACGGCCACACCCTGGCTGGCGCGTTCGGCCAGAAGCCGGAACACCTCGGCCTTGGCCCCGATGTCGATGCCGCGGCTCGGCTCGTCTAGCAGAATGACCTTCGGGTGGGTGGTCATCATCTTGCCGATGACGACCTTCTGCTGGTTGCCGCCCGACAACGAACCGATCATGGCACCGGGGCCGTCGGTCTTGACGTGCACATCGCGGATCGAGTCGTCGACGAGACCGCGCTCGCTCGAGCGCGACAACAGCATGTTCTTGACGAAGCTGCCGATGCTGGCCAGCGATAGATTGCGGCCCACGGTCATGGTCTGCACCAGGCCGTCGCGTTGCCGATCCTCGGGCACCAGCACCAGACCGGCGGCGATACGCTGGGCGATATCGAGCTTCGATATATCCCGGCCTTCCAGCAGCACCTGCCCGCCCGAGATATGCGAAGCGCCGGCCAGCGCTTCGAGCAGCTCGGTGCGACCCGCACCCATCAAACCGTAGATACACACCACTTCGCCGGCACGTACGTCCAGCGACAGCCGGTCCACGGCGGCGCGATCCACGTTGGAATCGTCCGGCACGGTAACCGACTGCACCGATAACGCGGTATCGCCGAATTCATAGCCGCTCGGCGGCGAGCCGAGATCGAAGTTCTCGCCCACCATGTTGCGCACGATCCAGGCCAGATCGATATCGGCGCGCTCGGCCTTGGCGGTCATGCTGCCGTCGCGCAGCACCACGGCGTGGTGGGTGATCTCCAGCGCTTCTTCCAGATGATGCGAGATATACACGATCGCCACGCCGCGCGCGGTCAGATCGCGGATCACCTTGAACAGCACCTCGACCTCGGACGCCGACAGCGCCGAGGTCGGCTCGTCCATGATCAGGATACGGGCGTCAACCGACAGCGCACGGGCAATCTCCACGATCTGCTGTTGGCCCACGCGCAGCGCGCCGACCTTGGTCAACGGGTCGATGTCTTCCTCGAGCTCCGTCATGAGGGCCGCGGCCTGCCGGGCTTCCTCGGCGTAGTCCACACCCAGCGCGCCGCGCAGCTCCCGGCCCATGAAGATGTTGTCGCGTACCGACAGATTCGGCGCCAGCGACAGCTCCTGATGGATGATCGAAATACCGCGATGCTGGGCCTCGACGGTCGAAGCAAAGCGCACCGGTTCGCCGTCGAGAATGAGCTGACCGTCGGTGGGCTGCTCTACGCCGGACAGAATCTTCATCAACGTCGACTTGCCGGCGCCGTTCTCGCCGAAAAGCGTGGTCACGGTGCCGGGGTAGATATCGAAATCCACGCCCTTGAGCGCCTGCACGCCGCCATAGTGCTTGACCACGTTGCGCGCCGAGAGCACCGGCGCATCCGGGCTCGATGTCGGTTCGGTATCGCTCATGGCTGGCCTGCTCACTGCTGCACGCTGAAACGCACGGGCGTGATCAACCAGTATTTCGGATTGATCATCTGGAACGCGCCGACCACGGTCACCTTCTTGCCGGTCAGATGATCGCGATCGATGCCGGACAGCACTTCTTTCTTCATCTCGTTATTGATGGCCGCGCCGGCGTTCTGGTATTCGATCTGGTTGGTGAAATCGCCGAATTCGATATTGCCCACGCCGTCACGCAGCACCGTGCCGTTGATTGCCGGGCCGGTCTGGACGCGAATGGTGATATCGCTCGGCACGCCATCGACCTTCACATCGCACATGCCCGAGCTGCACTCGCCCACGGCGCCGCTGAACTTCACCGACATGATCGGCGCAATGTCGTTGGGCACGCCGTACTTCTTGACCGCGGCGTCCTTGTCGTCGGCGATCGCCTTGGCCAGCTCGTCGGCCGGCGCGGCGCGTTGCTCGATCGCCTTCTGTACCTTGGGGAACTCGGTCTTGCCGTATTGTGCCGGCGAGAACTTGTTGGACGATTCACCGACCGACGAACCGATCGGCACCACCGTCGTATCCAGCCCCATGGCCACCAGCAGAACGACCACGGCCGCCGCGCCGATGGCCCGTTTGATCGCAGGCGACATACCGGCGCTTGCCGAACGATGTGAACTGCTCGCCGCGGTCATGCGGACCTCCTCGCCATGGCGGCGTATCCGGTGTCGTCGATCGAGCCCCGCGAGATGTCGCGCGGCCTGCTTGTCTGGCTAGTCATGGTGTCCCTCCCGGGCGCTCGGCTCGATGCCGGGCACCGGCCTTCGCCGCGACATGAAATCGCGACCAGTCGTCCCGCGTGCCTCGTGTCGCGCCAGCCGCCTTCGACGCGGCGGCGCCGGCGGCGCGGGTGCCCCCGTGCCGCCCGGTTGCGTCTAGTTGTGGGGGTCGATGGCGACCTTCATTGACTTGTCGCCCTTTTCCATCACTTCGAGCGCCTCGTGGAATTTCGACATCGGATAGGTGTGGGTGACCACGCCGCGCATGTCGAGCTTGCGGGTCGCGATGAAATCGATCGCCCGCGGGTAGGTATAGGGCCCGAGGTGCGACCCCAGCACGTCCAGTTCCTTGCGGTCGCTGATGATCGACCAGTCGAGGGTGACCTCGGAGCCGAACACCGAAAACTCGACGAAGCGCCCCAGCTTGCGCAGCATGTGGATGCCCTGATTCACCGCCTTGTGGTAACCGGTGGCCTCGATATAGATATCGCAGCCGTAGCCGTCGGTGATCGACTTGATCTTCTCGATCACGTCTTCCTCGGCCGGGTTCCAGACTTCGTGCGCACCCAGCTGCTTGGCGAACGCGGCGCGTTCGGGCTTGAGATCCAGCACGATGAGCTTTTTCGGGTTCGACAGCGCCACCTGGCCGATGATGCCGAGCCCCAGCGTGCCGGCGCCGGCGACCACGACCACATCGTCGGGCGTGACCTGAGCCCGATCGGCGGCGTGCAGCGAGCAGGCCAGGGGCTCGACCAGCACGGCCTCTTCGGCCGGCACATCATCCGGCACCTGATGCACGATGCCTTCCCTGGTGAAGATCATATACTGGGCGAAAGCGCCGTTGACGTTGCTCTGAAAGCCGTACAGATCGTGTTTTTCGCACATCCAGTACTGGCCGCGGTTGCAATAGCGGCAATCCCAGCACGGCACGATCTGCTCGGAGATCACGCGATCGCCGATCTTCACGTTCTTGGCTTCGCCGGCACCCTCGCCAAGGCCCACCACGCGGCAGACGAATTCATGCCCCGGAATCATCGGCGGCTTCACATAGCGCGGCTGGGTGTCATCGCCCCAGAACGACGGGGCGCCGTGATAGACCTTCACATCCGACATGCAGATGCCGACCAGTTCCACCCGGCACAGGATCTCGCCCGGGCCCGGCGTGGGCACCTCGACCTCCTCGAGCCGGTAGTCGCCCGGCGCGTAGCAGACGATAGCCTGCATGGTCTTGGGAATGTCGCCCACCTGCGTGGCGTCTTCAGGACGATCGATAACATCAGACATGACGGCTGACTCCTCAATGTGACTTTCGCGCCGCGGGGCACGCCATCGCCGGTGTTCGTCCGCCGCACCGAGGCACCTCAGGTGCCCGGCACCGCCGACCATGCTTGTAGCAAGCGCTTCGGTTCCGGCCTTCTGCGGATGAACATCTGATCATTCGCAGTTCATTTGTTTATCTGTGATCGATAGTATTTCGCGCCCGGTAGCCGGTCAACGCGAAACTGTGGTTTCCATACCTAGACTTTGGTCGATGCTACTTAGGTCGCAAATCACGGTTAATACTGAAGTATCGTAGCCTCATGCCTTGTCATGCTATTGGACAATCCGCCCTCTGCCGTAGGATAAAGGTATAGTGCATATGTGCACGAATCGAACATATGATCGCCTCATCGTCGGGGCAGACCGTTCGGACGTTCAGGCCGAGGCACGAGAGGTGAAAGAAGAAACCCATGTCACCCGATGAATTGACCGAGCTGGCCAAGCTCTACCACATCGACGGCTGGACCCAGGAAGAACTGGCCAGCCAATTCGAAATCTCCCGCGTGAAAGTGGGCCGCCTGCTCAAACGGGCGGTCGCCGAGGGCATCGTCGAGATCCGGGTACGCTTGCAGCACCCGCCGAACACCACCGCCGCCCTGGAGAAAGCGCTGATGGAGCGCTTCGACATCCGGCGCGCGATCATCTCCGTCGACCACAAGGACCCGGAGCGCCAGCGGGAATTGCTGGCCGGCCTGGTTGCCCGCTATCTGGATCAGAGCCTGACCGACACCAGCGTGGTTGCCGTCGGCATGGGCCGTAATGTGAGCGCGGTGCCCGAGCATGTGGTCTCGAACCAGCGTCGACACTGCAGCTTCGTCTGTGCCATCGGCGGCTCCTATCGCGGCGGCGAGGCGATGAATGCCGACCAGATCTGTCGCCAGATGGCCATGCGCTTCGGCGGCGAGAGCGTCACGCTCTATGCCCCGGCCATCGTCTCCGACACCGAAATCCGCGACGCGCTGCTGGCCAACGACACGGTGCGCCAGTCGCTCAACAAGGCCCAGCATGCAGACGTGGCCGTGGTCGGCGTCGGCGACATCCTTGAAGACAGCAACATGGTGCGGATGGGCTGGTTCACCAACGAAGAGATCACGACGCTGCGCCAGCTCGGCGTGGTCGGCGACATCATGGGCTACGACTTCATCGACATCGACGGCAATCTCGCCGAAACACCGCTGATCGGCCGCGTGATCGGCCTGACCATCGAACACCTGCGCGATATCCCCGACGTCATCGCCATGGCCAGCGAACCGACCAAGGTGACGGGCATTCTGGGGGCGCTGCGCACCGGCTCGATTGACACGCTCGCGACCACCCAGTCGATCGCCCAGACCGTGCTCAATCTAGCCCAGGCGACCGATAACATGACCGCCCGGAGCAACGTGGGGACCTGAGCGTGCCCGAGACGCCGTCTCAGGCGCCGATGAGCTGATCGACGATCCGAAAGCCGGCGATCCAGGTGCCGGCGGCGGAACCGATGGTCGACAGCAGGAACACCAGCAACACACGGGATACCCGGTTGCGCCACCAGCCCCTTACGGTCGTGACATCCGACTTCAGGGTCGAGAAATCGCCCACGCGCGGCTTGCGCACCCATAATTCCACCGCCGCCGTCACCATGCCGGCGCCAATGGTCGGATTGAGCGAGGTGAGCGGCGACGCCACGAACCCCGCCGCGATGGTCAACGGATGCGCCAGCGCCAGCGCGGCGCCCACGGCACAGAGCACGCCGTGGATCAGAAACCACTCCATCACCAGGTGCCAGCCCAGATCCGGGCTATGTGCAAAACCGAGCCCGAAACCGGCCAGCACCAGCGCCACGATCACCCAGGGGATCCATTTCACCCAGCGCGCACCGGCCGGCACGGTATCGAGCGTGGCCACACGCTCGGCCGGCGTGTCCATGCCGCGCTCGAGATAGTTCGCCAGCCCCTTCAGGTGCCCGGCGCCGACCACGACCAGCGTGGTGCCGGGGGTATCGGCCTGCATCAACAGCTTGGCGGCCATGTACTGATCGCGCTCGTCGATCAGCGCGCCATGCATGTGTTCGGACTGATCCGCGAATTCGTTGAAGGTGGCTTCGAGCATGTCGCCTTCCTTGAGCTGCTCGATGTCCTCCTCACTGATCTTGTTCGACGAGATCAGGCTGCCTGCCAACCCCATCAGCACCGACGCACGCTGCCACCAGGGGATACCGCGATAGACCCGCTTGAGCGTGATGCCGATATTGCGGTCGACCAGCGTCAGCGGCGTATGCGCGGCGTCGGTCGCCGCGATCGCGGCCCGCATCTCCGCGCCGGGTTCAATGCCGAACTGGTCGGCCAGCCGCTGCTGGTAGGCACCGAGCGCCAGATTGGCCGCCACCATGCCAGCCTGCCCGTTCTTGATCACCGCGAACAGATCCATGTCGGCCATCTCGGACTGACGCGTCAACGCGGCGTGGCGCGCGTCGCACAGCTCGATCGCCACGTGGTCGTAGTCGCCGCTGTCGATCTCGGCGCGCACTTCGTCGGCGCTGGCTTTCGAGACATGGGCCGTGCCGAGCAGCACGAAACGCCGCTCGCCCCGGGTGACGATGCGGCGAGGCCCGGCCTCGGCCGCGGGCGATGTCGGATTCGAAGACTCGGACATAAACGCGATCCAGCAACAAAACAGGCGGGCGCCCCGCATGAGGCGCCCGATTGTCGCCGTTGCGACGTGCAACGTCCACGCCCCGGGCGAAGTCCGTGAGCCGGAACAACCGCTGGGTCCGACTCAGGCATGCATGACGCAGGCCGGCCCTGCCGCCAGCGGTACGCCATCGGCCAACGCCGCCGGTCAATCCTCGTCGCTGGTCATGAGCTTGTAGGCGACCCAGACGAGGAAGCCGAAGAACGGCACCATGGCCGCCGCGAAGATGAAGATTCCGATCATGATTCGACCTCCCGAATCCGGACGTGGTTTGACGCCCCGGCGCGCCACCGACACGTGGTCGCCGGCGTCGTCATTCGGCCACCGACTTCTTGGCCAGCTTGCGCTGCAGCGTGCGCCGATGCATGCCCAGCGCCCGCGTAGCGGCCGGGGCGTTACCCTCGTGTTCGGCCCGTACGTGTTGAATATGCTCCGATTCGAACCAGCCTGCCCAGGCTCGAATGTCGGATCGGCCACCGCGGTGTTGTGGATCGCGGTGAAAAAGCCGGGCTGCTTATAAAACGGCGCAACCTATCGTTGCGCCCACGACGTATTGACGCGCGGCGCCCGGGTTCTTACAACCCTCGGATGCAAATTGGCATCATCGGCGACATCCACGGCGCGTGGGACGAGATCGACACCGCGTTCTTCAACGCTTCCGGCTACGATGCGCTGCTGTTCGTCGGGGATTTCGCCCGCGTGGTGAACAGCCGGGGCGTCGCGCGTCGGCTAGCGCAGCTCACGGTGCCCGCATGGGCTATCCCTGGCAATCACGATGCCACCACCCTGGCCCAACTGCTCGCGGAAATCCGCGGCCGGCGCTGGGCGACCCACTGGACCGCGCTCGGCATGCGTCGCCGCGTCGCCCGGCTCGCGCGCGAGCTGGGCCCGGTCACGCTCGGCGGCTTCAGCCTTCATTCGCTGGGCCCCGACCTGGGGCTGGTCATCGCCCGCCCCCACGCGATGGGCGGCAACCGATTGTATTTTCGGCCTTACCTGAAAAGGGCATTCGGCGTGTCCAGCTTCGCCGATAGCCGCGATCGGCTGTGTTCACTCATCGATGCCGCCCCACGCGATCTGATCGTGCTGGCGCATAACGGCCCCGCCGGGCTCGGGGCCGACCCCAGCGATCCGTTCGGCTGCGACTTCCACCCCGCACTCGGCGATTTCGGCGACCCCGATCTACGCGACGCCCTGGCCTACGCCCGGACCACCGGGCACCGGGTGCATGCCGTGCTCGCTGGGCACATGCATCACCGCAGCAAGCATACCGGCGCCTGGCGCCGCACCTGGGCACGCGCCGACGAAACGCTGTACATCAATACCGCGCGCGTGCCGCGGATCGAGCAGGGCGGCGAGCGGCGGCACCATGTGTGCCTATCGATCGAAGCCCGGGCCGCTCAAGCCGAAACCGTCTGGGTTGACCGGGCCGGACGAATCGCCGAACGTACGCTCCTGGCACCGTCGGACCCGAGCGCTCCTCAGGCGTGACGCGCCCGCTCGTCGGCCGCGAGACGCCGAAGGGGTAACGCCATCAGCAGAATAAGCAGACCGACCGCGATATAGCTCGGTCCGTAGCCAATCCAGCGCCCGACCAGCAGGCCGAGAATCGGGCCGAGCGCGCCCCCCAGATCGGACGACCATTGATACACCGACAGTGCCCGGCCGTGGATGTGCGCCGGCGCCACGTCGCCGAGCAGCGTCAGCATGGGGATGGTCAGCCCGCCCGCACCCGCACCGATGCACAGCAGGCCCAGGATCGCCAACGCCAGATGCGTCGCCAGGCCCAGAAGCACGAAACCGAACGCCACGCCCGCCATTGCCGGCAGCAACAGCCGGGTCCGCGAGACCGAGCGATCGAGATGGCGACCGCAAGCCAGCGACGCCGAGGCTCGCGCGCCCATCAGCACCGCCATCAACAAGCCGGCGCTGCCTTGTGCGCCCAAGCCGAACAGCAGCAGATGTCGGGCGTCCACGGCCAGCGACACGGTGGCCAGCAGCACGCCGGATACCGCGAAGAACAGCAACGCATTGGCGGCGAAGATGATGCGTAACGTGCCCAGCGACAGGACTTCGCCCCAGGCGGCCCAGCGTGATTCCCCGTGCGCACGCGGCGGACGCCGGCGCTCGGCACGCGCCGGCATGACGCAGGCCGCAGCGCCGGCCGCGCCGAGGCTGAGCCCGCTGGCCACCAGAAACGCCGCATTATCGGAAACCAGGTCGGCCACCAGACCGCCGATGACCAGTCCGCCGGGAAACCCCAGGCTGATCGCCGTGCGCACGCGCGCGGTCATGCCGCCGCGAGAGGCGTTTTCGCTGATCGACATGATGGCCGCCAGCACGCCCACCAGCAGCAGCGACGAACCCAGCCCCCAGATGATGCGCCCGAGCAGAAACCATAGCGCCGGACGATCGGCCGACAGCGCGACCGAATACGCGCCGGTGCCGACGGTCTCCAGCAGCAGGCCCGCCGCAACCGGCCAGCGCGCGCCGAAGCGATCCAGCAACGCGCCGGTGGCCGGATTGAACAACAAGCGCGCGATCCGGTTGGCGGACAGAATCAAACCGATCATCGCGCCGCCGATACCGAGCTGCACGCCCACCATCGGCAGGATCGGGAACACGACCCCGCCACCCACGCCGCCGGTGAAGGCGATCGCCGCGATCGCCCAGCTGCGCCGGGTTCGCGTCATCCGCGAACCGGGGCGGCCTCGGGCGCGTAGCGCGCGGCGCGTCGTGCGATCGCCGCACAGACGATCAACTGAATCTGATGGAAGATCATCAACGGCAGCACGATCGCGCCCAGCGCGCTGGAGGCAAACAAGACCTTGGCAATCGGGATGCCGCTGGCGAGCGATTTCTTGGAGCCGCAGAACAACAGCACCAGCGCATCTTCACGCGCGAAAAACGCCCGGCCGACGCCCCAGGTCACCGCCAGCACGATCGCGAGCAGCGCCGCATCGGCCACGAACAACCAGGCCAGCGCGACCGGCGGGATCTGGTGCCACAACCCCTGCACCACCGAGGCCGAGAACGCGCCATAGACCACCAGCACGATCGAGCCCTGATCGACGAACTTGACCACCTTCGGATGCGCCTTGACCCAACCGCCGATCCAGCGGCGTGCAAACTGCCCCGCCGCGAACGGCACCACGATCTCGCCGATGATATGGACCACGGCAGACAACGAACCGCCGGCGTCGCCGGCCTGGGCCAGGAACAACCCGGCCAGTGCCGGCGTCAGGAACACGCCCAGCAGGTTGGATGCGCTGGCGCTGCAGACCGCGGCCGAGACGTTGCCGCCCGCCATCGAGGTGAAGGCGATCGACGACTGCACGGTCGATGGCAGCAGACAGACGAACAGCACGCCGGCCGCCAGCGCCGGCGTGAGCAGATCGGACAGCAGCGGCTGGGCGGCCAGTCCGATCACCGGAAACAGCACGAAGGTGGCCGCCAGCACGCACAGATGCAGACGCCAGTTCGACGCCCCGGCGATCACCGCCTCGCGCGAGAGCTTGGCACCGTGCAGAAAGAACAGCAGCGCGATCGCCACCGTGGTGGCGTGCTCGTAGATCGAGGCCACCCCGCCGCGAATCGGCAGGAACGTGGCCAGCACGATCGCCGAAATCAGCGCGAGGATGAAATTGTCGGGCAGGAAACGCGGTCGTTGCATCAAGCAAGTCTAACCGCTTGCATGCGCTTCGGGCATGGGTTCACGCAGCCCCTTGAAACGAAACCCCGTCCGGGCTGACCCGAACGGGGCAACGCGGCCTGTAGCGCGCCGCGGCGGCGCTACTTGAAGGCGCGCTCGTACTGCACCGGCGGCGCCAGATTGTCGTCGCCGTGCAGTTCGACGGCAGCCCGCAACGGAAAGTACGGGTCGCGCAGCAGTTCGCGTGCCAGCAGAACGCAATCGGCCTGACCGGAATGCACGATGTGCTCGGCCTGGACCGGGTCGGTGATCATGCCGACGGCGCCGGTCGCAAGGCCGGTTTCGCGCCGCACGCGGGCCGCGAATTCGGTCTGGTAACCCGGCCCGACCGGGATCTTCGCCGTCGGCGTGTTGCCGCCGCCGGAGCAGTCCAGCACGTCCACGCCCTCGGCCTTGAGCCATGCGGCCAACTGAACGGTCTGTTCGATATCCCAGCCGCCGTCTTCCCAGTCGCTGGCGGACACGCGATAGAACAACGGCTTGTTCTCGGGCCATACCGCACGCACGGCGTGCACGACCTCCAGCGGGAAACGACAGCGATTCTCGAGGCTACCGCCATATTCGTCGGTGCGCTGGTTGGATAGCGGCGAGACGAACTCGTGCAGCAGATAACCGTGGGCGCCGTGGATTTCGATCATGTCCATGCCGGCGGCATCGGCGCGACGGGCGGCGGCGACGAACGCATCGACGATCTGGCGCATCTCCTCGGCGGTCAGCGCATGAGGCGTCGGCGCATTGTCGGAGAACGCGATCGCACTCGGCGCGACCGTCTGCCAGGCGCCTTCGTCGACGGCGAGCGCACGCCCGCCGTCCACCCATGGCGCCGTGCATGAGGCCTTGCGCCCGGCATGGGCCAGTTGCACCCCGGCCGCTGCGCCCTGGGCATGGATGAAATCGGCGTTGCGTTTGAATTGCGCGATATGGTCGTCGCTCCAGATGCCGAGATCGCCGGGCGTGATCCGGCCTTCCGGCGTCACCGCCGAGGCTTCCATCATCACCAGACCGGCGCCACCAACCGCGCGGCTGCCCAGATGAACGAAATGCCAGTCGTTCGGATAGCCGTCCTCGGCCGAGTACTGGCACATCGGCGATACGAAGATCCGATTGCGAAAAGTCACATCGCCAATGGTCCAGGGCTTGAATAGATCGGGCATGCCGCACTCCGGTGGGCGCATCATCTGGTGCGCGAGAGAATCGATACCCGCTAGATCGGTGCATCATGCAAGACTTCAAGCCGTGCAGCGGCAATTCTGCCTATCGCCACGATTGTCGCGATTGACCGGTCGCCGGCCCTCGTCGACGCAAGACCAAGGATCGAAGCCGCGGCATCGCGCGGTTTCGAACGCGGCCACTGCGTACTGCTGCGGATAGCGCACCCCGCCGGGTCCTGCTATAAGCGCAGGCGGGCTTGCGCCAGAACACAACAATGACTCGTCCACTGAACACAACGCTGCTCGGCGCGCCGCTGCTGATGCTGGCGCTGACCGCACCGGGATTAGCCGCCGCGTCGTGCAAGACTGCCGGCCTGGATCTGCCACCGCATTTCTGTGCCACGGTGTTTGCCAAGGATGCACGCCAGCCACGCCATATCGCGGTCGCTGCCAACGGTACGGTCTATGCCAATCTCAATCGCGGTGATGACAAGCACGACCTGATGGCGCTGACCGACAGCAACGGCGACGGCGTGGCCGACAAGCGACAATTATTCGGCCAGGGTGGCGCCACCGGTCTGACGATCCACGACGGCTGGCTTTACGCGGCCTCGACGACGAGCGTGCGCCGCTACAAGCTGGGCAAGACCGCCGTGCCCGAAGGCGACGGCGAAGTGATCGTCTCCGGCCTGCCGGATCAGGAGGCTCACAGCGCCCGCGGGCTGGCTGTGGACGGCGACGATCATCTGTATGTCTCGATCGGAGCGCCCTCGAATGCCTGTCAGGAAGACGATCGCAAGGCCGGTTCGCCCGGCCAGGATCCGTGTCCGCTGCTCGACAAGCAGGGCGGAGTCTGGCGGTTCGCCGCGGACAAGCCGGACCAGAAATTCAGCACCAAGGCCCGTTATGCCACCGGCATTCGCAATCTGTTCGCACTGACCTGGGATCGCTCGCGTCATCGCCTGATCGGCGCGCAGATGGGGCGCGATCAGCTGTCAGCGCTCTGGCCGAAGAAATTCTCGACCAAACAAGGCGTCGAGCTGCCGGCCGAAGTCCTGCTGGATATCAAGCAAGGCGACAACTTCGGCTGGCCCTACTGCTACTACGACGATAAGGCACATGCACACCGCCTGAATCCGGAGTACGGCGGCGACGGCCACAAGGTCGGCCGCTGTGCCGACTACGCCGATCCGATTGCGGCCTACCCGGCACACTGGGCGCCGATGGACGTGGTCTTCTACCGTGCCAAGGCTTTTCCCAAGGCCTACCGTGGCGGCGCCTTCATCGCGTTTCACGGCTCCTGGGATCGCTCGCCCGAGCCGCAACAGGGCTTTCAGGTGATCTACCAGCCGTTCGACGGCGACAAGCCGAGCGATAAGTACCAGACGTTCGCGGGGCCGACCGGCTTTACCGGCGAGAAGATCGTGCGCTCACCGGGCAGCGCCGCTCACCGCCCGGCCGGGTTGGCGGTGGGGCCGAAAGGCGCGCTGTATGTCAGCGACGACCAGGGCAGCACGATCTACCGCATCAGCTACCAGAAGAATTAGGGCCTGTTAACACGACCCTCGCGGGGTCGCGCCGGCGGCTATTATCGTGCAAGACAAGGCGCCGGGAGCGCCGTGTAGCCCCGCTACACAAGCGAGCGGCAACGTTGTATTGCGGGAGCTCGAATATATTCGGGCAGCCCCGGCCCTTCGGGTTGCCAAACCCGGCCGTATGGTCCGATACGACCAGGTTTCGCGCCTTGCCAGCCCCGCCGACGGCTCGCGCTCGCTTGATAAGCAACTGACGCGACAGAACACTGAGCGCAATCGTTCAGGCCGCCTCGCGATCGCCCGTGCGCTGCATCGGCGCGGTATCGTACTCGCTCGGCCGGAACAGCCACAGCCGCAGGCGATATTCCCAGTTGAACCCGGGATAGAGCGTGGTGTTCTTGCCGGAATCGGTGAGATACCAGCTGTTGCAGCCGGATGTCCACGAGGTGTGCTTCATGCGTTTCTGGATGCCGCGGTTGAAGCGATCCTGCACCGTTTGCTTGACCATCAGCCATTTCAGATCATGGCGCGCCATGTGCCCGATCGCCTTGGCGATGTATTCCATCTGCATTTCGGTGAACGCCAGTACCGAGGTGTGGCTCGGGCCGGTGTTCGGCCCCATCAAAAAGAACAGATTGGGAAAGCCGGCCACGGTGACGCCCTTGTAAGCCTCGGCGCCATCGGCCCAGGCCTCGTTGAGATCGAGTCCACCGAGGCCCTTGACCGGGAACGGCGCCGCCTTCGACGGTACCTGAAAGCCGGTGGCACAGACGATGGCATCGACCTCGATCTCGCGGCCGTCCCTGGTGATGATGCTGTTTTCGGTGATCCGTGCCGGCCCGTCGGAAATCAGTTCGGCGTTGTCGGCCTGAATCGCCGGATACCAGTCGTTCGAGATCAGGATGCGTTTGCAACCGATCGCGTAGTCCGGGGTGACGGTCTCGCGCAGCGTCTTGTCGGCCACCTGCTTGCGGATATGGCCCTTGGCGATCTGCTCCGCCTTCTTCTTGAAGAACTTGCGATCGGAAATGATGAACGGCGCGAACAGCTCGCTCATCCAGTAGATGCGATAACGGCGCTTGGCGAGTTTGTACGACGAATCGCGATATTCGGCCTGTTCCTTTTCCGGGATCGGCCGGTCGGGCTTGGGCATGATCCAGCTCGGCGTACGCTGGAATACGGTCATGTGGCCCGCGGCTTTCTGGATTTCCGGCACCACCTGGATCGCCGAGGCGCCCGGAGCCGATCACGGCCACGCGCTTGCCGGCGAGGTCGTAGTCGTCGTCCCACTGGGCGGTATGCATGAGCTTGCCCTGGAAGCGTTCCAGCCCGTCGATCTTCGGATAGGCCGGATTGGACAGCGCGCCCACGGCCGAGATCACGACCCGCGCCGTCAGTTCCTCGCCCGAATCGGTGATCGAATGCCAGATGCCCGCCTCTTCGTCGAACCACGACTCGCGGATCGTGGTATTGAAGCGAATATGGCGATGCATATCGTATTTTGCCGCGCACCCGCTTGATGTAATCGAAGATCTCCGGCTGCTGGCCGAAGGCGCGCGACCAATTCGGGTTCTGCTCGAACGAGAACGAATACAGATGCGAGGCCACGTCACAGGCCGCGCCCGGGTAGTGGTTGTCGCGCCAGGTGCCGCCCACCTCGTCACCGCGCTCGATGAGGGTGAAGTTCTCGATCCCCGCTTCCTTGAGCTGGATCGCCATGCCCAGGCCCGAAAAGCCGGCACCGACGATGGCGATATCCATATCGGTATCGATCCGGCGCGACACCAATGGATTGAGTTGCGAAAGCAGACTGATCGCGGCCATGACGGCCTCCGTCGAACGAATAGCGAATAAAGGATGAGCGGCGCTCGCACGCTCGGTATGGGGTGGAACATAGCAACACGCGCCAATTCTGACAAGACGACATGTCAGAATTGGCGCATCCTGCCCATCGCGCTGGGAGCACTCGAGCGGGCTGCCCTCGCTTTCCTCGGCGGACCCGGCACGTTACCGTATCGATAACCATTCGCATTTCCGCGACAGCGTCGCAGGCGGCATGTTCGCGCGTTTCTTCCACGATCGGCTCGACTTCGCAGCGGATGCGTTGTGCCGGGCGGCCGAGGCTGCGGGCGGCCCGATCATCGAGGGCCATGCCCTGGTCTCCGGCGAGGCCCTGGATACGGTGCTGCGCCGGTATGCCGAGGCCCACGGGATCGCGGATCGGCGTGCCGCGGCCAGCGACTGGTCCAAGTTCTTCTTCGCGCGGCTCATCATTCCGGCGCTCGTCATCCAATGCAGCAGCGGGCAACGGCTCGATCTCGACCCGGCGAGCTGGCGCGCATATTGCCGCGAGGACGGCACGATCGCGCACTTCGTATTCGATGCCGACCCGCTCGGCCCACCCGCGCCGGGCGACGTGAGCTCTCTGGTGGATACGGTCATAACGCCGCTGGCAACAGCGCTGGCGGCCCGATGCCGCCTGTCGAGCCGCGTATTCGGTTCCAACGCGGCGGTGTACTACGTATGGACGCTCGACCAGCTCGGCGCACAGGCGCGCATCCCGCCCGCCCGGCTCGCGCCGGCACGGGCGCTGCTGGATTCGAGCACGCGCCCCGACGGCGGCCACAACCCGTTTCACGCGGCCTTCAAGCCGCTGGTGGCCGGCGCCCGCGATGGCGACGGCGCACCGGTTCGTCAGTGCCGGCGTTTGTGCTGCGTGCGCGACCTCGATCCATCGCTGCCCTTGTGCGCGAACTGCCCGCGCGCGATCACATATCCGGACACCGGAGGCCGAGCACGGGCCGACGAACCGGCGACCGCGCGCGTATCCTGAAGCGCGCGCCCCGAACGTCCGGTCGCGATCGACCGCCGATCCTTCCCCCAAAAGCGACGCCAATGCGCCCATGGACCTGATTCGCCTGATCGTTCGCGACTATCGCCTGCCCTTCGCCGGCGTGATGCTGGCGAGTCTGGCCAATGCCGGGCTCGGCGTCGGCGTGATCGCCTATATCAACCAGCGGCTGATCGTGCCCGAGGGGGCCGCGCTGTCGGCCCTGCCGGAATTCTTCGGACTGATCTTCGCCCTGCTGGTGATCGCACTGGTCGCCCAGCTCGGACTGACCACGCTTGGCCATCATTTCGTCTTCGACCTGCGTTCGCGCCTGGTCAAACGCATTCTCGATACCGATATCGCGCGCCAGGAAGCGATCGGCAGCGCTGCCCTCATCGCCAGCCTGTCGGCGGATATCCGCAACGTCACCATCGCTTTCGTGCGCCTGCCCGAACTGGTCCAGGGGCTGGTTCTGACGCTGGCCTGTGCGCTCTATCTGGGCTGGCTGTCGTTGCCCCTGCTGCTGATCACGACGGTCTGGATCGGCATGACCCTTGGCGGCGGGCACTGGCTGGTACGGCGCGTCTATGCCCACCTGACCGAGGTTCGCGAGGCTGAGGATGCGCTGTATCGCGATTACGAGACCGTGATCCACGGCCGCAAGGAGCTCGCGCTCAACCGAGCGCGTGCCCGCGACCTGTACGAGCATCGCTACACGCCCCATGCCCAGCGCTATCGGCGCCACATCATTCGTGCCGATACCTTCCATCTATCGGCCAACAACTGGGCCAACATCATGATGCTGGGGGCGATCGGCCTCGTATTCTTCCTTGCCAATGCGCTCGGCTGGGCCGATACGCCGACCGCCGCGACCTATGCGTTGACCCTGTTGTTCCTGCGCACGCCCATGATCGGCGCTGTCGGCGCGCTACCCACGCTGCTCAACGCCCAGGTCGCTTTCAACAAGCTCGCGGCCCTGGACCTCGCCGACTATCGGCCCGGATTCGATCCGCACCGGGCCGAGGCCGACTGGCGGCGCATCCAGGTCGAGCATGTCACCTTCGCCTACGACACCGGCTTTGCGATCGGTCCACTCGATTTCACGCTCGAGCGCGGCGAGCTGGTCTTCATCATCGGCGGCAACGGCTCCGGCAAGACCACCTTCGCCCGTCTGCTGTCGGGGCTGTATGCCGCGGACAGCGGGCGGATCGCCATCGACGGACAGCGCGTGGGCGACAGTCGGGATCGGCTGCGGGGCCTGTTTTCGTCCGTCTTCACCGATTTCCATCTGTTCGATCAGCTGCTCGGAGCCGACGGCCGCGGCGCCGACGAAGCCTTCATCCGGCACTGGTGCCAACGCCTGCAGCTCGAGGGCAAACTCTCGCGCGACGGCGCGCGGCTGCTCGACACCCAGTTGTCTCAGGGCCAGCACAAACGCGTGGCCATGCTGACCGCCCTGGCCGAGCGGCGCGACATCCTGCTGCTGGACGAATGGGCGGCCGACCAGGACCCGATCTTCCGGCGCGTGTTCTATCACGAGCTGCTGCCGGCGTTCCGCGCGATGGGGCACACGGTCGTGGCGATCAGCCACGACGATACCTATTTCGGCGCCGCCGACCGGCTGTTCGAGATGCGCGAGGGCCGGCTGATCGAGCTCACCGGCAGCGAGCGCGATGCCGCCAGCCGTGATGCCGTGGCCCGGATCGACCGGGCATCGCAACCCGCATGATCGACAATCCATTCGCCGGGACCGGTGCCGCCGAGCGGTATGCCGCGGGACGGCCGGATTTCCATGCCGAGGTAATCGAACGCGCCCGTCGGCACGTCGCCCCGACGGGCCGGCTGACACGGGCACTCGATATCGCCTGCGGCACCGGACAGTCGACCCGCGCGCTGGGCGCGATCGCCCATACGGCGATCGGCGTCGATGCCGCGATAACGATGCTTCGCGAGGCCGAACCCGCCGCTGCCGCATATTACGCTGCCGCTGCGGCCGAGCGCCTGCCCTTCGCCGCCGGCAGCTTCGATCTTGTCAGCGTGGCGCTCGCCCTGCACTGGTTCGACCGCAAGCGCTTCATCGCCGAAGTCGGGCGCGTGCTGCAGCCCGGCGGCTGGCTGATCGTCTACGACCACGGCTTTCGCGGCGAGATGATCGGCCAGCGCCGGTTCCGCGACTGGGTACAGGCGTACTACGCCCGATACCCGCGTCCGCCGCGCGCCAGCGGCGGCATCAGCGCCAAGCAGGCCGCCCGTGCCGGTCTGATCGTGAGCCATCGCGAAACCTACGCCGACGATATCGTCATGACGCGCGACGCGTTCGTGGCGTATCTGGCAAGCCAGAGCAACGCCATTGCTGCGGCCGATCGCGCCGGCGGCTCGTTCGAAGGGATCGAAAGCTGGATCCGGGATTCGGTCGATCATTTCTTCGTCGCCGGCGCGCAAACCCTGCGTTTCGGCGGCGCGATCGAGTATTTGCGCAAACGCCGCTGATCACCGGCGTGCAAACCGGCAACGAGGCTAGATTCGACGCAGCCGCCACATGAAGTAGCTGCCGCCGATGAGCGTGGCCACCAGGCCGGCGGGAATTTCGACCGGGAAGAGGATCTCCCGGCCCACCCAGTCGGCCGCAATCATCAACAGGGCGCCGAAGGCCATCGCCCCCGCCATCTGGGTTCGGGCTCGGGCCAGGCCCGACATCCGTGCCAGATGTGGTGCCAGCAGGCCGACGAACGACAGCGGGCCGACCACCAGCGTGGCCGCCGCGGTCAGCACCGCCACCAGACCGAGCAATGCCAGCCGGCTGAGCGTCACCTGCAGGCCCAGCGCCCGCGATACCGAGGGCCCGAGCGGAAGCACGTCGAGCCAGCGCGCCAGCGGCCAGGCCAGGACCACCAGTACCGCGCCAAGCGCGCAGATCAGCCCGGCCGTGCCCATATCGACGTAATAGGTCGAACCGGAGATCCACGCCAGCATCGACTGGGTTCGCGGATCGTTGCCGGCGAGCACGATGCGCTGGATCGCATCGAAGGCAAACATCACCGCGATGCCGGTCAGCAGGAGCTGTTCCGGCTCGAACCCCGACCGGGCGTTGATCGCGACCAGCAGGGCCAGCGTGGCCAGCGCGCCGAGCGTCCCGGCGCCGAGCAATGCCAGCGTGCCGGCTGACGGCAGGAACCAGATCAGTGCCAGCAGTCCCATGCCGGTGCCCGCACTGACACCCAGCACTTCCGGGCTCGCCATGGGGTTGCCCGATACGCGCTGGATGATCGTGCCGGCCAGCGCCAGCAGCATGCCGGCCACGCCCGCCGCCAATACACGCGGCATGCGCCAGGCGCCGGTCTCGGACCACGGCAGGGCAAACGGCGCGTTCCAGCCCTGCGCGCCGCGTCCGACCAACAGCGCGATCAAGATCATCACTCCCACCGCGATCACACACAGGCCGATCAACCGCCACGGCGCTTTCCGCCGCGGGCTGGGTGGCGCGACGTCGGAGCGCGGGGCCCCGTGCCCCGCAGACAACCGCGGCACCAGCCAAAGCAACAACGGCGCGCCGAGTGCCGCCGTGGTCGCGCCGGTGGGAATGAGCGAGGCATTGGCCCCGGCGACGAGTTGCAGCAAAAGATCCGTGGCCGCCAGCAGCAACGCGCCGAAGACCGGCGCCCACAGCAGGCGCGCGCCAAGCGTCCGTGCCCCGGACAGCCGTACGATGGCCGGGGCGGCGAGCCCCACGAAACCGATCACACCCAACGCGGAGACAATGCTGGCCGTGATGAACACGCCAAGCCCGAGGCTGGCCAGCCGCAGCCAGGGCAACGAAACACCGAGATTGCGGGCATTGACCTCATCGAGATCGAGTACGGCGAGCGAGCGCACGAGAATCCCTGCGCCCACGGCCGTGATCGCCAGCCGCGGGGCCAGCTGGATCACGTCCTGCCAGTTGTTCTGAGCCAATGAGCCGGCGCCCCAGATCATCAACCCGTGCAGTTTGTCTTCGTTGAACAGAATGAGCGCAAGCGAGACGGCGCCGAAATACAGATTGACCACCAGCCCGGCGAGCACGAGTACGGTCGGCGCGAGCCCGCGCCGCCAGGCCAGCGCAAACACCAGCGCCACGGCCAGTGCGCCGCCGATGAAGGCGATCGCGCCGCGGCCATAGGCCAGCAACCCCGGCGCAAACAGGGTCGCGGCCAGCAGCAGCACCTGGGCACCGGTCGCCACCCCCAGCGTGGTGGGCGCGGCCAACGGATTGCGCAGCGTCTGCTGCATGAGCACGCCGGCCAGCGCCAGCCCCGCGCCGCCGATCAGCGATACCGTCAATCGCGGCAACCAGCTGTCGTGCACCAGAATCTGAGTGATGTCGTGGGGGTTCGGATGCACGAATCCGCCCGCCCAGTCGCTGCCGGCGATCGCGTGCAGCGTGACCGCCGCGAGGCCCGCAACGATGAGCGCGGCCAGCCCGCACAGGCGGGCCGGGGTCATCGGCAGCGACTTCATGAGGATCCGGCTCGCGCCCGCGGCCATCCCGGCCCGCTGGCGGGCGCTGTATGCAATGCCCGGGATACCAGCCGCGCGAAGCGACTCGCCGAAGGCAACCCGCCGAAGCTCCAGACGCCGGGAATATGAACGACCGGCGCGTTACGCACGACCGGCAGGCTCTGCCAGAGCCGGCTGGTGGCGATCTTGTCGGTGACCCCGACCGGCACCGGGCCCATCACCACGACCCGGCCGGTCTTGATGCCGGCCAGACGCGACAGCGGTACTTCGGCCACGCCCCAGCGAGTGGTCTGGCCGGACCAGGCGTTGGTCAGGCCCATGCGGTGCATGGTGGCCTGGATCAGGCTGCGCTGCCCGAATACGCGCACATGCCGGGCATCCGAAAACTGCACCACGAGCAGGGGCGCGGTATCGGCCGGCAGGCGCGCCGCCGCCTGCCGGATCTGCCGCTCGGTTCCTTGGATGAGCGCGCGAGCCGCGGCCGGTCGATGTGCGATTCGCCCGAGCCGGGTCACCGCGGCCAGCGTGTTGTGCCAGACCGCGCCGGGCTGAAAGTAGACATCCACCGTGGTGACGGGCGCGATCTGCTCCAGCTTGGGCGCGAGCGCACCGTAGAAGCGTGTGATGAGAATGCGATCGGGAGCGAGCTGGGACAGCAATTCGAGGTTGGGCTGTGCACGCAACCCCAGATTGCGGGTGGTCGAGGGCAGCGCCGGCGCGCCCACCCAGGTCGCGTAGCCCGTGGTCTGGCCCACCGCGATCGGAGGCACGCCCATGGCGGTCAGATTCTGGGCGATGCCCCAGTCGAGCGTCGCCAGCCGCGGCCCAGTGTTGGCGTCGGCCGCGGCTGCGCTCGTCGCCATGCCGATCGCGAGCAGCCCGAACAGCACACCGAACGCGACACGGGCGCGGGCCGCCGCCATCCGTCGGATGCCGGGCCGGCCGAGCCTCACTGAACGACGGCGATCGGGTGGTGGTCGGTCGGATGGGGCATCACGCGCATGCGGATGCCGTAGATGGCTTCGAGCGTGGCATCGTCCATGAGCTCGCCCGGCGTGCCCTGGGCCAGCAGCCGGCCGTCGCGCAGGGCCACCAGCTGATCGCAGTAGCGCGAAACCATGTTCACGTCGTGCAGCACGATAATCACGCCGACTCCCAGATCGCGACAAAGCCTGCGGATCAGCGACAACGTGTCGACCTGATGGGCGATGTCGAGCGCCGAAAGCGGTTCGTCCAGCAACAGGAAACGACTGCCCTGGGCCAGCAGCATGGCCAGCCACACCCGCTGACGCTCGCCGCCCGACAGCGTATCGACCATGCGGTCTGTGAATTCGGCGGTATCGGTCAGCGCCATGGCACGCTCGATCTGGGCCTTGTCGTTCTTCGACAGACGGCCCAGCAGGCCATGCCACGGGTAGCGCCCGAAGGCAACCAGCTCGCTCACCGTGAGGCTGGCGGCACTCGGCAGATGCTGGGGCAGATACGCCACGTTGCGGGCGAATTCACGGTTACCCCAGCTATCGACAGCACGGCCGTTGAGACAGATCTCGCCGCAACTCGCGCACTGCTGGCGCGCCAGCAGCTTGAGCAGCGTCGATTTGCCGGAGCCGTTGTGCCCGATCAGTCCGTAAACCTTACCCTCTTCGAAGCGCAGATTCGATGCCTCCAGAAGACAGCGTCCGCCTACCTCGAACCGGCAGGAATTGACTTCGAACATCGGTTTCTCCGAGTGCGCCCATCGCACGCACCGTGACTGGACGCGCCGAGACTAAGCCAGATACGAATGAGTATCAATGACGCGCCATTGCATCGTGACAGGCATCGCGCGCACCATAACGCTTCTAATGCAAATGGTTCTCAGTTAAAATACGGTCGTGCAGCTCACTGAACTCGCCAAGAATCGCCCGGCGCGCGTGGCCGCCATCAACGACGCGCGCCGCGATGACCCGATCGCCCAGCGCTTGCGCGATCTGGGTTTCATCGTGGGCGAGCCGGTGCAGATCGTGGCGCGCGCGCCGTTCGGTGGCGACCCGCTGCTGGTCCGCATCGGCGGTACGCGCTTTGCATTGCGACGCGTGGAGGCCGCGCGTATCACCGTCGAGCCCGATTCCTTATGAGTACAGCGATTGCACGCATCGCCATGGTCGGCAACCCGAACTGCGGCAAGACCGCCTTGTTCAATCGCCTGACCGGCAGCCGACAGAAAGTGGCGAACTACGCCGGCGTCACGGTCGAACGCAAAAGCGGTCGCATGACCACGGGGGCTGGCCGCGAGTTCGATGTCCTCGATCTGCCCGGCGCTTACAGCCTCGCGGCAGCGAGCCCGGACGAAGCGATCACGGCCTCGATCTGCGCCGGCACCCATGCCAGCGAGGCCGCGCCCGACGTGATCGTATGCGTGGTGGATGCCACCAATCTGCGGCTGCATCTGCGTTTCGTGCTGGAAGTGGCGCGTCTCGGCCGGCCCATGATCGTGGCCTTGAACATGATGGATGCCGCCCGCCGGCGCGGGATCGAGATCGATACCGCGCGTCTGGCCACCGAACTCGGCGTACCGGTGATCGAGACCGTCGCCGTGCACCGTGAGGGCGTGGCCGCCCTGATCGCGCATCTGGACGGCGCACCGCCGGCACCGCCCACCCCGCGCGTCGAACACGCCGACATCCACACCGCTGCGCGCGTGTTGATGGATGCGACCGTCCGCCTGGCGAAGACCGGGCCCACGATCGAAGACCGGGTCGACGCCTGGACGCTGCACCCGGTGGCCGGGCCGGCGATCCTGGCCGCTCCTGATGTTCCTGATCTTTCAGGCCGTGTTCTCGTGGGCGGTACCGCTGATGAACGCGATCGATGCCGGCGTGACCGGCATCGGCGGCGCGGTGGCGAGTCTGCTGCCGGCCCATTCGGCGCTGCACAGTCTGGTCAGCGACGGCATCGTGGCCGGGGTGGGCGGCGTCCTCGTCTTTCTGCCACAGATCCTGATCCTGTTCCTGTTCATCCTCATGCTCGAGGAATCGGGTTATCTGCCGCGCGCGGCCTTTCTGCTGGACCGGCTGATGTTCAAGGTGGGGCTGACTGGCCGCGCCTTCATCCCGCTGCTGTCGAGCTTCGCCTGTGCCATCCCCGGCATCATGGCGACACGCAGCATGGCCGACTCGCGCGATCGGATGGCGACCATCCTGGTCGCGCCGCTGATGACCTGCTCGGCTCGTCTGCCGGTCTATACATTGCTGATCGCGGCCTTCATACCGCATCGCAGCGTGCTCGGCCTGTTCAATCTGCAGGGCATCGTGCTGTTCGGTCTGTATGTATTCGGCATCCTTGGGGCGATGGCCGTCGCATTCGTGATGAAGCATGTCCGAAGCGACAGTTCCGACCATGCGCTGTTGATGGAGCTGCCGGCCTATCGCATGCCAAACCCGCGCGATGTGGCGCTCGGTCTGTGGCAGCGGGCCCGGATGTTTCTGAAACGGGTGGGCGGCATCATCTTCACGGTCACGGTGCTGCTGTGGTTCCTGGCCAGCTTTCCGTTGCCGCCGGCCGGCGCGACCGGCCCCGCGATCGAATACAGCGTGGTGGGCTTCATCGGCCATTATCTGCACTACGTGCTGGCCCCGCTCGGCTTCAACTGGCAGATCTGCGTGGCGCTGGTGCCGGGCATGGCGGCCCGCGAGGTCGCCGTTTCAGCCCTGGGCACCGTGTATTCGATGTCGGGCAATCCGGCCGGTATCAGCCATCAGCTCGGCGCGCTGATCGGCCAGCAATGGTCGCTGGCGACCGCGTTGTCGCTGCTGGCCTGGTACGTGTTCGCGCCGCAGTGCATCTCCACGCTGGCCGTGATGCG
>CAWIGB010000037.1:0-233731 GCA_963835375.1 uncultured Gammaproteobacteria bacterium
CACATGCATGCACACGATCTGCTCGCGCAGACGGACGCCCACCCGAATGCAACGGTCGTCGGCCTGTGTGACGAGAATCGTGACCGCTCTACTGGTAACGTCGAACGTGCTGCCAAAGAGTTTGACGTCCCCCCCGAGCGTGTCTTTGACTCCTGTGAGGACTGTCTCGAAAAAACCGACCCTGACATCGCGTTGCTATGCCCGGCGACGGCATACCACGCGGACTACGTAGAACGAGTCGCTGAGTACGACGTTCATATCGTTTTAGAGAAACCGTTCGCTGCATCACTGGCCGGTGTCGAGCGTATTCTCGACGCGATCGATGATACTGGGAACCGTTTCGCCGTTAATTGGCCGCTCGCATGGTATCCATCACATCGGACTGCGAAACGCCTGATCGACGAGGGAGTCATCGGCGATATCATAGAGATCCACCATTACGGTGGTAACGCTGGTCCGTGGCGGGACTCGTGGTTTTTTGATGTCGAAGCCGGTGGTGGGTCTCTGCTCGATTATCTCGGCTATGGTGCAACGCTCGGGACGTGGTTCCGAAACGGCGAGGTACCGATCGAGGTGACATCGATGACACACCCCTCGATGGGGGACGTGGTCGACGAGCAGAGTGCATCCATTGTCCGCTATGCCGATGGGCTCTCGACGTTCCAGACGAGCCTGCGAACGTTCACCAGTCCTTGGGAACACCAGCCCCAACCGAAGTGTGGTTTCGTCATCGTCGGGACGGAGGGAACGATCAGTAGTTACGACTACGAGGAAACGGTGCGAATCCAGACTGAGACCGACCCAGACGGACGAAACATTCCGACCGATACCCTCGAGCACCCGCACAGGAACCCTATCGAATACGTAGTGCACTGTCTCGAGGAGAACTTGCCGCTGGAAGGTCCATTGTCGCTGGAAACGAACCTGAAGGGACAGCGAATTGTTGAGGCGGCCCGCCGGAGTGCCGAAACCGGGAGAGCGATCAAACTCGAAGATCTGGGGCGTCCGGAACGAACCGAGGAGGGGTCGTGATGACGGAACGATCCCGGAACACGACGGTGTCGTATCGACCGCGTGACCCCAAATCGTACGACCCCGGCATCGGACTCATCGGTTGTGGCGGTATCACTGGACACCACCTCGAAGCGTATCGCGACGCAGGGTACGACGTTCGCGCGCTTTGCGACCTCGAAGAATCGGTTGCCATCGAACGACGACAGGAGTTCTATCCCGACGCCGACATCTACACTGATCACCGAAACCTCCTCGCGCGGGAAGACATCGATGTCGTCGACATCGCTACTCATCCAAAAGCGCGCGCATCGCTCATCGAGGATTCGATCAACGCCAGAAAGCACGTCTTGAGTCAGAAACCGTTCGTACTCGACTTGGACGTCGGAAGACGCCTCGCTGAGCGAGGCCGAGCAGGCGGGTGTCAAACTTGCTGTCAACCAGAACGGGCGGTGGGCACCGCACTTCAGCTATCTCCGACACGCGATTCGCGCTGGGCAGATCGGTAACGTTGTGTCCGCAGACTTCTCTGTCCACTTCGATCACGATTGGATCGTGAATACACCGTTCGACGACGTTGATCACATCATTCTTTACGATTTTGCTATCCACTGGTTCGACATCCTCTCGTGTTTCCTGCCGAGCCAAACTCCCCTTCGCGTGCATGCATCGACTGCCCGTTCTCCGACTCAAACCGCAACGCCACCCTTGCTCGCGCAGGCTCACGTCGAATACGAGTGTGCACAAGCGTCCATGACGTTCGGCGGTCATACTCCACATAACCCGGAGGACCGGACGTACATAGCGGGAACAGAAGGGACGCTCCGTAGTATCGGCGTAGGTTTGCAGGATCAAACGGTAACCTTGGAGACGGCTAACGGCGTCTCCGAACCGTCGCTTGAGGGCCAGTGGTACAACGATGGCTTTCATGGAACGATGGCAGAACTCCTTCGTGCTATCGAGGAGGACCGCGAGCCATCAAATAGTGGCCGAAACAACCTTCGCGAGCCTCGAACTTTGCTTCGCGGCGGTCGCCAGCGCCGAGCGCGACGAACCGGTGGTCCCCGGAGAAGTCACGAAGCTTCCCGGTTCTCATTAATCACTATTCTGATTGCTCGAAATAGTCTATGCACTCTTTCCTCCTCGAATAGCGAACCTCCCCCGAAATGTCTTGCCTCTGTCGATTCACGAATGAGTCCAGGGGAAGAACGCGGGATTCTGACGGTCACTTTCGGTCGGATACTCGTCAGCAACCTTCGTAATCGACCAGTCGGATTGGTGGTGAAACGCTCCGATTCTACAGTCAATAATGATATTTGCTGACCCAAGCGAGTCCCGTTCAGCACCGTTGCTGTGCTCGGATCAGCGCGGGCGACGGTCACGGCGATCCGGAAGCTCGGGGAATGGAGTATGTGGTTCCTGCTGGTACCAGTATGCAACCGACGCGATATCGTCGGAGCGTTCGAACAATTTCGAGCCGTCGTGGCCGATGTCTTGAATGGTCACTCGAAGATCCTCGTGAAACCGGATAGGGTCAGGAATGTGCCAGCGGTACAGGCCGTGTCGTGGCGGTCGACCGCTCTCATCATCGTACATCGGATACCCGAGAAACGGCGTCGAATACGTTTGCGCGTCGGCATACGTGGACGACCCCGGCCTCCAGAAACACCACGCGCCACCGACGTAATCTTCCGTCCCGGTGCCACAGAGCGTTGGGAATTCATCGTCGCCATCGAGGTAGAATTTCATCTCCCCCTCTCCCCACCAATGCTCGCCGAGTGCAGTCCAAGCTAAGTATGTCCCGACGTAGTGTCCCTCACCTTCGACTTCATCGAGAATTGTGAAGTCTTCTCCACGTGAGACCGGATTTTGTCGTCGCCACTGACTGTGAAAGTACGCGATGTCATCGGGTAACGACGGGACCTCGGAGTAATCGAACTGGTAAAAGAAAACCACGATCATCGGGGTGATCAGATTCGATTGTTACCCGAGCGTGTTCGCTGAACGGCATCCGAAAGTAGCTGTTGAATCCACCGCTCGGTGCGACAACGATCGGCATGGAATCGACGACGCATCGCTTCCCATGGCCGTTACAGAAGAAGTCTCCAAGCGGGACTTCGACCGATGGGTTGTCCTCGTTGTCCCAATACATTCGGAGGATGAGGTTCCGAAGGGGATAGTCGTTCGAGGATGTCTCTTCGGCCGTCGTTATCCAGATGTGTTTGATGATCCCCGGTCCATCGATATCCACGAGTTCGACTGTCTCGTTGCTCTCGACGGTGATCGCTGGCCGACCCTTTCGGCCCTGTCCTAAGTCGCTTGCGGCCTGTCCTCCTTTTCCGACTTCTCCGTTAGGGTTTTCGGCCGTGATCGAACGACTATGTTCGTTGCTGAGCTCTATCAGTGAACCGAGTCCGGAAGTTGAGTGCATCCCGATTTTGAATTCTTTTCGTTCCCTCTTAATCCTATGTTCTCCGAGACAAATACCGCCTTCTCAAGCCCCCGACAGATTTATTCGATATCTCGAATGAAATATACACGCATGAAACGCGGACTCGTAGTACTACAAGAGATGGATCTTACCGACGAACTCCTCGATGAAGCGGGCACGTACGCCAATGCAACCGGTACCGAACTCCTGTTGTTGTCGTTCATCTCCGAAGCGGAGTACGAAAATGACGTTGACGCACTGGCCTCGATAGGGGACATCGAAAATACCTCGTACAACGATGACGCCGTCTTGGGGGGAGTTAAACAAGAAATCGAGAAGGTTGCTACGGCGGCGTTTGATGGCCGATTAGTTGACTACGAAAGCATCGTGAAGGTTGCAGAAGACGACGAGCATGCCGAACGCGCGCTCGAAGTGGCTGACGAACACGAGTGTGACCACATTTTCGTCGTCGGCAAAAAACGATCCCCGACTGGGAAAGCGATCTTTGGCGACACGGTTCAGCGGCTCATTCTCAACTTCGACGGGTTCGTCACCGTCTCGATGAAGTAGCGTAGCATTGACGTTGCACTGTTCTCGTAGTAGAACCACCATAACACTCATTTAATTCGACCGGGATAAAGCGGTATGCGAATTCTGTACATCGACTGTGACTCGCTACGCCCGGATCATCTCGGCTGTTACGGGTATCATCGTAATACGTCCCCCAATATCGACAGGCTCGCCGCAGACGGTTGCCGGTTCACAAACTACTACGCCTCCGACGTTCCCTGCCTCCCATCCAGGACGGCATTGTTCAGCGGGCGACTCGGTATCCATACCGGCGTCGTCAACCACGGGGGTATCGCCGCGGACATCAGGCAACAAGGAGTCGGCCGCCAAGAGGGCAACAGAGGAATGTATCGGTCGCTTCCGACCACGCTCCGCCAGGAGAACTTCCACACCGCGTTCATCAGTCCCTTCCCACAACGTCACGCTGCCTGGCACGTCGTCGATGGGTTCAATGAATGGTGGGATACGAAAGGTAGCGGTCACGAACGCGCCGACGAGGTCTACTCCTATACCGAGGATTGGCTACAAAAACACTCGACTGACGACGACTGGTTTCTCCACGTCAACTTCTGGGACCCCCATACCAACTACGATACACCGACGGAGTATGGATTTCCCTTCGCGGATGACCCGGCCCCCCAATGGCTCACCGAAGAACGAATCGCCGCACAGAGAGAGAGCTACGGTCCGCACAGTGCTCAGGACCTTCATCACGAATACATAAACGGTTCGGACGTGCTCGATCTGCCGCGGACGCCCGACGAAATTTACGACCGGGAAGCGTTCAAACAGTGGATCGACGGGTATGACGCGGGCATCAGGTACATGGACGAATACGTCGGCAAACTTCTCGATCTGCTCGCTACCAAGGACGTCCTTGAGGAAACGCTCGTCATCGTCTCGGCCGACCACGGTGAGAGTCAAGGAGAACTCAACGTCTACGGCGATCATCAATTGGCGGACGAGTGGGCATGTCGCATCCCGCTGATCGTCAGCGGACCGGGTGTAAAATCGGGGCGCGACGACGGACTCCACTATAATATCGATCTCGCTCCGACACTGACGGAACTCGCCGGGGGAGAGATTCCGACGGGTTGGGATGGACGTTCGTTCGCCGATACGATTACAACCGGTAACGACACTGGCCGTGACTTCTTGGTCCTCAGTCAGGGGACGTGGGCATGTCAACGTGCAGTCCGCTGGGACGATTGGCTCCTCGTACAGACATACCACGATGGTTGGCACGAGCTTGATCCCCTGATGTTGTTTGACATCGACGAAGATCCACACGAAACGACGAATTTGGTTGAGAGATCGCCCGAAGGTTACCGAGCGTGGTCTCTCTTTGCTCCAGCGGTGGCATACAGCGCGGATGATGGAGAACGCGACTGGTGACAATGGCGGGACACCTAGTGCGCCACGCGCACTCGCCGACCCACTATTAGAGGTCGTCCGGGAAGGATTACCGTTCTACCAGCGAGGAAACCGAGAGACCTACGTGACGCGTCTCCGCGAAACAGGTCGCGAGGAACACGCGGAGACGATTTCCCGCAGGACCAGCGTCCTCGACCGGACTGACGCGCTGTTCCCGGGTCAGATGTGACTCCAACGAGGACTGCGTCGGGCAGCTACCGATTCCGGATTCCGGGTTCGTTCTCCCCCCGCCGGGGTAAACTTATTTGACCGTTCGATGCACGAGAGTACATATGACGAAAGTCACGGTCTGGAATGAGTACGTCCACGAACAAGAACACGACGAAGTCGCTGAAATCTATCCCGATGGCATTCACGGAGTGATCGCAGACGCGCTCGAAAAACGTGGGTTCGAAACGAGAACGGCTACGCTCGATGACCCGGAACATGGACTCACCGAGGACGTTCTCGCGGAAACGGACGTCCTGACGTGGTGGGGACATGCCGCCCATGATGAGGTCGACGATGAAGTGGTTGAGCGGGTAAAACGCCACGTTCTCGATGGAATGGGCTTGCTCGTCCTTCACTCGGCACACTACTCGAAGATATTCCGAGCGTTGATGGGGACGACCTGCGGGTTGAAATGGCGCGAAGCGGCCGAGACCGAACGCCTGTGGGTGACTAATCCTTCTCATCCGATAGCCGACGGGATCGACGATTATTTTGAGGTGCCGGACGCCGAAATGTATGGCGAGCACTTCGACGTTCCAGAACCAGACTCACTCGTATTCACTTCGTGGTTCGAAGGGGGCGAGGTGTTCCGTTCCGGTTGCAGTTACTTCCGGGGAGAAGGACGAATCTTCTACTTCCGCCCCGGGCACGAGACCTATCCGGTGTACCACCAAGACGAAATTCAACGAGTACTAGCAAACGCCTGTGAATGGGCCGCTCGGAACGAGAACGGATCCGGTGTCGTTCGCGGTAATCACGATCCCATCGAGGACATCGACACTACCGATACACGGTCGGTCCACTGAATTGGCCGCGACGCGATTGTGATTCTGTCCGCTGTACGATGGTGAGCGATAACCCACCAGTATATTAGTGCACAACGACGTGTTCTCGAACGTGGTCGCTCACTCAGCAATCGCTGGAATCCAAAGAACAATGCTTTCTCATGGGTATCATTAACCGTGGCTCAAACTGCAATCAACCTGTACACTGTTCGTGAGCTAGACGAACCCTTGCTCAACATCCTCGACCGCATCGCCGACGCTGGGTACGATGGAGTCCAATTCGGTGGATTCGGCGACGCAGGGGTCGATGCGGTGCTGGAAAAACTCGACGAAACCGGCCTCACCCCAGTTAACGGCGCCCACGTTGGACTCGAAGACTTACAACATCGTCTCGAAGAGACACAAACTACCTATCAGGAGCGATTCGGATGTGATACTGCGGTACTCTCGTATCTGGATGAGAGCTATTTCGCTAACCCCGCCACCGTCGATGATACCGCTACGATGGTCCGTCAACTCTCGGAAGCCGTTGACGATTGTGGGTGGCGTCTTCACTACCATAACCACGACCAGGAATTCATCGACCTAGGTGATGAGACGGGGCTTGACCGCCTGCTTCGTGTCGCGGGTAACATCGGACTCGAACTCGACGTCGGGTGGGCGCTCACGGGTGGTGAGGATCCGGTCGATCTGCTCGAACGGTATGGCGACCGTGTCGAGATGGTTCACATGAAGGATATGAGAGATGGCGAATTCTCCGAAATAGGTGAGGGTGACGTCGATATGCAAGCGTGTGCAGATACCGCTCGCAACGTCGGTGCGAGATGGCTCATCTATGAACACGATCAACCGTCCGATCCTGTTGCATCTATTCGACACGGAGCCGCGTATCTGAACGGTCTGTAGCACGATCCTTACGGATCGAATTTTGGATTGGAACGACAGGGGCAGGTTAGTCACGTTACTGAAGAATGATGGCGATTATTTGATTTGATTGACTCGTGTCCTGGTGACTGTTTGGTCGAACGGTTTGGCGTATCGCTACTTGTGAATGGCACTACAAGGACCAAATAATTTCATTTACCTTTCATAAAATTTAATAATTCATAATTTGCATCCATAGGTGGTACACCACCTTATGACAAGTGACGAGTTAGCTAACAACACACGCAGACGGATGCTTCGATTCATCGGGGTAACAGGAATCACAGCCGCAACAAACTTCGGTACAGCGGCGGCAACTACACCGAACGGTGATGGAAACGAGAGAAAAGGAGGCAGATTATCGGTGGGAGGATGTCACCGAATAAATCGACTCCGCGGTATCGCTCGTCGTCACTATCGTTTCTTCAGGGAGTTCACGTCCGACATCGGGCTTCCGGACGACACCGTCGACGTAAGTGGAGAGTCGGTGAGTCGATCACATCGGACTTCCCCGTCGAACATCGCGATGTATATCACGAGTACTATCGGTGCAGCGGAAATTGGGATCCTCTCCGATCACGAAGCTCGGTGGCGAATTTGGACCGTCGTGAAAACCCTCGAGTCGCTCGAAAAGTGGAATGGGCTGTTTTTGCGATGGTACGATATTCGGACCGGACGGCCTTGGATGGAGAACCACAGTGGAGCGAAGTACATCTCCACCGTTGACAACGGCCATCTTACCGCTGCTCTGGTCGTAATCGGGCAGGCGTTCGACGGCAACCTCGCCAAGCGCGCACGGGCCCTGGTCGCGGCGCAGGAGTATGCTCCTTTCCACCACCCGGAGAACGGAAAACTGCGGGGAGGATACGACTTCGAGTCCGGATTGACCGATTGGACTTATGGGATGGTCAACAGTGAGCCCCGTGTCGCAAGCTACTGTGCTATCGGCAAGGGTGATCTTCCGGATACACATTGGTGGCGACCTAACCGTACGTTCGAGCCCGAAGCTGATTGGACTCAACAGGCAGCACAAGGGGAATATCAAACATACGACGGGGTTGAGGTGTTTGAGGGCCATTATTCCTATAACGGCATCACGTACGTTCCGAGCTGGGGCGGTGCCCAGTTCGAGGCGTTGATGCCATCATTGTTTATAAAAGAACAAGAGTTAGGGACGGAAGGATTCGGGAAGAACAACGTCCATTGGACACAGGCGCAGGTGGAGTTCGCTGAAGACCAAAATTGGCCCGTTTGGGGGCTTTCACCCTGTGGAACACCTGACGGATATGGCGCGTTTGGAGTCCCGGACCAGGGCGCTTGGAAAGGAAACTACACGCCTGGTCCGATTGTTACACCTCACGCAACATTCCTAGCGTCAGATTACGCGCCTCGTGCTGCCCTGAAAAACATTCGACAACTTCGAAAGATGGGAATCGACAGTAAGTACGGATTCTACGATTCGGTGAATGCAGAAACGGCCGAACTCACGAAGAAGTTCTATGCCCTCGATCAGGGGATGTCGATCACAGCTATAGCAAACCACCTCTCTGATGGTGTCATTCGTGATCATTTCCACAACAGCGAGATCGGCGAACGTCCCGAACACCTCCTCGAACGCGAAACGTTTACGATTTGACGTGGTGGTGTCGTTCGGCTTGGATTCGACAGTTCTGCAAATCTGAAGAACGACCGCCGTCAGGTAACCGGCGTAAAACGAGCACAGCGAAACTCCAGTTCGAAACCGTTTTGCTCGTCGTTTCTCGATGCAGTCAAGATGGTAGATCGCTCGAGCGATTCACCAGCGACGACCCGAGTATCTACCGTAGAATCTATTTCTGTGATGTAAACCCAAGATTCATGTCTTTCCTCTCGGTAACAGCAGGTATGAATCACTCCGGGAACAGGCCATCGAGTGCCAGTACGGGAACGAAAATTGTTCGTAACCGATACGGTCGTTACCGGGATCATGACGTCTAGCTCAACCCGTGCAAGCGGGGATAGAGATGCGACTGGAATAGAGCCGTTTCTCAATACGCTCTGTCCATACTCGTGGATTCTGGCCGTTGCGTTCGGTCTCAACTTTCTCTTCGCCTTTTTCTCGTTGTTGAGCGTTGCGTTCCTCCCGGCATCCGCACCTGGTTATCCTATCGCTCTTGTCACTATCATTCTCAACGGAATAGTGGTCGCGATTCTCGCGCCATTGCTTTATCTCTGCCGTCGCCACAACTACTACTGATTCTGTTTCCGAGGTCATACAGGTTAGGAGTACAGGAGGTCTAATGGGAAAAATAATGTATGTGGGGATAAAAGAACACCTTATGGCTACTACAGGATCAGAGAGCGGTTCGTTCGAAATAGTGACTAGAATGCGGTCGGCAGTTCGCCGATCGCTCTTGGCCGCGATGGCGGTCTTCGGTCTTCTCCTAATACTCATCGGGATGACCATCCTCAACGGTGTCTACGCCGGATTGTTCGGCATTTGGGGTGCGTTGTTGATTTCGGTCGCTGTTATCGGAATGGTGAGTCTAAACCTTCTCAAACGCTTCTAATACGTTCTAAATTGGTGCTGACTTCCTGCGATCATCGTGGCTCTCAGAGATCGAGGTCCACCGTTGCCAACTGTATTCATCGCTCTGGTCGCGGTTGTGAGTCACAAAACATGGCTGAGAGAACTCGATTATAACCCTAGTTCCACAGGCGTGGGACGGAACTCACGAGGTACTTAGAAGTCTAACTCTTGTTGAACCCGTTCGTCCGTACCGTCTAACTCCTGACTGTGCCAGTATTCATGCGTCGAATCCTGCCGAAAACAGGCCGCCTTCTGCTCTTCTCGCTCGACATCGAACAGTGGCGGTGACTCCTTCTTACAGGCTTCTCGAGCGACGGGACAACGGGTATGGAATCGACAGCCGGATGGCGGATCGATTGGATCCGGGATGTCGATCGAACGAACTGGCGTTTCGATCATTCGATCATCGTCTTCCGTGTGTAACTGGGGCGTCGCCCACTTCAACACCTTCGTGTATGGGTGTTTCGGATCTTTGATGATCTGCTCTGCTGGGCCGATTTCGACGAGTTCACCCAGGTACATGATACCGATGCGTCCGTTCGCCTTCTCGGCGAGATAGCGGGCATTCGCAAGGTCATGGCTGATGAACAAGAATGACGTCTCGAATCGCTCCCTGAGGTCAAGCATGAGTTCCATCATGTCAACTCGGAGTGATACGTCTAACGCCGAGACGGCTTCGTCTCCAAGTACCAAGTCGGGATTCATCAACAGCGACCGGATCAGTGCAATACGCTGCTGTTCGCCACCCGATAGCTGGTGTGGATAACGGAACGCATAGTCTTCGACAGGCTGTACTCCCACCGTTTCGAGCAATTCGAAGACGCGGGCTCGTCGGTCTTCTTTCGATAGCTCCGGGTGCCATTTACGGAGTGGGGCGCTCAACGTAGCGATGACTTTCTGATTCGGGTTCAACGCGCTTCCGGGGTCTTGGTGCACCATTTGGAGCGAACGCCGAATTTCGCTAAACTCGATATCGACGTTACCCTTCCCTTCTTTTGCGTCCCAAATGTCCTGGTCACGGTACGAAACCGATCCATCTGTCGGGCGTTGGACGCCGATTGCGGTTCGTCCAAGCGTCGTTTTCCCACAACCGCTTTCACCAACCAGCACGACAACGTCCCCGGAATGAATATCCAGAGAGACACCATCTACTGCACGGACGCGGTCTGGCTCTGATCCAAAGTTGAATAGGCTGCTTGATTCCTCGAAGTGGACCTCGACATTATCAAGCGAAACGATGGGTTCGGTGGAACTCATTTGCTTACCCCCAAGTCGAGTGTGATTTCATCGCGTGCTGTTTCGGTGTGGAAGCATGCAGCGAGATGGTCGTCGTGTTCTCCTTCGACTCCTAGCATCTCGGGATCGTTATTCAGACACTCGTCGGTTGCAAGTGGGCACCGTGGGTGGTACGAACAGCCTTTCGGCGTTTGAACTGGATCCGGGCTTTGACCCTCGATGGCAGCCATTTCGTCGAGCGGTCCTTCCAAGTAGGGAACTGCCTTCAAGAGAGCACGGGAATAGGGATGTGAGGGGTTTTTCGTCATCGTGTCCGTCTTGCCCACTTCGACGAGATCGAACGCATACATCACTCCCAGTCGATCGGAGATATCCGCGACCAACGAAAAGTCGTGAGTGATGAACACGATCGTCAGGTCGTATTTGTCCTGGAGTTTTTCGATGAGTGAGATGATCGAGCGCTGCATGAGGAGGTCGAGTGCGGCCGTCGGTTCGTCCATGACAAGGATATTTGGCTCGAGTAGGAGCGACAACGCGATCAATGCGCGTTGATTCATTCCACCGCTGAGTTCGTGCGGGTAGGCGTCGAGAACGCGGTCGGGATCCAAGTAGAGGTCCGACAACAACTCGTGAGCATGGGCCATTCCCTCTCGAACATTCTTGTTGTGGGCTTGTAACGTCTCTCTGAAGTGACCACGGATGGTGAGCGTCGGATTGAACGAACTCATTGCTCCCTGAAACACCATCGCAATCTCCTCCCAGAGTATGTTCGAGAGTTGCTTCTGTGATGCCGAAACGAGGTCGATCGGTTCACCGTCCGGTGGATGGTAGATGACTTCGCCGCTCAGCTCACCTGGTTCTTCTACCACGTTCAACATCGCCGCTGCGAGCATGGATTTACCGCTGCCACTTTCGCCGACAATCCCGAGGGTCTCGTGTCTCTGGAGGTCGAGCGAAACGTCGTCTAAGACCCTCGCATCGCCTCTATCCATCGAGAACGTCACCGACGCGTTTCGAATTTCGAGAACGGTATCCGTTTGACTGGTGTTGCCCTGTAGTGGTGTTGTTCGTGACATTAGTAGTTCGACTCCATTAGCGTCGGTGAATCGTTATCCATCGTGGATTCGTCTGTTTTGTTATTGCTCTCGTGTCGTGCTCTGACACGTGGGTTGAACAGCCTGTCGCATCCCTGCGCGAACATCACGAGTCCGAACGCGATTACCATTATGGCCAGCATCGGTGCAATCAACCAGTGTGCCGCCTTCCACGAGTATAATGCACCGGATTGATTGTAGGCGTCGTTCAGCATTCCTCCCCAATTCAGGCTCGAGGGGG
Organism: uncultured Gammaproteobacteria bacterium; assembly: GCA_963835375.1. Lineage (GTDB taxonomy): Bacteria > Pseudomonadota > Gammaproteobacteria > Nevskiales > Salinisphaeraceae > Salinisphaera. The sequence continues at coordinate 12,506 of CAWIGB010000037.1, forward strand.
GAATGATGCCGAGGAAGGACAATCCCACATACGCAAAGATTATTCCCTTCATCGAGTTGACGAGATTGAGCAGCACGTACGGCATGATATTCGGTAGTAAATCGTTTTTGAGGATGTAACTGGTATCGAGTCCCATGATCCGTGATGCTTCCACATAGTCCGCTTCGCGTAGCGAGAGTATCTCCGATCTGATCGCACGCGCGAGGCCAGCCCACCCAGTAAGCGAGAGAATGAGCCCGATGACTATCGGACTCTCAGGCTGAACGATCGTAAGAACGAGAATGAGCAACGGAAGCCCGGGCAGCATCATCATCGTATCACTAACGAACATGATGAGGGTATCCAATTTCCCACCTTTATATCCAGAAATCATGCCGAGAGATGTCCCAACGACAACTACAAAGAGGCCACCGGAAAGCATGATCTTCAACATGACCGGCGTCGCGTGAACCACCTGTGCGAAGATCCCACGACCGAGTTGATCGGCTCCGAGCGGGAACTTCATCGTCTGAAACGGCAGTTAACATCCGTTCGGCCTGGTTCACTTTGGGGGAACGAACCAGTGCGACACCGACTGTTCCCATGAGGATATAAAATGTGATGATGAGAAATCCGATTCGAGCCCGAAAGTCGGCCCAGACGATCGAAAATGGCGTGACGATGAATTCTTCGAACGCCCGCTGGGCACGATCCGTCCGCGATAATGAATACTCCGAGACCGTCCCAAATGGACTGTCCTCTGGAGTGGAGCCGCTGTCGTTAGTAGGACTCACGACCCTCACCTCCTGCCTCAATTCTCGGATCGACCAATCCATATGTTACGTCGGCAATGAATATTCCGACGACGGTGGCGACCGTCACGAGAATGAATGCCCCCATCATCAGCGGATAATCCCTCGACATCGTCGCCTTAAACAGGATATAGCCGATTCCCTGGTAGGCGAAAATCTGTTCGAGAATGATTGATCCGCCAAAGATGCTTGCGATTCCCATCATTATCCCAGTATACATCGGGAGGATCGCATTCCGCGCAACGTACCGAAGCGCGATCCGATGTTGTGGGAGTGCCCTGATTCGAGCGGCTCGGATGTAGTCCGATCCGAGTTCGCTGATTGCGTTGCTCCGCAGTCCGAGCGCGGTCCCGCCGAAACCGACGAGTACCAACGAGAGAACCGGAAGGACTGCGTGATACGCCACACTCGTCATAAAGGGGAGAGTGAAGCCAGGCTCCAATCCGGACTCGTACGCTCCGCTCGTCGGGAAGATTCCCCACATGAATCCGAAGACATACACGAACATGATCGCCAACACGTAGTACGGAATCGATCCTGATATGAGCGTATATGTCGTCATTCCAAGGTCGAACTTTCCACCCTCTTTGTATGCCATGAGTCCGCCAACAACAACCCCGATAGTAAGGCCGAGAAACAATGTTATCGTGGAGAGGAACAACGTCCACGGCATCGCTCGCCAAATAACCTGTGAGACCGGCTCGCCGAACCACACTGATGTTCCGAAATCGCCATGCAGTGCTGAGGTCATATAGTTGAGATACTGCATGTACAACGGCTGATCGGGATGGACGTTCGTGTAAGCAGCAGCAAGGTGGTTGATTTGTTCCACCGACATGGACGTCTGACTCTGCATGAGTTTGTTCTTGATGTACGTTTCCGGTCCACCTGGTAGCATTCGGATCAAGAAAAACGAGAGGCTCACTGCCACGAAAACCGTGGCCAGCGCGTAAGTCGCTCGCTTAATAAGGTATCTCGGATTCATATATTGTATTTAGACGGTACCGACTCTCGTTTCGAAATTGCACGAGTCATTGATCGTTCACACCATGAACCCGTGTTCGGTTCACTCATCATCCGATAGATGAAACCAGCATATGATTCATAATAAAAGTTTGGGTCCGATTATTCGAAGCTTGCAATTAAATATCCTACGGGAATAATTAAAACAAACCGTAGTTTTGATTGTGTCTATCTCAAAACAGTAATAATTGGAGAATATGGTCGCCGGTTTGGAGCTATGAGCGTCGTATTCCTACTTGCTTGCTTTCAATTTCCCTTGTCGAGCAATCCAGGGGAACAAGCCCACCGTAGTACGACATGGTCTTATCATCTTTCGAGGGGAATTCCCATCCATCAGTATCGTACCACGCTTGGTCGAGTTTTTCTTGTACGGGGAGGCACGGGAGGTTGTAGTTGTACATCCAAGCCAGTTGTTGCATGAGGTCCTTCTCGGTGGACTTATCAACTTTCGTTCCGAGCTTGGCGAGCAACTCGTTCGGGTCCACAGTTTGTAGCTTTCCGTTGGGCTTACCGACTGGTGGGGCTTTGAACGTGTCCGGGAGACTGATCGCCCCTTGTACCTCCTGATCTTCGAACGTAAGGCGGTACGTGTAATACGGATACGCGATACCGGCAGCCCACCCGTAGGTAGCAACTCGGAAGTTTCCATTCGGCCAGAGGGTGCTGAGATACGAGCTACTGTCGGTAGTTTTCACCTGCGATTCGATTCCGAACTCATTTAGCTGTGAGACCATCGTCTGAACGGATGCGGTGAAGTCACTCCAGCCAGCAGGGGTGTTGATTGGAAGCGAGAACTTCTTTCCATCCGGTTGGTGCCACGTACCGCCCTTCTTCGTGAAGCCCTCTTTTTTCAGGAGCGTGGCTGCTTTTCCGGTGTTCTTCTTGTACTCGTTCATTTTCCCAGCAAGGTCACCAACCCACCGATCTTGAGTGGCGTTGGTGATACCATTCGGGATCTTCACTGGATGTTTGGTCGCGTCGGAGTTCTTGGCGATCGTTTTCCGGTCGAATAGGTACGCGATTGCTTGCCGAACGTTTCGGTTTTTCAGTACGGGATCATCATGATTGAACCAGAGGCCCATTCCCCAGTTCGCGGGGAAATTCTTGTGCTTGACGGACTTGGGGAACGTATTCCCGACGGAATTTTCGACGAATGCTTTCGTGCCATCGATATTTTGGGTCTTTAATGGCACCCCATATTTTCTGATTACCGCCACCCATCTGGATGAACTCTACCGTGGAAAAGTTGATATTATCGGCATCCGGGTGTTTCTCGTATTTCTTCAGCGTGATTTTTCCAGGGTTTATTTGGTCCGGTTGCCACGGTCCGTGTCCGTACGGTTCATCAATCGTCTCACTGGCCAGTTTTTGACGTACCTTTCTGCAGTGCGTCCTCTGACGACGCCTGATCGTACTGCTTCACATAGTCTTTGTACAGGTAATATTTGACGTTGAGACTTATCGGTAGTATCGTTTGCTTGAGGATATTCGCGTTCGTGGGTTTTTTCAGTGCGATCTCGACGGTTGTTCTTATCTTTCTCCGTGACTTTGCCGATAGTCTCGAGCGAACCGTTCATCAGGAACCCGAGTTTCAACGTCGATGCGACGTCTTTTGAATCGACTTTTGACCCATCCCACCACGTCAATCCATCGCGGATTTGGAGCTCCATCGCGTCCTTCTTAATCGACCAATCCGTGATCAAATAGGGATAATACTCTCCAGTAAAGTCGTTTTGTGCGGCGAACGGGTCCCAAATGTACCCCGTGATGGCACCCTGGAACTCTTTGAAGTTATACTGATTGTAGTGCTTTCTTGCGAGATTTCCGCTTCCCGCAGTTAGCGTCCATGTCGCATCAACCGTGGATCCGTCGACCCGATGGGCCGTCATTTTTCCCGCTATCATTCTTGCTATTCGTACCTGTACAGCCAGCGAGACTTGCAACGCCAGCGATTCCAGCGGTGCGAAGCATCTGCCGTCTAGTCTTGGGAGTAGGCTCTATGGATGGCATGTTCTGCCTTGCCACAACAACAAATCCCCATAATAAATAATTTGCGCTATTATGTTAAAGGCAGACAGGAATATGAATATATAGGTGAGCTGTTTATCATCTGTGGGTTCTTGGACGGACCGAGGCAGTCACTTAGGCTACGATAGTTCGACTCGCTGACCGGATTTGTCACTCTGCTGGACTGCGTGGATAACGCGCTGAACTGCTTTGCCATCCGTAAAATCGGGACTGAACTCCTGATCATCGGCAATCGCAGTGAGGAACTCGTACTGCTCGTGAACGAAGGTATGCTCCCAACCGATGACGTGACCGGGGGGCCACCAGACGTCTCCATACGGATCGTCATCATCGGTAATCAGCACGGTTTGGAATCCCCGATTATCCCCACGATGGACTTCAAGTTCATTAAGACGCCCAAGATTAAACTTCACAGCACCCTCCGTTCCATGTATCTCGAAGTTGTTGTTATTCGTCTCCCCGTGCGCTTGCCGACTTGCTTGAAGAACACCCACCGCTCCATTCTCGAAGTCGACTTGTGCCGAATATGCGTCGTCGACATCTACCTCGCGGGTTTCGCCGTCATCTCCCCATGAGACCGGTCGCTCCTTCGTGAATGTGCGTGTGTGACCGTTCACCGTCTCGATATCGCCAACAAGATAGCGAGCGAGATCGATGGTGTGCGAACCGAGGTCGCCGAGCGCTCCAGCACCGGCGTGCTCCTTCGAAAGCCGCCAAGACCAACCAGCCGTTTCATCGGTGAGAAATCCATTGACGTAACGCCCATGAAAATGGCGGATCTGACCAAGCTCACCTGCTTCGATGAGCCGCTTCGCGTATTGGATGGCCGGGACGAAACGGTAATTAAATCCGATGGCAGCGATCGCGTCAGAAGCATTCGCTGCAGCCGCCATTCGTTCGCCCTCATCAAGAGTCGAAGCAAGAGGCTTCTCACAGAGGACATGAATATCCCGTTCTAACGCAGCGATAGAGGGCTCTGCGTGGAGGTGATTTGGACCAAGGTTCAGGAGGACATCGATCTCATCGAGAGCTTCTTCCCAGTCATCAGTCGTTTTTGTAAAGTCGTATCGCTCTGCTGCTTCCGCGCGAGAGTCCTCGTGACGGCCGACGAGGATATGACGATCGGTGGACGGTGCGTCCGGGAAAAAGAGAGGAAGGCGATCGAGTGCGTTGGTGTGCGCTTTTCCCATGAATCCATACCCAAGCATGCCAATGCGGAGAGTCATTCAGCGCCACCTTCGAACTTCCTCACGAGTTCGTTCATTGTTGGTGCCGTCTCACGCATCGAAACCTCGGCGTCTTCCGGGTATTCGTGCTCATAGATAAGCCACTCAACATCCGCATCGGTAGCCGCTTTTACGACCTCCTCGACGTTGAGGTCTCCATCACCCAGTTGTACAGATTCACCCGTCTGGTAAACCATATCCTTGAGATGGATCAAGGGCGTCCGATCAGCATACGTTTCGATTACTTCGACCGGATCGACCCCTGCGGTACCGACCCAACCGACATCGAACTCGAACTGTACGCGGTCATCCAAGTTATCCACTAAGACTTCGAATGCTGATCGTCCCTCGGCATCGTCGAACGTGACGAACTCGTGATCGTGATTGTGATAACAGAGGGTAAGTCCGTGGTCAGCGAGTCCGGCAACACACTCGTTAAGAATTGCAGCGGTATTCTTCGTCGCTTCAGGGGATTCGTAGTACGTTTCATCGAGCCAACCGAGGACAACGCGGTTGCAGTCAAGAGTCCGACATGCCGAGAGGAGACCTTCCTTTGGCGATTGAATTTGATCGAGTCCGGTCATGATACTCGTGACGTTGAGACCAGCCTTGTCGAGTGCAACTGTCGTTGACTCATCGTCGACGGACTCGACACCAAGTTCAATTCCACTATAGCCTGCATCCCCTACGCGGGCGATAGTACGACTAGTATCGTCATCGAGATGTCCGACCATCCCCATAATTATAGCTGTACGAACCATGCATGCAAGGTCCCATGCTCACTATTTAATATTTCTGCCTCGATATGACGTCGGCTGTGGGACTCGATTTTAGTGGTGAGGAAGATGTAGTAGACAAATTAAATCTATTTCTGCCAGGATCGATCCTGTATCGTAAACGATGCTATTCAACTGAAATTGGGTACGGTTCTGCAAAAGTAAGAAAGATTATAGCGTTGGGGTTGAGATAGATTACTTGTAGGTAAATGATGCAGGATTACAGCGTCGCGTTTATTGGCACCGGAAAACCTCCAGAAAGTTCGGATGCAACTGGATTCGCAATGGCGTATAAACATGCTGAATCGTACAGCCGCCTCAGCAACTGCACGTTGACGGCATGTGCAGACATCGTCCGTGAGAACGCCACAGGGTTTGCAAATGAGGTCGGTATCGATGCTGACAACGTCTATGAAGATTACAGTACGATGCTCGCAGCAGCTGAGCCAGACATTATCAGTATTTGCGTTCCTCCAGCGGTCCACGCGGACATTACCCTTGATTGTCTCAAAAGCGGGATTCCGCAAGCTATTCACTGTGAAAAACCGATGGCGGACACGTGGAAAGATTGTCGTCAGATGGTTGCAGTAGCTAACGAGTACGACATTCAACTCACGTTCAACCACCAACGCCGATTCGGTACGCCATTCGTGAAGGCAAAAGAGCTGCTCGACGCTGGCGAGATCGGTGCACTCAAGCGAGTGGAGTTCTCCTCACCCAATCTGTTTGACTATGGAACGCATTCGTTCGACCTCAGTAACTTTTATGCTGAAGAGTCCGACCCCGAGTGGGTGATCGGACAGGTCGACTACCGAGAGGAAAACGTCCTCTTCGGGGCCCACAACGAGAACCAAGGTATCGTCCAATGGCAGTATGAAAGTGGTGTCCAAGGACTGGCCACCACAGGACTTGGAAATGGGAATGCAATTAACTGCCATAATCGACTCGTCGGTACTGAAGGGGTTATCGAAATCGGCAGGGGCTTTCCGACCGATGACAGTGGTCCCATGCTTCGGATTCGACGGGACGAGAAATCTTCGTGGGAAGAATTTGACGTCAACAACGAGGACGTTCATGGTCGCCGAGACGCCGAAGATTGGAAAGGACAGGCGGTGCTCACACGAGCACTAGAAGATGTGGTCGAAAGCATTGATGGGGAGCAAGCCCCTCTCCTCTCCGGAGAGAATGCCCTCCGTGCAACCGAACTAATCTTCGGTACGTGGGAATCGGCTCGACGACATGGACGAATCGACTTACCTCTCGACATCGACGATAATCCCCTCATCTCCATGATCGAATCTGGTGAACTACAGCCGAAACCGGTGGACGACTAATCGGTCTGCATTCTAAACTCGGCGGTCAACTTTCAATCATCTAAGATCCATCCGTAAGTTGGGAGGGTACGAAAATCCTGATGTCCTAAATTGCATAACAGTCAAAAAACGATATTGGTGTAGTCTACCAGAAAACATAAACACTTAGCAATAAATAAACTAACTAAATGGTCAAAACCGCAATCCAGCTATACACGTTACGGGAGTTTGATGTCACAGAACCCACAAAAGTAAGAATCGCGTCGGAAACGGACGTTGATGGCGTCGAAATGGAATATTACGGTCCCCCCTCTGATGCGACGTTAGCGGCGCTGGACGAAACTGGTCTTGAAGTAGCCGGTGTGTCCGCAGGACTCGATGACTTTCAGCACTCGATTGATGAACTAGTAGAGACCTGCAAAGCACTCGATTGTGAGGCGATTATCCTCGGCTACCTGAACGAAGAGAATTTCGAATCAAAATCAGCGACTCGCCGAACTGCAAACCTACTCACTACCCTTGCAGATACGGTTCAGGAGCGGGATCTCCGATTTCTCTATCACACCAATCGGCATGAATTTGTTTCCTCTGATGGTCGTACTCAGTTCGAGATCTTGGCCACAGAAACGGATGATTGTGTCGAGTTCGAACTTGACCTCGGCTGGATTGGTGTCACCGGAACAGATCCACATTCGGTACTTGAGGACTTTGGTGATCGTACTGCATCCGTCCATCTCAAAGATATGCGCTTCGAAGAAGAGAAGTTTGTCAACCTTGGCAATGGAGATCTCAACGTTCAAGAAACTGCACAGGCGGCTATTGATGCAGGAGTTGAATGGCTCGTCTACGAACACGAAAACCCCGCAGACCCGGTCGAATCCGTCGTTGCTGGCGCTTCGAAATTGTCTCAGTTCAAAAAGCACGGACTGACCACCGATTCTTTTTCTTCATGAATTTGACCGGTATTTGGTATTAGAGCTCTTACGAAGGCACTTTGTTTTAATTTCCTGAGAATCTCATACAAAAGAACAGGCCGAGTTTCTAGATTTTGACGGCTACTATCTGAGCGTAACTAGGGAGCCATCTTGTCACCAATATCGCAGATGGTTAAATTCATCACTAGTGAATTGATTGGCCCGATTAATCCCTCGTCAGGATGATGAATACTACTTCTATTTAACTGACCACCAAAATCGGAGAGTGAAATTTTCGGTATTAGTAGATAGCAATGTTCAGGGAGAACGACGATTCCTACATATCAAAATAGTTGAATCGTGAGGCGGCATTGGCGGCTGATTAGAGGTAGATGAAGTTGAATCCAACATTTCTTCATCATTCATTCAAAAACGTCTAATATAGGTCTGGTAAGAGTAGATCTCTGAATGTTATAATAGACGTAGATGAAATCAATCTGTTTCCGACGATAGTGAAAATTTATAACCCCCCAATTCCATCCTGCACAATATGACCGACAAAAACGGAGTCAAGGCGGTTCGAACGACGTTCCAGATATTACATGCCCTCAAGGACATTGACGGCAGTGTCGGGGTTTCAGACCTTTCTGATGAACTTGGGCTCCCTGTGAGCACGGTACATAGTCACTTGACCACCCTTCACGACTGCGGATACGTCGTGAAGCATGGAAGTGCATACGATATTGGATATCGTTTTCTCGAAACCGGTGGATTCAGACGGAATCAATCCCGTCTATTCAAGTTTGCTAAACCGAAAGTCGACCAACTTGCCGAAGAATTCGGTGATAAAGTTAATTTAGTTGTCTTTGATCAAGGGCTCGCTGCTCACATTTATATCGCTAAAGGAGAGGAGGCAATCGAGACGGATACGTACACAGGAATTCGTCTTCATTCTCATTCGTGCGCTAGCGGCAAAGTAATTTCTAGCACACGTGTCCGAAAAACTCGTTCAGGAAACCATCGACCGATATGGTCTAATTCATCATGGCCCCAACGCGATCACATCTCGAGACGAATTTTTCGAGGAGCTTGCACGGATTCGTGAAGCTGGAATCGCCTTCGATCGGGAAGAGCGCGTTGAAGGCCTCCGCTGTGTCTCTGCACCGATTATGCGCGATAATGCACTTCCTGCAGCAATTAGTATTTCTGGTCCACGAGGACGAATGACCGATGAGCGATTTACTGATGAAATCCCCGATCGACTCCAGAACGTTGCCGACACTATTCGAATAAAACACCGTTACGCCTAACCTTCATTCGACGGAGTGTATCTCGGGATGACGTACGAACTGAAACGCGACATCGTCTTCCAATAGGTATCTCTTCATTTGGCCGCCGGCAGGCATTACATTTCTATGCTCGTAATACCGATCACGATAGGTCGGTTGTCCCCGAGAGAGGACAATAAAGCTACAGAATTCAGGATAAGGCACTGTCTAGATGAGGAAAGCCAAGCGACTGCGGTACGATTGACGGAATTTTATGCACCGTTCAAAAGTAACTGATTCTTGAGAATTAGATCGGCTGCACCATGAGAAGACTGAATTCGATTGCTTCACCGAACACCTAGCCATGATGAGACGAGTAGATTCGGTAGCTACTCACGTTAGAGGCGTTGAAACGCCACTCTACAACAAAGTCGCTTAACTAGACAGTGCCCATGATAATATTCTCCTTACTATTTGCAAGGAGAACGGTCAACGATTCAGCGTACAAAACATGGATAGTTTGATAATAATGGACGACAATCTTCAAAACGATCTCATTTCATATTACATTTAGTAATATAGAAACAGGGATCAACAAAATCCGAATCCATATTGTATTAAATATGCAATACAAATTTACGTCCCCCAATAGACCTGAGTATTTGCGATATTTTCACTAGTAATCAGAGAGTAAAAACTCCAATATAGAAATATATTGGGAAAATGTCCCATAAATCAAATTTTATTAGAATAAGATAGGATTTCTGAAAGGAGTTGTCTCATCGATAGTGTATATATATTGCATCATTGAGCGTAAACAGATGATAGATTTTGATAATTGTCAGTTATTTCGACGGTGGAGAGATTACTATCTCCCCGGTCACCCAGTCCTCTCGAAATGATTGAATAGCGAAATAGAATGGAGTCTCTCAACTCGGATGGGAGGTACGAACGGACGTGTTGGGGGCCGCCAGTTCCGGAAGCCAATCGATCAAACCTAGCGAAATTATTTTTAGTAAGCTTTTCTGATATCTGATAAAGGATACATTCATGCTTGTGGTGACCTTCGTAACGAATATCTGAACCGACTTCGAGAGGTTTTGTGCGTGTTACCAATACTCGTGATAAATGCATGAAGGATACAGATGATCGGGAGTCACACTCATACGAGGATTCGAATATGACAACAAACAATGAAGACATGGATTCTTCTGAATCGATTCAAGATGTGGCGGAAAACAGTCCCAATGATTTACTTGACATAAACTTGGCGACCGATGTACGCTCTCAGCCAAGAATTCTCGATTCTTCGCTATTTGATTCATATCTCCAGTCGAATGAAGAGGCGACATGGGTCAACAAGAATGCACCGTTATTCGACTGTCCTGACAAGACCATACTAGAGATATACTACTTCCGCTGGCTGGTTCTTTATCGACGGCTCCACAATACGCCCGTCGGCTATGTAGTTGAGGAGTTCCCATTCGATGTCGACTGGGCAAACGAACATAATGCCATCTCCGCTCCCGCCGCCCTACAACTTCGAGAAGGGAGATGGCTACGCAATCCGAGATATATGACTGAGTACGTGAAATACTGGTTCTCTCCCGGAGTTAATCCACGGCATTACAGCTTCTGGATCGCAGATGCCGTATGGGATGTTTATCGGGTACACCACGACCGGTCATTTATCGCCGACGTTCTCCAAGATCTGGTCTACAACTACCGGGCGTGGGAAGAAGTTCATCGGGATGATAATGGGCTGTACTGGCAGTGGGACCAAAACGATGGAATGGAACACCAAGCGGGTGGAAGTGGCTATCGCCCATCAATAAACTCGTACATGTATGGCGATGCGGTAGCCATCGCTTGAATGGCATCCCTGCTCGGGAATAACTGCCTGGAAGCGGCATATCATACGCGAGCGATAGAACTCAAGTCGTTAGTGTTATCGAAACTCTGGAACGAGGACGACAAGTTCTTCGAGACGATGCACCGCGATGCAACCGAGACGGTCGGCATCCGCGAAGAGATTGGGTTTTTGCCCTGGTATTTCGGACTACCAGATGTTGATTCTGGGTACGAGGTCGCATGGGCACAACTCATCGATCCCGACGGTTTCCACGCCCCATACGGACCGACGACTTGTGAGCGCCGCCACCCAGGCTTCACCGCGGTCGATACATGCTGCCGGTGGGATGGAACATCGTGGCCATACGCAACAGCACAGACGCTGATCGCATTCGCAAACCTGCTCAATGAGTATGCATGCCAGCAACCAGATGATGGTCACCAAGACGGTAGCCTCCCTGTTGACGAATCGAATTATTTCGATCTGCTTAAGCGATTCACGCAAACGCATTATAAACAGACTCCCCAAGGGGAGATTCCATGGGTCGGTGAGAGCGTCAATCCATTCACGGGTGAATGGACGACCTCAACGGAAGACTACATGCACTCTTCGTATACGGATCTCGTTATCTCTGGTCTGGTAGGGTTACGTCCACGGGCAGACAATGTAGTGGAAGTGAATCCACTTGTCCCTGCCGATCACTGGGATTATTTCGCACTCGATAACGTCCAGTATCACGGTCATGAATTGAAAATCGTCTACGACCGAGACGGAACTCACTATGGCATGGGCCAAGGTCTCAGCATTTTTGTTGATGGACAGCGCGTCGCTCACTGCAGCGACTCCAAACTTCGACGCCTCACCGCTAACCTACCAGAGCCCGACGATCATCAGACTGCAATACATCCGATCGAAGATGCCATACCGCCAGGAACGAACGTGAATGACCTAACAGTTACTGTCTCGAATTCCCTCGGGTCTGATCCTGGAATCAACGCAATCAAGAACGAAGAGAGCACCATCTGGTCAGGTATCGACACTGGACAGTCAGAAGACAGGATCCAAGTCACGTTCCCCGAAACACGTACCCTGAGAGCACTCTCGATCGAATTCACTGATATCCGTCGAACGACTATTCCCGATCGATATGAGGTACAATATCGTGTGAGCGGAACGTGGAAACGTATACCTGAGCAGCAGACGATTCCGACAACACCAACAAAGGGAACGAACTTTGTCGTGTTTAATGAAATCACGACTGATCGTGTACGAATTTACTGTGATACTGGTGATGGGATGTACTATGACGCCAAAGCGTCCGGAATAGTTTCTCTCAACTGGTATGCAGATCTGAGCGGGCTGCCGGTCACAGAGACCTTTACAGATTATCGCCCGGACAATGATGTTAAGTGATGTCGCGGAAGTCCTTGTGTGTTAACGAGAGACAGTCCGACAGAGCTTGAGCAACTCGAAGATTAAGGGCACGTGAAGAGTCGTCAAATGACTGGTCGAGCAGTCGTGACGTCCGGATCGACCGCATACTAAGGGAAATGTAAATCACCCCGAAACCCGTATCCGACCATATGGGGAACGAGACTGTGCACGAACCGCTGCCGACCGACGCCCACACCAACGCAGCGGAGGCGTTCGTTAATCGGGCACGGTCCCAGCACAGCGACGAAATCGCTGAGCTGTACGTCTTCGGCTCGACTGTTCGAGGGGAAACCCACGGACGTGCAAGTGACGTTGACGTTCTCATCGTTCTCACCGACGACACTGACCGCCAAGCCACCGCCAACTCGCTCCGCGATATCGCCTACGACGTGATGCTCGAGTACGGGCCTGTCGTCGAACTGCACATCCTCTCCGAAACCACATACAATCGCCACCGACGAGAGGAGAATCCGTTCATCCGCAACGTCGTCACCGAGGGGCGCTCGTATGCCTAGTGACATCCTCGCCCGCCCTTAAGGGCGGGGCTTCCTACAAGGGAAGCCTAATCGTCGGAGGTTTCGGGACGATACCCCGAGAGAGTCGTCTGTCGGGGTTCCCGACTCGTCTCCCGGTGTCCTGTGGCACTGTCACAAGTGCTCCCGTCCTGTGGCGTGTCATCGCGTTCCGGTTTCCAAGGAACGCTCTCACCCCACGGGTCTACGCGGCTGATGATATTGGCCGCCGCGTTGATGTCTGCTTGATACTCCGTCACCCAACAGTTGTCGTTCGTACAGCGGAACGTGGCTTGTCTGCCACGATATCCGAGGTGTCCGCACGCGTGGCACGTCTGGGACGTATACGCCGGATTCACGAATCGGACAGGAATGCCAGCGTCACGGGCTTTGTCCTCGATACGCCTGGTGAGACGGGCGAACGCCCAGTTGTGTAGTCGGCGATTCATGAACTTACCGTAGTCCATGCTCTCACGGATGTACGAAAGGTCTTCGAGGACGATAACGGGATTCTCGAAGCTGCGAGCGTACTCCACAGCCTGTCGAGACGCTTTCTCAACGATATCCGTAAGGGCGTTCTGGTAGTGCTCGAATCGCTCGTCGATCCGCCAGTCGGCGTTTCGTTCTTGGAGTCGTTTCAGTGTCGTGTACATCTCCTTGCGGAGGTGTCTCGCTCGCCGACCGTCCGCCATCATCGGTTGAGTTGGAGTACCATCTTGGCAGGCACAGCCCGCTAAGAGTTGGGATTCACCGATGTCGAAGCCGACCAGCGTCGGGTCGTCTGGTACATCTGGTTCCGCGACTGTGTAGTCAACAGTGACGTGCAACACCCAATTGGTGCGGTGTTCTTGCAGTCGGAACTCTCCGACCGTCACGTCCTCGTTGAGCAAGTCCGCCCACAACTCGCGTTGGGCGGGGTTGATACGGAGCGGAATCCAGAAAGCATTGCCACGTCCGGCCTGCGGAACGCGCCAACAGAACTTGTGTTTGCGGTTTTCGGAGTGGTCGAGTTTCCATCCCCGGTTTGTAAACCGGACAGGATGGTCGTCTTTGAGTTCCGAAGCGTTGTACGTATCCTGAAGTTTCGGGACGTAGTTCTTGAGCGCGTCTTTTGCGTAGGACGTGAGTGTGTACGGTGTGACGATATCGTTGACTGCCGTTTGCGTATCCGCGCCACTTTCGAAGGAATCCGCGAGGGCACGGCGGTACGTCGCCACGGTACGCTGAAGCCGGTGTTCTTTGTGTGCTGTGGGTGGTGCGAGTGAGGCTTGGAGCGTTTTCGTGGCGGTAGTTTCGGCGGTCATCCGACAGTGCAAGATACAATCCGAAGATACATAGGAGTATGGAATATATGCCTAATGTATGACCAAAAGCATCCATATCAGAATAGACGAAGACCAGTACGACGAACTAAGCGACTTCAAAGACCGAAGAGGATACACATGGAAAGGGCTCTTGCTCGAAGGCTACCGCGCCCTCGACACCGACGATACGACCGAGTAGGACAGACTGCCGGGCGACACACGTGCAAATACCCAACTAAACGAACGGGATTCTTCCCCGCCGTTTACGGCGGGGTTTCCTCGCTACCGCGAAGATGATAAGAACCTCGGGGACAGCATCCATCATGCGGCGACAGATTAGGGTCGTGTGCTGCCACCCGCATGCCCAGCGCTTTGGCGCGGGCCGCGACCTTGCGCGCGATTCCGCCAAAACCCACCAGGCCCATCGTGGCCCCGACACTTCCAGACCGATCAAGGCCGAACGGGGCCATTCGCCGGCCAACATCGCTCGCCGATGTCCTAGGCGCCGCGGCGCAATATCAAGGCCGCCGCGATCACGTATTCGGCAACCGCGACATCGTTGGCGCCCGTCGCCGGCAATACGCGCACATCGCGCGCCCTGCAAGCATCCAGGTCGATATTGTCGAGCCCGACGCCCAGCCGCCCGACAGCGCGCAGCCGGGGCGCGGCATCGAGTAATTCGGCGTCCACCTGGGTGCGATTGCGCACGATGATCGCGATCGCCTCCCCTACGGCAGCCAGCAAGGCCCGCCGATCATCCACCAGAGTCGGTTCGAAGCGCACCGAATAACGTTCGCGAAGTGCCGCCACCGGCACCTCGTCCATGAACTCGGCAATAATGATGTCGCTCACTCGAATCCCCTAAAACCAATCAAGAAAGCCGGCTTGCGACAAGCCTCGGCGGAAACGACTGCTGACTGCCGACTGCTGACTGCTGACTGCTGACTGCTGACTGCTGACTGCGCGCAATCGTCTCTTCCCTCACGCCTGGTTGCGCATCGCTCGGCTTCGTCTCATGTTCTTGAGCTGTCCTGCTTCGACATTGGCCCTTATTGATTCGGCATGCGACCGCCCTCGACCGCATGCCGAACTCCGTCAAGCGCTCCGATACAGCTTGGTCAGGACGAATTCGCGGTGGCCGAGCGCTTCCGCGGAGGTCAGACGACCATTGCACGTATCGAGCACGGACTCGATCAGTGCGTCGCCGGCCTGATCGAAATCCATCTCGCGCCGCAGGATGCCGGACACGTCGAGATCCACGTGCTCGGACATGGTGCGCACCGTGCGCGGGTTGGCCGACAGCTTGATCACGGGCTCGATCGGGTTGCCGATGATGTTGCCCTGGCCGGTCGGGAACAGATGGACCACGTATCCAGCCGCGGCCATCAGGGTCACGCACTCGGCCGCGGCCGACGACGTGTCCATGAAATACAGCCCCGGACCCTTGGCCGGCTCTTCCGCCGGCTCGAGCACGTCGATATACGACGTCTTCTGGCCGATCTTGGCCAGGTTGCCGAAGGCTTTCTCCTCGATGGTCGACAGACCGCCTTCGATATTGCCCTTGGTCGGCTGCGACTCGGACAGATCGTTGGTCTTGTGACGGTTGATGAAATCGTTGTAGCTGCCCCAGGTGTCGAGGAATTTCTGCTTGGTCGCCTCATCGGCCGCGCGCTCGGCACAGACCATCTCGGCGCCGGTGATTTCCGAGGTCTCGCCGAAACACATCGTCGCGCCCTCGGCGACCAGCTTGTCCATCAGGTTGCCGACCGTCGGACACGAGGCCAGGCCCGAGGTGGTATCGGATTCGCCGCACTTGGTGGAAATCCACAGCTCCTCGATGCCGCATTCTTCGCGCTGCTTCATCGAAGCGTCCTGCACGAATTTCTTGGCGGTCCACGAGGCGCGGGCGATGGTGTTGATATCGCCATGCTGTTCGATCGCGAAGCCTTCGACCGGCTTGCCGGTCTTGGCGATGCCGTCGACCACGCGCTGGGTCCAGCCCGGCTCGATGCCGATGACCACGACCGCGGCGACGTTCGGGTTCGCACCGGTGCCGATCAGGGTACGGAAGTGCAGATCCAGATCCGCGCCGAACTGCAGCCGTCCGTACGGATGCGGGATGGCCATGGTGCCCTTGATGTTGTTCGCTACCGCTTCGCAGGCCGCGTTCGAAATATCGTCGAGCGGCAGGATGATGACGTGGTTGCGCATGCCGACGCGTCCGTTCTCACGCCGATATCCCAGAAAAGTGCGCTTCGTCATGGCTACCACCGCTTGGTCTTGATGTTGTGGACGTGCACGTGATCGCCCTTGGCGATATCGGCCACCGCGCGGCCGATGTCGTGCTCGTATTCGATGATCGTGTCTTCGTTGCCGATATCGTCGAGCGCGATCTTGTGGCCGATCGGGATGTCGTGATTGGCCTTGATCTCGAGCGTCTCGTCGCCCTCCATCAGCCAGCCGGTGAGCGTTTCACCTGCGCTGATGCCTTCGACAACCACAACGCCGACCTTGTCAGCCTTGTTGTGGACCAGAAAGTGGGTCTCCATTGAATTTCCTCCTCATATCGCGTTGAGCCTTAACAGCGTATCTTTTGTATTATGTCTTATATAAGACTGTCAATATTAGACTATCGTTTATGATGAGCCGCTACACGAGGCGCGGGGCCCTATGAGCGAAGCACGCACATTAAATTACAGACCGCTCTACCAGCAGATAAAAAGCTTGCTGGTTAGGCGCTTAGGTAATAACGAATGGCCGCCCGGAACGGCGCTGCCCAGCGAGATCGCCCTGGCACAGGAGTACGACGTGAGCCAAGGCACGGTTCGCAAGGCGCTCACGGCGATGGAGGAGGAACATCTTGTGGAACGACGCCAGGGGCGAGGCACGTTCGCAGCGCGGCACAGCCAGCAACGCTCGTTGTTCCAGTTCTTTCACCTGGTCAACGACAACGGCGAGCGGGAACTGCCGATCAGCCGGGTCACCCGCTGTCTTGAGAGCCAGGCGAGCGAGACCGAGGCTCGCGCGCTGGAACTGTCTACGCACGCCATGGTGGTGCGGATCGAGCGCGTACGCGAGCTTAACGGCACACCCGTGATTTACGAGAGCATCACCGTTCCGAGCAGCCTTTTCCCGGGTTTATCCAGCTGGCGGCTCGAAGAGCTGCCGAACACGCTGTATGAGTTCTATGAAACGGAATACGGCGTGATGGTGGTACACGCGAGCGAGATGGTCCGGGCGGCCGCGGCGTCTGCGACTGAAGCAGAGCTGCTCGATGTGGCCCCGGCTTCACCGCTGCTGTCGGTTGAACGGCGCGCTCTGAACATTCGCAACGAACCCGTCGAATGGCGCCGCAGTCTCTGCCACACCGGGCATCATTACTATTTCAACGAACTCGACTGACGACCGCGACATTCCCTCGCGCCCGCCAGCGCGAGCACGTCGAGCGTAAATCACACGCTCGATTTCCCGAACATACGGTCATGGGCACCACTGAATCGAGGCGCTTGTCCCGGTCGTTCGGCGACCCGCTGTTCGGGGCACGGCCGGTACATATCCGTCAGGTCGACCGCGGCGCGGATCTGCTGATCAGCTTTCTTCCGGGCAGTTCCGATCGAGCTCGGATTCGATTGCCAGGCCATATCAGACAGCACCCCGTGAAACGCCTGGCGATACTGATCATGGGCTCTCTTCTCTGGCGCCCTGCTCGCGGTGATTAATCGGATCGGCCCTGATCGGCCCGGCGTGCGCCTGCCCGTCAGCTTGTAACGATCGCCGCCCTGGTTGATGAGATGGCTGCAGGACAACAGCAGCCGCGGATATGGGCGACCACCATCTCACTTCACTCCTCGCTGGCCGTGCAGTTCGCCGGGCGCGAGTGGCCGATCCTGCACTGCCTCGGCAGCGCTGTGGCCTCCATTGCACGGCCCGCGGCGACCAAAACCAGTCTTACACGTCCGAAGATGCGTTGTTCTACAAGCTGACATTCTGCTGCCAGCCATCGTTGCCACGCCGGTGGTCCCGGCCAACGCACACACTTCTCTCTATGGCCCCAACCGCTGAAGCGTCTTCAAAGCCCCGATTTGTCGAGCTGATCAGTTAACTCTTTTCGCTGCGGATCTGGTCGTTCCGCGCACGATAAGAGTCGTTTCAATTTCCGTACGGAGCTGCGTCCTCTCGCCGTTGATGCAATTAACGAGATAATCTGCAGCCTTGGCGCCCATTTCCGAAGACGGCACCTTGACGGTGGTCAGGCCCGGTTGAAGATGCGCGCTTATACTCAAGTCGTCGAATCCAGTGATCGAAATGGCGGCTGGAATCTCCAGGCCGCGCGATTGGCATTCGAATATGGCGCCGATCGCCAGCACATCGTTGCCGCAGATCACCGCGGTCGGCGGTTGCGCGCAACGGCTCAGCAACTCGCGCATGCCGTCTCGGCCATCCGCGATCCCATAGCGCTGTTCGACGAAGCGCTGCTCCGTCAATTCCCTACCGATCGCAGCAAGTGCTGCCCGTACGCCATGGATACGGGCCTGTGCACGATCATTCGACTGGCTCACGCCGGCGATCATGGCAATGTCGCGATGGCCTATGTCGATAAGGTATTCGGTCAGCCGGCGCGCGGCAGCTTCATTGTCGAACCCGATGCACGGGTAGTCGGATGAGGCGCGGTACGTCCAGCAGTTGACGAACGGTAACTGATACCGCTCAAGCAGTTGATACAACTCGCGGGCGTGCGCCTCGCCGACCAGCATCAGCCCTTCCACGCCGTGGCAGAGCAAGGCGTGCGCCTCTCGAACTTCCTGATCCGAATCATATTCGGACGCCGCCACCAACAGCGTGTAGCCCATCTGCGCCAAGCGGCGTTGCAGCGAGCTGATACCGCTGGCGAAGATGGCGTTGTCCAGCGTGGGAACGATGGCGCCTATAGCGCGAGTCTGGCTGCTTGCGAGCGCTCGTGCGGCACCGGACGGAATATAACCGAGATCGCTTATCGCGGCCTCAACGCGCGCGCGCAACTCCGGACGAACCATATCAGGCGAGTTGATAGTGCGCGAAACCGACGCTGTTGATACGCCAGCGTGGCGCGCGACGTCGCTGATGCTCACGTTACGGCGCGTACGTCTCGCAACTTTCACTCTATGTACGACGGTTAGCAATTTCCTGAAGTCTGTCTTATTTGCGCAGGGCTGTCATTTGTCGCTCTTGCATGGGGTTAGACGTTGGTGGCAGGCCAACCGTCAAGAGCGCTTATCCGAAAGTTGTACCGGCAACCGGGCACAAAAAATAAATATTATATTAATCAAATATATATATTAAAAAAAACTCTCTTTTAACGCCCCGGCAGCCGGGTAGACAGGGCTCCCGAACGACCACGCCGCCCAAACTGTTGACAATGCCACAACGTCATGCCTAGCGTATGTAAGCGCTTTCATTTGGTGGCGGCATGAGTCTGATGCGATCTGGTAGAACCAACCTGGAGCAAATCCTGCTGATTCTTTTCTGGTTCAGCGCGGGCCTGTATGTGCTGGATGTTCTGCTGGAAAAAATGGGGGGAATGCTGCCCGGTTCTCTTCTTCAACTGCTCCCGGGCAATGCGGGGCAGTTTGTGTTGCTGGTGATGATATCGGTGTTTCTCGTGGCAGCGGCGTTGGTAGCGGAACGCCGGGAAAACACGCCCGAAAAGCTTAATTAACAATAATCGCTAGTGCGAAAGCAGGAGAATTAGTCATGGGACGCAGTAAAGAGTCGAGAGAATTCGCCAAAAGCCTGAAATCGCCGGATAGACGCCGGTTTCTATCGGCCGCCGGCCGCTACGGATTCACCACGGCCGTGATTGCCGCCACGGGCGGGTTACTGGCCTCGGAGCCGGCCCTTGCCGCGGTTTCCCGCGAGGAGCAGCAGCGGGCGCGATCAGCCAAATACACGATGAATCTAGCCACCGCCTATATCGTCGGCGCCTCGCGTAGCTACCCGATCATGCAGCTGAATCTGAAGGACAATATCGAGAACATGACGCGTGGCAAGGTCTACGTGAAACTTGCTCCTGGCGGCCAGCTCGGTGCTGGCACTGCCCTTGTGAACAAGGTCCAGAGCGGCACGATACAGGGCGCTCAGCATTCCCTCTCCAATTTTGCACCGTTCGCCCCTGAAGCGGATCTGATCAACCTTCCGTATTGGTGCGGTGCCAGCCAGCATTTCGTGAACCTGGTCACGTCCAAGACGTGGCAGGACACGATCAATCCGAAACTGGAAAGTCACGGCTTCAAGGCGCTGATGTACGTCGTCATTGATCCGCGCGTCATTGCCTTGCGCAAGGGCGGCAAGGGGCCGATAAAGACGCCGGACCAGATGCACGGGATCAAGTTTCGTGTGCCGGGGTCCGAGATTCTGCAGAAAGTCTATAAATTAATGGGCGCCAATCCGACGCCGATCGCCTGGGGCGAGACGACTGCAGCGATCAAGGAAGGCGTTGCCGACGCCCTCGATCCATCAGTCAACGCTCTCTATGTATTCGGATTCAAGGATGTCTTGTCTTGGGTGACCTTCAACGAGGCCGTGCCTGATTCGCAGATTTATTCGTGCAATCTGAAGTGGTTCAAGAGCCTCCCAAGCGATGTACAGCACGCAATCGAGGAGGCCAGTGACATCACGTTCCGCCAGAACCTGGCTCAGGTGCCCGCATCACGTGCCTATGCCATGCAGGAACTGCAGAAGGCCGGGGTGCAGTTCTATACGCCCAATGACGACGAGATGGCGCAGTGGAAGGCGTCCTGCGGTCATCAGCTCAAGACATGGGACGACACCAAGAAGAAACTCGCCGGTTCACTGGACAAGTTCGATGAATTCCTGGCGGCCACGCAAAAGCGAGGCACGTATTACGTGGCCGACGTATGACCGCGGAGTCTCCGCTTGCTGGGCGGAAATCCTGGCTTCGAACCATTGTTGGCGCAGTTGATCGCAACGGCGAGCGATGGTTACTGCTCGTGTTCTATGTCGCCATCGTACTGATCGTAACCACTGAAGTGGCGCGACGCTTTCTACTGGCCGATTCGTCCGTGTGGGGCGGCGAAGCGTCGCGGTTTCTATTCATATACCTGGCCTGGGTGGGTGCGTCGGCCGCAGTCCGCGAGCGTAGCCATATTCGTATCGATGCCCTGCTGCAATGGCTGCCGCCACGCGGCAAGGCGACGGTGCTGATCTTCGGCGATCTCATGACGCTTCTGCTGGCGCTCATCGCGGTCTACTGGTCGATGGCACCGATAGAGACATCGTGGCAGTTCGGCTCGGTGGCCGAAGCGCTTCAGGTCAGCCGGGTTTGGTTTCTAGCGGCCGTGCCGCTCGGATTCGGGATGATGATATTCCGGCTGTTGCAAGCAATTCTTCGCGACGTATCCGATCTGCGCACAGGACGTGCGCCGTTCGAAGGCAGCAAGCTTTTTGATTGAGGAGCGGAACGTGAAGTGTGACACCGCAATGATTGCAACACCTTATTGGTTGTCGGCGCGCCGAGAGCCCGATGGCGCCACATGCACGGGAAGATCGCCTGAATGAACGCACTCATGTATGCACAGCAGGCAGCCACGCTGGGCTGGGGCTTCTATGGGCCGCTGATTGCAATGGTGGTGCTGATGATGCTGGCAGTACCCATCTGGGTCGTCATCGGCCTGGGCGCCAGTGCCATGCTCTACTTTACCGGCGTGTTGCCGCTGTCGTTGTTCGGCGAAGCCTTGTTCGACGGCATCAATTCGTTCGCACTCATCGCGATACCGCTGTTCATCCTGACGGGCGATCTGCTGGTTCGCACGGGATTGTCGACCAAACTGCTGGATCTCGCCGAGGCGACTGTAGGTGGCGCCCGGACGGGGCTTGGATCGGCCACGGTTCTGGGCGCGGGATTCTTCGCCTGTATTTCCGGGTCGGATGCAGCCGATACCGCGGCAATCGGCCGGATCACACTGGACCGGCTGGTCGCACGCGGCTATCCGGAAGCCATGGCCTGCGCGCTGGTGGCAGCCGGCTCATGTACCGGCGTGCTCATCCCGCCGTCGATCTCATACATCATCATCGGCCTCATCCTGGGCCAGTCTGTGGCCACACTCTTTCTCGCAGCGGCAGTGCCCGGTGTGGTCGTGCTCGTGACTATCCTCTTTACGAATGTGCTGCTCAACCGTATCAACGGCTACGAGCACGAGAGTGACAAGTTTTCCCTCAAACGTTGGCTGCGTGCCTTATGGGCGGCCCGATACGGGGTGATGATTCCATTCATCATTCTGGGCGGCATCTACTCGGGTATATTCACGCCGACCGAAGCAGCTGCGGTGGCCGTGAGCGTCACCATCGCCGTCGGATTCGGGCAAGGCACGCTGCATCTACGCGATCTGCCGCGCATTCTTGAGAGTTCGGCGAAGGTAAACGGCGTCATCCTGCCAATCATCGCCATGTCGCTGCCGCTGGCGCAGACTCTCGCGTCCCTCGACATACCGCAGACGTTCGTCGCCGGCATGACCGGTCTGAGCGACAATCCCACTGTGCTGATCCTGATCATGATCGGCATCCTGCTCGTGGCCGGCTGCGTCATGGAGACCACGCCGAATATCGTGATCCTCGCACCGTTGCTGTTACCGCTCGCTCGCAGCATCGGCATGAACGATATTCATTTCTCTATCGTGATGATCACCGCGCTCGGTGTCGGCTTCATCACGCCGCCCTTCGGGTTGAACCTGTTTGTGGTATCGAGCCTGCGTGGAACACCGGTGATGAACGTAGCCTGGTACGCCGTGCCCTTCGTGTTTGCCATGCTGTTGGCCGTGCTGGTGATCGCGTTCATCCCGCAGCTCTCGCTGTGGGCATTCTGACCCGTTGATTGCGTCATACGTACCGCAAGTAGAAACACAATTGTAAGCGCTTACATAAAGGAGTTTTAGCAATGAGCATTCGCTACCTCAAGAAAGCCTCACACACGTCATCCTCTGGCGAGAGCCAGACCCGTAGCACCGTCCTGGAGATGCTGGAAAAGCTGGAAAACGGCAGAGAGCAAGCTGCGATCGCCTATGCCCGGGAACTCGACAAGTTCGAGGGCGACATTGTCGTGTCGCGGGATCAGATTGACGCGGCAGCCGATCATGTACCGCAGCAGCTGCGTGACGATATCCATTTTGCCTACGAGCGCATCGGCGGCTTCGCACGTCAGCAGCGCGACAGCATCCGCGAGTTCGAGTCCGAAATCAGCCCCGGTCTGTTTGCCGGCCAGCGCCTGATTCCGATGCAGACCGTCGGCTGCTATGTGCCGGGCGGGCGCTATGCACACATCGCCTCGGCGTTGATGAGCGTGGCGACGGCGAAGATCGCCGGTGTGAAGAATGTGGTCGCCTGCTCTCCGCCGCGCGACGGCGGCGTTCATCCGGCCATTCTCTACGCCATGAAAGTCGCCGGCGCCGACCATGTACTGGCACTGGGCGGCGTGCAGGGTGTGGCCGCCATGGCTTTTGGCCTGTTCACGGACAAGCCGGCAGATATGCTGGTGGGCCCCGGCAATCGCTTTGTCGCCGAGGCCAAACGCCTGCTTTACGGGCGTGTTGGCATCGATCTGTTTGCCGGCCCGACCGAAATTGCTGTCATCGCGGACGAGCACGCAGATGCCGATATCGTGGCAGCCGATCTGGCCGGGCAGGCAGAGCATGGACCGGATTCGCCCGCGTGGTTGTTCACGACGTCCGAAACGCTGGCAAAAAGCGTGATGGAGCGCATGCCCGGTTGTATCGATGCACTGCCGGAGACTCAGCGCAAGGCGGCGACGGCGGCCTGGCGCGATTACGGCGAAATCGTAGTCGGCGATACGCGTGAAGAGATCGTAAAGATCAGCGACGAATACGCGGCCGAGCATCTGGAAATCCAGGCGGCGGATCTTGATTGGTGGCTGGAGAATCTGCAGAACTATGGCTCGCTGTTCCTCGGCGAGGAGACAACGGTCGCCTTCGGTGATAAATGCTCAGGCACCAACCATATCCTGCCGACCAAGGGTGCGGCGCGCTATACCGGCGGTTTGAGCGCGCACAAATTCATCAAGGTGGTTACTTATCAACGCCAGGACAAAGCCGCTACGCACGACGTCGCCGCGGTAGCCGCTCGGCTGTCGCGCAGCGAAGGCATGGAAGGCCATGCCCGAACCGGCGATATCAGACTGCATAAGTATTTCCCGGGCGAGAGCTTCGACCTCGACGCGTCGCTGTGAGTGGCGGTCTTTTCGACTTGGCGGGTCGATCGGCGCTGATAACCGGCGCGAGCTCCGGCATTGGGCGCGAGCTGGCCGTTGCGCTGGCGGGCGCCGGTGCGCACGTGATCCTGGCCGCACGGCGCCGCGATCGGTTGGAAGAGGCCGCCGATCGTATCCGTCAATCGGGCGCTCGGGCGAGTGTGCTGGACATCGATCTCGACGATCTGGACGCTTTGCAGTGGGTCGCGGCGCGGTGTGCCGATCTGGGTGCCGCGCCCGATATTCTGGTCAACGCCGCCGGCGTCAATCCGCGCCTGCCGGCAGCAGAGGTCGACGTGGGCACCTGGCAGCGGACTCTGCATATCCATCTGACCGTCCCATTTGTCCTGGCGCAGGCGCTCGTCGGCCGGATGCAGCGCCGTAGCTGGGGCCGAATCATTAATATTGCCTCGCTACAGTCGGTGCGCGCTTTTCCCAACGGCTTGCCTTACGGCACCGCCAAGGGCGGTGTAGTGCAGATGACGCGCGCCATGGCCGAAGCCTGGTCGCCGCACGGCATTAACTGCAATGCGATCGCGCCGGGATTTTTTCCAACCGAACTGACCGCGCCGGTGTTCGATGACTCAGCGCAGGCCCAGCGCAACGCCGAGCAGACGATGATCGGGCGCAATGGGCGTCTGGAAGATCTGCACGGCATCGCGATATTTCTCGCCGCAAATGCGTCCGATTACATCACCGGCCAGACCGTTTTCGTCGACGGTGGGTTCACCGCAAAATAGCCGGAGAAACAGCAATGAAAGCGCTTGTCTATACCGCTCCTTTTGAAATGCAATACCGGGATCAGGACGAACCCGGTCAACACGCGGGCGACGTGATTGTCGATGTGCAGGCAGCCGGTATCTGCGGTTCGGACATGCACGCGTTCCACGGTCACGACCCGCGGCGCAATCCGCCATTGGTGCTGGGCCACGAAGTGGCAGGAATCTGTCAAACCGGCGTCCACGCAGGACAGGCCGTGGCGATCAATCCGCTGATCAGCTGCGGGCAATGTGAATACTGCGGACAGGGGCGTTTCAATCTGTGTCCGGAGCGGACCATGATTGGCATGACACGGCCGGGCGCATTCGCCGAGCATGTCGCCATACCCGAGCGCAACCTGTTCGTGCTGCCGCCGCATATGAACCCGGTCCATGCAGCGCTGGCCGAGCCGACCGCCACTGCCGTGCACGCCCTGCATCTGGCGGCTCGCGCGGCTGTGAGGCCGTTGTCCGAGGCACGAACCGCCGTGATCGGCGGCGGCGCCATCGGCTTGATCAGTGCACTGCTGCTGCGCGCTTATGGTGCATCTGATCCGCTGATCTCCGAGCCGAATCCGCTGCGACAGACAACCGCTGCCAGGGCCGGCATGGATAATCTGCACGATCCAGGCAAAAGCACGTTGTCCGAGGATCGCTTCGATCTGGTGGTCGATGCCGTTGGGTCGGCGGTTACACGCAGCGTTGCGATATCCGCTGTGCGCCCCGGCGGCGTCGTCTTGAGCATTGGGCTGCAGGAGTCAGGGGGCGAGCTGGATGCTCGCAAGCTCACTCTGGCCGAAATCAGCCTGCTCGGCTGCTATACCTATACGCCATCCGACTTTCAGGCTGCATTGTCGGCACTGGCGAATGGCGCGCTCGGCGAACTGGAATGGGTGGAAACGCACCCGCTGTCCCAGGGCGCCCGGATGTTCGGTGAACTCGACAAGGGCCGTGTCGCCGCTGCCAAAGTCGTATTAATTCCGTAGTCCAGTGCACCGGACCATATGCAACGCCAGCCGGGGTTCGTCGACGACTGACCGCAGCTGTCTCGTACCTGTCGACATCGTTGAACACAGGCCACATCGATTGCATCGCGCTCTACATTCTCGTCATCCATCTCGTGCCGGCTAGGATCCGAATGCACTCGCAGCACTAGCCCGCAGGATGGACTCACCCTACACCGGTTGTAACGGTCTGAACGGCCTCGGCTTTATTGGAGACTCGTGTCGAGCCCTGCCGCGCTAGGGCGAATCGGCACTTGTTCCCTGGAAGAGCGCTTCAGCCTGCGCTGGCGGGATATGGGCGACCGGGCCGCGCACGCACTGATCATTGAACCCGTCAACCTGATCGAGCGTGGCAAACAAGGCCTATGTTGCCGCGCCCCCGCAAAACATCGGCGGGCAGTCGGACCTGGCGAGCTGGGTGCTTGTGCTCGGAGGCGTCGGCATCGTATTCGGGCTGGCGACCTACGGTTACCAGGCGATGAAGTAACACTCGGCCCGGGCTCGGCCAGCGCCTATCGACCGGCCCCAACCGCCTCGGCCCGCCCGTCGAGGAACGCCGCCACCTGATCGAACAGCACATGGCGCCGATGTTCGAGCAGCGCGAAGTGGCTGGCATGGGCGATCTCGACGTAGGCTTTCTCGCTCGCACCCAGCGCATCCAACAGCGCCAGCGCGTCGGCGCGGGTGGCCGTGGTATCGGCCCCGCCGCGGATGACGAGAGTGGGTACCTGAATACGCGCGGCGTCGTAGCGCGGGCGCCCGTTGAACGCCGACCACAGATCAAGCATCACACCATTGGGCGCACGCACGGCGTCGCCCGGCTCGTCGGCCCGCATCGCGCCGAACCAGGCCGACAGAATCGCCGGGTCGCGCCAGGCATCGGCCCGGGCCGCCGTGATCTGAGCCGACCAGCGCGCATCGGCCTGGGCGCGGGACTCGGTCCGATAGGCGCCGAGCCGGCGCAGGCGACTGGGCTGGCCCGGCTCGGACAGCCAGTCGACCCAGCCCGGGTTTTTGATGCCATAGACCGGAGCGAACAACACGAGGCGGCCGACGGCAGAATCGCCGGCGGCAACATGACAGGCGGTGGTCATCGTGCCCCAGGACCAGGCCACGACATCCACCCGCGCTACGCCGGCACGACGTCGAATCTCAGCGATCGCGTCGGCGATGTCGGCGGCGGCGTCCTCGGCGCGACAGAACGGGTCACCGGCCTCGGGCGGCGCCGCCATGCATTCCGGCCGGGTCGAGCCGCCGTAGCCCCGGACATCCAGCGCGTAGGCGTCGTAACCATCGGCCACAGCGCGCGTCATCCAGCTGGCGCCCGGCACATCGAACATCACGCCGGGGTAGGTCGCGCCGTGGACAAACAGCAGCGCCCGGCCGGCATGGCCCGGCCGCCCCACGGCGGTGGCCTCGCGCAGACACAGGGTGGCGCCCGGCTCGGCGCGGCTTGGAATTTCGAGACGCGTGGCAGTCATCGGGGGTCCAGTTCGTCCTGTTGGTCGAAATCGATATCCTCGGCGCGCCTGGCGATATTGTCCGCGACGAAGGCGCCGCGTTCGCCCATCGGCTTGTTGCCGCTGACGGTGGTGTCCTCGGTGGTCTGGAACTCGAGCTGGGCGTTGATCTCGCCACCGACCAGCATGATGACGATGGTGATATAGAGCCAGGTCAGCACCACCACCACGGCGCCGAGCGAACCGTAGGTGGCCGAGTAGCTGTTGGAAAACGCCACATAGACCGAGAACGCCAGCGAGCCGACAATCCAGAACACGGTGACGATCGTCGCGCCGACAATCACCCAGCGCCATTTGGGGCGCGTGCGGCTGGGCGCGAAGCGATACAGCCCGGCGATGCCGAGCATGAGCAGCAGGGCGCCGCCGCCGAGCCCGATACCGCGTGCAATAGCCACGACCCACCCGTTGAAGCCGATCGCCGTGGCGACCAGCGGCACACCGGCCGCGAGTACGGCCACGCCGATCAGGCCGACGATGATGGCCAGCGTGAGCGCCAACGACAACAGCGTGGTGATGATCAGGTTGCGCGATTCCTTTTCCGCATACACCACGTTGAGCGCGACCATCAGCGCGTTCGTGCCCTTGCGCGCGCTCCAGAGTGCCAATGCGAGCGTGATCAACGCAGCGAAGCCCAACGTGCCGGTGGGCCGCGACGCAATCTGCGCTATCTGGCCGGTGACGGTGTTGATCACGTCGGGCGGCAGGACGCCGGCCAGACCCTGCATCTGACTCACCACGTTGTGCGGATCCTGGAACAGGCCGTAGATCGCGACGAACGCCGCAATGCCGGGGAAGATCGCCAGCAGCCCATAGAA
Organism: uncultured Gammaproteobacteria bacterium; assembly: GCA_963835375.1. Taxonomy (GTDB): domain Bacteria; phylum Pseudomonadota; class Gammaproteobacteria; order Nevskiales; family Salinisphaeraceae; genus Salinisphaera. The sequence goes on from CAWIGB010000037.1 coordinate 41,299, forward strand.
CGACACGCCCGCGGCGATGATCGACAGATTGTTGTCGGAAAAAGCATGGAAGACACGCAGCAGGATGTCCTTCCAGCCCATGAGCGGAATATGCGCCGGCGTGCGCGCGGTACGCCCACGGCCGTCCTCGCGGACGGTATGGCCCGGCGCGACGCGATACGCGTTCTTGCGAAACACCATGATCTGTCGCCGCAAAACCCCTCGCGCGAGTATACGCAATCGGCGAGCGCCGCCCGTCGGGCGCGTTATTTCATCGATCGGCGGCCACGCGCCGGTCGTGAGGCGCGCGGCGCGTCGTCGTCCCAGGTCAGATCGCGGTACCGGGCGACGTCGTCGCCGAAAAACGGGTACTTGATGATGTCGAAGTACGGCGAATAGTCGAAATCGCGCGGCGTGATGAGGCGCCCGTTACGGCGCACGAAGACCATCTCGCCGTTCTCGCCACGATGAATGGTCGGCAGGATCGGGTAATGCACGCTGGCAAACGCGTTGGCCAGCAACGTCGAACAGATCGCGCGGATCATGTCGCCGTGGCCGGCCTCGAACAGGCTCGAACGCCAATGCCGCGGCAGAATGCCGTAGGGCAGGAAGAAGCGCAGCAGATCGAGGATCTGGCGCATGTCGTAGGGCGTGCCGTAACGCGCACACGCATAGGTGATGACTGAAACCCGATCGCGCTCGGTCAGGTCGCGCGGCCGGCAGATGCGCAGATGCTCGCCCCGATACCGGCTCAGCGGCGACACCCGCACGCCGTCGCCCATTTCGGCCTCGAGCAGCACCTGGGTGTCGGGGGGCCAGCCGGCATCAAGGACCACACGCCGCACGTCGCCGTCAGCCAACGCGTCGGCTCGGCCGATATACAGCGCGGCATGGCTCCAGGAGCTGAGCGTCACGGTCTGGATTACGCCGGCCACGCGGCTGCGGCCCTCGACCAGCACCACGTCGGCCGGGCAAAGGTGCTCGCTGAGACGCTCGAAGTCGGTGCGCGGCGCCGGCCGGGGCTGAACGTCGGTCGCGAGCCACCGACTCACCCAGCGCGCCAGCCGCTCCCGCCAGCTCAGACCGACCTTCCGTTCCGCCTCGCTCATGGTTCGAGTGTAGGGCGTGTTGAGGTTTCGTACGAGTGCGCGCCCGGACGGTCTGGCCGCAAGCCGAAGCGCGGCGAATCCGTCATGACGAATCCGCGCGAACGACTGGCAAGGCCGGGTTTCGGCCGGACCGCCTTTGTCGCGAAGGATTGCGCCCCTGAAATGGACCAGGCGCGTCTGGCGGCGTGGCTCTGCCTGATCGCGGCACGCCAGGATCGACGGCTCGCGCCGTGCCCGCCACGATTTGCCGCAACAACGGGGCGCTCGGACGAAACCTCAACACGCCCGGCCCGATCGAGCCGGAGCCACGACGGCACTATCGAACCGCGCAGAGTTGCCGAGGAATGCGCAAAGCGACCGCACGGTAGTCGCAAACAGACGCATTTCGGCGCAAGAACACAGCATTTTCAAGACTTTTCAAAGACGTTTAGAAAGACGTTATCGATTGATGTATGATGCGCTTCGCGCGGCAGCCCGGCCCGGGCCGTCGCCGACATCCACATACTCGACGATGTCGATCGCGCTCTTGTTTCCGAGCGGCGCTGATCCTTCGTCGGCGACAACGAAGAGAGACCCGGTGGCCCGGCCACGCACGATCGAACGCTCCAGCCTGTTGCTCAGTCTGCTCGCCGTTGGCGTGGGTATCGCTGCGGGCTATGGTGCCGGCGCCTTCCGCGCGCTGATCGCCCTGTTCCACAATCTCGCCTTCGCCGGTCAATTCTCCTTCGTCTACGACGCCAATCAGCACACGGCGGCCAGCCCGTGGGGCGCATGGATCATCGCGGTACCGATGCTCGGCGCCCTGATCGTGACCTGGCTGGTCAAGACCTTCGCGCCCGAGGCCAAGGGCCATGGCGTGCCGGAAGTGATCGACGCCATCTACTACAAGGGCGGCATCATCCGGCCGGCCGTGGCGGCAACCAAGGCGCTCGCCTCGTCGATCTCGATCGCCACCGGCGGCGCGGTCGGGCGAGAAGGACCGATCATCCAGATCGGCTCGGCACTGGGCTCTACGGTCGGCCAGCTGGCGCTGCTGCGCGAATGGCAACGCAATACGCTGATCGCCTCCGGCGCGGCGGCCGGCATCACCGCCACCTTCAACGCGCCGCTGGGCGGCGTGCTGTTCGCGATCGAGATCATTCTGCCGGAGACCTCCGGCCGCACGCTCATCCCGGTGCTGTTGTCGACCGGCGCGGCAGCCTTTGTCGGCCAGAGCCTGTTCGGCACCAACCCGTCATTCAACATCCCGGCGCTGGGCAACGACGGCCTGGTGCTCAATTCGCCGCAACTGCTTGTCGTCTACGTCATCTTCGGCGTGCTGCTCGGGCTGGCGGCCTGGCTGTTCACGCGCTGCATCTACTGGTTCGAGGAAGGCTTCGAGAAGCTGCCGGTCAACGATTATGTCCGCCACGTGGCCGGCATGGGCGTGGTCGGCGTGATGATGTACGCGTTCCTGGTCTACGGCGGCCATTACTATGTCGAGGGCGTGGGCTACGCCACGATCCAGAATATTCTGGAGGACGTGCTCACCAACCCCTGGCTGCTGTTGCTGCTGTTCGGTGCCAAGCTGCTGGCGACCTCGCTCACGCTCGGCTCGGGTGCTTCGGGCGGCGTGTTCTCGCCGGCGCTGTATCTGGGCGCCACCCTCGGCGGCGCGTTTGCCGTGGCCATGCAGCACGTTGCCCCGGGCTTCCATCTGGACGTGGCGACCATGGCCGTGCTCGGCATGGCCGGCGTCGTGGCCGGCTCGACCGGCGCCGCGCTCACCGCGCTGGTGATCATCTTCGAGATGACGCGCGATTATCACGTCATCATCCCGATGGTGATCATCGTCTCGATCGCCTATGGCGTGCGCCAGTTCCTGATGGCCGACACCATCTACACCTTCAAGCTGACGCGCCGTAACCACCCCGTGCCGGGGTCGCTGGAAACCAACCTGTTCATGCTGCGCAAGGCCTCGGACTTCTACGACCCGCGGGTCGTACGCGTCGGCAGCACACGCGGCATGGCCGAGGTCCGACGGCGGTTCCGTCGCTTCGGCCGCCAGCATCCCAACGTGCTCGTGCTCGATGCCGAGCAGAACATCCAGGCGATCTTTTCCTCACGCCGGCACTACCGGCTCAAGGGCCGCGGCGGCATCGGCATCCGCAGCTGGGTCGACGAGCATATGGAAACCGACTACATCGTGGTCGGCGCCGAGGACATGATCTTCGACATCGTGGGCCGTCTGCGTGCGGCCAACTGCGAAGTCGCGCTCGTTACCAACGACGGCAACATGAGCCATCCGCGCGAAGTCCAGGGCGTGCTGACGCTGTCCGACGTGGCGCGTTCCTCGCGCCTGGCCCGCCAGATGGAGCGCCGGCGCAAGCCCCGCCCGACGCTCAAGCCCAATCGCGGCGAAAAGACCCAGCCCGCGCCCCCGCCCGAGCCGGCCGAGGATGACGCCTAAGACAGGCCCCGGCTTCAGCTTCCGAGCGCGCGGCCGAGCGGTCGCAGTCCGGCGATATGGTCGCAGGTGACCTTGCAGACCAGCAGCAACGGCACCGCCATGAGCATGCCGGCCACGCCCCAGAGCCAGCCCCAGAAGAACAACGCGATGAACACCATCAACGGGCTCATCGCAAACCGGTGGCCATGGATCATCGGAGTGATGAAATTGCCTTCCAGCACATTGAGGGCAAAGATCGCCAGCGGGGCAATGGCGACATGGGCCAGCGTGTCGAAAGTCGCGAACGAGGCCAGCGTGATCATGCCCAGCGATATCGCCGCGCCGACATACGGCGCAAAATTGAAGAGGCCGACGATCACGCCCCATAGCACCGGGTCGGTCAGGCCAACCAACCAGAGCACCACACAGGCCGTCGCCCCGAGCGCGGCGTTGATGAGAGTGACGGTTGCGAGATAACGACTGATGTCGGCCTGCAGGTGGCGCACGATGCGTACGGCGTTGGCACGGCTGCGGGCCGAGGGCATGAGCAGCATCAGTTGTCGGAACAACGAGCCGCGGCTGGCGAGCATGAAATAGAGCAGGATCAGCGTCATCACCAGAATGCTGCCGGTCCACTGCAGATTGGCGATGATGCGGGCGCGCAGGCCCTTGTGATTGATCTCGATGCTCTGCTTGCTCGCCTTGCCGATGAGCTTGGTGGCGGCTTTCTTGATCTTCTTCGTGCTCTCGTTCATGTCCTGGATCTGCTTCTGCAGATCACTGGTCTTGTGATTGAACGAAGAGAACGCTTCCGGGGCGCGATTGATCCAGTATTCGGCCGGCCCAGTGAGCATGTAGATGCCATAGCCGGCGATCCCGGCACAGCTGGCGATGATGAGCAGGGCCGAAAGACTGCGCGGAACATGCCAGCTCTGCGCCCAGGTCACCAGCGGCCCGAGCAGCATGTTCAGCATCAGTGCCAAGGCGATCGGGATACACACGAACCGGGTGAAATACAGCGTGTAGCCCAGCGCCAGGATCAGCAGAACCGTCAACACGATCGAGCGTACGCTCATTGGCCGCGAGAACCGCCGCAGCGTGTGCTCGTCCGCCGACGGATCGTCGATCGTTCCAGAATCCGACATGGTTTCTCCCCGAGGCGTTCTGAGTGTCGTACGGCGCCGCGCGCATGAGCACACGCCACCTGCAAACCTGCCGAACCCGATGCCGCCGGAACCGCCTCAGGGCAGCACCATGCCGGCTCACGGGCACGCAGCCATCCCCCCGACAAACCAGCCCCGACATCGCCACGCCCACACGATGCCGCCGGTCAATCGCCATAAAATACCTGCCGCCCGGAAGCAGTGCCATGCCCGCCTTGTGAGCAAGCCTCGCCAGAGGCTAGATTGCGAGCTGGATTCACCGCACGCTCGTCATGACCCAGACCGTTCTGATCTTTTCCGACAATCTGCCCGACGACCAGACCGCCCGCCTGGCCGAGCGCTACCAACTCGCGGACTTCTCCGGTTACGAGGACCCGAGCGCCGCCCCTGGCTTCGGCGATGCGCTGGCCGGAGCCGACGGCGCTATCGGGGTCCACATGCGCTGGTCAGCCGAGACCATCGACCAGGCGGCCCGGCTCAAGGTGTTGTCCAGCGTCTCCGTCGGCGTCGACAACTACGACGTGGCCGCCCTCTCGCGGCGCGGTATCGCGCTCGGTCATACCCCGGGCGTACTCACCGATACCACCGCGGACACGGCGATGGCGCTCATTCTGTCCACCGCCCGACGCGTGGTCGAGCTGGCCGAATGGGTGCGCGCCGGGCAATGGACCGCGCCGGTCGGTCGCGACCAGTTCGGCGTGAACGTGCACCACAAGCGTCTGGGCATCGTCGGCATGGGGCGCATCGGGCAGGCCATCGCCCGCCGCGCGGTCTTCGGGTTCGGGATGGAGGTGGTCTACCACAACCGCTCGCGCAAACCCGGGGCGGAGGACGAAATCGGCATGCACTACGTCGAATTCGATGAACTGCTGGCCAACTCGGACTTCGTCTGCGCCGTCGTGCCGGGCACCGACGACACCCGGCACATGTTCGATGAAACCGCCTTCGAACGCATGGCGCCCCATGCGATCTTCATCAATATCGCGCGCGGTTCGGTGGTCGACGAGAATGCACTGGTCGCCGCGCTCGACGCCGGTGGCATCCGTGCAGCCGGCCTCGACGTGTTCCAGGATGAGCCGGTCGGCCCGGGGCATGCGCTGGTCGGGCGCAACGACGTGGTCGCCCTGCCGCATATCGGCTCGGCAACCTTCGAGACCCGCCACGATATGGCGCGCCTGGCCGTCGATAACCTCATTGCCGGCCTCCAGGGCGAGCAAATGCCGGCGTGCTACAACGCGGCTGACCTCGATCGCTGAGCGCCAGCAACCACCCGGGCGGGCACGGCGGCCGCTTTCGCTTCGTTTCTGAAGACATCCGTCCGCAGATCAACGCAGATCGAATACAGACGTTTCATCCACAGATTTCGCAGAACTACACAGATTGTGCACGGATAGAATAGCCAAATCGGAGGCATTCCTTCCATCGTGGTCGGCGCAAGTCGGAGCCGGATGCACCCCAATCGAATTGCCAAACCCCTCATTTTTAAATCTGTGAAAAATCGGTGCAATCTGTGGATCGATGCCTTCTGCCTGTATTTCATCTGAGTCGATCTGCGGATAAAAAAAGAGCCCCGGGCAAAAACACCGGGGCTCGATACCAACGCCTTGGAAAATCCAGCGCTAGCTCGCCAGCGCCGTGAGGCCACCGCGCTGTCCGGTTTCGTCGGTCTCGCGCGAGAGATTGATGGCACTGATGATGGCCTTCATCGATGCCGACAGCGTATCGGCATCCTCGGCCACGGCCGGAATACGAATGGTGCCGGCCTTGATCTGAACGAAGGCGATCGCCTCCGCGTCCGAGCCCGAGGTAAGCGCGTGCTCGGCATAGTCGGCGATCGCGATATCGTCGCCGGTGTAGTCGTTCCAGGCATGCACGAAGGCCGACAACGGCCCGTTGCCCGTGCCTTCCAGCGTGTACTGGTGGCCGTCCTGCGAGAGCGTGACCGACACCTTCTGGCCTTCGCCGGCACGGCGCACGCTGTAGTCCACCAGCGAGACCGGATGCTGGCGGTCGAAGTGTTCGAACAACAGATTGCGGATCGCAGCTGAGCCCAGTTCGCCGGTGACCTTCTCGCTTTCGCGCTGCACGTGCGGCGCCAGCGCCAGCATCATCCAACGCGGCAGGTTGATGCCGTAGTCGCGCTCCAGCAGGAAGGCCATGCCACCCTTGCCCGACTGGCTGTTGACACGGATCACCGCCTGGTAGTCGCGGCCGATGTCGCGCGGGTCGATCGGCAGATAGGCCACCTGCCAGGGCTCATCCTCGCCCTGCTTGCGCAGCGACTTGCGGATCGCATCCTGGTGGCTGCCGGAGAACGCGGTATAAACCAGCTCGCCCACCCAGGGATGGCGCGGATGCAGCGCGATACCGGTGCACTCATGCACCACCCGGATGATCTCGTCCGGATCGGACAGATCCAGCTCCGGATCCACGCCCATGCCGTAGAGATTCATCGCCAGCACGACGATATCCATGTTACCGGTACGCTCGCCGTTGCCGAGCAGGCAACCTTCCACGCGCTCCGCGCCCGCCAGCATGGCCAGTTCGGCCGCGGCCAGCGCGCCGCCGCGATCGTTGTGCGTATGCACCGACACGATCACCGAATCACGATTCCTGATGTGCTGACAGAAGTATTCGATCTGGTCGGCGTGATGATGCGGGCCGACCTGCTCCACCGTGTTCGGCAGGTTGAAGATGATCCGATCCTCGGGCGTCGGCTGCCAGACATCCATCACCGCTTCGCAGATGCGCACCGAGAAATCCACCTCGGTCTGCGAGAAGCTTTCCGGCGAGTATTCCAGCCGCCAGTGCACACCTGGGCGTTCTTCGGCGTTCTTCTTGACCCGCTTCGCGCCGGCCACGGCGATATCGACGATGCCGTCCTGATCCATCTCGAATACGCGCTCGCGCTGGATGGTCGAGGTGGAGTTGTACAGATGGATGATCGCCTTCGATACGCCTTCCAGCGATTCGAAAGTCTTGTCGATCAGGTGGTCGCGGCACTGGGTGAGCGCGGCGACGGTGACGTCTTCGGGGATCTGGTCCTCGTCGATCAGCCAGCGCACGAAGTCGTAGTCCGGCTGGCTGGCCGAGGGGAAGCCGATCATGATTTCCTTGACGCCGATATCCACCAGCAGCTTCCACAGCTTCTGCTTCTGTTCGACCGTCATCGGCTCGAGCAGCGCCTGATTGCCGTCGCGAAGATCCTCGCTCACCCAGATCGGCGCACGGGTGATCTCGCGCTCGGGCCAGGTGCGATCGAAACCGGTCACCCGCGGCGGGCGCTTGTACTTGCGATGGTCGAATCGGGACATGACGAAACTCCTGACGAATAGGAACGCCGGCACGGCCGGCGATAGACTCATGATACGCGCCTTGCCCCGGCAGAAGATTGCCAACTATGGCGCGATTAGGGCGTATAAGGGTATATTATTGCTGTACCGCCCACCCATATAGAAAAAAATTGCGCCGCGATGGTCGATAGCCGCAACAGCGAATTTCCCGACCGTTTCGATCGTCAGATCCTGGAGATCCTGCAGACCGAGGGCCGGATCAGCAATCAGGCCCTGGCCGAACGAGTGAATCTGTCGCCCTCCCCCTGCCTGCGACGGGTCCGTGCGCTGGAAGCGGCGGGTCTGATCACGGGCTACCGCGCCACAGTCGACGACCGCAAGCTGGGCTACGGCTTGAATGTGGTGCTGATGATCCGCATGGATCAGCACACGCCCGAGCGCTTCGAGGAGTTCGAGACACGCATCGCCGAGCTGCCGGAGGTGCAGGAATGCCTGCTCATCACCGGCCAAGAAGCGGAATATCTGCTGCGCATCTCGGCGGTCGACATGGATGACTATCAGCGTCTGCTGCTGCATCACATCACGCGCATTCCGGGGGTGTCCGGCGTGCATTCGAGCTTCGTGCTGCGGCGCGTGCTGCGCGATCGCGCGTTGCCCCCGCGGGTGAGTTGACGCCCGGGCTTGCGCCATGTGCTTCGTCAGCGGCCGTTAATGCATATCGGCGGTATATTAGGGTATGCCGCAGCCCCGTTACCACGCTTGTGGTGTCGCGGCGGTCACAACCTCCAGAAGGATATACCATGAAACAGATCACCCTGGGCCTGCTCTTGATCCTCGCTGCCACCTTCGGGCTGGCCGGCTGCAATACCATTGCCGGCGCCGGCCACGACATCAAGGATGCCGGTCAGGGCATCCAGAACACGGCAGACAAGCACAAGCCGGACGACGATAAATAAAACCGAACGCGCGGCCTTGCCGCCCGAACGAAAAAGACCGCCATGTTGCCGGCGGTCTTTTTCGTTCAGGACCCCGAGAACGTCAAACCATCGAGCAGCGCGGTCAGCCGCTTGAAGGCGGCTTTCTTCGTGAACGGCGGCGCAGGGTTGCCGGGATAAACGCTCGGATTGGTACCGTCGACGATCAGGTCGATCGCATAGCAATGGCCGTGCGCAACCCCGCGATAGGCATGTCGCGACAGATAGTGATTCATGCCGGCATCGCCGGTTTCGCGGCGCTTGAAGGTCACGCCGTCGATCACCACGCTCGACACCGCGCCGGCGTTGCCATCGTCCGGTAGCGCGCAATTGTTCACGGCCTGACTGTCGTCGCTCACGCCGAGCCGCAGTTCACCGGTCGTGAGCTTGTTCGATTCCGGCAGCGTCAGCGTGAGCAACCCTTCGCCGGGCACGCCATCCGCGGCATCCGGGTTCCAGCGCTGCTGCAGAAAGTAGCTGCTCTCGAAGCCGTGGCTGACCTTGAGCGATGCCGGATAGACCATGGCCACATCGTATTCGGCGCTGTCGAAGCGCGCAGCGCCGGGGCCCTTGTTCGCCGGGGCATGAGCGCAGGCGGCGAGTGTGGTGACCACAGCGCCGGCGAACAGGGCACGCATTCCAATTCGTAGGTTGTTCACGACTCGAGCCTTTTCATGACGGGTTGCCGGCGGATACGCGCATCGCCCGTCTTTCCTGTATACTACACAATCTTTTCCGTCACCCTTTCATGCTCGGAGTGCCATGACCCAGGTCGAGGCCATGTTCGAGCGCTATGGGCCGAAATACCGCTTGTACGTCACCATCACGGTGCTACTCGGCCTCGTTGCGCTTGGCATGTCGATCACGATCGTCAATGTCGCCACACCCTACATCAAGGGTGCGTTCGGCATGAGCGCATCGCAGGTGCAGTGGCTGTCGACCGGTTTTCTCGCGGCGACCACGGTCACGCTGCTGATCTCGCCGTGGCTGATGTCGGCATTCGGCCAGCGCAAGACCTATGTCGGGCTGATGGTGGTGTTCATCATCGCGTCCTTCATGGGCGGCTGGGCGACCGGCATGGGCATGATCATCGCGGCCCGTGTCATCCAGGGCGCGATGACCGGCGTGATCCGTCCAGTCGCGCTGGAAGCCCTGTTCGCCGTCTACCCGCCCGAAAAACGCGGCCTGGCCACCGCCATCTATGGCATGAGTCTGGGGCTGCCACTGACGCTGGCCAGCGTCGTGGGCGGCTATCTGGTCGATCATTTCAACTGGCGCTATGTCTTCTTCATCGTGCTGCCGGTCTGTGCGGCTGCGATTCTGATGGGGCTGATCTTTCTGCCCGATCGCGAGGAGAGCGGACGCAAACCCAAGCTCGACTGGATCGGCGCCACGGTACTGTTCGTCGCCATCTTCACAGCACTCGCCGCCATCGCCAACGGCCAGCGCTGGGGCTGGGGCGATGCGACCATCCACTGGCTGGAGGCCATCGCGATCATCGGCACGGCATTCTTCGTCTGGTGGGAGCCGCGCCAGGAACGCCCGATCCTCGATCTGGATATCTTCAAGACCCGGGAATTTCTCGCCGGCTCGGTGGTGCTGTTCCTGTTCGGCGGCGCCTTCTACGGCGTGATGTATCTGCTGCCGCAATTCATGGACGCGATCCTCAGCTACAGCCCGATCACCTCGGGCGAGCTGTTCGTACCGTCGACGTTCGTGCTGGCCGTGCTGGTACCGCTGGTCGGCAAGTTCAGCGACCGCATCCCGACGCACTGGATCACCGTGCCGGCGCTCACCGTCACCGCCTTCGCGACCTGGCGGTTCGCCCAGTCGGACTGGAACACCTCGTATTTCTATCTCAGCCTGTCGATGGCGCTGGTCGCCACCGGCATGGCCACCGTGCCGCCGCCGACCCTGTCGCGCTCGATCGGCTCGCTGCCGCCCCGGCTGATCGGCTACGGCTCCGGCGCGATCAACTTCGCCCTGCAGCTGGGCGGCGCGTTCGGCACGGTTGCGCTGGTCGCGATGATCGATCGCCGCACGGCCCTGCACAGCGCCCAGCTCACCCATCAAGGGCTGACACCCGGCAACCCGATGGCGATGGAGGCCATGCGCCAGTACGGCGAGATCGCCCACCGCACCGGCACGTCGGACGTCTATCGCCAGGCCGCCGCGGGCGACATGCTCTCCAGGGTCGATGCCACCTGGTCGACCATCTATGCCTATCAGGATTGTTTTCTCATGGTCGCCGTCGCACTTGCGGCGGTGATCGTGCCGTCCTATCTGCTGTCCCGCTGGGGGCAGCAGCGGGCGGCCGCCCGCGCCGCCGAGGCCGAATAACCGTTTTCGACACGATTCAAGCACGTTATGGCCGATTCCAAAGACAACAATTCCGTTCGCGAGAACACCCGTTCCGGCTCGCCGCGCAAGCGACAGCTCAAGCTCGTCGCCATCATCATCGCCGCCGTGGTGATCGTGATCTGGCTGGCGTTCTGGCTGTACCACCGCTTCACACACGTCAGCGAGAACGATGCGCGCGTGACTTCGCACGAGATCACCGTCTCCTCGCGGCTGCCCGGCCGGGTGACCGGCTTCGATCTGATCGAGGGCGACAAACTGGCCCAGGGCGACAAGATCGCCCAGCTCTACAGCACGCCCGACAAACTCGAGCTCGAGCAGCTCAACGCGCAGATCGCCAACATCCAGGCCCAGCTGCGGCTGGCCAGACAGCAGATCGCCGGCGGCGTGAAATCGGCGAAGGCCATGCTCGCGGCTCGGACCAGGCCGCCATGAACGCCGCCAAGGCGCGCATGGAAAAGGCGCACGACAATTACGTTCGCGCCGAGAATCTGTACAAGGCGCACGGGCGGCACCGAGAAACAGCGCGATATCTATCGCTACGACTATGAATCCGCCCAGGCCGACTACAAGAAGGCCCAGAGCCAGGTACAGCAGGATCAGGTCGCGGTGGCGAACGCCAAGCACCGGCCTGCTGGCGGGCGGCCAGATCACCAACCCGAGCGTGCTGCAGACTCAGCTCAAGCAGGCCAAGGCCAAGCTCGCACATCAGCAGAACATGATCGACGACCTGACCGTGAAAAGCCCGATCCACGGCATCGTCGACAAGACGTTCATCGAGCAGAACGAATACGTCTCCGCCGGCCAGCCGATCCTGATGATGCACGACCCGAACGATGTCTGGATCGAGGCCAACATCAAGGAGACCGAAATCAGCGATCTGGCGGTCGGCCAGCCGGTCGAACATCTCGGTCGATGCGCGTCCGGACACCACCTACAACGGCCACGTCCAGGTGATCGGCGGCGCGGCCACCAATCAGTTCGCCCTGCTGCCCGACCCGAACCCGTCCGGCAACTTCACCAAGATCACCCAGCGCATCCCGGTCCGCATCGCGATCGATCACGGGCCCAAGCCGAAACTTGCGCCCGGCATGATGGTGGAGGTGGATATCAATATCACCGGCAACGGCACCACGAACCAGCGCGCCCAGCAGAAGCCGATTCCGACCCGCAGCGAGCAAATCAAGGCGAACGGCCAGGCTTCGCAGGCACAATCCCGGCCGGCTCGCGATCAACCGCAGTAACGGCCGGCGCGTGCCCGGAGCCTGGCGCCATTGCAGCTGCCGGCAACCGGGGCGCGCCCTCCGGTGTCTTCCGCGGGCAACTGCTCCCGACACGATTCGAGCGGGGCGGACTTCGCCGCAACACGGTATCGCACGCGAGAGGCGCACACCCTAAACTGCGCGCTTCGCTTGCGCCGGTGAGGCTCATGGGCAACGACAATCCGTTTCAGTGGCTCGGTGAACAGATCGGCCGTATTCTTCGTCTGATCGTCGAGGGGCTGGCCTGGGTGCTGACCCACATCGGCACGGCCGTGAATAGCTTCTATCGCGGCCTGGGCGATGCGCTGGGAATAAATCCCACGCTCATTTCGCTGGTCATCCTGCTGATCGGTGTCGCCCTACTGCTATCCGGGTTGCGATCGCTGTTCGCCCGACGCTTTGTGAGCGCTGCGGTGGCCGGCATTCCCGGGATACTGATCCTGAGCTGGCTGATTCGATAAGCGCAGTCTGGACAGAACGCACGCAGCGTAATGTCGTCGAAGCGAAAACTGTCATGGCCGGCGACTCCATCCTTCAGAGACAGGCCGGCGGGCGCCGGGAACCGCTGCCACGCTGTGCGCGTCCGGATCCTGCGCTGGATGGTGATGTCGCGAGCGCGCAGCGCATCGAAGGCCGTTCGGGCGGTGTCTACGCCCCGTCATCGAAGCGCATCGCGCATGTGCGATCACGGCCGCCCGTCTTTGCCGCATAAAGCATGCGGTCCGCACAGGCGACCGCCTGCTTGACGGCCTCCGGCATGGCCTCCGGATCGACTTCGCACAGGCCGATGCTGGCCGTGACCACCGCATATTCGCTGTGCGGCGCCGCGGAGAAACCTCGCGCGGCGATCTGCTCGCGCACTTCCTGCGCGCGTGCCCTGCCCATCTCCGGCGTGGCGCCGGCCCAGAAGACCAGAAACTCTTCGCCGCCGTAGCGCCCGCAGACGTCGGCCGGGCGCTTGGTCAGAGCCGATAGAATCCGCCCGACATCCCTGAGTACAGCGTCCCCGGCCTGATGGCCATGGTGATCGTTGTATTCGCCGAATCGATCAATATCGATCAACGCCACAACATAGGCCCCACCGCTCCGGCATGCGTGATTGTGGGCCTGCTCGACCCTCTCTTCGAGTGCCGGCCGGTTGAGCAGTCCCGTCAAGCCGTCATAGCGGGCCATGTAGCGCAGCAACGCACTGTTCAGCCAGTTCCAGCGCATGGAGTATTCCAGCGAATAACCGGTGCACAGCCCAACCACCAGCAGCACGACCACCGTATACAGATGGAAATGCGAGGCGGGCGGCAACGGGCTGAGCTCGAGCTCCACCACCGCAAGCCCGAGTAGAAAGACAACACTCACGCAGAGCATGCGGCGAAACGGAATACGGCCCAGCGTCAGTACAGCCAGTAGCGGGGCACTCGCCATTTCGACCGGCACATGAAACCCATGGCGAACGCCGATCACACGCTCGGCAAGGACGGCACCCGCCACGCCGAGCAATGCGCCGATCAGCATCCAGTCGGACACCGGCGAGGCATTGCGCCAGATCACGACCACCGCGGTGACCACCAGCAACGGCAGAATGACCAGCCAGTCCAGGGTGGCCATGAGCGACATCAAGGAGGCCGGGACCGCCAGCCACAGTCGGTCGATCAGCGGCTCGCTCGCCAGGGCCGGCACACCGAGCATGAGCATGATCAGACGGCTGATACGGCCGGTCGCCCGCAGATGGGCTCGAAAGCGTCGTTCGAGCTCCGGATCGAAACGCAGCAGCCGGAATCCTCGATGCGCCTGTGAACGCAGCGCGTCCACCCCCGCCCCGCGGTCGTCGACCGTGCCATCGGTCTGCCAACGAGCACCGTAATGCGACGCCAGATCTTCGAGCGACGTATCCGCCGGCGCAGGCTGGGGCACGGTACGGATTCTCCTGTCCGGCGGCATCTCGCCGGTGTGGTGCAGCGTAGGCAAGATGGTTGTTATACCGAACTTATTGCGCGAGATAAATCATGGGCCACAAACACATACTGATTCAGGGCGGCGCTCGCGGCCTTGGGCTGGCGCTGGTGAATCGTCTGCTGGCGGACGAAGGAAACGTCATCACCGCCACCGCCCGAGACCCCGCGGCAAGCCAGCGGCTGATCGAGCTGCAGGACGCCTATGGCGAATCGCGTCTGGCGCTGCAGAAACTGGATATCACCGATGAATCCAGCATCGCATCCGCCCGGGAGAGCCTGGGCGCACGCCAGGAGCGCCTGGACCTGATGATCATCTGCGCCGGCCTGCTACACGACGAGGCACGCGGCATGTGGCCGGAGAAGAAACTGGCGGACCTGGACCCGTCCCATCTGGCCATGAGCTTCGCCGTCAATGCCACCGGCCCGGCACTGATGATCAAGCATTTTCACGACCTGATGACCCACGGCAAACCGACGGTGATCGCCAGCATATCGGCCCGCATCGGCTCGATCTCGGACAACCGCTACGGTGGCTGGTACGGCTATCGGGCTTCCAAGGCGGCCCAGAATCAGTTCACGCGGACCGCGGCCATCGAGCTGTCGCGCCAGGCGAAACAGCTGATCTGCGTGGGCCTGCATCCGGGCACGGTGGATACCAGCTTGTCCGAGCCGTTTCAGAAACGCGTGCCCGAAGATCAGCTGCAGAGCCCCGACCAGGCCGCCGGGCACATACTCGGCGTGATCGCGAAGCTCAGGCCCGAAGACAGCGGTCTGCTGTTCGACTGGGCGGGAAAACGCATCGAGCCCTGAAGCGGCATGCCCTCGATAGCGAACAAAGCAAAAAGGACAAACCATCGTTCGCAATAAAAAACAGGCCTCGGTCGATACTTTTTTGCTATCGAGAAACCGCCATCATACTATCGACTTATTTCCAAGACGCGATGTTTAAAGGATTCTCGGCCCCGTGGGTACAGCGTTTATGCGCTGTGCCTCGGGCAATGCAGGTCAGCACGGCCAAAAGGCCGATAAGGCCATCGCATCGAAAATCCCACACAAAAAAAGATTCGGTCACCACGGCCGGTATCGGAGGAGAATCACGCATGTCGCGTTTCATATCCTGCAAGCGTTGGGCCGTGCTGGGCGGCACCGCCCTCGCACTGACTCTCAGCGCCCCGGTCTGGGCCAAGCAATACACCGTCGCCTTCGTACCTAAACTGGTCGGCATTCCCTACTTCGCGGCCATGAAGAAAGGCATGGACAAGGCCGGCAAGAAGTTCGACATGAAGATCGTCTACCAGGGCCCGAGCTCGGCGGACGTGGCCCAGCAGGTCAACATCGTGTCCAGCCTGATCAACCAGGGCGTGGACGCGATCGGCGTCGCCGCCAACAGCCCGACGGCCTTCGGCCCGATGGTCAAGAAGGCCCGCAAAAAGAACATCGTGTTCTATTCCACCGACTCGCAGGTGGCCGCCGACGGCAACCAACTGCGCGTGTCCCAGGTCAACGACAAGGCGCTGGGCTACAAGGTGATCGACGTCCTGGCCGAGCAACTCAAGGCCCAGAACGGCCAGGCCAAGGGCAAGGTCGCGTTCGTGTCGGGCGGCTCCACGGCCACGAATCTGAACACGTGGATCAAGTTCATGAAGGAGCGCCTGAAGGACAAGTACCCGAACATCAAACTGGTGGACGTACAGTACGGTGGTGAAGATGTCACCAAGGCGACCAATATCACCAACCAGCTGATCTCGGCCTACCCGGATCTCGACGGCGTCGTCGGCATCAACACGACGGCGGTACCGGGCGCCGCCCAGGCGGTGCTGACTTCGGGCAAGAAAGGCAAGATCGTGGTCACCGGCATTTCGGATCCGAACACCATCCGGCCCTACGTGATGAACGGCACGGTCAAGAAAGTGGTGCTCTGGAACCCGGTGGACCTCGGCTATCTGACCGGCTGGGGCGTCAAGCAGCTGCTGGACGGCAAGCAGTTCAAGCCGGTCAACCAGGTACCGGGGCTCGACCACAAGATCAAATACGACGCGCAGACCAAGACCCTCCTGCTCGGTCCGCCGATGGTGATCGACAAGTCCAACATCCAACTGGATTTCTGATCATCTGAAACCCACCGGCCGGTGCATGGCGCCGGCCGGGCCTGTCAGCCATGAGGGCCGAGATGCCGAGCTTCGAACTGCGCGGCGTGGGCAAGCGCTTCGGCGGCGTGCGCGCATTGGACAACATCGACATCCGTTTCGAGTCGGGCCGCGTGCATGCGCTGCTCGGCGAGAACGGCGCCGGCAAGTCCACGCTGATCAAGATCCTGACCGGCGCGATCGCACCGACCACCGGCGAAATCCGCGTGGACGAGGCCCCGGTCGCGATCGACTCGCCGCGCCACGCCCAGGAACTCGGCATCGCGGCGGTGTATCAGGAGCCCACCGTCTACCCACACATGACGGTTCTGGAGAACCTGTTCATGGGCCAGGAGTTGCGCGGCGCCGCCGGCATGATCGACAAGCGGGCCATGCGCGCGGCCGCCACGCCGCTGCTCGAGCGGCTGCGCCTGGAGCCCGCGATTCTGTCGCGGCGCATGTCGAGCCTGTCGATCGGCTATCAACAACTGGTGCTGATCACCCAGGCGCTGTTGCGCGAGACACGTCTGCTGATCTTCGACGAGCCCACCTCGATCCTGTCGCGCGAGGAAACCGACCGCCTGTTCCAGATCATTCACGAGCTGCGCGACGCGGGCACGGCCATCGTCTACATCACTCACCGCATGGAAGAAGTGCACCAGATCGCCGACGAAGTGACCGTGCTGACCAACGGCGAACGCCGCGGCACGTATGCGATCGATGATATTTCCACCGAACAGATGCTGTCGCTGATGACCGGCGGACACGGCAGTGGCCGTGGCCGTGATCGCGATACCGTCAGCGGTGCCGCCGATCGTCCACCAATGCTCGAAGTCGAACATCTGAGCGTGGACGGCTATTGCGAGGACATCAGCTGGCAGCTGCCGGCCGGCTGTGTGACCGGGCTCTATGGCCTGGTCGGTTCCGGCCGGTCGGAGGCAGCGCTGGCAATCTATGGCCATAGGCAACCGAGCGCCGGCACTGTGAAGCTCGACGGCGACATCATCCGCCCGCACCACCCGGCCGAGGCGATCAAACTGGGGTTGGGCTATCTGCCGGAGGATCGCCAATTCCAGGGCGTGTTTCTCGACAAATCACTGGAACAGAATCTCACCTCGAACGCGCTGGGCGGCTTCTCGAAGACCTTCGACCTGCTCGATCTGGCCGGCATGCGTCGCTTCACCACCGAGCTGATGGAACGCTACAACATCAAGGCACCCGACGCCGACACGCCGATCGGCGCGCTGTCGGGCGGCAACCAGCAGAAAGGACTGTTCTCGCGCTGGGCCAATCTGCCGCTCAAGGCGCTCATTCTCGACGAGCCGACCCGCGGCATCGATATCGGCGCCAAGGACGAGATCCACCGATTCGTGCGCCATCTGGCCGATCGCGGCATGGCGGTGGGCGTGATCTCCTCCGATCTGGACGAAGTGCTGGCCGTGGCCGACCGCATCATCGTCATGCGCGAGGGCCATATCGCCGAAACCTTCGAACACGGCCCGTTCACCGCCGAGACCGTACTCGCCGCCGCCATCGGTTCGGCCACCGGTTCCAAGCACCCGCAAGCCGAGACCACCGAGGAGACGCACTGATGGCCGCGAACACCGCCGGTTTCCGCGGGTGGAACTGGATCAACATGTCCGCCCGCGAGCTGTTGTTGATTGTCGGCGTGATCGTGATCACCGCCGGCATTGCCATCGGCTCGCACGGCAACTTCTGGGCCGCGTCGAATCTGACCAATCTGATGATCACCACCGCGATCACGCTGGTGCCCGCGGTCGGCATGACCGTGATCATCCTCACCGGCGGCATCGATGTATCGGTGGGTTCGACGCTGGGGCTGGTCGCGGTCGCCGGCGGCACCGCCTTCGAACATGGTTTCGGGCTGGCCGCAGCCACGCCGGTGTTCCTGGTCGCTGGTGCCATCCTCGGCTTCATCAACGGCGCGCTCATCACCTACGGCCGCGTGCCACCCGTAATCGCCACGCTCGGCACGCTCAGCGTCTATCGCGCAGCCGCCTTCATCTTCCTCGGCAATCACTGGATCACCATGATCCCGCCCACGGTCACCGAAACCATGGTGCTGACCCAGCCGCTGGGTATTCCAGTGGCGGTCTGGATTTCGTTGATCGTGCTCGCGATCTGCATGGTCTTTCTGGCCCGGCTGCCGCGTGGCCGGCATGTGTTCGCGATCGGCAACAACGAAAACGCGGCCCGGCTCAACGGCATCCCGGTCGAGCGCATCAAGCTCGCCGCCTATACGCTCACAGGCGTGCTGGTCGGCATCGCGGCGCTGATGAGCCTGGGCCACAGCCCGATGGTGCAGACCACCACCGGCACCGGCTTCGAGCTGACCGTCATCGCCGCCGTGGTACTCGGCGGCACCGAGCTGACCGGCGGGCGCGGCTCGCTGTTCGGCACACTGCTCGGCGCGATCCTGGTCGGACTGGTACAGAACGGCGTGGTACTGCTGCATATCCAGCCCTTCTGGTCCGGCGTGGTGCTCGGCGTGATCATTCTCGTCTCGGTGGGTTCGGCCACCGTGCGACGAACCGAGGACTAAAGTGCTCATGAATCGCATCGACTGGAGCGGCCGCGCGCCCGTACTCATCGTCATCAGCGCCATCACCCTGATCGGCGTCACCATCGGCGCGCCGGGCATCTGGAGCGTGGACAATCTGTTCGCGATGGGCGTGCTGGCCGTCGAGATCGGCCTGATCGCGCTCGGCCAGACGTTCGTCATCAACGCCGGCGGCATCGATCTGTCGGTGGGCGCGATCTTCGCGCTGGCCCAGGTCACCATGGGACTGGCCATGGTGGGCGGCGTGCCTTGGCCGCTCGCCGTAGCGCTCGGGCTTTGCGTCGGGCTGGTGTGCGGGTTGATCAACGGTCTGGCGACGGTGTGGCTGCGCATGCCGGCCATCATCGTCACGCTGGCGACCATGTTCGCCTTCAATGGCCTGGCCCTGGTTGTCACGAGCGGCATCGACGTCAGCGGTTTCCCCGACGGCTTCTACGTGCTCGGCCAGGGCACGATCGCAACGATCCCGTTGCAGATTATCGCCATCTATCTACCCGTGCTGTTCGTGCTCGCGATCGTGCAATGGCGCACCCGCTTCGGCCGGCTGGTGCATCTGACCGGCACCAACGCGCTGGCCGCACGGCTCACCGGCATCCGCATCGGCCGTGTCCAGATCGCCACCTTCATCATCGCCGGTCTACTGGCCGCGCTGGCCGGGGCGATCAGCGCAAGCCGCCTGACCACGGCGCGTCCCGATGCCGGCGAAGTCGACAATCTGATCAGCATCGCCATCGTCGTGCTGGGCGGCTCATCCATCTTCGGGGGCAAGGGCTCGGTGCTCGGTACCGCGCTGGCCACGCTGGTGATCGCACTGGTCAACTACGGGCTCAGCTTCAACAACCTCAACGCGGTCTACCAATCCGGCCTGATCGGCCTGATTTTGATCGCGGCGGTGTTGATGCAGAACGTCATGCTGAGACTGCAGCAGCGCCGTGCGGCCGCCACCGGCTGAGGCATTGCGGCGTGCGTCAGCCACAAATGGCGCGCCTGTCCGTCTCGGGGACGGCGCGCTCTGCAACCGTGCCGGAGTCGGCACGGCGTGGCCCGAACCAGAAACAACCCGCGAGCAGCCCGAGACCGGCAAAAACCAGTACCGCGACCTCGAGCGAAACCCGCCCCAGCAGAAATCCGAACACCGGCGCACCGGCTGTTTGCCCGACGGCGATGGTCAGAAAGCCGACCATGAGCCCCGTGGCCGGCCGGTGCGGCAGTGCCGATGTGCCCCATACGAGATAGACGCCGGTCAGCATGACGTAGGCCATGCCGAACAAGTGCGCCGCCGGCCAGCGTCAGCGCCGGCGTCGTGAACGACAGCCCGACGCTGGCAATGCTTGCTGCCAGCACGAGCAGAAACAGCCAGTGCATGACGTTGATGCCGAGTCGCGCGACCAGCCAGCCGGCGCCGGCGCCGAATACCCCGGCGGCGCCGATCGCGATCCACAGAAGGCCTGCGCCCTCGCGTCGCCCAGTCGAGCCGCATGGCCGCGATTTCGCCGCCGAACGACCAGATCGCCGTACTCGAGGCGCCCATCAGGAAAGAGGCGCCGACCAGACGCACTAGATTGGCATCCCACGTCAGCCCTCGGCCGCTGCGATTTGTGCCGGGACGTCTTGCCGGTTTCGCCGGGCATCGATAGGAACGCCGCCACCGCCAGCGCCAGGGCGGTCGCCGCAAACAGCACAAACACCGTGCGCCATGCCTGCCCCATGACCAGTGCGACCGGGCCGGACAAGGCGACGCCGGCGCTCGTGCCGGCATTGATCATGGTGTTGGTCGCATTTTGGCGCGTCTCGGCCACCGCGTGGGCCACGGCATGGGCCATCGGCGGCGAGGCCAGGCCGGTACTCGCGCCGGCGAGCACGACGAACACCGCCAGGCACAGTGGCGAGGGCGACACGGCGATGCCCAGCATGCCCACGCTGGCCACCAGGGCAGCAGCAATCGCGACAGCGCGCGCGCCGATCCGCTCCGACGCTCGGGCCGCCACGACGATCGCGACACAGTAGGCAAGAAACGCCCCGCCCGAAATCATGCCGGCCAGCGCTGGCGAGAGCGCCAGATCCTGGCGTATCTGCGGCAGGAACAGCCCGAAGGCAAAGCGCGCGAAACCGTAGCAGACCGCGATCAGCCCGAAGCCGGTCGCCCCCACGCGTACGGCCGGCCTCATGACGCCGCCGCCGCAACGAGCTGGGCGGCACCGGCCGACGCGGCATCGATGACCGCGGTGCCGCGATAGGTGGCGGCCGTGGTCGCGCCCTCGAACAACGCCAGAACCCGATCCGCCAGCACGGCGTCGGCCGCCCCGGTCTCGCGCGCCACGAGTGCCGCGATGAGCCCGTGCAACTCGGTGTGATAAGCCGACACCACGGCTTCGATTTCCGGCATGCCGCCACCGGTCTCGGCATGCACGCGGAAGAACAGGCAGCCACGTGCCCCTTCCTGTTCGACCCAGCTCCTGAGCGAGGCGAACAACGCGGTCGTACTCTCGGCATCCAGATGTGCGAAGAATCGTCGCTGCCGCTCGGAGAGCACTTTCGCCATCAGCGCGTTCTTGCTGCCGGCATGCTTGTAGACCGTGCGGCTCGATAACCCGCTTTCGCGTACGAGCCGCCCCATGCCCGTGGCATTGAAGCCTTCGCCGTCGAACAGCCGCTCGGCGGCCTCGAGAAGTCTTGCATCGATATCCATGGGGCCAATGTAAAACGATCATTTTACATCGTCAACGTATTGATCGGTCCGCGGGCCGTTCTCACGGACCCTGCCCGACGGCAGCCAGCGACCAATCGGCAACCAACAACGCGGAGGACTGGGAAGTTCGATGGCGGCGACGGCTCTCGCGGCGATTCGGACTTTGGCAAGCGTCCGCGCCGGCGCTCTTTTTCCTTGGGAAAGACGCTGCGAAAGCGGCGTAATCGCTTTGCTCCGCGCCGGAAAGCCACAACGCTGGACTACGGGCCAGTCGTCGATTTTCGATGATCAGCTGACGCGCGGGCGGGCCGCACGCGCGGTTCGCCAAGAGCCGAGGCTGGCGCGTAGCAGCGCCATGTCTTCACGAGATCGTGCCGCGCGGCGACCCAGCGCTGACGAGGTCTTGGCCTTGCAACGAAATGGCCGAAGGAGCTAGGGCCTGTTGCCGTTTCGTGCGAGCCCGCGTTGGCGACCGCAAATCCGTCGAGACCAGGCGCGAGTCGCCGGTCGTGGCGAGCCACGATCAAGACGCGCAACGCCGTATCGGCGGATTTGCGGCCCAACCCGAAGGGACAAGCGCTGTTTTACCGCAATCCAGCGTTGCAGCTCGCTCGCGTAGACCCACTACGCCGCACTCGCTGCGCCTCGCCTTGCGGTAAAACAGCGCTTGGCGCGGGCGCGCACGAAACGGCAACAGGCCCTAACGCCCGGTGCCCCCAATGGGCAACCGGACTTAATAGATCAGGCGCACGCCCAGTGTGGCCAGACGCTCGATCCAGGCCAGGCTCGGCGCTTCGTCGGTGATCACCACGTCGACCGCCGACAGCGCGTCGATCTGGACCAGCGCGTTGCGATCGAACTTGCTGTGGTCGACCAGCAACGCGGTTCGCCGCGCATGGGCCATCATCACCCGCTTGATCTGGGCTTCGCCGAGGTTGGATTCGAGCACGCCGGCTTCGGCATGTAACGCCTTGCAGCCGATCAGCGCCCAGTCGACGTTGAAACGGGCCAGCGACTCCTCGGCCAGCCCGCCGACGAAGGCCAGCGATTTCTTGCGCAGCTCGCCACCCACCGTGATCAGCGCATGCGCGCTTTCCGCTCCGGCCGCGGCCAGACGCAACGAATTGCTGATCAGCTGCAGATCGGCGCGGCCGCCAAGCGCGCCCAGCATTTCGCACACCGTGGAGCTGGAATCGAGCATGATCGCATCGCCGTCCGCGATCAGTTGGGCCGCCTTGTGCGCGATCTGCTGCTTGGCTGCACGGTTGACCGCCTCGCGGGTGAGATAGGGCAGATCCTGGCTGCGCTCGACAATGGCGACAGCGCCGCCATGGGTGCGCTCGAGCACGCCCTCGGCTTCCAGCTTTTCCAGATCCCGACGTATCGTCTCGCGCGTCACCTGGAAACGCCCGGCCAGATCGGCGACACCGACCTTGCCGTCGGTCATCAACACATCGAGGGTTTTCTGTCTTCGTTCCGCGGGCAGCATCATCCCCACACGTCAGCGCCAAAGAGGCGACCGCCACGGCCGCCGGCAGCCCTCAGTATAACCAGCGGCACGGCTCATGCCTGCTCGCGTAGCGGTGCGGCGCCGAGTAACGCCCGTGCCGCGCGCAGATCGTCCACCACGCCGAGCCCGATCAGCTGCATCAGCACATTGCCGTAGGCGGACGCCTCGACCGCGCCATGGCGCAGCGGCTTGCCGGTGGCCTCGACGATGCACTCGCACAGCAGCGCGTCCTGGCTGCCGCCGCCGCTGACATGAATCGCCGCGATATGGCGTCCGAAATCGTGCTCGAGCCTTGGCACGCCCACGGCGATCTGATCGGCGAGGCCACGGTAGATCGCCAACGCATACTCGCCCAGCGGCTCGGGTTGGCCCTGGCCGCGATCGGCGAAGAAATCATCGATCGCGCTCATCATGTCGGCGGGCGAGAAGAAACGCCGATCGGTCGGATCGATGCGCATGGAGGCCGGCAAGCCGAGCGATCGAGCGGCTCTTGCCGCCGCCGTGATTTCGGAGAAATCCGGATAGCGTCCCGTGTCGCCGACGCCAGGCATCGCGCAGCGTCTGCACGAGATACAGGCCGTTGATGTTGGTGATCAGGCGATGGGTGCCACAGACCCCGCCTTCGTCGCCGAAACCGAGGGCGAGCGTGCGGGCGTCGCGGGTCGGCGTATCGGTCTCGACCCCCAGCAACGACCACGACCCCAGAATCAGAAAGGCCTCGTCGTCGGCCAGGTCGAGCCCGGCAACCGCGCTGGCGGTATCGTGTGCACCCACAGCCACCACCGGCGTGGCGTCGACCGCCGGCCGCCCGCAGCGCGGGGCGCAGTACGCCGCAGATCTCGCCTGGCGCGACAACCGGCCGGAACAGTCGTCGCGGCAAGCCGAGTTCGTCGATGAGTTCGTAGTGCCACTCGCCACGCACGGTATCGAACAGGCCGGTCGTGGTCGCCAGCGTGTATTCGTTCGTGCATCGGCCGGTCAGATGGGCGAGCAAACAGGTCCGCCATCAACAACAGCCGGTCGGCCGCGGCAATGCGCTCCGGGCGGCGTGCGAGGAGATCGACGAGCTGGAAGACGGTGTTCAATTCCAGTTTCTGTGCGCCGGTCCGGCGATGCATGTCGTTCAGCGACAACACGCCGCGCGCGACCCCGCGGCTGCCGTGCCCATTGCGATAATGCAGCGGCGGCGCCAGCACGCGACCCTCGGTATCGACCAGCCCGAAATCCACGCCCCAGGAGTCGATACCGATGGCATCGATCGGGCCGAGCGCCTGAGCCGCGCGCAGCCCACGTTCCAGCCCGCGATAAAGCGCGTCCAGATCCCAGCAGATCTGATCGTCGTCGATCACGGTCGCGGTATCGAACCGATGCACTTCCGCCAACGCCAGGCCATGACCATCCAGCCGGCCGAGCATGGCTCGACCGCTGCCAGCGCCGAAATCGAAGGCCAGACAACGCACGGGGGAGAGCGGCGAACAATCGGAGCGCGGCATGACAGGACGCGAGACAACCCGATGATTCCTGAATCTACGCGCTCAGCCCAAGCAATAACAACATAAACAAAGGTATCATCTGTTTTTATGTTGTTATATTTTCGTTCTTGTTTATATTCACCCAACAAAACAAACCCGCCATAGTCGGCGCACCCGGAACCCTGAATGGCAGACTCCACCACCGAACACGCGTTGCGCGAACACATCTGTGCCATCGGCCAACGCCTGTACCAACGCGAAATGGGCGCCGCCAACGACGGCAATATCTCGGTCAGACTGGATGACGAGCGTCTGCTGTGCTCGCCGACCGGCGTCTCCAA
Organism: uncultured Gammaproteobacteria bacterium; assembly: GCA_963835375.1. GTDB lineage: Bacteria > Pseudomonadota > Gammaproteobacteria > Nevskiales > Salinisphaeraceae > Salinisphaera. The sequence goes on from CAWIGB010000037.1 coordinate 66,533, forward strand.
AGGATTCATGACGCCGGACATGATCTGCATGATCAACCATGACGGCGACGCGATCGGCAACAACGGCCGCAAACCGTCGTCCGAGATCCGCATGCATCTGCATGTCTACCGGCATCGGCCGGACGTGAATGCCGTCGTGCACGCGCACCCGCTTTATGCCACCGTGCACGCGATCTGCGGCAAGCCGCTGACCCAGCAGATCATGCCCGAATCCGACCATTCTGCTCGGCGAGGTGCCGATCGCGCCCTATGGCACACCCTCGACGATGGACCTGCCGAATTCCATCACCGATTATCTGCAGACCCACGATGCACTGCTGCTGGAAAACCACGGCGCTCTGTCGTACGGCGCCGATCTCGACAACGCCCATTTCAAGATGGAGGCACTCGATTACTACGCCAAGGTGGTGTATCTGGCCTCGCAGTACGGCGGCGCGCACGAATTCAGCGCCGCCGAAATCGACAAGCTGATCGAACTGCGCAAGACCCGCTTCAAGCTCCCCGGCCGGCATCCGCTGGTCGACCGCGCCCGCGATTGAGCGAGATCGCCCCCCCCCCTAAAGCCGCGCGGCGCTTGCCATCGATACTGTTTATTCATACAGTTTCGTCATGGCGCATCGAGCGATACACCACAAGGGCCGCGGGGCGCTGACCAACCCCGCTTCGCGCTTCGCGGCGACCGCCGGCGAGGATTTCGACGACGGCTGGGACACGATCGACCAGATCGACGACGACGAAGGACGACCGGCCACATATCTGCACCGTGACCCGACGCGGCGGGTGATCTCGCGCAACGAGTCGCCGGATGTCCCATTCTCGGCCTCGATCAATCCGTACAAAGGCTGCGCGCACGGCTGCATCTATTGCTTCGCCCGGCCCACCCACGAATATCTCGATCATTCCTCAGGCCTGGATTTCGAGACCCAGATCTACTACAAGCCGGAAGCGGCCGCGCTGTTCGAGGCCGAATTGCGGCATTCGCGCTATCGCTGCGAGCCGATCACGCTGGGCGCGAACACCGACCCCTACCAGCCGGACGATCGGCAGTTGGGCATCACGCGTTCGATTCTGGAAGTCGCCAACCGCTTCAACCAGCCGATCTCGATCATCACCAAGGGCGCACACGTCACGCGCGATCTGGATCTGATCGGCGAGCTGGCCGAGCGCAACCTGGCCAGCGTGTTCGTCAGCCTGACCAGTCTCGACAACGATCTGAAGCGTCATCTGGAGCCACGCGCGGCCTCGCCGGCCCAGCGGCTGCGCACAATCGCCGCGCTCGCCGACGCCGGCGTGCCCACCGGCGCGCTGGTTGCACCCGTGATCCCGATGATCACCGACGCCGAAATGGAAAGTTTAGTTACCGCCGCGGCCAAGGTCGGCGCCACGCGGGCCGGCTATGTGCTGTTGCGGCTGCCATACGCGATCAAGCATCTGTTCCGTGAGTGGCTGGCCCAGCATTACCCGGATCGCGCCGGGCATGTGATGAGCCTGATCAATCAGATGCGCGGCGGCTCGGACTACGAGGCCACCTGGGGCACGCGCATGACCGGCACGGGCACCTATGCGGATCTGATCGCCAAGCGCTTCACACTCGCCTGCAGGCGCGCCGGCATCAACGGCAAACGCTTCACGCTGGACACCCACGCCTTTCGTGCGCCACCCGCTACAGGCGACCAGATCGGCTTCGATTTCTAGCGGAATGCGCCGCCGCCGGTCTCGCGACCGCGTTTCCCCGGGTTGTGCCGTGCGCCGCTATCCGCGTCGTGCACCAGCTCGCTGATCCAGTCGACCAGGCGCGGCAGCAGACGCGGCGGCAGGTCGTGGCCCATGCCGGGAACCTCCTCGTAGCGTGCATTCGGCAAACACTCGGCGGTGGAACGACCGTGCTTGACCGGCAGCAGCGGATCCGCACTGCCATGAACGACCAGCGCCGGGCAGCGCACCGCACCCAGCAGATCGTCGCGTGGCTGGGCGGCGAGCACCGCCAGCGTCTGGCGCGCGGTGCCAGCCGGGTAATAACTGCGCTCGACCGTGCGCCGGATCTCGGCCTCCCAGTCGTGATAGCTGCGTCCCATCTTCGGGCTGCTGATCATGGTCATGGTCTTGGCGAGATGGGCGGCGATCACGTCCTTGTCGCGGCTCTTCGGCGTCTTGCCCAGCCGCATCATCACCTTGAAGCGCCCGCGCGGCAGCTTGCGCGCGCCCGAAGTGGACATGATCGACGTCAACGACGCCACCCGCGCGGGCCGCGTCGCGGCCACGATCTGAGCGATCATGCCGCCCATCGAGGCGCCCACCAGATGCGCTCGTCGAATGCCGAGCGCCACAAGCAGGCCGATCGTGTCTTCGGCCATGTCCTCGAGGGTGTAGGCGGTCTCGATCTCCCGGCCCGCCAGCGACTTGAAGAACGCCCGGCGCGCCGAATCGTAGCGGCGCGTATCGCGGATCTTGCTCGACAACCCGACGTCGCGATTATCGAAGCGGATCACCCGCAGGCCGGTATCGGCAAGCGCTCGGCAGAAGGCATCCGGCCAGCCCGTAAGCTGGGTGCCGAGCCCCATGATCAGCACCAGCGCCGGATCGTCGTCGCGGCCGAACTGTTCATAGGCCAGCTCTAGGCCGTTGGCCTGGACCGTGTCCACGATGTCGGCGCCGTACAGCGCCGGGGCAAGATACTCCGCCATCTTTAGCCTGTTGCCATTTCGTACGTGACCGCGCCAAACGCTGTGCTGCTGCAAGACGAGGCCCTGCGAGCATAGCGTAGTCAGCCTACGTCAGCGAGCTGTCATGCGGGATTGCGGCCAATCCGCGCTTGCCCCACCGGTTGGGCGGCAAATCGTACGCGGCGGTGTTGATCGCCTTACCGCTCGCGATTTGCTGAGGCGGCCACGCGGGCCCTGCACGAAACGGCAACCGAGACTGAACCTCATCTCGCTTCTGGGCTGCAGCGGCGTGCCCGGCGCGTATAATCGTGGATCATGAGCCTACTGGACCGACTCGCCGACGCCCACATCGAATCCGCGGCCGAACGCGGCGAGTTCGATGATCTGCCCGGCGCGGGCAAACCGTTGCCGGCCGACGATGCCGCGCACGTGCCCGAGCACCTGCGCGCCGGCTACCGATTACTCAAGAACGCCGGGTTCGTGCCGCCCGAGATCGAGACCCGGCGCGAACTGCGCGAAGTCGAGGATCTGCTGACGCGTGCGCTGCCCCAGTCCGACGAGGCCCGGGAACTCACCCGGCGCGCCCGCTGGATCGAACTGCGGCTGGCCCAGTCGCCGCGCGGCCAGGCACTGCTGCGCGAGTCCGGCTACAGTGATCGCATCCGCGAACGGCTCTTTGCTTCCGACCACTCCAACGCAGACCGCTGATGGATCAGATCGAACTCGTCGCCGCCGACAGTCCGGCTTTGCTGCTCGAGCTATCGGCACTGGCCCACGTCATCTGGCACCAGCATTACACGCCGATCATCGGTGAGGCGCAGGTCAAGTACATGCTCGACTGTGGATACAGCGAGCCCGCGCTCAACAAACAACGGGCTGCCGGCACGCGCTTCACCCTGGCCCGCCGCGGGGAACGCTCCGTGGCCTTCGCGGCCGTCTCCCCCGATGCGGCCGATGCAGACATCGCTTGGCTGGACAAACTCTACGTGCACGTCGAGGCGCGCAATCTCGGCGTGGGCCGGCGCCTGGTCGAGCGCGCGGCCAGCCAGGCCCGGGAATTCGGCGCCCCCATCCTGCGCTTACGCGTGAACCGCCATAACGCGGAATCGATCACGGCTTATCAGCGCATCGGCTTCGCCATCGAATGCGAGGACGTGAAGGACATCGGCAACGGCTTCGTGATGGACGACTATGTGATGGCTATGCCCGTCGAGCGGCTCGCGCCCGCTGACTGAGCAGTTTCCCGAAGGTCACCCGCGCCTTTCCGGCGCAACGGTTCCACGTGCAACCGCGGCTCGCGCAGGCGTGTCGGGGCTGGGACGAACGTGGTGGTGCTGACCCGAATCGCCACCGGCGCGCCGGGTCGACTGTCAGGAGACACGCCCCGTCGAGACCAGCCTCCGCAAGCACGGCCCGGCGCGATTCAGCGCAGACCGACGACTCCATCCACTCGCTGCGGCTCCTCCTGGCGTCAAAGATCTTTTGCGCGGTCCCGCACGAGACCTCAGAAAGGCCTTGGCGGGGCTCAGCTCAGTTCCGACAGTGGCGCGCAAAACGCCGCGTGTACCGCCTCGGAAAACAGCACGAAGCGCACGCGCTTGAGCGATATCGCCTGGCGTGCATGCGCGGCCACCGTCTGCACCGCGATCGCCCCGGCCTCGTCCAGTGGATAACCATAGATGCCGGTCGAGATGGCGGGAAAGGCGATCGAGCCCGCCTGCTTGTCCTCGGCCAGCGCCAGCGCGTTCCGATAACAGCCCGCGAGCTGCTCAGGGACGTGCGGCTGCTGCGAATACACCGGGCCAGCACAATGCACCACCCAGTCGTTCGGCAACTCGAACGCCTCGGTGATCACGGCCTCGCCGGCCTCGATCGGCGCCAGTGCCTTGCTCGCCTTGACCAGTTCCGGACCGGCCGCGCGATGGATCGCGCCGTCCACGCCACCACCGCCCTTCAACTGCTTGTTGGCGGCATTGACGATCACCTCGATATCGTTCTGCTTCGTGATATCGCCTTGAATGCATTCGATGACGAGTTCTCCGATTTCTCGTTGCATGACTGAAAACCGTAGTTTGCGAATCGATACGCGCCATCATCTCTCGCCGCGGCGGCCGATGCCAAACCGCCGATTGCCGTATCTTGTCAGTCATGCTGCGGGCCGCCACACGCCTTGAAGCGCAGTGGCCAGCCCGCATTAATCAGCAGGCCGCCGGTACAGCCGGCCGCCGCTCTACCAATCGATGAGACCGATGTCCGAACAGCTCGATCATTTTGCCGCCGAACCGCCGATCGCGGCCCGCAAGCCCAGCCAGGCCACCCTCCACGGCGTGACCTTGCACGACGACTACGCTTGGCTGCGCGATCCGAACTGGCGCGAGGCCATGCTCGATCCGGACCGGCTCGACGCCGACATCCGCGCTTATCTCGAGGCCGAGAACGCCTACACCGACGCGATGATGTCCGATACCACCGCACTGCAAACAACGCTCGTGGCCGAGATGCGCGCCCGCATGGTCGAGGCGGATGCCAGCGTGCCCACGCCGGACGGCGACTATGTCTATTACGTGCGTTTTCGCGAAGGTGGCCAGCACCCGATCTTCTGTCGTGCGCCACCGAGCCGCCGATGGCTCGCGCCGAGCCGGGCGAACCACTGACCGGCGAACAGATCCTGCTGGATGGCGACATCGAAGCCGAAGGCCGCGCCTATTTCTCGCTCGGCGCGGTTGATCACAGCCCGGACCACGCCAAGCTCGCCTTCGCCCGGGACGAGCGCGGCTCCGAGGCCTACACGATTCACGTCCGCGACATCGAAACCGGCGAGGAAATCCAGCCGCCGATCGACAACACCACCGGCAATGTCGCCTGGTCGGCCGACAGCAACACGCTGTTCTTCGTCACCCTGGACGACAGTCACCGGCCTTGTCGCGTCTGGCGCCTGCCGCTCGGCGAGCCCGCCGCGCACGCCACGCTGGTCTACGAGGAATCGGACGCCGGCTTCTTCGTCGGCCTCGGCGAAACCCAGAGCGCGCGTTATCTGCTCATCCATGCCCACGACCATGCCACCAGCGAGACGCGCTTCATTCCGGCCGACAACCCGGAAGCCACGCCGCGCCTGATCGCCGAACGCGTGCCCGGCCGCGAATACAGCGTGGACGACGACAACGGCGAATACTTCGTCTTTCTCACCAACGCCGGCGACGCCGAAGACTTCCGCCTGATGCGCGCGCCGATCGAGCAGCCGGACTTCGAGCATTGGGAAGAACTCGTGCCGCACGTACCCGGCCGGCTGATTCTCGATCACGTCGAGCTCGCGAACTATCGCGTGCGCATGGAACGCGCCGATGCCCTGCCGCGCATCGTCATCACCAACAAGCGCAGCGGCGAAGACCACGCGATCGCCTTCGAGGACGAAGCCTACTCGCTCGGGATGTCGGTGGGCTATGAATACGACACGGCCACGCTGCGCTTCCTCTACAGCGCCCCGCATACGCCGGACGAAACCTTCGACTACGACATGGCGACCCGCAAGCGCGTGCTGCGCAAGCAGCGCCAGGTGCCGAGCGGCTTCGACCCGGATCAGTACATCGTCCGCCGGCTGACCGCCGAAACCGCCGACGGCGAGCAGGTACCGATCACGCTCATCCATCGCCGGGACACGCCCATCGACGGCAGTGCGCCCTGCCTGCTGCACGGCTACGGCGCCTACGGCATCTCGGAGCCGGCCGCGTTCTCCTCGACCCGCTTCTCGCTCATCGACCGCGGCTTCGTCTACGCCATCGCGCATATCCGCGGCGGCAAGGAACGCGGCTATCGCTGGTACGCTGAAGGCAAGCTCGAGAAGAAGCCGAATACTTTCGCCGACTTCATCCGCGTAGCTGAGTATCTGTGCGAAACGGGCTATACGTCACCCGGCCAGATCGCCGCCCACGGCGGCAGTGCCGGCGGCATGCTGGTCGGTGCGGTGGTCAACCAACGCCCCGACCTGTTCGGCGCGGCCATCGCTGACGTGCCCTTCGTGGACGTGCTCAACACCATGATGGACGACACCCTGCCGCTCACCCCGCCCGAGTGGCCCGAATGGGGCAACCCGCGCGACGACGCACAGGCGTTCGAGACCATCCGATCCTATTGCCCCTACCAGAACGTCACCGCCCAGGATTACCCGGCCCTACTGGTCATCGCCGGCGTCTCCGACCCGCGCGTGACCTACTGGGAACCCGCCAAATGGGTCGCCAAACTTCGTGTAACCAAGACCGACGACCGCACGCTCCTGCTCAAGACGCATATGGCGGCCGGACACGGCGGCGTCTCGGGGCGGTTTGCGGCGCTGGAGGAGACGGGGTTGATCTTTGCGTTCCTGCTCAAGGAGCTCACGAACGCAATCTAGCCGCGAGCCCTCAAACCAGACGGCGATGAAAGCGACACGCTACTTCCAATCGACACGGAGCAGCGGCCGAATCAATCCATCATTCGTGATGCGTGGATACAGCATGTCATCGACCAGCCCGAGCAAGAGGCCGTCCAGGCCGAGCGCCGCATCCGCACGCGGCAGAGCCGGGATAGCGGATATGGACCGTCGTTACTTGAGAATCGTATGGTCGGAAGACGACGAAACGGTCCAAAACGCCTTCTTCGACCGCGGGTATGCGCCATAAAAATTCAGTACTGCGACGACACTGACACGATCTACATCGAGTTTCGAGCCGATAACATCGCGGAAACACGCGGCCTAGACGAGAGCACGATTCTGGAGGTTGATGCTGAGGGCAATGTCTGCGCGATCACGTTCGAGCACGCAAGCGAGCAGACTGACGTCGAGCAGTTGCAGGTTCAGGGGATGGTGGTCTAGCGCTTGCTGCCCAATCCGGAGTTTCAGCTGATTCCAGTCAGGATGAGCCAAACCGACCCGACCGCCCGGACTGGCGCTGCCGCGCCAGCCGGTTCGGCCGAGCAATCGCCGCGGCATTCTGGGCAGCAATAACGCATCGCAACGCGCGAAGCCCGTTCACGAGGGCGATTGGCAAGGAATTCGGCCAGCCGCAAGGCCCCTCGCTGGTTCGCAGCCGCTTCAGAGCGAAGCGGCTGCGTTCGGGTTGCCGACGGCTAGGTTGATGTCGTTAATATCAGCCAAGGCGTCGACGGCGAACCGCGGCGCCCGTGCCCACGAGCAGAACGCCGCCCAAGAGCATCAGCAAGGCGCTCGGCTCAGGTACGGCGTTGGCCCTTGCCGGCTGGAAGTCGAACGTTGTCGTGTTGCCGCTTCCGTCGGTGTAGCTCACGTTGTCGAAATAACCGGTGGTATCCGGGTTGTAAGTTCCGATGCCGAGAGCGATGCCGACCACGCTAGCGCCATCGATATCGGCGGGATCGGACGACTTGAAGTGGGCCAGCCATTCGCTGAGCGACTGCAGCGGGGGCCCGCCGGCACTGTTGCTCTGGCCGAACCCGCCGCTCCACCACCAGCCGCCGGACTGATCACTGCCGCTGCCGGTGTCGGTGGTGACATTTACGTTCTGCCAGGCATCGGCCGGAACCGTACCTGCGCCGCCGGTGCCCTGATTCCAGTAAGGCTCGTAGACCAGAGAGCCGTAGCAATCACCGCTGCCACAGTTGCTGTTGTAGAGATTGAGCTTGAGGCTGGGTGCCGCAGCGGCGTCGCCAGCGCCGGACGCCTTGTAGTAGTCGTAACTGAAATTCCACGAACTCAACACATCCGCGACCGAGCCGAAGTTGTTATACGTCGCGACCTCGGCCTTGTCTGCATTGTTGCTACCGGTCGTGACCTCCGCAGCGCCCGGCCCGGAAGGCTGACCGGCCTCCAGATTGCCGCCAGCCCCACTCAGGTCGACCGTATCGGCAGTGCCCGCTCCGCGGATGTCGGACTGGTACCAGGTATTCGGCGTTGCACTCGACGAAGGCGCTTCGAAATGATCGACCACGATGGTCGAGGCCTGCGCCGCACCCGCGACCAGTAACAGCATCGACGCGCCGAACACTTTTCTTTGATAAGCCATGTGGAGTCCCCCTTGTTTCGGCTTGGCCGGCATGAGCTGGATCGACCGACTCGCGGTTGATCCTCCATACCGGCCGGCTTACCCCTGCAAGATACGTACCGACCTTTCATTACATGCAGATAGCGACGCCCCCCAAAGATCCCACCCAGACTTATGTAATTAATCTCGACAGTTCGGAAACGGAAGAACCCCGTTCGCCGGGGCGTCCCGGTCCGACTGTCGTTCCACTGAGACCCATGTATAAAGGCTTTCGAGGAGGCAGGCGGCCACGATCGAACGGGTTGGAAGTAAAGCCGACAGGTCATCTGGCCCCTCAACGATAGTTCGGGCGATCAGATCGAATCAGCACACGCACTAACACCGGGTTTGCCACCGTTCCGGCTCCCGTTTACGAAGCCCCCGTCGCCGACACTTCATTCCGCCCACACCGCTTGGCTTCATAAAGCGCGGTGTCACTCTGGTGGATGAGCAAGGGGCGTGAGCTGGGATCTTGAATGGCCACACTCGTCGTTATGGCCTCGGGGCGAACAAACCGGAGGCTGGCTTTGCCGCGTCCATCGATCTCATCCTCATGCAGGCGCGGCGCCGCGGAGCCCGGCACCCTCCAGGCGCCGATCTTTTCCGGACACGGTCAGATAGGCCACGAACACCACGATCAGCAGCCCCAGCGCAATGCTGACCGTGCCGTCGCCATACCCCATGCCGCCGAACTGATGCGACTTGCCGAGCCAGTCCGCGCAGGAGGCGCCCACGGGCCGCGTCAGTATGTAGACCAGCCAGAAAACCAGAATCTTGTTGAGGCGCGTGCTGGCCAGTGCATACGACAATCCGGCCACGACAAACACGGCGGTGAAAAGAATCGTCGAGTCGAAATAGCCGAGATCGAAGGTCGTCGCGGTCATGTCGCCGGCCGCCGTACCCAGGGCGAACGTCGCGATGATGGCCGCCCAATAGAATATTTCGCGGCGCGTCGTGTAAATACTGTGGACCGAAAGTGTGCCCTCCACCCGTGCCCAGAGCACGAATACGACGACGAGCGATATCGCGAACACCGCAGTGGATACGAAGTACGGTACACCGAGCACGATATGGGCCACATCCGCGACCATGGTGCCGAAAATCCCGATCATCACAATCACGAGCCAATAGATCCGCGGCACATAGCGATTGACGAAAAACTGAAGGGCCAGCGCCAGGCCGAAGCCCAGCGTGCCCAGCACCACCGCGACATACGGATTGATGTGGTAGACCAGAAAGTCCGAGGTCGATTCGCCCATGGCCGTGGTCAGTAACTTGACGATCCAGAAGAAAATCGTGATCTCCGGCACTTTGACGCAGGCATTCCGGACCGTTGATGAAAGATCTTCAGGGGCATGGTGCATATTCGATCCTGCGGCTTCACGACAAGGGAATCGCTGGCGCAACGCGTGGCGACAGCTGACGAAAGCTAGCAAAGCGTCCACGAATCGGATCGAACTTTCGTTTCAATAATGATCGCCCGTCGAGTTCAGGGGTCCGCTTGAAATTCAGCCCCTACGCCCGGCTCGGTCGGGTATGGAAGGATTCCGGACTGGATCGCGCCAGGGACAGCGGCACGAGCTTTCTCCAGCACTGGCCCACGCATCGACCGGCCTTGCCACCGAGCGGCCGGATCACGACTGCGGTCCTATCCGGAATGGCAGGACCGAGACGGCCCATGCGTCGCACGCCGGGGCGACAACCTTGTTCACAACGCGTTGGGCCGAACGCGCCGGCGCCGGCCCGACGACTTGGCTCTGGATCACCCGGGCAGCGACGCCCCGTACGGATCCTGTTGCAGCACTTCCATGAACCGCCAGACGTTCGTCAGCTCCTCGAAGCCGAACTGGCGATACAGCTCCTGGGCATCGGTGGTGAGCAGCAACAGGCGCCGCAGGCCCTGCAGATCGTGATCGACGATGCGGCGCGTGAGCGCCTTGGATAAGCCCCGCCCGCGATGGCCCGGGAGGATGAACAGGTCGGACAACAGCGCAAAAGTGGCCTTGTCGGTGACCACGCGCGCGAAACCGACCTGTTCCTCGCCGCGATAAACGCCGAAGCACAGCGAGTTCCCGATCGCGCGCTCGGGGGTTGCGCGCGGGATGCCGCGCGCCCAGTAGCTTTCGTCGGCGAGAAAACGATGAATGATATCGAAGTCGAGGCAGTCGACGTCGGTGGATATCTCGTATCTGGCCACGGGCGTTTCGATCTGCAGGGAGCGGCCTCCGCAACGGTCAATCGAGTGGGCCCGGCGGTTCTTTCAGTCGAGAATCTCAACCGCCTGCCCCACCCTCAGTTCGCCGGTGTTCTCGGCCACGAGATTCTCCCCGAAACAGACCTCCTTGCCCCGCTTGCGATAGCGGCCGAGGGTCCGCAGCGGTTCGCCGTCGGACCGGCGTTCGCCGCGCGCCGGGTCGACGGTGATCATCACACAACGCCCGCAGGGCTTGTCCACGCGAAACACGACATCGCCGATGCGGATGCGCCGCCAGCCGTCCTCGGCGAAGGCCTCGCTGCCGGTGACGACGACGTTGGGCCGGAACTGGGCCATGACGTGGCTGCCGTCGGTACGCGCGTTGATGTCGGCCAGCGAAGCCTCGGTCGTCAGCAGCAGCGGATAACCGTCGGCAAAGCTCACCCGGACACCGATCGAGTCGCGGTGACGGTTCGATCGCTCGCCGAGCCAGAGCAGATGCACGGGCTCGCCGATGATGCGGCTGAACCAGGCATCCAGGCGGATCGTGGTGGTCAGTGCCGGGAAATCGTCGCGCCAGACCCGGGTATCGAACGGCCGAAGCGCGAAGACATCCCGCAACTCGCTGATTGCGGGGTGGTCGTCGTGCGTCAGGCTCAACTGCTCCCCGTCGAAGCGGGCGAATACGCGCTGCAAGCCGGGATAGCGACGCGCGGTCACGAAGCTGCCGTCGGGCCGGGCCAGCATGAACCGGCGATCCCGCAACAAGCCTTCCTCGGTCACCGTCGCGCGATCCAGCGCCTCGCCGGCGGTGGATTTGATCGGGTAACGATAGAGAGCGGAAAGCGTAGGCACGGCCGTCCTTTCAGTCATGGGCACACAGTGAGCTTAACCAATCGGCGCCGGCACGCCAGCGCACGAAGTCGCCCCGAACCGCAGGGTGCCGGTGAATGCGACCATGACCGCCCGCCGAAGAGCGAGGCGGCCAGCGGACCCGGGCCGATTTCGCCCCTGTTCCATCCTGCCCGGCGCTTCACGAGCGATATCGTGCCGAATTCCGCAAGCCGCCGGGGGCGCCGCCGAGACCGGCAGCTCGGTGCGAATCGCACCTGCGGGGCCCGCACGCGAGCCCCGCCCATCCGCTCAAGTCTATTGCGCCGTGGCCGATGAAGGACATGGGGACAGTGCGCCTTGCAGATCGGCCATGGTGCCGAATCGCAGCATCCGCAGAACAAAAGACGATAAAAGACAATCGCTGAGGAGATATTCGATGTTGGATCCGAGAAAAAGTGTGCGGGCGAAACTCGCGCTCGGCTTCGGGGCGGCCCTGATGTTCATCGTGATGCTCAGCGCGCTTTCGGTCTGGTCCATCCGCCGTGCGGCCGATAACACCGATGCGATCTACAACAAGAACCTGTCCGGCATCGAAACCGTGTCCAGCCTCAACCGGCAGGTGAATGACCTGCGCGCCCAGGTCGGCACACTGCTGACCTCTCAGCCTGGCGCATCGGCCATGCAAAGGCTGGCAAGCACCATCGGCACCATTCAGAAGAAAGTGAACCAAAGCTGGAAAGATTACTATCCGGCACTGATCACGGGCCCGAAAGAACAGGCGCTTGCCGACAAGACCCAGAAGAACATCAAGAACATCGAGGGCGCACTCGGCGATTTCGTGGCCGACCTGAACGAAGGGGACATGCTGGATGCCACGAACATCTACGGCATCTCACTGCATCAGCCGGTCGAGACCCTGGCCCAGCAATTGCACCACCTGTGGCAAATACAGCGCGCCGCCGCGGCCGACACCTATGCGAATACGCGCGCCTCGGCGCATCGATCCCAGACCTACATCATCGCGGCCGCGGCCACCGTATTCGTGCTCGCGCTGCTTGTGCTGCTGTGGCTGATGGCCGGCATCATGCGCCCTCTGGCCACGGCGCGCTGGTTCGTTGCATCGATCGCGAATGGCCGCCTGCAGGAGCGCGTGGATAATCCCTATCGCGACGAATTCGGCAGCATGATCGACGGAATCGAGTCCATGCGCGCCCGGCTGTATGACGTCGTCAGCGATGTGAACGAACGGGCCGACTCGGTCACGGCCGGCGCGCGCGACATCGCGGCCGGCAACGGCGAACTCAGCAATCGCACCCAGGAGCAGGCAGCGAGCCTCGAAGAAACGGCGGCGTCGATGGAGCAGATGACCTCCACCGTCAAACAGAATGCCGACAATGCCGCGCAGGCCGATGAGGTGGCCCAGGGTGTGCGTCATCAGGCCAGCGAGGGCAGCGATGTGGCGTCGCGTGCCGTGGCCTCGATGCAGGCGATCGAACAGTCGAGCAGCCAGATCAACGAGATTGTCGGCCTGATCGACGAGATCGCCTTCCAGACCAACCTGTTGGCCCTCAACGCCTCGGTGGAGGCGGCCCGCGCCGGCGAACAGGGCCGCGGCTTCGCAGTGGTCGCCACCGAGGTCCGCAGCCTGGCCAGTCGGAGCGCCTCGGCGGCCGAGGAGATCAAGAAGCTGGTGGCCGATAGTGCGAGCAAGGTCGCCGATGGCTCGGAACAGGTTGCCCTGTCCGGCAAGGCGCTCGATGACATCGCCATCAGTGTGCACAAGGTCAGCGACCTGGTTTCCGAAATCGCCTCGGCCAGCCAGGAGCAATCATCGGGCGTGGAACAGGTCAATCTGGCGGTCTCGCAAATGGATAGCGTTACCCAGCAGAACGCAGCACTGGTCGAACAGTCGGCCGCCGCCGGTCGTTCGCTCGAAGCGCAGGCGCGTGCACTCAAGGCACGCGTGGCGTTTTTCGATCTGGCGGGTACGACGGCCCAGGACAATCCCGATGGTCGCGCACTTGCCGACCACCCGGAACACGTGAAAGCGCCCACCGGCGACGCCGACTCCGTGGACGCCCACGCGCCCGCCGCAGCCGCGTAGGGCCGGTCCACGAATGCGCTGCACATGAAACCACGGGCTTGGCGTGCAAACGAACGCCGCTCGCCCGCAGGCCGGATGCCCCCACCTTGTGCTGAGCGCTTCGGCGGAAACACGCTGAGCCGTCTGTCCGCGCCGTGCGCTTCGAGCCGCGCCGCATACGGCCGATTCCAACTTCGATTCGGGCGCGGAAAAACCGACCGGCGTCCGCCAGAAATACCGACCACCCTGCTCTGGTGGCGACATGGGCGCTCTGCGTCCACGTGCGAGACGCGACAGTCGTCGCCACTAACTAATTGAGGCGAAGGGCAGACTTTGGTCGCAGGTTCATTGTCGCGGGGCTAATGCACGGCTATGGTCAACATGCGGCGACACAAAGCCGATCACCCGATCGCCGATCAGCATGCGACCCGTGATGTAGCCATTGTCCACTCGCGCGCCGCTGCGACGCGTTCATTGCGAATCGCAGATCACTGCAAAGGAGAACCATGAAAATCAGAATGTTCGCTCGGCATGCCGCCTTGTACGCCGGCCTGGTCGGTGGCGTGCTTGTTGCTGGCGCTGCCAGCGCCGCATCCAACAGCAGCGATTCGCTGCACTTCCTGCCGATGCCGAAGGTCTCGGGCGGCCCGGTCAAGGTCGACGGCGATCAGCAGTTCACGATCAAGTTCGGCATCGGTCTGGCCGAGAGCAGCGCCCAGTATCGCGGCGTCGCCTACTTCAAGAAGATCGTCGAACAACGCAGTAACGGCCATATCAAGGTCAACATCTTCCCGAGCGCGCAGCTCGGCGACGACCTGCAGATGACGAGCGCGCTACAGTCCGGCACGGCCGAGATGACCCAGCCCTCGACCTCGCCGCTGATCAAGATGGAGCCGGAACTGGCGGTGTTCGACCTGCCGTTCCTGTTCGACAACGCGCAGCAGGCCGACAAGGTGCTAGATGGCCCGATCGGGCAGAAGATTCTCAAGCAGATTACTGATCACAAGAACGGCCTGGTCGCGCTGGGCTGGGCCGAGAACGGTTTCCGCGAGCTCACCGACAGCAAGGGCGTGATCAATTCGCCGAAGGATCTGCACGGTCTGAAGATCCGTACCATGCAGAGCCCGGTGCAGCTGGATATCTGGCGCACGCTTGGCGCCAACCCGACGCCGATGTCGTTCGCGGAACTGTTCACCGCGCTCGACCAGGGCACCGTGGACGCCCAAGAGAACCCGTGGGTGACGATCCTGACCTCCAAATTCTATGAGGTTCAGTCCAACGCCACCGCGACCAAGCATGTCTACACGCCGTTCATCACACTGATGTCAGAGCGTTTCTGGCAGCGGCTGCCCAAGCCGTATCAGAAGCTGGTCAGCACGGCGAGCGTCCAGATGGGCAACTACGAGCGCAAGGTCAGCCGCGACATCGACGCCCAGGCCAAGAGCGAGCTCAAGAAGAAGGGCCTGAAGATCACCGATCTTTCCGACAGCCAGCGCGAAGCATTCAAGAAGAAATCGGAGCCGGTGTACAAGGACTTCAAGAGCAAGATCGGCGAACCGCTGTTCGACCAGGTCATGAAGGCGACCAACCACCCTCATTAAAGAGCCGGTGACCCGCGCTCCCGGAGCGCTACCGAAACCAATGGGCGGACCCTGTGTGGTCCGCCCATTGCCATTCATTCGTCGTGATCTTGCGGGGTCATAATCCATGGACGCGCTTGTTGCCACCGTTGAGCGCGGTGTTCATTACCTGCGTATCGGGCTGGGCGTTCTCGTCGGCCTGCTGACGATCGCCGTGTTCTTCTGCGTCTCGGCCAATGTGTTCGGCCGCTTCGTGCTCAACAATTCCTACGACTGGGCCGAGGCGATGTCGCGCTACTTCTTCATCTGGGCCGTGCTGGTGGGCGGCGGCGTTGGCTGTCTGGCCAACGAGAACATCGCGGTCACATTCGTGAAGGACGCGGTGCCGAACGCGGTGGCGCGGATCTTCGACATCCTCAAGATCGCGATCGTCTACGCGGTCTGCGTGATCATCGTGATGGCCTATCAGCAGCTCGTGTCGGGCTATGTGAGCGTCACCCCACTGCTGGGTATATCGAAGACTTATCTGTACATGGCGATGCTCGCCTTCGCGGCGCTGCTTGCGATTGCCAACACGGTGGATCTGCTGCGGCTGATCGCCCGCTTCACACGGAGGGCGTGACCATGTTCATGCTCGGCATGCTCGCCGCACTGCTGGTGCTGCTCGCGATCGGCATCCCGATTTCGATCGGCCTGGCCGGTATCAGCATCTATCTGATGATGCACTACCACTACGCGTTCTCGCCGCTGATCCAGCAGGGCGTGAACGGGCTGGATTCCTTCCCGCTGCTGGCCATTCCGTTGTTCATCATGGTCGGCGAGGTGATGAGCCACGGCGGCATCGCCCGCCGGCTGGTGCGCTTCGCCAGTTCGCTGGTGGGTTTCATGGCCGGCGGCCTCGGCCAGATCGCGGTGCTGACCTCCATGTTTTTCGGCGGCATCAGTGGCTCGGCGGTGGCAGACGCCTCGGCGATCGGCGGCATGCTGATCCGGCCGATGAAGGAGAAAGGCTATTCGGCCGCGGCCGCCACCGCGATCGTGGTCGCGGCGTCGGTGGTCGGCATCATCGTGCCACCGTCGATTCCGATGATTCTGTTCGGCGTGGTGACCAACACTTCCATCTCGAATCTGTTCCTGGCCGGCATCGTGCCAGGGCTGCTGGTCACCGTCGGGCTCATGCTCACGACCTACTTCACTTCGCGCTCCAGCGGCGCTGCGCAGTCGTTTTCGCTGCGCGAGGTGGCCGATTCGTTCCTGGCCGCGCTGCCGGCGCTGATGCTGCCGCTGATCATCGTCGGCGGCATCCTGGGCGGCGTGTTCACGCCGACCGAGAGTTCGGCGATCGCGCTGATCTACGCCATCGTCGTGTCGCTGTTCTTCTATCGCACGCTTTCGCTCAGGAAGCTGTTCCAGCTGTTCGTGAACACCGGCCAGCTGACCGGCGTCGTGCTGTTGCTGCTGACGTTTGCCAACGTGCTGGCCTGGCTGCTCACCGCCAACATGGTGCCGCAGCACATCGTCGCGGCCCTGACCGCGCTCACCGACCAGCGTTTCGTGATGCTGATGATCCTGATCGTGGTACTGCTGCTGGTCGGGTTCTTCATGGACCTCACGCCGGCGATGGTCATCCTCGCGCCGCTGATGACGCCGGTGGTGACCAAGCTCGGCATCGACCCGGTCTATTTCGGCGTGCTGATGTCGTTCGCGCTGGGCATCGGGCTGATCACGCCGCCGGTGGGCACCGTGCTGTATGTCGGCTGCGGCGTGGGCGATGTGCCGATGGAAAAACTTTCGGCCGCGCTGCTGCCCTACTATGCCGTGCTGCTGGCGCTGCTGTTCCTGTTCATTCTCTTCCCGGGGATCGTGCTGTGGTACCAGTAGTCCGCACCGCCGATATCCGCCCACCCGACCTGACGGACCGCCGATGAGCCGCGCCCTCTCCATTCTGACGCCCGATGCCCAGTACGACGACGATGCCGAGCTCGAACGCGAAACCGCCGGGGCGGATTTCGCGTTCACCATCTTTCGCGAACGCGAAGCCGAGCGGATCGACGAGGCGCAATGGCGTGCGGCGGATGCGCTACTGGTCTGGCACGAAGTATTCATCGACCGCGAACTGATCGCCAAGCTCGACAACTGCCGGGTAATCGTGCGCGCCGGGGTCGGTTTCGATCATATCGATCTGGACGCGGCCGCGGCCGCCGGCATCCCGGTCTGCAACACGCCCGACTACGGCACCAGCGAAGTCGCCGATCATGCCATTGGCATGCTGCTGGCCTTCCGCCGCGGGCTGATGTTTCACGACCAGCGCCTGCAGCGCTCGCCGGTGGCCGAATTCAAGCCGGGCGCGCCGCAAGTCGAGCGTGTGCGCGGCAGCCGGCTTGGCATCGTCGGGCTGGGCCGGATCGGTACCGCCACCGCCCTGCGCGCCAAGGCGTTCGGCATCGAAGTGATCGCCTACGACCCGGAACTGCCGCGTGGCCAGGAGATCGCGGTCGGCGTATCGCGCGTGGACAACCTTGCCGAACTACTCGAAACCTGCGATGCGGTCAGCCTGCACACGCCGCTCAACGAACAGACCCATCATCTGATCGATGCCGATGCCTTGAGCCGCATGCCGGCGCACGCGGTGTTGATCAATACCGCGCGCGGGGCGGTCATCGATATCGATGCGCTCTATACCGCGCTGGTCGAAGGCCGAATCGCGGGTGCCGCGCTGGACGTGTTGCCCGAGGAGCCGCCGAACATGAACCGGCCGCTGTTCGCCGCAATCGAACGCGGCGACGAGCGCCTCAAGGATCGGCTGATTCTCACACCGCATGCTGCCTGGTACAGCCCGGCCAGCCGCGCCGATGCGCGCCGACTGTCCACCGAAACCCTGACGCGCTATCTGCGCGGCGAGGGCCTGCGCAACTGCGTCAACGCCGAGCTTTTGAAGCAGTACGGGCACCACTGAGACCAGGCCGCACAGGCGCCAACGGCGCCGAAAGCGGCCCACTGGCAGCCGCGATGACTGCATCCCGGGACCGCGTTCCCGGGTAGGATGCAGTATCGATCTTTTCGCGGCGGTATGCCGCGTGCCCGACTTCGCATCCTATGCAACTCAGCTTCATCGGCGGCGCCGAAAGCGTAACCGGCTCGGCCAGCCTGCTGGTCGACGAACGCCTCGGCGTCCGTTTTCTCGTCGACTGCGGCGCCCATGCCGAACGCGGTGCCGGCTTCGCGGACGGCGCGCCCAGGCTCGGATTCGACGCCCGGCGGCTCGATTTCGTCGTGCTCACGCATGCCCATCGCGACCACACCGGGCGGCTGCCGCAACTGCACCGGGCCGGCTTTCGCGGCCCGGTGTATTGCACTGAGGCCACCGCCTGGCTGACCGAACTGGCACTGCGCGACGCCGCGAAGTTCAGCGACGAATACGATGGGGCCGACGTCGACCTCATCGATTTCCAGCCGCTCGATAAGCGCCCGGATTTCCGCTTCGATCGCGCGCTGCGCATGCACGGCCTCTGGCTTACCTTTCATCGCAGCGCCCATATTCTAGGCGCGGTGGCGGTGACCGTGACCTGGCGCAGCGGTGTGGGCATGGAGCGCGCCATCGTGTTCAGCGGCGACATTGGCGGCAATACGCCCGACAACCCGTTTCAATCGCTGCTGGCCGGGCAGACGCTGCCGGGCACCGCCGATTACATGGTGGTGGAATCCACGCGCGGGGCCGAACCGCCGCGCGAGCCGCACTTCAAGTCGTTCGCAGCCCGCATGGTGGCCTGGGCCGAGCTGTTCGCCGACAGCGATACCCGCGGCGGCGGGCCGGTCATCGCGCCCTGCTTCGCCATCCATCGCGCGCAGGAACTGTTATTCGATCTCGACTATGTGCTGCGCACGACCGACATCGGTCGACCGGACGCACAGGGCCGGCCGCGGTGGCTGTCGCTCGATGCTCCGCTGGCCGTGCGCATGACCGATGTCTTCGGCACCGTACTCGCAGACGGAAGTGGCGGCACCGCCACCGCGCCGGCTTATCGCAACCCGCAGCTGGCCGAACGCCTCGGCCTGGCCAACGAAGCGGAAGTGGACGCCCATCTCGCCGCACTCTGGCAGCGGGTCCGCCTCAACCGGGCACCCGGCGGCACGCTGCGCGCCATGCGGGATCCGAGTCTGAGCCGGATGATCGCGCTCGCCGGCAGCGGCATGTGCCAGGGCGGGCGTGTCGTCGACTTCATCGATGATCAGATCGACAACCCGGCGGCGACCATCGTGCTCTGCGGCTACGCTCCACCTAACACGGGCGCCGGGCGCCTGCGCCAGCTGGCCGCGGGCGAGTGGCCGGCCGACACGCCGCTGACGCTGGGCAACGCCCGTATCGGGCCGGAACGTGTCCGAGCGCGCATCGTCGACTTCGGCGACTATTATTCCGGCCACGGCGACCTGGAGGCGCTCGTTCGCTTTGTCTTCGACCGGGCCAGCGATGCTCCCGTCACGCGCCCCGCCACGGTGTATCTCAACCACGGCGACCCGGAAATGCGCACCGGGCTGGCCGCCACCCTCCGCGATCGCGCCGCCGCAGGGCGCGAGGTCGACCGCCCGATCGAGGGCATTGAACTGGCCGAGACGGGGCGGGTATACGATCTCGATGCGGCGGACCGGATATGGCGTGATCGCCCCATGCCCAGCCTGAGCGCGCTGCGCCGCTCCGACGAAACCATCGGCTAAGGGCGGTGGCGAATGGCCCGCCGTTTTAAGGATGCAAGACCTTTCGGTACTGGACAGCACAGGCCACGACCGCTGCAATAAGGCCTCATTCGGAAGCCTGTCAGGCACCACGCCTTGACCCATGCCGGCGCCGGGTGAACGAGCCCCCTCGCGCGTAAAAAGGAGACAATCTGCGCCGCGACGCCTCCATAAGTCAGCCGGGCGCCCTCGATCGGGACCCCGACCGCATCGCCCGGGTGGCCGCCATCTGTCGTCGCGACGCGCTCGATGCGCTGTCGGCGTCACGCTGGCTCACCCACCTGCCACGCCGCCTGCTGCTGCGCCTGGTCGAACGCCGGGTCGATACGTTCGCACGGCAACTGATCGAATTCGACAGCCGCATAGCACGGCACGGGCTGGCCGCGGCCAGTGCCTGGGGGCTCATGCAATGGGCCGGCCCAGTGTCTCAGACCGGCAAGCCGGCGGCGCCCGGTCAGCCGCTGCTGCTGGTCTCGAACCATCCCGGACTGGTGGATGCGGTGGCGCTGCTGTCGCAGCTGGAGGCCCACGATGTCCGGCTGCTGGTGGCCGAGCGACCGCTGTTCCATGCCCTGCCCGCGCTGCGGCGTCATCTGATCATGGTGGCCGCGGCCGGCGGCGGTCGGGCATGGTCGGTGCGCGCGGCCGTCCAGCATCTGCGCGCCGGAGGCACGATATTGACCTATCCCGCCGGCCGGATCGAACCCGATCCGGCATCCGACCCGGCAGACGCACAGGCGGCCCTCGAGTGCTGGTCAGCCAGCACCACCTACCTCGCTCGCCGCGTGCCGGAGCTGAGGGTGCAACCGATTGTCGTCAGCGACGTCATCGCATCGCGCTATCGTCGCCACTGGCTGGCTCGTCAGGCCGCCAACGCCCACGATCGGGACGCGGTGGCCGCCGCACTGCAAGTCCTGAGCGCGCGCCCCCACGGCGCCCACCCGCATCTGGCGATGGGCGCCGCCCTCTCCTGCCAGCCGACAGATGCTCTGCACGAGCGAACGCTACGCGCGATGACGGGCCTGATGCGCGCCTGCCAGCCGCCCCAACAGCGCGCCGGGGTTGGCGACCCGCCGTGAACCGGCTCGCATGTCCGATCCGGGAAGCGCCCTGATAACCTCTATTACACCCTCGCAAAAAAAGGACCATCGATATGAGTCATCCTGCTCTGATTCCGGGCCAGGTCGCCGTGGTGATCGGCGGAGCCGCCGGCATCGGCCGTGCCGCGGCCGAAGGTTTCGCCCGCCGCGGGCTGCATGTGTGCATCGCCGATCGCGACATGGAGCGCCTCGCCGAGGCCGAGACCGCGGTGCGTGCCGCCGGCGCGGCTCACGATGGCCATGTCATGACCCACGCCGTGGACGTGGCCGACGTCGAGCAGGTCATCACTCTCGAATCGGTCGTGCGCTCGCGTTTCGGCGGGACCGACGTGCTGATGAACAACGCCGGCGTCCAGCCGGGCAGCGACATCTTCGGCCCGTCCGAGAACTGGCGCCAGGTGCTCGGCATCAACCTCTGGGGCGTGATCCACGGCACCCAGACATTCGTGCCGAAGATGATCGAGCGCGGCGGCCCGGGGCTGGTCATCAACACCGGATCCAAGCAGGGCATCACCACGCCGCCGGGCGACCCGGCCTACAACACCGCCAAGGCCGGGCTGAAGGCCTTCACCGAGGCGCTGGCGCACGAACTGCGCAATACCGACGGCTGCGAACTGAGCGCGCATCTGCTCATTCCCGGCTTCGTATTCACCCAGCTCACCCGGCCCGGCGAAACCGAGAAGCCGGCATCTGCCTGGACGCCGGAACAAACCGCCGACTTCATGTTCGACAGCGTCTCGACGCCGGCGATTTCTACATTCTCTGCCCGGACAACGACGTGCCGCGCTGGCTCGACGAAAAACGAATGCAATGGGCGATCGGCGATATCGTTGAGAACCGGCCGCCATTATCGCGCTGGCATCCGGATTACGCCGATGCCTTCCAGGCGTTTGTGAACGACGGTTCAAAGCGCTGACGAGCCGGCGCGGGCGCTCGAGATGGACGCCCACGCCATGCCGTGTATTCAAGGATAGCGGCGCCGCAAAAAGTGGCCGCGCACGCCGCGTCCGTAGACCAACTCGAACAGTCCGGACACGACAACGAAGCCGGCGAAGACGGCCACGCCGGTCGGGTTGCTGCGCCAGGTATGGCCGATCAGCACAATGAGCGCAGTCCCGCAGAGCAGCACCCCCAGCCCGTGCAGCACACGCGATCCGTGGATCTGCGGGGCCAGCCGCCAGGCCGCAGCATTGACCAGGGCAAACACCAGCAGAAAGCTTGCACTGCCGATGATGGCGATGTCGGTCAGGTCGATGAGGTTGGCCAGAACGAGACTGAGTGATGCCGTGGCCAGCACGCCGGTCATTGGCAGGCCGTGGCGTTCGGCGTCGAATCGGCTCGGCAGCACGCCGTCGCGAGCGAGTACATAACCCAGCCGGGCGTTGCCATAGAGTGTGGCGTTGATCGCGGACAGCGTCGCCAGCACAGCGGCAAGCGACACCAGCACGAAACCGGCCCGGCCGAGCGCCGGTTCGGCGGCGACCGCAAGCACATAGTCGCGTACCGCCAGCACCTGGGCCTCGGGCACCGTGCCCACGGCGATCACCGCGATCAGCACGTAAAGCGCAACGACCGAGAGTACGGCAATCAGAAAAGCACGCGGCAGGTTGCGCGCGGGGTCGCGGATATCCTCCGCCGAGTTCGCGATGAGTTCGAAGCCCTCGTACGCCACGAAGATGATCATGCCGGCCGAAACGACCGACAACGCCGACCCCCAATGCACGGGCGCGAGCCGGGATGCCTCCACGTAGGACGCGCTGAACACGATCACGATCGCCAGCAACACGATCTTGAGCGCCACCACGGCGGTCTCGGACCGGCTGACCAGCGACGCACTCACGAGATTAATCACAGTGGGCAGCACGATCGCCAGACTGATCAGAGCGTGCACGAGCAGCGCCCCGCGGCCCGGGCCGAAGAAGGTGCCGGCATAGGACGCAAACGCGGTCGCATACAGGGCGATGGTCACCAGATAGCTCAGCCAGAGCATCAGATTGAGGCTGCCGGACAACAGATTGTTGCCGAAGGCCGCGTCGATGAAGGCCACCGTCCCGCCGCGGCTGGGATAAGCCACAGACAACCGGGCATAGGCCAGCGCCGTGATCAGTGCGATCACGCCGCCGACCAGAAAGGCGACCGGCGTCGCGCCGTGCGACAACGCCATCGCCTCGCCAAGCACGGCGAAGATACCACCGCCGACCATGCCGCCGACGCCGATCGCCACTGCGCCCCAGAGGCCGACCGCGCCGGCGCTGTCCCTGCCCGCCACCGATTCAGCTCGCCGTGATCGCAAAACGATGCTGGGCCTCGGCCGCTTGTTCGAAGACGCACGTTTCCAAGACCGGGCCGTCTTCGATCTCGCTCCTCGCATACCCGACGAGCAGGCGGTCGGCTCCGGCATGAACGGCCAGCTCGGCCAGACGCTCGGCAGCGGGCCGTGACAGCGCGAAGGCGCAGGCGTGCTGGATATCTAGATCGGTCGAATTCATGGCTGAGGATTACCGCATGAGAACGCTCAGCTTAAGCGAATTCCCGGGTGGTGATCGGCCCATCACGGGCACACGGTCGGCCGCCGGACCCGGGGAGGCTATCAGATGCGCAGCGCAAGGCTCGCAGCCCGCGCCACGGCGAGCGCCTCAATCACGTCGATGGCGACAAAGCCCGGCCGCGCGGCCGGGCCGAGAAACGCCTGCGACTCGTGGAACGGCATGCAGACGCCGTCCAGTGGTGGCGGCCGTACGGTAACCCGCCCGGACCGTACTGGCGGGTGGGGCCTGATCGGGTGCGGCCATCACCGATGTCCCGTTCTTCGCGCTCGGCAACTTCAACCCGTTGCAGTCCGGCATTCTCGACGCGGTCGCCGCCCGCCACAGCACCTGCGTGAGAACCTTGCGGCCGAGGTTCTCGCCGCGCTCGATCGCCTCGCGGGCGAGAAGCCGACGGCGGGCTGACGGACCGGTACCGCGCCGTCGCGTCAGTGCGTATGGCCGACGGCCAAGCGAACGCCGAGCCCCACGAACAGCGCCCCCACGAGCCGCTCGGCCACGCGGCCGATCGCGCGCACCGCGGGCAGCTGTCCAATGCCGACCGTGGTCAGCGCGGCCAGACAGTTGACCGCGGTGCCCGTGGTGTTGAACGTCAGACCCAGCACGGCGAAGGCCAGCGTGCGATCACCGGCCGCCGGATGGATGAACTGCGGCAGAAACGCCAGGAAGAACAATGCGATCTTGGGGTTGAGCACGTTGATGAGCAGCCCGCGCCGAAACACGGCGGCCAGCCGGGGCAGCGGCAGGCGATCGCTTATTGCTTTGCTCGGCCCGGGTGCATGGCGACGCGCCAGCAGCAGCCGCAGACCGAGATAGACCAGATAGGCCGCGCCCACGTACTTCACCAGCGCAAAGGCCGTGGCCGATGCCGCCAGCAGCGCCGACAGCCCCACCACCGCCAATGCGATATGCACCAGCGTACCGGCGAACACGCCGAAGGCCGCGACGATACCGCGCGCCAGACCATGCCGCCCCGCGTTGCTGACCACGAAAAGCATGTCCGCGCCGGGCGTGATGTTGAGCAACAGGCCGGCGCCGACGAAGAGCAGAAATTCGTGAAACCCCGGCATAGTGCCCCCTGTACATTCCTCCATGACGATAACACGACACCGCGCGCGCGACCGCCACTGCAAGAGCTACGGGTAAGCACCTAATATCAATCGCTTAGTCAGTGCGACGGATTATCCGACGGCGCGGGGCCCGCTACCGTGAAGCGGTTCGATCGACCGGCCTGTCGCCGGTCGAAGACTGGTCGGCAATCCCACTGCCCAAGGCGAGAATACGTCTGCCGCGCAGATGCACGAGGGTTGCCATCGATTCTTTACAGCGGAGCATTGTCATGGCGCGCAAACATCATCTTTCTGCCGCGGCCGTTTCGGCAGCAGCCCTTGCATTCACCTGTGCCCCGGCCCTGGCCCAGAACAACACCGGCAATCACGACCAGGACGGCTCGCACGCCAGCGCGGGGGCCAGCGTCAACTCGGGCTCGCCCACCCAGCTGGCCTACAGCGCCGCCGGCGTCCTGCGCGGGCAGATGCAGCGCTCGCGACCAGGACCGCATCCCGCAGTCGCTGCTCAACGGCGCCAACTGCATCGGCGTGTTCCCCAGCATCTTCAAGGAAGGCTTTCTCGTGGCCGGCAAGCATGGCGACGGCCTGATCGCCTGCCGCGACCAGTCGGGTAACTGGAACCGTGTGGCCCCGTCGTTCTTCAGCCTGTCCGGCGGCAGCATCGGCCTGCAGGCCGGCGCCAAGGTGACCGAGATGGTCGTGCTGTTCATGGATCCGAACGCCAAGCAGGAGTTGACCAACGGCAACTTCAAGATCGGCGCCAAGGCCTCGGCCACGGCGGGCCCGGCCGGCGCGCATGCCAGCGTGCACACCGCGCCCGCGTCGGTCATCACCTATCGCCTGAGCAGCTCCGGTGGCTTTGCCGGCGCCTCGATCAAGGGCGCGACGCTGTCGCGTAACGAAGACGCCGATCAGGCCGTCTACGGCGCCCAGGCGAGCAACGGCAAGCCGTTCCAGTCGAGCCAGGTGCCGAAAACGATCGATGTCTTCACGAAGACGCTCGAACAGTACGCACCGGGCTCGAAGTATCAGGCCAATATGCCGATCAAGGGCCAGAATCAGCAAGGTTCGAATACCGCTCAGAACGGCGGTAACACCTCGAGCTGATAGCACACGTCGGACACGTCGGGGCCTGCACGGCCCCGGCGCGCCCGGCGCCTGACCCTGCCTACCAGCGTCGCGCCAGGCGGCGCGTAACCGTATCCACATCCTCGCGCGTTCCGACCAGCGTCAGCGTGTCGTTGACGCGCAGCACGGTCGACGGCTCGGCTTCGAGAATCGCGCCACGTCGTTCGATACGCAGCACGCGCGTGCCCTCCGGCAGATGCAGATGACGCAGTTCGCGCTCGGCGATCCAGCGGTTCTGTAGCTTGGCGATACGGATCTCGTGGCTTTCGTCCTCGTGCACCCCGCCGTCGATACGCCCGGTATCCAGGGCCATGCTTTCCAGAAGCAGCAACTTGGCATAGGCGGGGTTGACGATGCGCACATCGGCCGCGCGGAAGCGCGCGTTATAGGCCGGATCGCGCACCCAGGCCAACAGCCGACGCACCGCATGCACCTCGCGCGCGACGCGACAGATCTGAAGGTTGTCCTCGTCGGTATCGGCCATCGCGATGACGGTCTGCGTCTGCTCGATGCCGGCCGCGCGCAGGCATTCCGATAGGCGTGCCCGTGACGGCGGATTGCCGTTGTCGCCGGACGGTAGCTCCGTCACGGTGTGTACGTTCTTGCCCATTTGTTCGAGCCGACGTGCCAACGCGCTGCTATCGCGATCGTCGCCGATCACCAGCATTTGCTGCACGGCGCGATAACGCCGCGGCGCCAGCCGGCTGAAGGCAATCGGCGAAATCAGGCAACTGATGATGGCCACCAGGATGATGGCGGCATCCAGCGCCGGTGAGATCACCCCGATCTCCACTCCGATCGCGGCCACGGCAATGATCAGCGACAGGCGCGCCGACAGCAGCGTGCTGGCGGCGAAGGTCTCGCGCCAGCCGAAGGCCAGCCGGAATACCAGCGACCCCACCAGCTTGACGCCGAAGGCCGCGATCACCAGCACGCCGATCGTCTCCCAGGGGGAATTGGACGACAGCAACGCCGGCAGGTCGAACTTGACCCCGACCATGATGAAGAAGATCGGGATGAAAAAGCCGTAGCCGATCGCATCGAGCTTTTCGCGCAGCACCGAACTCTCGCTGCCCGACAGCATCGACACGATCACGCCGGCCAGAAACGCGCCCAGAATATTCTCGATGCCGAGACTTTCGGCCAGCGCGATGAAGATCAGCGCCAGCGCCATCGAGCCGCGCACCCGGATCTGCGAGGTCGCGGTGGACAGCGCATGCATGAGCCGCTGCGCGGGCAGATGCGAGCGTGCCCGCTCGGCCAGGCGCCAGGCCGCAACGAAAGCGAGCAGCAGCACCAGAATCAACAGCAGATCCACGGTGGCACCCACGCGCAGCATGGCATAGCCACTGACCAGCAGGATGGTGACGAAATCGGCGATCAGCGCCGCCACCAGCAGGGTCTGACCATAGGTGCTCTCGAGCAGTCCGCGCTCTTTCAATACCGGCGCGACCACGCCGAGCGAGGTCGTCGAGAGGATCAGTGCCATCAGCCACGGCTGCGCCACCAGGTCGACCGAGGTGAGGTAGAAGCCGACCGCCAGTGAACAGAGTGCCGTCAGGGCAAACGCCGCGCCGCCGATCACGAACGGATTGCGCTTGAGCCGCGCGCCGGTCTTGCTCGCGCGCAGCCCCTGGCGCGGCTCGAGCCCGGAGAAATCGATCTCCAGCCCGGACAGGAACATCAGGTAGGCGAAGCCGAACACCGACAGCACCTTGAGCACGAAATCCTGCGACACCAGATGCAGGCCGCTGTCGCCGACCAGAATACCGGCCGCGATCTCGCCCACCACCACCGGGATGCCGAAACGCCGTACCGGCGACAGCGCCACCGGCACCGCGAAACTCAGCGCGATGACCACCAGCAGCGGAACGAAGGAGATATCGTTGGAATGCATACGGTCGATGAGTCGGGCGAACGGAATACGCGGCGCGTCGCCCGCTTCGGCGACCGGTTCTCGCGCGGCGACGGCGCGATCACGGCCGGCGGCCGCGCCCGTTCCGACGCTTTTAAATTCTTTGATCGATGGCGGTCGCCCCCAAACCGGGCGACCGCGCGAAGCCCACATACTGTGCTATTTGATTCGCGGCCCCAAGGTCTTCTTTGTGCTAATGGCGGATCGCGCGGCGAACATGCGGCCGAACGCGGTGCAAAACCCCGCTCTCTGGTCCCCGCTCTGGCCGAGGTTGCGCCCGCAGCAATGCATGACGGCCACAACTGCGTAGAGTACGCACACGCGCGGCACAGACCCGACAAGGCCGGGACCGATACTCAAGCGTGACATGTTCGGCGCATGCCCCGACCCCCCGAGACGCACCGTACAACGTCAGGATCCGCCCCGATCCCCGTCGGTGAGGGCGCCTAGCTGTGACCTCCAAGTAGATTGTTCATCCGAGCCGCAGTCCCTGAAGCTGATGGGTGCTGAAATCCGTCAGACGTAAGGAGCGACCCGGATGAACACGCACAAGAATGCGCGACTCACCGTTCACAGTCGACAGGTGCTGGTGCGCCGCGTAGTCGACGATGGCCACAGACCGATCGATGTCGCCCAGGCGATGGCCGTGAGCCCGCGTACCGTCTATAAATGGCTTGCGCGCGATCGACGTGAAGGTTGGCGTGGTCTGACAGACCGCAGCTGCCGGCCCCATCGCTGTCCGCATCGGCTGGCTCAGGCTCAGCGCGCCCGCATCATTCGCCTGCGTCGGCAGCGGCGTATCTATCGCGCGATCCAGCGCACGACCGGCGTGCCGGTCAGTACGATCGCGCGGGTGTTGCAGGCGGCCGGCCTGAACCGGTTGTACCGGCTGGAACCAGCGCCGCCCGCCCGACGCTATGAGCACGCTGCCCCCGGCGATCTGCTACATCTGGACATCAAAAAGCTCAATCGCTTCGCCCGTCCCGGCCATCGCGTCACGGGCGATCGTCGGGGCCAGTCCAAGGGCGCGGGCTGGGACTACGTCCACGTGGCCATCGACGATCACAGCCGCGTCGCCCATGCCACGATCTGGCCCGATGAAACCGGCGCCAGTGCAGTACGCGCGCTGATTGCCGCCCTGCGTTACTACCGGCGCCTGGGCGTCCGGTTCAAAGCGGTGCTGACCGATAACGGCGCCTGTTATCAATCGCGCCGATTTGCCAAGGCCTGTCGCCGGCTTGGGCTCAAACACCAGCGCACGCGGCCGTACCGGCCGCGGACCAAGGGCAAAGCCGAGCGATGGATCCAGACGGCGTTACACGAGTGGGCGTACGCCCGCGCCTACGACAACGCCGATCAGCGCGCGGCGCGCCTGCCGTTCTGGCTGCATGACTACAACTGGCATCGACCCCATACCAGCTTGCATCACCGGCCACCCATCAGCCGGCTACGGCTACCCGTGAACAATGTGGTGGGTTTACACACCTAGCTCAATTCCCGCACGACCAGAATGGAGTGCCGCGCATGCCGGACCACCCAGTCGGCGACGCTGCCCAGCAGTACGTCCATGCGGCGAGGGTTGTGCGAGGCCATGACGATCAGGTCAACCTCATGCTCGTCGGCGGCATGCACGATCATCCGGCCGGGCGATCCGGTCAGCACGTGTGCACTCCAGGCGAATCGAGTGCCCAGGCGCTGCTCGGCGACACGGTCCAGATGCCGCTGGGCTTCGCCCGTGATCTTGTGCATGTAGCGCCGTTCGATCGAAGGGAAATAGCCCAGCGAGAGTTGCGGCAAGACACTCAACAGAACGAATGTGCTGTCGTGCATCGACGCCTGTTCGATCGCGCACGCAAAGACATTGTCGAGATCATTCTCGTGTTCCAGATCGATCGGCAGCAGAATCTTGTGCGGCATGGTCGCGCTCTCAAGTGAACCCATGATCATCGTCGCCGAGCGGGATGAGTGAGCGCTTGACCGAGATCAAGTCCGGCAGGCCGGCGCCGGGCCACCATCGAGTCACGAGACATCGCGATAGGTTCATCATGCACAGCGACACCAAGCCCGACCCTCTTGCGGAACTCGGCCAAGTCATCGAGCACGCCTACCAGGCCGGGGAGATCGAACCGCTGGCCGCCACGCTGGCCACAGTCGACTCCTCGCTGCATCGCCCGTCGGCACGCACGGTGTATGTTCATCTGCTGCCCGAGGGCATCGGGTTCTTCGTCAACACCTTCAGCGGCAAGGGGCGGCAGTTGCTCTGGAACCCGTATGCTGCGCTGTGTTTCTACTGGCGCAAAATCGAGCAGCAAACGGTTCTCGAGGGACCCTGCGAGGCGCTCGATAAAGAGACCGCCGATCTTCTGTGGCGCAAACGCCCGCGTGAGAGCACCCTGGTCGCCAAGGCTCTGGACTCGACCCCCGATGCGGGCGATGACGAGGATCTGGCCGAGCGGATCGCCCGCGCACGGCAACGCTACAGCTTTGAACACCCGCCACGACCCGATCACTGGCAGGGCTATCGTCTGCTTCCCGAGCGCGTTGAATTCTGGACCGCGGGCTGGGACCGGGCGCGCTATCGGCACGTCTACCAGCGGGAAGGCGGCGACGATTGGCAGCTCACCCAGCAGCCGCCATGATCGGTTGGGCGGCCATCGCCCGGACACGGCACGAAACCACGGTTGGCAGGCATTGCCCGGCACAATCGAATAGGCCGGCGGCTCTGCATGCTCGACGCCGCGCGGCCCGCCGGCCCGTCAGCGGGCCGCCGTGTCGGCTGCGGCTGCGTCAGGCCTCGGCCTTGGCTTGCGTCGATACGGCCTCCTCCGTCTCGGCGAACTGGCGGACCACCAGTACCGAATGCCGGGCGTGCTTGACCACCTGAGAAGCGGTACTGCCCAGAAACACGTCCCAGACCACCGGGTTGTGCGACGCCAGGATGATCAGATCGGCCTCGACCCGGTCGGCATAGCGCACGATCGATCGGGCCACCGGCCCGAGTTCGATTTCGATGCGCCAATCGCAGGCATCACCCAGATGTTCCTCGCCGATCCGGGTGAGTGCATCGCTGGCGTGCCGCATGTAGCGCTCCACGTATTCGGCGTCCAGATACGGAAATTCGCTGGCATAGTGACCGAGCACCACGTTGAGCAGCACCACCGTGGTCGGCTCGATGCCGATCTGGCGACGGACCGCCTCGAATACGCTGTCCAGTACCGCGGGCTGGGTGAGATCCACCGGCACGAGTATCGTCTGCGACATGATGTACACCTCGATCGATTGGCAAGAGCTAGAACCCCAGTCTCGGTGTTCAGCGACGACGCGCGATTGATCAGGATCAAGCCGGCCGACACGATCGCGCGGGCCCGCGCGTCCGGCGGGCATTCTTTACACGCCCGCGTTAATTCGCTTGGCTAACCGGCAACGGCCCCCGGGAAGACGTCATGTCCCATACCGCCCTCGACCACCGTTCCACCGCAACACGCCTGCGTCGCTTCGCACCGCTGCTGCTGATCGCGGCCGTCGCCGCCCTGCTGCTGGTGGAATCACGCCATGTGAATCTGGCCGCGATTCAGCACGCGCTGGCCGGCGTGGCGCCGCTCCTGCTGGGGGTGCTCGGCCTCGGCGGGCTGCTGGCCGTGGCGGTCATGTCGAGCTACGACGTGCTGGCGGCCCGTTTCGTTGCGCTCGATCGCGGCGTGGTGACGAGCCTGCGACTCGGCATGCTGGCCAACGGCATCAACAACATCGCGAGCCTGTCGGGCATCACCGGCTCCGGGCTGCGGGTATTGCTGCTCACACGCGACGGGACGGCCACCGCGCCAGCGCTACGCTACGCTGCGCTGGTCGCCAGCGCCTCGCCGCTGGGATTGTCTGCATTGGCCTGGGTGACACTGATCGTGCGTCCCGCCATTCTGTCGGCAACCCCGGTGCCGGAACTGTTGGTTCTAATCGCGCTCGGCGTGATCGCGCTCTATCTACCGGTGTACGGCGTGCTGGCCACGACATCACTGTTGCGCATCGGCCCGCTGCAGTCGATCGAACGCATTCGCCCGCTGCAGGCCATGGCCTTCATCGCGGCCTCGGTGATCGACTGGGCGATCGCCGGCGCGCTGCTCTGGGGCTGCCTGGCGGTGCTGGGCGCCGGGGTGTCGCCGGCCGCCGTGATCGCCGCATTCGCGCTCGCGGCGACCCTCGGTATGCTCAGCTTCCTCCCGGGCGGGCTCGGCGTGTTCGATGTCACCCTCGTCGGTCTGCTGGCCTCGCATGCCGTGACCGCCGAGACCGCGGTCGCCGCGCTCGTGCTCTATCGCGTGGCCTATTACCTGGTCCCGCTCATCGTGGCGCTGGCGCTCGGAGCCAACGAGCTGCGCTCGACCCGCCTGGCGGAGACGATGCGCACGCATCCGGCGATCCAGCTCATGGCCTGGCCGGTCGGCCGCGCAGTGGATCTGGGCATTCGTGTGCTGGCCTGGCTGACAGCCGCCAGCGGCGTGGTGCTGCTGGCCGGCGCGGCTTTCCCGAATCTGCTCGCACATACCCGGCTGCTGCGGGTCTGGCTGCCGCTGGGCGCGGTCGAGGCCAGCCATATGGCGAGCGTGGCCGTGGGCCTGACGCTGATATTCGCGGCCCGCGGCCTGTCGCTGCGGCTGGCACGCGCGTTATGGCTGGCGCTGGGTCTGCTGATCGCGGGGGCGGGATTCGGCCTGCTGCGTGGCCTCGACTGGGGCACGAGCCTGCTGCTGGCCGCGGTGGCCGGCGTGCTCTGGCTCAACCGGGCGTCCTTCGACCGACGCGGCAGCCTGGCCCGGCAGTTCGGCGAATGGCAGTGGATGGCCGCCCTCGCCGCTGCGCTCGCGGTCTATTTCATCATCGGCGAAGCGTTCTATCCGGCCCACGGCGCCAGCGTCTTTCATTTCAATTTCGGCGCCCACGGGCCCCGTTTCCTGCGCGGACTGATGATCGCGCTGATCAGCGTGATCGTGCTCATGGTCTGGAGCTGGCCGCGCTGGCCGCGGCCCGAGCTCCAACGCCCGGCGCCGGCCGACCTGGACACTCTGGTCGAATGGCTCAGCGCGCACGGTTCGAATGGCTATTCACATCTCATGCTGCTGGGCGACAAGAGCCTGCGCTACAGCGCCGACGGCCATGCGATGATCGGGTTCGCGGCCATTCGCAACCGACTGGTCGCGCTTGGTGATCCGGTCGGCGATACCGAGGCACGCCGTACGGCGATCGCCGATTTCCGACGTTTCGCCGAGGCCGCCCACTGTACGCCGATGTTCTATCAGGTCGGACCGGAGTATCTGTCGGACTATCTCGACCACGGTTTCGCCCTGTTCAAGCTCGGCGAGATCGGGCGTGTCGATCTCACCCATTTCTCCATGACAGGCCGGATCAACGAAGACAAGCGCGGCGCCATCAATCGCGGCAACCGGCTGGGGCTGACCTTCGAACTGCGCGATCCGCCCTTCGACGCCACGCTCGTGGGCGAACTGCGCGCGGTATCAGACGACTGGCTCGGCGAGAAACCGGCCGAGAAAGCATTCTCGCTCGGACGCTTTGACGCCGATTATCTCCAGCGCGCACCCGTGGCACTGGTCCGCGACGGGGACGGCGCGCTGGTCGCATTCGCCAGCATCCTGCCGAGCTACGGACATCGCGAGGAATACTCGATCGACCTGATGCGTCACCGCGAGCGCGCACCCGGCGGCACCATGGATTTCCTGTTCGTGCGCCTGATGCAGGAGGCACAGGCCCAGCGTTACCACTGGTTCAATCTCGGCATGGCGCCGCTGGCCGGCGTGGGCGACACGCCCTGGGCGAACACCGCGGAGCAGCTTGCGCGCCTGGCGTTCGAACACGGCAACCGATTCTACAACTACAAGGGCCTGCGCGCGTTCAAGGAGAAATGGCACCCGGTCTGGCAATCGATGTATCTCGCCTACCCGCCCGAGGCACGACTGTCCACGCTGCAGCTGGACATCGCCGCGCTGATCGCCGGCGGCTATCGGCGTATTCTCGGGCATTGAAAACCGTTCGCCCGCTCCGGCGCGTCAACCACCGCCGAGGCGGTCCATCCGATCCAGCCAGCCCCGTACATCACGGGCATGACTGCCGGACCAGTACAGCTTGTCGCAGGCCGGACAGCGCGCGAAGCGTGTGTAATAACGCCGGGTCAACGGCGCCAGACGATGCACGATCCGGGCCTTGTCGACGGGCACCAGCAGCGTGTTGCAGTCGCTGCAGCGGGTGAACGGCGCCATGCGGGAGCCCAGTTTGAAGTGCACGGTGATGTCGTCGAGCTGGGCGTGCGGATCGTCGGCGCGCACGAAACGCCCGTGCACCACGCGGGCACGCTTGAGCAGCCCCACATCACGCGTCAGCAGAATACGGTTCTCTATATCGGCGATCTCGGCGAGATGCGCGTCATCGCGGTCGTTGCTGTAGCAGGTATCAAAGCCGGCGAGCCGCAGATAGCGGGCCAGCCGGCCGAGATGGGTATCGAGCACGAAGCGCGGCGGATCGGGCGTGCACGGACGCAGCGCCGACGGCCGTCCGGTCGCATTCGGGGCCACGACCATGTGCACGGGGCTGCCTTGATCGAGCACGGTGCGGCCCTCGTCGTCGCGGCCGTCGATCCGGATCGCGCCGATTTCCGTATGCGGGATGCCGCTGGCTTCGATGATGTCCTTCACGCCCGCGCGCCGGGCGAGCCGCTGCAGCTGAGTGCGGCCACGCCGGTCGGGTACGAGAAAATCGTTGAGCTCGCCAAGAAAACGGATCCGCACAGCCGAGCGTCCGCGTCGTCGAATCGATGCCATCAGGCTAACGTGTCGCGCCGGCACTGCTGGCCTACACTGCGCGCATGCCCCGATCCTCGCGCGCTCCAACTCGACGTCGACGTTCCCGCCGCGCACCCGCCGCGGCGCCGACGCGGCTGCTCGGCCTGAACAAGCCCTACGACGTCCTCTCCCAGTTCACCGACGACGCCGGTCGCGCAACCCTGGCCGACTATGTCGACGTGCCGGGCGTGTACCCGGCCGGACGGCTGGATCGCGACAGCGAGGGGCTGTTGTTGCTGACCAACAACGGCCGGCTCAACGCGAAAATCACCCAACCGGCACGCAAGATGCCCAAAACCTACTGGGCCCAGGTCGAAGGCGTGCCGGATGAGCACCAGCTTGCCGCGCTGCGCGCCGGCCCGGCGATCAAGGACGGGCCAACCGCGCCAGCCGCGGTGATCTGCATCGACGCACCGGCACTGTGGCCCCGGGATCCACCGGTGCGCTATCGCAAGACCGTGCCCACCCAGTGGCTCGCCATCACCATCACCGAGGGCCGCAATCGCCAGGTCCGGCGCATGACCGCCGCGGTCGATCTGCCCACACTGCGCCTGGTCCGGGTAGCGATCGGCGGCTGGAGTCTCGGCGATCTTATGCCCGGCCAGTGGCGGGATCTCTAGGGCCGGTTGCTGTTTCATACCGGTCCGCGTCAAGGGCCGTTGTACCGCAAGCCCGCGCCCCGAGTGCGGCGTCGCGAGTCGACGCGCGCGCTAGCCTGACCGCTTGCGCCGCTTGCCCGCAAGCGGTTCGAACACCACCGGTTTCACATGCCATGCGTCCGTTTCGGCGATGAGTTCGATATAGCCGGGCCCGCCGTAGGCACGGCTCTTGCCGGCCGCGCCGGGGTTGAGCAGCCAGGGCGTGTCCTCGGTTTCGAGTACACGGCGATGGCTGTGCCCGCAGACCACCGCACGCGCCTCGGGGAATTCGGCGCGCAGCCGACGATGGCGAGTTCGGGCCGACCATTGATGCCCGTGCATCATCGCCAGTTGTCCGCCCGGCAGATCGCGACACGCTGCCTGCGGCCAGGGGCAGTCCGCCGGATCGTTGTTGCCGGCGACGATCAGCGTCTGTTCGCCCAGCGCAGCCAGCTCGTCGGCAATGCCGCCGCCGACGTCGCCGGCATGCACGACCAGCGCCGCGCCCGCCGCGCACTCGGCGATGCGCGGGTCAATAAAGCCGTGGGTATCGGCCAGAATCACGATTCGCATGCGACCAATATAGCAATGGCCTCATTGCGCCTTGCCATGCACTTGTCATACGCCTGTCGTAATCTAGAGCGGATGAAAACCTGGGCGCTCTACAGTCTCAAAGGCGGCGTGGGCAAGACGGCCGCCGCCGTCAATCTCGCCTATGAGGCGGCCGCCGCCGGCCGGCACGTGCTGCTGTGGGATCTCGACCCGCAGGGCGCGGCGAGCTGGTATCTCGGCATCGACGATCCGGCCGGCATCTCGGCCAAGAAGATCGTGGCCGGCAGCGTACCGCTGGGTCGATATGTACAGCCCACGGCCTACGAGCGGCTGTCGGTGTTGCCGGGCGATCGCGGCTATCGCCAATGGGATGCCGAAATCCATGCGGCGAAGAGCCCGCGCAAGGTGCTGGAGCGCCTGATCGAACCGTTTTCCGAGACCTACTCGCTGCTGATCCTCGACTGCCCGCCGGGCATCGGCGCGCTGGCGACGGCCATTCTGCGCGCCGCGGATCGCGTACTCGTGCCGGTGGTCCCCACCCCGCTGTCGCTACGGGCACTCGACGAGGTGCTGGAACACATCGCCGAAAAGAAGGTGGGCAAGACTCGCGTACGGCCGTTCTTCGCCATGGCGGATCGCCGCCGCAGCCTGCATCGACAGCTGATTGCGGAACCGCCGGAGAGCATGGCGCAGGCGCCCGAGGTGTTCATCGACTACAGCAGCCATGTCGAACAGATGGGCACGCATCGCGCGCCCGTGCATGCCTTCGCCCCGCGCAGCCGGGCAGCCTCCCAGTTCGCCGACCTGTACCGCGCGCTGGACTGACCGCCGCTAGCCGGTCAGCTGCGCGAGCATGAATCGCGCGATCGTATCGCCGGCGTCTTCCTGCAGGAAATGGCCGGCACGGTGGACGGTGGTGTGGCGTGCCGGCCCCGCGCCGGGGACGCGCTTGCGAAAGAGACGTTCGCCACCGCGCGTGACCGGGTCGCGATCGGAAAAACAGGTATGAAACGGACGCCCGAAGCGTTCGAGCGATGCCCAGGCCGCGCGATTGGCGGCATGCTCGGGGTCGTGCGGCGACAAGGGCAAAAGCCGCGGCAATGCCCGCGGCCCGGCCATGTAGCGGGCATCCGGAAACGGCGCGGCATACGCCGCCCGCTCGGCGCGTGACAGCCAGCGCCGGGTCCCCACCTGCAGCATCAGGCCAATCGGGAAGACCGGCGAATAACGGGCGAAGGCCGCCATACAGCGAACAACGGCCGGGCCGGCTCGTCTCCGGTCAGAAGAAAGCCGTTGCCGACGAAGACACGGCTGAAGCGCGCGGGCTGTTCGGCCACCAACCGCAGGCCGACCAGGGCGCCCCAATCCTGAGCAAAGAGCGTGATGTCGACCAGCCCTAGCGCATCCAACCATGCACGCATCCAATCCACATGGGCGCGATAACTGTGAGCGGCGATCGCCACCGGCTTGTCCGAACGGCCGAAGCCGATCAGATCCGGCACGAGCACCCGATGGCCGGCCGCCGCGAGGAGCCCGATCATGTGTCGATAAACAAACCCCCAGCTCGGCTCGCCGTGCATCAGCACGATCGGCCGGCCACCGCGAGGGCCAGCCTCGACATGCGCAAGACGCACGCCCTCGGCAATATCGGTGAAACCGACCGGATAATCGAAATCTGGCAGGCCCTAGAATCGCCCGCCCGGCGTGCGCAGACACTGCGGCGGTCCGCTTGCAGAACGGTTCGGTCTCATACGGGGAGCCCATCCGGGCCACGGCTGTTCGTCGTGACGACCACGATCCACGCTTGAGCGTACCGAGACAACACGCTAGCGTCGTGCCCATGCTCAATTCGACGATCAACTCCCGACCACGGCTGCCCGTGGTCATCGGCGTGATGACCGCGCTGTCGATGCTGGCCGGCTGCACCGCGCTGTCGAGTACGACACGTCGTGCCGGGCAGGCGTCCGTGGCCACGCTCAAGGGTGTGGCGCATCTCAGCCGGGCAACCAGCAACGCTTCCGTTACCCAGCCGGATGTGCCGCGTTACACCGATGCCAGCGCTTTCGTGCGGTCGCAACGCCAGCAACTGGCACGCCAGGCTGCGGTCGGCGGCGGTGAGGATATCGATGCGCTGGCTATTCTTTTGAACAAGCCGGACAATCGCGCGCTGGCACGCTGGATGCAATCCCACTATCACTCGCTGTTCAGCGATCGGTCGGTCTCGGCCTCTACAATCGTCGCGAGGATCGACGCGCAAGCTGGATAGCGCGTACATTCAACTCAAATTTTCTAGGAAGGCATCGAAAATGAAAAAAGTTATTCTGGTTACCGCTGCCGCCCTGTTGTCGATCGGCCTGTCGGCCTGCGGCAACAACAACAGCGACAACACCGCGTCCGACAATGGCATGTCCTCGAATTCCATGGCGAGCAACAGCATGAGCTCGAACTCCATGTCGGGTGGCTCGATGGCCGACAACAGCATGTCCGGTAACACCATGAGCGGCAACTCGATGAGCAGCAACTCCATGTCGGACAACAGCATGTAAAACAGCTTCTGACTGTTGCCGAATCGCTTATGCGGCGATTGGGCCCGTCATAGAAACCGGCGCCGCCCGCGGCGCCGGTTTTTTTGTGCCCGTTCAGCATCGACGGGGCGTCGAACCATACGCCGCAACGCGAAACGACAGTTCGACGCACTGTGGCCGACGACGGCGTACTCGGGATAGCATCTGAAAAGACGTCGTTCATTTTTCGTTCGGATGCACGTCGCCACTCTCGCTACAACAATCAATGGGAGGAGAACCCAATGCGTACAACAATTCTGAGCGCTGCGCTGTGCCTGATCATGGTCGCCCTGCCGGCCGCAGCGGCCAATTACCAGGCCGACGACATCACCGGCGTCTGGCAGACCAAGACCGGCGGCTATGTACAGGTCTATCACGATGGCAACGGCTATTCCGGCCGGATCGTCGGCTCGTCGGACGGCAAGCCACGCTATGACAAGAAGAACCCTGATGCGGACAAGAAGGGGCGTCGCTTGTTGGGCGTGGTGATCCTGCACGGGCTGAAATATCAGGACAACGGCGAATACGACGGCGGCCAGATCTACGATCCGAACAGCGGCAAGACCTACAAGGCGAAGGCCACGCTCAAGGGCCCGGATACGCTCGACGCGCGCGGCTACATCGGCATCAGCCTGCTGGGCAAGACCCAGACGTGGCACCGCATCGACCCCAAGTCCGAACATGTGCATCAGGATCTGTTGCACCAGCCGGTCGGCGCAGCCCCGCAATCGGGAAGCTGATCGCCACACCGACAGGCACGCCCCGGAGCCCGGCAATTCGCCGCCCGGGGCGCGTTCTGCAACCGTGAGCGGACTCCGGACGTAGGCAAGCGCAAGTTTCGACTTTAGAATCAGCGCATGACCACGCCGAGCGAAACCGCCCTGCAACCGCATCTGACGCCGGCGCAGAATGCAGTGTTTGCGCGCGATGGCTACCTCGTCATGCGGCAGCTGGCCAATGCAGAGCGCATCGCTGCCATGCGCAGCATCGCGCTGGACCATCTCGAACGCGCGGTCGAACCGCTCGAATATGAGGCCGATGTCGCGTACCCGGGCGCACCGCTCTCGCGTATGGCCGAAGGCGGCGATACGGTCCGCCGCCTGCTCGATGCCTTCGATCGCGACCACTGGTTCGCCGACTGGGCAGCCGACGACCGGCTCACGGCCATCGTGGCCCAGCTTCTGGATTCAGGCGCGGTATGGCTGACGCCCAACCATCACAACTGCGTGATGACCAAGGCCCCGGCCTATTCCTCGGCCACCGCATGGCACCGTGATCTGCGCTACTGGTCGTTCGCGCAGCCGCATCTGGTCAACGCCTGGCTGGCGCTGGGCGATGAGACGCCCGAAAACGGCTGCATGCGTGTGCTGCCCGGTTCGCACCGCATGGAGATCGGCGCAGACCGGCTCGACGACGCCCAGTTTCTGCGCGAGGACCTGCCGGCCAATGCGGCGCTGACCGCCACTGCCGAATACGCCGAACTCGCCCCGGGCGATGTGCTGTTCTTCCATGCCGGGCTGCTCCATGCCGCGGGCGCCAATACCGGCACGGAACGCAAGATGGCAGTGGTCACCAGTTATTTCGGCCGCGACAACGGCCCGGTGGCCGGCACCCGCTCGGCCCGCCGGCCTGCCATTCAGGTACGAGAGACATCACATGCGTAATCTGTTGTTCGCGGCCCTTCTGGCTGCGGCATTCACCACGGGTTGCAGTCATGCTGATGCAGGCGCCGTGCCCTCACTGACCGGCCAGTACCGGGTGATTGCCGTGTTCGCAGGCGACGCCAGACGCGCGACCGGCCTGACCAACGCCTTCAAGAGCTCGCCCGGGCTGGCGGAGCGCGACATCGCCTGGTTCGTGCTCGGTCCGGACAAGATCGCGTCGAACATCAAAACGGTGCCGGATCGATCCACGTTGGAGAAACTGCACACCGCAGATGGCTTCCAGGCCGTGCTGATCGGCAAGGATGGCACGCTCAAGGCCAGCCAGCTTGGCGGGCTCGATATTCAAGGCCTGCTCGATGCGATCGACCAGATGCCGATGCGCCAGCAGGAAATGCAGCAACAGCAATGAGCATGACCCAACCTGTCTCGACGGCCCGCAACGTTCTCGGCGAACCGCTGATCGGCTGTTGCAATGCCCCCATCACCGGTTTTTATCGCGATGGGTTCTGTCACACCGGACCCGAGGACGTCGGTCGACACGTGGTGTGCGCGGTGATGACCGAGGATTTCCTGCAATTCTCGGCGGCGCGCGGCAACGATCTGGCCACATCGCGACCGGAATTCGATTTCCCGGGGCTCGATGCCGGCGATCGCTGGTGCCTGTGCGCCGCGCGCTGGGTCGAGGCCTTCGAGGCCGGCGCAGCACCGCGCGTGGCGTTGACCGCAACGCACGAAGCAGCGCTCGAGATCGTGCCGCTGGCCGATCTCAAGGCCTACGCCATCGATCTGTCATAGACGCCCACGGCGCGCTCGCATGAAACGGTAATAGGCCCTAGGCTGACAGCAACGCCTTTGCATGCAGACGATCCATGTCGATTGTCGATCCCATAAGCCAGATCTTTTTGCGCCTGGAGCGCCGCAACCAGCCGATGCACGTCGGCGGTCTGCAGTTGTTCTCCATTCCCGAGCACGCCCCCGCCGACTACGTCCATCAACTGGTCGACCGCGCCCGCGCACAGAACGCGATCCAGCCGCCTTTCGACAAGCGCCTGAAGTATCGCTTCGGCCAGCCTTTCTGGATCGAAGATCACGATTTCGACATGGAATATCACGTGCGGCATCTGGCGCTGCCGGAGCCAGGCGCGATCCGCGACCTGCTGGCGCTGGTGTCCATGCTGCATGGTGGGCTGCTCGACCGGGCACGGCCCCTGTGGGAGGTCTATGTCATCGAAGGCGTGACCGACAACCGTTTCGCGATCTACACCAAGTTCCATCATTCGATGATGGATGGCATCTCGGCCATGCGCGTGCTGCGGCGTTTTCTGTCGATCGACCCGGGCACCGAACATTTCCGTGTGCCGTGGCAGCTCCCGCCGCGGGCGCAGGCGCGGCCTCGCCCCTGGTCCGCAGGGCTGGCCATGCTGCAGAGCGGCTATCGCCAAGCCGCGGCGTTGCCCGGCACGGCGAGATCGCTGTACGCCGCCTGGTACGACGCGCGCCACGACCCGGATTTCACGGGCCCAGCCGAGGCGCCGGCCTGCATCCTCAATCGATCGGTCAGCGGTTCGCGGCGCTTCGCGGCCCAGGGTTACTCGATGACGCGCATCCGCCGGGTCGCCGAGGCCTTCGGTGCCACCGTCAACGATGTCGTGCTTGCCCTGTGCTCGAGCGCGCTGCGGCGTTACCTGAGCGACCAGGATGCCCTGCCCCGGGCCCCGCTGATCGCCATGCTTCCAGTCTCGCTCCGGGACGACGACGATGACGGCGCCGGCAACCGCGTCGCCCTGATCTATGCCAACCTGGCCACCGACGTCGCCGACCCGGCCGAGCGGCTGGCCGCGATCAAGCGCAGCGTGGATTACTGGAAACGGCGTTACAAGCGCATGTCGGCCGAACAGATCATGGCCATGGTGGCCGCGATGTCGGCGCCCGCGGGGCTCAATCTGTTGTCCGGTCTCGCCCCGAGCCATCAATCGTTCAACGTGGTGATCTCGAACGTGCCGGGGCCGGAGGACACGTTGTATTTCGGCGACGCCGAGATGCTCGGCATGTATCCGATGTCGATCGTACTTGACGGGCAGGCACTCAACATCAGCCTGGTGAGCTATCGCGATACGCTGGAATTCGGCCTGATGGCCTGTCGTCGCGCGGTGCCGTCGGTGCAGAATCTTCTGAAATATCTGGACGACGCGCTGGACGAACTGGAACAGACGGCCGATCTGCCCGCGGATTCGTGAAGTCCGGCAGGACGCGCCCGCCGAGCCCAGGCGCTGCGTGGACCGGAGACATGACCGGCCAATGTGAGCTTTGCGGACGAAAAGGCGTGCGCACCACGCGGCATCATCTGATCCCGCGGCGCACGCACCGACTCAAGCGCATCCGCAAGCGCTTCGATCGTGACGACCGTCTCGGCCGCATCCTGCATGTCTGCCGGCCCTGCCACAGCCACATTCACGCGGTGCTGGGCGAAAAGGAACTGGCCGAGAGCTACAACACGAAGGCCGATCTGCTCGACCATCCCGAGATCGCACAGTTTGCCGGCTGGCTCGCGGACAAGCCGGCAGGGTTCCGGCCGACCATCCGGCGGCCGAAGGAACGCTGAGCCCCGGAGGTTCGGAAACAGCGCCCGCTGGCGCCGCACGATGTACCGCGCTCCGCTCCGATCCCGATGACCGGCCCAGACCGCATGTGGATGTTTACTCATGCAGGTGGCAGACGTCGCGCATCGCACCGTCGGGCTATGCCGGCGCCGTCATTCACCATTCAGCGGCTTGAACTCAATACGGCGCCCCTCCCGGGAGTACAGGCGTACTCGGGATCTTTCAAACAGGAACCATTTCGCCTTGTCGGGTTCAACCAGATCGTAGTCGGCCGGCGACAGCATCTTGAACTCGTCTCCTCGCGCGGTGACACAGTCCAGAAACCAGCGCCCGCCGCCGGCCAAGGCCGCGGCCTTAACTTGCCCCTGGATGGCACCCGGGGTGGCCCGATCCACGATACGAATCTCTTCCGGCCGTATGCCGACCCTCGCTGCGCCATTCTCGATCACGCCGTTCGAGCTCGTGGCCCGAATGCACAACGGCTCGGACAGAACAGAACATTCGACACGGGCGCGTGACGTGCCCTTGTTTTCCGTGCGTTCCACAGCCGCGTCGATGAAGTTCATCCCTGGCGAGCCCAGGAAATATCCACCGAACGCGCTTTCGGGATTGTCATAGACTTCCACGGGATTGGCGCTCTCCACGATGTTGCCCGACTGCAGGAGAATGATCTTGTCGGCCAGCGTCATGGCTTCGGTCTGATCGTGGGTCACGTACAGGATCGTCTGACCGATTTCCTGCGAGAGCTGCTTGATGCCGCGCTGTATCTCGATCTTGGCGTCGACCGCGACATTGGTGACGGGCTCATCAAAGATGACGACTTTCGGACGTCGTACCACGGCGCGTCCGACGGCCACTTTCTGCCGGGATTCGTTATCCAGGCCATCCACGACCTGATCCGCCTTGGCGGTCAGGTTCAGGATCGACAGCAGCTGATTGATCCATTCGCGTCTTTCGCCGGACGACAACTTCCCGCGGCCGCCCTGAACCAGCGGCAATTCCAGGTTCTCGTAAACGGTCAGGCCCCGATAGACCACCGGATACTGAAACACCATCCCGATGTCCCGCCGGCCGACGGAAAGCGACGTGACGTCTTCACCGTCAAACAGCACGCGTCCGCCATCGGGCGTTTCCAGCCCGGCGATGATGCGCAGCAGGGTCGTCTTGCCACAGCCGGACGGGCCGAGCAGGCACGTCAGCGACGACTCCTCGAACGCTGCACTGATGGCATTGGCCGCGACCACCGCCCCATAGCGCTTGGTGATGGACTCCAGTTCAATCTTGCTCATTGGTCACTTGCCCGAAACGTACAGTCCAGAATGCTTCCCGAGTCGATATCGTAGGCACGAATCATGGCCGGTCGAACCCACATCCGAACCGTGTCTCGCAGATCGCGATGCGTTCTGACGCGGGCGCTCGGCAAACAGGCGACGAGCTTGCCCGCCGCGGTTTGTAGATGAATGACCGAATCGACACCGATGTCCTCGATCAGCCGCACCTCGGCCGAAAATTGCACCGCGTCCGTCGGCGCATTGTCGTAGCCGACGTGCTCCGGCCGGATCATCAACCGGATGCGATCGCTCGTATGCGGCGCCGAGCTGGGATCATCGATCTGCAACTCGAATAGATCACACGAAACCCGGCGTCCCTCGTCGGTAAGCGGTGCCTCGATGAAATTCGCCCGAGGCAGACCGAGCACCCGCGCCATGGCATCCGATTTCGGCGATTTGTAGGCATCGACCGCGGGCGCATTCTCCTGAACCCGACCGTCGGC
The DNA here is from genome assembly GCA_963835375.1 of uncultured Gammaproteobacteria bacterium. GTDB lineage: Bacteria > Pseudomonadota > Gammaproteobacteria > Nevskiales > Salinisphaeraceae > Salinisphaera. The sequence continues at coordinate 111,046 of CAWIGB010000037.1, forward strand.
GAGCACCGCCACGTTATCGCCGAGCATGAGCGGTTCCAGCGGGTCCCCGGTCAGATACAGAAAGGTCGCTCCGATCTGCTTCTGCAGAAGACGCAGATCGAGGGCCAGCTGCTCTCGCAGCTTGAAATCAAGCCCGACCAAGGGATCATCAAGTACGTACAGGGCACATTGCTTGACCAGCCCACGCGCGATCGCCACGCGTTGTTTCTGGCCACCCGAAATCTGATCGACTCGATTGTCGAGCAGACTGTCGATACCCAGCATCTCGGCCATATGGCGCACCTGGGCGACGATATCGCTTTTCTTCTGCCGCGCTCGAAGCAAGGGATAGGCGATGTTCTTGTACACCGACATATTCGGGAACAAGGCAAACGACTGCGGCACGTAGCCGATGTTGCGGCTGGCAGGCTTGAGCCCGGTTATATCCTGATCGGCGATGCGCACCGTGCCGGCATCGGGCTGTTCCAGGCCGCAGATGATGCGTGCCAGCGTGGTTTTTCCGGTCGAAGGCAAGCCGCAGACCACCAGGAGCTGTGCCTCGCCGGCGGACACGTTGATATCGTCGAGAACCCGTTCGCGGCCGAAGCTCTTGCTCACCCCGCTAACTGAAAGACTTTTACGTTCAGTCATGAAACACCTAACGTCCGAGCATGGTCAGTAACGGCGCACTCAGAATGCTGATCCCCACCACGCCGCCGGTAATGAGCCAGGTGATGATCAGCCCCTTGACGATGCCGGCGAAGCTCGACTCCTCGGGAAGATTGTTGAAGGTGAACCCCAGCAACACGGTCACCATCGCCAGCAGAATGCCGATGTCGTAGACGAGCTGGCTGGCGCGCTGGGCGATCAACACAAGCGAGGCCAGAAGCAGGATTGCCAGGCATGTCTTGGCGCCCTTTATGAATCGCGAAGAAGCTGACGTGGACGTCGTTCCGGTCATACCTCACCTCGCACGGTGCCGAAGGTCATGCCGACCAGAAGATACTTCTGGAAGAAGAAGATCATGACGATGACCGGCATCATGTAGATGGTCGTCGTGGCCGCCATGAAGGTCCAGTCGACGCTGCCGCCGGAATACATGCCGGTGGCCAGCAGGCCGGGAATATTCTGCGTCGAGGAGCCGCCGACGATGTAGTTCACGAGGAATTCGTTCCAGACGAAAATGACATTGAAGATGAATGCCGCAATTAGCGCCGGACGCACCTGCGGCAGGATGATGCCGAACATGATCTGCAGATGATTGGCGCCACAGATCAATGCGGTTTCGTCAAAGCGTTGCGATACACCGTCGAGAAACCCTTTCAGGATCCACAGCGAGAACGGAATCGAATACATCGTGTAGAACAGGGTCAGGCCGAGATAACTCCCTTTCCAGTGAAACTGCACGAACATCAGAAACAGTGGGATGATCACGGCCGCGGCCGGCACCATGCGCATGCTCAACAGCAGAAACATCAGAAAGTCGGAGCCCTTTGGCTTGAAACGCGAAATCGCGTAGGCCGCCGTGAACGAGACGACCACGGCCAGTACCACCGAAACCACCGAAAGAATCACGCTGTTGATCAATGCCGGTATGAATTCGGGGCGGTTGAGTGCGTGGACGATATTGTCGAATGTCGGGCTGAAGAACACGGTGGGTACGCTGGACAGCATCTGGTCGGTCGACTTGAGCGACGACAACAGAATCCAGAGCACGGGCAGAAAGAAGATCAGCGCGATCGCCCAGAGACTGGCGTAATACAGCGCTCGTTTCAGGCGGCCACGTTTGTGGGCTCGTTGCGCGTCATGGGTTATGGCCATGCCTATCCCTCCACCCGTTTGAGACTGAGCACATACAGATAGAGCGAGGTGAATCCGATGGCGATGATCAGGGCCACCACGCCCATCGTGGATGCATTACCCATGTCGAGGGAATTGAACCCGAGTCGATAGATCCGCATCCCCAGGAGTTCCGTCGACGCCCCGGGGCCGCCGTGGGTGAGCAGCAGCACGACGTCGGTCGTCTTGAAGGCATCGATCGTGCGCAGCAGCAGACCGAGCATCAGAATGAACTTGGCGTGGGGGAAGATGACTCGTCGCAATGTGGCGAACCATCCGAGCCGATCGACCTTGGCCGCTTCCAGCTCTGCCTGCGGCACCGACGCCAGGGCCGCGAGCGTGATCAGCGTCATGAACGGGGTCCACATCCAGACATCGACCAGCAGCACGACCACCTGGGCGGACATCTGATGAGAAATAAAATCCACGCGCTCGCCGGTGATCAATTGCGCGATGTAGCTGATGACGCCGAAATTCGGGTTGAGCATCAGCTTGAAAAAGACGCCTACCGACGCCGGAGTGAGAAGCATCGGCGTGAACAGCATGGTCAGCGCCACACGCCGACCCGGCAAGCCTTTGCTACCCCAGAAGAACAGCCCGAGCAGCGAGCCGATCAGGCCTGACAGCGACACCGTCAGGAGCATGAAGATGAATGTTCGACTGAAAGCCGACCAGTCGGAGAGGTCGGCCAGCAGCGACATGTAATTGTCGATCCCGGCATACATCGGCGGGTTGCCGGTGGTCAGGGTGTAGTTATAGAAACTCAGCCCCACCATCCATATCAACGGGATGACGTTGAAGATAGCGAAGAATATCAGCGCTGGCGCGAGCAGCCCCCAGACAAAGCCATGATGACTCAAGAATTCCGAGAGAGACCGCCGGCCACCGCCTACGGGTCGGGTCGAATTGGCACTCATGATCAAGCGTTTCTTTTGCAGACAGGTCGGCGAAATCACGACCGGCCCGGCGCCCGGCCCGGTCGGTCCGGAGCGCCTGCCGATCGTGGCCCGTATTAGCTCAGACTAGGAGCCGATCCCTTCGGCGCCTGCTTCGTTTCGCCCGCGTCATGCAGGATCTTCTGCTGGTGATAAGCGACATAGTCCAGGACCTTCATCGGATCCTTGGCGTTGCCGGCCGCATAGGCGGTGAAGGCTTCCTGCTGGACATCGAGCATCTTGGCGTAGTTCGGATCGTGCCAGAAGTCCTTGGTTCGACCGTTGGCCAACATGTATTTGTAGGCACGGAACCACGGCTGGATATCGTCGAAACCATCGGACTCCAGCACCGACTTCACACAGGGATTACCCCCGCGCTTGGCGAACTCCAGCTGAGTGTCCTTCGCATACCAGTACTTCAGGAAATCAATGACGGCCGCCAGCTGCTCCTTGCTGTTGAATGCATTGATCACCCACGGCTGACCACCCAGAGTGTAGGTTCGCTTCTTTTCGCCGTTGACATCGAACGCCGGCGGCGGCACCACCATGACCTTGCCCCGGAGATCGTCCGGAATCATCGTCGGCCCCATCGCGGCCCACTGGATGCAGGAAAAGACCTTGCCCTTGGTGAACAGGTCGGCCAGTTCCGGAATGCCGACCTGATTGGAGCCGGGCGGGCAGTATTTCTGCAGGGCCACGAACTCTTCCAGCGACTTCGCGTTTTCCTGGCTGTTGAGAATGCCCTGCACGTTCCGCGTCTTCGGGTTCCAGATATGCTGGCCCTTGGAGAACACGAACGGGTAGTAGTAGCACGAGAAATTATCGTAGGTCTTGGCGTATTGCAGCCCGATGCCATACAGATTCTTGTCCGGCCGCGTGAAGAACGCCATCACGTCCTTGTAGTCGCCCCAGGTCAGTGCCTCGAACTCTTCGTAGGTCTGCGGCAGCTTCTTGTTGTACTTCTTCTGGAAGGCGTCTTTTTCCTTCGGGTCTTCGAGCATGTCCTTGCGGACATACATCACCATGACATCGCCTTCCTGCGGCAGGCCGTAGATACTCTTTTCGCCCTGCGGATAGGCCATGTAGCCGTCGGTCACGATATCCGAATACCAGTCGATATTCAGATCCGGGTTCTTGTCGATGATGTCGTTGAGTTTGAGGATCCATCCCGGGGTCGCGAACGCGCCCAGCCATTGCGAATCACTGATGAGCAGATTGTATTCAGCCGAGTGCGTCGCCAGCGAGGTCGCCGCTTTCTGGAAAAGCTGTTCGAACGGCGCCTGGGCGCTGGAGAAATGCACCTTGTAGCCGAGCTTCTTCTGGGCATAAGGCGCAAACATCGTGTTGCCGATCTTGGTCGACATCGCACTCGGCGGCCAACCGGCCAAGCCGAGAATCTCGACGTTGATATTCGCGCCCTTGAGCGATTCGGCCATCGCCAGGGCGCTGCTGCCCAGGAACGGCAGCGATGCCGCGCCGAGCCCTGCCATTTTCAGCAGTTTGCGTCGGCTCATACCCGTGGTTGACAGCTGATCATCCGCAGCGTGGTTGTTGTCGAACTCTTTCATCTCTTCCCTCCGTTTTCTCGCAGTTGCAGCCAATGCAACGACTCGATTATCTGGTTTCGTCTCTATGGATCGCTTGTCGAAGCGATCAAGCGATATCAATCTCATAGTTCAAGGCGGCGTATGCGACGACGCGCTAGCTCGCGATCACCTCCAGTGGCACACCGGCCGCGACAAGCTCATCGAGCGCTGCCGGATCGGCGCCGGCGGTGGTCAGCACCTGGTCGAACGAATCCAGTCGCGCGAACTTGTGCAGCGCCGATTTGCCGAACTTCGAACTATCGAAGGCCAGCACACTGCGTTCGACGCTGGCTTTCATGGTGCGCTTGGTCCGGACCAGTGCGTCCTCCTGGAGATAACCCGCCCCGTTCTGCACGCCGGCGACCGAGAACACCGCGAGGTCGGCGCTGAGATGTTCCAGCGCCAGATCGCAGGTCATGCCGAGATAGGCATTCATGGTCGCGTCGTAACGGCCCCCCAGACAGATCACGGTGTAGCCGTCGTCATCGCGCAGCGTCTCCACCAGGGCCGCGGCGTTGGTGATGATGGTCAGCGGCTGGCATTCCGGCAGAAACTCGACCAGCGCCGCCGTGGTCGAGCTGTCGTCGAGCATCAGCGTCATACCGGGCTCGATGAATTCGGCAACGCGCCGAGCCAGCGCTTGCTTGTCGGCCGTACTGCGTCGGACGCGATAGTGATAATTGCTCTCGAATACCACGCTCGGCAGCACCGTCACTCCGCCTCGTACCTTGCGCGCGAAGCGCAGATCCACCAGCCGGTTGATATCGCGATGGATGGTCATACGGCTCACGCCGAAATGATCGGCCAGCTCCCCGACGCTTGCGGTTTCCTGCTCGCAAAGGAAATCGAGTATTTCGGCCTGACGTTCCATGGCTCCTCACGACCGCAATACGTGCAAATAACACAAATTTTGTTTTTTATAACGAATGCAGCGTTGCAATTAACATATAGCGCTGTTGCAGATTGTCACTTAGCGATTGGTCGCAGCCACACCTGTCACATCGATTTTGTGGCGTATCTACCGTGAAGAGGACAGGCCCCGAACCGCCAATCCTTGCTGTTGCGGCGCGCACCGCACACGCGCCTGCGCAGAATGGCCTTTTCGATGGATACGAGCCCGGAGGCGCCGCGGCGGGCATATCAGGACCGGGGGCGACAACAGAACAACGGGCACCGCGCCATCCGCACACGCGCAGCGCGCTGCAGCCGATCGCGTCGAACGAAAGATGTGCGGGCACGCCATGCCGTTATGCCGCGGCTTGGGGCAAGCGGCCCGCTGGCGCGGCCTCGTACGAAACCGTCAAGCGTCGAGGCCGGCGCAGGTTGCAGCTCGGTGATGCCGGCCGGGTGGCGGACCGGCCGGGGTCGGTGTCAGCCGGCCTTCGCTGGTCTGTTGAAGGCGAGTGCCGGGTTCGGACGCAGCACCTGGACGGCGATGTCGCAGAAATCGGTGAACAGGCCATCGACGCCGTAATCGAAATAATAGGCTGAAAGCTCCGCCGCAAGCTCCGCGTAGCCCTCACCCAGTTCGTCGGCGCGGAAGGTATACGGATGCACGAGCAGGCCACGTTCGTGGGCCGCGCGCACCACGGCGCCGTCGCTGGCCGCAATCAATGCCTTGTCCGGCCCGATGCCGTCGGCATAGGTCGCGATCGCGTCGAGCCCGGCCGGCGTGATCCACGCTGCCTCGATCTCAGTGTCGCCGATGAGCTGGATCATCCGCAGCTCGCTGCTCATTTCCTGACGCATGACCCGCAGGTTGGTCGGCGAGAAACTCTGGATGAATACGGGGGCATCGCGCCCGGTGTAACCATACTCGGCCAACAGCGCGAGCAGCGCAGGCTCGAGCGCGAGGCCTTCGGCACTGTGAAACTCCGGCGACTTGGTTTCGGGGTAGACCCCGACGCCGCGCCCCGACTGGCGATTGAGCGCGGCGATCAGGTCGAGCAACTCGCCGAAGGTCGGCACCGTGAAGCCGTGGGCGTTGGCATCGAAGCGGCCGGGGAAAACCCGCGTCCCGTATTGGTCGACCCGTTCGCGAGCCAACAGGGTCTTGATCTCCGACAGCGTGAAGTCGGCGGCATACCAACGACCATCGGCACGAGCGCGACCGGGATAGCGCATGGCCACGTCCGTGGTGCGATCAAGATGGATATCGTGGCAGCAGATCAGTTCGCCGTCGCGGGTCGACACCAGATCGGGCTCGATATAGTCCGCACCCAGCGCATAGGCCATGGCATAGCCGGCCAGCGTATGTTCGGGCAGGTAGCCACAGGCACCGCGATGGGCGATGACGATCTTGTCGGTAAAAGCCATGACGCGGCCCGCAGCGCGAGGGGATGACTGCCTCAGCGTATCGCAGTGCGGCGCCCCCGCCCATCGTTTGACGCGATGCAGCCGCTCGATTCACATTCCGGGCCGGTTATTCCGTAGCGTGTCGTATGAGATAACCTAACAGAACCATAACGAGTGGCGATATGACGATCTCAGTGGAACGGGCCTGCGGGCTGCTGCGCATAGTCGGTGAGGCCGATCGGCCGCCGCTTGTTTCCGACATCGTGAATACATCCGGTCTGCCCAAGTCGACCGTGAACCGACTGCTCACAACGCTTGGGGATCAGGGGCTGGTAAGGCTCGACGCGGGAAACAGATGCTATCGACCGGGGGTCGGCCTGCTTTCGCTGACGGCCAATGCGTGGGCCGGTCTGGACATCCGGCGTGCCGCAGCCGGTGAGATGGCCGCGGTGCTGGCCGAACTCGGCGAGACCCTCCATATGGCCGTTCTCGAGGAGAACGAGATCATCTATCTCGACAAGCTGGAAAGCCCGCAGTCGATCCGCCTGTTCTCGGCGATGGGCAAGCGTGGCCCCGTCCATTGGACCGGCATCGGCAATGCCATACTCGCCGAGTTGCCGAAGCCGCGCGCGAGGCGATCATCGCCGGTCTCGAGCCGATCGCCCATACCCCGCATACGCTGACCTCGCCCGCCGATCTGCGCGCCGAGCTCGAAACGATTCGCCAGCGCGGCTGTGCCTACGACATGGAAGAACACGAGGAAGGCATTCGCTGCGTGGCCGCCGCGATTCGCCATTTCCGCAGCAAGCCCATTGCCGGCCTGAGCGCGACCTCGACCGCCTGCCGGCTCACCGAGAATCGCATGGTCGACGAAATCCAGCCACGAGTGCTGGCTGCCGGTAAGCTTATCTCGGCCGCGCTCGGCCACCTGCCGAGCTCGCGTTGCGCCGCGAGCGCGCCAGCGGGAATCGCCGATCGCCACCGCCGCCGCGCCGGGGCATGAGCCGCGGCCGGAAATGCGACCCATCGGGCCAAAAAACGGCCACCCTGGCAGGGCCGGTGCGCGTCACGACTGGCGGTGCCGAATCAGACCTTCCTGAGCCACCGAGGCGACCAGCCGGCCCTCGCGGGTGAAGATCAGACCCCGCGACAGGCCGCGGGCGTCCTGCGCGCCGGGGCTGTCCATGGCATAGAGCAGCCAGTCATCGACTGCGAGATCGCCGTGGAACCACAGGGCATGGTCGATGCTCGCCATCTGCATGCCGGGCGTGAAGAACGACACACCATGCGGCAGCTGTGCGGTGGTCAGCAGATTGAAATCCGACGCATAGGTCAGCACTGCCCGATGCAGGGCCTGATCGGCCGGCAGCGCCGCCTTGGCGCGAAACCAGACATACTGCTTCGGTTCGCGCCGGTCCGGCGCCAGCATGTTCCACGGATGCACCGGGCGCAGGTCGATGGCGATCTCGCGGCCGACCGCCTCGCGCAGCGATTCCGGCACGCGATCAAGCGCGTCGACCCATTCGTGGCGCAGCTCGTCGTGGCTGGCCAGGCCTTCCGGACCGGGCACCTCCGGCATCTCGGCCTGATGGACATAGCCATCCTCCGCCGCATGGAAGGAAGCCAGCATGGAAAAGATCGGCCGGCCGTGCTGGATGGCCTGGACACGACGCGCGGCAAAACTCCGCCCGTCGCGGATGTTCTCCACCTCGTAGACGATGGCCTTGTCCATGTCGCCGGGGCGCAGAAAATACCCGTGCATGGAATGCGCAAGCCGCCCCGGCTCGACGGTGCGGGTGGCCGCGACCATGGCCTGGCCGGCGACCTGGCCGCCGAACACGCTGCGACCGCCCAGGTTGCGCGAGCTGCCGCGAAAGAGCTGATCCTCGAGCACTTCGAGATCGAGCTGGGCCAGCAGATCAGCCACCAGCGCCTCGGGCTTCTGAGCCATATTCACCTTCCCTGAACCAACGAGCGGCCTAGTTTAAAGCCCATCGAGCTCTGCCGCCCGCATCACGAAACCGCAGCGGGCGAAGGCCACCGGGCGCGCGCGATCGTCCTGCCAGCATTCGGCCTGCACCTGGGCGACGGCCCGACCGACCCGGATCACGCGGGCGGCCACATGGCAGTCGGCCGGCCCGGCGGAGCGCCAGTAGTCGATGGTGAAATCCACCGGGTCGGGCAGGCGCGGCTGCGTCTGGCTGATCAGGGTTTCGAGTTGCATGGCCAGTTCCAGCACGCCGGCTACCGTCCCGCCGTGCAACGCCGGCTTGGTGGCATTGCCGATATGTGCGTCGCGGTACGGCATGACATAGCGGCGGGCCTCGCCCTCGTCGATGATACGCAGGCCGAGAAAACGCGCGAACGGGATGGCATCGACCAGCGTTTCGTAGTCGCCGGTGGCGCGCGCGTCGCGCAGTCGGCGCGCGGCAACCGCCGACAGGCTGCGATCCGGATCGACATTCGAACGACTCATGGAATCACCGATCCGCCGGTGCGCATGAAATTGGCCGTGCAGCGCGCCGTCGGTCGGTCGGGATCACCCTGGTGCAGCACGGCAGTGGCAAAGGCCACGTGACGTGTGACGTGATGACAACCGGCCACCACCTCGAGGTCCTTGCCGGCCACCGCCGGGCGCAGATAATCCATGCGCAGATCCAGCGTGGCGACCGCTTCGAGCCCCGGCACGGCGAGAAAAACCGCCAGACCGCAGCTCGAATCCGCGACCGTGGTCGCGATCGCGGTATGCCACAGCCCGGCCTCGACATTGCCGAGGAAATCCTCGCGATACGCCAGCCGGGTATGCACCTCGGGCGGGCCGGCATCGACCAGCATCAGCCCGATGGCATGATTGTGCGGAATCGCCTCGGTGAAACGCCGCGCGATTTCGCGTCGAACCGCCGGGTCGGTCTTGTCGATGTTGTCAGTCATCGCTGGGAAGATAGCGGGGGTTGCGGCCGCTGTCACCCGCCCGGCGACGCACGGCGTGTTGAGGTGTCGCGCACGCGCCGCGTTGCGGCCTCGCATCATCGCTGAAAAGACGGAACCGCGGGTCGTGGCAAATACACGATTCAGGTGAGCAACGCGGTCGGACGCGATTGACGCGCATCCCGTCGGCGGCATCCAGCGTTGTCACCCACTCGCCTGGAACAACGTCGCGGCCTGCGCTGGGCCTCGTATTGCAGCACCACGGTGTCCGGCGCGGACTCGCCCGACACCTCGACACGCCCTCGGGCAACCGGCCTTTTCGATAACACGTAGACTGCAATCAGGACGAAGATCCTGCGGCCGGCTGCGCCGGCCCATGAAAGAGCGAGGGCCAATGACCATGCCGCATACTGAATACGCGCTGTTTCCGCTGTCCACGGTGGTCTTCCCCGGCGGTATTCTGCCACTTCGGATCTTCGAGCCGCGCTATCTCGACATGGTGTCGCACTGCATGCGCAGCAGCGAGGATTTCGTGATCTGTACCGCCCGTCCGGCCCGGCACGGCGAGTTCGCCGAGCCGCGCGCCATGGGAACGCGCGTGTCGATCGTCGATTTCGATCGCCTGGCCGATGGCGCGCTCGGCATCACCGTGCACGGTCGTGCCCGGGTGGCCATCCAAGAGACCCGGCAAGGCGCCAATGGGTTGTGGTGGGGTGAGGTCACGCCGGTGGACGAGGATCTCGACGGGCCCTGCCCGATCGAGTTCGCGTCGCTCAAGGAGATCGTGGCGGCGTTGATCGCGGACGCCGGCCTGCCCTACGACAGCGACTCGGTCGACTACGATTCGGCCAGCTGGCTATCGGCCCGGCTGACCGAACTGCTGCCCTTCGATGCCGCCACCAAGCACGATCTGCTGACCACCGACGACCCGCAGGAGCGGCTGCGTCGTATCCGGCCGATGATCGAGATCGAGAACGCCGGCGACCGGTCGGGCCGATGACGGCGCTGTGTCGGTACCGGCGCCATGCGCATGCGCTGCTCGGACTGTGCATGGCCATGCTTCTGGCCGGCTGTGCCAGCACCCCGTCACGGGCGCCGAAGGTCGACGACGACAAGACAGCCCATGGCCCGGACCCGATCCCCCGGGCGATCCGGCGTCAGCTCGGCAGCATGGCGGCAACCGATGCAGCGACCCACGCCGCCCTGCTCGATTTCTACGATCGACGCCACGACGAGCCGGCCTGGTTCGATGCCGAAACACACGAGCCGCACCCGGTCAGCGGCCGTTTTCTCGATTATCTGGCAGCTATCGATCAACAGGGGCTATCCCGGCGCAACATCATCGACTCGACCGACTGGGCGGCACTGCAGACCCCGGGCGCACGCCAGCCGGCCGCGCTGGCCCATCAGGAGGTCGTGCTCAGCCGGGCCTTTCTGCAGCTGGCTCACGACATCGACCGCGGCCGGGTAAGCGGCAAGGCAATGCACAGCGAATCGCCCCCCGATCCGAGCGATATCGACTACGGCGAACGCCTGAGCACGGCCGTGAACAACGCTGACCCGGGCCGGATCCTTGATGCGCTGCCACCCGAGCACGCGCGCTATCGACAGCTGGTCGCCGCGCTGGCGCATTATCGCGCCATCCAGACGGCGGGCGGCTGGCCGCGAATCGCCGCGGGGCCGACGCTGCGCGCCGGCATGCACGACCCGCGTGTCGCCGCGCTGCGCGAACGTCTGCGTATCGGTGGCGATCTGGGCGCCGCATCGGCGGTGGCCAACACCGCGAATCGCTATACGCCGCGACTGGCCGATGCCGTGCGTCATTTCCAGCGCCGCCACGGTCTGCATGCCGATGGCCGCGTCGGCCCGGATACGCTGAACGCGGTCGACGTCCCGGTCGCAGCGCGTATCGATACTCTGGCACTGAACCTGGAGCGCTGGCGCTCTGGATGCCGGACGATTTCGGCGACCGCTATATCGCGGTCAACATCCCCGCCTTTGCGTTGCGAGCAGTCGATCACGGCATGACCCGGCTGAGAATGAAGGTCATCGTCGGCAGCAGCCGCGACAATCGCGCGACCCCGGTATTCGGCGACCGCATGCGCTATCTCATCTTCCGGCCGTTCTGGAATGTGCCGCACCATATCGCGGTGGATGAAATCATTCCGCATGCCCGGCGCGATCCGACCTACATGGCGCACCACGGCTACCAGATCGTACGCGCCTTCGGCCCCCATGCCACACCGTTGGCGGTGACCCCGTCGCATCTCGCTGCGGTCGTCGCCGGCCGGCTGCAGGTGCGCCAGGCCGGCGGCAGCGGCAACGCGCTCGGCCTGGTCAAATTCATGTTCCCCAATCGCCATGCGGTCTATCTGCACAGCACGCCGGCCAGCCGGCTTTTCAATCGCAGCCAGCGCGATCTCAGCCACGGCTGCGTGCGTGTGGCCGATCCAGTGGCGCTGGCCCGGTTCGCGCTGGCCGGCCGCGGCGACTGGGATACCGAGCGCATCGAGCAGGCCATGCACCGAGACACGCGCCAACGCATCAACCTGACGGAACCGCTGCCGGTCTATCTCATGTACTGGACGGCTTTCGTCAACGCCGACGGCGTGAACTTCCGCCGCGACCTCTACGGCCGCGACGCCCGACTCCGGCAGGCGCTGGCCGCGCTGCCGGCCAACAGCGATCACGGACCGTCCGTTCATGCGGATGTTCGCGGCACGGCGGTACGCTGATGATCGTCATCCATCCAGCGGAGCCTGCATGATCGCTTGCCGCCCGACTTCTTATCGTCTCGGACTGCTCATCGCGGGCCTGAGCCTGTTCGCGGCCACTGCCGCCGATGCCGACTGGCGCCAGTATCGCGACGGCGCCGACCGCAACGCCGTCGTGGCCGCCGATCTCGGCGTACCGGACGATCGCATCACCACGCTCGACACGCCCGAGGGCGTACGCGCCACGCCGACGGTCATCGACCGCGACCTGCTGGTCGGCAACAACATCAAGGGCACGCTGCAGCGCATCGATCCGCGTTCGAACCGGATGCTGTGGCAATACACGGCACCCAACTGGGTGCATTCGGAGATGGTGTGGTCGGGCGATACGGTGGTGGTCGGCTACGGCAATCGCTACTTCACCTCGGATGCCGATCCGAAAGTGCCCAACTATGCCCGCGGCACCGATGCGTCCGGCGTTCTGGCGCTGGATGCCACCACCGGCGCGTTGCGCTGGCAGTTCCGTACGCTCGGCGAGGTCATGCCCACCCCGGCGATCGTCGATGGCCGGGTCTATGCAGCCACCGGCAGCCGGGCGATCCAGGTGCTCTCGCTGGCCGACGGTCATCAGGTGGGACTGATCCGGCTCGGTTCATTCGTGAGCATGTCCTCACCGGCCGTGGACGACGCGGGCCGGCTGTATGTCGGCGGCGGCGACCCGTATCGGCTGTTCTGTATCGACACGCACGATAACCGGATCGCCTGGCGGGCCGACTTTCCCGCCATGCTGGGCGGCGTCGACGATGTCCCGCCGGCGGTGGCGGATAACGTGGTGGTGACCAGCGGCGTCTATCGCACTGACGACAAGCAGCTTTTCGAGCATCGCCTGTTCGCCTACGACGCCGCCTCCGGCCAGCGGCTGTGGCAGGCCGATCTCGGCACCGGCGGGCCGGTGAAGAACAATCGCAGCGGCGCCCCGACGATCGCCAACGGCGAGGTCGTGGTCGGATCGCCCACCAGCAAGCAGCTGGCCGCCTTCGACCTGAAGAGCGGCAAGCGGCTCTGGGCACTGCACAGCGGCGCGATCAAGGCCCCCCCGGTCATCCACGACGGCCGCGTCTATGCCACGACCACGGACGGGCATCTGCTGGTGGTCGACGCGAAATCAGGCGCCCTCCAGGATCGGCTTGCGCTCGGCAAGCAACCCCTGGCGCCCGCCGGGCCGGTACTCGCCGACCATGATCTGCTGGTGCCCAGCCAGAACCACCATGTCTACGTCGTACCGCTGGCCTATCTCGCGAAGCGCCGCCAGGACGGACGGGCCGACCAGGCCGTCAAGGCGGCGGCCACGCAACCGGTCAGGACCGCGCCATAGCCGCCCCTAATTGACCGCCTTGCTGACCAGATCGCGGAGGGTCCTGTCGAGATCGCTGATGGCGGTCGAGGCCGCGACGTGGTGGCGACTTTGGAGATAGCTCGGCTTGCTGTAGCTCACGTGCACCGTGCCATCGGTGCCCTGGCTGACCAGGATGCGCACCGGCAGGTCGACCGCCACGGTCTGCCCGCCGGCGATCACCCGGGCCTGTTCGGCGCCGGCATCGAACACCACCAGCGTGGAAGGATCGTCGTTGGCATCCAGCATGCTGCCGATGCTGTGCGCCGCGGCCTGATGATCGAACTGCTGTAGCAGCTGGAGGCCGCTGTCGTTCTTGATCGCCTTGATCAGGTTGGCGAGCGTGGTATCGAAATCGTGGCCGCTGGTACGATCGACGAGCCCCTCGCCCTCGCTGATACCGCTGACGCTGCCGGTCCGCGAGACATCCTGGCCCGAGGCATCGTTCGCCAGCGTCGCCTCGTCCTGGCCCAGGCCGTCGAGCGCATCCTGCGCATCGGCCAAGTTGTAACGTGCGGCCAGATAGGCGCTGCTGTTGTAGGCCACACCCACGTTGTCCTTGCTGTCCTGGTAGACCAGCATCGCCGGCGGCAGATCCAGCCCGGCCCGCCGATCGGCCGCGATGATCGGCGTCATCCGGTTCGGGTCTTCGTACAGGATCACGCTCGTCGGCCGGATATCACGGCCGGCCCTGATGGCCTCCGCCTGCAGATCGGCCTTGAGCGTCTTGTCGTAGTTGTTGCGATCGATCGCCTGTTCGAGATTGGTGTAGGTCGGGGCGAACTGATAATCCGAAACCGCGACATCAAGCCCGGGCACGTTTGTGTTGTCGACCGGGGCGGTATTGTCGTTGTTGTTGTGATTGCCGAAGGTGTTGAACCAGTCGATCTTGCAGCCGCCGAGGACGATGAGTATCAGAAGCCCCATCAGCGGCCACCGCGCTCGAGTCACGTTCATGCCTGTCGAATCCGGTGTTGGATGGGCTTGCCACCCTCAACTTAGCGCTATTCGAAATGCTCGCGCCAGCGCTGGACGGCGACCTGCTCCTTGACCAGTTCGAGTACCTCGATGGTGACGTCGCGGATCTCCGAGGACGCCGCACCGACGTCCTGGGCCAACAGCCGCTCGATGGCCGCCTCGACGATGTTGCCGACCAGGGCGTCGAATTCCTCCGAGGACAGCCCCTCCACGGCCTCATCGAGCACCTGATTGACGGTGTCTCGGATCGCATCGTCGATCGACTCCGAGACATAGCCGCCCAGCATCGGCACGCGTTCAAGATTCTTCAGCGCCGGATTGGCATCCGCGGCGCGGCCCACGATGTTGGTGACATACGCCTGAATCTGACCGCGGTTGGCGCGATAGGCCGCGACCAGCGAATACTCGAGCTGGGTACTGGCGGCGGTGGTCAGCTGACGCCGCCTGGGCGCGATCACATCGCGCACGATCTGGCGCGAGAGCTGCTGCCCCCCGGATTTCATCTCGTCCTGCACGCCGCTCAGAACCTTGAGCACGACGCGGTCCGATATCTCCTCGACCACGATGTCGTAGTAGACCATCAGCTGGCGATAGAGCCACCAGCCGCGGATATCGATCACGCCGAGACGCTGCAGGCGCATCACGATCGAAATCACGCGCAGCACGCGCAGAAAACGGAAGCCCGCCACCGGGATGCAGCCGAGCACATCGAACCAGCGCGCGAACGGATAGAAGTACCAGCGGTAGTAGCGCCGTTGCACGATCGCGAGCGCCCAGCCGGCCAGCACGTCGAGCACGAACACGCCGACGAAGACGAGATCGATGGTCGTGAAGTTGCGATGCACGTGCCGGGCGTACCAGTCATGGCCGCTGGGCCAGACCGCGCCCACGGCATGGCCCACCGGCCCGATGGCGAACAGCGTGTCGAAGATGATCAGCGCCAGGTTGATCGTCACCAGCCCGATGATCGCCAGATCCCAGATCAGCAACAGCCGCTCGCCCAGGCTGCGATCCCCCGAGATGACCGCGAACGGATCCGGCGTCTCGCGACGGCCCACATGTTCGCTCAGACTCATCGCGCCCCCGAGCCGTCGCCGAGCGTCGCCGGCGCGAGCATGGCGCGCACCTCCGGCAGCTTCTCCTGCATGCTCTGTCGCCCCCATTCCACGGCCAATTCGAGCCCGGCCCGGCCGGGCACCAGATTCGTCGGCGACAACGTGCGCCGGAAGCGCACCATCGTATCCGCATAGACCCGGTTCACGCGCATCTGGCGCTGAACGGTCTGGGTGATCGGCCAGAGCCAGAGATTCTTGGGATCGAGGTGCGGCAGGAAACAGTCGAACGCCAGGTAATACCCGTTGCGGGTGCCGCCGGCCCGGCCGGCCGCCACGCCGCGCCAGGCCGCGCGCGTGGGCACGTTATCGGCCACGCCGCCATCGACCAGCGCCGCGAGTTCGTGATGCGCCATGAGATGCGAAAAGATTTCGCGGGTCGAGCCGGCACGGGCGCCCGGCTCGTATTGCAGAATCGACGGCACCGCCGCCGAGAAGCCCGCCGCATCCACCGCATGCAGCGAACGCGTGGTGGTATCGCGGCCCAGCACGATCGGCACCACCATGTCGCTGCGAAAGAACTGCAGGATACGAGTCAGGCGCGAAGCCACGCGCACGGGCAAGGGCAGCAGACGCGCCGCGCGCGCTTCACCGGCCTGGATGTCGGGCGCCAGGCGTTCATAGGAATGGCGTTTCAATCCGGCCACCACCACATCCAGCGGTATATCCAGCTCGTCCAGGCGGATCGGACGCCTCAGATTGCCGGTGGACAGCCGTTGATGCAGCGCCGTCAGGTGCAGATGAAACAGCCCGCCCAGGCAGAATTCGCTGCGCCGGCGGCGCGCGGCCGAATAGATGTCGCTCTTCTTCAACCCGGCGGCGAAATCGATGTGCTCGTCGATATCCGCATAGCGATGCTGGGCCCGCATCAGACCGAGAATCGCGCCCATCGAATTGCCGACGATATAGTCCGGTACCAAGCCGGCCTCGGCCAGGCAGGCGAAAGCGCCGGCATAGACATAGCCGGCCCCGCCGCCGCCGCCGGCCACAACCACCAGCGCCCGCTGTCCGGCCTCGCGATCGAGCGCGGCCGCATCGAAATCGTCGACGTGGGTAGCTAGCAAGGCGGCGCGGACGCTGGCGGCCCGCGAACGGGCCACACCGGCAGCCTCGCGCGCGATCGCCAGCTTGTCGTCGGCCGGCGACGGCAGGCGCAGCGGATCGTGCAGATGGTTGAGCAGCCAGTCGCGCAGCGGCAGCACCGGCGTCATGTCGATATCGACTTCCGGGCCACCACGCTGGTTGAACGGCCGGAAACGACCCAGCCGCGCCAGACCGATGGCATAGCGCAGATTCTGGTAGTCGGCATCGGGCAGAAGATCCGGGCGCTCGAGCCGGGCCCGAACCAGCGACCGTTCCATTCGATGCAGCGCCAGGCGCGCCCGGTCCTCGGCGTGATCCGGCAGGAACAGCGCCCGCCGCGCACTGCGTGGCCGGCGCACTCTCGGCGCCTCGGATCGACGCGTCACCATCTCAATCGCCGCTGATCGGCCGCTGCAGCCGGCGCCCGCCCACTGTGACGGCCGCCGGCGCCGCGGCGCCGGCTATGAACACACCGTACCGGTCTTTTCGAGATAGCGCTGATGATAATCCTCGGCACGATAAAACGTCGTCAACGGCTCGATCTCGGTGACGACCGGCGTATTCAGTTCCGCCTGATGCGCTTCCAGACTGGCCTGCGCTTCGGCGAGCTGGGTGTCGTCGTGGGTGAAGATCGCCGACCGATACTGGCGTCCCACGTCCGCGCCCTGGCGATCCCGGGTGGTCGGATCGTGGTTCTGCCAGAACACATCCAGCAATGCCGTGTAGCCGATGCGCTCGGGGTCGTACGACACCTGCACCACCTCGGCGTGGCCGGTTTCACCGGCGCAGACTTGCGGGTAGGTCGGATTCGGCACGTCGCCGCCGGCGTATCCCACGGCCGTATCCTCAACCCCGTCGATGCGACGGAAGATCAGCTCCGGTTTCCAGAAGCATCCCATCGCAAATGTTGCGAGAGCCATATCGACCTCTCGTTGATGGCGAGTCGATTGCATCATCATAGCGTACGCCGGCCGGCGATCGCCGGATCAACCGTCCTCGCCCTCGGGGCCGTCGGCATAATCCGTGACCAGCGGCTCGGCCGCAATGCCACGCTGGCGCAGATACGACACCAGCACGTCGGTACGGCCGTGGGTGGCGAGCACGCGGCGTGCGCCGGTGGCTTCGACGGTGTCGATCAGCCCCGGCCAGTCGACATGATCCGACAGCACGAAGCCTCGATCGTAGCCGCGCCGGCGACGGTTGCCACGAATCCGCATCCAGCCCGAGGCAAAGCCGGTGCGATGCTCGCCAAAGCGGCGCATCCAGCGCGAACCGGCCGCCGAGGGCGGCGCCAGCGCCAGTGCCGTGGAAAAGTCATGATCCTTCGGCTGCTCCGAAACCGGCTCGGTGGCCAGCATCCCGATGCCGGCTTCCCGATAAATCTGCGTCAGGGGCACCAGCGCGCCGTGTAGAAACGCCCTGTCTGCGGGCAGGTCGTCGCGTCGACCCAACTCGGCCAACAGCCGTTGGGCCTTGCCGAGTGCATAGCAGAACAGCACGCTGGCCCGGCCGGCGGCGGCATTGTCGCGCCACCAGGCGGCAACGTCGCGCGCCACCTCGGCACTGGAGCCCCAGCGATAGACCGGCAGCGCAAACGTGGCCTCGGTGATGAAGGTGTCGCAGGGCACGATCTCGAAATCCGCGCAGGAGGGATCGTGATCGCGCTTGTAGTCGCCGGAGGCCACCCAGACCTCACCATCGGCCTCGACCCGGATCTGGGCCGAGCCGAGGACATGACCCGCCGGATGAAACGATACGCGCGCGTCACCGAAGCTCAGCGATTCGCCGTAAGCCACCGCGCAGCAATCGATGTCGGCGCCGAGCCGATGCCGCAACAGCGCCTCGCCGGGTGCCGCCGTCCAGTAGCGCCCATGCCCGGGGCGGGCGTGATCCGCATGCGCATGCGTGATCAGCGCGCGCCCGACCGGCCGCCACGGATCGATGTAGAAATCCCCGGCTCCACAGTACAGGCCGCGCTCGGTGGGTTCGATCAGCATGCCAGATACACTTCTCTTGTTGACTCAGCGAGGCTCCGTGGCGCGCGCCGAATTCACGAGCCATTCGGTCAAGTATCCGCTGCGCAAGGAAAAAAACCGGTCGTAGTCAGTGTGCGTCGACACAAGACGTGAAAGTTTTTTTACCAGCGGGGATTTAAAATGCTAGTACATTAGTGGTATCTTAGATCTCGCGAATAAAAGGGAGTTCGCGGACTAGATACCACGGGGGTATTTCGTTAGACGTCTAAAACGGTTGCGATCGGCTCGCTTCGCCAGCGTCGTGTGTCGGCGGCGACCGTCGATCGGCCTGCCGGATCAGACCCGCTCGGGGCTGATTCTGACACCGATCGTCCGAGTGTCGCAGTAGACGTCCGTCGCCATACCGCTTCCGGTCGGTGTTGCCAAACGATTCGCGAATCCGAGCGCCTTGTTCGGCACAACGCTTTTTAAAAAGGGAGTAGGGAGAATGATGCGTCAACATACAGCCAAGACTCTGGCGCTGGCCGTGTGCGGTTGTACCGCGCTGTGGTCGGTGCAGGCCGCCGCCCAGAGCGGTAACAACGAGCCCACCCTGCAGCAGCTGCAGAATCAGATCCAGCAGCTGCAGC
This sequence comes from uncultured Gammaproteobacteria bacterium, assembly GCA_963835375.1. Classification (GTDB taxonomy): domain Bacteria; phylum Pseudomonadota; class Gammaproteobacteria; order Nevskiales; family Salinisphaeraceae; genus Salinisphaera. The sequence continues at coordinate 130,493 of CAWIGB010000037.1, forward strand.
AGCAGGTGCAGGACATGAAGACCCAGCAGCAGCAGCAGGCTGCCGCGACCACGTCCGCCCAGGCCGCGAACCCGGAAACGACCAACAAGCAGAGCAACAAGAAGCTCACCATCAACGGTGGCGTGGTTGCGGAATATCAATATCGCGACAAGCATAACAAGCGCAATCAGCGCTCCGGCGGCAACCTGATCCTCGATTACTTCGATCTGGGTGTCACGGGCGACGCCGGCCACGGCATCACCTACGGCGCCGACTATCGCTGGTCGACGGTCAACTTCGCCGACAATCAGATGCTGCACAACGCCTGGGCTGCCTACGACTTTGGCTACGACAAGTCCAGCCAGATCAAGGGCGGTCTGTTCCAGGTGCCCTTCGGCAACCTGCCCTACGGCTACCAGTCCTTCTGGGCGCCGCTACGCTTCTATATCGGCGCAGCCGACACCCAGGCCGCAGGCCTGGGCTACAAGTACGAGAACAACGGCTGGCGTCTGGACATCGACGCGTTCAAGAACGATGACCTCGGCCAGAACACGACCTACGCCGCCAACCCGTACAACGGCTATCAGAACATCAACGACGGCAACGCGCGTCTAGGCTATACCTTCAAACCGGCCGCGGGCACCGTCAATGTGTCCGGTTCCGTGCGTGGCGGTCAGCTCGAAGTCACCGATCCGAACCTAGGCACGCACAAGAACGGCAGCCACTGGATGGCCTCGGCTGCCGTGGATGCGGAATTCGGCAACTGGTCGCTGCAGGGTCAATACACCGACTATCGCTACAACGTACCGGGCAACAGCGGCCTGTCGGGCGACTCCATCCAGTTCGAGAACTACGGCTACGGTTATCTGGTTCCGGCCAAGGGCCAGCTGTTCTCGGCCAGCGTCGGTCGTACCTTCCCGGTCAACATCGGCCCGATCAGCTCGTTCGGTCTGTATGACGACTATGGCTACCTGAAAGTCGGCGGCGACGGCCATTACGCCGATCAGGGCGGTTTCTCCGGTTCCAACGGGGACACCCAGCTGAACGTGGTCGGCGCCAGCATGGTGGCCGGTCCGATCTACATCTGGGCCGAAATGATCAGCGGCAAGAACGCTGCCATGGCCTTCAACGGTGGCCCCAACGGCAACGACGGCAACTGGCACAACCGCTTCAACCTCACCGCGGCGTACTACTTCTCGGGTGATCTCATCCAGTAGTCACGCAACGACGAAGGTCGGCCGAGCTGGATTCGGCCAACGCAGTCAGGCGGGCGCTTCGGCGCCCGCTTTTTTTATGTCCGCGAAAGCCCGACGGGCGTGCGGCCGCCCGCCGACATCGCCGGTGACGGCAACGGGCACAAAAAACCCCAGCACCGCAGTGTGGCGGGGCTGGTTTGACGAACGGTTACCGCACCACGCCGGCACATGGCCGGCGCGCTGGCTCAGGCGCGATTGATCGCCCGATGGCCGATATCGCGCCGATAGGCGGCGTTGGACCATCCGATGACCGCCACGCCCCGATAGGCCCTGGCCTGTGCCTCGGCGACGTTGGCGCCGAGCGCACAGACACACAGCACCCGACCACCGCTGGTGACGACCTGGCCGTCGTCGTCGAGTGCGGTGCCGGCGTGAAAGACTTCCACGTCCTCAGCCGCGGCCCGATCGAGCCCGGCGATCACATCGCCCCTGGCATACGGGCCCGGATAGCCGCCCGCGGTCATGACCACGCCGAGCGCCACCTCGTCGCGCCAGCGCGCCTCGACCGAGTCGAGCCGCCCCGCGATGGCAGCTTCCAGCAGATCGACCAGATCGGATTCCAGCCGCATCATGATCGGCTGGGTTTCGGGATCGCCCATGCGGACATTGAATTCCAGCACCCGCGGCGCGCCGGTATCGTCGATCATCAGGCCGGCATAGAGAAATCCGGTGAACGGGCGGCCGTCCTCAGCCAGACCGGCCACGGTCGGGCGCATGACCTCGTTCATCACGCGCTGGGCTATATCGTCAGTAACCACGGGCGCCGGTGAATACGCGCCCATGCCGCCGGTATTCGGGCCGGTATCGCCGTCGCAGGCTGCCTTGTGATCCTGCGAACTGGCGAGCGGCAGGATGTGCTCGCCGTCGACCATGGCAATGAAGCTGGCTTCCTCGCCGACCAAAAACTCCTCGACCACAATGCGCGCGCCGGCATCGCCGAACGCGTTGTCCTCGAGCATGTCACGAGCCGAAGCCAGCGCCTGCGCCACCGTGTGCGCCAGCGTCACGCCCTTGCCCGCTGCCAGACCGTCGGCCTTGATCACGATCGGCGCGCCGCGCTTCTCGATATAGGCCGCGGCCGCCGTGTAGTCCGCGAACGTCGCATACTCGGCGGTGGGAATCGCATGGCGGGCCAGAAAATCCTTGGAATAGGCCTTGCTGGCCTCGAGTTCGGCCGCGGCCTGCTTCGGCCCGAAGCAGGCCAGCCCGGCCGCCTCGAACACATCGACGATGCCGATCGCCAGCGGCGCTTCCGGTCCGACCACGGTGAGACTCACCGCATTGTCGAGCGCGAAATCGCGCAGCGCGTCGAGTTCATCCACACCGATGGCGACGTTGCTGACGTCGGCCATGCTCGCAGTGCCCGCGTTGCCGGGAGCAACGTAGACGTGCTCCACCCGCGGCGAGGCCGCCAGCTTCCAGGCCAGGGCGTGCTCGCGGCCGCCGCCACCAACGATGAGAATACGATGCGCTGCCTTGCTCATGATCGGTCTCGCCCCGGGCGGTTGCTGTCGAAATGGGCGTGCCCCATCGGGCGGGCGCGCCAGTGCGGCGCAAGCTTAGCAAAGGCCACGCGCGGCGTGCTGCGGCGCGCGCGCAACGTTAGACTTCGCGCATCGTTTTTTACATTAAATCTTTGATGGCCGACATCGAAATACTCTACGAAGGCGATTACCTGCGGCTACAGCGCACCGGGACCTGGGAATTTGTCGAGCGGATCAACGCGCGCGGGGCGGTGGTGATCGTGGCTGTGACGCCCGACGATGAACTGCTCATGGTCGAGCAGCCGCGTCCGGCGCTGGGCGGCCCCGTGCTGGAGTTGCCGGCCGGGCTGGTCGGCGACATCGCGGGCGAAGAGGACGAGGCGCTGACCGTGGCCGCCGCGCGCGAACTGGAAGAGGAAACCGGCTATCGGCCCGCCCGGCTCGAATACATGACCGGCGGGCCGCCCAGCGCCGGCCTGTCGGGCGAGACGCTGTGGTTCTATCGGGCACGCGATCTGGAGCGCGTCGGCGCCGGCGGTGGTGACGACAGCGAGGACATTACCGTGCACGCCATTGCGCTGGACGACGTCGACCGCTGGCTGGCCGCGCGCGAAGCCGAGGGCCTGCCGGTCGATCCCAAGATCTATACCGGCCTCTACTTCATCCGACGCGCGCGCGGCTGAGCCCGGGCCTGTTGCGGTGTTGCGGCCCAACCCTTCGGGCCATTAGAAAAACAATAGGCCGCAATCCAGCGTTGCCGTGCTCTGACGTAGAACAGCGGCGCCGCGTTCGCTGCGCTTCGCCCGGCGGCCCATGGTCCTGTTCAGGGCGACCCTGGCGCGCACCCGCACGAAACCTCAACCGGCCCTCGCCCCGGCGTCGACGCATTCGACCGCCGCCGGGGCCAACGGGCGCGTCCCCGCAAGACAGGCCGCATACCCGGGTGCCAGCGACAACGGGGCCAGATACCAGCGGCGATCGTCCAGGTACGCGATTGCGCCGTCGATCGTCGCGGCACGAATCCGTGCCAGCCCGACTCGCCCGCTCGCCTTCACGGTCGCCTCGCGCGCACACCAGGCCTCGAAGAAGTCACCGTCCGGCGCGACCGAGCGCTGCAACCGCGGCGCTATGCCGTCACGGCGCTGCTCTACATCGAGCCCGATCGTACCTGCGGTATCCAGCGCACAGGCCACCAGAGCACCGCTGTGCGAGATGCTGAAACACGGCCCGTCGGCGAACTCGGGCCGGCCGCCGGGCCCAAAGCCCAATACATCGAGCCGCGTCGGGGCGATGTCGAGGATCGCCAGGCCCTGTTCGAGCAGCCATAACCCGGCCATCGTCCGCGCCCGGGCTTCCAGACTGCGCATCGCCTCAATGCGCGCACGATAGGCCGGCGGGGCCAGCGCGGTCGGGCGCTCCGCGAACAGCGCCTCGCGCGCCTCGCCGAGGAGGATGTATACTACAACCATAAACGATTCTTTAACGCAATCAATATGTTTTGTTGTGGCTATCGCGACTCATGTGCGTCGAGAGGCCGGACATGACCCCGACGAGCGAATCCAGCGCCTGTAACGAAGATCATGCCACGGCCACCGGACTGCCCGGCCCGTCGGCGGCTTTCCCGATCGCGCCCGATGACGCCTCGCGCCGGCAGCTTATGGCATGGCAGAGCGAATATGGCGATTTGTTCGCGGTGCCATCGTCGAACGGCGGGCTCGCACACTGGATCGTCAACGATCCGGCGCTGGCCCAGCAGGTGCTGGTGCGCCAGGCCGGCAGCTATGCCAAAGGCATGGGCCTGGACCGAGTCAGGCTCCTGCTCGGCAACGGCATCATGGTCAGCGAAAGCGATTTCTGGGCCCGCCAGCGGCGCATGCTGCAGCCGGCCTTCCGGCCGCGCGCTCTTTCCGATGTCAACGCCATGATTCTGGAAGAGAATATGGCCTTGGCCGAACGCTGGAAGGACGCCGCTGATGGCGGTGGCTCGATCGAAGCCGAAAGCCATGCCAGCGAACTCACGCTCGTGATCGTGCTCAAGTCGATCTTCGGCACGGATTATCCAAGGCTGGTGGAAGACGGCGCCAACCCGTTCGCTCTGCTCACTGAGGAGCCCGAACGCAATCTGCGTTTCGCTGCCCGTTTTCATCGGCTGAAACAGACCGTCGACGCCATCATCGGGCGCCGGCTGGCCGAGCGCCCGCACGAATCCTTCGATTTCCTCGGCCATCTGCTGGCGGCGCGCAGCCGCGACGGCGATCCGATGAGCCGGTCGGCGATCGTCGACGAAGTGATGACGTTGATCGTGGCCGGCCACGAAACCACCGCCAGTGCACTGGCCTTCGCCTGGTATCTGATCGCCAGCCACCCCGAGGTCTGTGCGCGGATGCAAAGCGAAGTGGACACCGTCGACGAGAGCCTGCTGCGCGAGACCGGTGGCGCCGAGCGCGAAACGCTGGCCTACACGGACCGGGTCGTGGCCGAAGTGCTGCGCCTGTATCCACCGGGCTGGCTGCTGTCGCGACGCGCGCTGGTCGATCAGCCGCTCGGCGATCACCTCATCCCCGCCGGCACGCAGGTGTTCATCAGCCCCTATCTGCTGCAGCGCCATCCGGGTTACTGGCGTGCACCGGCGCGCTTCGATCCCGATCGCTTCGCGCGCGAGGACGAGCCACGCCATCGCCTGGCCTATCTGCCATTCGCAGCCGGCCCCAGGCATTGCATCGGCGAACATCTGGCAGCCACCGAGATGCGCGTGCATCTGGCCACACTGCTGCGCCGCTTCACGCCGACCTGGCTCGGCGACGACGAACCCGCGATCGAATCGGCGATCAATCTACGGCCGGCGTCCGGAATTTATTTACAATTGACTGCTCGATAACCCACATCGTCGCTTTCGCGACGCGAATGACCAACGTTATGACTTCGTTCAACACGCTGGCCGACGCGCTCGACGCCGCGGCCGAAACCGACGGCGAGATCGGCTTCATCGACGGCACCAACGACGAGCGCCGCCTGAGCTATCGCCTGCTCAAGCGCGCCGCGCTGCGCATGCTGGCCGTGCTGCAGGCCGAAGGCGCGGCGCCGGGCGATCCGCTCATCCTGTATATCGCGGACAACCTGCGCTTCCTGCAGTTCTACTGGGCCGCGATCTACGGCGGGCTGGTGCCGGTGCCGGTGGCGGCGGGCGCGACCGACGCGCATCTGGCCAAGCTGGCGAAAGTGTGGGCGCATATGGGCGAAGCCCGCGTGGTCACCGACGCGCGTCATATGGAGCGCATCCTCGGCTATTTCGAGAACAGCGGCGAAGCCGCCGCGGGCGAGCGCCTGGCCGAGAACGCCCTGTCGGACGAGCCGCCGGCGGTCGAGCAGGCCGCCGAGCGCGCCCCGGTCGCGGCCGAGGATACCGCCTTCATCCAGTTCTCGTCCGGCTCGACCGGCGACCCGAAGGGCGTGGTGCTCAGCCATGCCAATGTGCTGGCCAATATCGCGGCGATCAGCGAAGGCTCGCAATTCGGCACGCGCGAAATCGCACTCTCGTGGATGCCGCTGACCCACGACATGGGCCTGATCGGTTTTCATCTGACCCTGCTCGCCCACGCCTTCGACCATCATCTGATGGCGACCGATCTGTTCGCACGGCGCCCGCTGCTGTGGCTGGACAAGGCATCGGAGAAGAAAGCCACGCTGCTGTGCTCGCCGAACTTCGGCTATCGCCATACGCTGCGCGCGATCGCCGCCAAGGGCCTGCCGGATATCGACCTGTCGAGCGTGCGCCTGATCTACAACGGCGCCGAACCGATCGCGGCCCCGCTGGCGCGTGAATTTCTCGACACGCTGGCTCCGGCCGGCCTGTCGCCGAACGTCATGTTCTGCGTCTACGGCCTGGCCGAGGCGAGCCTGGCGGCGACCTTTCCGCCGGCCGGCGCAGGCCTGTCGACGATCAAGGTCGCCCGCGGCGAGCTGGGCATCGGCGATGTCGTGCGCTTCGACGACGCCGACACGGCCGTCGAACTGGTCGATCTCGGCGGCCCGGTGGCCGGCGCCGATCTGCGTATCGCCGACGCCGACGGCCAGGCACTCGGCGCGGATACGGTCGGCCGGGTCTGGATCGCCGGGCCCAACGTCACCGCCGGCTATTACGCCAACGACGAAGCCAACGCTGCGGCGCAGGTCGGCGACGGCTGGCTGGATACGGGCGATCTCGGCTTCATCCACGCCGGCGATCTGTACATCGCCGGGCGGGCCAAGGACATCATCTTCATCAACGGCGCCAATCATTATCCGCAGGATCTGGAAGCCATCGCCCAGGCCGCCGAGGGCGTGGATCTGAACAAGATCGCCGCGGCCGGCGTACGCGCGCCCCGCGCCGATGCCGACGAACTGGTGTTCTTCGTCGTCTTTCGCGGCCATACGGAGGATTTCGTTCCCATTGCACGCGACGTCGCGCATCGCGTGAACCAGGGCACCGGGCTGGCGGTGGATCACGTTGTGCCGGTGCGCCAGATTCCCAAGACCACCAGCGGCAAACTGCAGCGTGCTGCCCTCGCCCGCGACTATGCCGAGGGCGCATTCGACGAGTGATCGCCGAGCTGGCGGCGCTGATGCGGCCGGCACCGACGCGGCCGCCGGCCGCCTCGACCGGCGCCGGAATCGCCGATGAACTGCAAGACGATCTGCAACGAAGTCGCGCCGGACAAGCAGATCGGCGTATGACGACGATCTGTTCGAGATCGGCCTGTCGTCGCTGGAACTGGCCCAGATCCACGAAGGCATCGAGGCCCGATGGCCCGATACCATCGAGATCAACGACTTGTTCGACTACCCGACGATCAACGATCTCGCCGTCTTTCTAGAGCAACAGACCGTCGCATGATGTCGAAGGTCAGCAGGGCCGGAAACGGCGCGAGCAGTACACCGGAGTTGCCGGGCCGCCGCCGGATCATCGGCTATCGCGCGAACTCGGCATCGGCGTCGCGGGTGAGAGCATCCAGGCGCTGCCCGAGCTGGGTGGCCACGGCCTCCGGCGTCTCCCCACGCTCGCAACTCAATGGCTCGCCGATGACCATGACGATGCGCGCGAACGGCTTGGGGACGATCATCCGGTCCCATGAACCGAGCTGCCAATAACGGTCGGCGGCAAAGCTCACCGGCAGCATGGGCGCTCTGGTCATCTGTGCCAGCATCGGCGTGCCGGATTTCACCTCGACATGCCGGGCCATGCGGCCCGTCCGCGGCGATGACCGGCGACACGCCGGCCTTGAGCGTGGCATACATGTCGCGCAACGCACGGGCGCCGGTCCGGTTGGCCGAACCACGCAGCACGGTGGCACCGAGACCGCCAACCACGGCTGCGATCAGCTCGCCGTCACGCGAGGGCGACACGAGAAAGCCCGGCGCCAGCCCGCGCGAGCGAGCGCCCAGCAACCAGCCGACGCAGTATGGCAAGCGTTGATGCCAGCAGCACAACAACGCCGAGCGCTGGTCTTCGATCAGCGCGTCCAGATGATGCTCGCCACGCACGCCCACGCTGCGGCAGGTGCCCAGCAGGGCCCGCGCCAGCAGCCGCAGTACCGGCGCGGCCACCGCGATCAGCAGGCGCTGGCGGCGCGACAATGGCGTCCGCCCGGTTTTCTGCTGATGCTGGCGCGATTCACTCATCGGCTCGTGCCTCGTGTTGGAAGCCACGGATGTCGGTAAACTGGCCACGCACGTATCGGGGCTATGACCGTCTGGCGGGCATACCGCCCGGGTTTTCGCCACACAGCCTAACCGATCATTCCGGCACACCACCGGGCACGATCGGCCTCAACGAACGACGCGATGTCCGCAATCGAGAAACTCTACGGCCGCGCGCCCGCGCTGCTGACCGATCTGTACCAGCTGACCATGGCCTATGCGCACTGGTTCAATGGCACCGGCCAGCGCGAGGCGGTCTTTCATCTGTTCTATCGTCAGGCCCCGTTCGACAACGGGTTCGCGCTGGCCTGCGGAATCGAGACGGCCATCGATTATGTCTGCGCCCTGCGCTTCACCGAGGAGGACATCGCCTACCTCCGCACGCTGAAGGACAACGCCGGCGAGCCGTTGTTCGACGAGGGTTTTCTGGACTATCTGCGGCATTTCCGCTTCACCGGCCGGGTCGACGCCGTACCCGAGGGCACGGCAGTGTTCCCGCATCAGCCGATGCTGCGCGTGACCGGGCCGATTCTCGAAGCCCAGCTGCTCGAGACGGCGCTGCTCAACCTGATGAACTTTCCGACTCTGGTCGCGACCAAGGCCGCGCGCATCGCCCATGCCGCCGAAGGCGACAAGGTGCTCGATTTCGGCCTGCGCAAGGCCCAGGGCATCGACGGCGGTGTCTCGGCCGCGCGCGCGGCCTACATCGGCGGCTGTGCCGGCACGTCCAACGTGCTCGCCGGGCAGTTGTTCGGCATTCCGGTATCGGGCACCCATGCGCACGGCTGGGTGATGGCCTTCGATCATGAAATCGATGCCTTCGATGCCTATGCCCGCGCGCTGCCCAACAACTGCGTGTTTCTGGTCGATACCTACAACTCGCTGGAAGGCATCGAGAACGCCATTCGCGCCGGCGAGAAGCTGCGCGAGCACGGCTACGAGATGGCCGGCATCCGCCTGGATTCGGGCGACCTGGCCCAGCTCGCCCGGCGCGCCCGGCGTCGGCTGGATGCCGCCGGTTTCCCCGACGCGAAGATCGCGGCCAGTTCGAGCCTGGACGAACGCGCGATTGCGGATCTGAAATCACGCGGCGCGCCGATCGTGCTGTGGGGGATCGGCACGCGCCTGACCACCGCCCAACCCGATGCCGCGCTCGACGGCGTGTACAAGCTGGCCGCGATCCGCGAGGATTCCGGCCGCTGGTCGTATCGCATGAAGATGAGCGACACGCCCGGCAAGCTGACCCGGCCGGGCGTACAGCAGGTGCGTCGCTTCACGAACGATAACGGCGATCCGATCGCCGACCTGCTCTACGATGAAGCCTCCTGGTCGACCGCCTGGGCCGGCGGCGTGGCGGAATACGAGCATCGTTTCGAGGCCGACGCGCCCCATATCGAACTGCTGCGCCCGGTCATCGAGGCCGGCGCCCGGGTGGACACCTCCCCCGAGCTCGGCGCGATCCGCGAGTACGCCATGGCCCAGTTCGCCTATTTCGCCATGCGGCCGAACTACCCGGCTCTGATCGATCATTATCTGGATGAATCGACCGACGCCCTGCGCGACTGGCTCGCCCAGCGTCATCACGACGGTCGCCAATCGGAGAGTTCCTCATGACCGATACCCTGCTGATGGTCGATATCCAGAACGATTTCCTGCCCGGCGGGGCGCTCGGCGTGGCCGATGGCGATGCCGTGGTGCCGGTCGCCAACCGACTGATGCCGCTGTTCCCCGCGGTGGTGGCGAGCCAGGATTGGCACCCGGCCGACCATCTGTCGTTCGCCGAACAGCATGCCGGCTTCAAGCCATTCGAAGTCACCGAAGTCGACGGCCTGGAGCAGATCCTCTGGCCTGCGCATTGCGTGCAGGGCAGCCCCGGCGCGAGTTTTGCCTCGGCACTGGATGTGGCGCGCATCGATTACGTCGTGCGCAAGGGCGAGAACCGCCGCATCGACAGCTACTCGGCCTTCTACGACAACGATCACCGACACGAGACGGACCTCACCGACATTCTGCGGCGGCTGGGCACGGACCGCCTGTACGTGATGGGTCTGGCCACCGATGTCTGCGTGAAGTTCACGGTGATGGACGCACTGGCCGAGGGCTTTCCGGTCACCCTGATCGTCGACGGCACGCGCGGCGTGAATATGCGCGAAGGCGATGCCGAGGCCGCGATCCAGGCCATGCGCGCAGCCGGTGCCGAATGCGTCGACAGCACCGCCCTGGGGGCGCACGGCTAGCCGCCACCGTACGATTCTCTAAGCGCTGGCACAGCGATCGTACGGTGCAGCCTCCCCGCCTGTTTTATTGCGCACCGGGCCTTGCTAGATTGCAGGCCGGTTCTTTGATGTTTCTGCTCGGGGTTCGACCATGAGTGCTGTACCCAAGGATCTGGCCGTGTCCGCGCGTCTCGCCGACGAGATGCGGGTGCCGTTTCCGAATTCGACCCGGATCCACGTCACCGGCAGCCGGCCCGATATCCGCGTACCGATGCGCGAAGTCAGCCAGTCGAACACGCCGGCCACCTTCGGCGTGGAGAAGAACCCGCCGATCACCATCTACGACTGCTCGGGGCCCTATACCGATCCGAGTGTCGAGATCGACCTGACGCGCGGCCTGCCGGCGCTGCGTGCCGCCTGGATCGAAGAGCGCGGCGACACCGAAGAACTCACCGGCCTGTCTTCCGAGTTCGGCCGCGACCGGGCCGCTGACGCCGCCACCGGGCATCTGCGTTTCCCCGATGTGCGCACCCCGCGCCGTGCCAAGGCCGGTGCCAACGTCAGCCAGATGCACTACGCCCGGCGTGGCATCGTCACCCCCGAGATGGAGTTCGTCGCCATTCGCGAAAACGCGCGCATCGACGAAATCCGCGACTCGCGTCTGTTGCGCCGTCATCCGGGCGAAGGCTTCGGCGCGAACATTCCCGAGCACGTCACCCCCGAATTCGTGCGCGACGAGATCGCGGCCGGGCGGGCCATCATTCCCAACAACATCAACCACCCCGAATCCGAGCCGATGATCATCGGCCGCAATTTCCGGGTGAAGATCAACGCCAACATGGGCACGTCGGCGGTCACCAGCTCGATCGCCGAGGAAGTGGAGAAAATGGTCTGGGCCACCCGCTGGGGCGGCGACACCATCATGGATCTGTCCACCGGCAAGCATATCCACGAGACCCGCGAGTGGATCATCCGCAACGCGCCGGTGCCGGTCGGCACGGTGCCGATCTACCAGGCGCTGGAGAAGGTCGACGGCAAGGCCGAGGACCTCACCTGGGAGATGTATCCGCGACACGCTCATCGAACAGGCCGAGCAGGGCGTGGATTATTTCACCATCCATGCCGGCGTACGCCTGCCCTATGTGCCGATGACCGCCAACCGCGTCACCGGCATCGTCTCGCGAGGCGGCTCGATCATGGCCAAGTGGTGCCTGGCGCATCACACCGAGTCCTTCCTGTACACGCATTTCGAAGAGATCTGCGAGATCATGAAGGCCTACGACGTGGCGTTCTCGCTGGGCGATGGCCTGCGGCCCGGCGCGATCGCGGATGCCAACGACGAGGCCCAGATGGCCGAGCTGCGCACGCTCGGCGAGCTGACCCGGATCGCCTGGGAACACGACGTGCAGGTGATGATCGAAGGCCCTGGCCATGTGCCGATGCAGCGCATCAAGGAGAACATGGACGCGGAGCTCGCCGATTGTCACGACGCGCCGTTCTATACGCTCGGCCCGCTGACCACCGACATCGGCCCCGGCTACGACCACATCACCTCGGCGATCGGCGCTGCCCAGATCGGCTGGTACGGCACGGCGATGCTCTGCTATGTCACGCCCAAGGAACATCTGGGCCTGCCCGACAAGGATGATGTCCGCGAAGGCATCATCACCTACAAGATCGCGGCGCATGCCGCGGATCTGGCCAAGGGCCATCCCGGTGCACAGATCCGTGACAACGCGCTGTCCAAGGCCCGCTTCGAATTCCGCTGGGAAGACCAGTTCAATCTGGGGCTGGATCCGTTGAAGGCGCGGCAGTTCCACGACGAAACTCTGCCCAAGGACTCGGCGAAAGTGGCACACTTCTGTTCCATGTGCGGGCCGAAGTTCTGCTCGATGCGAATTTCCCAGGAAGTGCGCGAATTCGCCGCCGATCGCGGCATCGCCACGCCCGAGGATGCGCTCGAAGCCGGGCTCGAGGAAAAGGCCGAGGAGTTCAAGGCCGGCGGCCACGCGCTGTATCGATAACGACGACAACTCCCTGCGGGAGGATGAGCCATGACACGCATTCGACCCCTTGCCATCGCTGCAGCCCTGCCGCGGCTGCGACGCTGGTCGCCGGGCCGGCGCTGGCCTACAACAGCCACGACTTCACCACCACGGCCAGCACGGCCGGCACCACGGCCTATATCGTCGGCAAGAATCACCACGACGATTTCGCCGCCGCCCACGAATTCGCTCACAGTCAGCGCGTCGCGCTGCGGCGTGAAGCCGCGTCCGGCGGCGGTGAGAACGTGAATGCACTCGCCGATCTGCTCGGGGCCGCAGACGGCCAGACCTTCGGCGAGTGGATGCAGCGTCATTACGCGGCGCTCTATCCGGCCATCCGGCGCAGGCGAATCTGGTCGATCGCATCGTCACGCTGCAGCGCAGCTAGCCGCGACAGGCGCCTGTATGGCCACCGCCTATTTTTCGCGCCATGACCTGTGCCGCGCCCACGACATGGGCCACGGCCACCCCGAAGCGCCGGACCGGCTGCCCGCGATCGAACAGGGCCTGGACGTGGTCGGCATCGGCTGACGCGCTCGATCGCCGCGAGGCGCCCGAGGCTTCGATGGAGGCCATCAAGCGTGTTCACGACGAATTCCATGTCGACGAACTGCTCGCCATTGCGCCGAACACCGGGCACGTGCCGATCGATGGCGACACGTCGCTCACGCCTCAGACACTGCCGGCCGCGCGTCATGCCGCCGGCGCCGGTATCGCCGCGGTGGACGCCGTGCTTGCCGGCGAGGCCGCCAACGCCTTCTGTGCCGTACGCCCGCCCGGCCATCACGCCGAATACGCCAAGGCCATGGGCTTCTGTTTCTTCAATAACGTGGCGATCGCGGCCGCCCATGCGCTGGCTGTCGGCGGCCTGAAGCGCGTCGCCATTCTCGATTTCGACGTGCACCACGGCAACGGTACCGAAGATGTCTTCCGCCACGAGCCACGGGTGCTGTTCTGCTCGAGCTATCAGAACCCCTTGTTTCCGTTCACCAACGACGAAAGCGTCCCCGGCCGGCTGATCAAGACGCCGTTGCGCGCCGGCACGGCCGGGTCCGTGTTCCGGCGTGCCGTCGAGCGCGACTGGCTACCGGCGCTCGACTCCGCTCGGCCGGAGATGATTCTCGTATCGGCCGGCTTCGACGCCCATCGCGCCGATCCGCTGGCCGATCTGCAGCTCGAGGCCGAGGATTTCGAGTGGGTCACCGAACGCATTGCCGAAGCGGCCGATCGTTATTGCGACGGCCGCATCGTCAGCCTGCTCGAAGGCGGCTACGCCCTGGATGCCCTGGCAGCCAGCGCCGCCATCCATATCAAGACCCTGCTGCGCGCCGGCGAGCGCTGAGCGATCGAAAAGCCGCGGCTGCCATACGGGACCGGCGCGACCGATGGGCGCTACAGCCAGAGATGCATGCCGTTGGCCAGATTCAGAACGGCCGCATAGGTCAGGTACATCAGCCACAAGCCAGTGACGACGTGCGCAAGGCCGAGTAGACGCTCGGAAGCCGGCGCCGCGATCCCGAAACTGGCAAAGAACTCGAAGAAATAGACCGCGCACAGGCCGATGAACAGAATCGCGACCGGCATGTCGCCGTTCATCGCCATCGACAGCGCCCCCAGGATCGACACCAGGAAAAACGCGACCGACATGAAACCGTTCGGCCGGGCATCGCCTTGAACGAACTTGATGATGCCCATCGCCAGCCAGTGAATACCGAAGACCGAAAAGGCAGTGGCCGCTGCATACAGCGCCGCTTCGTGGAATACATGGAACCAGGTCAGACCGATGAACAGGTAGAAGCCCACCAGCGCCTGGCACAGCCCAGGCATGAAGAATCCCCAGACGCCATTGGAGCGGGCGGTGGCCGGGTCTGCGGCGGGCCAGCCGAACAACTCCTGTGGCCCCAGGATGAGATAACCGGTACCGAGACCGAAGAAACCGAGCGCGACCGGCGCATACGGCGAAGCAGCGAAACTGATCGAATCCATCATGATGAACAGGCGAGAACGATGGATTCACAATACACAATCTAATGGCACGCAGGGCATTGATTAGACCTATGAACTAGAGGCTGTCGCTGCCTCATACGGGGCCGCCACATTGCAGCCCAATGAGCCTCGGCCATCATTGGTCGATCCCACCACGCGCCGTATAGTGAGCGGCCTGTGTCCGGGTTCAACGACGCGCCATGACGATCTCGACGCTGTCGGTGTTCGTACCGACGTTTTTTCTTGTCTCGCTCACGCCCGGGCTATGCATGACACTGTCGCTGAGTCTCGGCATGACGGTCGGCGTGCGCCGCACGGCCTGGATGTGGATCGGCGAACTGGTCGGCGTGGCCACCGTGGCCGTCGCTTCGGTGATCGGCGTGGCCACGGTCCTGCTGCGCTATCCGGCCGTGTTCACCGTGTTCAAGTGGGTCGGCGGCGCGTATCTCATCTGGCTCGGCATCGAGATGTGGCGTTCGCGCGGCAATCTCGCGATCCCCGAAATCGACGACGACGCGCCCGCGCCACCGCGCGCCCAGTTGGCCGGGCAAGGGCTGGTCACGGCCATCGCCAACCCGAAGGGCTGGGCGTTCTTCATTGCCCTGCTGCCGCCGTTCCTCGACTTCCAGCAGGCGCTCGCGCCGCAGCTCGTCCTGCTGCTGTCGATGATTCTGGCGATGGAACTGACCTGTCTCGCGCTTTATGCCACCGGGGGCTCGGCCGCCCGCGCTCTGCTGGCCAGGCGTTCGAACGTGCGCCTGCTGAACCGCATCGCCGGCACGCTGATCGCCGGCGTCGGCATCTGGCTGGCGCTCGGCTGAGCACCCGGCCCGGCGTCATGGATGAATGAATGACCGTGAACGCTGCGCAGCTCGGGTGCGAAGGCCCTCTCGTTTTGTGTGCGCAGCTCGATACCGATGCGCGCAGCGGGGACATGCCGAATCCGGGCCTCGACGACGTAGCGGGCGATATCGATCGAGAGCCGATCGACGGAATCATTGTTTGGATCCGGCAGCGCGAACCCGATCCAGCCCGCGACACAGGTCGGCGGCCCCCTTCGCCAGACGTACGGTCGGCCGGCTGATCAAATCGGCGGGCACGGTCACGAAATGATCATGGGCAACGGCTGAAATCGCCGGCCACTGCTGCCAATAGATGGTCCACCGGGGCCTGGTCTCGGCCACGCCCGAGGCGACGATCGCCTGCGGATCGCGCGCGATGACCGATTCGATGCTGACCTGGGGCGCCAGTGTCGCGGCCCTGGCGAACACGTTGTCACCGCCGCACAGGCGGATGACGGCGCCGGTCATGCCCGCGTTCGACAGCGTGCGCAACGGATCGGACCAGACTTCCCAGAACAGCGAGACCGGACGACGGTGGGCATAGCGTTGTCGCAACGTCGCGATGCGATGCTCGAAGGTCGACGCCGCACGATCGGCCCGATCGGCGGTGCCACCCAGGGTGCCGAGGTCGCGGATAGTGCGCGCGATGCCACTCAACCGATGCGGGTCATCGACGTAGACTGCGATACCCAACGCCCGTAGGCGACGGATGATGTCGGGCGAGCCGCCCTCGGCCCAGGCGACGACCAGATCCGGCTTTTTCGCCACGATCGCCTCGAGGCTCAGGCTGTTGTAGCCGCCGATGCGCGGAATGCGGGTTGCGGCCGCGGGGTAGTTCGAATCCCGCACCGCCCCGACCACGCGATCGCCCAGCCCTGCGGTGAACAGATTCTCCACCAGGTGCGGCGTCAGCGCGACGATGCGCTGCGCCGGCTGATCGAGCCGCACCGTGTGCCCGGTGAAATCGGTCGCCTGTACCGGCCCCGCGATCGCCGTCGAGCCGGCCAGCGACCATAGCAGGACAAGGAGCAGCCCGAGCGCCGCCAGCCCTACGGCCCAATCTCTGCGATGGGCGCATGCGCGTCGCGGGCGTTGTGCCGTCATCGCCATGCATCCATGGCCGATCGTTGCGCCTCTCGCTGGCCTGCCTCGACCACAGCCGCCGGGCAAGTCGGCCGAGTGGCGCCGGCGTTTGCTCCCGGCGCGGCGCGCTCGGTGCCGTATCGGCGGCCAGCCAGCGCCAGGCTCATTGCCACGGCAGGCCCCAAGCCGCCGCCACGAGTGTCGCGGCCTCGACCAGTTCGATCAGCGCGCCGGCGACGTCACCGGTATAGCCACCGATACGCACCTGCCAGATTCGGCGCCAGCTCCACACGATCACGCCCGCCAGCAGCACCATCAATGTCCAGAGACGCAACGGCAACGCAACCCCACCCGCAACGGCCACAGCGGCAATCACCAGAGCAATCGCGCCACGCGGGCGCGTCGCCGCCTGATCACGGGCGATGCCTTCATCGCGACGATAGGCGGTAGTGGCCAGGAGCGCGGCGGCGGCGGCACGCGCAAGCATCGGTACCGAAAGCAACAACCCGACGATCGCGCCGCTGTGTTGCAGCAGCGTCGCCAGCGCGGCGAACTTGATCAGCAGCACGATCGCGACCGTGGCCACGGCCATCGGCCCGGCCCCCGGATCCTTCATCACCGAGAGAATGCGTGAGGCATCGCCATGGCCGGCGCAACCCGCGTCGACACAGTCAGCCAGCCCGTCCAGATGCAATGCGCCGGTAATACCGACCCAGACCGCCAGCAGAAGCGCGGCGCCAAGCAGCGGCGCCGCACCGCGGAGTACGGCTTCGGCAAGCACCAGCAACACGCCGATGAGCAGGCCCACCAGCGGATAGCAGACCACCGAACGCCCCTGATCGACCGGTCGAATACGCGCCGGCAACCGGCGCGCGACCGGTACGATCGTCAGCAGCGATAGCGCGAGTATCAGCGGCGTCACGATTCGCTTCATGCGCGATCGAGGTTGTAACCCATCAGCCGCGGCATGGACGATTCGCCGTCATGGGTGATGCTGATCTGCGCTCGGCAGCCGTAGGGCATGCCGAAACGATTGGTGGCCACCAGCGGCAGGTCGAGCACATGCGCCACCAGGTTCCGGATGACGCCGCCGTGGCAGACCAGCAGCACATGGCCGCCCTTGTTCGCCGCGACCAGTTCGGCCCAGCCCGCAGCCACACGCGAACGGGTCGACGGCAACGGCTCGGCGTTGGGCGGCGTATGGTTCTCCGGGTCGACATACCAGGCCCGCGCGGCGTCGGGCTGGCTCGCCCAGACCTCGGAGATCAGCACGCCTTCCCAGTCGCCGAAATGCATCTCGCGAAAGCGCTCATCGACGGTCAGCGGCACAGCGCGGGCCGCGGACAGTTCGGTCGAGAATTCGCGGCAGCGACGCATCGGCGAGGTCACGATCGCATCCCAGCCGTCCAGCGGTTCGGTGACCCGGCGCAGGCGCGCCCAGCCCTCTTCGGACAGGGCCACATCGGTCGAACCACGAAAGATCGAGCCACCCTCGCATTCGGCGTGGCGCAGGATATCGACCGTGGTCGTGGTCATGTCGAATTCATGCATGGTCGGAGACTCCGGCATCGGCAAAAGTCGCCATTCTGCCGTGAACGGCCAGCGCGGACCGAATCACCCCGAGCGCGACCATGGCCCCGCTGCCCTCGCCAAGCCGCATGTCCAGATCCAGCAAGAGGCTGGGCCGCCAGCGCCTCAAGCACCCGGGCGTGGCCGGCTTCAAGCCGAACGATGCCCGAAGATCAGCCAGCCCGCCACACCGGCATTCAGATGCACCGCAGCCAGCGCGGCGACACTGCTGATGAAGCCGTCGACCAGCACCGGCACGCCGCGCTGGGCCGCCGTCACATAGGCACCGACGAGCGCGGCAATCTCCAGCCCGCCCAGGCATTCGAGGATCGTGAGCGCCGCTTGCGGCACACTACGCCCGGCCCAGCGCTCGCCATGTCGCGCCAGCCCGGCGTCCACCGCCGCCTGCTTGGCCGCCAAACCGGCATCGTCGACCCCGGTACCGCGACCGACCGTAGCCGCGCCGTCCAGGTCGGCAAGTGCGGCGAACACAGCCGCCGCGCTGGTGGTGTTGGCAATGCCCATCTCGCCACTGACGAACAACGACCGATCCGCGCTCACCTGATCCGCGCCGGCCCGCAGCGCGGCCGCCAGCATCGCACCATCCATCGCCGGGGCGCGCGTGAAATCCGCGGTGCCCGGCGCCAATCGATGATTGACCACGCCCGGCACGTCGTCGGTCGGCGTAACCGTGCCGAGATTGACCACCGCCATCTCGGCCGCGGCCTCGCGCGCCAGTACTGCCACCGCGGCGCCGCCGGCCGCGAAGTTGGCGACCATCTGGGCGGTGACTTCCTGCGGGAACGCCGACACGCCCTGCGCGGCCACACCGTGATCGGCCGCGAACACGGCCAGCCCGATGCGCGCCAGCGTCGGCACCGGGTTGCCCTGCCAGGCTGCGAAATCCGTGGCCAGCGTCTCCAGCCGGCCGAGCGAGCCGGGCGGCTTGGTGAGCTCGTTCTGTCGTGCGATCGCGGCCGCGCGGGCGGCTTCGTCCGGTTGGGCGACGGATTCGAACAGCCAGTCGAGATCAAGCATTGACGAGCGCTCCTGATGATGATGAAACGCGAAAAGAAAGACTTTCCGCAGATTTACGCAGATCTAAAATCGGTGACTTAGCGGTCAGCGCTCGCATCCGGCGATACGGCTCATCGATGATTGCGCGCGACCGCCAGCGTCTTTTGCGCCACAGCCAGTGCGCGAGCCGGCTCGACGCAATCGACAATCTTCTGGTCTTGTATCTGCGTGCATCTGCGTCGATCTGCGGACAATGGCTTCAAGAACGACGACGTGAGTCCACCCGCGCCACGGCTGCTCGAAAACACGTCGCGCTTCCGGTGCCGAAAACCGCTTGCGTTCCATTCGCCTCTATTTCCGGGCCGGCAATGAACGAAGATCAATTGAGCGATAGCGGCAGGCCGGCAACAACCAGGCTGACCCGCGGGCAAAGCGCCGCCAGGGCCTGATGCAACCGCCCGGCCTCGTCGACGAACACACGCGATAGCTCCCCCAACGGCACGATACCCGAGCCGACTTCGTTGGAAACCAGCAGCACGCGCGCCATGCAACCCGGCAGAACAGCCAGCAGCGCATCGCGTTCGGCGGCCCAGGTGTCGACGGCCAGCGCGTTGCTCAACCAGAGCGTGAGGCAATCGACCAGCACAACCGTGCCCGGTGCGTCATACGCAGCGATCACATCCGCCAGTCCAAGCGGCGCCTCCACGGTCCGCCAGCGGGCATCGCGGTGCGCGCGGTGGTGCGCGATGCGTTCGGCCATCTCGGCGTCATGCGCCTGGCCGGTCGCGATATAGATCCAGCGGCTCGCTCCCGGCAGCGGCGAGTGCTTCGCGCTCGGCGTACGCGCTCTTGCCGCTGCGCGCGCCGCCGAGGACGAGATGATGGCCCGGAATCGCTTCAGTCATGCAGCACCACCGGGGTGCCGGTCACCGGATGCGGGATGACATGGGTCTCGGCATCGAAGACCCGGGCCAGGGTGGCCTCGGTCACGACCTGCGCCGGCGTGCCGCAGGCCACCGTAGTGCCCTCGGCCAGGGCCAGCAGCCGGTCGGCGTGCGCGGCGGCCAGCGAGACATCGTGGCCGACGAACACGATCGCGACCCCGGTGTCGGCGCACCGGCGCAAGCTACGCATGATCAGGCTCTGGTGGCCGATATCCAGCGAGGCCACCGGTTCGTCCAGCAACAGCAGCCGGGCCCCGGCGTCTTCCGCCGACCCGATCTGGGCCAGCACGCGGGCAAGCTGGACGCGCTGCTTCTCGCCGCCGGACAGGCGGGTATAGGCACGCGGCATGAGGTGCGCGATATCCGTGGCCTTGGCAACGGCATCGATCACCTCGGCATCGGCCGCCAGCCCCGTGGCATGCGGACTGCGCCCGAGCGCGACCACCTCGCGCACGGCGAACGGAAACGCGAGCGGACTGGCCTGGGCCAGAAACGCGATGCGGCGCGCGCGTTCGCGCCGATCGAAGGCGGCCAGCGCGCGACCGTCGAATGAGATCCGCCCGGCGGACGGCGCCAGATCGCCCACCAACGCATGCAACAGCGTGGACTTGCCGGCGCCATTGGCCCCGATCACGGCCAGCATCTCGCCGGGGGCCAACGTAAGCGACACGCCCGCGACCAGGGCCCGGCCGCCACGCCGGATCGCCAGTTCGTCGACCACCAGCGTCACAGCGAATAATCCCGCGTGCCGCGCAGCAGCACGATGAAAAACGGCGCGCCGAGCAACGCAGTCAGCAGCCCGACCGGCAGTTCGGTGGGCGCGACCGCCACGCGCGCCAGGGTATCGGCGGCCAGCAGCAGCACCGCTCCGGCCAGGGCCGCAGCCGGTAATAGCGTTCGATGATCCGGCCCGATCGCCAGCCGCACGATATGCGGCACCACCAGCCCGACGAAGGCGATCGCCCCGGCCAGCGCCACCGACACGCCGACCCCGAAGGCGACCAGTACGATCAGCACGGTCTTGGTCCGGTCCACCGCGAAGCCCAGGTGGCGCGCTTCGGACTCGCCGAGCAACAGCGCATTCAGTGCCCGCGCCAGAGCCGGCAACCCGGCCAGCACGGCCGCGGCCGCCACCGCGATCAGGCCCACGCGCGGCCAGTTCGCGCCTTCCAGCCCGCCCATCTGCCACAGGCTGATCCGGCGCAGCATGTCGTTCGATGCATAGAACTCGAGCAACGAAGTGAGCGAGCCGGCGAGTGCGGATATCGCGATGCCGGCCAGCAGCATGGTGGCCACCGACGTGCCCGTGGCCCGGGTGGCCAGCGCATAGACCAGAACCACCGACGCCGCGCCGCCGCGAACGCGGCCAGCGCGACCACCGACAGCCCGGCAAAGCCGGCCAGCGCACCACCGAACACGATCGCCAGGCTCGCCCCGGCCGAAGCCCCGGCAGTGACCCCGATCAGCGAAGGATCGGCCAGCGGATTGCGGAACAGTCCCTGCATGGCCGCGCCGGAGATCGCCAGGATCGCCCCGACCAGCGCGGTCAGCAACGCCCGCGGCAGGCGGATCGCATTGACGATGAGCGCGGTCTGGTCGGCGCGATCATGAAAATGGAAAAGCGCGGCCACGACCTGGCTGATCGGCAACCGCACCGCGCCGAAGGCGAGCTCGGCCATAAAAGCCACCGCCAGCAGCACGCACAGCACGACAATGAGCACGCGCGGCTTCATGGCAGCGCGTCCAGATCGATCGCGGCCTCGACCGCATCGGCCAGACGTTCCAGGCTCGCCTCGCGGCGTGCGGCCTGATCGATGGAAGCGGCGCCGTCGAGCCCGGCCCAGGCGAGCACCGCGTCGCAACCGGCGCCGGTATCGAACAGGCCATGCAGGTAGGTGCCGGCGATCTGGCCGTCGGCCGAAAGCGCGCCATCCGGGCCGTCGTCGAGCTGCAGAAACGGGCGCGCCAGCGCCGCACCCGTGGTTACGCCACAATGGATGCGATAGCCGGCGACCGTGCCACCGCTGGCCAACGCGCCGGCGGCATTCTGCAGATGCTTGTTCGTATCCAGCCGGGTGGTGAAATCGAGCAGACCGAAGCCAGCCGTCGCCCCCGGCCGATCCTCGATACCCTCCGGGATCGGCGATTTCGCGGCCCAGCATCTGATAACCGCCGCAGATCCCGAGTAGCTTGCCGCCATAGCGCAGATGGCGCTTGAGGCGCTCGCCCCAGCCGGCGTGGGTCAACCATTGACAGTCGGCACGGGTGTTCTTGGAACCGGCCAGCACGATCAGATCGGCCGGGCCCGGCGTATCGCCGGGGCCGATGAACTGCAGATCGACCCGCGGATGGGCGCGCAGGGCGTCGAAATCGGTGTGGTTGCTGATGCGAGGCGTGACCGGCACCTGCACGATGAGCGCGTCGGCGGCGGCCGTCTGCCCGCTGTCGATCGCGTCCTCGGCGTCCAGATGCAGGCCCATCAGATAAGGCAGCACGCCGAACACTGGCTTGCCAGTGCGGCGCTTCCAGCCAATCGAGCCCGGATTGCAGCAGGCCGATATCGCCGCGGAAACGATTGATCACGAAACCGGCCACGCGCTTGCGTTCGGACGGCGCAAGCAGTTCCAGCGTACCGACGAGCTGGGCGAACACACCGCCCTTGTCGATATCGGCGACCAGGATCACCGGGCAATCCACGGCCTCGGCAAAGCCCATGTTGGCGATATCGCCCTCGCGCAGATTGATCTCGGCCGGGCTGCCCGCGCCTTCGACCAGCACGCGTTCGTAGCCGGCAACCAGGCGCGTATGCGAGGCGAGCACGGCCGCCATCGCGCGTTTCTTGTAGCCGTGGTAATCGGCTGCATCCATCGCACCAACGGCATGGCCGTGGATGATCACCTGGGCGCCGATATCGCTGGCCGGCTTGAGCAGCACCGGGTTCATGTCGGTGGTGGCCGCGACGCCGGCGGCCTGGGCTTGCAGATACTGCGAGCGGCCGATCTCGCCGCCGTCGACCGTCACCGCGCTGTTGAGCGCCATGTTCTGCGGCTTGAACGGGGCCACGGCCAGACCGCGCCGCGCATAGGCTCGCGCGAGCCCGGCCACCAGCGTGGATTTGCCGGCATCCGAAGTCGTGCCCTGGATCATCAGCGTCTTTTCCGTCACGAGGCTCCGTTCTTTAGGTCATCCACAGATTTCACGGATTACTCAGATTGAAAGCGGTTCGGTGTCGGGTCAGTGGCAAATTCCTGATCCTGGCTTCGTTCATTCAAGATTGTCCGCAGATCGACGCAGATTCACGCAGATCAAAAAAAGACAAGTCGGGTGGCCAATGCAGTTGATTCGGACATCAGTTGCACTTGTTCCAGATCGGGATTCAAGCACCGCACTCATTTCCTCAATCCGTGTAATCGGTGAAATCTGTGGATAAAAATTTCATGAGGCCGAGCACCTAACCTGTCTTGCGATCTGCGTGAATCTGCGTCGATCTGCGGACAGATTTAAAGAACAGCCCACCAAACCAAATCGAGAAGACTGTCAGTAATCCACGCCCTTGCGGGCCTTGATGCCGGCTTCGAAGCCATGCTTGACGTTATCGACTTCGGAGACCGTATCAGCCAGTTCGCGCAGGCCCGAGCCGCCGCCGCGGCCGGTGACGACCACGGATTGCTCGACCGGGCGGTTGGCGATAGCGTCCAGCACCCGCTCTTCGTCCAGATACTTGTAGCCGATCATGTAGGTCAGTTCGTCGATGACGACCAGGTCGTAGGCCGGGTCGGCCAGCATCGGCTCGACACGCGCCCAGGTCCGCTCGGCGGCTTCGATGTCGCCGGAGCGATCCTGGGTGTTCCACGTGAATCCCGTGCCCATCTGGTAAAAATCGACCTGCGGGCAGTGATCGCGCAGATAGATTTCCTCGCCGGAGAGCTGTTCGCCCTTGATGAACTGCACCACGCCGATCTTCTGGCCGTAGCCCAGCGCGCGCATCACCATGCCGAAGGCCGAAGACGACTTGCCCTTGCCCTTGCCGGTGATGAACACGAACACGCCGCGCTCGATATCCGCGGCCTCGATGCCCGCATCGACTTTTTCCTTCTGCTTCTGCATTGCCGCCTTGTGGCGTGCGCCGCTTTTCGATTCGCTCATGGCATGGCCTCGGTGGCTCAGGTATTGCCCGGGCTGTAACTCACGGTCACGTAAGCAGCCCGGCCTGGTTGATTGTAGAAGTCGACGGTCTGGTAATGACGATCGAACAGATTCGATAGCTTGGCCTGAACTTTCCACGCCTCGGTCACCCGCATTTCGCCACGCAGGCCAAACAGCGCATAGCCGCCCAGCTTGTCGGTATTGGCCAGATCGTTGTAGCGCGAGCCGACCAGTTTGGCGCTGGCGCCGGCCGAAAATCGCGCGAACAGATCGCGGTCGACGTGCAGCGAGGCCGAGTAGTTCGGGCGGCGTGGCAGATCGTTGCCGTGGTTCGCCCCGCTCCCGCGGTTCTCGGCGTTCAACCAGTCGGCATTCGCGCCGATGCGCCAGCGGCCCAGATAGGCCGTCGCTTCGCCCTCGACGCCGCGGATGCGCGCCGAACTCACGTTTTCCGGCGTGTAGTTGGCATTGAGCGTGATCTCGTCGTTGATATCGGTCTGATAGGCATGGATCGCCCAGTGCCCCCAGCCGGGCGTGGCCTTGAAGCCGATTTCGCCGGTGTGCGATTTCTCCGGCTTGAGATCCGGATTGGACGCCGGCGGAAAACCCGGCGTGTCCGGGTAGTAGAGATCGTTGAAGGTTGGCGCGTTGAAAGCGTTGCCGTAAGAGGCGGTCAGCGTGTAGGTCTTGTTGACGTGATAGCCGTAGGTGACCGAGCCGGTGGCATGATTGCCGTAGGCCTGGTTGTCGTCGTCCCGAGCCGCCACATCGATCTCGTGGGCGCCGAAGCGGCCCTGGTATTCGCCGAACACGCCGGTGTTGTTGCGCTTGTTCTGCTTGTAGACGGCCGAGCTTGTGACCTCGTCCTGGCGATGATCGACGCCGAGCGTCGCCGTCTGCTGCTTGGCCAGCACGAAATCGTTCTGCCAGTTGACGCTGTCGCGACGCGTATCGAAGCGGCTGACGTAATCACCCTTGAAATAATTTTTCGACCGATCGCGACTGCGCGATAACGACAGCCTGGAATCCCAGAAATCGGTCAACGGCGCGTCAATGCGCACGCCGTAGACCTCCTGCACCGTGTACGACCGATTGGTGGTCGCGCCGTCGTATTGGGCGTCGCCGTTCGACCGCAGGTAATGCGCACCCACCGACCAGCCATTGTCGAAGCGATAACCGAGATTCGCCGAGCCATCCTCGCGATGATAGCCATCGTGGTCCGGCTGATTCGCGTAGCAGCCTGCGCCGCCCCTGGGCGAGCTGAACGGCCGGCCGGTACAGGCATTGAAGCCGCCGGTGGTTTCGCCCGATACGCTCAGGTTGTAGTGCAGGCGTTTCGTCGCCCCCGACACCCCGCCCTCGCCTTTCCAGGTGTTGTAACTGCCGCCGGTGACGGAGAAATACGGTGTCGGCCCACGGCCTTTGGCCCCTTTGCCGTCGCGGGTGAAGATCTGGATCACGCCGCCGACGGCATCGGCCCCGTACAGCGACGATCGCGGCCCACGCACGATCTCGATGCGCTGGATCTGGGAGACTGGAAAATCCTGGATCGCAGCCTGGCCGTTGGTGGCCGAGCCCCAGCGCACGCCATCGACCAGCACCAGCACCTGGTTGGCATCGGTGCCACGCAGATGAATCGACGTCGCCTTGCCGGGACCACCGCTGTTGGCGATCGACAGGCTGGGCGTATCGCCGAGCAGTTCAGCCAGGCTCCGAGCCTGGCTGCGCTCGATATCGGCGCGGGTGATGACCGTGGTGGCGGCCAGCGTGTCGGCACTGGATTGCGGCGTGCGCGTGGCGGTGACCACCACATCGCTCAAATCGGTGGTCGCCGCGGTGGGCGGCGCGCCCCAGGCAGACGATACCCCGAGGATGGCCGCGAACGCGGGCCAGGTGCGGAACTGCATTGTCGTTGTCTCGATCGGCGGGCACGCCCGTCCGCGTGCCGAAGTCGCTGACCGTTGCCGAATCAGACGAACGGACCGAGCCAAGGCTCGGACGCCGATCACCTGCGTGGCGACGGTCCCCCGGTTCCAGGCCGGTCTCCGGACTTGCAGCCAGGCGTTATGCCTGCGCGCTGCCTTCCCGACGCGACATGCGTGCGTCAGTGGCGTATCAGCGCACACAGCGAGCATCCGCTCGCTGCGCTGCCTACCGTTGCGGGGGCAGTGTCGGCTTGGCGCATTCGCGCGCACCGACTTCCCGTTTCACCGCATCCGTGGATGCGACACCTGGAACGCTATGGATGCTAGGCAGCCCCCGAGACGGCGTCAAGCCGGGCTTCGTGCCGTTCGGGCGCATCGGCAGGGCGCAGCCCGCATGCTGTCGGGGATTATGGATTTTTCGCTTATCCGGATAAGCGGATATACTGCCGCTCTTATTCGCGAACTGCAGGGTGATATGAGCGACACGCGACACGCCATCGAGCGCGTTCTGGCCGACCGCATTCTGGTGATCGACGGCGCCATGGGCACCATGATCCAGAATTACGGCCCGTCCGAAGAGGAATACCGGGGCGAGCGATTCGCCGACTGGGAATCCGACCTGCAGGGCAACAATGACCTGCTGACGCTGACCTATCCGGATCTAATCAAGGGCATCCATCGGCAGTATGCAGAGGCGGGCGCCCATATCATCACGACCAACACGTTCTCTTCGACCACCATCGCCCAAGCCGACTACCACATGGAAGATCTGGCGGTGGAGCTCAACGTCGCGGCCGCCAAGCTGGCGCGCGAAGTGGTCGAGGAATTCGCAAGCGACGAACACCCGATGTACGTCGCCGGGGTGATCGGACCGACCAATCGCACCGCCTCGATCTCGCCGGATGTGAACGACCCCGGCAAGCGCAACACCGATTTCTTGGAGCTGGCCACGGCCTATGGCCAGGCGGCCGAGGCCCTGCTCGAAGGCGGCGTCGACATCATCCTGATGGAGACCATCTTCGACACGCTGAACGCCAAGGCGGCGATCTATGCCGTGCGCAAGCTGATGCGCGAGCGCGGCGTGGATATTCCGCTGATGATCTCGGGCACGATCACCGATGCCTCGGGCCGTACACTGTCGGGCCAGACCACCGAGGCCTTCTACAACTCGGTGGCACACGGTCGGCCGCTGACCATCGGCCTGAACTGCGCGTTGGGCCCGGATGCGCTGCGTCAGTACGTCGCCGAGCTGTCGCGCATCGCGCCCTGCTACACCCACGCCTATCCCAACGCCGGTCTGCCGAACGAATTCGGCGAATACGATCTGCAGCCGGACGAAATGGCCGAGCACATCGGCGAATGGGCCGAATCCGGCCTGCTCAACATGGCCGGCGGCTGCTGCGGCTCCACACCGGAGCACATCGGCGCGATCGCGAAGGCTGTGGCCGGCAAGACGCCGCGCCAGCGGCCCGAGATCAAACGGGCCATGCGCCTGTCCGGGCTCGAGCCGTTCACCGCCTCCGCCTGATCGCGGCGCCAGCCACATCGACTGATACGAGCCGCCCGGCCGCCGCGTTCCTCGCGCGCCGGGCGTGACTTTACCGCGGCACGCGCGACCTGCGCTGCCGCGACGACGAAGGGGTCTCATGGACGCAACCAACTTCATCAACATCGGCGAGCGCACGAACGTGACCGGCAGCAAGCGGTTCATGCGCCTGATCAAGGAAGAGGACTACGACACCGCGCTGGATGTCGCCCGCGACCAGGTCGAAAACGGCGCCCAGGTGATCGACGTCAACATGGACGAGGGCATGCTCGACTCGGCCGCGGCCATGCGCAAGTTCCTGAATCTGATCGCTGGCGAGCCGGATATCGCCCGCGTGCCGATCATGGTCGACTCCTCGAAGTGGGAAGTCATCGAAGCCGGGCTGCAGTGCATCCAGGGCAAGGGGATGGTCAATTCCATCTCGCTCAAGGAAGGCGAGGAGAAGTTTCTCGAACAGGCCCAGGCGTGTCTGGACTACGGCGCGGCCGTGGTGGTGATGGCCTTCGACGAGGACGGCCAGGCCGACACCGAGGATCGCAAGGTCGAGATCGCCCAGCGTGCGTACAAGATGCTGGTCGAGGAGCTCGACTTCCCGCCCGAAGACATCATCTTCGACCTCAACATCTTCGCCATCGCCACCGGCATCGAAGAACACAACAACTACGCCGTCGATTTCATCAACGCGACCAAGCGCGTGCGTGAATCCTGCCCCGGCTGTCATGTCTCGGGCGGGCTGTCGAATGTGTCGTTTTCGTTTCGCGGCAACGAGCGGGTGCGCCAGGCCATGCACTCGGTGTTTCTGTATCACGCCATTCCCGCCGGCCTGGACATGGCGATCGTCAACGCCGGTCAGCTCGAGATTTACGACAATATCCCGGACGACCTGCGCGAGGCCTGCGAAGACGTGGTGCTCAATCGCCGCGACGATGCCACCGAGCGCCTGCTGGAACTGGCCGAGCAGTACAAGGGCGGCGGCAAGAAAGCGGCATCCAAGGAAGACCTCGCCTGGCGCGAATGGGAGGTCACCAAACGCCTGGAACACGCGCTGGTGAAAGGCATCGATACCTATGCCGTCGAAGACACCGAGGAGGCGCGGCAGAACGCCGACAAGCCGCTAGAGGTGATCGAAGGCCCGCTGATGGACGGCATGAACGTGGTCGGCGATCTGTTCGGCGCCGGCAAGATGTTCCTGCCGCAGGTGGTGAAATCCGCCCGCGTGATGAAAAAAGCCGTGGCACATCTGATCCCCTACATCGAGGAAGAAAAAGCCAGATCCGGCGATGCCTCGAAGAACAACGGCACCATCATCATGGCGACCGTGAAGGGCGACGTGCATGACATCGGCAAGAACATCGTCGGCGTGGTGCTCCAGTGCAACAACTTCGAGGTGATCGATCTCGGCGTGATGGTGCCGATGAACGACATCCTCGACGCCGCCGAAAAACACAACGCCGATGTCATCGGCCTGTCCGGCCTGATCACCCCGTCGCTGGACGAGATGGTCAACGTCGCCGCCGAGATGCAGCGTCGCGGCATGACCACGCCGCTGCTGATCGGCGGTGCGACCACCTCCCGCGCCCATACCGCGGTCAAGATCGACCCGGCCTACGAGGGGGCGGTGATGTGGGTGAAGGACGCCTCCCGCTCGGTGCCGGTGGCCTCGCGCATGGTCGGCAAGGAATCGCGCGAGAAACTGGTCGCCGAGCTCAAGGAAGACTACGACAAGATGCGCGAGCGCCATGCCGCCAAGCGCCAGACCAAGTTCCTGTCGCTTGAGGCTGCGCGCGCGAACCGCGTCCAGCTCGACTGGTCCGACTACACGCCGCCCGCGCCGAAACTGCCCGGGCGAGACGAAGTACGCCAAACGCCAGCCGCTGCCGCACGCGAACGGCGCGGATGACGGGGTGTCCGGCCTGTATGAATTCGACGACTTCCCGATCGAGGAACTGATCGAGCTCATCGACTGGACGCCGTTCTTTCTGTCCTGGGAGATGAAGGGTCGCTATCCCGACATCCTCAACGATCCGAACAAGGGCAAGGAAGCGCGCAAGCTGTTCGACGACGCCCAGGCCATGCTCCAGCAGATCGTCGACGAGAAATGGCTGACCGCGCGCGGCGTGGTCGGGATTTTCCCCGCGCGTACCGCCGGGAATCTGGACGATATCGAAGTGCTGTCCGACGACCGCTCCGAAGTGGTCTCGGTCGTGCATCAACTGCGCCAGCAGGCCGAGCATCGCCAGGGCGTGCCCAACCGCAGCCTGGCCGACTTCGTCGCGCCGCATGATGCCGGCGTCAACGACTGGATCGGCGGCTTCGCCGTCACCACCGGGCTGGGCGCATCCGAGAAGGTCGAACAGTTCAAGGCCCAGCACGACGACTACAACGCCATCCTGGTCGAAGCCCTGGCCGATCGGCTGGCCGAAGCCTTCGCCGAATGGATGCATCGCCACGTGCGCACCGAGATCTGGGGCTATCAGCCGGACGAGCATCTGGACAACGCCGAACTCATCGGCGAGAAATACGCCGGCATCCGCCCGGCGCCGGGTTACCCCGCCTGCCCCGAACACACCGGCAAGGACACGCTCTGGGAACTGCTGGATGTCGAGAACCATACGGGCATCACGCTCACCGAATCCCGTGCCATGTGGCCGGGTGCGGCGGTCTCCGGCTGGTATTTCGCGCACCCCGAATCGCGTTATTTCGTGGTCGGCCGCGTGGCCAAGGACCAGGTCCGCGACTATGCCGAGCGCAAGGGCTGGGACGTCGAGACCGCCGAGAAATGGGTGGGTCCGAATCTGGGCTACGAGCCGGAGGCCTGACGCGCACCGGCCCGGAGGCGGGCCCTCAATCGCTGGGTTTGGCGTGGGTCGTGTGGGTCACGACCTTGCCATCGGCGTTTTTATCGAGCGTGATCACCTGCTTGCCGGGCGCACTGTCCGCGCCGGCAAACGGCAGGTGAAACAAGCCGCCGATCTCGCCCGCGATCACGATCGTCACCAGCAGCGCCACGATGGGCACGAGGGTCGCCAGCACCAGCTCGCGCCAGGTCAGCGCGCTGTTACCGGTGGCACGGCGGGCGAATACATGAGTGACGTACAGCAGATTGCCGCCCAACGATAGCGCGACCGCGATCCAGAAACCGAGCGGCGAGCTGCCGCTGTAGGCCAGCGAACAGGCGACCAGCGCCGCTGCCATGCCGACCAGGCCGGCGCCCTCGCAGATCCAGTCGAAGAGGTTCGATTCGCGTGTCGTGGACATGGCGTGGTCAGCTGCCGCGGCCGAATGGCGGCGCCATGATAGCGTGAGCCGAACGCATCGCCGAACGCCGCGCGGGTCAGGCGCCGCCGACCGCCCAGGCGCCGGAATGCGTCCGCCACACCGTCGCCACCAGCCGCGCGAGCAGGAACACGGTCAGCCCGGTCCAGATGCCGAACAAGCCCCAGCCGAAGACATAGGACAGCCAGATCAGCGGCAGGAAGCCGAGCAGCGCCGCACCGAGCGTGGTGGTGCGCAGGAAAGCCGTATCGCCGGCCCCGAGCAGCACGCCGTCGAGCGCGAACACGATGCCGGCCACCGGCTGTTGCACCACGAACAGCCACCAGGCATAGGGAATCTGGGCCAGCACGGCGTCATCGCTGGTGAAGACATGCGGCAGCACCGGATAGGCCGCAGCAAAGATGGCGCCAAGGACAATGCCGAGCACGAGCGAATAGCCGGTGATGCGCCAGGCCACACGCTGGGCATCGTCGGTGCGTTCGCCGCCGAGCGCCGCGCCGATCAGGGCCTGGGCGGCGATCGCCAGCGAGTCGAGAATCAGCGACAGGAACGACCACAGTTCGTAGACGATCTGGTGCGCCCCGGCTGCCGCGGCCGAGTTGCGTGCCGCGACTGCGGCTGCGGATAGAAAACAGATCTGGAACGAAGCACTGCGCAGGATCAGATCGCGCCCCAGCACCATCTGGGCGCGCATGACGGCCAGGCTCGGGCGAACCATTGCGCGCTCGCGCAGCAACGCGAGCACGAAAAGACGGCAGCAATCGGTCTGCGCCAGCACGTTGGCGATCGCCGAGCCGGCCAGCCCGAGGCCCAGCGGATAGACCAGGATCGGGCAGGCGATGCCCGAGGCGACGTTGGCCGCCAGCACATAGCGCAGCGGTCGGACCGTATCCTGCACCCCGCGCATCCAGCCATTTCCGGCCAGCGTGATCAGAATCGCCGGCGCGCCCAGCAGGGCAATCCTCAGCCATTCGGCCGCGGCATCGGCGATCGGCGCCCGACCGGCCAGCAGCCAGGCCAGATCATGCGCAAAGATCTCGCCGAGCACGAACACGAGCACGCCCACCGCAATCGCCAGCCAGGTCGCCTGCCCGCCCTCGGCGACCGCCTCGGCGCGCCGATTGGCGCCATAGAGGCGGGATGTCCGGGCGGTAGTGCCGTAGGACAGAAAGGTCAGCTGACTGGTGAGCACGCTCAGCATCGTTCCGCCGAGCGCCAGCCCCGCCAGCGGCACCGCGCCGAGATGTCCGACCACAGCGGTATCGACCAGCACATAGAGTGGCTCCGCCGCCAGAACGCCGAGCGCTGGCAGCGCGAGTTCGAGGATACGACGCAGCGTGACTTCGGTCTCGGGGTTCGATGCGGCCATGGCAGACAACGCGTCTAAGCAGCCGCGCAGTGTGCCACAGGCCCGGCGACGGCCTCGCCGTCGGCAGTTGCCCGGATGACCCGACAACGTCCGCCGGGCGATGATGGCATGACGACCGCCTGAACAACGAGCGTTGGCAAGCATGGCCGAGGACACGACAGGACAGACGGCGATGAGCCGGTCACAGTGCAGAACCCGCGATCTGCGGGATTTCTGGCGGCGTTGCCTGATCGTGGCCGCCACCGCCATCGGCAGCGTGGCGCTGCTTTGGTTCCTGTGGACCGTCGGCCACGCGGTATTGCTGATCTTTGCCGCATTTCTGGTCGCGGTCGCGCTCGACGCTCTCGCCCGGCCGGTCTCGAAGATGACCGGGCTGGCACGCCACCCGGCGGTGATCGCCATCATCACGTTGCTGGCGCTGCTGATTGGCGCGGCCACAACACTCGGAACGATGAATGTCGCCTCACAGGCGCCACGGCTGCGGGCCCAGGTCGCGCAGTCGATCGATCAGCTCCAGGCCAGGCTGCAGCACTATCAGATCGCCGCGGATCTATTCGATCAATCGACGAGTTCGAAGACCGGCGACAGCGGCTCCGGCTCAAGCCAGTCGCTGGGCGAGCAACTCACCGGCGAGCTGTCGAGCGCGGCCTCGGTGACCATCACCTCGATCACCGATCTACTCGTGGTATCGATCATCGGCATCTATCTGGCGCTGCAGCCGAATCTTTATTATGCGGGCCTGTTGCGGCTGTTCCCGCCCGCACGCCAGCAGCGGGCCGACATGATCGCCCACGAAGCGAGCGACGCGGTACGGCGCTGGCTGACCGGTCGCGCGATCTCCATGAGCCTGGTCGGGCTCGGCAGTCTCGCCGGTCTGTGGGCGATCGGCATTCCGTTTCCCATGTCGCTGGCGCTGCTGGCCGGCCTGCTCACCTTCATCCCCTATCTCGGCGCGCTCGTGTCGGCCATACCGGCGCTGTTGATCGCGGGCCTGCACGGCGTCTGGCCCATGTTCTACGTGGGCGCGCTGTATCTCATGCTGCATCTGGTCGAGGGCTATCTGCTCGCGCCGATGATCCAGCGTCGCGCGGCATCGATCGCGCCAGCCTTTCTGCTGTCGGTGCAGGTGCTGGGCGGCGCCATCGCCGGCGTGCTGGGCATCGCGCTGGCCACGCCGATCGCGCTGGTGATCGCGGTGGTCATCCAGCTCAGCTACGTCCAGGACGTCATCGGCGAAGAGCCCCATCTGCCGAGCGACACCCCGCGCCAGTAGATGAGGCTGCTTATTCCGGCGGCGCGTTGCAGTAGGCTTCGAGCTGGGCGTTGATCTCGGCGCCCACCAGCACGGTCATCACGGTGACGTAGGTCAGCGTCAGCAACAGCACTACGCCCGACAGCGACCCGTACATCGCCGTGTAGGAATCCGAATACGCCAGGAACACCGAGAACAGGATCGAGGCGATGGTCCAGAAGGCGATCACCACGCCCGTGCCCACGCGAACCCAGCGCCAGCGCGGCGCCGGGCGATCGGGCACAAAGCGATACAACGCTGCCAGACCGAAGAACAGCACCAGCCCGCCGAGCACCATGCCGGCAGCCCGCGCGCATTCGGCGACCCATAGGTCGCCCCAGTAAACCTGGGCGACAAGTGGCATACCGATCGCCAGCAGGGACACGGCGATCAGGCCGACGATCACCGCGAGCGCCAGGGCCAGCGAACGAAACAGATGCCGCCAGCCCCCGACCGCGATCGACTGGCGATAGGCCGAGTTGAGCGACACCATCAGCGTGCCGACGCCCTGCTGGGCACACCAGACCGATACCACCAGACTGAACGTGCCCGCGCCCCAGAGCGTTGGCGCGCCGCGGGTTGCCACCTGCCGCATCTGGCCGATCATCGAGATCACCACGTCGGCGGGCACGAACCCCGACAGCGACTTCATCTGCTTGACCACGAAACTCGGGTCGGCCAGCAGGCCATAGAACGCCACGAACGCCGAGACGGCCGAAAAGATCGCGAACAACGCCAGGAAGGAGATGGCGGCCGCATCGATGCTGACCTGGTGCCGACCGACACCGCGTGCCACACCGCGCAGGATCGACAGCCAACCGACCAGCCGGGATATCGCTGGGCCATTCGCGGCGCGATGAATCATTGCCGAGCGACTTGCCTTGGCCGGGCATGGGCGCCTCCGGAAGTCGAAACAAGTCGCCCATGATGCCGCAGCCGAGCACGGGCCGGCTAGCGCATGGTGAGTCGCACGGATATCGGCCGGGCCGTCGCGGGCTCTAGAGTACGGAGTTTCACTCGCCAGGAGGGGCCATGCGCACGTTGTCGATTGTTCCGAGATCGTTGTTCGGCGTTTATGCCTTCATCGTCTGGCTGGTCGTCATCATCATCGGCGGCGCGCTGGTGCTGATCCTGCCCGGTCTCGCCCTGCGTCGACGCGTCGCCCGGCGGGCCATCCGCGTGATGCTGCTGACCAGCGGCATTCCATACCGCTTCTCGCATCTCGACCGCGTGCCGGCCGGGCCATGTGTGGCCATCGCCAATCATCAGAGCTATCTCGACGGCCTGGTGCTCATTGCCGCCCTGCCGCCGCGTTTCGCGCCGGTGATCAAGCGCGACATGCAACGCGTGCCGATCGTCGGCCGCGTGCTGAACCGGGTCGGTGCGCACTTTGTCGAACGCGAGCCGGCCATGGCCGCCGGGCGCGACACCCGAGCAATTCTCGACGCGCTGCAGACCGGCGAATCGATCGCGATCTTTCCGGAAGGCACATTCACGCCCGATCGCGGCATCCTCCCGTTTCGCGACGGCGCTTCCTTCCTGGCCACCAAGGCCGGCGTGCCCCTGGTGCCGATCGCGCTGCACGGCGCCGGCGTGGTCCTGCCGGAGAACGATGTCCTGCCGCGCCCGGGCCGCGTAAGTGTGGATGTGCTCGAACCGAGTGCGGCCGACGGCGAGGACCGCGCGGCCGCCGACGCCCTGCGCGATCGCGTCGAGCTCGCGCTCTCGGCCGGTCTGCACCCTCGCCCCCACATCGCCCCGGGCGCCGACCGGCCGACCTATGCCTACTACCGCCAGGCCTTCGCCGGTCAGCCGCTACCGTTCGCCTACGTCGATCTCGACCAGCTCGAAGCGCATATCCGCGCCGTGTTGGACACGGCCGGCACCAAGCCGTTGCGGGTGGACGCACGGGTGCTGCGCTGCCCGGAGATCATCGAGCGGGTGATGCGCTCGAATGCACGTTTCCACGGCGTGAAATGCGCGACTGTGGACGAAGCGCTGTACCTGGCCGACTATTCCGAGCTCAACGATTTCCTGGTGGCCTTTCCGGTGATGCGGCCGGCGCCGATCGAACGCTTGTGTGCCGCAATCGGCCAGGGCCACGGCCTGACGATGACCGTGGACAGCAGCGGCGTTCTCGACATGCTCGAGGACGCCGCCCGCAGCGCCGAGGTCGAACTGCCGCTTTGCGTGGAGATCGATACGTCGCTCGGCCTGGACGCGGACACGCCGAGCCGGCGCAGCGCGATCCACGACACCGGCTCGCTGGTGGAACTGGCGCGCGCCATCGCCGGGCACGCGCATCTGTCGTTCCGCGGCGTGCTGATCTTCGACACGCAGCGCGAGCAGCCCTCGAAAACGCGGCGGGGCGATAAACACAAGGCGCGTGAACACCGCCATCTGCGGGAAGCTCGTGCGGAGGTGGTCTCGGCGTTGCGGGCCGCCGATCTCGAGCCCGCCCTGGTGGACTGCGCCGGCATCGGCGAACTTTCGTTCAACGCCGGCGACCCGTCGGTCACGGAAATCAGTGTGGGCGCGGCGTTCTTCGGCCTGGCCGATGCCTCGGACACCGAGGCCGAGTCGGACACGCCGGCCGCCGGCTATGCCAGCGAGATCATGCGGCATCCCGATACGCAGCTCTACGCCACGCTCAGCGGCGGCTACACCGCGCCGGACACCCGCGACGGCGCCACGCTGCCCGCGGTGTATCTGCCGCGCGGCGCCGAGATCGACGACTTGCCGGGCGCCGGCGCCGGCCAGCTACCGATCTTTGATGCCGATGACGAACTCGAGGTCGGCGCGCCGGTTTTCATGCGTCCCGCGAACGCAAGCGAACTCTGCGAACGCTTCGATCGCCTGGCCCTGATGCAGGACGGCGCGATCGTCGGCCATGCCCGCACCTACCGCGCCATCGGCGAACCATTCGGCGAGGTGGCCTGCCGCGCTTCGGATGCAGGACGCTAGCGGGCTGCCTTTTCGCGCTGGGCCGCGCTGCCCGAGACCGTGCACTGAAAGATCACGAACACGAGGATCGCGGCCGCGGTGAGCCCGAGGAACACGATCGGCATGTCATAGACGCTGGACTGGTGCAACAGGGCCATCGCCATGGTGCCGAGCGCGGCCAGCAGCATGCGCACGAAGCCCAGAAGCGACGACGCCGCGCCGGCGATATCCTTGAACGGCGCCATGGCATTGGCAGTCGAGACCGGCATGATCAGCCCGACGCCGAGGAAACAAACCGCGACCGGCGCGAGGTACTCGGCTAGCGTGCCCTGCTTGCCGACGATGAGCGCGATCGACATCGAGGCCAGCGAACCGGCCAGCAACAGTACCAGGCCAGCGCTGATGATGGTCGGATCACGCAGCCGGCCACTGGCCAGGGCACAGGCGCCCGCGCCGCCGACAAAGCCCACGAAGATCGCCAGCGCCACGATCACAACCGCGATGCTGCCCTGATGCAGCACGTTGATCACCAGATCCGGCGCGCCGATGAGCGCGGTGTAGACCACGCCGATGCAAAAGCCACTCAGGCCGGCATAGAACAGAAAGCCCGGGGTCACCAATGGCTCGCGATAGGCATGCCAAAGCCCGGTCCATTCCAACGCGCGTGGGTTCCGGTCGAGATTCGTCTCGGGCAGAAAGAACCAGACCAGGGCCCAGAGCAGCAGTGACAGCCCCAGCAGCACGGCGAAGTTCACATGCCAGTTCATCGCATGGGCGATCACACTGCCGACGACCGGACCGGCCGCCGGCGCCAATGAGAACGCGGCGTTGAGCTGGGCATAAACACGCTCGCGCCGGCCCTTGGCGAAAGCGTCGCGGACCATGGCCTTGGCCATCACGCCGCCCGCGCAGGCCCCGATGCCCTGAATCAGGCGGCCGCCGATCAGCGGCCAGATCGAGAAACTCACCAGGCACAAAAGCGCACCCAGCGACAGGATGCCGGTACCGACCAGCATCACCGGCCGCCGCCCGAAACGATCCGACAGCGGCCCGTAGCAGACCTCGCTGATGGCATCGCCGAACAGATAGGCCGCCATGGTGAACTGCACCAGGCCATAGTCGGTCGACAGCGAATGCGCGATGTCGGGCATGGCCGGGGTGTACTCGGTATCCCCGAACGGCCCGACCGCCATCATCAGCGCCAGGAGGGCCAGCGATGGCCTGGGTATGCGGCTGGTGGACGACGCGCTCATGTGCGTTTCCCCGTCGCGCCCGGTGCGGGCGCGCGATCGTCAAACGGCGCACGCTAGCAACGGGCCGGCTTTCCAACCATCCGTACATTCTGGTAGCGCCGGCGCGGGGCCTCGACGCGGCCGTTCAGCCGGGGGCCACGGCCTCGATCATGATCTTGAGATGGCGTGCCTTGTCGGCCGCACTCGCGAAGGCAGCGGTCGCATCTCCAAAAGCATGGGTGCCGGTGATCGCACCGGCCAGCCGATCGTCGGCCAGCACCGCGGCCACGGCCTCATCGAACTCGTCGACGAAGCGATAGCTGCCGTACAGCTCGATCTCGCGCGTGATCAATCGGTTCAGATCCACACCCGCGGTCGGCAGAAACCCGACCTGCACAATGCGAGAGCCGGGCTCGACACAGGCCATGGCCATGTTCAGCGCCGGCGCAGCGCCCGCCGCCTCGACCGCCACGTCGAAGACGGGATCGGCGGCCAGCGCCGCGATCGCATCCTCGTCCGCGGCGTCAAGCACATCAACGTCGGCAAGAGCGGCGACGCGTTCGCGCGCGCCGGGCTGGATATCGGCCACGGTGACGCGCGCCGCGCCCGCACGCAGGGCCGCGATCGCGGTCAGCGCGCCGATGGTGCCGCCGCCGGTGACCAGCACGCGTGCTCCGGTCACGCCGGCCCGGTTCACGGCATGTGCGGCGATGGAATAAGGCTCGGCCAGCGCCGCCCGGGCCAGATCGGCCGTGTCCGGCAGGATCACGCATTGGCTGCGATCCACCACCGGGCGCTCGGCGAAACCGCCTTCGGTATGTGGTCGATAGGCGGCGCTGCCCATGTAGCGCATGGAAAAACACAGGTTCGTGCGCCCGGCCCGGCACATCCGGCACTCGCCGCAGGACAGCGCCGGGTTGACCGCCACCGGCGTGCCGACGGCCAGATCAGTGACCGCGGAGCCGACCTCCACAACGCGGCCGGACAATTCGTGGCCGAGCACCATCGGATCGCGCAGGATCGAATTGCCGGCGCGGCCGTCCGCGAAGTAATGCAGATCCGACCCGCAGATACCGCCATAGGCCAGCGCCAGACGCACCTGGTGGGCGCCGAGCGACGGCTCGGGCACCTCCTCCAGCCGCAGATCCTCTTGTCCGTGAATCACATAGGCACGCATGACCGATCTCGCTCCGGTGTGACGGACCTCCATGATGCCAGCGATGGCTACGCACCGACCGGGAATGTTTGTATATTCGGCACGAACCTCCCGCAACCCGGGGATCAGCGGATATGGCGCGCAATGTATTGATAACCGGCGGCAACAGTGGCATCGGCCGCGAGATGGCAGCAGCCTTGGCCGCGCGCGGCGATCACGTGATCATCGCTTCGCGCGATCTGGCCAAGTCCCAGGCCGCGGCCAGCGGGATCCGCGAGGCTCATTCCGGCGCCGAGATCGAAGCCATGGCCCTGGATCTCGGCGATTTTGCCGATATCGACCGCTTTGCCGAACAGCTGCTCCAGCGCATGCCGACCATCGATGTACTGATTCTCAACGCCGGGCTGTACACCCACGGCACGCGCTCGTTGCCGAACGGTCTGGAGGCGATGATCGGGATCATGCATTTCGGTCATTTCCGGCTGGTCCAGCGTCTGCGCGAGGCGGTCGTCGCCGCGCCCGCCGGGCGGATCGTGATCACGGCTTCGCTGGCCCACCGGCTCGGTCGGCTGCGTTTCGAGACCTTCGATGCACCGCGCAAACACTGGGCGGCGGTACTCGCCTACGGCCAGGCCAAGCTCGCCAATATCCTGTTCACCCGCGAACTGGCGCGCCGGTTGGCGGACACTTCGGTGACGGTCAACTGCTTTCACCCCGGCCCGGTCGCCACCGGTCTGTGGAGCGAGTTGCCGGCCGTGATCCAGCGTCTGCTCAGGCATGTGCTGATCGGCCCGGTCGAAGGCGCCGATACCGGCATCTGGCTGGCCACCGACGAAAAAGCGCGCGACTTCAACGGCGAATACTTCGTCAAGCGCAAACCCACCCCCACAACGGCCGCCGCTCGCGATATGGATCTGGCCGCGGCGCTGTGGCGGGACAGCGAAGCCCGCATGGCCGGATGATGCGACCGACACCGTACCGGCGGCTGTAGCGCCCTGTTGCCAAGCCACCCGACACGGCGTCGGCGGCTTGCTTGCCCGACGCCATGAGCGTGATGCAGGCCGGCGCCACGCGCACTTTAGAACGTCGTATGGCGCCCAAAAGCGGTCGACGCTGACGACAAGGGTACGGGGCTGTCGATAGTCTTCTGCGGTAGACAACGGCCGATCGCCGCGTGTCGGTATCAGATCGTCGTACGGGGTTTCCGCGATGTATCGCGCCGTGGTTGACGTCTTAAGCTGGGAGTCGGTGAAGCCCTTTCGATATGGCGTTCTCGGGCATTGGACGACGGGGGCTTCGAACTGCCTTGCTGGGGCCTCGGTCCTCGCCGTTCTGATCGGAGTGTTCGTATATTCATGTCGGCCGTGACTTCCGCCGCTCTGTTCACCAATGGCCTATCGCCGCGACACATGCTGTATCGCGTCATGGCCTGGTCGGCGGGCATCGCCTGTAGCCTGCACCTGATCTTTCTGATTGTTCTATGCTGGGTCGGCATCTACGGCCTGGCCTGGATCAACGTGGCGAGCGTGCTGTTCTACGCGGTGGCTGCGATCAACATCCAGCGACGCTCGCAGCTCTCGTTGTGGCTCTACCTGATCATGCTCGAAGCGCTCGGCCATGGCGTGCTCGCGTCGTGCTGGCTCGGCCTCGATACGGGCTTCTACTACTACATGCTCATTGTGCCGCCCGGGCTGCTCCTGGCGGACATCCATCCGCTCACGCGCCGGTGGACGCTGATCCTAGGCGCCATGCTGATCGTGATCGGCAATTCGCTGTGGTCCGGGCAACACCCGCCGTGGACCCTGCTCGGCCCGTCGCTCGTACTGGCGCTCAACGTGTTGAATCTCGTTGGCGCGCTGGCAATCATCATGTTCGTCGCCCTGTTGTATTTCCGGCTGGTGAATCGCGCCCACGAACAACTCGGCGTGATCGCGGCCACTGACCCACTAACCGGCCTGCTCAATCGCCGCAGTCTGATCGCTCAGTGGATGCACGCGCTGGAAACGGAACCCGGCGCCCTGGACGGCGTCGCCGTGCTGCTCTGCGACATCGACCGCTTCAAGGACATCAACGACCGCTACGGGCACGAGACCGGCGATCAGGTGCTCTGTGAAATCGGCGAACGACTCAAGACGAGCGTGAGGGCCGGCGATCACGTGGCGCGCTGGGGTGGCGAGGAATTTCTCGTACTCATGCCGGGGCTCGATCTCGCCACCGCTTCCGAGGTGGCGGAAGCGCTGCGCGCGCGGATCGGAGATCGGCCGGTGGCCGCGGCAGACACCCATCTGAAAATCACACTCACCGTGGGTGTGACGCGCCAGGAAACCGGCGAAACCGTCGACCGTGCAATCTCGCGTGCCGATGCCGCGCTCTACCGGGGCAAGCAGCAGGGCCGCAACCGCGTCCAGTGTTGTGCGCCCGAGGTGGCCGCTAGCGTTGAATAACCCGTCCGCAGTGCCTATCTCGTGAGAACAGGCTTCAGGAGCACGACCGCATGGCTGCCGATCAACTGCAACGCTTTCTCTTCGACGGAACCGCCGTTCGCGGCGAGATCGCCCAACTCGAATCGACCTACCACGAGGCGCTTGCCAACCACGATTATCCCGAGCCGCTCCAGCGCCTGCTGGGCGAGTTGCTGGCCGCCTGTGCCCTGCTGACCGCGACGATCAAGCTCGACGGAACGCTGAGCGTCGAGATCCGCGGCAGCGGCGCGGTCAACCTGCTGATGGCTGAATCCAACCCGGGCAATCACGAGCGCGCCCAGCGCCTGCGCGGCATCGCCCGGTTCGATCACGACGCGGTGGCCGCGCTCGACGATACCTCGCTGCACGGACTGCTCGGCGACGGCAGAATGGTGATCACACTCGATCCGCGCGAAGGACGTCGCTACCAGGGCATCGTCGCGCTCGACCAGCCGACCATCGCCGGCTGCGTGGAAACCTATTTCGCCCAGTCCGAACAGCTGCCGACCCGGCTTTGGCTCGCCGCCGACGGCCGGGGCGCGGCCGGTCTGCTGCTGCAGAAGCTACCGGCGGAATCCGTTTCGCTCGCCGCGGATGCCGATGGCGATGCCTGGGATCGGCTCAATCATCTGGCCGCCACCATCACCGACGATGAACTCACCGGGCTGGACTCCCGCGATGTGCTCTATCGCCTGTTCCACGAAGAGCAGCCACGGCTGTTCGATCCCGCGCCCGTGGTGTTCGCCTGCACCTGCTCGCGCCAGCGCTTCGGCGCGGCCCTGCACCAGCTCGGTGCCGAGGAACTGCGCGGCCTGATCGAAGAGCGCGGCGAGATCGAGACCCAGTGCCACTTCTGCAACACCACCTACGTGTTCAGCCCGGCCGACGTCGAGGCGCTGATCGACAATCCCGACGCGCCACCGCCGACCATGCATTAGGTCGGTGGGCTGTGGCCGTGACAGGGCAGGCGTACCATCGCCTCGGCGCTTTGAATGGCATCCCGGCGCAGGCGACGCCCGCCTCGCCGCGGCAGAAATCGCGATCACCGACCGAGCCGGGGCGGCGCAGACAATCGCAGCGGCCGGCGGGCTCGATGCGGTGCATAATAGGGGGCGAGCAGGCGCCGGGCGGCGCGGCGGCGGCGTGCTTGTCAGCCGTCGGGCGCGGCGATCGCCTCCGAAACACGATGGGCCGCGTATATCCGCCAGCACGGCAACCCGGCCGGGCGATCTGGCAGAGCGCGTGCTGCGACGACCCGTCGCCGTTGCCCGCATGATGCAGCGCATACCTCATTGCCGCGCCGCGAGGCGCCGGCCGAGCTCATCGACTGACCCTGACGAGGAACATCATGGCTTCCGAATACGCGAGTTCAGCACAGCACTCCGGCGATCCATCGGCCGATCCGCACCACGTCGTCGAAGGCGAGCTGACCTGGCTGGTGCGCACTGTGGGTCTGGCCATTGGCGGCCTG
This sequence comes from uncultured Gammaproteobacteria bacterium, assembly GCA_963835375.1. GTDB lineage: Bacteria > Pseudomonadota > Gammaproteobacteria > Nevskiales > Salinisphaeraceae > Salinisphaera. The sequence goes on from CAWIGB010000037.1 coordinate 173,407, forward strand.
CTCACGGTCGGCGTGATTCTCGGTCTGTACGAAGGACTGACCTTCGGCGGCGGGCTGCAAGCACAGCTCGCGCACGGTCTGCTGGTGGCACAAGTGGTGTTCGCCGCCGTGCTGATCATGCTTGGCAGCATCGTCGAAGGGTTCGGCTTCGGCCTGGCGCTCGGCACGCGCTGGCCCTACACCAAGAACATCGTGGTCCTGATGCTGCGCGGCGATCCGGAAGCCGCGCACCGCGTGGTGGCCACGCTGGTCGGCCTGGTCGGCGTCGCACTGGCGATCACGCATCCGGTCTACGAGATGTTTCTCGGGCTCGGGCTGATCGTGGCCACGGCGCTGTTCGGCATGGGCGTGCTCTACGTGCTGGCCGGACGCGCGCCGGCCATCGTGCACGGCACCCACGGACTACTGGCCTATCTGGTGTTTATCGCCTATCTGCTGCCGCTGGCGCATGCGAACATCGGGCTCGGGCTGTACCTGAAGATCATCGTCCCGACCCATCCGTTGTTGTTCGCCATCTTCATGGGCGGCGTGGTGACCGGCGGGCGCGGTTTCGGCGAGGCGCTGGGCCAGTTCACCGTGCCCGAACGCAAGCCGCAGTGGATCGTCGCGCTACACGGCATCGCCGGGCTGCTGGTGGTTGGCACGCTGGGGTGGTATATGCCGACCTACCCGGTCGCCTTCGCGCTAGTGCTGGTGCAGGTCGGGGTGGGTTTCCTGTTGTTTCAGGCGGTGAATCTCAAGCCCAAGGCTCCGGGCGCGATCGTGGCGTTTCATCAGATCATGGCACTGCTGATCACCACCGCCATCGTGATGCAGTGGCAGTTCTGATCTGATGCCGGGGCGTCGGCGGCGCTGTCCGTGAGCGCTGTCCTCGCCCGTGTGAATGTCGGCGCGACCGAGCGGGGGCGCCGCGACGACGCCAGCGTTCAGCCGGCTTCGATTCATCGCACTGGCCCGATCCGGCAGGATGGCGCGCCTGGTTCGATCCGGGACGTGCCGATGCCTTGGCGGGCAGGCCCGCCGCTGATCATCGCAGCCGCAGCACTCTGGGGCATATCGGGCGGGCTGGCCGGTGGCGCGTCCCCGCCGTGTTCATCTTCGGTTTCCGCCAGGCGACTGGCCACCGGCGGCCGCCTCCGGTGCTGACGATCGCATTCGCGGTATTCGTAGTCGCCCCGCTGCCGCTGATCGACATCGGCCACGCCGGTCGGGCGCTGATCTCGCACCATCTTCCATTGTTTCCTGCCCTGGGCCTCACCGGCGGCGGCCTGTCGTTGCCGCTGTATGTATTCGGGCTGCGTGGCACGTCGCCCGTACTGGCCTCGGTCGTGGCGATGATGGAACCCGTGACGGCCGCGCTGTTCGGCCTGGGGGTGCTGAGCGGCATGCTGGCGCCGCTCCAGCCTGTCGGCATGGCATTGTTCATCGGCGCGGTGACGCTGCCGAGCGTCGAGCGGGCGCGCGTCACCGCGGCATAGCGCGACAATCAGGCGCGTCACGCTGCCCCGGGATCGAATCCGACCCGGGCCGGCACACCGACATCATCGAGCGCGGCTCGCGCTCGGGGACAGAGGATGTGTTGATCGCGCGCCGGCCCGCCCGACGCGCCACAACTTCATCGCCCAAGGCTGGCGCGGCATAGTAACGAGCATGAATCGCCTGGCCTGGCTGCTCACGCCTTCGACCGATCAGCTGTTGTTCTCGCTGCGGCTTTGCACGGCGATCGCACTCGCCCTGTACCTGTCGATGTGGCTGCAGTTGGATCGGCCCTACTGGGCGTCGCTGGAAGTGGCGGTGATGATCCAGCCGGTCCCCGGCATGGCGGTGGCGCGCGGGGTCGCCCGTGCCGCGGGCACGGTCGTGGCCGGCTGTGCAGGGCTGGCGATCATGGGGTTGTTCGGCCAGTATTATGAACTCAGCGCCGCCGCGCTGGCGGTGTGGGTCGCCTTCTGTGCGTTCTGGGCCAACCTGCTGCGCAACAATCTCTCTTACGGCTTTGCCATTGCCGGGTTCATCGCCGGAGTCACGGTGATGCTGTCGCACTCGTTGTCCACGCCGCCGTTCGATATTGCGGTCGCGCGTGTTTCCGAGTGCGTGCTGGCGGCGATGGTCACGGCCGTGGTCAACGTCCTGTTCGCGCCGCCCACCGGCATTCGCAACTACTTCAACCGCCGGATCGCGCTGCTGCACGATCTCGGACGGGAGTTCACCGGTCTGGCGACATTCTCCACCAGGCAGCCGGGCGCCGATGGCGATCCGCACCCGGCGCTGCAGGCTCTGGCCGCCCAGACTCTGGCGCTGGAACAGACGCGCCAGTATATCCGCTACGAGGCGCCACAGTTCGCCAACTTCGATCGGCTCGCCCGACGGCTGGACTACGACCTTCTGTCGCTGATCAGCGCCACCTCTTCGCTGCATATCTATCTCACCGGGTGCACCGAGACGGTCGATACCCGGCCGGTCGCCCTGCTGGCCGAGCCCGCGCGCCGCCTGTCGGAACAGCCGGAAAACGCCCAGACCGCCAAGCAGGCCTTCGACGAGACCCACCAAGCCATCCGGGCACTGGCCGCCGAACCTGCCGAACACGGCCGCCGCCGCAGCCTCGCCGACTATGTGGTGCTCGACCGGGCGCTGGGCCTGGCCAGCCGCGGCCGGGCCGCCATGACCACGCACGGCCTTCTGATCGCCGAGCGCGAGCATCCCAGTGATCACATTTCACGGCGCTCGGAATTCGGCCAGCCGCTGGACCTCCGCCATGCGTTGCGCAACAGCCTGCGCACCCTGACCGCGGTCTCGGTCGGCGGCGTGCTCTGGGTTCATTTCCACAACCAGCTGCCGGCCGTGCTGTTGATGATCCTGCTGTCGGCGCTGACCACGATCTTCGCGACCCTGCCCAATCCGGTGGCCGCGGCCGGCGGCTTCGCCAGGGGCCTGAGCATGGCGGCGATCGCTGCCTTCGTGATCGATTTCCTGATCCTGCCGCAGGCCACTGGCTATGCCATGCTGATGCTGGCCATGCTGCCGGTGGTGTTCGTGGGCGGCCTGGCGATGGCCATGCCCGACCCCGGCCTGGCGCTGCCGGGGCGGATCTCGGTGGTGATGTTCTCGTTGCTGGTCCATGTCCAGAACGGCGCGCTGCCCAGCTTTACCACCTATATCCAGATCGTGCTCGGCATCTTCAGCGCGATCGGACTGACCGTACTCGCGTTCCGGCTGGTGCTGCCGGTCTCGCCGCGCCAGCGGCTGCGTGAACAGATGGCGGGCGTATTCGGCGAACTGGCCGGCGGCCGGCATCGCAGCCGCGAACGCTTCGAGACCCGCATGTATGACCGACTCAACGCGCTGGCACTCGACGAAATCGACGAACCCTTGCGCTTTTCGGCTCGCCAGGCGGTCTTGGCCGCGATCAACATCGGGCTGGAGGCACGTTCGCTGGTGGTGCTCGCCGCGCGAATCGATCTGCCGGCGACGCTGGATGACGGAGTTCGCGCTGAGATGGGCGCTCTGCGCGATCTGTTCGCCGGGCGTCGCCCAGGTTCGATCGAAAGGATAGCCGAGCGCGCCCGCACCCTGCACGATCTGGCGGAACGGCTGCTGGAGCACGGCGAGGCGCTTGCCGGCGAAGCCGAACGCCGGCTGGCCATACGCGCCGCCATCTGCGCCGAACTGGTGGCATCGGCGCTTTCCGATTACGTCCAAGCCTTCGAACACGGCAAACCGCACCCGGTCGAAGCCGCCATGCCGGCGACCGGGGCCGCGGGCTGAGTGCTACCAGTCGTCCCAGCCGTCGTCGTCGAGGTTCTTGAGCTTGCTGCGATCGACGTGGCGCATCGATGTCTTGGCACGCTGGTTCTGATACCAGAAGAACAGACTCGCCACGATCGCGATCAGCACGACCACCGCAATCACGGTCCAGAATGTCGTCATCGGCGCCCTCCGTGTGGCGTCATCATAGCATCGAACGCGAGCCGTCACGCGCCAGACTCGGCGCCCTGTATTTTGTGATCACATTTTCCGGCGTACACTGACCCGACCATTCGCAGCACCGGAACCGACCGTGGCACGCAGCCTTCAGACCATCAATCCCGCGACCGGCGAGGTCCTCGAGACCTATCCCCTGATGAGCGACGACACGGCCGATGCCAAGGTGGCGGCCGCGCACGATGCGTTCGAACAATGGAAAACCACGCCGCTGGCCGAGCGCGGCGAGATCGTGCGCCGCATCGGCACGCTGTTGCGCGAACGCGAGCACGAACTGGCCGCGCTGATGACCCGCGAGATGGGCAAGCCGATCTCCCAGTGTGGCGGCGAAACCGGCCTGTGCGCGGCCATCTGTGATTACAGCGCCGACCATGCGGCCGAGGTGCTGGGCGATGAGGAGCGCGATTTCGACGGCGGCCGCGGCCTGATCACGTACCAGCCGATGGGCGTGATTCTGGGCATCCAGCCCTGGAACTTCCCGGTCTACCAGGTCGTGCGCTATGCGATCGCCAGCATCATCGCGGGCAATGCGGTGCTGCTCAAGCACGCGCCCAATGTCTGGGGTACGGCCCTGGCGCTGGAGCAGCTGTTCATCGACGCCGGCCTGCCGCAAGGCGTGTTCACGGTCCTGCTGATCGACACCGATCAGACCGAGCGCCTGATCGAGAACGACCACATCCGCGGCGTCACGCTGACCGGCAGCCCGGCCGCCGGCCGCGCGGTCGGCGCCAAGGCCGGCGGGTGCCTCAAGAAATCCGTGCTCGAGCTCGGCAGCAACGATGCCTACATGATCCTCGAGGATGCCGATCTGGACACGGCGGTGGGTGCCTGTGTCCAGGGCCGGATCTACAACGCCGGCCAGACCTGCATCGCAGCCAAGCGCTTCATCGTGGTCGACGCCATCTACGACGAGTTTCGCCGGCGACTCGTCGAGCAGCTTTCGACCATCGAATACGGCGACCCGGCCGATCCGGACACCGCGCTCGGACCGCTGGCCCGCGCCGACCTGCGCGACAATCTGCACGACCAGGTCCAGCGCTCGATCGCGGCGGGGGCGACCTGCGCGCTTGGCGGCGAACTGCCCGAGGGCCCCGGCAGCTTCTACCCGGTCACGCTGCTCGAGGAGGTGGCCGCCGGCACGCCGGCCTACGAGGAAGAGCTGTTCGGCCCGGTCGCGGTGCTGATCCGGGCGGCCGACGAGGCCGATGCGATCCGTATTGCCAATGATTCACGCTACGGCCTGGGCGGCGGCGTGTTCGCCGGCGATCGTCAACGCGCCACGCATATCGCCCGCGATCTGTTCGATACTGGCATGGTCAACGTCAACGGCTTCAACATGGCGCAGCCCGAACTGCCCTTCGGCGGCGTGAAGGACAGCGGCTACGGGCGCGAGCACGGTGGCTTCGGCATGCGCGAGTTCGTGAACATCAAGTCGGTGATGATCGCCGAATAGAGACGTCATGCCGGTCGGTCCGAGCGGCAGCCTTCGGGCTGCCGCTTCTCGTGGCGGCGCCTGCGGCCGGCCCGGAGCGACAGGGGCAGCTCAGCGCGCAGTCCAACCCAGATCCATATCCCAGGCCGACCCGGTCACCGCAGCGGCCGCATCAGAGGCGAGATAAGCCACGGTCGCGGCCACTTCGCTGGGTTCGATCAGGCGTTTGATCGCCGCGCCGGCCAGCATGATCTCGCTGACGACCGCGTCTTCATCCATGTCGTGCAGACGCGCCTGATCGGCCACCTGATTCTGGACAAGCCGGCTGCGGACATAGGCCGGGCACAGCGCATTGACGGTGATGCCATGCGCGCCGCCCTCAAGCGCCGCGGTCCGGGTGAGTCCGATCAGCCCATGCTTGGCGCTCACGTAGGCGGCCTTGCCGGGCGAGGCGACCTTAGCGTGGATGGAGGCGATGTTGACGATCCGGCCCCAGCCGCTTTCCCGCATATGCGGCCAGGCGGCCTGGGTGAGCACGAATGGCGCGGTGAGCATCAGATCGATCATCATCCGCCAGCGTGCTTCCGGGAACGATTCGATATCGGCCACGTGCTGAATGCCGGCGTTGTTGACCAGAATGTCGAGCCGGCCGAACCGCTGTACCGCTTCGGTCACGGCCTCACGGCAGGCCTCGCCCTGGGTCAGATCGGCGGCGAAGAAACCGGCGCCCAACGCGTCGACGGGCTCTCGATCGGCCGCCGGCAGATCCACGACCAGTACCGCGTCACCGCGCGCGCACAGCGCTTCGGCCACGGCAAAACCGATGCCGCTGGCACCGCCGGTGACCAGAGCCGCACGGCCCGAGGCAGAGACGGAAGACGTGTTGACAGTGGAACTCGACATGGCAATACAAGCCCGCATGCTGAATGAGCGAGTCAATATCGGCCAGTGGAGAACGGCCCGCAAGACCATCCTTCGTTGCGAGCCGGTCCGAGGTTGGCAATACTCCTCCTCGAATCCACGCATGGGCCGCACTCCCGCATCGAGACAGATTCCATGAGCAACGAGACGATCGACGCCCGCATCACCATCGACCCAGCCGTGCTGGAGGCTGTGCAGACATTGGCCGGGGGCCCCGAACGCCGCTTGCTGGGCCTGGTCGGGGCACCGGCATCCGGCAAGTCCACCCTCGCCGTGGCCCTGGCGGCGGCGCTCGGCAGCCGCGCAACCAGCGTCCCGATGGATGGCTTTCATCTGTCACAGCATCAACTGGAGATACTGGGCCGGTCCGCGCGCAAAGGCGCGCCGGACACCTTCGACGGCGACGGCTATCGTGCGCTGCTGGCCCGGATCCGCGCCGCCGCGGGCAGCAACGAGATCGTGTATGCGCCCGGCTTCTATCGCGAGATCGAGGAGCCGATCGCGGCCAGCCTGGCCGTGGCGCCGGACACGCCGTTGATCATCACCGAAGGCAACTATCTGTTGCTGGAGGACACTCCGTGGCCAGCCGTAGCCGACCAGCTCGACGCCATCTGGTATCTCGATGTCGAAACCGCCCGCCGCGAGGACTGGCTGGTGGCCCGGCATATGCGCTTCGGCCGCAGCGAGCCTGAAGCTCGCGCCTGGATGGCGGCCACGGATCGGCCGAACGCCGAACGCATAGTCGCCAGCGCACATCGCGCCGATCGGGTGCTGTGCTGGGACGGCACCTGTGTGCGATTCGCCGAACGCCCGGCATAGCGATGCCCGAGGCCGGGGCCCGAAGGTATCTTGCGCGGGCACTACGGAAAGCGCATCGTCTATAGCATGAATCCTGCAACAGGCATGGCGTTGTCGTCATGCGCCGGCAGGTGGAACCGATCATGAACCGATGCTTCACGTCCCGCCCTGTGCGCGGCCTTTTGCAGGCGAGCCTGTTACTGCCCGCACTGTGGGCGGTGGGCGTCATTCCGGCGTCCGGCGTCGCCCACGCGGCCGATCCCGCGACACTACTGCCTGCGCCAATGGCCCAACGATCACGACTCGTACCTGCTGTGCCAGCAGTTGCAGGATCGCAATCGTATGCGCTTCCGACAGTTCCTGTCGGATCACGATCTGAACGAGAAGATGCTGGAGCAAGGCCAGGTGCCCGATAAGCCGGCCGCCAAGGCCGCGAAGTACTGCCTTGACCGCTGGTCCCCCGATTACCAGGGCATCTGGAGCTGCACCAAGCGACGCACGCGCACCGACGACTAGCGGCCGGCCCCGTCTATCCAAGCCAGCGGCGCCAGATTGCAGCGACTTCTGGACATGGCCGCCGTCGTCAGCCTGCGATACAACCCGGACGTTGCCGCGCAATATCAGCGCCTGACCGAACGCGACAAATCGGCGATGCGTACGATCGGGGCCGCCATGCGAAAATTCCTGCACACCGCCTCTGGCGTACTCAAACACCACACGCCGTATCAACCCCAGGCGGCTTGTCCATCGCTTTGGGTTGCGTGGGGCAAGACAGCCTCGTGGGCGGCGTGAGATGTGACATCAGCACAGCGTAACGGCCCCATACCGTATCGCGCAGGCGCAGCGATGCATGCAGCCAGCTGCCCAGGCGTGGGCGTTTGCTTGTGCCGGCGGGCATGATGAGGGCGCGGATTCTCGGCGGCCAGCCCAGCCGGATGGCGATGCCCGGCGGCGGCCCGTTCGTGCTGGCATCACAGGCCCATCAGTCGATGTGGCCGGGCCCGGGAACAATATTGCGGGGCGGCATATCCAGGGCACCCATAAGCCCGGAACCCACCCAAAGCCGGGTCGCGACGACCCGGCCACTATGATGCGCTGGGGCGTGGGATCAGTTATTCGCCTTGGGGTTGCTGCCCGAGCCCTTCGTGTTCTGCGTCGGCGCCATCCGCGGCATCTTCGACTGCCCCTCCTTCATCGGCTCCATCTGATCGTTGCCGCCGCTCATGGTATTGGCGCCCGTCTGGGGCGGTGTGTTCGCTGTCGGATTGGCGCCCGACCCGGTGGTGTTCTGCGTGGGCGCCATCCGTGAACTCATCGTGTTGCTGCCGGCGGTTCCAGCCTTCTTGTGCATGGCCGCTGCCCCGGTGGCCTGGGACGACGTCTGCGCATCGCTCGTGTCGGCCGCCACAGCGACGCTCGTGGCCGCCAGGCCGAGCACGCCAGCCACGAGGCCGATGACAATGAATGAGGGGGTGGCGGGGCGTTGAATCGAATGCATCGAGTTCTCCTGTCGCGGCACAAGGCCGTTCGTTATCTGTTCGAGGGAAATAGTAATTACGGTGTTTCCGGGCAAAAAGCAAGGTGCGCGGCACGCTCTGGATTTTCCATCTTGCGAATTAATTTATTTTTTTCAATTGTTTATGCATATGCCGACAGGGCGTTTTCCCGACCGTAACGAAACAATACCGAACATCGGGCTCATTCGACTCTCGCTCGCAGGCCATTGCGTCGCCATCGCAACCCCGCTAGAACCGAACGACAGCCTGTCGCCCGAGCACTGCATGAGGATTGTGGATAAACAGGATTTTCCGGTAGCGCAGGCGCGACGCTATCTGGAACCGGGACCGGTGATTCTGATCTCGTCCCGGCATGCCGGCGAGCACGACATCATGACGCTCGGCTGGCACACCATGCTCGCGTTCTCGCCCTCGCTGGTGGGGCTGATGATTTCCAGCGGCAACCACAGCCATCGTCTGGTCCGCGGGTCGGGCGTGTGCGTGATCAACGTGCCGACCGCCGAGCTGATCGACACGGTCTGCCGCATCGGCAACACCACTGGCGCAGAGATCGACAAGTTCAGCGCATTTGGATTGACCACCGTCGAAGCCGCGCACGTTGACGCGCCGTTGATCAGCGACTGTCACGCCTGCTTCGAATGCCGCCTGTACGACGACGCCATGGTGCCCGGCTACGATTTGTTCGTGTTCGAGATCGTGAAGGCGCACGTCGCCCCGACCCCGACGGTGCCCGAGATGCTGCACTACACCGGCGAAGGCGTATTCCGCTTATCGCGCGACACCATCGAGCGACGCGAGTTGTTCCGGCCCGAACTGTTGCTTTAGGCGCGACTGACGCCCTCGACTTCGCCCAGCTGAAGCCAGCATGGGCCTTGACGGGCGAGAGAGTCGCACGCGAATCTGATCGCCCCGCACTCGCCACCGCCATGAACGCACCCACCCCGTCCACGCATGCCGGCCAGGCTGTTTATACCCAGCGTAATCTGGCGCTCTACGACCGCATGGTGCTGCAGGTTTCGAACCGCTGGGTCTGGCGCTGTCCGACGTCGAAACTGCGCGCCGACTACGACCGCCACGTGGCCGCCGCCCATCTCGATGTCGGCGTGGGCACCGGCTATTTCCTCGATCACTGTCGTTTCCCGGTCCCCGCGCCGCGCCTAGTGCTGTTCGATCTGAACGCCGAGGCGCTGGCCCATGCGGCCGGACGTATTGCACGTCACGCGCCGCGTACCGAGCGCGTCGACGTGCTGACCCCGATCCCGATCGAGGCCGAGCCGTTCGATTCGATCGGCATGAATTATCTGCTGCACTGCCTGCCCGGGCCGATGACATACAAGGCCCGCGCCTTCGATCATCTGATGCCGTACCTCGCGCCGGGCGGCGTGTTGTTCGGCGCCACCATTCTGTCTGGCGGCGTACGTCGTTCAAGCGCGGCACGTCGCCTGATGGCGCTTTACAACGCACGAGGCATCTTCGACAACGTCGACGACAGTCTGATCGCTTTGCGCGACGAACTCGAGGCTCGGTTCGACGATGTCCGGATCATCGTCACCGGCTGCGTGGCGCGTTTTGCGGTGCGACAGCGCACCGGGCGCGGCCCGCACGCATCACAGGAGCACAGTGCTTGAACACCCTGCTGCCGATACTGGATCTGGCCGGCACGTTCGTGTTCGCGATCAGTGGCGCGATGGCCGGCGTGAACAAGCGGCTCGACATATTCGGCGTCGCCGTGCTCGCGTTCGCGGCCGGTAACGCCGGGGGGATTCTGCGCGACGTGCTCATCGGCGCCACACCGCCGGCCGCGATCGGTCACTGGCGCTATGTGGTGGTTTCGCTGATCGCCGCGCTGGTCGCGTTCTTCGGCCATCGCCTGGTCGAACGCGTCCGGAGCCCGGTCGCGATCTTCGATGCCGCGGGCCTTGCGCTGTTCGCGGTGGTGGGCGCGCGCAAGGCGCTGGATTTCGGGCTGCACCCGGTGATGGCCGCCGTGCTGGGCATGCTCACCGGCATCGGCGGCGGCATCGTGCGCGATATCCTGCTGGCCCGTATCCCGGCAGTGCTGCACGCCGAACTCTATGCCGTGGCCGCGCTCGCGGGAGCCGCCGTAGTCGTGCTGGGCGCGGTACTGGCGCTGCCGCCCGCAGCCACGGCCATTGCAGGCGCCGCCATATGCTTCGGTCTGCGCTTCATGGCGCTGCGCCACGGCTGGCGGCTGCCGGTGCCTCGCATGCCGGACTGAACCCCCAAGCGACCGAGAATCGTGATTGAATGCAGGGAACATTCACGATCGCTATTGCGCTGCCATGAAGCATCCGAACAACGCCATCGGCATCTGCAGCTGGATCCTGGGGCTGGACCAGGATCCACAGGCGCTGGCCGCGGAATGCGCTGATCTCGGTCTCGACGGCCTGCAGTATTCCGGCGATCACCGCAGCGGCCCGGAGGCCGCTGACCTGCGTCGGGCCGCCGATGACCATGACCTCACGTTGTTCGCGATCGATCCATTCAAGGCTGCTCCGAGCGAGCCGGATCGTGCCAGCGCCGCGGCCGCAATCGATTACTTCCGCCGCGTGATCGACTTTGCCGCCGAGGCCGGCGCCCCCTGGGTCACGTTGCAGGGGCTGGGGCAGTGGGTTCGCAACTGCGATGACGCCGACGCGGCCTGGTCGCGCCTGGTCGAATGCGGCGACGCCCTGGCCGAGCATGCCGCCAGCGCGAATATCGCGCTGGTCTACGAAGCGTTGAACCGCTTCGAAAGCCCGGTGGTACGAACGGCCGCCGCCGCCCAGCGGCTGCGGGACGATCTGACCGCCGCCGATCTCGGGATCGTGCTCGACAGTTTCCATATGAACATCGAGGAACGCGACCCGGAAGACGTACTGGAAATCCACGGCGACGCGCTGGCCAGCTATCACATCTCCGATTCGAACCGGGGCGGCATCGGCGTGGGCCATATCGACTTCGGCGCCCAGCGGCGTGTGCTCGACAAGATCGATTTCACCGGCCCGATCATGATCGAGGTCGTACTGCCCGAGAACGCACCGGCCACGCCGCCGCGTAACGACGATCAATGGGCGACGCTACGCGGACAGATTCGCTACAGCGTGGATTTCTGGCGTATGAACGGCTAACCCGGGCGAGAGGTCGCAGCCCGGGACACGAGGGCCGATCCACCGATGCCGACCTGCGGGCTTGCGCCAGCCGAGACGCCGCCCGCGGCCCGCTCGGCCCGCGGGCGGGTTCGCCTCATTCCCCGATCGCCATTTCCGGCGGCGCCTGGGTGAAGCCGCGGGTCAGCCAGGCCAGCATCGCCAGGCCGAGCACCAGCCAGATCCCGCCGACCACATGAGCCGGCATGTCGAGGCTGAACAGCAGATAGGCATCGATCGCCGCGCCGATCAGCGGCACGATGAACCAGCCGAAAACATTACCGACGCTGGTATGCGAACGCTCGCGCCAGAAATGTACGATCACGCTCAGGTTGACCAGCGTGAAGGCACTGAACGCCCCGAAGTTGATGAACGAGGTGGAGGTGCTCACGCTCATCCAGATCGCGGCCAGGCCTACGAGGCCGATCAGGGCCACGCTGAACACCGGCGTATGCAGCTTCGGCGCCACGAAGGCGAATACGCGCTTGGGCAGCACGCCGTCGCGGCCCATGGCATAGAGCAGACGCGAGGCCGTCGCCTGGGCGGCAATGCCGGAGGCGAACTGGGTGACGACCATGCCGGCGATGAACAGCGAGGCGAACAGGTTGCCGCCGATCGTCAACGCGATCTCGTAGGCCGCCGAATCGGTTTCCTTGAACTGGGTACCCGGATGCGCCAGTTCCACGGCATAGCTGGTGATGATGAACACCACGCCGCCGATCAGCGCGGTGATGATCACCGCCCGCGGAATATTGCGCTTGGGGTCCTTGGTTTCCTCGGTGAGCGTGGTCACGGCATCGAAGCCAATGAACGAATACGCCGCCAGCGCCGCACCGGCCGAGATAGAGGCCACCGTCGTCTGCGGGTTGAAGAACGGCGTAAGTGCCGTGGCGCCGGTATCACCGGCGAAGAAGTGGCCGAAACTCAGCGCCACGAAGATGATCAGCACCAGGATCTGGAAGGCCATGAGCACGAAGTTCACGCCCGTGGCCACCTTGAGACCGATGATGTTGAGCGCGGTCGTCAGGCTAATGAAAGCCACGATCCACACCCAGCTCGGCACGCCCGGGAACTCGGGCGAGAGAAACGCCGCCCCGATCAGCCAGATCACCAGCGGCAGAAAGAAATAATCGAGCAGGATCAGCCAGCCGGCGAGAAAGCCGAGCTTGGGCCCGATGCCCTTGCCGACGTAGGTATAAGCCGAGCCGGAGACCGGATAGGCCCGTGCCATGCGGCCGTAGCTGTAGGCGGTGAACAGCATCGCGATGAGGGTGACGATATAGGCGGTGGGTACCGTGCCGTTGGAGGCCTCGGCCACGACGCCGAACGTGCCGAGCACGATCATCGGTGCCATGTAGGCCACCCCGGTAAGCACCACCGAGCCGAGCCCGAGGGTACGTTGCAGGGTAGGACTCTGGTGGTCTGATTCACTCATCGCACGGGCTCCCGTTGTGCCTGAATTGTCGATCGTCATCGGCGGCGGGACTCGGGGCGCGTGCACGCATTCACAGTACAGGGCTCGCGAGCTCGACTGTGCATCGAAGCTTCACGTTCGAGAATCGCGACCTGGCTCCCTGACGTTCTGGCTCGCCCCCGAATCCGGCTGGGCCGGATGCGCGTAACATTAGCAGGGAAAACAGGCCTTTGACGATTCGCCCATTCGCCAATACGACATCCGCCGCCCGGAACGTATGGGGCGACCCGTTGGCCCCCTACGCCAGCCCGAACTACGCCGCGACCGGCGGCCGGTCCGGCGACGACGGGTCGTCATCGTGATCCTTGCCATGGTCGTTGGCGGCAGTCCCGGGCCGGGCCACCGCAGGCCAGTCCACCGGCATGAGCGGGGCGAGGCCGTGCGCCGAGCGGGCACGATCGCACTGGGGGCTGGGCTGGCCGAATTCCCAGGATGCGGCGACCTCGCGGCATACGCTCGGGCGTCGCTCGTAGATACTGCAGCGCGCCGCGCGGCCGATATCGGCCGCCAGGGCCACGCAACGCGTCGGCGCATGGCGCGTGCCGCGCATCACCAGACGATGCGGATCGAGCGCCTCGGTGAGTGCGACCGGCACGCCCTCGCCCACAGGCGTGGCTTCGGTTTCCAGCCAATGGAAGGCCACACGATACATGGCGCAGCAGGCGCCACAGGTCATACAGGGATGCATGGGCAGTTGAAAAGCCGCGGTACGGCAGTGATGGTCATGCGATATTGCCCTAAAGCGCGGCGCCGGTCGATCGCCTGCGAGCCGGCCGAGTGCCGTACCATGGCGAGCCTTATCCACAGCCTGCCCACCGCATGGACAATTCGGCGTTGATGATCTGGAGCATGCTTTTCGGCGCGGTCGGGCTCGGATTTTTCACCTACGGCAGCCGACAGAAAGCAATCGTACCCTGGCTGATCGGCACGACTCTGATGGTCGACCCGTGGTTCATCACGAATGCCTACGCGCTGGTCGCCGTCGACCTGCTGGTGATCGGGCTCGCGTGGTTCGTACCGCTGTGACGCGCGCCGGCGCGGTCAGCCGCCGTGGCGGCCGGGCAGAAAACGCGGCTTGAGAACGCTCTTCAGCTGATCGTAGGGAATCCTGAGCGTCGGCTGGCCGGCCGCATAGGGCGCGATGTCATAGGCCTGGTAGGTGACGGCCATGGCATCGGCCAGCGGTGCGGCATTGTCGCTGGGCGTGAACGGCCAGTTCGACATGTCCATCGACTGTTGTCTGGCCCAGCGCGCATGGGCGGCGTGCAGCTTCTGCTCGAAGGCGCGGTGCTGGCTGGGCCGCAGCATATCGTGGAGCGTGAGGATCTGTTTGCGGCCCGTATCGATCACCAGGTAGCGCGTCACCGGCATGCCATGTGCGCCGCCCAGGAACGTATAGGTATCGAGCCGCAGGATGATCAGGCCGTCGTGCTGCGAAAGCACCTGGGCGTCACAAACCGCGCGCTGTAGGGCGCGATCTCCGGATTCTGCCGCTGCATCGCCTCGCTCTCGTGGAACAGCTGCTGTGCAAAGGCATGGAAATCCGCTGGCTTTTCCCGCGGGTGCTCACCGCCTTGAAGCTGGGCCATGCCGAGCAGGCGCTGGCGCAGGGCCTGAGTCAGCTCTGGCGCCGTATCGAAGCGCAGTGTATTGATCTTCACCGTCGGGCAGTGATCCTCGCAGCCTTCAGGCACGAAGCGCTGCATGACGGTCTCCTCCTCCATCGGGGATCGGCCGGACGACGTCGCAGCGGCCCCGCGGCTGTCGCCGGGCGCACCGGTAACGTGATGGCGATGCACGAACAACCAGCCTGCCACCAGGGCAGCAGCGATCACCGGCACCAGGAGCCGGAACCAGAACCGTCGATTCGACATGACGTGGACAATCCATGCTTCGACCAGCGCCCGGCTGTAGCACCCGAGCCCGGTATCTTCGCGGGCATGGCGAACGATTACGGCCGAAGTACACGAAAGATCCACGTAATCAGTCTGTTGTGATACACGGGCTCCGTATTTCGCCGTATGCGCCGCAATAACGTGGCTCCTGTAGGGTCAATGCATGTTGCAACCAACGGAGACGCTCCATGTGGCGCAAGTACGCGATTTTCGGCAGCGGTGAAGGCACCGCGCATGGCGGCCAGGGCTATTACCCCAGCGATATCCGCAGCGCCTACCGCATTCCGGAGGATCTCGACGGCAGCGGACAGTCGATCGGCATTCTGGAGTTCTCGAACGGCTTCAGCCTGCCGGACGCGCAGTCATTCTGGCGGATGCATGACATCGACCCGCCCGACGTGCAATTCATCTCCGTCGACGGCACCCGCAACGATCACGGCCAGAGCAGGGCCGATCAGGAAGCCTCGCTGGATCTGCAGTGGGCCGGCGCGCTCGCACCTGGCGCCGAACTGCTCGTCTACGAGGCCGCGGGCGGCCGCGACTACCAGAGTTTTTCCATTGCGATGTCGAAGACCCTCCGCTATATCCTCGACGACACCGAACACGCGCCTTCGGTGCTGTCGATATCCTACGGCGACGCCGAGGCCAGCTTCGGTGATGCCGTGATCAAGGAATGGAGCGATCTGATCGAGCAGCTCGACTCGGCCGGCGTGACCGTATGCGTGGCCTCGGGCGATCAGGGCGCCTACGGCCGGCATACGCGACCGAGACCCGGTGAAACCGCCGGCCGCAATGCCGATGCGCCGGCGAGCGTACCCACCTGCGTGGCCGTGGGCGGCACATCGCTGGCTGCCGATGGCAGCGAAACCGCCTGGAGCTACCAAGACCGTCGTAACGGCGGCGCGAGCGGCGGTGGTTTCAGCAACGTCTTCTCGCGCCCGGACTGCCAGAGTGATCTACAGGGGCCGGCCGGCCGTGGCCTGCCGGATGTGGCCTTCAACGCCGATCCGGCCACCGGCTACCAGATCGTGTTTCAGCAGCAGAATACAGTGGTCGGCGGCACCTCAGTGGCCTGCCCGGTGTTCGCTGCCATTGTCGCCCTGGCCAATCAGGCACGGACCCGAGACGGGCACAAGCCGTTGAGCGGGCTGACGCGGCAGTTGTACACAGCGGCATCCAGCCTGCCGTTCAACGACATCACACAGGGCGACAACAGTTACGCCGGAGTCCAGGGGTTTCAGGCCGAGCCGGGCTGGGACGCCTGCACCGGCTGGGGTTCACTCGACGCGCGCGGCTTCATCGAGGCACTGCGTGACAGATCGCCGGCGTAGCCCCTCGGGTTCCAGGCAAAAAAAAGCGGGCCGGGAAAAATCCCGGCCCGCTTTCGTTCATTCGTGGTGTCGCTGTTTAGAGCGGGACCACGTTGTTGGCGCAGGGGCCTTTCTTGCCTTCGCCAACTTCGAACTCGACGGCCTGGCCGTCGTTGAGCGTGGCGAAACCGCCGCCGCTCTGAATTTGGGAATGATGGACGAACAGATCGTTGCTGCCGTCTTCAGGAGCGATAAAGCCGAAGCCTTTTTCGGAGCTGAACCACTTCACTGTGCCTTTGGACATAATTTACTCTTGGTATCTAACCGTTTTGATTAATGCAGTTGCCTGCGGGGTCCACCATACGCGGATGTCGGCTCGTGCACGAACGGTTTGTTGCACCACAGCCCGTGCGGCCGCCGGTTCTGGCGGGCGGGCGATAAGCGACCGCCTCGAGCCGCCGGACCCAGAACAAAAAAATAATCCATTACTTTCAGTAAATTACAGCGACAACAACATCGCCCCATCCGGCAAGACGCCGTGGCGTAGGCGTGCGCAGAAATCTACTGGCGATTTCTCGCATCGCGGGGCAAAACAGCCGACTGTTGCGCAAATTCCGCGCTCCGCGCCCCGGGCCGGTCAGGATTTGCGAGCTTGCGCGAGCCAGCGATCCAGTGCATTGGCAAAGGCCTGGCGTTCGCGCGGCCCGAGCGGTGGCGTGCCACTGCCATGAATACCGCTGCCGCGCAGCGTATCCATGAAATCGCGCATCGTCTGCTTGGCCGCGATGTCGTCGGCCGAGAAGACGTCCCCGCGCGGGCTGAGCGCAGCGCCACCCCGTTCCAGCACGGCCGCCGCCAGGGCAATGTCCGACGTGACGACCAGATCTCCGGCCTCCAGACGCTGCGCGATCTCGTCGTCCGCCACATCGAAGCCCGAGGCCACCTGCACGGCGCTGACCTGCGGCAGTCGCGGCACCTGCAGCGGGCGATTCGCGACCAGCGTCACGGCCATGCCCGTACGCTTTGCGGCGCGATACAGCGTCTGTTTCACCGCGATCGGACAAGCGTCCGCATCCACCCATATCTGCACAACAATTCTCCAGCGGCAAAGCGGCACGTGAGAGCGATGCATCGATGGTTTCGCCCTCGGCCCGTCGGCGCATGATCCCATGGACACGTTGCCGGCGTGGCCCGGCACGCCAATACACGCACCGGCGAACGCTCCGGCAGTCATCTCGATGGCGGGCGAGGCCAGACAAGCGCGGGTGTTTTTCGGTATTTTCGTTCTGTTTCCCCCACTGGACGTTGTGATGAGCAAACAGAAGATCGGTGTGATCGGCATGGCCGTGATGGGCCGCAACATCGCGCTGAACATCGAGTCCCGCGGCTATGCGGTGTCGGTCTACAACCGCTCGCGCGAGAAGACCGATGAAGTGATCGAGGAGTCCAAGGGGCGCAATCTGGTGCCGACCTTCTCGCTCGAGGCAGTTCGTCGAGTCACTGGAAAAGCCGCGCCGCATTTTGATGATGGTCAAGGCCGGCACCGGCACCGACAAGGTGATCGAGCAGCTCAAGCCGCTGCTCGAGGACGGCGATATTCTCATCGACGCCGGCAACACCTTCTTCCAGGACACCATCCGCCGCAACAAGGAACTGGCCGAGTCCGGCCTGCACTTCATCGGCACCGGCGTGTCCGGCGGCGAGGAAGGCGCGCTCAACGGTCCGTCGATCATGCCCGGCGGCCAGCGCGAGGCCTACGACATGGTCGCGCCGATCCTGGAGGAGATCGCCGCGCGCGCCCCGGACGGCACGCCCTGCGTCACCTACATCGGCCCGGACGGCGCCGGCCATTACGTGAAGATGGTGCACAACGGCATCGAATACGGCGACATGCAGCTCATCTCCGAGAGCTACGCCATGCTCAAGCACGTCGTCGGCATGTCCAACGCCGAACTCGCCGAAACCTTCGCCGAATGGAATACCGGCGAGCTCGACAGCTACCTGATCGAGATCACCGCCCAGATCTTCACCAAGAAAGACGCCGACACCGGCAACGACCTGGTCGACATGGTGCTCGACCGCGCCGCCCAGAAAGGCACCGGCAAGTGGACCAGCCAGAGCGCGCTCGATCTCGGCGTGCCGCTGCCCTTGATCACCGAATCGGTGTTCGCGCGCGTGTTGTCCTCGCTCAAGACCGAGCGCGTAGCGGCGTCCAAGCAGCTCACCGGCCCCGATCCGAAGATCGATATCGGCGATCGCGATGCCTTCATCGAGGCCGTGCGCAAGGCGCTGTATTTCTCCAAGATCATTTCCTATGCCCAGGGCTTCGCCCAGATGCGCGCCGCCGCCGAGGAATACGACTGGCCGCTGGACTACGGCGCGATCGCGGCCATCTTCCGCGCCGGCTGCATCATCCGCGCCGGCTTCCTGCAGAAGATCACCGATGCCTACGCCAGCGACCCCGAGCTGACCAACCTGCTGCTCGACCCGTACTTCAAGGACATCGCCGATCGTTATCAGGATGCGCTGCGCGAAGTCGTCGGCACGGCGGTGAAGGCCGGCGTGCCGGTGCCCTGCTTCGCCTCGGCGATCGCCTACTACGACGGCTATCGCGCCGAGCGGCTGC
The DNA here is from genome assembly GCA_963835375.1 of uncultured Gammaproteobacteria bacterium. Taxonomy (GTDB): domain Bacteria; phylum Pseudomonadota; class Gammaproteobacteria; order Nevskiales; family Salinisphaeraceae; genus Salinisphaera. Next base: position 192,510 of record CAWIGB010000037.1, read on the forward strand.
CGGCCAACCTGCTGCAGTCCCAGCGCGATTTCTTCGGCGCCCATACCTTCGAGCGCGTCGACAAGGACGGCAGCTTCCACGAACAGTGGAGCGAATAAGGCCGGGCTAGCGCCTCACCGGCCCGGCGCCGCGCAGCGCCGGGCCGTCTGACTTGCAGCGATCGGCCGCGGGCGATGCCGCCGGCGCGGCCTGTTTCTCTTCGCTGTAGACCATCAGGGTCGAGCCGACCAGCGCCAGCACAATGCCGATGGTGCTGTAGAGCGTGGGCAGGGTCGCGGCGAACAGCAGCGACAGCACGATCGTCAGCACCGGCGCCAACGCATTGGTACAAGGCGCGACGATCACGGCCTTGCCACGCGACAGCGCCATCACCAGGAACAACGCGCCCACGGCGTTCAGCACCTGGGTGACGGCGGTCAGCGCCGGCGCCTGCCAGGGATAGCCGGTGGCCGGGGCCGTCATCATCCAGAATGCGAACGGGATCATCAGCAGGCCGCTGATGGTCATCCAGCCGAAGGTGGTGCCGTCGTTCACGCCGGCCAGCGCGGCCCGTTTCATCAGAAATGCCTGCACGCCCCAGCACAGGCAGATGAAGATCGACAGCCATACCCAGCTGCCGTAGTCGGCGCCGGTCGCCGCCCGGCTCGGCAGCGAGAACATCACGATCGCGATCAGTGCGGCCAGCACGCCGATGATGCCCACGCCGACGATCTTCTCGCGCAGGATCACGAACGCCATGATCACGGTCACCGCCGGCGAGATCGAGATGATCGGAAAGATCAGATAGGCCGGGCCGATCGCCAGCGCCTTGAACAGCACCAGCTGGCCGCCTGCGCCGGTCAACCCGATCGCCAGGCCATAGGCCGCGCCCGTGAGCGTCGGCTGGAAGCGCTCGCGGCGCAGCACGAAGAACGCAGGAATCAGCATGGTGATGGCCCAGATGATATAGACCATCTGGTCGGGGTAGCCGTAGCGCTCGGTCGGCATGCCCGACAACGCGCCCCAGACGCCCCAGAACAGGACCAGCAGGCCCGTATAGACAATCCAGCTTCGATCTTGCATCTCTTCTCCCCCTTGGGGTGTGATTCTCGCGGCCTCAGACGACCGTCTCGATGGCATGGCCGGCCAGGCGCGCGGCATACAGCGCGCCGCCCACGACCGGTGGGTGAAGCGGTTCGCGCAGATCGAAGGCGCGCAGGCTGCGCGCGATCCGCGTGGTGAAGCGCTCGGTGAAGGCCGGCGCACGGAACAGCCCGCCGGAATAGGACACGGGCACCGTGGCCTCGGCCGCGAAGGCCAGGCGACGGGCGGTGGTTTCGACCAGTTCGACCAGTTCGTCGGCCGCGGTATCGGCGATGCGCATCGCGGCGGTATCGCCGGCCCCGGCGGCGTCCAGCACCAGCGGTGCGAGGGCAGCGACCTTGCAGCGATCGGCTTCCCAGCGGTTGAGCACCACATCGACCACATCGAGATCGTCGGCCAGCTCGAGCTGGCTTTTCAGCCGGTCGTAAAGCGGGCCGCGCTCGGCACGGCCGTCGCTCATGCGCGAGAACGCATTCAGCCCGGCGATGCCGATCCAGTGCGCCGAACCCTCGTCGCCGAACAGCTCGCCCCAGCCGCCGCAGCGCACGCCGCGGCCGGCGTTCTCGCCGTAGGTCATCGAGCCGGTGCCGGCGATCACGTTGATGCCGTCAATCGCACCCAGCGAACCGGCCCAGCCGCAGACCATGTCGTTGTCCACGTGGTAGCGATCGTGGCCCAGCGCTTTGCCCGGCATGGCCCGCAGCCGCGGCAGCGCGCTGGAGACCTCGCCGAAGGCCGGCAGCCCGAAGAAGGCATGCTCGATCGCGGCCGGCTCGATGTCGGCTTCGCGACAGACCGTGGCCACCCCTTCGGCCAGCGCCTGCTCGGCGGCATCCAGCCCTACCGAGATGAAATAGCAGCTGGCCTGTTCGGATCGGGCGACGATGCGCCCGTTTCGATCCATCAGGCAGAAGGCCGTTTTCGTCCCGCCGCCGTCGACACCCAGAAACATGTGCATACTCCCGGCGCCGACGATCGCGGCGCCCTGGTTGTTCAGTCGAGCGCGTGAACAGTCACGCCCTTGACCACCCGGTTCACCTCGCCCGACGGGAAGGGGTTGTCCGGCGTGCGCCCGGTGGCCACCGATGCATGCAGCGCCAGCAGCTGGGCATGCACGAGATAGGGATAGACCAGCGCGGCTTCGTCGGCCGGGCCCTGGCAGCGCCATGCGCTGGCGCCCGCGGTATCGCCGCTGTCCGGCGGGGCGATCGCGATCACGCGCTCGGCGCCGAGCTGGCCGGTGACCTCTTTCAGCAGATCGGCGTCGTAGCGCGCGGCATGGGTGTCGCCGGCGACATAGACCAGCACCAGCGTGCTGTCGTCGAGCAGCGATTTCGGCCCGTGCCGGAAACCGAGCGCGGTGTCGTGATACGACAGCATCCGCCCGCCGGTCAGCTCCAGGATCTTGAGCGCGGATTCCTCGGCCAGCCCACGAAAGGCGCCGCTGCCGAGATAGACGATGCGCTCATAACCGCGCCCGGCGACCTCGCGGATCGCCTCGTTGCGCTCGGCCAGCACCGCGTGCACGGCTGACGCGATGGCCGCGGCCCGGTCCTCGGCCACATGTGCCGGGCAGAAGGCGCCGGTCGCGGCCAGCATCATGGCCGTGATGCTCGACGTCATCGCGAAGCCTTCGTCGTCGGTGGCCTTCGGCATGGTCAGCACCAGGGAACGCTCGGCACCGTGATGATCGCGATACAGCTGGCCTTCCGGATTGCAGGTGATCACCAGATGCCGGGCCTCGGGGGCGAGCTGCTCCACGCGTTGGCAGGCGGCCACGCTTTCCGGGCTGTTGCCCGAACGCGCAAAGGACACCAGCAGCACCGGGCGGCCGTCGGCGAGGATTTCGCGCGGCCGGGCCACGATATCGGTGGTCGCGATCGCCTCCACCGGGCGGCCCAGTTCGGCGGCGATCGTCGGCGCGATGATGTCGCCGGCAAACGCCGACGTGCCGGCGCCGGCCAGGATGATGCGGGTGTTCGGATCGGCCACCAGCGGCTCGAGGAACGCCGCCAGTTCGTCGCGGCGCTCCCGTACGATGGCGGCCGCCTCGACCAGTGTCGCCGGCTGCTGGGCGATCTCGCGGGCGGTCGCACCGCCGCCGAGCGCGTCGGCATCGGCCAGAATCGTGGGGATATTGTCAGACATGGCTTGGCTCATGTTGGAAAGCCTCAGACGTTCGCCGTGCAGGCGAAGCGGTAATCACGGAGGGTGTCGGCGACCCGGTCGATGACCAGATCGCGGGGTGCGGGGGCGAGCTCGCCGCGGCGTACGCGCCGGAACTGATCCGGCAGGAAACGGCTCAGCAGCGGCAGCGGCATGTCGAGCTCGTCGAGATTGGCCAGCAGCCGCTGGACGGCGGCCTCCACCTCGGGATCCGGCCAGTAGTAGCGAATCCGATCCGACAGGCTGAAGCGGCGGGCGAAGCGTTGCTCGGCTGCGCTGCCTTCGTAGTATTTCTGCCAGTAGACCGGGTTTTCGAGCATGCGGCGCTTGACCGTCTCGGCCAGCCGCGAACGTTCGCCGTCCTCGACCAGCAGCCGCTCGATGTCCTCCAGCGCGAACAGCGCCTCGCGCAGCGCGAAGGTGAGCCCGGGGCCGACCTTGAGGATCGCGAAGTGATCGCGCACCAGGGCGGCCAGCGCCTCCGGCGTCTGGTAATCGGTGGAATGCGCTTCGAACACCAGCGGCTGATCGTTGACCACGTCCGACAGCGCGCTGGCACGCGCCGGCTCGTAATCCACCACCTGCAGATGATCGAACTCCACGCCCGGCTGGACCACCAGCCCGACCACGCGCTCGAACGCTGCGCCCACGCCGGCGGCGTCGAACGCCTGGCGGTGTGCTTCGATGGTCGCGCGGGCCGCCGCCGGATCGGTGGGCACCACGCCCTCGTCCAGCGATTCCTGGGCGCCGCCCGGCACCGGCACCTCGGTGCCGACGATATAGCACGCAGATCGGCGGTATCGCCGCCGGCCGTCTTCTCGGCCACCGCCGCGAGTCGTGCAGCACGCGCGGCCACGATGGCATCGGTTAACGGACGGCTCGTCGTCGGCACAGGGCATCGAGCAATCCAGATGGATCTTGCGAAAACCCGCCGCGACATACGCCTCGATCAGTACCTCGGCTTGGGCCATCGCTTGCTCGGCCGGTTCGCCCTGCCAGCGGTTCGGCCCCAGATGATCGCCGCCGAGCACGATACGATCGCGCGCCAGCCCGACCCGATCGGCGATGTCGCCGACGAAATCGCGGAAATCGGCCGGCGTCATGCCGGTATAACCGCCGGTCTGGTCGACCTGGTTCGAGGTCGCCTCGATCAGCACGCCGGCCTCGCCCTCGGCGAGGCACAGCCGCATCGCGGCCTCGATCACCAACGGATGCGCCGAACAGACCGACGTCACGCCCGCCGGCTCACCGGCCTTGTGCCGGGCGATCGTCTCGGAAATCCATGTCATACGACTACCTTGGGTAAGAGATTGAATTCGGTGTTCAGACCGCGCGCCACGCCACACCTCGGGCATCGAGTGCCGCGCCGACGGCTTCGGGAATGCCGGTATCGGTGATCAGCTGGTCCAGCTGATCCACCGACGCCACGAGATTCAGCGCGCGGCGACCGAACTTGCTGGAATCGGCCACCGCGACCACCTCGCCGGCCGCCGCGATGATGGCGCGGTTCAGCCGGGCCTCGCTCTCGTGGTCGGTGGTCAGCCCGGCCTCGACGTCGAATGCATCCACGCCGAGAAACAGCCGGTCGACCCGATGCAGCGACAGACTCTCCTCGGCCTCGCGACCGGAAAACGAAAGCGCAGACTTTCGAATCGGCCCACCGAGCATCACGATCTCCACGCCCGGCGCATGCGACAGCTCCATCGCGATATCCAGCCCGTTGGTGACCACCACCAGCGACTCGCGATCCTTGAGCCGACGAGCGATCTCCAGCGTCGTCGTGCCCGCATCGAGCACGATCGAGTCGCCAGGCTCCACCATCGCGGCCGCGGCCGCGCCGATGCGGGCCTTGGCCTCGCCGTTCGTACGCCGGCGCTCGGCAAAGGCCAGCTCGGCCTCGGCCGACTTGCTCAGCCGGACCGCGCCGCGTAGCCGGACCACCAGGCCGGTGGCCTCGAGGCTCGACAGATCCGTACGGACCGTGACGGCCGAAACGCCGAACAGTTCGGCCAGTACCTCCACCCGCGCCGTCTCGTGCTGCCAGAGATAAGAGAGGATCGCGTCGCGTCGTTGTGCTCCGTTCATTTCGAAACCTTTTCATTTCGATTTGGAATTTATCGTAAGTTTTTACTTTCGTAAAGTTAGACCATGAAGCATGCCCGGCCGCCACAGGCGCTCGCGGCACCTCCGCCGTAGGAGTAAATCAGGCTAGAAGGCATTGGGTCACAAGCCGCCCTACGCGCCGCCACCAGCGGCAGCGGGCCCGCGGCCGCACCTGCCGACAAGCGACCCGCGCTCCGCAGATTCAGATAGAGGCCATGGTGCCGGCCGCCACAACAGCCGAAAGACAGGGGTTTCGGAAGGCGTGGCCGGGCGCGGTATCACAGGTCGGTACGAGCCTGTCTGCTTCTACCGGTCGCACCCGGAAGCTGTAAACACAGCATGCGAGCGCTGCGTTGGAGACCGTGAATCGTGTCGGGCAAGGCGTGAGCCGCCGACGCCGGCGTGCCGCAATCAAGACGCAACGCCGTCCGGTGCCCATAGCCGTTGCTCACAGCGCCCCGCCCTTGGGGATAACCGCCCCAGGATCGCAGACGCGGTGGCAACCCAGCGTTGTCGCACGCGGGTGTCGAATGGCGACGACGCGTACGACATCTCGTCTTGCCGCCCATCGTCCATGCGCAGGAAGCGCGTGGCGCGGACTCGTATGACCCCTCGACCGACCCTAGAGCTCTCCAGATAATCCCAGAGTTCCTCCGCACGCGCGTAGACCAGCGCGTTACGTGCATGGCCGACCGTAAGTACCGACGACGTACCGTGCGATTGCCGCGTGAACGTCTTGTTGAGGAAACGCGAATTCGGCGTCGCGGTATTTCAGCCAGTGTCGCTGCGACGCACGCAGAGCGGAGTGCTGTGTCGGCGAGAGCCGGTGCATCAGCGTTCGATAGGCAGTGTTCAGTTCGTGATCCAGCGCCTTGGCTTCGGCGACCGAGGCCTGGCTCATGTCGGCCGTGGTCCGGGCGTGATCGATACGCTGCTGATAGGCCTGCATGCGTTGATGAAACGCGCCGAGATAATCCGGCGCATCCGGGTTGTCCACCGCGCCGGCCACGCTACAAACCAACAGCAACGCCAGGGCCCAGTATTTCATCGCCTTGCCTCCACGTGGAACATCCCGGTCCTGTACCAGGCAATCTACACCCCGACGCGCCGCCCGGGCAGCGCGCGGCCTACTCGGCGTCCGTCGGTTCCCCCATCGGGCTGGCGCATGAGTTCCTCGGCGAAACCGAAGCGGGTCATGTCGGTCATGCGCTCCGGATAGAGCACGCCCTGCAGATGATCGTATTCATGCTGTACCACGCGGGCATGGAAGCCCTCGGCTTCGCATTCGATCGGGTGCGCCGGTCTCGTCCAGTCCGCGATAGCGAATACGCTGCCAGCGCGGCACGTAACCCTGCAGGCCGGGGATGGACAGGCAACCTTCCCATCCGCCCACCTGCGCGTCGCCGATCGGCTCGATCTCGGGGTTGATCAACACGGTCAGCGGCACGCCTTCGTCGTTCGCGTCGCCGGCGGCTCGCGAGGGCGGCACGAAGAACATCAGCACCGAGCGGGTCGCATACACCTGCGGCGCGGCCAGCCCGACGCCCTGGGCATCGGCCAGGGTCTCCTTCATGTCCGCGATCAGGCGCTGAATCTCGGGATCGGACACATCCGAAACAGCCGTGGTGGGCCGGCGCAGCACGGGATGGCCCATGCGCGCGATCTTGCGTATCGCCATATGTTGCGTTGCCCTTGAACCGTGCGCGCCAGAATACAGGCGCGTGCCCGCCTCGCGCAGCCCCGGCCGCATCCTCAGGCCATAACTCATGCCCCCGGCCCGGCGGCGCCCTGGTTTGCATGCATCATCGATTCGAAAAAATCAGAGAACGCGGCGACCCGTGGAGGCAATCGCAGATAGGGCGGGTAATAGAGCGTGAGCCAGATCGGTGGCGGCGCCCAGTCGGGCAGAACGCGCACCAGTCGCCCTTGCGACAACGCGTCGGCAACGATGAACGCCGGCAGCAGTGCGACCCCGTCGCCCGCCGCGGCCATGCTCGCCAGAAATTCACCGTTGTTCGCACAGATCGGCCGCCCGGCCGGCACGTCGACATGCGTGGTGCCATGCGAGAGCCGCCAGGTTTCGCCCCGGCCGTCGGGGCTGAAGCCGAGACAGGCATCGCGCGGCAGATCGTTGGGATGCACGGCCGCGGCGAACGGCGTATCGGGCGCGGCGACAAGAAACCGCTCGATCGGACAGATCTTGCGCCAGATCGTGAACTTGTCGTTCGGCGGCCCGGAAATCCGCACGGCCAGATCGAAATCGCCTTCCACGATATCGACCATTTCGTCCGACAACGACACATCCGCGCGGATGTTCGGATGCTGCGCGCGAAAGGCCGAGAGTACCGCCGGCAACACCCGCATGCCGAACGACATGGGCGCGTTGATCCGCAGCGTGCCGGCATCCGCCCGGTGCGCATCGAGCAGTTCGCGCCGGGCCTCCGCCACCGCTGCCATGGCCGGCCGCAGCCGCGCGGCATAGGCCGCGCCCGCGCTGGTGAGGTTGACCCGGCGCGTTGTGCGCACAAACAACTGCACGCCAAGATCGCGCTCCAGCGCCGCGATCGTCCGCGTGATCGAGGCCGGCGTCATCCCCAGCTCGCGTGCGACCGCCGCGAAATTATGGCTTTCGGCCGCCAGAAGGAACGTGCGCAGTGCCTTGAAGTCGTCCATGCCGATTATTACGTCCAACGAAATAATGTGAAAAGGATTATGCCAATTCTCTACACAGGCTCGGCGTTGCTAGATTGATCGGTATCCTTCCAACGCCAGCTTCGCGCTGACAGGACGAATCTCATGATCACGCAGATCCAGGGCCTGCATCACATCACCTCGCTGGCCGCTGATGCCAATCGGAACAACCGGTTCTTCACCGACACGCTCGGCCTGCGCCGGGTCAAGAAGACCGTCAATTTCGACGAGCCCAGCGTCTATCACCTGTACTACGGGGACGAAATCGGCACGCCCGGCACGGTGATGACGTATTTCCCGTTTCCGCTGGCCGCCCGCGGCACGCCCGGCACCGGTGAAGTCGGCGAGACCCAGTTCGCCGTAGCACGCGACGCGCTGGATTTCTGGACCGACCGGCTGGCGCGACTGGGCGTATCGGATCTGGCCTCGGACACCACCTTCGGCCAGCGCCGTCTTCGCTTTTCCGGACCGGACGGCGACGGCTTCGCGCTGATCGAGCGACCCGACGATACGCGTGGCGCATGGACCGGCGCGGGCGTGCCGGCCGAATCCGCCATCCACGGTTTTTCCGGTGCGCGCCTGCGGCTGCAGGACGACGGCGCCACCCGCGAGCTGCTCGAATTCATGGGCTACGAACGCGCGGAAAGCGAAGACAACGTGACCCGCTTCGTCATGCCGAACGGCAACGGGGCGGACACGATCGACCTGGAAGTCCTGCCGCAGGGGTCCGCGGCACAACAGGGCGCCGGATCGGTTCATCACATCGCTTTCGCGGTACCCGACCGCGCGGCCCAGGCCGAGGTGCGCAAGGCGCTGCTGGATACCGGCTACCAGGTCACGCCGGTGATCGACCGCGATTATTTCTGGTCGATCTACTTCCGTACGCCGGGCGGCGTGTTGTTCGAGATCGCCACCAACGAGCCCGGCTTCGACCGCGATGAAGACACCGCGCATCTCGGCGAGGCACTCAAGCTGCCGGAACGCTACGAGCCGTACCGCGACCGGATCGCGTCACGTCTCGATCCAATCACCGACTGAGACCACGACGCAGCCGAGCCGCGCGCTCGGCTGCCCCATCGGAGCACGTCATGACTGAACCGCCCTATGTAGCGTATCGCCTCGCCGGCGAGCCCGGCGCGCCGTTGGTCATGGCCTTCCATGGCACCGGCGGCGACGAAACCCAGTTCGTCGAACTGGTCCGGGGGATGCTGCCACGGGCCGGCATCGTCGCCCCGCGTGGCGACGTCTCCGAAGGCGGCGCCAACCGCTTCTTCCGGCGCACCGGCGAAGGGGTCTACGACATGGCCGATCTCGCTGCTCGCACGCAGCGCATGGCGGCCTTCATCGCCGCCACGCGCGCCGAGCATCCCGATCGCCCGATCTACGGGCTCGGCTACTCGAACGGCGCCAACATCCTGGCGTCGGTGATGTTCGAGCAGCCTCGCCTGTTCGAACGGGTAGCGCTCATGCATCCGCTGATTCCGTGGACGCCAGAGCCGCAACCGGCGCTGGCCGGCCTGCCGGTGTTCGTCAGTGCCGGCGCCCACGATCCGATCTGTCCGCCGGCTCGGTCGCGGGCATTGATCGACTGGTTGACCACGCAGGGCGCAGCGGTCGACCCGCTGATCACCCAGGGTGGGCACGAAGTCTCGCAGGCGGAGCTGAACGCCTTGCAACGCTTTATGCGGATCCCGGACGCCTAGCCGACCGCGCGACCGTCGCGCGGCGAGGTACAACGCGGATCTCGCGCCCGCATCAGCCGAGCTTGCGGCGAACGACGGCATGGGCGACGGCGAGTGTGACCAGCGCGATCACCGCCATCGGCCAGGCCTCGGCGAAGACGACCGCGGGTGGCAACGCCTTGACGAAGCAACCCTGGACGATCACGAGAAAATGCGTCAGCGGCAGCGACTGGGCCACCCATTGCAGGGCACGGGGCATGTTTTCTACCGGGGTCGCGAAACCCGACATCACGATCATCGGCACGGCCACCGCGAAGGCCCCCAGGATCCCCTGCTGCTGGGTCGATGAAATCGCGGAGATCGTCAGCCCGATCCCGACCACCGACAGGATCAGCAACAGCAGACTCATCAGCAACAGCAGGAACGAGCCACGAAAAGGCACACCGAACAGGAACACGCCGGCCCCGATCATCACCAGGCCGAGAGCCGTGCCGATCATCAGCGCGGGCACCATCTTGGCCACGATGATCTCGAATATCGTCGTCGGCGAGACCATGAGCTGGTCGAAGGTGCCGAGTTCGCGTTCGCGGGCGATCGACAAGGCGGTGACGATCAGCGCGATGATGGTGGTCAGAATGCCGGACAGGCTCGGCACGATATACCAGCGATAGATGAGGTTCGGATTGAACCAGTGGCGAACGACCGTCGGATCGCGCGCGCTCTGGTCGCTGCCAGCGAGCGTTGCGCCGACCCGGGCCGCGATGTCGTCGAGGTAGCCGAGGGTGATCTGGGCGGCGTTCGACCGCCGGCCGTCGAGGATGACCTGGGCGGTGGCGGTCCGACCGGCGGCGATATCGCGCGAGAAATCCGGCGGAATGTCGATAGCGGCGATCACCTGCTGACGGTCGATCAGCGCGCGGCGCTGATCCGGACTATGCACCGTGTAGACATGGCCGACGAAGCCGGCGGCGCCGATCTGAGCGAGCAGTTCATAGGACGCCTGCCCGGTGTCGCGGTTGTAGACGGCCAGATCGACATGATTCACCTCGAGGCTTGCCGCGAACGAGAAGATCAGCAGCTGCACCAGCGGCGGGACGACCAGCACCAGCCGGCTGCGCGGGTCGCGCAGAATGCTGAGCAGTTCCTTGACGATCTGGGCGCGCAGCCGCGGATTGAGCAGGCGCATGATCAAAGATCCAGACTCTTGCGCGTACGGCGCAGCGCGATCAGGAAGAACACCGCGCCGATGGCGAGCATGGCCGCGAGATCGCGCAGCAGCAGCGGCCAGACGTCGCCGGCCAGAAACACGGTCTGCAGCGCGGTCACGAAATAGCGCGCCGGCACCACGCAGGTCAGCCACCGGATCGGCCACGGCATGGAGGCGATCTCATAGATGAAACCAGACAACAGGAAGGCCGGCAGGAAGCCGGTGATCAAGGCGATCTGGGCGGCGACGAACTGGTTGCGCGCAAGCGCGGAGATCAACAGGCCCTGACCCAGGGCCGGCACCAGGAATACCGACGACAACAGCAGCAGGGCGAACCAGGAACCGCGCAGCGGCACGCCGAAGACGAATAGAGCAAGCAGTGTGGAGCAGACCATGGCGGCCAGGCCGAGGGCGAAGTACGGCAACAGCTTGCCGAGCAGAATCTCGGCCACCGTGGCCGGTGTGGACATGATCGCCTCCATCGTGCCGCGCTCCCACTCGCGGGCGACCACCAGCGCCGTCAGCAATGTGCCGATGATCGTCATGACGACGGCGATCGCGCCGGGAATCAGCGCCCGCCGGCTGTCGATCTCGGGGTTGAACCAGAACCGCGGCACAAGCGCGATCGAGGGCTTTGCGGCAGCCGCTGATACCGCATCATCGGCCTGCTGCGCCCGCCAGCCAATGACCACGCCGCGCGCATAGTTGGCCACGAAGTTCGCGGTATTCGGCTGCGAGCCGTCGGTGACGATCTGGACCAGCGGCCGGCTTCCGCCGGTGGCCAGACGTTGCTCGAAGTCCTGCGGGATCACCACATAACCGCGCAAGGCGCCGGAGACCAGCTGATCGGCGACGGCGCGCCGGTCGTGGACCGTCGTGATTCGGAAATAACGCGTGCCGGCGAAGGCCGCGGCCAGCGACTGGGCCGGGGCGCCGTCGGATTCCAGCACCACACCCAGACGAACCCCGCGAATATCCAGCGATACCGCATAGCCGAACAGGAACAGCAGCACCGCCGGCAGCACAAAGGCAATCAGGATGGTCGAGGGATCGCGTACCAGTTGCAGGCTTTCCTTGCGCACCAGCGCGGCCAGTCGTCGAACGCTGAAGACACGGCTCTGGGCCGCTAGCGGCCCGGCAGGCTCAGGCCGTGGGCTGCTCATGCCGGTTCCGGCCGGTGCGCCGCTTCGTCTTCCGCATCGGCGGCCTGAACCAGATGGATGAAGGCCTCCTCCATGCTCGGCTCCGGGCAATCGGGCGTGGTCGCCGCCTGCTTGAGTGCGTCCGGGGTGTCGAGCGCGATCAGGCGCGCGCGGTACATGAGGGCAACCCGATCGCAGTATTCCGCCTCGTCCATGAAGTGCGTGGTGACCATCACGGTCACGCCGCGGCGCACCAGCCCGTTGATATGGGTCCAGAACTCGCGCCGGGTGATCGGGTCCACGCCCGAGGTCGGCTCGTCGAGAAACAGCACCGGCGGGCGATGCATCAGCGCGCAGGCCATGGCCAGACGCTGCTTGAAGCCCAGCGGCAGCGACTCCGGGGCCGCGTCCAGATAGGGCGACAGCTGGAAGATCTCGATCATCTCGGCCGTACGCTCGCGCCGTCGCGGGCCGTCGAGGCCGTAGACCCCGGCGAAGAAGTCGAGATTCTGACGCACGGAAAGCAGGCCGTAGAGCGAGAATTTCTGGGCCATGTAGCCGAGCTGGCTCTTGGCCGCGCCGGTGGCACGGCGCAGGTCGTGGCCGGCGACCCGAGCCTCGCCGCGCGTCGGCCGGAGCAGGCCACAGAGCATCTTGAAGGTGGTGGACTTGCCGGCGCCATTGGGCCCGAGCAGACCGAATATCTCGCCGCGAGCCACCTCGAAGCTGACGTTGTCCGTGGCCGTGAAATCGCCGAAGCACTTGGTCAGGTCGCGACAGACCACGGCGCTCGGATCGGCCAGCGTCACCGCGTCCATGCGCGTTGCCAGCGCCGAGGTTCCGCCGGGGCCGCCGCCGAGCAGGTCGACGAAGGCATCCTCGAAGCGTGCCGCGACCGGTGCAATCGTAGCGCCGGACTCGCGCGCGAGGGTCTCGATCTCGTCCTGGGGCGCACCGTCGCGCAGCACCACGCGGAGCGCGCTGCCCTGGATCACGCCGTCGCAGACCGTTGGCAGATCGAGTGCGTCCGCAAGCACCGAACGCCGTTCGCCGGTAATGCCGTCGATACGAAAGCTACGACCGGCCAGACGCTCGGTCAGCGCCTGCGGCGCGCCGTCGAAGGCGAGCTTGCCTTCGTTGAGCAGCAGCACGTGCGCACAGCGCTCGGCCTCGTCCAGATAGGCCGTCGACCAGACCACGGTCATGCCCTCGCCGGTCAGCTCGTTGACCATGCGCCAAAGATCCTGGCGGCTGAGCGGATCGACCCCGACGCCCGGCTCGTCGAGCAGCAGCACCTGCGGCCGGGCCATCAGCGCACAGGCCAGTCCCAGTTTCTGTTTCATGCCGCCGGACAGCTGTCCGGCCAGACGCGCTGTGAATGGTTCCAAGCGGGTGAAGGCCAGCAGCTGCCCGAAGGTCTCGTCATAAGCTTCCGCCGCCAGACCGCGCAGCTCCGCGTACAGGCGCATGTTCTGGAGCACCGACAGATCCTCGTACAGGCCGAAGCGCTGCGGCATGTAGCCGGTGACCGTATGAATAGCCGTGCTGTCGGCCACAACGTCGTGTCCGGCAACGACCGCGCGGCCTTCATCGGGCGTCATGAGTCCGGTGAGGATGCGCATCAGCGTGGTCTTGCCGGCGCCGTCGGGCCCGACCAGCCCGGTGACCCGGCCGGGGCGGATTCGAGTGTCGAGGCCGGCGAGCGCGACGGTGCCGCCAAAGCGCTTGGTCAGACCCGTGATCTCGACGCCGATGGCGTCGCTCTCATCAGCAGTAGGGTGATCACGCGTTAATGCGCGCATGTCACGATCCAGTGCCGACGACGTCGACGGTAACCGGCATGCCCTGTCGCAGCCCTTCGTCGGCGTCGGATACGACGATGCGCAGCCGATAGACCAGATCGGTGCGTAGTTCGGTCGTTTCGACCGATTTCGGCGTGAATTCCGCCTGCGAGGCGATGAAGCCGATCCGGCCGTGATACACCCGCTTCGAGGAGTCGGTATGCAGTGTCACCGCCGCGCCTGGCACGATGCGGCCAAGATCGGGCTCGTCGACATAGGCGCGTACATACACCGGATCGCGCAGGTTGAGCGTGAGCACCGGCGTGCTCGCGCCGACCATGCTGCCCGGCTCGCGTACCCGCGAGAGCACGGTGGCCGCGGCGGGGGCATACAGCCGCGTATCGCCGAGCGCCGTCCGGGCCTGATCTCGGGCAGCCCGGGCAGCAGCCAGTATGGCCTTCGCCGCGGCGATGTCTTCGCTGCGTGCGCCGGCCTTCTGCAACGACAAGCCCTGCTCGGCCGAGGCCAGCTCCGCGGCGGCCTGATCGCGGGCGGCACGAGCGGCATCCAGGCTGCGCTCGGCCGCGGCATTGGAAGCCCGCATCAAGCGCTCGCGCCGATAATCGCGCTCGGCGTTGCGATAGGTCGCCGCCGCGCGCTCGACCGTCGCCCGCGCCTCGGCGATCTCCTGCGGCCGGTTACCCGCCTGCAGTTTTGCGAGCGTGGCGGCATCGGCCCGGACTTCGGCGCTGGCCTCGGCAAGCGCCTGGCGGTACGGCTTGGCGTCGAGTTCGGCGACCCGCTGCCCGGCCACCACGCGATCGCCTTCCTCGACCGCGACCGATACCAGACGCCCGGGTTGCCGAAAGGCGAGCTCGACCTGACGGATATCCACATTGCCATAGAGACGCAGACCACGATCGCCGCGATCGCGCAGCGACCACCAGGCCAACCCGCCGCCGACAACCAGCACGACAATCAATGCCAGCGCCATACCTAAGCGTTTGCGGCTCATGGCCCCGTCGGCGCCAGCAAGGCCCGCAGGTTACGGTGTAGACAGGCGCGAATAGCCGCGGTCCTCGTTTTGTCGATCTCCGACCAGGCCATCAGCCGCAGCACACCGGCCCGGGCGACACGAAACGCCAGAATCTGGCCCAGAATCGTGCATGCCAGCAGGCGAGCCTCCGGCTCAGTGATCGAGCCGCGCAGCCGTTCGGCCAGACGCGCGAGCAGGCCCAGAAACCGGCCCATGAAGCCGTTATAGAGAATGCCGAACGCATCGCTGGGGCGCTGTTGTTCCCGGATGATCAACTGTGCCCAGCCATCCGCGACCGGATCGGTCATCAAATCCAGCAGACCATCGGTCAGGCGACACAACACGGCGAAATCATCATCGCGGCCCGCGCCGCCGGGCCCGGTTCGGTCCAGAGCGGCTTCCGCCGCGGCCATCCCGGGATCGAGCCGGGCCCGAATATGAGTGGCGATCGCAACAAACACTGCCTGATACAGCCCTTGCTTGTTGCCGAAGTGATAGCCGATCAGCGATTGATTCACGCCGGCCTGAATCGCCAGCGCGCGCAGGGTCACCTTGTCGTAGCCGTCGGCGGCAAACGCCGCCGTCGCAGCCTGCAGCACAGCGTCGCGGGTGAGATTGCCACGCGTCGAATGATCGAGGACCAGCGTTTTCATTTCTGTTGATGAATCGACCATTTGAATCGGTCAATCGAGCAAGGGCAGAACAGCCTGAATCGTATGCGCGACCGCTGGCTCAGTTGTTGAGGCAGATCAAAACCGGCGCTTGATGCGCGCCAATTGCATGCAATGGAGCGTCGGCGGGGCGAGCACGCTGGAGTAATTGTCAGATGCCCGAATGTGCGCCTGGGGCCTCGCGGAGGAGTTCGAGTGATCGACGCACTATCTTCAACCGCGCGTTTGTTAGAAATTCGTTTTTTTATCGTTTATGCCGCGTTTTGGCTTCGTTTTTACATCGTAATTTTAATTTTTCATTAAAGTTCAATGGGTTCTAGCCGATAACACAAGGCGGCGAAGCGGCCGCGAACTACGCCAAAAAGGAGAACCTGATGAGTATTGCCTCGATAGGAAGCACCCAGCTGGGTGCCCAGGCGCAGATGCAGATGCAGATGCACTCGATGAACGAGTCCCAGGAGACGCCCGGGGCTCCAGACCACGACGGCGATGCCGACGACCGCGGCACCCAGGCGGCCCAGGCGTCGGCAGCGTCCGGTCCCCGCATGAATGCGGCGGGCCAGACCATCGGCCAACACATCAATGTGACCGCCTAGCAGGCGGGCGTCGACCGTCCGCCGTTGCGGCGGGCGGCTTTACCAGTGGCGGGCGTCGCGAGCGCGCGCCCCGCCCAACCGGCTTGTCCCGTCACTCGCCGCGCACGCGGCCCATCCGCCGAGCCCGGAGCACATCGCAGCAACGCCAGCATCAGCCAGCAGATGGTCGATCGGCGCTCGCCATCCGATGCAGCCACCGGACCGCGGCTCCGCGATCGCTCCGTGCGCGGCGATTCCTGCGGGGTCAAACGGGCTACACTGAGCGCGCGTGCTCCCAGCTCACGCCATCCCGCCACTCGCGACAGGCGAACTCATCCATGGGCTCCAAGCAGAAATCCCAACAGAAGCTGCCGCGGCAGAGTCTTAAGTCCATCAAGGACGCAGCGCGCGGCAAGACACGCGGCCCGAAAAACGGCAAACGCCAGTTCAAGGGCTACCGTTGAGGGCGCTCGCCGTGGCCATCAACCCGGCCGGAACCGTGGCTGTATCGCCTTGCCCGGGGTACGGGTCATCGACCGACCATCGCCGGCGCCCGCGAATGTGGTGCGAGCCCGGCATCGGCCGATGGTTGGATAGACTGGCGCCCCGGAAACCGCCAGTTTCCTCGAAACCTCGACTGGCCTGAACGCGTTCGGCTCGCTATCCAGACCCGGCCAGCCCAACCGCGCAAGGAACAACATCATGCTCAAAAACATCAATCCGCTGCTGAACGGCGATCTTCTCGCCATCCTCGCCGATATGGGCCACGGCGACGAATTGGTTATCGTGGATGCCAATTTCCCGGCCGATGCACTCGCACAACGCCTGGTGCAACTGCCCGGCATTTCGGCCACCGACACGCTCGATGCCGTGCTCGGCCTGCTGCCGCTGGATGACTTCGTCGACACCCCGGCGGCAGCCATGGACGCACCCGACGGCCGGCCCGAACTTTATACCGAGTTCGACCGCAGGCTGGCCCAAGCGGAAGGCCGCGAGATCCCGATCGAACTCGTCGACCGTTTCGATTTCTACGATCGCACCCGACAGGCCTACGCGGTGATCGCCACTGGCGAGCGGCGCCTGTATGGCAACATCATTCTCAAGAAAGGCGTATTGCGCACCTGACACCGGCGAAATTCAGCCCACTGCCGGCGTTATGTCGCGGGCTTGCGATTGAAGCCATCCATCCCGGGCGGGGCCACCCGCGCCGATTTCGGCCTGTCGACACCAACATCAAGACCTGAGAGGCAGCCCGGCAGTCACCGTCGCGTGAAGATCGAGCGGGCCGGCTGACCTTGGGCGATCGTGCCGGACTCAAGCGTGCCGCCGACAACCGAATTGGGCGAGATGATGCAGTGATCGCCAATCACGGCGCCATCGAGAATGACGACTCCGGCACCGATCCATACGTCTTCGCCGATACGGATGCCTTTCGAGGTCGTCCCTTGCTGCACGATCGGCACGTCGAGCCGCTCGTAGCGATAATTGACGCCCGAGATCGTGACATTCGGGCCGATCATCGTATGATCGCCGATCGTCACACCGCCGGCGTCGGCAGCGAGAAAACAGCCGCTACCAACGTCGACGTCGACACCGATGATCAGCTTACCTTTCGACGCCTTGATCTTGACGAACGAGCTGACCTGGCTGCCACGCCCGATCCGCAGGTTCGGGGTGAGCTCGACTTCGGCACGCGGACTGACCAGGCAGCGGTACCGGACGAAGTAGATCAGGGTGACGACGAACCCGGGAACGAGAAAGCGCTGGGCTATCGTCTTGAGCTTCATGAGCCGGCCGTATGGTTCTGCACGCAGTCATCGAGTTCGGCGGCCGTATTGATGTTCTCGATCTCGCTCATGGTCATGCGGATGTCGAATGCCTCTTCGACTGCCGTGATAAGCCGCAGATGGCCCATGGAATCCCAGTCGACGGCGTCCGAGCCGCGGGTAAGGTCGGGCGTGACCGCCGCCGGCTCCAGACCCAGCGCGTCCGCGATGACCGATCGGAGTTGCTCGTTCATTCAGTGGCCCTCTCTGTGATTATTGTTGTCGGTGATGGTGACCGTCAGCGCCGCGCATTCGCGGGGACGTGCATCGGACCGTTGTAGGCGATGTCTTTTCTTGCCCGCTTCATTTGCGGCCACGACATCGAAACCCTGGGATTCATAAAACGCTGCGACCGGGCGATTCTTCGGGGTCGGTGTGAAATCCGCGCACAGCGTTTCGGCGCCACGATCGAATACGACCTGCTTGATCCGGTTACAGGCGGCGGTCTCGATCTCACGTCCCATCGCGCGACAGCTCAGTATGAAACTGTCGATCGTGGGCTCCTCGGCGGCGAGATCGACCAGGTAGGCGCCAACGAGTCCGAGGTCACCGAAGTTGTCCCGAACCCGGATCCACTCGAACAGCCAGTCGTCCGAATCCGCGAACTTTGACAACTGACTCAATGAATAACGCTTGGTGGTCAGATTGAACTGGTTCGTCTTCGAGAACAGTTGATGCAAGCGCGCGAGGTCTCGTTCCGAGGCCGGGCCGATCTCGACCCGAGTGCCGAGGTTCTCGAGATAGGCCGAAAGGTCCGTCGCCGAGCGCAAGGTCTCGGTCCGGGCTGCGTTTTCGCGATACTGCTCGGTCTTGCGAGTGTCCTCTTCGGTCAGCGTGAGCTTGTCGAAAGACCAGCTTCGCCACAGCAGATCCGCATAGTCGGCCGGATCCCGAGGCAGACTGACGACCTCGACCTGCGGCAGCGTCTGCCGCACCAGCTCGCACTCGGCCGGGTTGTCATCGATGAAAACGGTGCCGTCGATGCCGATATTGAGCTCGGCCGCGATGCTCTCGATATTCAGCGGCTTGTGCTCCCAGTTGACACGCCATGCTGCGAAATCGGCGCGCGTCAGGGGCATGTCGAGCGCGGCAAACGCTTCGTCGACGTCCTCGGGATTGTTCTTGCTGACCAGCGCGAGCAGAACACCCCGCGCCTTGATGTCGAGCAATACGCGCTGGAATTCGCGAAAAGCCTCACCGACCGAGTCGCCTTCTTCAATCTTGAGCGCGCCAATGCCGTCTTCGCCAACGACGCCGCCCCAAAGCGTGTTGTCGAGGTCGAGCATCAGGCATTTCTTTGCCGGCCGGACGAGGGCGCATAGGGCGCGCGCTATGATGTCGGCGGCCGCATGCAGTCCCGGGCCGTTCCATTCCATCTTGGCAAGATGGTACATCCGCGCATTCCAGGTGGCCTGGCGGCCTGCGTTGGCGATGGCGAAATCGACGTCGAGCACGTGCACACGCGGGTCATCTCGATAGGCTCTGGCGAGCCGCTCGTTGAGATCGCCGATGAGCGCGGCGGAGCCAGCCCGACTGCGCCGATCGGCAAGTCCCAGCGCGGCCTGCGGTGGATGCGCGAAATTGCAGACCATGAGCGCCGCCTGCGTATGGGCCCTGGCAGCCTCGACCCACTGCTCGACGTGCTCGAACACGCGCTGCGCCTCGGCCATGCGTGCATCGGCCGACAGTGCCGCGCCCCCGCTGACCAGGGTCGGCGCCAGACCCCGCAGCGACAGCGAGAGCACGATCGCATCGGGAACATAGGCGTGCAGCGCCGAGCCCGGATCGAGCACGGCTTGCATGTGCTGGTTGTAGTCCCCGCTATGGGCGCCGAGTACGACGCCGTGCAGGAACGCTGAAACAGTCGCCTGTCTCAGTGCCGGCTCCAGGGTGTGATTCCCGAGCCATGCCACTTTCAGGTCCGTCGTCAACCCAGCGCCGGCAATACGCTTATAGCCACGATCCACCCGCGCCGGGGTCAACTCGCCTGCGGCAAGCTCTTCACGCAGCGCGCGGCGCGTGGCGGCCGGATCCGTCACATGCGTCTCGGCGGCCATGTCATCGGCCCGCGCCGCTTGCGATGCCGCCTGGCAACCGCCGTTCGACCCGACTGCAATCGATCGTATAACGGACGGGCGACAGAGCGCTCGTGATAGAGCACGCGGCGGCATGAGGTCTTATCGACAACAAATCCAAGACCCCGGAGCAGATGCCAGATCGCAGACATATCCCAGACATTTCCCAATCCCCCATCGCGCTCCCGCCATCATATAGCGGATATCACAAACGGCCAAGGTTTCGAAAACCGCCATCTAATCGCCCCGATCGCCGTTCGCTCATATGATAATCTCGACCATACTGGTGGAAAGTATTGCCACCTACCATATGACCTGAATCTTTCAATCAATACATCTGAAATCAGCAGCCTTGAACGTCGCCCCGACCGCTATTCACTCACAGTCAGCCGAACGGCGGCTCGCCGAGATTGATGACCAACGCCTGGCCGGTCATCGCATTCGACCACTGTGAGACCAGAAAGGCGACCGCCTGCGCGGCCTCGGTCGGCTGCACGTGGCGGCCATAGTCCCGCGCTGCGGCCAGCCGGTCACGGAACGTGCGCGGCACGGATGCCAGAAGATCGGTCTCGATCATATTCGGGATGACGAGGTTCACTTGGATGTTGGAACGGATCAATTCTTTGGCTAGGTTTCGCGTGTAGGCTTCCACAGCCCCCTTCGCGGTGGCGTGACGACTCTGCCCGCTCATCGGGTTATGGACCGCCGTCGCAGAGAAATTGACGATCTTGCCGGCGCCACGAGCCTGCATGACCGGTACTACAGCCGAACAGACGTTATGCACACCCTTGACTGAAATTTCCAGTTCCTCGAGATACCCGTCCCAGTGGTTCGCCATCGCAGGCGAGGGGTCGAAGCGACCGACGAAACAGTTCACGACCATGTCGATTCCGCCGAATTCGTCGCTGACCGCCGCGACCATCGTGGCCACCTGCTCCGCGGAGCGAACGTCACAGGCAAAACACGACGCGGTGCCGCCTGCGGCACGTATGGCTTCGATAATATGCTCGGCGTCCGCAGCGCCGCGATGGTAGGTCAGCGCCACCGAGGCCCCCAGCAGCGCAAGAAACTTCGCCGTAACTTCCCCGACCCCACGGCTGCCGCCCACGACCAGGGCGATACGGCCCTTGATGCCCATATCAACAGACGTACTGGCAATCTCGGCCGGACTCGGCATGGCAGTCGGGATACCCGTGAGCACCGCTTCTGCCGAGCCGGTTGCGACCGGCGATCCGGCGACCTGCAGGACGAGATCGGTCGAGACCAATCCCACTCCGAGCTGAACACGCCGCACCGTACCGGTAAGCGTGCAGTACTGCCCGCACTCGATCGCGGCCGTGAAGTCGAGCGCAAAACGCAGTGACGCCCCCCGCCGCCCTGGCAGACGCATGCCGCTCATCGGTGACAGCATCATGACAGCGAGCAGTTCCGGCGACAGCACGCTGCCACACTCAAGGCCCATGGCTACCAGCAGCTCCGACTCGAATCGCTCGAGCAAACCAGGATCGACGGTGAATCCGATCGTCTCGCTGCGGCCTTCCAGGGTCTCCAGATCCGGATCGAGTTCCTCAAACCGCGGCGGCTCCGCCGGCGCCGCGACTCCGCTCGACTGATCACGGGCCCGCGCCACAGGCCAGTATTGTCCGGAGGCGACGGCGAGCTCGGTGCCGCGAACGGCGTGTGTCCAACTCGCGTTGAAGCGACGGGCGTCGCCCTCGGACTCGACCTGCACACGCAGCAACAGCCGATCGCGGGTCCATATCGGCTCGCGGAAATGTCCTCTGATGGATTCGAGCCGCACACTGGCCGGCCCCGCTTCCAATCGGGCCAGTGCGGCGAGCGCAATCACGGCGAGCATGCCGTGCGCGGGCCGTTGGCGGAATCGAGTACGGCGAGCGAAGGCCTCATCGGTATGCAGCGAACTGCAATCGCCCGTAAGCTCGGCGAAAGAGTTCACGAGCGCATCGGAAAACTGCAACTCGCGCTCGAAGGTGAAACCGCCCATGACAGATATGTTCCCCCGGTTGTCCTAGGCAGAATATACCGATACTACGGCGGCAGGAACGCCGCTTGTCGGGGGCCCGAGCCCCGGATCGATCCCCGCACAAAGCGACCCGACGGCGCATATACCCCGCATCGTGTCACGCGAGATTGCCTCGGGCCGGTCGGCCATAGCTACAGCAGCGGACCACACGAGGGCCGCCGTCGCCAGGCTATCGAGGATTGCGCTGCCCAAGCCCCGGCGACACATCCGGCTTGCCCATGCGCAGCTCGGCGTGCCAACCCGGACGCCGGGTCGATACAGGGGCCGAATAGATACTCCAGCGCAAGAATCCTCGCCCCGGCATCCATTGTCTTCCGGCCGACACTGGTCTTGATGGAAGACACCGGCGCTTGGGGTTCACCAACTACCAATTCGAGAATAGTCCCTGAACGACCATAGCGCGGCTCCAGCGGCCATCCATCGCTCGCCGATATCCGCCAGCGCACCATACGTGTTGGCGTCGTCAGCGCGGATCATGCGAAGAAATCCCGACCGACAGAGGGATGCACACGCAAGCCGCCTGTTTCCCAGCGCAAATAAACGCGCGATGCCGCGGTCAAGGGCGTTCGCCGGCTTGCCAAGCAAGCCAGGCGGCTAAGCGGTATCATCGCCCGGCAGCGGTCGCAGCCGCATATATAACAGAAGCAATCTTCGACGGGCGGTGATGGGCATGCGGGGGCGCGACGACAGGGTGGACAGCATTCGAGGCGTGATGCTTGCCATCATGCTCATCGACCACATAGGCGGCGCGTTCAAGACGCTGACGTGGGAGCCACTGGGCTTCGTATCAGCGGCCGAAGGCTTCGTGTTCCTGTCTGGCTATATGTTCGCGGTCGTCTATGCCAAGGACCACCGCTCCAATCACCAGTTATTGTCGCTTTCCGTAAAACGCGCGGTATTCATATACAAATACCACATCAGCTGTCTCGCCATCATATTAGTCATGGCGTGGGCCGTGCCGACGCTCGGATACTACTGGCGCACAATGCTGCACCCCATACCCAGCGACCCCCTCTATTACGGCATTTTCTCGATGCTTCTCATCGAGGCCCCGAAGTACTTCGATATTCTGCCCATGTACTTCTGTTTCGTGCTGGTGACACCACTGATTATCTGGGCGCTTCGAAAAGGCCTGATACTCGGGGTGGCCGGCCTGAGTATCGGCGTATGGCTCCTCGGCTTTTACATTGATCCGGTCGATGCGCTCTCGGCTCTGTTGGGTCCTCTGTTCAGAACGATGGTTTTCAACTTGTTCTCGTGGCAACTGCTGTGGACACTTGGTCTTCTCACCGGTTTCTATCGAGAACAGATCCGACTGTTCGCCACTCGGCTGCGCCCGCTCATGCTCATCGCTCTGATCGGGTTCGGTTTTCTTCTATTCTTGTCGCGCCATCACTGGATAGGGCTGGACATCGATCCCGCGCTCGTCGTCCGCACCGATCTGGGCTGGCTCCGTGTTGCCAATTTCATCGCCATTGCCTTGGTATTCGCATGGATAATCAGCCGTGTGCCGATCGACATGAAACTGCCGTGGTTCTGCTATATCGGGCGCAAGTCCATCCAGGTATTCTCGTTTCACATATTGGTGGTCTATCTGTCGGTGGCGGTCGGCTGGCACATACTCGCATTGGGGGGCGAGCCGTTGTTCGCACTTTATACGCTGGGTTGCCTGGCCAGCCTCACCGTTCCTGCATTCTTGTCTTATCGCTTGAGTGCCCGTCGGAAGGCCGTACGGCGCCCCGAGGCACACACCTCATCGGCGTCGAATCCACGCCCACTGACGGACGACTCCGGCGCGAGCGAATCCTAGTTGCAAGGGGCGACGCTCGATGCAGGCTGCCCCGACACCCGGCGCCCGTACGGTTTCATCAATGTCTAGTGTGCCGCGTGGCCTGCCGGCGCCCACCAGAGCAGAAGCGCGGTCAGCGTTGTGCCAAGCCCGGCCGCAAACCAGAGACTCTTCAGACCAAAGTGTAGATAGGCCAGGCTGCCGAGCACGGTACCGGCCAGCAGACCAATCCAGAGCAGGAAATACCAGACCCACGCCCAGCGATCGCCGCCAAGCAGCACGCCGGTCAGCCGCTGGCCGAGCTTGACCAGCGTGCCAGTCATGTAGGTGACGCCGAGGCTGACCTCGCCGTTGCGCTCGAAGACCGTATTCTCGGCCCCCATCGCCAGGGCCATGCACACGACCGCGCCCCAGACGAGGCTCGCACCAGCGAGACAGGCGGCCAGCATCAGCAGGCCCGTTACCAGCGCCATCACCGCGGCGCGGCGCCAGGCCCCGGTGCGATGATTGACCAGCGATCCGATCATCACCCCAAGCACGAACAGCACGATGACCGCACCCGGCACCAGAGCCGTCCACAGGCTGCGCACGGCGCCCACGCCGAGCCTTGTCGTATTGCCGCTCATGAAGGCGATGAAGTATCCGCCGAGCGTCATGAAGCCCAGCGCATCGACATAACCGGCCAGACCGGTCAGCACGATGGCAATCGCCCGTTCGCGTCGACGATGCGTTATCACGGCCGTCGTCCGTTTTGAAAAGAATGCGCGTGACTATACGAGAATTAGACGATGCCCGACGAGGCGATGGCGACGGACGCAGGCCGCATATCGTGCCGCTCGCCGAGTCGCAGGACCCACGGACTCGACACGGCAGCGACAGGAAACCAGGTCGTGCCGAAACCGTTAGCATGCAGTCATTCCCGACCTGAACGATGTCTACCGGTGCCCGACGAAAAGGGCCCTCGACCTCATCAAGCGGAGTTCTGATGCGCTATTTCATGCCGGCTTCGAGTATCGACGAGCCTCATACCGCCACGCTCGAAATACACAAAAGCCGTTTCATCGGCTGGTGTGCCGGCATTGAGACAGGCGACGATGCCCAACGGCTGATCGCGCTGGCGCGCCAGCACCATCCGGACGCCTCGCATCACTGCTCGGCATACCTGGCCGGCCCGCCTGGCGAGGACCAGGCCATCGGCTTCTCCGACGATGGCGAACCCGGCGGCACCGCCGGGCGGCCCGATGTATCACGTGCTGGAAGGCAGCGGCCTCGGACGTATTGCCTGCGTCGTCATCCGCTATTTCGGCGGCATCAAACTCGGCACCGGGGGCCTGGCCCGGGCGTATGCACAGACCGTCGGCACGATGATAGCGGAGCTGCCGACGCGACAAGTCATCCCGCGGCGCCGGGTATCGCTCGACTTGACGTTCGCCGACGAGCACCCTGCCCGCGCCTGGCTGACGACGCACGAGGGCGAGATCGTACAGGCGACCTACCATGCCGAAGGCGTCACGCTGGATGTCGACTGGCCACGTGACGCCGACGCCGATTTCACCACGCTCGATGCTCGCCTGAACGGTCGCCTCACGCTCTCAACCGACGGTTGAAGGGCCTGTCGCCTTGCAGCATCAATGAGCCCCGCGCGAGGTTCGAACCACCCACGACCGATGCCGCCCCTGGCGCAAACCGCTCGCTGCCAGCCCCTCGCGCCGGCCGGATAGGCCCGGGCCCGACCGCCAGGCGCCAATCCACTTGGGGTCGGCAATACATCTCGCATTGGCAACGCTTGGCAGTCGACCTCGACTACCACACGCCATTAGACGAATGGCACCGTCCGACTATGGAGTTGCACCTATCGACGGTCCGGTGCGGCGCGCGTTTGCATGGGAATGGTTCAACTCATCGACAAGGGAGTCTGCAATGCAGATTCAGGAACGACTCAAGACGCATTCCAATCCGGTCAGCTACAGCGAACAACTCGCGGATTGCATTGCCGCATGCCTCGAGTGCAGCCAGTGCTGTTCGGTCTGCGCCGACGCCTGCCTGCAGCACGACGGCATGGCTCAATGCATCCGCACGGATCTCGATTGCGCCGATATCTGCAGCACCACCGTGCGCGTGCTCTCGCGGCAGACGCATATCGATAAATCGGCCGCGGCCACCCTGGTCAAGGCCTGCCGCGATGCATGCCAGACCTGCGCGCGCGATTGCGAATCGCACAGCGATCATCACAAGCACTGCGCCGAGTGCGCGGATTCGTGCAACCGCTGCGCGAAGGCCTGCGACGAGCTGCTCGGCCACCTCGAACCGTAAGCCGAGCTGGCGTATGGCGCAGCAAAAAGCCCCGCTGCCGGATGCGCCAGCGGGGCTTTTCATATCCTGCCCGGCCGGCACGTACAGGTGCCGGCCGCTCGCATCAGCCGCGTTCGGTGACTTCCAGCAGGTGGTAGCCGAACTGGGTCTTCACCGGGCCCTGCACTTCGTTGAGCGGCGCACTGAAGACCACTTCATCGAATTCGCGCACCATCTGGCCGGGGCCGAAGGTGCCGAGCTCGCCGCCCTTCTTGCCCGACGGGCATGTGGAATGCTCACGCGCGACTTCGGCAAAATCGCTGCCGTTTTCGATCTGCTGCTTGAGTTCGACGCACTTGTCTTCGCTGTCGACCAGAATATGACGGGCGCTGGCTTTGGCCATGGGAAAGTCCTGCTTCGATGAATGACGGGGCGGTTATGGTACGGCAATTGCCGTGCGGCGGCGCGATCACGCCGCGCCCGTCCCTAGCGCAGCCGCCAGTCCCGGCGCATGGTCGGCCCCGTGCGGCACGGTCGCCGTGGACGGCGCCAGCGCATCGCGGATCGGCTCGGCGCGACCGCCGAGATACTCGGCAAGAAAGGCCTCGATGATGGCATTGAAGGCGATGTTGTTGGCCGGGCGGGCAAAGCCGTGGCCTTCGTCGGGGAACAGCACGTAAGTGACGGGGATGGATTTCTCGGCCATCGCGTCGACGATCTGGTCGCTCTCGGCCTGCTTGACGCGCGGGTCGTTGGCGCCCTGGCCGATCAGCAGCGGCCGAACGATACGATCGGCATGGGTCAGCGGCGAGCGCTCGGCGAGCCAGGCCCGCCCGGCCTCGGTGCCGGGGTCGGCCATGCGGCGATACATCTGGCGCCGGCCGGCTTCCCAGTACGGCGGGATGCTGTCCAGCAGCGTCGTGAGATTCGACGGGCCGACGATATCCACGCCGCAGGCGAAGGTCTCCGGGGTGAGCGTGAGCCCGGCCAGTACGGCATAGCCGCCGTAGGAACCGCCCATGATCGCCACGCGCTTCGGGTCCGCCACGCGGCTGCTCGACCGCCCAGTTCACGGCGTCGATCAGGTCATCGTGCATGGCGGCCCCCCACTCGCCGTCGCCGGCGGCGGTGAAGGTCTTGCCGAACCCGGTGGAGCCGCGATAGTTCACCGACAGCACCGCATAGCCGCGATTGGCCAGCCACTGGTGGTAGGGGTTGCTGCCGTAATCATCCCGCGCCCAGGGGCCGCCGTGCACGAGCAGCACCATCGGCAGCGGCTGGCTCGGCGTGGCAAAGCCCTCGGCGCCGCTGCCCCGCGGCAGGGTGAGATAGGCGGTGAGCGTGAGCCCGTCGCGGGCGGTGATTTCCAGCGGCGTCATGCCCGTGAGCGGCGCGCCGACCAGTTCGGGGCGGCTGACGAACAGGCGGGTGAGCGTACCGCCATCGCGGTCGTAGAGATGGGTTTCCGGCGGTGCCGTGACCGGGTCGTTGACCACCACCCAGCGGCGATCGTCGTCGGTGCGCGAGGTGACATGCACGTCGCCCTCGAGCCGTTCCTGCAGAAACGCCAGATCGTCGCCGATGGCGGCATCGATCACGTGCCACTCGGTGCGCAGATAATCCACCGCCCAGGCCTGGATCTCGTGCGTGTCCGGATCGGCCATCACGCCGGTGACATCCGCCTTCGGCGAGGCGGCGATCTCGTGCATCTCGCCGGTTTCCAGATTCTGGGCGACGAGTGCGGCGGTATCGCGGCCGCGGCTGTCGATCCAGTACAGCGTGTTGCCGTCGCGGGTGAAGCCCACCGGGCCGGTGTTGGCGCTGTCCTCGAAGCTGATGCGGGCGAACGGCTCGTCCTCCACCACATCGCCCTGCACGCGGAAGAAATCCTCGCCGCCGTCCTCGCGCGGGCGCTGCGCCAGGCGGATATCGAGATTCTCATCCACCAGGAAGCCGCCATAGCCCTCGTTCTGCAATGCCAGCGTCAGCTCGCCGCTGGCCAGATCCAGGCGATAGACATCGTGCCAGCGCGGATCCCGGTCGTTGATGCCGACCACGATATGGTCGCGCACGATGCCGGCTCACGCCGAGCACCTGCACCCGCACACCTTCCTGCGGCGTGAGCGTGCGCTGGGTCGCGCTTTCCACATCCACGCCGAACAGGCGGAAATTCTCGTCGCCGCCCTGATCGTTCACGAACAACAGCTGGCCGCTGTCCGGCGACCAGAAATAACTGCGGATCGGCCGCGTGCGTTCGTCGGTGAGCGCACGCGCCTCCTCCGGCCGGTCGACGGGGGCGACCCAGAGGTTGAGCACGTCGTTGGCCGGGGCGATCCACGACAGCCAGCGGCCGTCCGGGCTGAGCCGGCCCTGGATGCGGCTCGGGTTGCCGAACAAGCGCTCGCGTTCGATCAGCGGCACATCGCGCAAGCCAGGCCGGCGCCGGCATCGTCACTGGCCGCCAAGGGGATATTGTGGGCCGGGAGGTTCCAGCGCATGGGGCGCTCCTTTTCGGAAATGGGTCATGGCCTCACGCGGTGAGGCGTTGGGCCGTCAGGGTAACGTGGGCGACCGACCCGAGGTTAGATCTTCGATGTCAGACAGCGCTCGACAAAGCAAGGTTACGCGCGCTGGTACATCCCAACCGATGACCGCGATAGCCGTGGATTAGCGCCTGTTATCCCTCAAGTTCTTTCGCGATCAGCCGATAAGGCAAATCCGGTTCCAAATTACGAACTTGGAGAGGACATCTCATGGATGCAGGAAGCGTGAACTCGACCGTCAGCACCGCTCTGGCGCTGCAGAACCACAATCAGAACCAGAACGTGCAGGCCAATCTGTTGCGAAAGTCGCTCGATAGCCAAGCCTCGCAGATGGGCCAGCTGATGTCGTCGCTGGAGACGCAGCCGGCGCTCGCCACCAGCGGATCGATCGGTACGCAGATCAATACATACGCCTGACGGCTATACGGCAGTGTAGATTCTGGAAAGACATCGGCCGCAGGTAATGCGGCCGTTTAGTCTTCAGCGTGCGCGGCTCTGGTGCGCCGGACCGACAGAAATTTCAGATGGTCGGGCACAACACAAGACCGGCCCGCAAAGCCTCGCTGGATTGCCCTCAACCACCGGCGTTCTGCGCGGCGACCCTGGCGTTCACCCGGGCCCGCAGGGTCCGTAGCCGGTGGTCGTGAATACCTTGCTCGTCGAGATGGGCCACGGTGCTGTTCAAGTAATCCGCGGCCGAGCCGATCATGCCGCGTCCGGTGGCGAGCATATCGATCACCGCAGACTCGGCCAAGCGCCCGCAGAAGCTCGGGTGTGCAGCATTGGCCACGAACGTAATGGCCGACAGCGACGATCCACGACGGTCATACAACGGGACCCAGCGCGCCGTGTAGACCCCAGTGAGCATTTCGCGCCGCCAGATCATCAGCAGTTCGTACTCGAGGTCTTCGGGCGGCAGTCGCAGAGCCATGCCGCGACAGGAACCGCCCGGCACCAGACCGAGCATCAACCCGGGCGCATCTTCAGAGCCTCGGCCATGCGTCAGCCGGATGCGGAAATCGCGATGGAAACCGTAAAGCAGAACGTCGAGCCATTCGGCGACCGGCACGCAGGGGTTCCACAGCAGCGATCCATAGCCGAACACCCATACGCCCTCGTCAACAGCGACGGTTGGCGGACGATGATCAAGCATTGACCGGACTGAGGCCTGCATCCGGTCGTCGCTGAGCATCGCGACATCCGGATGCGCCGCAGCCAGCGCTTTACGCAATTCGTCCCGCTCAAGTACGTCACGGGTGATCCCGTTCGGCAGCGGACGATTACGAGGGTCGGAATCTGGCATGCCCTCATTATTACGCCTGCCGGACGCGCCTGGCCAAAAAAGTTAGAACAGTCGATGCAAGAAACGGGCCCGGCCGGGATTTCTCACCCAGCGACACCCCGGATGCGAAAGTCGTTAGAGAGCCAATCCGCCCAGGCAAGGCAGCTGTTGTACCTGCTGAGAACCCAACCGACACCTGGCTACGGCCGGATCAATCGGGGCGCCGACAATGCATATCGCCTCCCAGATATACGTTCCGTGAATTCTTGGAGAACATTGGCCGCAGATAGTGCGGCGTATTTGTGTCAATGGCGTGCGCTGTTCCAGCGCCCGAGTCCGAAATTTATTTCCGAGGGTCTATGCACAACACACGATCGCACCCCCATGCTTCCTTAACTTCGAATCGATAATTATAGCTTTTGAGCTCGGAAGCGTTGGTTGAAGCGTGCCCCGAGACCTGCCCTAACGTTTTTCCATTACTTACCGTTAGACATAGGTAAAAAGGCCGCTTATTCCTGATTTATACTCGCTGATACCCGCTACCGAAAGATGGAGCCAAGCGTGGAGAAGCGTCCACTGTTCATCGCCGGTGACTTGCTGGCCAACATGCTCGTCGCCACCCTGGCCGCCATGGCCACGGCGTGGCTGATCGGCGGGAGCCTGGGGATGATCGTCGGCGCGCTCGCGGGTATGGCCGTCGGCGCCGTGGTCGGGCTGGGCTTGGCACTCCTCGGCTTGATGGTTCTGCTCGGCGCGTTCGAGGTGCTCGCGCCCGCAATGATCAGCGGGATGCTCGGCGGGATGTGGGGCGGAATGTGGCCTCTGTCCGTGGACGCCGCGACGCGCTGGGGAATCGGCACCGGCCTTGGGGTGGTCGTGCTGATCTATGGCATGAACACGATCCTGACACGGCCAAGAACATACGGAGGGTAACGGGATGGACACCGCCACCCGCATGAAGTGGGACCGCGCTGCACGCAACTTCGATCTGATGTCCTCGAAGGGGCCGGAGTGGCGCTGGGCTCCGGTCAAGCGCCGATTCTTCGCCCGCATGCGTCCCGAAGGCCAAATCCTGTTCCTGGCGCTCGGCACCGGCCTCGACATCCCCATGTTCCGGAGCGGCTGCAACATCACGGCCATCGACATCAGCCCCAGGATGCTCGAGCGGGCCCAGCCGCGGATCGCCGCCTACGACGGCGAGCTGACCGGCCAGGTCATGGACGTTAACGAGATGAGCTTCGCCGACGACTCGTTCGACCAGGTGTTCACGTCCTGCACGTTCTGCTCCGTACCGGACCCCATCGCAGGCCTCGAAGCGCTGCGGCGTGTGCTGAAGTCCGGCGGCGAGCTGCACATGTTCGAGCACACCGGTAGCCATATCTTTCCGTTCAACCTGATGATGACGGCGCTGAGCCCGCTGGCGCGCAGGGTAGGCCCGGAGACGGACCGGGATACGGTCGCCAACGTTCGGGCGGCGGGCTTCCGGGTCACCGAGGTCGAGAACGTCTTCCTTGACATGGTAAAAGTCATTCACGCCGTCAATCCCTGACCTTGGGAACACCACCGCCAATCGGGACAGCCCCCGAGGGTTCCCCACAACGAGCCCTTCATTGGCAGACGGTGAGAGTTTTTTGAGGCGAAGTCCGCAGGGCGTGCATGACGGATAGACCCAGACTTCGTTTCTGTTGAGCAGTCGACGACGGTCGATCGCAGCCCGCACTTGATAGTACCGGTGCGGGCTGAACGGCTGGTTTGCCGCCGCTTCGGCTCACCCCGCTAGGGCTTAATGTAATCGAAGCCTGCGTGCTCGAGCTGAGTGATGCGTACGAGGCCACTGGGGACGATCACCGCCTCGGGTACCAATTTGGGAAGATGCCCTAGCTTCTTGGACATGCCGACCATGGAATTATGGCAGGCATCGAACTCAACCCCTCTGGCATCCAGAGACTCAATGCGCGACGCCACCGGGCTGTTGGCAAGCAGCATCTTGAGCCCAGGCCCGTATGCGACGACTACGATCCGCGCCTTACCGTCGCCGAAAAATTCCAACACGTTCTGCACCATATGCAGATACATGTTCCATTGATCCGGACCGCCCTTCGAGATCTGGATGACAATATTTTGCTTTGCGTCCGGTAACTTGTGGACAAAAGTCGGGTGATCGAAGTTGAAATTCTCGAGCATGGATGGATTGTTGGCATCCCGAGACAAGTCAGTCTTGGCCATCGCCGGCGCGGCCACGATAAGCATGATGGCGAGCGCCGCCGCGGCACCAGCTCGATACGCGCAGCGAATACGTTTAGTCATCGCGTTCTCCTCAAACAACCGAAGTAAATCAAAAAGAAATGCGCGCTCAATTTAAATGCTGCTCGTGCCGCGTAACATGATGCAGATCAACCCATGAATGGAAGCAGCGTTTCGGAAAATGGCTGGAGACGAGCGCTAAGTCGAATATTCCGACTTATTGAACAGCCAGGCGCTGTCAGTTCTGCCTAGTCCCAAAGACGGTTTCTGCTTTGAGACAACGTGGTCTGTGCCCTATTGGCCGTACCATGCGTAACCGGCGCACCTCGGCCCCGGACCGGTCTTTGACGTTGCATTGGCGCACCGCGCAAGACCTGACCCCGAACGCCACCCCAGGCACAGCAAAGGCCATGAAGCCACGCTCGGGCGACGCGCATCGCAAGATCTGATCGCAACGTCCTGCCGCGCCGAACGCGGGCCGCCTCAGTCGTCGCCCCTGCGTGCGGCCAACGCCACGCTCACCCGGGCACGCAGCGTGCGCAGCCGGTGGTCGTGGATGCCCTGCTCGTCGAGATGGGCCACGGTGCTGTACAGATATTCCGCGGCCGAACCGATCATGCCGTGGCCGGTGGCCAGCATATCGATCACCATCGAGTCTTCCAGCCGCCCGCAGAAGCTGTGGTGCGCTGCATTGGCCACGAAGGTCATGGCCGGCAGCGACGCGCCACCCCGGTCATACAGCGTAACCCAACGCGGCGTATAGACGTCGGTGAGCATTTCACGCCGCCAGATCATCAACAGCTCGTGCTCCAGATCGTCCGGCGGCAGCCGCAGCCCCATGCCCCGGCAGGAACCGCCCGGCACCAGACCCAGCATCAACCCCGGCGCTTCGGCCGAACCACGACCGTGGGTCAGCCGGATGCGGAAATCGCGATGGAAACCGTAAAGCAGCACATCGAGCCATTCGGCAACCGGCACGCACGGATTCCACAGCAACGAGCCATAGCCGAAGACCCATACGCCCGCATCGAGATCGGCGGTGGGCGGGCGCTGCGACAGCATCATGTGGATCGAGCGCTGCATCTGCGCGTCGCTGACCATCTCGACATCCGGATGCGCCGTGGCCAGCGCTTCACGTAATTCGTCTCGTTCGAGCACCTCGCGGGTAATCCCGTTGGGTAGCGGACGATGGCGCTGGTCGGCTTGTGTCATGCCGTCATTATTACGCCGACGGAGCACGGCTCGCCAAGAAGCATCGGAACAGTCCGACATGATCGGACGAGTGGCATAAAGATCTTAGGGTGGGCTCAACATCTAAGTGCAACACGGCGGACCAAGGTAGGACATCACGAGGCAAACGGATAACTTGAGGTTATCGAGACCATCAGCCAACCAGAGCCCCGTGATGTCCTATTCCCATCTTAGCTCGGAAGAACGCCGGGTGATATTCCATTGTTTTAATTACGGTCTGAGCCGAGCGGAGATCGGCCGTCGACTGGGGCGGGATCGCAGCACGATCAGTCGCGAGATCAAGCGCGGCGGCCGCCGCGGCCGCGGGCCCGTTTATGACGGGCTCTATGCGCATATGAAGGCAGAGCACCATCGGCGCCAACCGCGTCATCGGCGCTGCGCCAACAACCGGCAACTCGTCGCCTATGTCGACCGCAAGCTCCGGCTGCATTGGCCACCCGAAGCGATCTCCGGCCGTTTAGCGATCGACTATCCCGACCGGCCTGATATGCGGATCAGCCATGAGCGGATTTATCAGTGGATCGAAGCTGATTCTCGCGTTCAGGGTCGCCTGCATCACTATCTCAGACGGCGCCACAAATATCGGCGGCGTCGACGTCGGCTGTCGCAACTGAAAAGCCGGCTGACCGCCCGCCTGGATATCGAGCAGCGCCCGGCCGTCGTCGATCGTCGAGCGCGCTATGGCGATTGGGAAGGCGACACGGTCTGGGGTAAGAACAACACGGGCGCTATCGCGACCCACGTTGAGCGTAAAAGCGGCTATCTCGTGGCCTTCAAATTGAGAAGCCGGCATTCGGAGCCGTTAGCGGATGCGACGATTGCCGCTTTCCAAAAACTCCCGCGGCGATGGCGGCATACGCTCACCTACGACAACGGCACCGAGTTCAGCGCGTTCGCGCGCATTGCTCAAAGCACGGGTCTAACCGTGTACTTTGCGAAACCGCACTCGCCTTGGCAACGCGGGTGCAACGAGAACCTGAACGGACTTTTACGTCAATTTTTTCGCAAGGGCAGTGTGTTAAGCCAAGTCGAGCAGTCGGACGTAGACAAAGTCGTGGCTTTGCTCAACCATCGGCCACGAAAGCGTCTCAATTATCTAACGCCTCATGAAGTCCTGAAAGAGGGGCGCTCTGTTGCAGTTGGGAGTTGAATCCACCTAGCTTTACGCAAAACGCAAGACTTGACCCTGAATGTGTGTGAACTGCCCGGAGTAGCGTTTTCTTGTTGTCATCGGACATTTCCCTGGGACCATTGCCCCTTCGGCTTGATGTCCGTGGAAGTTGGGCTGCTCCAATCTTCGAATTCCGCACCCGCGGCCACGAATTCACCCACGGGCGACGTCGCGCGAATGCCGCACGATCTGCCCGCCGTTCGCCGGGGAGAACGTCACGCCGCGTGAATGCCAGGCCTCGCCGGGTTCGTTCGTCGGCGCCAATACGTGCTCGGTTAAGAGCGTACGCAGCACGACCTGAAATTCCATTTGGGCGAATGCCGCACCGATGCATCGGCGCCCGCCCCCGCCGAAGGGGATGAGTTGGTAAGGATCGGCACGCTTGCCGACAAAACGCTCGGGTTGGAACAGGTCCGGCTGGTCGAAAAGCCTGGGGTCGGTGTGCACGAGCGGTATGGCGATCATGATGTGCATGCCGCGCGGCAAGCGCCACGGGCCGATCGCGTAACCGTCGACCAGCACTCTGCGCGCGGGCATGGCGATCACCGGGCGCGTGCGCTGGACTTCATTTATGAAAGCGTTCAGCAGCTCATCGTCGCCGGCATCAACGTCGGCTACCAGCTTGTTCAAGAACTCGGGATGGCGCCGCAGCCGCTCGATCGCCCAGGCCAGGGTCGACGCCGTGGTTTCGTGGCCGGCAATGAATAAGGTCAGCAGCTCGTCGGCGATCTCGCTGTCGCTCATCGGCGCGCCGTCGTCATAGCGGGCATCGACCAGCATCGTCAATATGTCACTGCGACGTTCAATGGCAGGATCCGCCCGGGCGCTCTGGATCAAGCGGCTCACGATCGCATCGTACTCGGCACGCAAGCGATTGAACCGCCCCCAGGGGGCATAGCCGAACAGTTGCCATTCCGGGATCGGTATAACGGCGAGGAACGAGCCGAGTTTGACCATTCGCGGTAATAGGTCGCGCAGCGTGTGGAGATCGCGGCCTTCAGCGCCGCAGACCGCACGCAGAATGATGTTCAGTGTGATCTCGCTCATCGTCGGCAGGCTGGCGGCCGATTGACCCTCCGGCCAGGCAGCCATGCCAGCGCGGGCTTCTTCGACCATCAGGTCATGGTATTCGGCCAAGCGGTGGCCATGGAAAGCTGGCTTGAGCAGCTTCCGGTGCGAGCGGTGCGGTTCGCCAGACAGCGCGAACAGCGAACCTCGCCCCAGCAAGTATCCAAGGTTAGGTTCCGGATTACCGAGTTCAGCGGGGTCGGCCTTGAACAGTTGACGGACTTCGTCAGGCTCGCTGACCACCAGGCACTTGCCGAAGACTCGTCGCTTGAGTGTGAAGTCGCTGCCGTACTGCGTGCGGCGCTCGTCAAACGAGAGACTCTTGTGGCGGTCGAAACGCGCCAGCAGCATGCGTACAACATGCGATGCTTTCGGGCCGTCTGGCAATATATAACCGGCACCGGCACCGGCACCGCGAGCGGCTTTAGTCGCGAAGTTGTAGCGCATGACGAATTTCCCTGGGGTACGGGGACCGTATCCGCGTATCCATTTTGTCAAGTGGCCCCTATGTATGCGTGCAACAGAGGGAAGAACAAACGGCCGCTTCACACGCCGCTATCCCGGCTTTACCCGGGGCCAGCGGCGAGCTGCTTCCCGGGCCATAGAGGGGCTGAAAAGTCCTCTACACCATCAGCCGGTCTGCTGGTCGCGATAAACAATAATGGCCGCGTGCCTTGGATCGCAGACGTAGGCGTGGTCATGATCGTCGGTGGCCACGCAGTGCGCATGCTTGGCCGTCGGCACGGTCGCAACTTTTTGCAATTGGTCGTGCGCGGTAAGCTTGAACACATCGAGGGTAGCGCTGGTCGCACCGGGCACGTAGAGGTGCTGCAAGTGCGCGTTCCATGCGATCAGGTCGACGCCGGCCCCTGCCGGGGCGTGGCTGACTTCCTTGCCATTTTCCGCCGTATTGAGCGCCACGACCTTACCCTCGCGGCAGCCGACAAACAGCAGGTTCTTTGAGGGGGCCAAGGCCAGTCCCTGGTCGCGTTGGCAACTATTCGGCCAGGAGGCCACTACCTTCAACGAGCGCAGGCTGATTTTCAGCGTGGTGCCGGGGCGCTGGTCGGCGTAGACCGCGTGATGGGCAGGGTCGACGGCGAGCAACTCGGGGGAGCCTTTCGGCAGGGATATCGAACCAAGCAATCGCAGCGACGGATGCGCCCCATCTGTGGCTTTGAACCGCTGAATTTCGTGCGTTTCCGGCTCGGTGACCCATACCTGATCGAGCGACTTTACATAACGGATGATATCCGGGCCGGAAGCCAGTTTGGCACGCGCCACGACCTGGGCGCCGCGCGGGTTCACGGCAACAATCGCTTCATCTTTGTGATCGCTGACGAACACCAGCCCATCACCGACATCGGCCGAGGTGGTGCCGGCATCATCGTGATCGGCGCCTTGGCCCGACGGCACGATGTGTCGCCATTCGCTCAGCTTCTGGCTCGCCGGGTCGATTAGCGCCAATGAGCCACTTTGCGCCGCGGGAACCAGTACGCGATGCAGCGACGGCGCGTAGGTCATGTCGTCAAAGCCCAGTCCGCTGCCTTTATGCGGTAGCTGGATCCGATGGGTGGACGCCGCGATGGCGCTGCTTGTACCGGCCATTAAGATCATGCCAAACAGGAGATGGGCCGCCGTAAAAGGAGCGGAACAGCGATAAGGCATGCGAAATACCGAACGATAAAAATGATCGGTCGTAGTCTAGACGGGGCCGACAAACTGAAAGGAACGAAAAATGTACGCTTTA
The DNA here is from genome assembly GCA_963835375.1 of uncultured Gammaproteobacteria bacterium. Classification (GTDB taxonomy): domain Bacteria; phylum Pseudomonadota; class Gammaproteobacteria; order Nevskiales; family Salinisphaeraceae; genus Salinisphaera. Next base: position 229,982 of record CAWIGB010000037.1, read on the forward strand.
TTTTCAACGCCCTCGGGGAGGCGCGTTAGCCCGGTGACGTGATGTGGCGTAAAAACTGCTCGAAGCCGCAGAATTAGATACCTCGGGGATTTCAGCTCCGCCATCGGCATTTCCACGGTGGATTCAACTCCCAACTGCAACAGAGCGCCCCTCTTTCAGGACTTCATGAGGCGTTAGATAATCTTGATTAGTTCGCAAACTCAGCCGGGTCAGGATATGACCCACGGACTCCGGATAATAAAGCCATAACCCCGATACGGAGCGTCGTTATGGCGATGAATCGCGTTCAATTTCAACCGGGCCTGTCGATGGCCGAGTTCATCCAACGTTACGGCACCGAAGCCCAATGCGAAGCTGCGTTGATCGAATTGCGCTGGCCGCAAGGTTTCGTATGCCCGGCGTGTCGTTGTCATCTGCACACGACGTTCGAACGGGCCGGACGCACCCACTGGCAATGCCGGCGCTGCCGGCATCAGACCACGGCCACCGCCGGTACGATCTTCGCATGCCACAAAGTTGCCGCTGACGGTCTGGTTTCTGGCCATGCACCTCCTGACCCAAGCCAAGAACAACGTCTCGGCGCTGGAGTTGATGCGCCATCTCGGCGTGGGCTATAGCGCCGCATGGCGGATCAAGCACAAGATCCTGCATACCATGGCCGAGCGTGAATCGCGCCGGCAGCTGGGCGGTCGGGTCGAGATCGACGACGCCTATCTGGGCGGCGAACGCCTCGGCAAGCGGGGACGCGGCTCGCCCAACAAGGTGCCGTTCGTCATCGGCGTCTCCACGGTGGGTGACAACCAGCCGCATCAAGTCGCCATACACTGCACGCCGTTCACCAAGGACGCGATCAGCGCCTGGGCGAATACGGCGCTGCATGCCGATACGCAGGCGTGGTCGGACGGCCTGTCGGCGTTCGGTGCGTTGGCTGCGGAAGTGGCCGCCCATCATCCCGTGATCACCGGCTCGGGACGAGCAGCAGCGGAACACGCTGAATTCCGTTGTGTGAATATCGTGCTGGGTAATCTGAAGACCGCCATTGCCGGCACCTATCATGCCTTCAACTTCGCCAAGTACGCGCCGCGCTACCTGGCGGATTTTCAGTATCGCTTCAATCGCCGCTATAACCTGCGCACGATCCTGCCTCGATTGGCCCGCGCCGCCGCCATGACAGGGCCTTGCGCCGAACACCAGCTTAGGTAGGCTGAGTTTGCGAACTAATCAAGTAGATAATTGAGACGCTTTCGTGGCCGATGGTTGAGCAAAGCCACGACTTTGTCTACGTCCGACTGCTCGACTTGGCTTAACACACTGCCCTTGCGAAAAAATTGACGTAAAAGTCCGTTCAGGTTCTCGTTGCACCCGCGTTGCCAAGGCGAGTGCGGTTTCGCAAAGTACACGGTTAGACCCGTGCTTTGAGCAATGCGCGCGAACGCGCTGAACTCGGTGCCGTTGTCGTAGGTGAGCGTATGCCGCCATCGCCGCGGGAGTTTTTGGAAAGCGGCAATCGTCGCATCCGCTAACGGCTCCGAATGCCGGCTTCTCAATTTGAAGGCCACGAGATAGCCGCTTTTACGCTCAACGTGGGTCGCGATAGCGCCCGTGTTGTTCTTACCCCAGACCGTGTCGCCTTCCCAATCGCCATAGCGCGCTCGACGATCGACGACGGCCGGGCGCTGCTCGATATCCAGGCGGGCGGTCAGCCGGCTTTTCAGTTGCGACAGCCGACGTCGACGCCGCCGATATTTGTGGCGCCGTCTGAGATAGTGATGCAGGCGACCCTGAACGCGAGAATCAGCTTCGATCCACTGATAAATCCGCTCATGGCTGATCCGCATATCAGGCCGGTCGGGATAGTCGATCGCTAAACGGCCGGAGATCGCTTCGGGTGGCCAATGCAGCCGGAGCTTGCGGTCGACATAGGCGACGAGTTGCCGGTTGTTGGCGCAGCGCCGATGACGCGGTTGGCGCCGATGGTGCTCTGCCTTCATATGCGCATAGAGCCCGTCATAAACGGGCCCGCGGCCGCGGCGGCCGCCGCGCTTGATCTCGCGACTGATCGTGCTGCGATCCCGCCCCAGTCGACGGCCGATCTCCGCTCGGCTCAGACCGTAATTAAAACAATGGAATATCACCCGGCGTTCTTCCGAGCTAAGATGGGAATAGGACATCACGGGGCTCTGGTTGGCTGATGGTCTCGATAACCTCAAGTTATCCGTTTGCCTCGTGATGTCCTACCTTGGTCCGCCGTGTTGCACTTAGATGTTGAGCCCACCCCGCTCGTTGCGATTGGAACCTGAATCCAGCCGACCGTCGCCATGGCCGGTTTTCAAAACCGAGATCGACGCTGTGGCCTGGGTGGCAACTAAGATGCAACATCGGCTGGCCCCAAGTAGCTATACCAATACGATCAAGCTAGAAGCGCGCTGCACTGCATAGTCGGGGTCAGAACCACCTCCGAAAAAACCTTCCGATCGCGCGCAGTGCTACAGGCGCAGAACCAATCAGCACAGCAGCAACAGGCTCCTTGACGGCGTCCCATGCTGCTCCAGCTATGCCTTTTACGATCTCCAAAAAGCTGCCATTGACGATACTTTCAGCTCTGTCACTAGCGTGCTCAGCGGCGGTCTCACGAAAAAAAGGGTACTTTTTTTCGTTGGGTAACCTCTCGACGACCAAGTCGACCAGAGCCGTCAGGTTGTAGGCTGCCCCTTTTTTGAGACTGCCACCGAGATGACGTTGCTGGCGGGTATATTGAACCGCCTCGATACGTCATTTTCCTTAATAGCGATATTCCCAACTTGACTGCCGCCCGGCATAGCTGTCCCGATCCCAATCGTCGGTGTCATTGGTCTTATCGGTTTGGGTGATAACAAAGATGACGGGAGCAGCATTCTGGCCGCCGCTGTCAGTCAATACCGTGCGGCGATCTGTGTTGAAGACCTCATCGAAAGCATCGATGGCCGATGCGTAATTGCGGTCGTCGGCCTTGATAAGCCACAAAACAAGATCAAGTTCCGGTACTAGGCTCTTGTAAAGCTTGACGTACTCTTCCTGTCGCTCGGGGTCTTCACCGATGCCGGGAACGTCGACAAGTTTGATTCCTTTTTCGGACCCCTCGCCTAGGCCGACGGTGATGACTTGAGGCTCACGGGTACAAGCTTCGACGTCATGCACCTTCGCCATTTCCTGGCCAAACAGGGCATTACACAAACTCGACTTGCCCACACCGGAATTGCCGAATACCCCTACCTTCGGCGTATAGTTGCGGATCGCTTCAAGCCTCTCAGTGATCTGCTCGATCAACCGTTGCTTCGTCTCTAACGAAACCCCATCAACGGAAGTTTCCCGCAACCACGCCGACACGGCGTCCCCACGCCGTTCCTGCTCAACCGACTCTTGCACTATCGTCTCCCCGAATATCGTGAATTTTTCTCAATAGCTTGCGCATGCACAGTCATAACGGCGGAGGCGCGTCGATCTTGAGCAGGTCGTCGCTCAGTTGCATAACGGCTGCTAGCGGCCAACACTATACGAGCGCGGAAAAGGGGTCAGATACATTTTCGAGCTTAATCGAGCTAAGGTTTCGCGCTGATGCGCGACTCACCCTTTGTTGCTTGTCTAACAAACGGTCAGCCCAAACAAGGACACCCGCTCTTGCGCCGGCTACGCCGGTGCCGTACGAGGCGAGGAGCAGGGCCTTCCCGGCGTAGCTGGGATGCGACCGCCGGCGTTCGGCATGAGCGCCGA
>CAWIGB010000038.1:0-445088 GCA_963835375.1 uncultured Gammaproteobacteria bacterium
GCGAATGGATACGGAATATCGCCGTGCCGATCGAATTGAACATGCCCACCAGCGTGCCCGAGGCCAGCGCGGCGGCGATGGCGACCGGCGTGCTGGTGCCGTGGCTCATCAGGGTTGCCATCAGGATCGCCGAGAAGGTCAGATTCCACGGCACCGACAGATCAATCTGGCCGGTGATGATGACGAGTGTCTGACCGACCGCGATCACGCCGATAAAGGCGCCGATCTGCAGCAGATTGCGGATGTTGTCCCAGGAGGCATAGTGCGGATTGATCGCCGCAGCGAGCGCGAACAGCACGACCAGCAGGATATAGGAGATGGTCACGCCCTGGAGCAGCCAGGACGGCAGGGCAAAAGCGCGTTTGGATTCGGATACGTTGTTCATACCGGACCTAGTTGGACATCACGTTGAGCCAGTGCCGCGTGCGCAGCCGCCAGACATTGGCCGCGGCCAGCACGATCACGAGAACCGCGCCTTGAAGCAGGTTCTGATAGAAGGGCGATACGCCACTGGCGAACAGCACGCTGATCAGCAGCGACAGAAAATAGGCGCCGCAGATCGGACCGAGCGCGACCCCGCGGCCGCCGCCAAGCACCGCGCCGCCGAACACCACGGCGGCCACCGAGTTCAGCGTATAGCTGGTGCCGATGGTCGGATCGCCGGAGGTGGTCTGGGCGGTCAGGAAGATGCCGGCACAGGCAGCGAAGAAGCCGCCCGCGGTATAGGCCCAGAGCTCGGTTCGGGCGACCGAGATGCCGGATACGCGTGCGCCGTTGCGGTTGTCGCCGACCGCCTTGATTGCCCGGCCGAGCCGTGAGCGCATCAGCGGCACCCAGGCGACCCAGACCACCGCGAGCAGAAAGATCAGCCCGTACGGTAGATATCCCCAGGAACCGGTCAGCGCATTGGCGAACCCGCTGGGCACCGTCCCGCCCGGCTGCGGACGGACCACCAGTCCGATCCCCGTGTAGATATAGAGCGTGGCCAGGGTGACGATGATCGGCTGAATGCGCCCATAGGCCACGATCAGCCCGTTGAGGAACCCGGCCAGGGTGCCGGCGAACAGCGTGCCGATAATGACCAGAGTGGCGATTGCCGGATGCGTGCCCATGTACGTGGCCGCGATCGCATTGGTCAGCCCCACCATCGCGCCGACCGAGAGATCCACGCCGCCGGTGAGAACCACCACCAGCTGGGCCAGGGCGGCCAGTGCGAGCGTGGTGCCCTGGTTGGCCGACATGGTCACGCCGAACGGCGAGAGAATCATGGGCTGGATATAGGCGAACAGAATGGCCAGCAGCACGAGGCCGATGACGGCGGTCAGGGAACTGTAATAGCGTTCGATGATCACGAGGCGGCTCCGATATTGCCATTGGCGGCGGGCTCGGCGTCGGCGCCGGCGCGCTCGCGTACGCCCAGCGAGGCGGCGAGGATCTCGTTTTCGGTGATGTCCTCGCCCTCCAGGGTTTCGGCGATGCGGCGGTCATTCATGACCAGCACGCGGTGACAGACGCCGACCAGTTCAGACAGCTCGGTGCTGTAGAGCAGCACTGCCTTGCCGGCCCGCGCCAGTTCGCCGATCAGCTCGTAGAAGGCGCGCTTGGTGCCGACATCCACGCCGCGCGTCGGGTCGTAGAACAGGAAGATATCGCCGCCGGTTTCCAGCCATTTGGCGATCACCACCTTCTGCTGGTTACCGCCGGACAGCGCGGCCACCGGAGTTTCCATGCTGGCGGCCTTGATCTCCATGCGCTTCATGCCTTCCTCGGCGGTACGGCGTTCGCGCGCGCGATCGATCAGGCCGCCACGACTCAGCCCCTTCAGGCTGGCGAGCGCGATGTTCTCGCGCAGCGACTGCGGCTGCAGCAGGCCCTGGGTCTTGCGGTCTTCCGGGATCAGCGCGAATCCGGCCCGGATCGCCTTCCAGGGCGACCCCAGATTCACCGCTTTGCCGGATACCCGAACCTCGCCGGACAGGCGACGCACCATGCCGAACAGCGCCAGCAGCAGGTCGCCCTGGCCCTGGCCCTCGAGGCCGGCGACCCCGAGCACCTCGCCGCGGCGCAGCTGAAAACTGATGTCGTGGAGCAGCTCGCCGGCGCCCAGATTCTTGACGTCAACCAGGACATCGTTATTGTCGGGGCGTGGCGCTCGCTCGGGGAACGACTGCTCGATACGTTCGCCGAGCATCAGTTCCACCAGATAGCTTTCATCCATGTCGGCAGCGTCGACCGTCCCGACGTTGGTGCCGTTACGGAACACCGTCAGCCGATCGGCGATCTCGCGCACTTCGGCCATCCGGTGTGAGATGAAGATGATGGCCGTGCCGCGCTCGCGCAGTCGGCCCAGCAGATCGAACAAGCGGCGGACTTCTTCCTGGCCGAGCGCCGAGGTGCCTTCGTCGACGATCAGCGTTTTCGGATCGTGCGAGAGCGCCTTGGCGATCTCCACGAGTTGCTGATCGGCCAGCGTGAGCCGCCCGGTCAGCGTATTGGGTTTGATGTGATTGATGCCGATCTGTTCGAACAGATCGGTTACACGGCGGCGCAGTTCGCGCCCGCGGATCTGGCCGAGCGGCCCGGTCGGCTCGTGCGCGAGCATGATGTTTTCGGCCACGGTCAGATGCGGCGCGAGCGACAGCTCCTGGAACACGGCAGCCACGCCGAGTTCGGCGGCCCGGATCGGATTGTCGAGCTGCACCGGTTTGCCGGCCAGACGAATCGTGCCCGCGTCGGGCGGCTGGACGCCGCAGAGAATCTTGACCAGGGTGCTCTTGCCGGCGCCGTTGGCGCCGAGTAGAACGTGGACCTCGCCGCGCCGACAGCTGAAGTCCGCGTCGTCGAGGGCGATGGTGCCGGCGAAGTGTTTGGCGATGCCGCTCGCTTCGAGGGCCGGCGCATCGTTCGACGCACCGGTTTCGGATGAATCGGCCATGGGGGCGCTCACAGTCGGTTACACAAAAAGCCTCCAAGGGCGGGACCCGAGTGTCCCGCCCGCAATGCAGGCCATCGCCTGATCAGTTGATGCCTTGATAGACCTGCTTGGCGTCGAAGTGCAGGCCGCAGTCCGGCACGCTCACCCCGTCGAAGAAGCTGTCCGGCACCCCGCTGAAGTAGTTCTTGCCTTTCTCGAGGTTGTCGTTGGTCACGATATTCAGCGGCGACTGGATCGACTGCGGCACTTTCTCGCCCTGCAGTACGCTGAGCGCGACCTTCATGGACAGCGCAACCAGACCGGCCGACTGGCCGATCGACATCATCGGGAAGCCGTCCTTGGCGGCCGCGACGCGGAAGCCGTTCTCGGCTTCGCCGGCGATCGGCGGCATTTTCAGGCCGTGCTGCTTGAAGGCATTCACCACGCCGCTGTCGCCACCTTCACTCCAGACGGCGTCGAACTTGGCGCCCGAAGCAATGGCGTTGGCCGTGACCTTCTGGGCGGTGCCGTTGTCCCAGTTGCCGTAGACCTCGGTGGTCTTGATGCCGGAGTGCTTGTCGAACACCGATTTGCCGCCCTTGTAGCGTTGCTGGTCGACGAAGGTGCCAGCCACGCCGCGAACCACAAGGACATGGCCTTTGCCGCCGGTGTGCTTGATCACGAAATCGGCCCAGCGCTTGCCCATGTCGAACTGGTCCTGGTTGATTGTGATCGCCTTGTCGGTGGTCACCACGTTGTCAAAGGACACCACCAGCACGCCGGCGTTTGCGGCCTTCTCGATGGTCGAATTCAACCCGGTCGGGCTGGCCGCATCGAGCACGATGGCGTCCACGCCGGACAGGATCATCTGGTTGATCTGCGCGATCTGGGCGTTGACGTCGTTGCCGGCGCTGGAGATCTTGAAGTCCTTGATCAGCTTCTTGACCTCGGGACGATCAGCATACATCTTCGCGATCGTTGCCATTTCGGCGCGCCATTCGTTGCCGATGTACGAATTACTGAGCGCGATCCGATACGGGGGCTTCTTGGTATGAGGCCAGGAAAATGTCTGGGTGCTGCTGCTCCAGGCTTTGTAGCAGCTCGAGTTGTCTGCCCAGGCCAGCGACGGAAGCGACCCCATGAGCATGGCCGAACCAAGGCCGCCCGCGGCCTGTTTAAGAAGATCCCTACGTTTCATGAGTCGCTCCTCTAGATGTTGCCGAGTCTTTTTTCTAATCCATCACTGGCGTAGTGGCGCACAGGCTTGAAGAGATCCTGTCAACCTTTTATACCAGTTCGAATAGATTTATCAGCGCGACTGAATATGCGCAACATACGCTTTCGTCGAAGATCGGCCCGTGGCGGAAGAACAGGCGCTTGACGGAGCCGGCCTGCGGCGACTGATCGGGCGTGGCCGCCTTGGTCCGGCGGTGCATGCGCGGATTACAGGGCAGACATGCCCTCGTCCATGGCAGGCTGATGGACGAGCGCCGGCCTCGACCGGGTCGCACGCAGCGGCGGGGCGATTAGAATAGCCGGCTGAACATACACACAGTGCAGCGCCGGCCGTCCGGTGCTGCTGATCGGAACGCCATGGCTCGCTACCAAATCGAACGTACCAAACTATCCGATCAGGTCACCCGCCAACTCGAACACGATATCGTCTCCGAGTATTTCAAACCGGGCGATCGTCTGCCGTCGGAGCGGGCGCTCATGGAACAGTTCGGCGTGGGGCGGCCGACGATTCGCGAGGCGCTGTTCTCGCTCGAGAAGATGGGGCTGGTCGCCCTGGCCAGTGGGTCGCGTGCGCAGGTGATCCGGCCGACACCGGCTGTGGTGTTGGATGGCCTGTCCGGGGTGATGGGCCATCTGTTGTCGAACGTCGATGGCCAGCACCATTTTCAGGAGGCGCGGGCCCTGTTCGAGGCGGCCATGGCTCGCCACGCCGCGGTACACGCAAGCCCTGACGATATCGAAGCGCTACGCACCGCTTTGTCAGCCAACGCCGAGACGCTTGGCGACGAGGCCGAATTCAAACGAACCGATGTCGCATTTCACCGCGTGCTGGCCACGATTTCGAACAATCCGGTCTATACGGCGGTTCACGACGCCATGGCTCAATGGCTGGATGATCGGCGGGCCGTGGCCCTCGAACAGCCCGGCCAGGACCGGATCGCGCTGAACGCCCATGCCAGGATCGTCGACGCGATCGCGCTCGGCGACCCCGAAGCCGCCGATCGAGCGATGCGCGCGCATCTCGACCAGCACTACGGCGCTTACCGGCGCATGCGCTCCGGTAGCGAATAGCGTTTGGCACGGGTGGGTAGTCGCCCGGAAAGCACGGGCGTACGTCGACGACACGGCTTCGGAAAACAGCGCCCCTACATGGTCGCACCCAGCTGCCAGGGCACGAATTCGTTGTCGCCGTAGCCGAATTCCTCGCTCTTGCTGGGCTCGCCTGAGGCCACTTCGAGCATGCGCGCAAAGATGCGCTCGCCGCACTCGGCCAGGGTTTCCTCGCCGGTGACGAGGGTGCCGCAGTTGATGTCCATGTCCTCGGTCTGGCGTTCGTAGAGCGTGGAGTTGGTGGCGAGCTTGATCGAAGGCGAGGGCTTGGCGCCGAAGGCCGAGCCGCGCCCGGTCGTGAAGCAGACCAGGTTCGCGCCGCCGGCTATCTGACCGGTGGCGGCCACCGGATCGTAACCGGGGGTGTCCATGTAGACGAAGCCCCTGGCGGTGACGCGTTCGGCGTACTTGTAGACATCCACCAGGTTCGTGGTGCCGCCCTTGGCGACCGCGCCCAGCGATTTCTCGAGAATGGTGGTGATGCCGCCGGCCTTGTTCCCAGGCGAAGGATTGTTGTTCATCTCCGCGCCTTCGCGGCGAGTATAGGCCTCCCACCAGCGGATCCGCTCGAGCAGTTTCTCGGCCACCTCGGGGGAGGTCGCACGGCGGGTGAGCAGGTGTTCGGCGCCGTAGATCTCGGGCGTTTCCGACAGGATGGCCGTGCCGCCGTGTTCGACCAGCCGGTCGACGGCATAGCCCAGCGCCGGATTGGCCGTGATCCCGGAATAGCTGTCCGATCCGCCGCACTGCAACGCCACGCACAACTCGGAGGCCGGAATCGGTTCGCGCTCGGCCTGATTGATTTCGGGCAGCAGCTCGCGGATCAGTACGGTGGCGCGCTCGATGGTCTGGCGGGTGCCGCCGGTCGCCTGGATCGTCATCGAGCGCACCGGCTTGATCGCGCGCAGTCCTTCGATGCGTTGCAGCCCGCCGACCTGCATCACTTCGCAACCGAGGCCGAGAAACAGCACGGCCGCCACATTGGGATGATCGGCATAACCTTGCAGCGTGCGCTTGAGCGTCTCGAAGCCTTCGCCCGAATCGGCCAGGCCGCAGCCGCCCTGGTGGGTGAGCGCGATCACGCCGTCGACGTTGGGATAGCCGTCCAGTTCGCCGGAAAAGCGAAATCGATCGGCGATATGCCGCGCGGCCGTGGCCGAGCAGTTCACGCTGGAGACGATCGCCACATAATTGCGCGTACCGGCACGACCGTCGGCGCGTCGGTAACCGGCGAAGGTGGCCGGCTGATCGACGAAGCGGGTAGGCCGCGCATCCTCACAGAACGCGTAGTCGGGACTGATATCGCCCATGGCGAGGTTGTGCATGTGCACGTGCTCGCCCGGTTCGATCGCTGCGGCGGCAAAACCGATGATCTGGCCGTAGCGCAGCACCGGATCGCCCGCGGCAATCGCGCGTGTGGCGATCTTGTGGCCGGCGGCGATGTTGGAAGTTACCGTGAGCGTCGGGGCTTCCAGTGTTTCGCCCCCCTTGATCGCATGCCGCGCAATGATGACGTTGTCATCGGCATGCAGCCGGATTGTCGGGCCATCGCTGGCGATCGATGTGGACATGGCGGGAATTCTCCTCGGTCGTCATTCCGGCTCGCGGATCCCGCAAGCCCATCTAGAACTTAGGTATAGCTGTTATACCAACCTGCGTCGAAAAGCGCTATGTTCGAGGCCGCACTCGATCAACGCAGATTCTCGATGTCAAACGAAACCGTTCCGACCGCTACAACGGTCGCTGCCGAGGCGCTGCGGCAATGGGCCGCTGCGGCCTTGCAAGGTCGATCGGTTGGCAAGCGCGACGCCGAACTGGTGGCGCGCTGCCTGGTTCAAACCAGTCTCTGGGGTATCGATACCCACGGTATTGCACGATTGCCGCATTATCTCCAGCGCCTCGGCCGGGGTTCCATTGAGGCGCGACCGGAACTCAAGCTCGAGCGCACCGGGCCGGCCACGGCTTCGGTCGACGGCGGCCACGGCCTGGGCATGGTGGTCTGTGATTTCGCGATGGACCAGGCGATCCAGTGCGCCGAGGAAGCCGGCGCCGGTATCGTGGGGTGTTATCACTCCAGTCATTGCGGCGCGATCGGCCTGTATGGGCGCCAGGCCGCCGCGCGCGGCATGATCGGCATAGCGTTCACGCATTCGGATGCCTTTGTGGCCCCGCATAACGGCCGCCGGGCGTTTCTCGGTACCAATCCGATCTGTATTGCCGTGCCCAGCGCAGAAGGCCAGCCTGTCTGTCTCGATACGGCGACCAGCACCATTCCCTTCAACCGCGTGATGAACGCGCGCCGCGAGGGGGATACGCTGCCGCCCGACGTGGCGATCGACGCCGACGGCGAGATGACCACCAACGCGGATGCCGCTTCAGCGCTACTGCCGTTCGCCGAACACAAGGGCTATGCGCTCGGCTTCATGATCGACGTCTTGTGCGGGCTGCTCAATGGCATGGCCTTCGGTCCGCATATCACGGCCATGTACGACGACCTCGATGCACGCCGCAATCTCGGTTCATTGATGATCGCCATCGACCCGCGCCGATTTTTCGGCGGCGACACGTTGACCGCTGAAGTGGCGCGGATGGCCGCCGAAGCCCGTGCCATGCCAGCCCGCCCGGGCACCGAGGTCATGGCGCCGGGCGACCCGGAATATCGCACCGAGCGGGCGCGGCTGCGTGCCGGCATTCCGATCGAGCCCGGCCTTGCCGCGGAAATTCGGGACTGGTCCGCGCAGCTCGGAATCGAGCCGCCTTCGATGCCGTCCACGAATTGAGCGGCAATCGCGCGCTGGCCGCGTCGGCGGTGCTGCTGCCGTGCAACATGAGGTCGGCGGTATACAGAACTGCGCGTCGAAATACCGGCGGCATCCCGGGGTGGCTGTGACCGGCTTCGTCGTCGAGGCCAGCGGCTCGGTCCTCGCGGCGCTGCGGGTCGCGGGCGCCGCGGCCCTGGGCGGGGCGCTGATCTATATCTTCGGCCTCGGCCCGGTGGAGGTGATCGTGGCCTGATCGCGCAACCCGACGCGCGCACGGCACCCGGTGCCGTGCGCAGGCGTCCGAGCTTAGGGCGATCAACCGCCGGCGCCGAGCAGTTCCTTCTGCAGGTTTTCGTCGTGGAGGAGCGTGTCGGCGTCGTCCTCGCGCACGATGCGCCCGGTTTCGATGAGATAGGCCCGGTGGGCCACCTGCAGGCTCAGATGCGCGTTCTGCTCGACCAGCAGAACGGTCACACCGCGGGCGTTGATGTCGCGGATGGTCTGGAACACCTGCTTGACGATCACCGGTGCCAGGCCCAGCGAGGGCTCGTCGAGCATCAGGATCACCGGGTCGGCCATCAGCCCACGCCCGATGGCCACCATCTGCTGCTGGCCGCCGCTGAGCGACCAGCTGAGCTGGCTGTAGAGCGCTTTAAGATCAGGAAAGATCTCAAGCACATAATCGAGCCGATCGTTCAGGTCGGACTTCGAAATCTTCTGGTTCGAGGTGCCCATCACCAGGTTTTCTCTAACCGTGAGCCCTGGAAAGAGGCGTCGGCCTTCGGGGACGTGCACGATGCGCCGCTGGGCGATCTTTTCCGGCGACAGCCGATCGATGCGTTCGTCCTGGAAATGAATCGTGCCATCCTGGGCGCGCAGCAGGCCGGATATGGTTTTCAGCGTGGTGCTCTTGCCAGCACCGTTGACGCCCAGCAGCGCGACGACCTCGCCCTGGCCGACTTCCAGCGAGACATCGCTGATCGCCTGCACCTTGCCGTAGCGCGCGCTGATATTGTCGACTTTAAGCATCTTCGATCTCGCCGCCCAGATAGGCTTGTATGACTGCCGGGTCCTTGAGTACGTCGGTGACCGAGCCTTGGCTGATCAGCCGGCCGTAGTCCATGACGTACAGATAGGTCGCCACCTTCGAAACGAAGGACATATCGTGTTCGATCAGCAGGATGGTGATGCCCATGTCGCTGATCGTGCGCAGGATGCCGGACAGCCGGTTTTTTTCTTCGCGGTTCATGCCGGCCACGGGCTCGTCCAGCAGCAGGATCTCCGGGTCGCTGATGATTGCGCGCGCGATCTCCACGACGCGCTGTTCGCCGTAGGCCAGGTTCTTGGCCTTCTCGTGGAAGCGCTCGAAGCCCAGTAGCAACAGTGTCTGCTTGGCTTTTTCCTCGGCCCGGCGTTCCTCGCGCAGGCCCTTGGGCCGCAGCAGCAGGGTGCCGGCCACGCCGACCGTGGCCTTGGGGTAGAAGCCGATGGCCACGTTCTCCAGCACCGACAGTTCGGGAAACAGCCGGATATTCTGGAACGTGCGCGACATGCCGAGGCGGCTGATCCGGTGGGCGCTACGGTTGACGATATCGTGGCCGCAGAGACGGATATCGCCTCGAGTAGCCTTGTAGATGCCGCTCATGGTGTTCAGCACGGTGGTCTTCCCTGAGCCATTGGGCCCGATCAGCACCACGACGTCGCCGCGCCGGACGGTGATGTCCACGCCTTGAACCGCTTTCACGCCGCCGAAATATTTGTGGAGATCGGCAATCTCGAGGACGACTTCATCGCTGCGCGGGCCGCGCTCGCGGGCGTGCGCTTCATCGGCGGCCGGCGCAGCCGTGCGCGTCTCGTCGCGCGGTGGGAACAGGCGGCGCCACCCCCATTCGGCGCCGCTGGCGATCGAGCCGTAGATGCCCTTGGGCATGAACAGGATGATCACCACCACCGCCAGGCCGTATACGGCGATGTAGTAGCCCTGCAGGAAACGCAGCATCTCGGGCAGGAAGGTGAGCAGGGTCGCGCCGAGAATCGAGCCGACGATTGATTCCTGGCCGCCGATCAGCACCATCGCGAAGAACGTCACCGACTGGTTGAACGTATAAACATTCGGGCTGATGTACATCGAGCCGGAGGCATAGAACACACCGCCGAGCCCGGCCAGCCCCGCGCAGACCGAAAACGCCAGGATCTTGGCCGCGGTCACGCTGATGCCGCTGGTCGAGGCTGCGATCTCGTCTTCGCGCAGGGCCAGCAGGGTGCTGCCGATCATCGAATAACGCAGCCGGTAGACGATGAATGCCGCTAGCGCAATGAAAGCCAGCGTGAGCCAGTAGAAATTCTGGTCTGAAAGGAAGTTCATGCCGAACAGGGTCGGCCGCGGGATGCCGGCGATGCCATCGGAGCCGCCGGTGAAGTCCCAGTTGCTGAGCACGAGATTGGTGATGATCTGAAAGCCGATCGTCACCAGGGCCAGGTAATGGGTACGCAGCCGCAGCACGAGCACGCCGATCAGCGCGCCGAAGATCAATGCGATCACCACCGCGCCTAGGAGCGACAACCAGAAGTTCACACCGTACGTCACGGCCAGGATCGAGAATGCGTAGGAGCCAATGCCGAAGAACGCGGCCTGGGCCAGCGAAACCTGGCCGGCATAGCCGAGCAGCACCGTCAGCCCGAGCGCCGCGATCGCATAGGAGCCCGACAGGATCATCAGCGTCAGATAGTAGGAGCCGCCGCGACCCTCGGGCAGGAAGAAGGGCACCGCCGCGAACACGACCAACAGCGGCGCGAATTTCAGGAATTGTTTGATCATGTCAGTGCTTTGCGTTCGCTGGGGCCTGTTGATGTGTCGTACGAGCGCCGCGTTGGCGTCCGCAAATCGTGTCCGGCAAGGCGCGAGCCGCCGTGTCGTGGCGTGCCACGGCCAAGGCTTGCAACGCGGCCGGGCACGATTTGCGGCCCAACCCTTCGGGACAAGCGCTGTTTGCGGCAATCCAGCGTTGTAGCGCGCTTGCGCAGAATGACTGCGCGGCGCGCACTACGCCTCGTCTTGCCGCAAACAGCGCTTGGCGCGGACTCGTATGACGCATGAACAGGCCCTAGACCTTTTCCGAAGTCTTTTCGCCGAACAGCCCGTAAGGCCGGAAAACCAGAAAGACGATGAGGACGATGAAGGCGAAGGCATCCCGATAGGAGCCCGAGATATAAGTCGCGCCGTAGGTTTCGACCAGACCGATGATCAGCCCGCCGATGATCGAGCCGCGTACGCTGCTGAAGCCGCCGACGACCGCCGCGGCGAACGCCTTGAGCGCGATCGAGGCGCCCATCGTGGTGGTGACGTTGAACACCGGGGCCACTAGTATCCCCGCCAGGCCGCCGGTACCGGCGCTGATCGCGAACACGAGTGCGGCGATCCATGCCGTCCGGATACCCATCAGGCGGGCGGTATCCGGGTCTTGGGCCGTGGCCTGCATCTGCAGCCCGGTCTTGGTCTTTTCGAGAAACCAGTTGAGCAGCACCACCAGCAGGGCGGTGATCACGATGATCGCCAGATACTGGGAATACAGCGTGATGCCGCCGATGTTCACGGTTTGCACGCTGAACATGCCCGGTACCTGGTAGGGCACGGCGCCGTAGATAATCAGGTAGAGCTGTTCGATGAAGATCGAGGCGCCGACGGTGGCGATCAGGATGGGCACGAAACTGCGTGGCCGGTTCTTCACGGGCTGGTAGAGCACCATCTGGAAGACCACACCGGCGATGCCGGCGAAGATCACGCTGAGCACGAACGCCAGCCACCAAGGCATGCCCCAGCTCAGCACGCAGGTCGCCATGAAATAGGCGCCGATCATGGCGAAGTCGCCCTGGGCGAAATTGACCACGTCCACCGTGGTGTAGATCAGCACGAAGCCGAGCGCGACCAGCGCATAGATACTGCCGATCGCCAGACCGGTCACGGTCAGCTGTATGAACTCTTGCATCGGATGTCGCCGTTGGCAGAAGGGACGGCGCCCGCGACCGGGCGGGCGCCGGAGCGAGGCCTACTTCTTGGCGTCGAAGTTGACGTACTTGACGACGTGGACCTGGCCGTCGTCGATCTTGACCACGTTCAGCCCGTGCAGGCCGTCGCCGTTCTTGTCGAAGTTGTAGGTGCCGACCACGCCTTGATAGCCCTTGACGTCGTGGCGCAGGCCCTGCTGGATCTGGGTGGTCTTGTTGCCGTCCTTGCCGATCACCTTGGCCAGCACATTGACCGCGTCATAGACCCAGGCGGCATAGAGATCGGCCTGCTCGTTGTATTTCTTCTTGTAGGCGGCCGAGAACTGCTTGGCGGCGTCGTTGCCGTCGTTGACGAAACCGGTGACCGCATACTTGCCGTTGGCGGCGTCACCCGCCAGCTGGATGGTGACGGCCGTCGCGGTCGAGGCCGAGCCGATCAGCTGGGTGTTCAGACCCATGCGGCTGAACTGCTTGAGCATCTGGCCCTCGTCCTCGGAGTCGGTCATGTAGGTTTCGACCGTGTCCGCGCCCGAGCTCTTGATGTTGGCCAGATACGAGGTGTAGTCCTTGGTGCCGGTGGTATAACCCTGATCGGTGACGACCTCGGCACCGTCGGCC
Source organism: uncultured Gammaproteobacteria bacterium (assembly GCA_963835375.1). GTDB lineage: Bacteria > Pseudomonadota > Gammaproteobacteria > Nevskiales > Salinisphaeraceae > Salinisphaera. Next base: position 12,646 of record CAWIGB010000038.1, read on the forward strand.
TTGAGGGCTTTCTGCAGCAGGCGGTTGCCGGCGGCGCCGAAGGCATCGGTGTCGTACAGGATCGCGACCTTCTTGGCCTGCATCTCGTTGGTGGAGTATTTGGCCATCACCTTCGAGGCATAGTTGTCGTTGGGCCGGAACCGGAATACCCACTGGTTGCCTTCGTGGGTGAGTTCCGGGTCCGTACCGCCGATCATGGTCGGAATCTTGTAGCGGCTGATGTAGGGCAGGGTGGCCTTGACGATGGTGCTGCGGATCGAACCGATGATGGCGTTGATCTCGGTATCCGAAGCCAGTTTCTGATAGGCCGATACGCCCGCCTGATTGCTGCCACGGTCATCCTGGACCACCAGCTGCAGCTTCTTGCCGTTCACGCCGCCGTTGGCATTGATCTGTGCGACGGCGAGCTTGGCGCCGTCCACCTTGTGGTGGCCGCTCAAGGCGGCGTTGCCGGTCAGATCGGCGATCAGCCCGATCTTTATCGTGTCCGAATCAGCGGCCTGGGCCTGGCCGGCGCAGGCCGAAGCCAAGGCCAGGCCGAGAACAGCCGTGCTGCGGCCGAGCGATTTAGCGGAATACTTCATGGGTGGTCTCCTCCGGGTGCCGGCGGTTGCTGTCGGCTTGTTGTATTGATCGTTGATGTTCTCGTTCAGCGCCGTTTGTCGGCGGCCATGCGCATGAGCTGGCTGTCGCGCCAGGCCATGCGCTCGTCGCGCTCGTCGACGGGCAGGGCCGCCTGGCGCTCTCTTTCGACCTGATCGAGCAGCGCTTCGCTGTAGCCGCGGGCCGAGGCCTGCTGTGCGATCTCGTGATAGAGCGGGCCATAGCGGCCCATGTAGTCGCGTACCCCGCCGGGGGCGTTCAGGTCGATCGTCTCCATCGGCCCCATGAAGCTCCAGCGCGCCCCCAGGCCGTCCTTGACGGCCTTGTCCAGATCGTCGCTGCTTACATAGCCATCCTCGATCAGCGCGAACGCCTCGTTGAGCAGCGCGCCCTGCAGGCGATTGACGATGAAGCCGGCGATCTCGCGCTCCAGCACGATCGGCGTCTGGCCGGTGCCTTCGAGCAGTTCGCGGGTGCGCTCGACGACCTTCGGGTCGGTCCAGGGGGCCGGCACGATCTCCACCAGGCGGATCAGCGACGGCGGATTGAGGGGGTGCGAGACCAGGCAGCGCTCGCGGTGCGCGAGATCTTCGGTGAAGTGCGAGGCCGCGATACCCGACGTCGAGCTGGCGAGGATGGTCGGCGGCGCGGCGGCTTCGTCGAGGGCAGCGAATATGGCCCGCTTCGCCTCGACCGTCTCGGGCACGTTCTCCTGCACGTAGACCGCGCCGTCCAGCGCATCGGCCAGGTCGCCGGTCGGCCGAATGCGGGCTGCGATCGTTTCTGACGGCTCGTCGACGATGGCGTTGCGCTTCAATTCCTCGAGCGTCCGGCGGATGCTGGCGGGTGCCTGTTCGAGCGCGCCCGCCTGGCTGTCGTAAAGGGCGACCTCGTGGCCAGCCCGGGCGAACACGATCGACCAGCCGCGCCCCACAAGGCCAGCGCCGATGATGGCTATCTTGCTCACGCTATCTCCTTGGACGAGTAAACGATGACGAGCGACCGCCACCCGCGGCCGCGCGTAATGGAATGTCCCGGCACCGGGATCACCGGGCCGACCTCGCGGCTTCGATTGCCGCCAGCGCTGCGGTGTCCGGCTCGACCGTCTCGATCTCGACGCCGCTTTCGACGATGCTCCGGCGAGCGGGGGCGGCCAGGCCGGAGTCGGTGAGGATCAGGTCGAAGTCTTCCAGCGCACAGGCGCGGAACATGCCGAATCGGCCGTATTTGGAGCTGTCGGCCACCAGCACACGCTTCGACGCGATGCTGAGCAGCTGCTGCTTGATCAGGATCTTGGATTCGTTGGGCGTGGTCACGCCGCGGCCGAGATGCCAGGAGCTACTGCTGAGAAACGCGATGTCGACATTGACATGGCGCAGGAATTCGACCACTGACGGGCCGACGGTGGAATAGTTCTCGTGGCTGACCCGGCCGCCGGCATGGAACAGCTCGATCTGCGGATAGTTCGCCAGGAGGGTAGTGATGCGGAAATTGTTGGTCACCACCGACAGGTTCTGGTGCTCGGTGAGCAGGCGCGCGATCTCGTAGGTCGTGGTTCCGGCGTCGAGATACACGGCCAAACCGTCATGGATCATTGCGGCCGCGCGTCGGGCGATGGCCTGCTTCTCGACGATCCGCGCCGAGATCTTTTCGTGCCAGCCCGGCTCGTGGCGGAAGTTGGCGGCCAGACGCACGCCGCCGGATACCGCCAGCACCCGGCCCTGCTGTTCGAGGCGCTGGATGTCGCGCCGCACCGTCATATGCGATACGCCGAGCAGCTCGGTGAGTTCGTTGATACCCAGCACCGGCTGTTCGCCGAGCAGCTGGATCAGGTAATCGCGTCGTTTGGTCGGTATCAAGCCAAGTCCAGCCGAATCGGCCCGGCAAGGGCGGAGGAGCCCGCGGGCTTATCTCGAAACAGAAGTTATTTCTTGTGAAAAAATAACGTTATCTAACGTTTTCGAGCATGGGCCGGCGGCCGGCGAAAGGCAACGCCGATGGCTCTATTCTTTGGTAGTACTACGAACGCCATATCCGTATCTTCAGGGCGGCGCCCGTTTCAGGCGAGACCAGCCCGGCGCGGCGCTCCCTGATTGTTAAAATGTGTTATGCGCCGGGATTCGACAGCCGCGCTCTATGGCGCGCCGGTGGGGCGCGAACGATGCGGATAGTGCGAACGTTGGCAGGCCTCGAGGCAGCGCCCGGCTGCAGCACGGCCGATATTGCTAGCGCGGGGAAACAGCGAGGCGTCGGGAAGGGGCTGCCTCAGCCGCGACCGACGAAGGGCATCTTGGTGGCCATGACGGTCATGAACTGGACGTTGGCCTCGGCGGGCAGGCCGGCCATGAACACCACCGAGCGGGCGACGTTGTCGACATCCATGACCGCTTCGACCGCGGTCGAGCCATCGGCCTGGGGGACGCCGCGCTGCATCTGTTCGGCCATGTCGGTGGCGGCGTTGCCGATATCGATCTGGCCGCAGGCGATGTCGTGGGCCCGCCCGTCCAGAGAGATCGATTTGGTCAGACCGGTGATGGCGTGCTTGGTGGCCGTATAGGCCGCCGAACCGGGGCGCGGCGAATGCGCGGAAATCGAGCCGTTGTTGATGATGCGGCCGCCGCGCGGGTTCTGGTCGCGCATCAGCCGGAAGGCAGCCTGGGCGCACAGGAACGAGCCGGTGAGGTTCACGTCCACCACCGCGCGCCAGTCGGCCTCGGCGACGTCGGCGAAGTCGCCGTTCGCGCTATTGATGCCGGCATTGTTGAACAGCACGTCCAGCCGGCCGAAATGGGCCTCGATGCGGGCGAACAGCGCGGTGACCGAGTCGGCCCGGCTCACGTCGGTCGGGATCGCCAGGGCGGGGCCGTCCAGTTCGGCGGCCAGCTCCGCCAGCGGTGCCTCGCGGCGGCCGGCGAGCGCCAGCTGATAGCCTTCGCGCGCCAGCGCCCGGGCGCATGCCTTGCCGATACCGCTGCCTGCGCCCGTGATCAGGGCCACCTTTGCCGTCATGTCTGCTGCCTCTTTTCGCGTTGGTCCGCCCGGCTTTTGCCGGGAAAGTGCCGATCCACGATCGACCTCAACGATACCGAAATCACCGGCGTGCGTCCGCCGGGCAGGCGGCCCCGTTATGGCCTAGTGCCGGAAGTGACGCATGCCGGTGAACAGCATGGCGATGCCGGCCTCGTCGGCGGCGGCGATGACTTCCTCATCGCGGATCGAGCCGCCCGGCTGGATCACAGCGGCCACGCCGGCCTCCGCGGCGGTGTCGATGCCGTCGCGGAACGGGAAGAAGGCATCCGAGGCCATCACGGAGCCGGCGATCTCGAGCTCGGCGTCGGCGGCCTTCTGGCGCGCGATGCGGGCCGAATCCACTCGACTCATCTGGCCAGCGCCCACGCCCACGGTGGCGCCGTCGCGGGCATAGACGATCGCATTGGACTTGACGTACTTGGCGACACGCCAGGCGAACAGCATGTCCTGCAGCTGCTCGCCGGTCGGCTCGGTCTTCGTCACGGCCTTGAGCTGGCTGCGATCGAGCAGTTGGTCGTCATCGTCCTGCACCAACAGCCCGCCGGCGATCGGCTTGACCACGAGACCGCCTTTATCGGTCTTGCGCCAGGCGCCGGTGATCAGCACTCGCAGATTCTTCTTCTGCGAGAAGACCGTCAGTGCATCCTCGGTGATGGCCGGCGCCAGAATCACTTCGGCGAACTGGTTCGACGTGATGGCTTCGGCGGTATCGGCGCCGAGTTCGGCATTGAAGGCGATGATGCCGCCGAACGAGGACACCGGGTCGGTGGCGAAGGCGCGCTGGTAGGCCGATTTGAGATCCGGCGCCACGGCTACACCGCAGGGGTTGGCGTGCTTGACGATCACGCAGGCCGGCGCCTGATCAAAAGCCTTAACGCAGGCCAGCGCGGCATCGGCATCCGCGAGATTGTTGTAGGACAGCGGCTTGCCCTGAACAACGCGGGCCTCGACCAGGCTGGCCTCGGTGCGACGGCCGTCGGCATACAGTGCCGCGCGCTGGTGCGGGTTCTCGCCGTAGCGCAGATCGGCGCGCTTTGCATAGGCGGGGGCATAGCGCGCGGGTAGGGCTTCCGAGGGGCTGGCGCCGGCTGGCTGGTCCTCGCCGGCGAGGTAGGCCGCGATGGCGCGATCGTAGGCCGCGGTATGGGCAAAACCCTTGGCGGCCAGCCGGCGGCGGGTCGATTCGCGGGTCCCGCCATGCGCGGCCAAGTCATCCAGCACCTCGCGCATAATCGGCACCGTCGACCACTAGGGTGACGTCGGCATGGTTCTTTGCCGCAGCGCGCAGCATGGCGGGGCCGCCGATATCGATGGTCTCGATCGCGGTGGCGCGGTCGGTATCGGGCTTGGCGATGGTCTGCTCGAACGGATAGAGATTGACCACGACCAGATCGATCGGGGCGATGTCCTGATCGGCCATCACGGCGTCGTCGGTGCCGCGACGCCCCAGGATGCCGCCGTGGATCTTCGGATGCAGCGTCTTGACGCGTCCGTCCATGATTTCCGGCGCGCCGGTATGGGTGGAAACGTCGGTCACCATGACGCCGGCTTCGCGCAGCATGCGCGCCGTGCCGCCGGTGGAGAGGATCTCCACGCCATGATTTTCCACGAGCGCGCGGGCGAAATCCGCTACTCCGGTCTTGTCGGAAACGCTGATCAGGGCGCGGCGGATAGGGGCGACGGAAGCGGTCGAGGTCATGGCGTGGCGATGGTTGCGTTGCAGACAAAAAAACCCGCGGCGCGGGTCGGACGAGACGCGCCGCGAGGCGGATTACTGATCAAGATTATAGCTGCGCAGTTTCTTGCGCAGCGTACCGCGATTGAGCCCGAGCATGGCCGCAGCCCGGGACTGATTGCCGCGGTTGTATTCGAGCACGCGTTCGAGCAGCGGGCGCTCGACCTGCTCAAGCACCATGCGATAAAGGTCCGTGGGCGGAGCGCTGCCGTTCAACGACTCGAGATAACGGTCGAGACTGGCCCCGACGTAGTGACTCAGCGGCTGTGCGTTGTCATCGTCGGCGTCGGAGTGGCGCATCCGGGTCATCAGCCTGGTGGGAACAGCGCGAGACTATAACGGCAATCGAGGCCCAGCAAAAGACGACTATTGGCGGTTTCGGGATGGCGCGACAGCGCGATGCCCGACCAGCCGTGCCCAGTCGTCCTCCAGCGCTGGTTCCTCGAACGTCAAGGTCGATTCGTAGGCGGCCGTGACGTCTTCGATCTGGCGCGTCAGCAGGCCGGCCAGCACGATGGGGGCGCCCGGTGCTGCAAGCTCCGCGAGCGTGGAGGCCAGCCCGATCAGCGGCTTGGCCAGAATATTGGCCAGCACGATATCGAACGGCCCGCCTTCGATCGCGTTCATGGGCGGGGTTGCGATGCGATCGGATACGTCGTTGCGAATCGCGTTCTCGCGCGTGGCGCGTACTGCCTGGTCGTCGATGTCGACGGCGACCACTTCGGCGGCGCCGAGGCGGGCCGCGGCGATCGCGAGGATGCCCGAGCCACAGCCGTAGTCGACCACCCGCTTGCCCGCCAGGTCCTGGCCGGCAAGCCAGTCCAGACAAAGACTCGTGCTGGGATGCGTGCCGGTGCCGAAGGCCAGACCCGGGTCCAGTCGAACCACGACGGCATCGTCCGCGGCGTCGACGTCAGCGCTGTGCGGTGCGACCCACAGGCGATCGCCGAACACCAGCGGCGGGTGCTCTGCCAGCCAGGCGCTGGCCCAGTCCTGGTTCTCGAGTGTGTCGGTTTCGATCGATGCGTCGTCGCCCAGCGCCTCGCCGAGTGCGGCCAGGATCGGTTCGGCCGGCGTGCCCTCGGTGAACAGGCCGACCACGCGTGCGCGCTCGAACGCGGGCTGGCTGTTTGGTGTTTCCTCCACGGTGAGATCATCGCCGGCGTCGAGCTCGGTGATCGCGTCGGCGCCGAACCGCTCGAACACGGCCTCGGCAAGCTGCGTGCGATGTGTGGTCGCCGTGATCTGGAGCCAGGCCATTGTCATATCGCGCCTCAGCCCTTACCCAGGCGCTCGCGGATCTTCTTCTCCAGCCAGTGGATGGATACGCCGCCGGCCGCGAAGTCCGGATCGTTCATGATCCATTCGTGCAGCGCGAGGTTGGTGTGGATACCCTCGACGACCATTTCCGACAGCGCCATGTCCATGCGCGCACGCGCGGCATCGCGGGTATCGCCGTGGGCGATCAGCTTGCCGATCAGCGAATCATAGTAGGGCGGCACGGTGTAGCCGGCGTACATGTGGCTGTCCATGCGAATACCGGGCCCGCCGGGGGCATGGTACTGCGTGATCTTGCCGGGCGAGGGCGCGAACGTTTCCGGGTGCTCGGCGTTGACGCGGCACTCGATGGCATGGCCGCGGATGACGATATCGTCCTGCGTGTAGCGCAGCTTCTCGCCGGCGGCCACACGCAGCTGCTCAGCCACCAGATCGACGCCGGTCACCATTTCGGTGACCGGATGCTCGACCTGGATGCGGGTGTTCATCTCGATGAAATGGAACTCGCCGTTTTCGTACAGGAACTCGAACGTGCCGGCGCCGCGATAGCCGATGCGCTTGCAGGCCTCCACGCACAGCGTGCCGATATGTTCGCGCTGCTCGGGGGTGATGCCCGGCGCCGGCGATTCCTCGACCACCTTCTGATGGCGCCGCTGCGGCGAGCAGTCGCGCTCGCCCAGATGGATCGCGTTGCCGTGCGTGTCGCACAGCACCTGGACCTCCACATGGCGCGGCAGCTCCAGGTATTTCTCCATGTACACCTGCGGGTTGCCGAACGCGCTGGCGGCCTCGCGCCGTGCCATGTCGACCGCGCCGGCCAGATCGTCCGGCTCGTAGACCACGTGCATGCCACGGCCGCCACCGCCGCCCACGGCCTTGATGATCACCGGATAGCCGATGCGATCGGCGATCTCGCGATTCTCGACATCGTCGGCGGTCAGCGGTTTGCCCGAACCGGGCACGCAGGGCACGCCGGCCGCCATCATTTCCTGAATGGCCGATGTCTTGTCGCCCATCAGGCGGATGGTTTCGGCCCTGGGGCCGATAAAAGTGAAACCGGACTGCTCCACAGACTCGGCAAAGTCCGCGTTTTCCGACAGAAAACCATAGCCGGGGTGAATGGCCGAAGCACCGGCCACTTCGGCCGTGCTCATCAGCACCGCCATGTTCAGATAACTGGCCGTGGCCGACGGCGGGCCGATGCAGACCGCTTCCTCGGCCAGCAGCACGTGCTTCTGATCACGGTCGGCCGTGGAATAGGCGGCGATCACGGGAATATCGAGCTGACGACAGGCGCGCAGGATACGCAGCGCGATTTCGCCGCGGTTGGCGATGAGAACCTTGTCCAGCATGAGTGAACCTCGGGTCAGGTCGTCGCGCGGATCGGGCTGCGACCCGGCGCCGACGCGATTTTGTTGTGGGCGTGGCCGTTTGCTCGCGGGCAGTGCTGTGCGCGCGGCGCGCGAAGGTTGCGCCGCACCGCGTCATCATTTGATCACGAATAACGGCTGATCGTATTCGACCGGCTGACCATTCTCGACCAGAATCTCGCTGACCGTGCCGGAGGTCTCGGCCTCGATCTGGTTGAGCATCTTCATCGCTTCGATGATGCAGACCGTATCGTTCGGGCCGACGCTGTCGCCGACTTCGACGAAGGACTTGGCATCCGGCGCCGGGGCGCGATAGAAGGTACCCACCATCGGCGAGCGGATGGTGTGACCTTCGGTCGCGGCTTCACCGCTGCCCGAAGAGGGCGCGGCAGCCGAACCCTCGGCGGGCGCGGTCCCTGCGGCCGGTGTCGGAGCGCCAGCCGGAGGCGCGGGCATGTAGGCCGCGGGCGGGGCGCTCGGCTGGCTGCTGGCCGGCGGGTAGCGGCCGATGCGGACCGATTCCTCGCCCTCGGTGATCTCCAGCTCGGCGATGCCGGAATCCTCGACCAGCTCGATGAGTTTCTTGAGTTTTCGGATATCCATGGCGTGTCGATTCGCTCCTGTCGGCGCGGCGAGCCGGTCGGGCCAGCGACCAGGCTGCGATGAAAAACGGCTGCCGTGCGCATTCCCGCGTGTGTCTGGGAGCAAAGTGTGCCGCATGGCAGGGCATGGCACAACTAGCGCAAGGTCGATCGCCGCCGTTCGCTGCCGTATTGTCGAAGAATCGCCGACGTTCGGGCATTTTGTTCAGCTGGGTCAGCGCCATTTCATGTGCGTCCGCGGCCTGTTCGCTGCGTTCGCCCCGGATTCATGCGGCGCAACCGTCGGATCGCTCCCGTCTGGCGCCCTGAGCCGAGTGTATCGCCGAATCGCTGCAAGATGCGCTCTTTTCGGCCCCGAGTCGCGAGATCCTGACGCTACCTCGGAGAAAAGCTTTCGCTCCGCCGATCTTGTTGCAGTCTTGCCGGCGCTTGCGGGCAGAGGAGTTCATGAGGCGGTGTTCGCTCCAATTCTGCGCAGCGCGTGGAGCAGCGTATCGGTGTCAATGGCACCGACGAGGCGACGGTCAGGCATGTCGTTCGTGGCCGATTCCGTATAGAACAGCAGGGTCGGCGGCCCGAACACCTCGAGTCGCTGCATCAGGCGTTGTTGCCCGGTGTTGTAGGCCGTGACATCGAATTCGATCGCCGCCCGACCCGCGACAGGGCGCGGCGAACCTTCGGGTCGGCGAATACGGTGTGTTTCATGCGCGTGCAGTCCACACACCAATCGGCATGGAAATCGACCACGGCCGGCCGACCTGCCTGCCGGGCGGCGGCCAGCGCGCGCGTCAGTCCGGCGCGCGTGGTGACGCGTTCGAACGACGACGACTTGTCGGCGGGCGGGACGGTCGAGGCGAGTCCGCCTAGTTGTGATTTCTCATTAGGTTGTTCATCCGGGCCGCTGGCCCGAAGCTGATGGGTGTTCGAAGTCCATGAGCTAAAGGAGCAACCCGGATGAACGCACAAGAATGCGCGTCTGACCGATCACGGTCGAGCCCACCTCGTCCGTCGTATCGTCGAACACGGGCTGCGACCGGCCGAGGCGGCTCAGGCGGTAGGCGTGAGCCGGCGCACCGCGTACAAGTGGCTCCGCCGTTATCGAGAGCAAGGCTGGAACGGGCTGGTCGAGCGCAGTTCGCGGCCGAGGCGATGCCCACATCGGCTGTCTGAAGCCGCCCGGAAGCGGATCGTAGCCTTGCGGCGCGAGCGCCGCATCTATCGAGAGATCAGTCAGGAGGTGGGCGTGCCGGTGACCACCGTGGCGCGGGTGCTCCAACGCGCGGGTTTGAATCGGCTGGCGGCCCTCGAACCGGCGCCGCCGATCACGCGCTACGAGCACGATGTCCCCGGCGCCAGCGCGGTGGCCGCGCTGATCGCAGCGGTACGTTATTACCGCAGCCTGGGCGTGCGCATCACGCGGGTGCTGACCGACAACGGGGCCTGCTACAAATCCCACGCCTTCGCCAAGGCTTGTCGGCGGCTGGGGCATCGCCCATCGCCGTACCCGCGCCTATCGGCCGCGCACCAACGGCAAGGCCGAACGCCTGATCCAGACTGCGCTACGCGAATGGGCCTACGCGCGATCCTACGACCACTCCGACCAGCGCGCCGCCCATCTGCCGCACTGGCTCCGTCACTACAACTGGCACCGGCCCCATGCCAGCCTGAACCACCAACCGCCCGTCAGCCACTCGGCCTGACCGTGAACAACCTGGTGGGTTTACACAGCTAGTGGCGCCGTGCTGCGGCCGCCGCCGATCGACACCCCGGCCACCGCCAGCGCGGCATAGCCGAACAACATGGCGACGATGATCCGCTTGATCATGGTCGTGGCGCGCGAAGGCGTTGCCCGGGTCGCTAGATAGGCGCCGTAAATCAGTGCCAGCGTGCCCCATGCCACGAGGGCAAGCAGAGGTGGCGCAAGGCGCAGCGCCAACCATAACCCCACACCGGTAAGCAGCACGCCGAAGAACACCCGCACTTCGCGCATCCAGGGCCCGCTGCGCGGAAGAATGCCGACTCCGAACACGGCGAGTGCGATCAGGGGCGCGCCGATGCCCAGCCCCAGGGCGAACAGTGCGGGAGCGCCGGTGAGCACGTCGCCGCTCGATGATATGTAGAGCAGGGCCCGGCCAGCGGTGGCGCCAGACAGGGACCGGCGATCAGGGCCGAGAGAAAACCGAGCAGCGCGGCACCGACCACGTCGCCCCCATCCCCTCCGACCGCGGTCAGCCGCGCTTGGACGCGAGCGGGTATCTGCAACAAGAAGCAGCCGAAACTCGCGGCCGCGAGAACAAAGAACACGGCGGCGAAGGGCAACAGCACGATCGGGCGTTGGAGCAGGGCGTGCAGGTTGGTGCCGAAATAGCCGGCAATCAGGCCGCACAGGCCGTAGGCCAGTGCCATGGCTACCACATATGCGCCGCACAGCGCCGCGGCTCCCGCGCGGGAATGATCACGGGTCCCGAGCATGCCGGCAACGATCGGAATCATCGGCAGGATGCAGGGCGTGAACGCCAGCCCGAGGCCGAGCAGAAAAAACAATCCGCTCGTGTACCACAGGTCGGCCCGGCCGAGCCCGGCCGCGAGTGCGACGCTGGTATCCGCGTTGGAGGCAGCGCTTGATGCTTGGTCGAGAGACGCCGGGTTCGACGGGTCGGGCGTGCCCGGCAAGCCAAGCGTCTTGTGCTGTGGCGGGTAGCACAGGCCGGCGTCGGCACAGCCCTGGTATTTCACGACCAGGCGCGCGTCGACCTGTGTCTTGCCGATTACCGGAACGGTCACCTGCAGCCGGTGGCGATAAGTCTCGACCGCACCGAAATAAGGATCCCGCTGCCGATTGCCGGGCGGGATCTGCGGGGTGCCGAGTCGCGCCTTGCCACTGTCAGCGAGATGAAACGCCAGCGCATGCCGATAGAGATAGTAGCCGTCAGCGATATGCCACGAGACAACCAGCATGTGCGGGCCGGACTGTTCGATGCGTGGGGTGAAGGCCTGACCGGCGGGTAGCGGCGACCGGTCGGCGCGCGCGGCTGGCATGCCGATCGCCACGATCCCCAGCGCCGCGACCCACAGCGCCAGCACGGCCGGCGTCAGCAGGTCTGTTCGATCAGCCAGTTCATGTAGGCAGGCGCGCCGTTGACAATCGGCAGCGCGATGCGCTCGGGCACATCGTCCGGATGCAGCGCGGCGAGACGGGCATCGATCTCGGCCAGTCGGCCGGCCCGGGTCTTGATCACCAGCAACCATTCGGCGTCGATCTCGACCTTGCCCTGCCAGCGATAGACCGACTCCACGCCGGAGACGATATTCACGCAGGCGGCCTCATGATGCTCGACCAGAGCAGCCGCGATGGCTCGGGCGGTCTCGACGTCGGGGGTCGTGACGTAAACCACGCATGGATTGTTGTCGGCGGCGTCGTTCATGGCATCCGTTCCGTGATCTTGTACCAGCACGGTTTCGTGACCATATACCACGCATCGAGGGCGGTCGACGACCGCGCCGATGCAGCGGCGGCAGAGCCGAGTACCGCTGCTACAATCGCGTCGACGCAATAGCAAGGAGAATGTCATGGGTCTGAGACTGGGCGATACCGCGCCGAATTTCACTGCGGATACCACTGAAGGCGAAATCGATTTCCATCAGTGGCTCGGCGACAGCTGGGGCGTGCTGATGTCCCATCCGGCGGATTTCACCCCGGTGTGCACCACCGAGATCGGCGCCACGGCCAAGCTCAAGGACGAGTTCGACAAGCGCGGCGCCAAGGCGATCGTGGTTTCGGTCGATTCGGTTGAGGATCACAAGGCCTGGTCGCGCGATATCGAGGAAACCCAGGGTTGTGCGCCCAATTTCCCGATCATCGGCGATACCGACCGCAAGGTGGCCGAACTCTACGACATGATCCACCCGAACGAGGGTGATACCTCGACGGTGCGCAGCGTGTTCGTGATCGATCCGAACAAGAAGATCCGGCTGACGCTGACCTACCCGAAGAGCGCCGGCCGCAACTTCGCCGAAATCCTGCGCGTGATCGATTCGCTGCAGCTCACCGACAATTACAAGGTGACGACGCCGGCCGACTGGCAGAATGGCGACGACGTGATCGTCTCGCCGGCGCTGTCGAACGAGGAAGCGAAGCAGCACTTCCCCAACGGCTGGAACGAGCTCAAGCCTTACCTGCGCATGACCAAGCAGCCGAATCGTTGATCGATCGCCGGCGCGAAGCATGAGCAAGACGGCGCCTTCGGGCGCCGTTTTTTTGTGCGTGATACAGACGGCGCGGCATAATGGCGCGCCATTCAATACCCGGGAACGCTCATGGCCGCCGACGATAATCAGTCCAATCCGAAGCCCCGCCGCAGTCAGGTCATCACCCAGGGCACTTCGCGTGCGCCCAACCGCGCGATGCTGCGCGCGATGGGTTATACCGACGAGGACTTCAACAAGCCCATCATCGGCATCGCCAACGGCTACTCGACCATCACGCCCTGCAACATGGGCCTGAACGTACTCGCCGGCCGGGCCGAAGAAGCGCTGGAAACAGGCGGCGCCAAATCGCAGATGTTCGGTACGGTCACCGTGTCCGACGGCATCTCGATGGGCACGCCGGGCATGAAGTATTCGCTGGTCTCGCGCGAAGTGATCGCCGACGCGGTCGAGACCGCGGTCCAGGCCGAGGCCATGGACGGTGTGATGGCGATCGGCGGCTGCGACAAGAACATGCCGGGCGCGATGATCGGCATCGCGCGCATGAATGTGCCGGCCATCTTCGTCTACGGCGGCACGATTAAGCCGGGCCATCTCGACGGCGAGGATCTGAATCTCGTCTCGGCGTTCGAGGCGGTCGGCCAGTACGCCGCCGGCCAGATCGATGAACAGCGCCTGCATCAGGTCGAGTGCAACGCCTGTCCCGGGGCTGGTTCCTGTGGCGGCATGTACACCGCCAACAGCATGTCGTCGGCGTTCGAGGCTATGGGCATGAGCCTGCCGTATTCCTCGACCATGGCGGCCGAGGACGACGAAAAAGCCGAGAGCGCGGCCGAATCCGCGCGCGTGCTGATCCAGGCGATCGAGAAGGACATCAAGCCGCGCGATCTGCTCACGAAGAAAGCATTCGAGAACGCCATCACCCTGATGATGGCCGTGGGTGGGTCGACCAATGCGGTGCTGCATCTGCTGGCCATCGCCCAGGCCGCCGAGGTGGAGCTGTCGCTCGACGACTTCGAGCGTATCCGTGCCAAGGTGCCGGTATTCTGTGACCTGAAGCCTTCCGGGCGGTTCGTGGTGACCCAGCTGCATCGGAGCCGGCGGTATCCCGCAGGTGCATGAAGATGCTGCTCAATGCCGGGCTGCTGCACGGCGATACGCTGACCATCACCGGCGCCACGCTGGCCGAGACGCTGGTCGATGTGCCGGATGAGCCGCCGACCTATCAGAAAGTCATCCTGCCGATGGAGCAGGCGCTCTACAAGTCCGGGCACCTGGCTATCCTGCGCGGCAACCTCGCTGAGGAAGGCGCGGTGGCCAAGATCACGGGTCTGAAGAATCCGGCCATCACGGGTCCCGCGCGCGTATTCGATTCCGAAGAAGAGGCCATGGCGGCGATTCTCGATGAGTCGGTCGTGGCAGGCGACGTGGTGGTGATTCGCTACGAAGGGCCGAAGGGCGGGCCCGGCATGCGCGAGATGCTCTCGCCGACGTCGGCGTTGATCGGTCGCGGGCTGGGCGAAAAGGTCGGCCTGATCACCGATGGCCGGTTCTCCGGCGGTACCTACGGCATGGTGGTCGGGCACGTGGCGCCGGAGGCCGCGGTCGGCGGCGGCATCGGTCTGATCGAGGAAGGCGATACCATCGTCATCGACGCGCGCGAGCGCAAGCTGCATCTCGAGGTCGACGACGATGAATTGCAGCGCCGTCGCGCCGCCTGGACGCCCCGGCCGCCGAAGGTCACGCGCGGTGTGCTCGCGAAATACATGCGTCTGGTCGGCAGTGCGGCCAAGGGCGCGGTCACCGACCAGCCGGACGACTGAGCGCAGTAATCGCGTTGACCAGCGCCGTCGGCCCGGGCGCGCAAGAGCCCGGGTCGACTTTTGCCGGGGCGTATTGAGATTTCGAACGAGACCGTGCCAAGGGCTGTTTTGCGGTAGCCCTTGGCACGGTCTCGATGAGCACGCCATCGTGGTCGGGGCGGAAGCCGGCGATGTCGATATGCTGGATATCTGGCGAACATAGGCGCCGCCCGCGACGTGGATACGCCCGTAGGTCTCGGCCGGGTAGATGGGCTCGGACTCGCCGCCTCTGCCGACGGCGGCCCGGGGTGCGGTCGTCGATTGGCACCGAGCAGGCCAGCTGCAGGCAGTTGGCGTCGGCCTGCATGTCGTCGGTGGTCTCAGCGGCGCGAAACTCCCACTGCCTGGTTCACGTTGAGCGCGCCGGCAGTAGAGTTCCTCGTTCGCCTCGTTGGCCGTGTGCGGGCCGTCGACGCGAGACTCGCTGGCAACCTGACAGGTGCCCATCACATGCCTTCCGGATGGGCGGCGCTGCCGCACAGCAGCAGGCGGAGCAACAGCCGGTGCCGGCTGCGCGGTCGGGTCAATAACCGCCCTTCTTGCCGACGCCGGTGTAGGTGAAGCTCCAGGCGTGCTGGAACGGTGACCACCATGGCGGCACGCCGGTGTCCTTCGTGGTATGGCGCAGAAAACCCTGATAGGGCGGCGGCTCGATCTTGAAGCGCGCGCTATATTTGCCGGGCCCGTCGAGTTTGACGTTGGCGCCGTAATGCGGACCGTCGTTGGCGACCATCGGCATCAGCGTGCCGAAAGTCGACCAGTCGGAGTCTTTCTTGCGGATCTCGTAGCTCACGGTCAGCGCCGGTATCCAGGCGCCCGGCGAAAAGCCGTGGGGGTTCGACTTGTCGGCATGGATATCGAGCTCCAGATGCACATCGGCGTTGTCGTTGACGCCCGGCATGGCCGGTGCCATCTCGACCGCCTGTAGATAGACCGCGGTGAATGATCAGGCCGTTCTGCTGCAGCGGCTTGCCGAGCGAATGTTCGGAATTGGCCAGCGCCGGCACGGCGATCGTGGCGGCGACCAAGCCGGCGATCACCGCCGCCAGGATCGGGTATCTCATTGTCTTCCTCCCTTTGAATGCGAATCATTCATGGTTTGACGTTAAAAACAGCGCGCCGGCCTCAGAACGTGATGCCGAACAAGCGCAGGGCTCCAGGCCAGCCCGATCAGGCCGATCCCGGCCACGGTCGGCAGCTCGGCCGCTAGACTGCGGAGTCCGGACAGCCCCTGTCTGGCCAGAAGTCGGCGTCCGAGCGCGAGGCTCCAGACCACGCTGAGTGCGAACAAGGCGATCTTGACCGATTCGACGATGGTGCTCCGAGACGCCCACTTCGGCGAGCGCCGAGAACAGCTTGCCGCCGAGCCCGATCACGAGCGAGATCATGGCCACCGGCATGTAGGCATAGGCAAGCTCGACGAAGCGCTCGCGCCAGTTCAGATCGCCGCCGAGACGGCCGGCCAGCCAGCTCGAGATCGCCGTGGTGACCGACAGGGCCAGCGTCAGCACCGCGGCCAGGCCAGCATGAAGCCGCAGATCATGAAGAAATCGAGCCAGACGAAAGTTTCGCGCGCGGCCGGATGAACCACCATCAGCCAACTCGGGCCGGACGTCCCGATCCAGTACCAGCCATGATTGATCGCCCAGGTGCCGATGATTTCCCGCAGCGCGCCGTATTGCGGCAGCACGATCCAGAGAAAGCCGCCCAGCGCTAGCCCGGTGGCGAGAAACAGAAACCAGATCTCCGGGCGCATTGGGGTTGTGATCGCGAATCTGCGCCACCTCGCGGCCGGGCTGGCGGAATGCCAGCCGCAGGCCGCCGCGGGCGTCGGGGTTCACGCAGCGAAAACATTCGATGCAGTGTCGCGACTCGTGCTTGCGGTTGATATCGATCATCGTCGGGCAGATGCCTTTTTCGGTGTAGGCATCGCCGCCGGGCTTGGGCCGTTTGGGCAGGAACTGAACCGCGCCGATGCGCGAGAACACGCCCAGCATCAGGCCGATCGGGCACATATGTCGGCACCAGGCCCGCGTGCTGCGGCCCGGGCCGTAGACGAAACCCAGCACGGCGGCTGCTGCGAAGGTCAGGCCGAAGACCTCGGCAATGCCGGTGGCATAGTCGCGGGCGCCGACCGTCTGAGCCAGTACGGTGATGATCACGAAGCTGACGATCGGGCGTGCCCCGCCAGCGAACCCAGCGCGGCACCGGTCGTTTCAGGCCGACCCGGTTGGCCCACTCGGAAGCCGCGCCGAGCGGGCAAAGCACGCCGCACCAGCTGCGGCCGGTGAAGATGACCGAGACGAAGACCAGCGGGAACCACAGCCCCCAGATCACGAAGTTCGCGAACAGCGAGAAATTGTTCCAGAAATATTGCGCTGCGGCTGGTCGGGATCGGCAGAAACAGTGGCACGATCGTAAGCAGGGCAAAGCCGAAGAACATGGCCACATGAATCCAGTCGAGCCAGTCCCGACGCGGGGCGACCCAGCGTTCGATACGATAGGCCCGGCCGCTACGCGGTGTTCTGGACACGTCCGCGTCCGCCGGACTCCTCGATCCGGATCGGAATATCAGAAAGGCGCTGGCGGGCGTCTTGTGGTCGTGCTGTCCATCATCGGCGAGAGGTGCTTTCAGGCCGCGGCGTCGCGGCGCGTGACCGGCTGCGAGCGATTGACCCACGGCATGCCGCTACCAATGCCGACGATCGTCGACCCGTAGAACAAGCAGCTGGATGCCTGAAGGGCGCTGGGTGTAGCCGATCAGCACGTGCAGTAGGTTGCCGATCATCGAATGCTGCTCGAGCAGCCAGGAGGTATCCCAGAGCGGCGCTGCCCAGCGTGGGGAGCAGGCCGACCTGGCTGAGCAAGCCCGGCGGCCTGGGCAGCCAGGCCGGCCGCCAGCAGCAGGATCATCCAGCCGGTGACTCGAAACAGGTGCGAATGGGGATGCGCAGAAGGCCTCGATAGAGGAGGAAACCCACCAGGACGCCAACGCGCGAGCCCGCCGATGCCGCCAACCGCCATGGACGCAGCCTGGCCGCCGCTGGCGAAGATGCCGTAGCTGAACAGCGCGACCTCCGAGCCTTCGCGCAGCACGGCCATCATGACCACGATCAGCAGCACATACAACGGTTTGCGGCCGCTCGCGACATCGTGCCCGGCGGCTTTCATTTCGGCCGGCCAGTGCTTTGCCGTGCTGGCTCATCCAGATGTTGTGCCAGGCCAGCATGCGCGACCGCGGTCAGCAGAATGCCGGCGTTGAGCAATTCTTGCCCGCGGCCGGCCACGGCCGAGGCAATCGTGCCCGCGAACGCCGCCACCAGAACCGAGCCGAGCACGCCCAGCGCGATGCCCGCGGATACATAGCGCCCCCGACCGTCAACGCCTTTCGCGGCGGCCATGACGATCGAGACCACGAGCGCGGCCTCGAGTACTTCGCGAAACAGAATGATGCCAGTCGCTAGCATGAGTCGTCCTCTTGCCGGGGGCTACTTCACGTGCAGCGTGCCGGTAACCGACGGCGCGAATTCGTTGTAGAAATGATAGGTGCCGGCGTCCAGTGGACCGAGGTAAACCGGCAGCGTCGTACCGCCCGGAATGACTTTTTCGGTCGAGAAATCCTTGCCCTCGAACTCTGCCGGCAAACCGCTTTGATTGACGACAGTCACCGCAACGCGCTTGCCGGCCGCGATGGTCAAGGTATCGGGTTGAAATCGGTGCGCCTTGATGACGATTTTCTGCTGGGCCGTCTGTTTCTGACTGCCCGCCTGTGCGACGGCGGGGGTGGCGATGACCGCCAGCAAAAGCAGGGCGGCCGCTGTCAGTGAGAGCGAAGAGATGCGCATGACGATGTCGGACGGTGATTATTCGAACAAGGTAAACGAGAATCGTTCGCATTACAATATCGTTTGCCTGCGGCGTGGGCGGCCCGGTGCGTAGAGCAACGTCCCTGGGTCGAGAACCGGTCATTGCTGCGCCGTGGCCCGCGCACCAAGCGCGGCTGAGCAGTCCGGGCCCGTTCGGCCGAGACGGTAGAAGTTTGCCGTATCCCGGGTTGGCACGACTCGCGTCGGATCCGGCTGGCTTTGTCGCATGCAACAAGGGGCCAGGACGGGTTCAGTTCCCGGGTTTGTCGCTACTCCCGCAGGAGGCGTCGGCGGCTGTTGTCGTGCAAGACAAGGCGCCGCGAGCGTCGTGTAGCCGTGCTACCCAAGCGAGCGGCAATCCTGGATTGCAGGAGGCCGGATATATTCGGGTAGCCACAGATCCTGCGGGCTGCGCTCCCGCCCCGGTCAACCAAGCAGGTGCGGCTGGCGGCGCTGCTTAGCCTGGCCCTGGGACGACCACGGGCGACACTACGCGCCTTGCGGCATTCCGAGTTTGGGGCGGCAACGCAACCCACGCGGATAGTGTGATTAAACCGGCATGAAAGGTTAATAGCGCGGGCATGCAACAACATGCTCGCCGCGGCCATCGGCCGCGAAGTCTTGGAAAACAGAAGATGGAAATGCGCCAGCTTTTGTTGTTGAAGGCGTCGAAAAACAGCTGATCATCAGCTGTTTTTATGCCGGGTTAACAGGCTCTGGCGAATGACAACGCGCGCGCCTGCCCTGGGGCGTTTATGGCGCCGCCGTTCGAAGGGTTCGAGCCGGCCGAAAAAATCAACTCGGGCGCGATGCTGCGCGGCTCGCCCAGCACGAATCGCGACGACACCAACGCCCGCCCGTATGAGACGGCCACGGGCCTTGACCGGTGGCTTGCCACGCCCAGCCGGCGGTCACGACTGGGTGACTCGTCGGCCGGGCGTAGACGTCGTCTATTGATCAGTCGCGCTCGCCGAATCCCTGCATGACCTGTAGCGCCTTGCGGGCTATCAACGGCCGGGCCGCGTCGTAGATCAACCGGCGCATGCTCGGGCTGGCAGCCAGCAGCACACCGGCCGACAGGGCGCCGACCACGGTGATGCCGGTGTTGGCCTTGGCCCATTCCGTCGCGCGGTCGCCGATCACGGGGCGCAGCTGTTCCTCGATCCGGTTGTCCGGACTGCGATGCGCAACAACTCGCTTCGCCTTGCCTCGCGTCTTGGCGATGAGCAGCCCGAACAGCGTCATCACCAGGAGCAGTCCGAGCAGACCGCCACCCACGATCAGGGCGGCGATGCCCGGGCCTAGCGGCGGGGCGATCAGCCAGAACACGCCGAGGGCGAGGAACACGATGCCGGCCAGCGCAATCAGCATGGCCAGCCAGGCCATCATGTGCAGCGACACCGCGGCCGCGACTTTGCTCTTGACGCTCAAGATCGGCGCCTAGCGGAGCAGCTTGCCCAGCACCAGGCCGATCCCGAAGGCGGCGAATACGCTGGTGAACGGGCGGGCTTCGATTTCGGCGCCGACTTCCTTGCCGCGCTTGCTGGCTTCGCTACGCAGGTCTTCATAGGCATGGCGGGCCTGATCCACGCCGTCCTGATAGCGTTTTTCGCCGGAATTGCGCACATGGTCGGCCAGCTCGCGCAAATCGTTGCGCAGGGCCTCGAGATCCTTCTTGAGGGCGTCGGTTTCGCTCATGGGCCAGTCCTGTTGTGTCATAGCCGTATGGGAATTCTCAGCATAGCGGTCTGATGCGGGCGGCGCTATACGTTGGATCCCCCAGTTGTCGCTTATCCGATGGCCGGCGCGCCGCGTTCAGGCGAAGCCGAAGAAACACGAGGCATTCGCGGTAGTGAGGCGCTCGACGACCGCGGGGGCGACGCCGCGAGCCGCCGCCACACTGTCTCGGACCCACGGCAGATAGGCCGGCTCGTTACGTCGGCTCTTCGGCTTTGGCCGAATCGTGCGCGGCATGAGATAGGGGCAATCGGTTTCAATCATCACACGATCGTCCGGGATATCGGCCGCGGCCTGATATAGCTCGGCGCCGCGGCGTTCGTCGCAGATCCAGCCGGTCACCCCGACATACAGATCCTCGGCGAGATAATCGGCAAGCACGTCCGGCCCGTCCGTAAAGCAATGCACCACCGCCCGCGGCAGATGGGGCAGGTATTCGCGCAGGATCGCGATGAAGTCGGCGTGGGCGTCGCGCTGATGCAGAAACACCGGCATGTCGTGTTCGACGGCGATGGCGAGCTGTTCGGTGAACGCACGCTGCTGCACGTCGCGCGGGCTGATGTCGCGGAAATAATCAAGACCGGTCTCGCCGATCGCCACGATATCGCCGGCAGCGGCCGCACGGCGCATCAGACCCGCCAGTTCGTCGCCCCAGTCGCTGGCCTGATGCGGGTGCAGGCCGGCCGTGGCGAAGCAGCGCCCCGGGTGAGTGCGGGCGATGTCGATGGCGTCGCGGCTGCTGGGAAGATCGCTGCCGGTGACCACGAAGCGGGTCACACCCGCCTCAACGGCACGCGCGATCACCGTATCGCGGTCGTCGTCGAAACTGTCGTGGGCCAGGTTGGCGCCGATGTCGATCAAGGCCATGAGCGCATTGCCGCGTCGCGAAATGAGCGCCGTAGTGTAGCGTGCCCGCCAAGCGTGTTCGGTCGACAAGCGGCTGATGATGTTCTGCAGAGACCGTGATCCGGCGCCGACGCATCCTGCTCGATCCCGCTTGCCGGCGTGGCTCCCGCCCGTCGAGAGGCCATGCGCGCTCAGCGCCCCACATCGGGCCAAACGCGCATGGCCGTCTGTCTTTTGGAGGTGTGACGCAGGCTTCGCACGCGCCCGCAACAGGCCCGAGCGCGGGCTTTGCTACACTTTCGCATCGCCGGCACGGGGCAACCGGAACCCGCCAACATCAATTCGAGGGATTCAATGGGCTATCGATATGCGTGGATGCGTTGGCTCGGCGCCAGTCTGATCGCGATGACCCTGTTGTACGCGGTCGTCGCGAGCGCCGCCACGCAGTACATCAGCGATCAGTTGTCGATCAATATGCGCAGCGGGCCGGGCACCAAGTATCGGATCGAGAAGCTGCTGGATGCCGGCGACAAGCTCGAGACGCTCGGTTCGTCCTCCAACGGCTGGACGCATGTGCGCACGTCGTCGGGCAAGACCGGCTATGTGCTGACGCGTTTCATCTCCGATCAGCCAGCCGCGCGCGCGCAGGTGGCCGACATGAAACAACAGGTGTCCAAGCTGCAGTCGGACAATGCCGATCTCAAGAAGGAGTTGTCGCAGGCACTGCACGGCTCGGACAAGCTCGGCGAGCTCAAGCGGGATCTGGTCGCCCAGAACAAGAAGCTGAAGTCGCAGCTGCAGAACATCCGCGAGACCTCGGCCGATGCGATCCGCATCGGCAAGGAAAACGAGAAGTACCGCAAGCAGCTGATGAGCCTGCGTTCCGATGTGGACCGGCTCAAGCACGAGAATCAGGCGTTGCAGTCGCGCCGCGACGGGATGAAGATCGGCGCGCTGATTCTGTTCGGCGGCATTCTGCTCGGCCTGTTACTGCCGATGTTCCGGCGTCGCCGCAAGGGCAACTGGGATTCGCTCTGACGCCGCAGGGTGGAAGCCGCTTCGCGCTCGCCACCTGACACCAGCCTGACGGGTCGATGGCACATCATCTCTCGCTGCTGCTGATCTCGATCATCGCGCTGGGCGTGTTCTCGCAGTGGATCGCCTGGTCGCTGCGCATGCCGGCGATCGTGCTGTTCCTGGTGTCCGGCGTCATGGCGGGGCCGGTGCTCGGCTGGATGAACCCGTCCGCGGACATCGGGCCGGTGCTGTCGCCGATCGTCGGGCTGGCGGTGGCGGTCATCCTGTTCGAAGGCGGTCTGTCGCTGCGGCTGCACGAATTCAAGGAAGCCGCCGCGGGTGTGCGTCGTCTGGTCACGCTGGGCTCGATGTTCGCCTGGGCGCTGTATTCGACCGCCGCCTATTTCGTCGGCGATCTGAGCCTGCCCGTATCGCTGCTGTTCGGTGCGATCCTCATCGTCACCGGCCCGACGGTGATCATTCCCATGCTGCGCCAGGCCGGACTCAACCGCCGTACGGCGTCTTATCTGAAATGGGAAGGCATCATCAACGACCCGATCGGCGCGCTGCTCGCCGTTCTGGTGTTCCAGTATTTCGTGTTGTCGGGCGCGTATCCGGGCGGCGGCACGCAGGTGTTCTTCGAACTCGGACTGGCGATCCTGATCTCGCTCGCGCTCGGCGGCGGTGTCGGCTGGTTGCTGGGCTGGGCCTTCAATCACATCTGGGTGCCGGAATATCTCAAGGCGCCGTTGACCATCGCCTTCGTGCTGGTGATCTACGGACTGGCCAGCGAGATCTTCGCCGAAGCCGGTCTGCTCGCGGTCACCGTCATGGGGATGGTGATGGGCAACATGAGCATTGCCGGCATGGCCGAACTGCGGCGGTTCAAGGAATACGTGACCATCCTGCTGGTCTCGTCGGTATTCATCGTGCTCACCGCCGATCTTGATCCGAAGGTGTTGCGCCATCTGGACTGGCATGCAGCGGCGCTCGTTGCGGTCGTGTTGTTCGTGGCACGACCGGTGGCTGTTTTCCTGGCCACGATGTTCACCGACATGGAATGGCGGGATCGCCTGCTGGTGGGCTGGATCGCGCCGCGGGGCATCGTGGCCGCCGCCGTGGCCGGCGTGTTCGCGCCGACGTTGATCAGGGCCGGCTATGGCGGCGCGCAACAGCTCCTGCCGTTGATCTTCGCGATCGTGTTCGCTTCGGTGATTCTGCACGGCTTCTCGCTGGGCCGGCTGGCGCGCTGGCTGCGGCTGTCGGTGGAGCCCAACGGCGTGTTGATCGTCGGTGCCTCGCCATGGTCGACCGAGCTCGCGCGGGCGCTGTCCAATGAGCTGCACGTGCAGGTGCTGTTGGTGGATTCATCCTGGCATCGGCTGCGCACGGCGCGCCTGGCCGGCGTACGGGTGCTCTACGGGGAAGTCCTGTCGGAGACGATCCAGCAGTCGCTGGAGCTCAACGAGATCGCCTGCATGCTGGCCGCCACCAGCAACGATGCCTACAACGCGCTGGTGTGTTCGCATTTCTCGAACAGCCTCGAGCACGATCGCGTGTTCCAGTTGCCGATGTACGCCGCCGACGAGAACAACGACTCGAAAGTGGTGGCCCGTCCGCTGCGCGGTCGCCCGGCGTTCGACGAGTCGGCGCAGTACGAGGAGCTCTGGCGTCATCATTTCCAGAGCTGGCAGTTCTACAAGACCAAGCTCACCGAAAACTATGGCTACGACGATCTCAAGCGCGATCGTTCGCCCGAGGCCATACCGATCGCCGTGCTGCACGACGACAAGACGCTGTTGCTGTCGCCCGCCATCGGCGGCGCGCGACCGGACATCGGCGATACCATCATCTATTACGCCCCCAGGCGCACCGACGAGGACCGACGCCGAGCCCGTGCCGAGCGCGCGGAGGCTGCGAGCGTCCGCTCGGCGTCGAGCTGGCGGCGGGGCACCCGAGGAACGTGACAAGGAGTCTTCATGAGCAGTCTGGAATGGCCGAGCGAGGGCGGTGCAAGCGGGTTCGTCGAGGGCCCGGATGGCGCGCTCGAGGTGGATGTGGAACTGCCGAAGAACGCGCCACGCGGCTTCATCGTCGTCGCCCATCCGCACCCGCAGCAGGGCGGCACCAAAGACAACAAGGTGGTCTACATGACCGCGCGGGGTGCCCGAGAGGCCGGCTATGCCACGCTGCGGTTCAACTTCCGCGACACCGGGCGCAGCGAAGGCAGCTACGACGAAGGCCGCGGCGAACAGGATGATTTGCGCGCGGTACGCGACTGGGCGGCCGAGACGTCCGGCCTGGCGCTGGGCGGTCTGGCCGGTTTTTCCTTCGGTTCCGCGGCCGCACTGCGCGTGGCCGCGTCCGACGGCACGCCGAGTCTGCTGACCATCGGTCTGCCTTCGGCCTATTTCGACGAGGCACTGCCGCGACCGGACTGCGACTGGCTGGCATTGTTCGGCGATGCGGATGAGGTGATCGACGTTCAGGCATCGATCGCGGCGGTCGAGAAACTCGAGCCGGCGGTCGATGTCCAGATCATGGAAGGCGCGGGGCATTTTCTGCACGGTCGGCTCAGCGATCTGCGCAAGCGCGTCGAAGCCTTCTGGGCGAACCGGTGATCGGCGGAGGAGTAAACGCGATGGGATTGTTCGATCGACTCAAGGAAGCCATCCAGCCCGAGGAAGGCAGCGCGCGCGATCCAGTGCGTGCCCAGCAGATCGCCGCAGCGGTGTTGCTGCTTGAAATGGCGCATGCCGACAACAACCACGACCCGGCCGAGTACGACGAGATTCGTCGCCAGCTCAAGGCGCATTTCGGTCTGTCCGACGGCGAGGTCGAGGAATTGATCGCGGCAGCGGCGCCGAAAGCGCGTGCCTCCGTTTCGCTCTACGAATATCTCAAGACCCTCAATGCCGGGCTCGAGATGGACGAAAAACGGGAAGTGCTCGAGATGCTGTGGCGCGTCGCTTATGCCGACAACGTGCTCGATGCCCACGAGGAGCATCTGCTGCGCGATCTCGCCGAATTGCTCTATCTGCCGCACGAACAGTTCCTCAAGGCCAAATTCGCGGTCACCGGCGAATCGGTCTGAGGAGTTCGAACATCGAGTCGCGCGGCCGCTACTCGCCGCCGCGCAGTTGATACAGCGCGATTTCGCCCAGCAGGTTGGGGGCAAGGCGCATCGCGGCATGGGCTCGATGGGCATGATTCACGAAATGCCGGCGTACGATCTCGACCCGCTTGGTCGCACAGAGCTGCTCGAAGTCGCGCACCGTGCACAGATGGATATTGGGCGTGTTGTACCAGCGATTGGGCAGGGCGCGCGACGACGGCATGACGCCGTGCCAGGCGAGGCACAGGCGCATGCGCCAGTGCGCGAAATTGGGAAAGGTGACGATCGAGTCACGGCCGATGCGCAGCATCTCGTCGATGAGCACGTGCGGCTGCTGCACTTCCTGGATCGCCGAACTCATCACCACATAGTCGAAGCTGTCGTCCTCGAACTGGCCGAGGCCGGCGTCGAGATCGAGCTGAAGCACGTTCACGCCGGCCGCGATCGAGGCGATCACGTTGTCGGGATCGATCTCCAGCCCGTAGCCGCGCACGTTCTTGGTCGCTTCCAGATGGGCCAGCAGGGCGCCGTTGCCGCAGCCCAGATCCAGCACGCGGGTGCCCGGCGCGATCCAGTCCGAGATCAGCGCCAGATCGGCGCGCAGGCCGTCGCGGTTGGGCGTGCTCAGCGTGTTCATGCGCCGACCTCGGCCGCGACGCGGCTCATGTACGCCTTCATGGTGTTGGCGTAGTGGGGCATGGTCAGCAGGAAATCGTCGTGGCCGAGATCCGACTCGACCTCGGCGTAGGCGACCTGCTTGCCGGCATCGACCAGCGCATCGACGATCTCGCGCGAGCGCGCCGGCGCGAAGCGCCAGTCGGACGAGAACGAGACGACCAGAAAACGCGCGGTGGCCGGCGCGAACGCCTCCGCCAGTCGGCCCCCGGTGGCATAGGCCGGGTCGAAGTAGTCCAGCGCCTTGGTCATGAGCAGATAGGTATTCGCGTCGAAGCGCGTCACGAACGACTCGCCCTGGTAGCGCAGATACGACTCGACCTGGAACTCCACGTCGAACCCGTAGTTGATACGCCCGGCGCGCAGGTCACGGCCGAACTTGGCCCGCATGGCGTCATCGGACAGATAGGTGATGTGGCCGAGCATGCGGGCCAGCATCAGGCCGCGGCGCGGCACCACGCCTTTCTCGTAGTAGCGCCCTTCATGAAACTCCGGATCGGTGACGATGGCCTGGCGCGCGATCTCGTTGAAGGCGATGTTCTGGGCGGAGAGCTTCGGCGCCGCGGCGATCACGACCGCATGCGCCAGCCGGTCCGGATAGTCGATCGACCACTGCATCACCTGCATGCCGCCGAGGCTGCCGCCGACCACCGCGGCCCAGCGCTCGATGCCGAGATGTTCGCGCAGCAGATTCTGCGAGCGAACCCAGTCGGCCACGGTGACCACGGGGAAATCCGGGCCGTAGTGACGCCCGGTGGCCGGATTGGTGCTGCCCGGGCCGGTCGAGCCGTTGTAGCAGCCCAGATTGGCTGAGGAGACCACGAAGAATCGATTGGTATCGATCATCTTGCCGGGGCCGATGCACTTGTTCCACCAGCCCGGCTTGGCGTCGGCTTCGCTGTGGTAGCCGGCCGCATGATGATTACCCGACAGCGCGTGACAGATCAGCACCGCGTTCGAGCCATCCGCATTGAGCGTGCCGTAGGTCTCGTAGACCAGATCGAACTGGGCCAGCTGCTTGCCGCAGTCGAGCGCCAGCGGCTCGTCGACATGCAGGGTCTGTGGCTCGACGATGCCGATCGAATGGGCGGACGATTCCATGATCGCGCTAGCGGAACAGCCCCGGCAGCGGCAGCAGGCGCGAGACCACTTCCAGCGCGATGATGACCACCAGCGGCGACAGGTCGAGGCCGCCGATGGCGGGAATCACGCCGCGTACCGGCCGCAGCAGCGGTTCGTTGATGGTGAACAGGATGGCGGTCGCCGGGCTGAACTGATTCGGCGAGATCCAGCTCATCAGCGCCTGGATCAGGATCGTGAAGAAATACAGATTGCAGACCAGCGTGGCCATCTTGAGGATCGCCCAGGCCACCGAGGGCAGCAGCTGCGGACCGAAGCCCGGGGCGCCGAGCGCCAGATCGATCTGGATCAGGATGTAGGACAGAATCAGGCCGAACACCAGCGCCGGCACATCCCAGTTGCGCCAGCGCGGAATGACGCTTCGCAACAGATTCACCGGCGTGCGCGTGGTCTGCCACACGAACT
Source organism: uncultured Gammaproteobacteria bacterium (assembly GCA_963835375.1). Taxonomy (GTDB): domain Bacteria; phylum Pseudomonadota; class Gammaproteobacteria; order Nevskiales; family Salinisphaeraceae; genus Salinisphaera. Next base: position 40,133 of record CAWIGB010000038.1, read on the forward strand.
GCGAGATCGGGTTGCGGAAATCGGCATGCACCAGCTGCAGGATCACGCGCAGCAGCACCACGATGATGTACAGCGACAACACCGTATCGACAAGAAACAGCAGGGCGTTGTTGGTGTGATCGATCATGAATGACTAGCCGTCAGACAGGTCGCGGGCGAGTTCGGACGCGCGGTCGGATGCAGCGCGCATGGCGCCGGCCACGAGCTGGTCGAGATCGCCGGCTTCGAAGTGGTTGAGCGCGGCCGCGGTGGTGCCGCCCTTGGACGTGACCTTGGCCCGCAGCGTGGCCGGATCGTCGCCGGATTCGGTCGCCATGCGTGCGGCGCCGAGCGCGGTCTGCAGCACGAGTTCGCGTGCAGCCGTCTCATCGAGCCCCAAGTCGGTCGCGCCGGCGATCATCGCTTCCATGAAGGCGAAGAAATAGGCCGGGCCGCTGCCGGAGGTTGCGATCACGGCATCGATGAGCGATTCGTCGTCGACCCAGGCATTGATGCCGGCGGTCGCCATGATGTCGTCGGCGAGCTGGCGCTGCTCGGCGGTGGTGGCGTCGTCGGCATACAGCCCGGTCGCCCCGACCCCCAGCAGCGACGGCGTGTTCGGCATACAGCGCACATAGGCGAAGTCGGCGCCCAGCCAATCGCGCAGGGCCGAGAGCGGAATGCCGGCGGCGATGGAGAGAATCAACGGTCGGGCTTCGCCGAAGATGGGGGCGAGCGCGCGCACTGTCTCGGCCATGGCCTGAGGTTTCACGGCGAGCACCACGGCGTCGGCGGCCAGATGCGAAGCCTCGGCATGCTCGACGGCGCTCACACCGTAGTCCGCGGTCAGACGTTCGCGCTTGTCGGCGTTGTGATCGACCACGGTGATGGCGTCGCCGGACCAGCCGGCATTGCGCAGCCCACTGATCAGGCTGGTCGTCATGTTGCCGCCGCCGATGAATACGATGCTCTGCATCCTGCCCCTCGCATTATGAGAACGCGGGCTCGAATCCGCCGCGAATCGGATGATCGACAATCGCGGGCGGCCCGTGGCCATGCTCACATGTCCGGCGCGCGCCGATCCTGCCGGGCCGGACTCGACTGCCTGAATGGCGGGCATGATACGCCAAGCACCGGTGCGCGGGCGAGGGGTCGTGGTCGCGACTGCGTCAAAGGTTTAGCATGGGGCGTTTTTCCAAGCCGTGTGCGCCATGAACAGCAGCCTGAAACAGACCGCCCTCGGCGGGTCGGCCCCGGCCGTCGATGTCGGCGATGCCGAATATCTCAAGCGGATCAATGCGGCGCGTGTCTACGACGTGGCGATCGAGACGCCACTGGTTGAAGCGTCGCAGTTGAGCCAGCGCATCGGCAACCGGCTGTTCCTGAAGCGCGAGGATCTCCAGCCCGTGCACTCGTTCAAGCTGCGCGGCGCCTACAACAAGATCTCGCATCTCACCGCGGAAGAAAAAGCACGCGGCGTGATCTGTGCGTCGGCCGGCAACCATGCTCAGGGCGTGGCGCTGGCCGGACGCAATCTCGGCATTCGCGCGGTCATCGTCATGCCGCGGACCACGCCGCAGATCAAGGTGAGCGCAGTAGCGGGCTTCGGCGGCGAGATCGTGTTGCACGGCGACGGCTACGACGAGGCCGCGGCCCATGCCGCCGAGCTGATGGAGCGCGACGGTCTGGTCTATATCCATCCCTACGACGACCCGTATGTGATCGCCGGGCAGGGCACGATCGGGATGGAGATCGTGCGCCAGCATCCACAGCCGATCCACGCCGTGTTCGTCTGTGTCGGCGGCGGCGGTATGCTCGCCGGCGTTGCGGCCTATATCAAGAGTGTGCGCCCGGATATTCGCGTGATCGGGGTCGAGCCCGAGGATGCCGCCAGCATGGGGGCGTCGCTGGCCGCCGGTGAACGCGTGACGCTCGACGAGGTCGGACTGTTCGCCGACGGCGTCGCGGTGAAAAAGGTGGGCGAGGAAACGTTCCGAGTCTGTCAGCGCCATGTGGACGCGATGATGACGGTGTCCATCGACGAGATGTGTGCCGCGATTCGCGACGTCTACGAGGACACACGTGCTCTGACCGAGCCGGCCGGTGTGCTCGCGGTGGCCGGCGCCAAGAAATACGCGGCCGAGACCGGCATCGAGAACGAGGATCTCGTCGCCATCACCTCGGGCGCTAACGTCAATTTCGATCGTCTGTCGTATATCGCCGAGCGCGCCGAGCTGGGCGAACAACGCGAGGCGCTGCTGGCGGTCACAATGCCCGAGCAGCCGGGCGCATTTCTGCAGTTCTGCCGCACCATCGGCGATCGTTCGATCACCGAGTTCGGTTATCGCTATGCCGACGACACGCGGGCCCAGATCTTCGCCGGCATCAAGCTCACCAACGGCATTGCCGAGCGCGACGCGCTGATCGATACGCTCAAAAGCGCGGGCTATGACGTGCTGGACATGTCGCGCAACGAAATGGCCAAGCTGCACGTGCGGCACATGGTCGGCGGCCGGGCGGCCGGCGCAGGCTCGGAAGTGTTGTTCCGGGTAGAGTTCCCGGAGCGCCCGGGCGCGCTGCTGCGGTTCCTCGAGGCGATGGGCGATCGCTGGAACATTTCGCTGTTCCATTATCGCAACCACGGCCATGCGCATGGCCTGGTACTACTGGGTATCCAGGTCGCGCCCGAGGATCGCGCCGACTGTCGTGCCGCACTCGATGCCATCGGCTACGATTACGCAGAGGAAACCGACAACCCGGTCTATCAACGCTTTCTGCAGGCCGGTTAAAGCTCGCATCAAGGCTAATCGATGTCCGAATCCAACTCGAAGACGGTGGTCCTGGCCGCCCTGACGGGAAATCTGCTGATCGCGATCAGCAAGTTCATCGCCGCGGCGTTCACCGGCAGTACCGCGATGCTCGCCGAAGGGATCCACTCGGTCATCGACACCGGCAACCAGGCGTTGTTGCTCTACGGTATGGGCCGGGCGAAGAAGCCACCGGACGCGAAATATCCCTTCGGCTACGGCAAGGAGATCTATTTCTGGAGCTTCATGGTCGCGGTGCTGCTGTTCACGCTCGGCGCCGGCATCTCGATTTATGAAGGCGTCGAGAAGGTGTTGCATCCGCACGCGATCGCGCACCCGCTGATCAACTACGGGGTACTCGGTCTGGCCGTGCTGTTCGAAGGTACCAGCTGGCTCATTGCGGCCAAGGAATTCCGGCGCGTGAAGGGCAGCTGGGGCGTGCTCGAGGCGGTGCGCCGCGGCAAGGATCCCAACAAGTTTCTGGTGTTGTTCGAAGATACGGCAGCCATTGCCGGGCTGCTGCTGGCGGCCGTCGGGCTCGTGCTGGTGCAGACCACCGGCATCGAAATCTTCGATGGCCTCGCCTCCATCGGTATCGGCTGCATCCTGGCGTTCTCATCGGTATGGCTGGCCGTCGAGACCAAGGGGCTGCTGCTCGGCGAGGCTGCCAACAAATATCTGGTTCAGCAGATCGAGAACATCGTGAGCCGGCATGCCTCGGTGGCCCGGGTCAATGAGGTGCCCACCATGCACATCGGCCCGGAATATGTGCTCGCCAACATCAGCCTGCGTTTCAAGGCCGGCCTGTCCGGCGAAGAACTGCAGAATGCGATCGCCGACATGGATCGTGAGATCAAGACCGAGTGCCCCACCGTGAAACGCATTTTCATCGAAGCCGAGCACGAGGCGGACAAGGCGCCGTCACACGCGGACGAGCCGGACACGCACAAGGACGAAATCAGCGACTGACCATGCTCGGCGGGGGTTCGCCAGCGGGGGTGCCGCGACGCGTCTGCATTCTGCGGCTGTCCGCGCTGGGCGACTGCGCCAACGTCGTGCCGGTGGTGCATACGCTGCAGGCGGCGCGCCCCGACATCGAGATCGGCTGGGTGATCAATCGGGCCGAGGCGAATCTGGTGGCCGATCTGCCCGGCGTGGAATGCTTTGTCTACGACAAGCGCGGCGGGCGTTCGGCGATCGCCGAACTCAAACGCCAGCTGGCCGGGCGCCGCTTCGACGCGCTGCTGAACATGCATGCCAGCTGGCGCGCCAATCGCATCAGCCTGCTGGTGTCGGCTGGCCGGCGCATCGGCTTCGACGAACGCCGCGCGCGCGACGCCCAGCGTCTGTTCGTGCGCGAACGCATTCGGCCGGTGGCCAGCCGCCACGTGGTGGACGGTTTTCTGGCGTTTGCCGCGGCCATCGGCGCCGATAGATCCGTGTTCGACTGGCGCGTGCCGATCGCCGACGCCGATCGCGCCCATGCCGCGGCCTTGCTGGATTCAGCGCACGACTTGCGCCCGATCCTGTTCATCAGCCCTTGTTCCAGCCACGCCATGCGCAACTGGCAGGCCGAGCGCTATGCCGCAGCGGCGGATCATGCGGTCCGAGCGCACGGCATGCGCTGCGTGCTGGTCGGCGGGCCGAGCCCGGCCGAGCGCGCCGTGGGCGAGGCGATCATGGCCGCCATGAACGAATCGACGACCGATCTCATCGGGCAGACCAACCTCAAGCAGCTACTGGCGCTGTTCGAACACGGTCGAATTCTGCTCACGCCCGATTCGGGTCCAGCGCATATGGCCAACGCCGCGCCCATCGCCACCATCAGCCTGCATGCGGCGACCGACCCGCGCCGCAGCGGCGCCTATCGCTCGCGCGCAGCTGTGCGTGGACTACTTCGCCGAGGCCGCGTTGCGCTATCGCGACAGCATGCCGGATGACCTGAAGTGGGGCACCCGCATCGAGGACGACAGGGGCGTGATGGCGCTGATTCCGGTGGCGGCCGTGACTGCGCGTATCGATGCCGTGATGGCTCCTGAGTGAACGATGGCGGCGTCTGTCCGTCGCGGCCGATCGGTCACGGTATGGATGATCCGGCGATGGTGTCGCGCATCAGCACCAAGCGTGAGCAAAAGGTGGTCCCGAAAGTCGAAGCGACCGACAAGAACACGAGCTATCGACGTCGGATCCCGATCTTCCGGCCCACCTGCTCTGGCCATGCCTCGCGCGCCCGCTGGCCGTAGCCGTCGGCAGCAAGCGCCACATCATCGGGAAATACAGTGCCACGATGCGTGGCCTGGTCGATGGCCATGAGCATCTGTTCGCTGGTCGCCGCTAGGTGGCCGTCGTCGCGATAGAGCGCGAAGAACAGATGGCAGCGCTTGGCGTCGCGATCGAGGATGGCGATTTTCACCGTTAGCGCCTCGGCCTCGACGCATTCGGCGAGAAAACACACATGCGACTCGAGCGTGAAGGTCGTCACGCCGGTGGCATCGCGCTTGGCCTCTGTCAGACCGATGGCCTCCCAGAACGCGTCCACCGCGAGCGAGAACACGCGGGCGTACTCGGCATCGTTCATGTGGCCGTTGTAATCCACCCATTCGGGAGCGACGCGGGTTTTCAGAATGACGTGATCCATGACTTCGTGTGTCGCGAGGTTTGAGAGCGGTGTTCGATCCGCAGATTACACAGATTTCGCCGATGAATACGTCGATTATTGCGGCTGGGCGTCGCCGTATAGATCACCGGCCAGCCGAGCGGCGTCGAGTGACGATCCGGCTGTCTTCGACAGCAATCGGCGTAATCTGCGGACAGAATAAAGAAGCGTGTCTCCCGACAGGCCTTAGATGCGCCCGGGCAGCCCCTCGGACTCCGGCCAGTATTTCTCGACCAGCGCGAGCAGGTCGGTGAGGAACTCATCGCGCCGATGCTCGAGCTGGGCGATCGATCGGCCGCCGGCCTGGTGCTCGCAGCCTTCGACCACACGATCGATCAGGTCGTCGGTGAGCTCGGGGGCTTCGAGTTTGGTCCAGGGCAGCTTCAGCGCCGGGCCGAACTGTTCGAGCATATGCCGCATGCCTTGCTCGCCGCCGGCCAGATGGAAGGTGAGGAAAGTGCCCATCAGCGACCAGCGCAGGCCGGCGCCGTAGACCACGGCCGCGTCGATCTCCTCGGTGGTCGCAACGCCGTCGTTGACCAGATGCAGCGCTTCGCGCCAGAGCGCTTCCATCAGCCGATCGGCGACATGGCCTTCGATCTCGCGGCGCACGACCAGCGGCCGCATGCCCAGGCCGCGATATAAGGCCTGCGCGGTTTCGATCACCTCGGGCGTGGTCGTTTCGCCGCCCACGATCTCCACCAGCGGCAGCAGATAGACCGGATTGAACGGATGGGCGACGAACACGCGTTCCGGCGCATGGCCGCAGCCGGCGGCGAGCTCGGTCGGCTTGATACCGGATGTGGACGAGCCGATCAGCGTATCCGGCGGCGTCGCACCGTCGATATGCGAGAGCACGCGCTGCTTGAGCTCAAGCCGTTCCGGCACGTTTTCCTGTACCAGATCGGCGTCGGCGACCGCCGAATCGAGATCGTCGGTCACGCGCCAGTTGTTGCGATCGGCGTTAGCCGCCAGGCCGCGTTTTTCCAGCGACGGCCAGGCGATGTCGATGGTCTGGGCCAACCGGCGACGGGCGGTCTCCACATCGGTGTCGAAGGCCACCACCTTGGCCCCGGCGGCCAGCGCGCGTACGGCCCAGCCGCAGCCGATGACGCCGGCACCGACGATGGCCACACGCCTGGGCACGATGGTCTGCTTCGCGGTCGATTCGCTCATGCCGGGCTCCCGGTGTTCGCGCCGCGCAGGGCCAGATGATCGCGCGTGGCCTGCGGGCTCATGACATCGCCGCCCAGGGCTTCGATGATCGAGCGCGCCTTGTCGACTAGGCCGGCGTTGTCGGCCTTCACGCCCTTCGATAGATACAGATTGTCCTCGAGGCCCACACGGCAATGGCCGCCGGCGAGCATGGCCTGGGCCACCATCGGCATCTGCATGCGGCCGATGCCGAACGCGGCCCAATGGGCATTGGCCGGCAGCTTGTCGCGCATGGCAAGCATGGTCTGCGGATCGGCTTCGGCGCCCCAGGGAATGCCGAGGCAGAGCTGGAACAGCGGGTCGCCGTCGATCAGGCCTTCATCGATCAGCTGACGGGCGAACCAGACATGGCCGAGGTCGAAGCATTCCAGCTCCGGCTTCACGCCCGCTTGCTGCACCAGCGCGGCATGTTCGCGCAGCCAGTCGGCCGAGTTCAGATAGACCATGTCGCCGAAATTGAGGCTGCCGCAATCCAGCGTGCAGATCTCGGGCAGCATCTCGCCGATCGGCGCATGGCGCTCGGACGGACTCTGCAGATCGGAGCCGGCCGCGGCGCGGATCTGGCGATCCTCGCCCTCGGCGCCGATCAGCTCGGGAAACAGATCGCCGCCGCCACCGGCGGTGAAGTTGAGCACCACGTCGGTATCCGAAGCGCGCACGCGATCGGCGATCTCGCGAAAATACTCGGTCTTGTGGCTATGCGCTGCCGGTTTCCGGATCGCGGACATGCACATGCGCGATCGAGGCGCCGGCCTTGGCCGCTTCGATGCAGGATGCGGCGATCTCGGCCGGCGTGACCGGCACGTTCGGGTTCCTCGCCGTCGTATCGCCGGCGCCGGTCACGGCGCAGGTCAGGATGACGTTGCTGTTCATGGCGCTCGCCCAGTGGATGGCGAATAGAGTATGGCCGCTCGCCCGTCGATGCGATGCGCCGTATGACGCCGTTTGTTGTGCGAGATGCGACAATTTTGCGGCGCGATAACGCACGGTCGAGCTCGCGTTAGCGCGCGGCCAGTGTCGTCGGTTTCTATTCCCGAGACCTGTCCAAGCTTGGGCCGATGGCCTGCCAGGCCGGGCATCGGCGGCTGAGCGGGCCGACGTTCGATGGCGAGTGCCGGGCGAACTGAACGGCCTGGTCCGAGAATTGCTGCATAGGCCAATAACGCGCACTATCTGCGCGCTCTCGGTGTATTGTCTCCTGCCGCCCATGCCCGATGTCGCGCGCGACTCACGATGCTAACAGCTGCCCGTCTGCAGTCGCCCGGCATACCGGCCCGGTGTGCCCGTGACGACGGCGATACGCCGCGTGTCGCAAGTGGCCGGTTGCGGTGCGCTGGGCGCTGTTGACCACGGTATCGCTCGTGCTCGGCATGGCGCTGCGCGGGTGCGGGTTGCCGGCCGGCTTCCTGCTGGGCCCGATGGTCGTGGCGATCGCTCTTTCGGTCGCCGGCGGTGCGGTCGGCGTCCCGCGCCTGCCGTTCCAGCTCGCCCAGGCCGTGATCGGATGTCTGATCGCCCGGACCATCACGCTGCCGATCCTCGCCGAAATCGGGGCCGAGTGGCCCGTGTTCGTCGGGGGCGTGTTCTCGGTGATCGCCGTAAGCCTGATCATTGGCTGGCTGCTCACGAGATGGCAGGTATTGCCCGGGCCGACCGCGATCTGGGGCGTGTCGCCCGGCGCCGCCGTGGCGATGACGCTGATGTCGTCGGCTTATGGTGCGGATCAGCGGCTGGTCGCATTCATGCAGTACACGCGCGTTGTGATCGTGGCCTCGGCGGCCTCGATCCTGGCGGCGATTCTGGCGCCCGCGGCCGGGGCCGGCGGCTCGGAGGCGTGGTGGCCGTCGAGTTGGCCCGGTCTGGGCGGCACGCTGCTGGTCGTGGCCGCGGGCTTCGCGGTGGCGCGCTTGCTGCGTACGCCGGCCGGCCCATTGCTGGTGGCCATCGTGATCGCGGCGCTGGCGCAGGATCTGCTCGGCCTGAAACTCGAGTTGCCGTTGCCGCTGCTGGCGGCGAGCTTCGCTGTCGTGGGGTGGGGCATCGGCATGCGCTTCACCCGGGCGACGCTGTCGCACGCATTGCGGGCCCTGCCGGCGGTGATCGTCTCGATCCTGATCCTCATTCTGGTCTGCGGCGGCATTGCGTTGCTGCTGGTGATATTCGCCGGCGTGGACCCGCTCACGGCCTATCTCGCGACCAGCCCGGGCGGCGCGGATACGGTGGCGATCATCGCCAGCTCCACGCACGTCGACGTCGCCTACATCATGGCCATGCAACTGGCGCGTTTCTTCGCCGTCATGCTCACCGGGCCGTTCTTCGCCCGCCTGCTGACGCGCTGGAGCGGATATGAGGTGGCCGACGAGCGCTGATCCGGGGCCATACGCCGGCGCCGCTGGTAATAGTCGCCCCGGTTCATACGACCGGCACGTGCGGTGGTACGCCGGGGGCCGCTTCCGTTCGGTCAGCAGCATCAATCGAGCGACTCATGCGCATTAAATGCGGATCGTCATGGCGAAACAGCCCGGCGTGCGAGGGCTGATGACCGACCAGGTCAACGATGTGCTACGAAGCCGGATCGCGAAGCTCGAGTATGCTCGGTAAACTACCGCCTATGGACGACAAATCCGCGAACACAGCGCGCCTGATCGCGCTCGACTGGGGAACTTCGTCGCTGCGTGCCTGGCTGCTCGCCGACGCGGGTGAAGTGATCGATGCGCGCACGGCTCGGCGCGGCATCATGCAGGTCGAGGATGGCGATTTCGCCGCCGTATACCGCGAGCTCATCGGGGACTGGATCAGTGTGCACGGCGACCTGCCGGCCCTGGCCTGCGGCATGATCGGCAGTCGCGGTGGCTGGGCCGAAGCGGCTTATGTCCATTGCCCGGCCGCACTGGCCGGCCTTGCCGATCGCCTGCTGAAGATCGACGCCGATCCGGTGCCGCTGCATGTCGTGCCCGGGGTTATGCAGGCGCCCGGCGGAGGGGCCCTGCCGGACGTGATGCGCGGTGAGGAAACCCAAGTGCTCGGCGCGCTCGCCGCGGCGGCCGAGCTGGCCGAGCGTGGTCTGCTGGTGCTGCCCGGCACGCACTGCAAGTGGGTGCATATCGCCGATCGTCGGCTGACGGGGTTCACCACCTACATGACGGGTGAGCTGTTCGCCGTGCTGCGCGAGCATTCCATCCTCGGCAAACCGGCGGGCGACCGGCCGAGGCGACTTCGATGCCGGCCGCCTTCGAACTCGGCGTGGACACCGCGCGCGAGACGGGCGAGGCCGGCATCGCCGCCGCGCTGTTCTCGACCCGTAGCCGGATGCTGGCCGGCGAAATCACGGCCGAAGCCACGCCGGATTATCTGTCCGGTCTGTTGATCGGCGATGAACTGCGTAGTGCGACCGTCGGGCTCGATCCGATGCCGCCACTGCGCCTGATCGGCGACGAGGCACTGTGCGCGCGCTATCGCCGGGCGTTCGCGCGGTTCGATGTCGAGGATGTCGCCGAAATTCCCGATGCCGCCCGTCTGGGTCTGTGGCGTATCGCCGAGGCCGCCGGGCTTGTCACCGTCTGACCCGATTTCCCGTGCGCCGGAGGCGCCGTCATGCTCAACGATTATCTTCACAATCTGCCGCTCATCGCGATTCTGCGGGGCGTGAAACCCACCGAAATTGAATCGATCGGCCAGGCGCTGTTCGATGCCGGTTTCCGCGTGATCGAGATTCCGCTCAACTCGCCGGACCCGCTGGCCAGTATCGAAAAATTGTCGGCGAAGCTCGGTGCGGAAGCGCTGGTCGGCGCCGGCACCGTGCTGCAGCCCGAGCAGGTGGGCCAGGTTCGAGATGCGGGTGGGCGGATCATCGTTTCGCCCAACGCCAGGATTGAAGTGATCGAGGCGACGGTACGCGCCGGCCTGGCCAGCGCCCCCGGCGTCGCCACGCCAACCGAAGGCTTCGCCGCGCTCGATGCCGGCGCGCATGCCCTGAAACTGTTCCCGGCCGAGGCGATCGGCCCGAAGGTGGTCAAGGCCTGGCGGGCGGTGGTGCCGGCCGAGGTGCCGCTGATGCCGGTCGGCGGCATCAGCCCAGACAACATGGGCGAGTTCGTGGCCGCAGGCGCCACCGGATTCGGCCTGGGCTCGGCGTTGTACAAGGCCGGCATGGATGTCGACACCGTGGCCGCCAACGCGCGCGCCTTCGCCGAAGCCTGGCAGACGCTCTCGGCCCACCGATAACCCTCAAGGCCCGACATGAAGATCACGAAGCTGGAAACCTTTCTCGTGCCGCCGCGCTGGTGTTTTCTGAAAATCTCCACCGACGAGGGCGTCGTCGGCTGGGGCGAGCCGGTGGTCGAAGGTCGTGCGGCCGCGGTCGCCGCCATGGTCGAAGAGCTCTCCGACTATCTGGTCGGCACCGACCCGCGCCGGATTGAGGATCACTGGACGGTGCTCTATCGCGGCGGCTTCTATCGCGGCGGCCCGATCCACATGAGCGCGCTGGCCGGGATCGACCAGGCGCTGTGGGATATCAAGGGCAAGGCGCTCGGCGTGCCGGTGCACGAACTGCTCGGCGGCAAGCTGCGCGAGCGGATCAAGGTGTATTCCTGGATCGGCGGCGACCGGCCGGGCGATACGGCGGCCAGATGGCGAAGGAGCGCGCCGATCTCGGCTTTTCCGCGATCAAGATGAACGCGTCGGAAGAAATGCAGTTCGTCGACAGCCACGCCAAGGTCGACGCCGTGCTCGAGAACGTTGCCGCGATCCGCGAGGCGGTCGGCCCGCATTTCGGCATCGGCGTGGATTTCCACGGCCGCGTGCACAAGCCCATGGCCAAGGTGCTGATGCGCGAGCTCGAGCCCTACAACCTGATGTTCATCGAAGAGCCCGTGCTCTCCGAGCACTACGAGGCGCTGCCGGAGCTCGCCGGGCTGACCAGCACCCCGATCGCGCTCGGCGAGCGGCTGTTCTCGCGTTGGGATTTCAAGCCGATCCTGGAAGGCGGGCACGTGGACATCATCCAGCCCGATCCCTCGCATTCCGGCGGCATCACCGAAACCCGCAAGATCGCGGCCATGGCCGAGGCCTACGACGTCGCACTCGCGCTGCATTGCCCGCTCGGCCCGATCGCGCTGGCGGTGAACCTGCAGCTCGATGCGGTCTGCTACAACGCCTTCATCCAGGAACAGTCGCTCGGTATCCACTACAACCAGTCGAACGATATCCTCGACTACATCACCAACCCCGAGGTGTTCGCCTACGAGGATGGCTTCGTCGACCATCCCGGACGGCCCGGGGCTGGGCGTGGAGATCAACGAGGATTATGTGCGCGAGCGCGCCGAGGTGGGCCATCGCTGGCGCAACCCGATCTGGCGCCATGCCGATGGCAGTTTCGCCGAATGGTGAGGTGCTGCGCCGCTCTGTGCTCGGCCTGCCGCTGGGAGAAATGGAACCGAAAAGTACGTAATTTCCGCGATTGCAACGTGCGCAAAGGTCGTAGAATCTCACGCGAGGCCGTGTCGCTGTTCATGGGGGTATAGCGTCCGGCAGGGGTGAATCTGGTATCGCACACTTGGCGGGATCGCCAGTTATCACGGAAGCCGGTCGGAGAACCGGATGCCAGGCCCGAGCGGGCAGATAGCCAGATTATGAAGCGTGTGTGGAAGGCGGTGCGGCATCGGAAGATCGCGGGTTTCAGCCTTATTGAGCTGATGCTGGCAGTGACGATCGCGGGGATCCTGGCGGCCATTGCCTACCCGATGTATCAGGACTATCGCGATCGGTTGAACCGTACCCAGGCGATTGCCGATATCCGCGATATCGAGAACGTCGTGGCGCGATATCAGAGCACCACCGATCAACTTCCCGACAGCCTGGCCGATATTGGACAAGCCGGGCGGCTCGATCCCTGGGGGCATCCCTATGCTTATCTCCGGATCGACGGCGGCAATATCAAAGGCAAGGGCAAGCTGCGCAAGGATCGGAATCTGGTGCCGCTGAACAGCGACTACGATCTGTACAGTTCCGGCAAGGACGGCGAAAGCCGGATGCCGTTGACCGCAAAGGCGAGCCGGGACGATATCGTACGGGCGAACAATGGCGAATTCGTGGGACTGGCGACCGATTACTGATGCCGCGGCAACACGTCGCCCGGAGACGTGCGGCCCGATGAAAGCGGCGCGGGGCGATCGTTCCGGTACGAAAGCGGCGCCGAGATGCGACTGACGATTGCGGCTTTCCACGGCGTCTTCGCGCGGCGCCTGTTTCTGCGTTTCATCCTTGCGGCTACGCTTCCGGTGCTGCTGGTCGCGTTGCTCGCCTACCTCAATACCACGCATGTCGTGATCGGCGAGGCCCACGAGCGGCTTCATCGCAGCAGTCGCAACGAGGGCATGGCCATTCTGGATCGGCTCGTGCTGGCCGCCGATCTGCTCAGACGCGTCGATCGCACCGGCTTCGGCGCAACCGATAAAGCCACGACCCACCCGTTTGTTGCCGTGGAGTTATGGTCGTCCTCGACATCGACCCACCACATGCTGTCGGGAAGCAGGCAGGCCATGCGTGAAGCCTCGTCGTTGATCGATCGCGCTCGTTTGAATGCCGATCGTCCGGTGGTGAAAGTGGTGGGCCCGGGGGCCGTATTCATGGCGATATCGCGTGGTTCCGGTCGGTCGGGTTCTGTCGTGGTGATCGGTCGGCTGAGCCTGCCCGTAGATACTGGGCGGTCCTGCGACCTGGCCGAGCGAAACCCGATTCTGTGTATTCACGCTGACCACGGGGCGCGCCTTGAACTGTCCCGGCAGGAAGTCGCTGCTGGCCGCGACCCGGCAACCCGACCAGACCCGTGTAAGCCTGCGAGGCCAACGCATGCTCGCTTCACACTGGGATCTGTTTCTGGAGAGCAATTTCGATGCACCGATGTGGCGCATCGTCGGCATGCAGCCGGTGACCTACGCCAGCCGTTCGGCACACTTTTTCTACTGGCTGTTGCCGCCGGTACTGCTACTCAGCTTGTTGCTCGCGGGGATGGTCGGGCTGATGCAGATTCGGCGTATCAGTCAGCCGCTGCGCAAACTGCGCGAGGGCGTGCAGGCGATCGCGCGCGGTGAATTCGACAGCCGGGTACGGATCGACAGCCGCGACGAGTTCGAGGAACTGGGCGAATCGGTCAACGGCATGGCGCGGCGCCTGGGTACCCAGTTTCATACGCTGGAAGCCCTGGCCGCGGTCGACCGGAGAATTCTGGCCGCGGCCGACGTCGCGGAGCTGATCGAACAGGTCCTGATGCAGATGCCGCGCATCGTGGCCGCGGACGTTCTCGCCTTGATCGTGCTCGACCCCGATCTGCCGCGGATCGCCGACTGTTACCGCTATCGGGTGAAGGACGGGGCATCGGTCGAAACCGAACGTTTGTCGTTATCGGACGATGCAATCATCGCGCTGGACAAGGAACATGAAGAGTGCGTGCCGCTGGCGCCAGGGCACACGCCGTCCTATCTCGAGCCGCTGGCCCGGCTGGGCGCAAGGCGGATCGAGCGCCTGCCGGCGCGCGAAAAGGGCCGTCTCTGGGCGGTATTGCTGCTCGGGTATGACAGCGACGAGCCGTCGGCGCTCGCTGAGGATCGACCGCATGCGCTGGCGATGGCCGATCGCATCGCCGTGGCGCTGGCGGCGACGCATCGAAGCGAACAACTCTATCGACAGGCGCATTTCGACGCATTGACCGGCCTGCCGAATCGGCAGCTGTACATGGATCGGGCCGAGACGCTTGCTGGCCCAGGCGCGCCGCCAGTCGCGCGGTTTTGCCGTGTTGTTCGTCGACCTCGATCGTTTCAAGAACGTCAACGACGCCGCCGGCCACAGTGCGGGCGATGAACTGCTGAAACACGCCGCCACACGTATTGCCGGCGCGTTGCGCGATGTCGATACCGTGGCGCGTTGGGGCGGCGATGAATTCGTCGTGTTGATTCCCGATATCCAAGCAGCCGGCGGACGTCGATCGAGTCTGCGGACGCCTTATCGAAACGTTGGGCGAGGCGTTTGCGATTCGTTCGAACGAGTATCGCGTCGGCGCGAGTATCGGTATCGCGCTCTACCCGGCGGACGGCGCGACGGTCGAGCTGTTGCTCGCCAACGCCGACGCGGCGATGTACGAAGCCAAGTCGGCGGGGCGGGGGCGCCATGCGTTTTTCGAGCCGCGGATGAACGAGGCCGTTCGGCGCCGGATTCAGCTCGAGACCGAGTTGCGCGAGGCGCTGGCTCGTGACGAGTTCTTTCTCGAATACCAGCCGCTCATCCGGCCCGGCGACGGTGAGATCGGTGGCGCCGAGGCGCTCCTGCGCTGGCGCCATCCGGAACGCGGCGTGGTGTCGCCAGGCGAGTTCATTGCCGCGCTGGAAGAGACCGGCCTCATCGTCGAGGTCGGCGCTTGGGTGCTGGGCGAAGCCTGTCGGCAGGCGGCGGCGGGTTTCGGGCCCGATCGGCGTACGCCGGACAAGATCATGGTAAACGTCTCGCCGCGTCAGTTCTGGGCCGCCGATTTTCCGGATGCCGTCGATCGAGCGCTCGCGGACAGTGGTATCGCGCCCTCGCAGCTGGAGATCGAGATCACCGAGAATCTCCTGCTGTCGGACCTCGATGCGGCCTGCGACATCGCGAATGACCTGCGCGCCCGAGGGCTGCACCTGGCGATGGACGACTTCGGCACCGGGTATTCCTCGCTCAGCTACCTCCGTCGACTGCCGGTGGATACGGTCAAGATCGACCAGGCTTTCGCCGCCGGCATCGAGGAGCCGGGAAGCGAGGCCGCCACGGTGGTCGATGCGATGATCCGCATGCTGCATGCGCTGAATCGGCGGGTGGTGGTCGAGGGCATCGAGAACGAGCAACAGTTCGCCTTCATTCGGGCGGCCGGGTGCGATCTGGCGCAGGGCTTTTACATGAGCCGACCGGTGCCGCCGGCCGCGCTTTATGATTATCATCGGCCGGGAACCGACTGATCCTGTCGATCGACGGGATGCCCGAAGCATGCGTTTGCCACTGCGTCTTGCCGCGATCGGCTCCTGCGGGGCTGCACGAATCTTCTAGGCGGGGCGATGACGCCTGTTTATCGTGGATGCGGCTCTCCTGCGTTCCTGAATTTGCCGCGATGTCCCTGAAAGCCGCCACCGCCAACGATTGGGTCGATCTACGCCGCGACGGCGAGACCGGCATCGAGACGTTGCGCGCGCATTTCGAGGGCCACGCCTACGATCCGCACTGGCACGACGTGTATCTCGTGGGTGCGACCGAGGCTGGCGTGCAGCAGTTTCGCTGCCGCGGGCGGCGCAACGTCAGCACGCCCGGTCAGGCGTTTCTGCTCACACCCGGGGAGATCCACGATGGTGATGCGCCGGAGGCCGGCGGGTTCACCTATCGCACCATGTATATCGAGCCGGCCTGGTTCGAAGGCTGGCTGGCGCGGCTGGTGGATGACGCGCCGTCTGCTGGCGAGCCGGTGTTCGAGGCCACGCTGGCCCGCGATGCGCGGCTGGTCGCGGCGGTCGGCCGCGCCGTGGGCATGCTGCACGACGGCGATCTGCGTATGGCGCGACATGCCGTGCTCGACGATCTTCTGCTCGCGCTGGGGCGTCACGTGAACTGGCGTGTATCCGAACATGCGGCCGATGATCCGCCGTCGCTCGCGGTCAGGGCGCGGGATTATCTGCATGCGCATGTCACCGACGACATCGGCCTGGACGATCTGGCCAACGCGCTCGGTGTCAGCCGGTTTCGTGCGACGCGCGTATTCAAGGCGGCTTATGGTATGCCGCCGCATGCGTATCTCGTTCAGTTGCGCTTGGTCCGTGCTCGACGCCGATTGATGGCCGGCGAGGATCCGGCCGAGGCCGCGGCCGCGCTCGGTTTTGCCGATCAATCGCATATGGGGCGATGGTTCCAGCGCGCCTATCGGCTGAGCCCGGCCGCTTATCGGCGGCGCTGCACGAATCTTCCAGACGTGTAGTCGGCTTCGCGCGCACTCTCGCCGGACGTTTTCGTTCGAGTGAAAAGGTCATGCTGCCATCGAGATCCAGACGATCGACTTGGTTTTGCCCGCGGGTGTGGTCGTGATCGGCTTCACGCTGTTTGCGGTCGTGGCTTCGTTCACGCCGGGCCCGACCAATATTCTGGTGATGGCGAACAGCGCACGCCGTGGGCTGGGCGCCACACTGCCGCTCGTCGTCGGCTCTGCGTTCGGGGTGGCCGGCATGGTCTGGGCGGCGGGGCTCGGGCTGGCCGCGCCGCTGGCGGCGCAGCCGTGGATCCATCCTGTATTGAGTGCAATCGGGATGGTCTGGCTCGGCTGGCTGGCGTGGCAGCTGTTTCGCAGCGCCGGGGCGCCGATGTCGACCGGTGGCGCCGACGAGGCCAGCCCCGGCGTCTGGACCGGTGCGGGTCTGCAGATCGTCAATCCCAAGGCCTGGATGATGGCGCTGTCGGTGGTGGGGGTGTTCGCGCCGGGCGATGCCGGCGCGTCCGGGGCGACCCTGCGCGCGATCGTGTTTTGGGTCGTGGCCCTCGCCGGGCTGACTTGCTGGGGCGTACTCGGGCGCCAGAGCGGCGGCCGGCTGCGCAGTGCCCGCGAGCACCGGCTGTTCAATCGCGCGATGGCTGCGCTTCTGGTGGTCGCGGCCGCTCTGTCGGTGATGCTCTGAACCGGCTGGCAGCGCCGGCAAATCGTCACCCGGATCAGCGGGTTGTCAGCGGCTGGTCTGATGGCTCGCAGCGCACGAGGGTCACGAGCGGCTCCAGCCGGTCGGGGTAGCCCGTGCCCCGATAGGCAGTGACCGGCATGCTGAATCGATCACAATCGAACGGCCATGGATGGAAGCGGATCATACCGCTCGGCTCGATCGCGTAAGTGACCGGGGTCTCGCGCGTGTCGTTTCGCTGCGCGACGACGCCGGCATGGCGCGGACCCCGGTTTTCGAACCCCAGATCGAAAGCCACCGTGTCGCAGAATCGCGTGATGCGGTCGGCCCATTCGAAGTCGGACTCTGAATAAGGGGTTTCGGCGCGCCGTACGGCGATTAGATCGTTCAGTCGATCGGCCAGTGCTCGAACCTGCGGTGCGTCGGGCGAGCCGATCAGGCGGCGCAGATGGCGCTTGGCCACGGCATCGGTGACCGGATTCTCGTAGCGCATCGCCACACCGCGCTCGGCGATCGCCTGCCACTCGGCCTCGTCGTATTCGCCGAGCGGGTGATTATCCAGCGGGCCGTAGTGCCAGTCGTGCAAGGCCACGCCGCGCGCGAACGCGTCAAAATCCAGCGCGGGGCGGTCGAAATCCGCGTTGCCCCAGTGCCAGGCCAGCAAACCACTGAAAAGCGAATGCTCGAACTGCGGCAGGATGCGGTCGCGATGATGGGATCGAACATGGACGAAATCGGGCACGCAGGCGCGCGCCACAGGCATGTGCAATAGGTCCAAGATAACGCGCTGGGAGCGGCGGGGCCGAACCGTTTGGGCGCCCGGAGCTTGACGAGTCGAGGTTGAAGACCGGCAGCGGCCGTGTCGCGGTGCGCGATGACGCAGGCGATATCCGCATCGCTGCCGGCTCGGGCAATTTTGATAGCGACAGCGTGCGCGGGCCGATCGCGTTCCGGGTCGGCTCTGGCGACGTCGATCTAGCGCATATAACCGCGCTTGAAACCGCCGACGCACGCAGCGGCGCCGGCTATCTCACGGGGCGGCGGTCCGGCGGCGCTGCGCCAACAGTCGATCGTTTCCGGTTCGGGCAATGCAGAGGTCAGGACGTCCGTCTTGCCCGCGCCGAGCATCCGCGCCACGACCCAGAGCGGCAATTTCGATGTCGCTCTGGCCAGCGCGCACGATGCTGCTATCGGCGACGGGCACTACGAGGCCGCATTCGGCACGGGGCAGGGCCGGGCGCGGCTGACCACGGACAGCGGCAACAACTCGTTGCTCGGCCCCTGATCCAGCCGCGCCGAGCCGGTTTACATGCCGTGTTTGATGCCGCGATTGATAAGCCACCAGTTCGCGGGGTAGGCGGTGGCAAAGCCGATGGCCATGGCGATCTGCATCATGAACCAGAACACCGCCGAGCCGGCCTGCGGTTCTTTCGGCAGAAGCACCAGCGAGGCCAGCGCCATCCAGCCGTACATGCCGATCTGGAAAGCGATCGAGCGACAGCGTATCGGCCTTGATCGCGTTGACCAGCGCCTTGAAGGGGTTGCTCTCGCCCATGCTCATGGCCGGCAGGAACTGGAACAGGATGCCGAACAGATAGGCGGCGATAAATTCGGCGGTGAAATGTCCGAGCAGGGTCGATCCGATGACGGTGAATCCGGTCAGGGCGACGATCGGAATGGCGACCGAGTCGCCCAGCGTGCAGCCGCCGCCGCAATGGGTGACGCCGACGAACACGCTTTGCCATTTAGGCTTCGATGCGTGGTGGTGGCCGCAGCCGCCGTCGTCACCATCGTCCGCGCTGTCGTGCTCATGGTGCTCATGGTGCTCATGGCCGCCGTGACGCGGCATGCCGTCGGGGCGGCCCATCGTCTTGTAGATCCACCAGCCCACGACCGGGAAGTAGAGTCCGGTGATCGGCCAGGTGACGTTCATCACGTTCATGTGCTGGGGGCGTTGATAGCAGTCGATCGCAAGGGCGATGGCGGTGACGATCCCCAGCGCGATGACGATCCAGGAAAACAGTGGTTAGCGTCATAAGCGGTTGATCCTTATGAAATCGGGCCCAGTCCGAAAGCGTGATCGCAGCGCTCGTTTTCACGAGCGGCTCGATTTGACGACGCCCGCCACCGGGCATAGGCTTTGCATTGAGCATACCCCGCCCCCCAGTAGGGGTGGATCAAGCCAAGGAGACCCCTTATGACGCATCTCAAGATCGAAGGCATGAGCTGTCAGCACTGCGTGGCCGCCGTCAACGAGGCGTTGGCCGAAGTCAATGGCGTGGAGCGCGTGTTGAAGGTCGATCTGGATTCGGGCATTGCCGAGATCGAAGGCGATGCGGACACGCAGGCCCTGCTGGCCGCGGTGCGCGAGGAAGGCTACGAAGCCACGGTGGCGTAATGGCCGATTCCACGAATCAATGCTGTGATCATCTGGCGATCGAGCCGGGCGTGCGCGAGGACGCCACCGCCCGGCTGCGATCCATTCGAGGTCACGTCGACGGCGTGCTCCGCATGCTTGAACGTGAAGATGTCTACTGCGTGGACGCGCTCAAGCAGATCAAGGCAGTGCAGGGCGCGCTCGCCAAGACCGGCGATCTGATCCTCCGCGGTCATCTCAAGCACCACGTGGTTACTGCACATGAGCGCGGCGACGAGGACGCCATCGTCGCCGAGCTGATGGACGTCCTCAAGTACCGCTGATTCAACGACTCACGAGGCCGGCGGACATGAGTGAGGCCAAGAGCGACGAAACGCTGGAATTCGGTATCGACGGCATGATGTGCGGTGCCTGTGTCGCGCGTCGAGAAGAAGATCCGCAAGGTCGACGGTGTGGCCGAAGCCGCGGTCAATCTTGCGACCGAGCGCGCGAAGGTCACCCTGGACACCGAGGCCAACCATGCCACGGCGGTGTTCGAGGCGGTCGAGAGCGCGGGTTACACGCCGGTGGCGGAGGAAATCGAATTCCGGGTTGATGGTATGACCTGCGGTGCCTGCGTGGCCCGGGTGGAGAAGAAACTGTCGCGGCTCGACGGCGTAATCGAGGCCACGGTGAATCTCACCACGGAACGGGCCCGCGTTCGTTATCTGGCCGGACGGGTCGATCGCGAGGCGATGTTTGCCTGCGTGGAAAAGGCCGGGTACACCCCGGTCGCCCTTGACGAGCCGACAGCTGAAACGGATGACGACGAGTCTTCCGAGGCCGGGCAGCTCAAGCGATCGCTCATCGTGGGCGCGCTGTTCACGGTGCCACTGTTCGTGATCGCCATGGCGCACATGCTGCCCGGCGTGGCAGCGGCCATGAATGCCGTGGCGCCGCCGATCGCCTGGACGGTCGCGGAGCTCGCGCTGGCCACGCCGGTGCAATTCTACGCCGGGTGGCGTTTCTACCGGCTCGGCTGGGGTGAGCTCAAGCATGCGGCGCCGGGTATGAACAGCCTGGTGATGATCGGTTCGAATGCCGCTTATTTCTATTCGCTGGTCGCGCTCCTCGTGCCGGCGATTTTCCCGGCGGGCTCGGCGCATACCTATTTCGATGCCGCGGGCATGATCGTGACGTTGATCCTGCTCGGGCGCTGGATGGAGACATTGGCGCGCGGACGCACGTCACAGGCGGTGCAGGGCCTGATGAAGCTCCAGTCGAAGACCGCGCGGGTCAAACGCGACGGCGAATGGCGGGAAATCGACGTCGGCGAAGTCGCGCGCGGTGATCGTGTGGCGATTCGGCCGGGCGAGCGTGTACCGGTCGACGGTACGGTGCTGGCCGGCGCGAGTTATGTCGATGAGTCGATGATCTCGGGCGAGCCCGTGCCGGTGGTCAAGCAGGCCGACATCGAAGTCATCGGCGGCACCGTGAACGGCGACGGCGCGCTCGAAATCGAAGCAACCAGCGTCGGCGGCGACACGGTCCTAGCCGGCATCATCCGCATGGTGGAGGAAGCACAGGGCGAAAAGCCGGCGATCCAGGCCGTGGCCGACCGCATTGCGGGCGTGTTCGTGCCGATCGTGATGGCGGTTTCGGTGGCGACCTTCATCGGCTGGCTCATCTTCGGGCCGAACGCGGCATTGGCGCTCGCGTTCGTGTCGGCGGTCTCGGTGCTGCTGATTGCATGCCCTTGTGCGATGGGGCTCGCCACGCCGACCGCGATCATGGTTGGTACCGGGCGCGGTGCATCGATGGGCGTGCTCTTTCGCCGTGGCACGGCACTGGAGCAGCTCGCACGCGTCGATACCGTCGTGCTCGACAAGACCGGAACGCTGACCGAGGGCGCCCCATCGCTGACTGATCTCGAGACCTGCGGCGGTTTCGAGCGCGACGACATCCTGCGCCGGGTCGCTTCCGTGGAAGCCGTGAGCGAACATCCGATCGGGCGGGCGATCGTGAGGGCCGCCCAGGAACAGCAGCTGGCCGTGCCGGAAGCGCGCCATTTCACGAGCCATATCGGCCAGGGCGTGGAAGCCGTGGTCGAGGGCGTGACCGTGTACGTCGGGGCGGCGCGTTTCATGGAGAGCCTGGGCATCGATCAGGCGCCGCTGGCCGAGCGCGCGAACGCGCTCGCCGAGGCTGTCCGAACGCCGCTGTACGTCGCGATCGACGGCGAGCTGGCGGCATTGGTCGCGGTGGCCGACCCGGCGCGGGCCGAGGCCGGTGATATGGTCGCGGCGCTGCACGAGCGCGGAATCGAAGTCGCGATGCTCACCGGCGATAACGAAGCCACCGCGCGCGCCATCGCGGCCGAGCTTGGTATCGATCGAGTGGTCGCCGGCGTCATGCCGCAGGCCAAGGCAGACGAGATCAAGCGGCTGCAGGGAGACGCATCGCACCGTGGCGTTCGTCGGCGATGGCATCAATGATGCGCCGGCGTTAACCCAGGCCGATGTCGGCATTGCGGTCGGCTCGGGCACGGATATCGCCATCGAGGCCGGCGACGTCGTGCTCATGCGCGCGGATCTGTCGGGCGTGGTCAACGCGCTCGCACTGGCCACGCACACCATGCGCACCATCCGCATCAATTTCGGCTGGGCCTATGGTTACAACGTGCTGTTGATTCCGCTCGCTGCCGGCGTGTTCTATCCGCTGACGGGCTGGCTGCTCAACCCTGCCATCGCGGCGGCCGCGATGAGCGTGTCGAGCATCTTCGTGCTCACGAACTCGTTGCGTCTACGGCGTTTCTCCGCTGTGCTGGCGCCGGTGGCGACGCCGTCTGCGGGCCGCGCGCCGGCTGGGACGAAAGAGGCGGACATGGCGGACGCTGCCTGAGCCTGGGCCTGAGCGGCCCAGCGGCTGCCGCCATGATGGACGTGTGGTTGGGTGCCAAGTGATGCGCGTCGATCGATTGCGGACGACGAGCA
Source organism: uncultured Gammaproteobacteria bacterium (assembly GCA_963835375.1). Classification (GTDB taxonomy): domain Bacteria; phylum Pseudomonadota; class Gammaproteobacteria; order Nevskiales; family Salinisphaeraceae; genus Salinisphaera. The sequence continues at coordinate 62,815 of CAWIGB010000038.1, forward strand.
TCAACCTGACCCCTCTGAAACGGTTGTGAATACGCTATCGGGAGGTCGCGCATACCGTGGCTTGGCGCTGGCGTCGCCTCCCGCGATACGCGGCCGGCCATCAAACGGGTATTCATGTCAGCTGATCCGAATATTAGGCGGGCCGCGGGTTCCGGGCCTGTGAGACCAATCGTCAGCGGCCGGGGCATTCCCGCCTGCTGCCGGTCGATCCGCCGCCTTGGTGCGCGCCGGCAAGCCGCTACGGTGTCGCATACACAAAATGCGCGGTGCTGAGCGTATGCCCTTGGCCGTCGGTGACCACGACCCGCCATGAGCCGGTCATGTCCGGAGTGAGTCGCTGGGCGGAATAGGTGCGCCAGATAGCACCGCCGATCCGTAGCTTCACCTTCGACATGAGCGCGCCTTCGTGCCACCAGTAGTGCGTCACTGTCGCGCCGCTCAGGCCTTTTATCTGGGTGAAGTAATACAAATAACGGCGCGGTTCGCCGTGGCTGTGTACCACGCCGCTGACGCGATCAACCGGCTCTTTGTGTTTGATTCCGGTGGTCAGCTGCGCCCGCGCCACGTGTTTCGAACCCGACGGTTTCGGGGCGGCGTCCTTTTCCGACGCCGGGGCCGGGCTTGGCGTATTCGCGCCGGCGTGTTGGTCGGCGTCGCCTGTTCGGTCGGGCGTATGCGCGGGGGATGACGATTGCTTGTCGCTGCCGGACGGGGGCGCGGGCCGGGCATCGGCTTTGTGCTCCGACGGACCGGCGGTCGACGGTTGGGTATGGGTTGGCGGCGCCGATTGATCCGCATGGGCTGCCGCCTGCGCGTCGGGTTGGTTTGAAGTCTGCCGGGTCGACGTATCGCGCGCGGTTTTGTCCGCTGCCGGCGGTGATGAGGCGCTCGGCTCGTGATCTCTTGCCTGGCCCGAGGTCTCCGGCCCCGCACTGTGGTGCGCCGCTGGTCTTTTGTCGGTCAGCTGATTGACGCTGAACCAGGCCGCAACGGCAATGCCGACCCAGAGCAATGCGGGCACGGCATAGACGCGAATGGCGCTGGGACGGGAGCGGGCGGACTTGCGTCTGGACATTGAGCACCACCAAGTCGGACGGGCACATGATGATTGACAGGGGCTTCGTCGATGGATGCGCCGTCAGCCGAGTCGAGCGATCGAACTCTGCTGTTCGCTGCGCCACACCGGCGGTCGGCCATGGTGCGCTACAGCGCTGGTCTTGGCTTGCACTGGCTCTGACGGCTCGACAGCCGGTGCCTTGAATCAGTGCATGGCAACCGGCTATGACGTTGCGGCAACATTCGGTCGGCTCCGATGTGTGGACCGATCCGTCCACGCCCGTAGTTTGCTATACAGTCATTTGCGCTTCGCTGAACGGCGTACCCAGAATTCTGATCGCAGACCGTGCGGACGCCTTGAAAGACGAGCAGGGGCGAGATCGGCGCAGGGCGGAGCGCACCGAGCCGGGAAACAGCACGCGCGGCTGTCGATTACGGCCGCATGTTCAGCCTGGCGAGAAGCGGTAGACCGTGGTCTGCGTGTATTTCTCGCCGGCTGCAAGAGTCGTGCCCGGAAAGTCGGGCTGATTCGGCCCGTCCGGGAAATGCTGGGCTTCCAGGGTGAAGGCCGCGTATTGATCATAAGTGGCGCCGCGCTTGCCGGTCATCGATCCGTCCAGACCGTTGCTGGTATAGACCTGCACCCCGGGCTCGGTCGAATACATTTCCAGTGATCGCCCGGATGCCGGATCGAGTATGCGGACCGCGAGGCGGTTCGGATCGCCCGCACTGGCCAGTATCCAGTTGTGGTCGTAGCCGCCGATATCGGCCAGGCTGGGGTCGCCCATGTCGCGGCCGAACGGTTTCGGCTGTGTGAAATCCAGCGCGCCACCCGCTACGGGTGTCAGTTCGCCGGTCGGGATCAGTGCATCGTCCACGGCGGTCACGTGGTTTGCGTGGATCATCGCCAGCTGATCGCGGATGCTCCCGCTTCCGGCGCCGGCCAGATTGAAGAAGGCGTGGTTGGTGAGGTTGATCACCGTATCGGCGTCGGTGACCGCGGAATAGTGGAGCCGCAGGTTATTGGCGTTGTCGAGCGTATAGCGCAGGGTGACCGCGAGATTGCCGGGGAAGCCCATGTCGCCGTCGGGGGAGAACAGTGTGAGCTCGACGCCGACCGTATCGCCTTCGTCGAGCGGCGTGGCAGCCCAGACCTGTCGATCGAAGCCGCGTTCGCCGCCATGCAACGTATTCTCGCCTTCGTTGGTCGACAGCCGGTGGTGCCGGCCGGCGAGATCGAATGAGCCCCCGGCGATGCGGTTGCCATAGCGACCGATGGTGGCACCGAAATAACTGGGACCCGGCTCGAGATAGTCGTCGACGCGGTCGAATCCGAGCACGACGTCGGCGAGTCGCCCGTTCTTGTCGGGTACTTCGACCGACTGGATGCGGGCTCCGTGGGTGAGGATCGCCACGCGCATGCCACAGCGATTGGTCAACTGATAGCGATCGACGCGTTCGCCGTCGGGCGTGGTGCCGAATTCGTCGCGGGTGACCGCCAGGCGGTCGGGCAGAGCATCGGGCATGACAGATCTCGCGGTGATGTCGGTTTTACAGAGCAGTCGTGTACGCCGGCCCGGGTGGAGCCGGTCACTCGTGGAAGTCGTCGACCGTCCGCCGTCGGCCCAGCATGAGCGCGTCGGCAACATGAATGAACGGCCGCAGGTCGATTTCGGAGCGGCCCTCGGTCAGAAGATTCGCGAACAGGGCATAGACGCCGGCGTATTCGTCCTTGTCCTCCTCGATGCGGACCTCGCCATCGACCCGCATGCGTCCGCCGCCTTCTTCCAGGCGAAGTTCGCCGGCCTCGGTCGCCACGCGCATCTGCCAGCACGGGTCGCCCTGATGGCGAAAATCCAGAACCGCAGTCACCGGCGCACCGGCGCTGTCCTCGAACGACAGCTGGGCCGCTATCGGCGTAGCGCAGTTGCCGGGCACATCCAGGGTGGCCTCGCGCAGGGCAAACGGGCGGACGAGGATATGCGTGGCGATCGACAGGGCATTGATGCCCGGATCGAAAACGCCGAGGCCGCCGGGTTCCCAGATCCAGGCCTGGCCCGGATGAAAGACGGTCACATCCTCGCGCCAGTCGATCTCGACCGCGGTGACCGTTTGGGTGGACAGCCATTCGCGCGCTGCCTCGATGGCCGGCGCATGCCGGGAATGCCAGCTGGCATAAAGCGTGGTGCCGGCCGCCACGGCCCGCTGTTGCAGGTCGTCGACTTCTGAAAGCGTGATGCCGGGCGGCTTCTCGAGCAACACGTGCAGCCCGGCGCCGATCGCCCGGCAGGCCATGGCGAATCGGTGTTGGGGCGGCACGCAGAGCGCGACCGCATCGACTTCGATATCGGAGGCCAGCAGGGCGTCGAAATTCGCGAAGCGTGCCGGCGTGCGGTCGGGTCCGGCTCCAGCTGCGGATCGACAGTGGCCACGAGATCGAAATCGGCGCTGGCGGCCAGCGCCGGCTGATGCTGATCACGGGCGATCTTACCGAAGCCGATCAGGGCGATGCGTGTGGTCATAAGCTCGGTCTCGGGTTGAAGGCGGTGGCCGGACGGCCGGGCACGTCCACGGCCATGGAGAAGACGGCAGCCGGACAGTGGCCATTCGGCCAGCGTGGCGGCGTCCATGTTCTCGCGCGCGGTGGTCACGAACAGCGTGCAGCCGTCCGGGCCGCCGAAGGCGGGCATGGTCGGCTGCAACGCCGCCAATGGATAGCGTGCCACGAGCCGCCCCTCGGGATCGAAACGGGCGACGGCCGCGCCGCCGAACAGCGCGGTCCAGTAGTGATCCTCGACATCGACGGCCGCGCCGTCGGGGCTGCCTTCGATATCGAGCGTGTTCAGATCGACCCAGGTTTCGCCCGGCCCGATCTCGCCGGTCGCCGGATCGAAGGCATGGCGACGGATGACGCGGGTGGGCGTATCGGTGTGATACATCCAGCGCCCGTCGGTGGAAAAGGCGAGCCCGTTGGTGATGGTCATGCCGCCGATACGGCGAGCCGAGCGCGCTGCCGTCGTAGCAGTAGAGTGACGCGTCGGCGTCGCTCTGGGTCTCGTTCATCGTGCCGATCCAGAAGCGGCCGGCCGGATCGCAGCCCCCGTCGTTGAAGCGGTGATCGCGCGTGTCTTCGGGCGCCTCGGCAAGACGAGCCTGGCGGCCACCCTCGGCATCGAGATGCCACAGGCCGGAACGCATGGCGGCGACGAGCCCGCCATCGGCGTGTCGGACCACGCAGGTGATGGCTTCGTCGTACTCGATGACGGTGTGCTCGTCGGTCGTGAAATCGAGCCGGTGCAGAGCGCCGCCGAGGATATCGACCCAGTACAGACGCATTATGTTCAGGGTGCCAGAGCGGGCCTTCGCCAAGGCCCATCTGCAGTGTCAGATGCGGAGCGAGCGCAGACGCTCATCGTGTCTTGTCCCGTTCGAATCGCGCGCTCAGGGCGGCGGCACTCTGGCCGATGACATCGGCGAAATTCTGGTCGATATCCACCCGTATCGCCTCGTCTTCTCCCGGCGCTTCCAGAGTGTCGAACTGCGAGGTGAGCATCTCCGAGGAAAAGAAATGCTTGCGTTGCTGCATGCGGCCGAGGATCACCTCGAAGCTGCCGTCGAGAAACAGGAACAGCAGTTCGGGATCACCCTCGCGAAGCTGATCGCGATAGATCCGCTTGAGCGAAGAGCAACCGAGGAGTAATGCGTCGCCTTTGTCTCGGTTGTCGCGGATCAGATCGGTCAGCACCGTCAGCCAGCCGGCGCGGTCTTCGTCGTTCAGCGGCTCGCCGCGCGACATCTTGTCGATGTTGGCCGGCGGGTGGTACTCGTCGCCGTCGATATACGGTACGCCGAGGGCGGCGCCGACCGCCTCGCCCACGCTGGATTTGCCACTGCCCGAGACCCCCATCACGACCACGCGTCGATTGAATTTCGAAGTGGGTGTATCGGAGGTCGGGTGATCGGTCATGAGGCGGGTCCGGTCGGGCATGTGAAGCTGGTCAGCCCGGCATTCTTCCAAAGCCCCCGGCCTGCGGCAACCGCCGGTTCGGGCACCTGACCGGAGCCGGGCGCTGCTCGCGCCCGGCTCCGAGCAATGGCGGCCGACCACCGAAGGCATCTAGTCGTTAAGCGTTTCGGCGACGTGGCGATACTCGTTGACCACGATATCGGTGAGCTCCTGGACCGAGGTGTCTTCCGCGTGACTTGTCGAACACGATTATCGCCGTGCGCAACAGATTGATGCGATCGCAGACATCGAAGATATGGGCGTAGTTGTGCGCGATGATCACGATCGAGACCTCGCCCTTGGCCCGCAGGCGGTTGATCACATCGAGGATCATCGCGCCCTCTTTGGCGCCCATGGCCGCGGTGGGCTCGTCGAGCAGCAGCAGACGGGCAGTCGGAATAGACCGAACGGGCCACCGCGATCGCCTGGCGCTGGCCGCCGGAAAGCTTGGCGATCTCGCACGTCCACCGACGGAATGTTCACGCCCATGTCGGCGAGGTAGCGCGCGGCATCCGCCTTCATCGCGCTTGTTGTTGAGGATGCCGAGAGGCCACCGGCACCGGTTCCCGTTGCAGGAACATGTTGTGGTAGATGTTGAGCTGCGGGACCAGCGCCAGATCCTGATACACGCAGTCGATGCCCAGCTGTCGGGCATGGGTGACCGAGCGTAGGTTCACTTCCTCGCCGTCGAAGATGATCTTGCCTTCGCTGGCCGGATGGTAGCCCGCACAGAATCTTCATCAGCGTCGACTTGCCGGCGCCGTTGTTGCCCAGCAGGCCGAGCACCTCGCCGCTGCCGACGCGCAGATTGACGTTCTTCGAGCGGTTGACCGGGCCGAACTGCTTGGCCACGTTCTCCAGGCGAACCAGATCGTTGCCGTTATCCTTGGAGTTATCGGCCATCAGACTCTCCCTCGTTCGCGCAGGCGGTTGAGATGGACATTGATCGATCATGGTCACGATGATCGCGCCACCGAGGATCATGTCGAAGGTATAGGCGGACACGCCCGACAGGGTGAAGCCGTCCTTGAGGATGCCGAGCACGATGCGCGCCGAACAGCGCGCCGACAATGGTGCCGACGCCGCCGGTGAGCAGGGTGCCGCCGATCACCGCCGAGGCGATGGCCATGAACATGATCTCGTTGCCACCGGCCAGCGGATCGATCGAGCCGATGCTGAAAGCAGTCCAGCATGCCGGCGAAACCGGCCAGCGTGCTGCACAGCATGAAGTTGCGGATCTTGATGCTCTTGACCTTGATGCCGGCCTCGGTCGCGCCATCCAGATTGCCGCCCACCGCGATGGTGTGCAGGCCCCAACGCGTCTGGGTGAGGATGAACTGCAGGATACAGTGCAATCACGACCGCCCAGCCGATCGGGGATCGGCATTGCCGCCGATGACGTTGGCGAACGCCACGCTCGATGCCGGCTGGACCGGGATAGCCACCGGAGATGGCGAGGGTGAAACCGTTGAGCAGGAACAGCGTGCCCAGCGTGGTCACGAAGGAGGGCAGCTTGAGGATAGTCGGTGATCAGGCCGTTGATGCAGGCCGACCACGGCCGCGACCCATCAGCGCCGAGAATGATGGCGAGACACGAGCGGGACGCCGGCCTGATGCGCGTAGTACATCAGAAACGGCGACAGCGCATAGACCATGCCGATCGACAGGTCGAGTTCGCCGCAGATCAGCACCATGCACTTCGCCGGCCGCCAGCACGGCGGTGGCGCCGGCATACTGCGTCAGCGTGCCGATATTGTCATAGGAAACGAAGTAGCCGACGTCGTGAACTGGAAATACAGGACCAGTAGACAGCCGGCGACAAAGATACTGGCTTCGCGCCGTCGCAGCGCGATGCCTCCGATGCGACTTAGCATAGAAATCCGGGGTTGAGGGGCGCGGTCCATCCGGACCGCGCCGCGGTGGCGGGTTGATACTCGAGATGGCTAGCGGCATAATTCGGCGCCGGCGATGGGGCCGGAGCGCTTGAGGTACTGCTGCTTGCTCGAGTTGCCTTCGAACCGGCTCTTCGAGGCCAGATATTGGCCTGGACGTTGTCCTTGGTGACGAACTTCAGACCGGTATTGATGTTGGCCGGACCGCGTCAGGCCGCCGGACAGCTTGTACAGGAACAGTTCCATCACCGGTGTAGAAACCCTGCAGATAGGGCTGCTGGTCGATGGTGAAGTCCAGATCGCCGTTCTTGATGCCGTCGAGCGTGCCCGGCAGCATGTCGAAACCGCCGGCCTTGACGCCTTTCTTGGCAGGTCGTGCTTGGCCATGGTCTTGGCCACGCCCTCGGTGGAACCGGCGTCGACCGCGAACATGCCCTTGATGTCCTTGTGGCCGACGTAGTACGACTCGATGCGCGAGAATTCCTCGTTCACGGTCGGGCCGCTGGCCACCTCATGCAGGGTGATGTTCTTGCCGGATTCCTTGATCGCAGCCTTGGCGCCGTCCAGACGGGGCTGGATGTTGAGCTGGCCCGGCGTGGCGATGAAGCCGACCACGTCGCCGGAATCCACTTCCTGCGCGATGCGCTTGCCCAGCGCCTTGCCGGCCAGATACAGGTTCTGCCCGATATAGCCGAGCCGATGCATTGTCCTCGACGTCGGCGTTGTAGGCGACGACCGGAATGCCAGCCTTCAGCGCGCGTTCGATCGGCGCGTTGAACGCATGCTGGTCGACCAGCGCGATCGGCGATGCCGTCGACCCTCGATGAAATGGCGGCATTCATCGAGTTGACCATCTCGCTGGCCACCGATTTCTGCGAGCCCGTCCATGGAACGAGCAGCCGAAAGCGGAGCACGCATCCTTGGCGCCGTACTGCGTGGGCACGAAGAACGGGTTGGTCGTCACGTGGTTGATGAACACGAAGCTGCCAGTTCGGATGATGGGGCGGAAAACCGCCGCCTGCGGCCATGGCGTTGCCGCGACATGCCAAGGCCCGCGCCGAGCGCGCCCATGGATGGAGCGGCGCCGCCGCCGACCGCGCGCTGAAGCAGGCTGCGACGGCCGTTCGTCGATCGTGCCCTGTGGTGCCGTGAATCGCGGTGTTTCGTACTGTTCGTATTTGCTCATGGTTCTCCTCCGGGTCTCCCCTCGGTGATGGTCTGTCGGCTGTTGTATAGCCATTCGGATCGTGGGCCCGTTATTCGGGCAGGAACTTGTAGACCGTGGTCTGGGTATATTTCTGCCCGGCCTTCAATTCAGTCGATGGGAAATTCGACTGATTCGGCGAGTCGGGATAGTGCTGGGCCTCGAGGGTGAAACCACCCCAGTGGCCGAGCGTGTTGCCGTTGGTGCCCTTGAACGAACCGTCCAGGAAGTTCGAGGTGTAGAACTGGACGCCGGGTTCGGTGGTGTACATCTCCACAGTTCGCCCGGATTTCGGATCGCTGACCCGTACGGCCAGTTTGTTCAGATCGCCGTCCGAATTCAGCACCCAGTTGAAGTCGTAGCCGCCTTGTTTGGGCTCGGCGTACTTCAGCTGCTGGTTGTCGGCATGGATGTCCTGGCCGATCGGTTTGGGCGTGGTGAAATCCAGCGGCGTGCCGGAGACCGATTCAGCTGCCCGGTCGGGATCAGCGTCTTGTCGATCGGCGTGAACTGGTCGGCATTGATCATCGCCACCTGATCCAGCACGGTGCCGCTGCCGGCGCCCGCGAGGTTGAAGTAGGTGTGGTTGGTCAGGTTGATGACCGTGTCCTTGTCGGATACCGCGGAATAATGAATCCGCAGATCGTTGTCGTTATCCAGCGTATAGCGGACCGTGACCGCCAGATTGCCGGGGAACCCCATCGTGCCGTCCGGCGAGAAATGGGTCAGTTCGACGCCGACGGTATTGCCGGTATCGATCGGCGAGGCCGCCCAGATCATCTGGTCGAAGCCCTTGGTGCCGCCGTGCAGCGTGTTCGGCCCATTGTTCTTCGGCAGGTTGTAGGTCTTGCCATCGAGTTTGAATTTGCCGTTGGCGATGCGGTTGCCGTAGCGGCCGATGGTGGCACCGAAATAGGTGCTCTGATGGTCGATGTAGTCCTTGACGTTATCGAACCCGAGCGCGATGTCGGCCGTCCTTGCCGTTCTTGTCGGGCATGTGGATCGCCTGCACGCGGGCGCCGAAGGTGATGATGTCCACCGACATGCCATTGCGATTGGTCAGTTGGTAGCGTTCGATCTGCTGCCCCTGCGGGGTCTTGTCGAAATCGCTTTCGGTGACGGCCAGATGCGGGGCCTGACCGCTGCTGTCGCTGCTCCCGCTGCTGTTGTCGTTCGCAGCCAGCGCCGGACCGGCGACCAGTAGAGCCGCCAGCACGGTAGCGCTGCCACCGAGCCCAAGTCCTCGGGCTAGTCTGGATTCATGTGTCATGGTCTTCTCCTCCTTGTTGTCGTCGCGAAAAACGCCTTGTCAGGCGAAGACGAACTTTTTGTTATGGCGCCGGCGCGGATCGGGCCGCCGGCTTTTCTTCGAGACTCAGTCCAGGACTCGCACAGCCCCAGGGGCGAGCGACCGCCGAGCGGCGCCCACGGTGTTGCGCAGCGGCGCGCCGAAGATCGGTGATTCGATCTCGAAGACGTCGCCCGCGCGGGTGGAGATGTTGTCGGCAAACGACAGGGTGGCCGTGCCGAAGAAATGCACGTGCACATCGCCCGCGCCGAGAAACTGTCGATACTTGAAATGGTGGTACTCGAGGTTCTCCAGGCTGTGGCACATATGCGCCTCGCCGGAAAGAAACGGTTTTTCCCACAGCACCGCGCCATCGCGCCGGATGCGGCTCGTGCCTTCCACCGACTGCGGGAGTTCGCCCGTCAGCAGAATCGGTCCGAAACTGCAGTAGCGCAGCTTCGAATGCGCCAGATAGAGATAATTCTCGCGTTCGGTGACGTGATCGGAAGCCTCGTTGCCGAGCGCATAGCCGACACGCCACGGCGTGCCGTCATCGGCGATCACGTACAGCCCGGCGATCTCCGGCTCTTCGCCCAGATCCTTGCCGAAATCCGGGGCAGGAATCTCGCCGCCGGGCCGGGCGACGATACGACCGTCGCCCTTGTAGAACCATTCCGGTTGTACGCCCGGCCTGGCCGGGGGCCGGGCGGCCGCCCTCGAGCCCCCAGTTGAAAACCTTCATCGAATCGGTGAGCTTGTGCTCATCGGACTTCGCCTGGCCGGCCTCGTGCATGGCGTTGCGGGTGTCCGCGCTGCCGGTATGCGTCAGGCCGGTGCCGGTGATCAGACAGTGCGCCGGATCCTCGTGGTCGAGCGGCGGCAGCACACGGCCGGCGGCCAGCAGCTCGCTCAGGCTGTCCAGGCCATCCGCCATGCCGCGTGCCTCGGCCTCGGCGGCGAGCCCGTGCCCGGCCGCGATCGCGGCGAGCGCGAGTTCGCGCACGGTGGCCGTATCGGCGATCGTGCTTACGCGATCGGCATCCACAACACCCACGCGGCGCTGACCGGAGACGGTTTCGTATTGAATCAATTGCATCGCGTGCTCCCGGCTCGACTACAGGCCAGCCGTGGTCATGTCGCCATTGACCAGACGCCGGATCCCGAGCGGATTGTCATCGGCGAGTGCCTTCGGCAGTACCGCGGCCGGCGCATTCTGGAAACACACCGCGCGCAGATAGCGATTGATGGCCAGCGTGCCTACCGACGTGCTGTGGAAATCGGTGGTCGCCGGATACGGCCCGCCGTGCACCATCGCATCGTTGACCGCCACCCCGGTGGGGAAGCCGTTGAACAACACCCGCCCGGCGCGGCGCGACAGTTCCGTCACGAGCGCCTTGTGCTGCGCGATCTCGGCGTCGTCGCCGGTCACCGTCGCCGTCAGCTGGCCGTTGATCGCCCGGGCCGCGGCTTCGAGCTCCTCGGCACTGTCCAGCTCGACCACCACCGTGCTCGGGCCGAACACTTCTTCCATCAACGGCTGGGCCTCATCGAACAACACCGACTTGTCGGCCATGAACAACCGCGCCGCCGCCTGGTTCGATGCGGCTTCGCCGACCGTGACTTCCTGGACCCCGTTCAGGCCCTTGAGCCGTTCCACGCCGCGCTGGTAGTTGTCCAGCAGCCCGTGGTTGAGCATCACCTGACCGGGCTTGGCCTTGAGCCCTTCACCCAGCTTCTCGATGAACGCCGTCATCGCGGGCGACTTCACCCCGATGATCACGCCGGGCCCGGTACAGAACTGGCCGACCCCGAGACAGACCGAACCGGCCAGCCCCTCGGCGAGCTCGTCGCCGCGGGCCTGGATCGCTTCCGGCAGCATGAACATCGGGTTCACGCTCGACATCTCGGCATACACCGGAATCGGCTCGGGGCGTGCGGCGGCCATGTCGAACAGGGCGCGGCCGCCGTTCTGCGAGCCGGTGAAGCCGACCGCCTTGATCGCCGGTTCCTTCACCAGCTGGGCGCCGACCTTGTCGCCGAAGATCATGTTGAAGGTGCCGGCCGGCATGCCGGTCTTCTTCACCGCCGCCTCGATGGCGTTGCCCACCATCTCGGAGGTCACCATATGCCCCGGATGGGCCTTGACCACCACCGGGCAGCCGGCGGCGAACGCCGAGGCGGTATCGCCGCCGGCGACCGAGAAGGCGAACGGGAAGTTGGAGGCGCCGAACACGGCCACCGGGCCGATCGCCTGCTGGATCTGGCGCAGATCCGGGGCCGCGTCGGTCGCGGTATCGATGCGCACGCCGAGATAATCACCGCGGCGCAGGACCTTCGCGAACAGGCGCAGCTGGCCGGTCGTACGGCCGACTTCGCCGGTCAGGCGTTTTTCCGGCAGGGCGGTCTCGCGCATGGCTTCACGGATGACCGTCTCGCCGAGTGCTTCGATCTCGTCGGCACAGGCCTCGAGGAACGCCGCGCGGGTCTCGGGATCGGTGGTCGAGAAGGTATCGAACGCCTCGTGCGCGGCGCTGCGCGGCGGCGGTGACTTCTTCTGATGTCGCTTCGAAGAAATCCTGCTTGTAGGGGGTGTTGTCTTCGGCCGATTTGCTGGCAAGCGTGCTCTGGCCGGCGGCTACGCGGGCGCCGCCGATGAATTGCTGGCCGGTGATCTCGGACATGGATGACTCCTGATGGGAAGCGTTATCGATCGATTGCGGCGCGGCGGTTCGGCCGCGCGCGAGATGTTCGAACAGGCGGCGCGCGCCGAAGGTCCAGGGCGGAATCGCATCGCTGCGGTTCACGCGATTGACCAGCGCGCCCAGCGTGGGCGTGCTGATGGTCACGCGATCGCCGATGTGGTGCGTGAACCCCTGACCTTCGCCGTCGCGGTCGAGCGTGGGCGAGAACATCGTGCCGAGATAGAGCACGAAGCCGTCCGGATACTGGTGATGTGCGCCGTGCGCCTGGGCGACGAGATCCAGCGGATCGCGGCTGATCTCGCGCATGTCGGACGCATCGTCGAGCCGGAAAGCCGTCGTCCGCGCCTTCGATGACCAGCCGCACGCGTGCCGAGCGCACATGATCGATATCGAAATGATCGTCGAACAGGCGGATGAACGGGCCGAGCGAGGCCGAGCCGTTGTTGTCCTTGGCCTTGGACAGCAGCAGGGCGCTGCGGCCTTCCAGATCGCGCAGGTTGACGTCGTTGCCGAGCGTGGCGCCGCGCGTCCGGCCGGTGGAATCGACCGCCAGCACGATTTCGGGCTCCGGATTGTTCCAGGCCGAGGACGGATGCAGGCCGACTTCCGCGCCGAAACCGACCGCGGCCATGGGCTGGCACTTGGAGAACACCTCGGCGTCCGGGCCGATGCCGACCTCCAGATACTGCGACCAGGCGTTGCGCGCGATCAGCGCCTTCTTCAGTTCCATGGCCGCTTCGGAGCCGGGCACGATCTGCGAGAGATCCTCGCCGATCAGTTCGTGCAACTGCGCGCGGACCTCGCTCGCCTTGGCCGGATCGCCACCGGCCTGTTCCTCGATCACGCGCTCCAGGAGGCTGACCGCGAACGTCACGCCAGCCGCCTTGACCGCCGCCAGATCGACCGGCGCGAGCAGGCGCTCGCCCGAGTCGGTTTCCAGCGACTGAGCCAGCCAGTCGCGTACGTTGCCGAGTTTTTCAGCGGGCGCACGGGTCGCGATATCGAGCAGGTCGTCGCGATCGAGCAGGTCCGTCATGGTCGGCCCGTGAGCGCTGATGTCGAAGAGTTCGCCACTACGTACGGCGACCAGTGCCGGACCGTCGACGGGCGCTGTGCGCCAGACGCGGCCGACCAGTACGGCGCGATCGAGATCCTCGGGAAGACAGTCGGAAAGTTCGAGCAGATCCATTAATCAACCCCAGCCGGCGTCAATGAAATATTCGTGGGCGGTACAGCCAGCGCTGTCGTCGGCGGCGAGAAACAGTACCGTCGGGGCGACATGTTCGGGCAGCAGCCGTTGCTTCAGGCACTGGTTGGCCTGGATACGGGCTTCGTCCTCGGGCTTGATCCATTTGTCGAGCTGGCGCTCGGTGATGATCGCGCCCGGGATGATGGTATTGACCCGGATATTCGATTCGCCGAGATCGCGCGCCATACCACGGGTCAGCCCATGGATGGCGGCCTTGGCGGTGGTATAGCCGGGCATGCCGCCAAGCGCGACCTTCCAGCTGATCGAACCGAAGTTGATGATCGAACCGCCGCCGGCCTCGGCCATGCCGGGGGCCGCGGCCTGGATGGCAAAGAACTGCGGGCGCAGGTTGATTGCCATGCGTTCGTCCCAGTAGTCGGCCGTGACCGATTGCCAGTCGTGACGGTCATCGTTGGCGGCATTGTTGACCAGCACGCGAATGGCGCCGTGCTCCTCCTCGACGTTGCGTGATGGTGGCCTGCAGCTTGTCGACATCGCGAATATCGCAGTGCGTGAACGCGACCTGATGCGCGCTCGACTCCTGCTGCAGACGGGCAACTAGCGCTTCGCTGGCCGCCGCGTCGATATCGACGAAATGCACCCGGGCTTTCTGACGGGCGAGGGCGGACACCAGTTCGGCACCGATGCCGCTGCCGCCGCCGGTGACGAATGCTGTCCGGCCCTCAAGGCTGGGATAGATCGCGGATTGATTCATCGGCCGACCGATCAATGATTTTCCCGCGGGATGCCCGCGCCGCGGCAACCGCCGAGGAAGTCGAGGTCCGCGCCGAGATCGGCCTGCTGCACGTGATCGAAGTACAGTTTCTGGTAGCCGCTGTCCATGGCCGGCGGTGGGGCCTGCCAGCGCTGGCGACGTTGTTCGAGTTCGGCCTCGTCGACGTCCAGATGCAACCGACGGTTGTCCACGTCCAGTTCGATCATGTCGCCGTTCTCGACCAGCGCCAGCGGACCGCCGGCGGCCGACTCGGGCGAGACATGCAACACCACGGTGCCGAACGCAGTGCCCGACATGCGGGCATCGGATACGCGCACCATGTCGCGTACACCTTTTTCCAGGATCTTGGTCGGCAGCGGCATGTTGCCCACTTCCGCCATGCCCGGATAACCCTTCGGCCCGGCGCCCTTGAGCACCATCACGCAGGTCTCGTCGATATCCAGATCCGGATCGTCCACCCGGGCCTTGAAGTCCTCGATCGATTCGAACACCACCGCTCGGCCGCGATGCTTCATCAGCTCCGCGGTCGCTGCCGACGGTTTGAGTACGGCACCGTCGGGGGCGAGGTTGCCGTTCAATACCGCAATGCCGCCGCGTTCGTTGACCGGGTTGTCGCGCTTGCGGATGACCTCGTGGTCATAGCATTCCACGTCGGCGAGATTTTCTCCGACCGTGTGGCCGTTCACGGTCAACGCATCGGTATGCAGCAGATCCTCGATCTGCTTCATCAACGCCGGCAGGCCGCCGGCGTAGCAGAAATCCTCCATGAGGAAGCGGCCCGACGGCATCAAATCGACCAGGCAGGGTACGTCGTGGCCCAGCTTGTCCCAGTCGGACAGATGCATGTCGACGCCGACGCGGCGTGCCAGCGCCAGCAGGTGGATCACGGCGTTGGTCGAGCCGCCGATCGCGCCGTTGGTGCGGATCGCGTTCTCGAAGGCCTTTCGGGTCAGAACCTTCGACGGCTTCAGATCCTCTTCGACCATTTCGACGATGCGTCGGCCCGACATGCGGCCGAGCCGATTGCGATGTGCATCGACCGCCGGAAACGCTGCATTGCCCGGCAGGGCCATGCCAAGCGATTCGGCCATGGAGGCCATCGTGGAGGCCGTGCCCATGGTCATGCAGTGTCCCGCCGAGCGGTGCATGCCGGATTCGGCCGCCAGGAAATCGTCCAGCGACATCTTGCCCGCGCGGACATCCTCGGAGAATTTCCAGACGTCGGTGCCGGAGCCGAGTTGACGACCCTTGAACCGGCCATTGAGCATCGGACCGCCGGAAACGACCAGCGTGGGCAGGTCGCAGCTGGCCGCGCCCATCATGAGCGATGGCGTGGTCTTGTCGCAGCCGCACATCAGCACCACGCCGTCCATCGGGTTGGCGCGGATGGCTTCCTCGGTATCCATGGCCGCGAGATTACGGAACAGCATGGCGGTGGGGCGCAGCAGCGTCTCGCCGCAGGAGAACACGGGAAATTCCAGCGGCGTGCCGCCGGCGTCCAGAATGCCGCGCTTGATGTGTTCGACCAGGCCACGGAAATGCGCGTTGCAGGGCGTGAACTCGGAGAAGGTGTTGCAGATGCCGATCACCGGGCGGCCGTCGAAGGCATCGTCCGGCAGACCACTGTTCTTCATCCAGCTGCGATGCAGGAAGCCGTCGCGGTCGTGGCCGCCGAACCAGGCCTGGGATCGGCGTTTGGGGTTGCCGTTGTGTCCGTCGCTCATCGTTTAAACTCCTGTAGCAGGCAACTAATGTCAAACATGTCGGCTATATGTTCAACATAGACTTTGGTGTTAATGCGGAGGCGCTGGCTTGATACGACGAGCATCGTGTGCGCCCCGCGGTTTCGTTGTGGCCGGCGCTCGCTCAAGAATGCTCAGCGCAAACTTCGACCCGAATCAGGTGGTAGGTCAGTGGGTCGATGCGACCGGCGAGGCACGAGCCATGGGAGGTTATCCCCTCGCCGGGCGCCGGGGCCACCTCGTCCGGTCGGTCGGCGGTATTGGAGGCCTTGTTATTGGTGTGGCCAATACTTGGTGTTCGATCAGCTTGACCGAGCCGAAAGCTCTTAAATAGAGGTCGATGGCCAGCGCGCCGTCGGGCGACCGGTTGACGGCGAAGAATGCGATCGTGCTCGCGTCCGGATCGTGTACCCCGGTGATGTCGAGTGCGGCCACGTTGCGTTCGTCGGTGGTGTCGTATCGGGGGGCCTCGACATCCAGGTCGAGCACCACACCGCGGCCGTAGCGTGCTGCGAAGTAGTAGGGGTAGAAGATGGTCTGGCGCCAGGCGCGCCCGCCGGTCTCGGTCATGATGGGGGCGATCACGTTGACCAGCTGGGCGATGCAGGCGATTTTCACCCGGTCGGCACGGCGGATGAGCGTGTTCAGCACGCAGCCGATCAACAGGGCGTCCTCGAAGTTGTAGACATCCTCGAGCAGCGGCGGAGCGAACGGCCAGTCGTCCCCTTGCAGGATCTTCTTGTCCTGTTCGGTGCTGTGGTACCAGACGTTCCATTCATCGAAACAGATCGCGACCTGATGCCGCGAGCGTTTCTTGGCCTTGATGTAGTCGATCACCCCGGCGATCGAGCCGATATATCGATCCATCTTCTCCGACAGGGCGAGATAGTCGATCACATCATCGGCGTAGTTGGTGAAATACATATGGAGTGATATGTAGTCGACCGACTCGTAGCAGCGATCGAGCACGGTCGCTTCCCATTCCGGATAGCTCGGCATCTCGGCGTTGGACGAGCCGCAGGCCACCAGTTCCAGCGACGGATCGAAGGCGCGCAGCGCCTTGGCGGTTTCGTTGGCCAGATGGCCGTATTCGTCAGCCGTCTTGTGTCCGATCTGCCACGGCCCGTCCATTTCGTTGCCGAGACACCACAGTTTGACGTTCCACGGCTCGACCCGACCGTTGGCGATACGGCGATCGCTCCAGTGGCTGCCGCCGGGATGATTGACGTACTCAACGAAATTGCGCGCGGCGTCGATACCCCGCGAGCCGAGATTGACGGCCAGCATCATGTCCATGCCGGCGGCATCGCACCAGTCGGCGAACTCGTGGATGCCGACTTCGTTGGACTCGCGGGTGTGCCAGGCCAGGTCGAGCCGGGTGGGGCGTTGCTCGACCGGTCCGATCCCATCCTCCCAGTTGTAGGCGGATACGAAGTTGCCGCCGGGGTAACGCACCACGGGCGCGCCGATCTCGCGTACGAGCTCGAGCACGTCGGTGCGAAAGCCGTGGGCATTGGCCGTCGGATGATCGGGCTCGTGGATGCCGCCATAGACCGCGCGGCCGAGATGCTCGATGAAGGCACCGTAGAGCCGGTCATCGATGCGCGCCCGGGTGAATCGCGGATGGGCCGTGATCTTCGCCTGCATGCTCGAACTCCTCGAAAATTCTGTTCTGCAGTGTTTTGTGTCGCCGTGGCGGGTCTCAGCGCCCGGGTGAGTCGTAGGCCAGGTCGCCGTAGTCGCTGGTGTCGGGGTCGGACGACGCTGTATTCAGATCAGTGCGGATTCGCGCCACCAACCGGTCGTCGACCTTGAATGCCCAGATCGCGGTTGCCAGCAGTACGTTGACCGCAGCAGGGATGAGGGTGAGCAGCAGCACGATCGCGAAGATCGCCGAGTCGCCCTGCTGGGCAGCGTCTGCGTGATAGCCGCCCAGCGACAA
Organism: uncultured Gammaproteobacteria bacterium; assembly: GCA_963835375.1. Classification (GTDB taxonomy): domain Bacteria; phylum Pseudomonadota; class Gammaproteobacteria; order Nevskiales; family Salinisphaeraceae; genus Salinisphaera. The sequence continues at coordinate 80,632 of CAWIGB010000038.1, forward strand.
CAAGTAGCCGGTGATGCCGCCGCTGATCGCAAGCGCGAGCTTGAGAAAGAAGAGGTTGCCGGCGATAGTGGTCCCGGTGTTCTTTTCGCCGCTCTGCCATTCGCCGTAGTCGTCGGCGTCCGACATCATCGCCCAGGAGATCGGCGCGCCGATGCCGTGCAGATAGTTGATGATGAAGAACAGGCCCCCCATCAGGACGGGGCTGGTGCCAGTGGTGAGATAGAGCACGACGGAGAACCCCGCCAGCAGTAACGAGCTGAAGCAGAACACCCATTTCTTCTGCAGGCGACGTGTATAGAAGCCCGACGTTGCAGTGCCGAGAATGCTGGCGACCACGCCGGCGGTCATGAATACCGAGATCAGCGTTGTGCCGAGCCCCATCACGTACTGCGCGTAGTAGATGGCCGCTCCCTGGCGCACGAAGAACTGTAGCGCTTCGAAGAAGGTGATCGCCAGGATGATCAGCCACTGCCGATTGCGCACCACGCTGGCCAGCGAGGCGCGAAACGAACGCCGTTGTTCGTGGGTCGGCACGATCCGTTCCCGCACATTGCTGAAACAGAACATGAACATGCCCAGTGCCACCACGCTGATGATCGCCATCGTGATCTGAAACCCGGTGGCATCGTCGCCACCGCCGAAGAATTTCGTCAGGGGCAGCACGCAGGTGGTCAGAAAGATATAGACGAGGCCCACCATCACGAACCGATACGACTGGCAGGAGACGCGCTCCTGGTTGTCGTCGGTAATAACGCTGCCCAGCGAGCAGTAGGGGATGTTGACCGCCGTGTACAGCAGCGACATCGCCGAGTACGTGCCCGCGGCGTAGATCACCTTGGCGGTATTGCCCCAGTCGGGCGTGGTGAACATCAGGATGCAGCTGACGGTAAGCGGCAGCGGAAACCACAGAAGATACGGCCGGAATCGACCCCAGCGGCTGCGGGTGCGGTCGGCGATCATGCCCATGAAGGGATCGGTAATCGCGTCGATCGCCCGCATGGAGATGAAGATCGTGCCGACTGCGGCCGGCGATATGCCGTAGATGTTGGTATAGAAATAGGACAGATACATGACGACGGCAGCGAACGACATGTTGTTCGCTGCATCGCCCATGCCGAAGCCGAGTTTCTCCCGGCGCGTGATCGGCTCGCGGGTCATGGTTCTCCTCCATCTCGCGATCGTGAATTGTGGCCGGTCTTGAAATGCCGGCTTCCATTGCAAGCGAGGTGTCGCGCGTCAGGCGATGCTTCGCCGCACTCTATAATGTTGGTGAGAACGTGAACCGTGAACCGTGAACCGTGAACCGTGAACCGTGAACCGTGAATCGTCGGCGCTCGGCCGGCCGTGTCGAAACCCTTCGACCAGCAATTTGCCGCTTGTCGTCCCGGCTGGCGTGCTCGGGCCATGGGATATATGACAACGTTGTCATTTCTTGGCGCAAGATAGTTGACGCCGAGGTGTACGACGGTGGTGGCAATTGCGGTTTCCTGCGAGCGGCGCGCCGCTGTATTCGATGCGGCGCACGGCGTATGGCGGCTTCAAATGTCAAACATGAATAGTTAATGTTCAACATGAACTTTTGTCTTAAGCAGTTTTACGGGCCGCGGTGTAACGGGCCGTTCGATGTCTGTGAATCACCTGCCCGAGCGAACGGGGCTTGCCGGCTTGATCCAAGGCGGCAGGGAACGACCCGAACGTCGTTCAGTCGCTGAGACTGACGGGAATGACTTCCGGGCGCGTGTGCTCGAGTCCCAGGGCGAGACTCGTACCTTCCAGGATCGCATGGGCGGCGTAGAACGCGTCTTCGACTTTGCGCATGCGGATCGCTTCCATGAGCCGCCTGTGACGCTCCAGGCTGTCTTCCGGGTCGCTCGCGCTGACGTTCGACTCGACCACCAACAGATGAATCGACGGTCGCAGAATGTGCGAAAGTTGGGACCAGACGATGTTGTGCGTCGCACGGAAGATAGCGACATGGAAGGCAACGTCCGACTCGCTATCCAGGCGCCGTCGTTCCCCATTCTTGGCTTCCGTGAGCGTACGGGCCATGCCGTTGAAGGCTTCCTCGATCGCGACCAGATCGTGAGCGTTGGCCTGCCGGGTAGCGGCCATGGCCACATGGGGTTCAACGCTCAGCCGAAATGACAGAACCTCGCGCTGAATTTCCTCGTTCGGGGCAGCAAAACGAGTCATCCATTCGGTGACCAGTGGATCGAGGATGTGCCACTCCGAATACTCGCGAACGCGGGAGCCATATCCGGAGATACGCTCGATGATGCCGCCATCCACGAGTTGTGACAGATGACGGCGTACCACCGTGCGGCTCAGACCGAACTCCTCGCAGATCTGCATTTCCTTCGGGAATGAAGTCGCCCGGCTGATAGCGCCCCGAAAAGATATCGGATACGAGCCGGTCGGTGAGGTTGAAATCGCTGCGAGGCGAGCGGGTCGTACTCATGAAATTGCGGGACGAGCGGTTGAGGGAGCGACAGCGTCGCGGAAAATACGGATGGATACTAGCACGCTGCAGGCAAGCCCCTGACGTTGCGCCCATGCCGCCGACGAGCCGTCGGCGGGATCGCCCGCCTTGGCTGTTGTGGCACCTCGGCTGGTCCTATCAGCAGCTGCTGTCGCTGAGTTTGGGCACGCCCATGCCGAACAGCGGACGCAGCTTGATGCCGACCAAGGTCCCGAGCAGGCCGACCGCGCCCCACAGCCAGCCGTGCAGCGAAAACGACGCGATGCCGCCGAAATAGGCGCCGATGTTGCAGCCGAAGGCGATGCGGGCACCGTATCCCATCAGTATGCCGCCGATCAGGCGCGCGATGATGATGCGCCAGGGCAGGTCCGTTGCGATCCTGAACGTGCCGCCCCAGGCGGAGGCCGCCATCGCGCCGAAGATGATGCCGATATCCATCACGCTCGTGCGGTCGGCGAAAATCGGCGTATGAAGACCGCCGGCATGCGGCCCGGACCAGTAATACCAGCTGCCGACGTCCACACCCATGCGCCGACAGCGCTTGCGATCCCCAGAGCGCGAACGCACTGGTGATGCCCCACGGCTTGCCGGAGAGCCACAGCGTGAGTGCGTTGAGCACGGCGAGAGCGAGGGCCCCGGCCCAGAGCGGCCAGGTGCCACGCAGCACGCGCTTGAAACCCTGCTCGCTCGGCGGCCCCTTGCGTGGTGGCGGGCTCACACGGCGCTCGACCAGCCAGGTTGCGGCCACGATCGCGGCGATGATGATGAACTGCAGGATCACCGCCCCGGTGTAGCCCCAGCGCGTGTCGGCCAGCGAGATCTTCTGCCAGACGAAATCGGGCTGCAGTCCAGAAACCGAAATCGTGGGCGCCCCAGACCGAGCCGACGATGAAACCGAACAGCGTGATCAGAATCGAGGTCTGGCCCGACCCGACGGTATACAGCGAGCCCGACGCACAGGCGCCGCCGAGCTGCATGCCGACACAGAAGATGAACCCACCGAAGGCGACCGACAGCCCGACCGGGAACACATAACCCGACAAAGGACCGCCGAAGGCGGTGGTGCCGAGCGCCATCAGCGGGGCGAACAACAGACTCGCCACGGCCAGCATGAGCATGTGCGCGCGCAACGTCTGCCCCTGACCAACGGCCATGAGCTGGCGAAACGCCGAGGTGAAGCCGAAGCGAGCGTGGTAGAGCGCGATGCCCAGCCCGAGTGCCACCACATACAGCACGCCCTGCGCGAAGCCGTAGCCCGCAAACAGCACGGCGAGCAGTACGAGGCTGATGCCGCCGGCGATTGCGGTTGCGCCCGGGCGGGGGGCCGGCGGAACTTCGAGGGCGCGCGCTGGGCGCTCCGGATTACGAATATCTGACATGGTCTGATCGATTGCGCGTGATCGAATCATTATATCGCTGCTGACAACGCCAAGCCTCCCGGCTGATGTGAAACGGCGTGGCCGCTGCAGACTAACGTCGGGTAGCACGCGTGCCTTGCCGGGTGACATCGTCGGGCCGGAGGTGAGGCCATGTCAGCGATCAGTGCCCATCTGAAGGAAATCGAGAGCGTTGCCGCCGGGCGCCCCACTCGTCGGGACGAGTTGGTGGTCAATTCCTGGCTGCGCTGCCTGCACGAATACCGACTCGATCCGAGCCAGCGCGGCAATGCCTATATCGTGCCGGGGTCCGAACTGCGCGAGCATCAGCAGCAGGCCGAGGAGCTGATCCGCATCAGCCGTGCCGCGCTCGATCATCTCTACGAGCAGGTCGCCGGACACAACTACGTGCTGCTGCTTTCAGATGCCCGCGGCGTATCGGTGGCACACTATCGCAATCCCAAGCTCGATCCGGCGCTGCGCGACGCGGGGCTTTATCTGGGCGCGGACTGGGCCGAGGACCGAAGCGGTACGTGTGCGGTCGGCGCATGTCTGGTCTCGCGCCAGCCCATCACCGTGCATCAGGACGATCATTTCGATCCGGCCCATATCGGGCTCACCTGCTCGGCGGCGCCCGTGTTCGACACCCTGGGTGAACTGGTGGCGGTGGTCGATATCTCGCAACTGCGCTCCGCCGTACCCCGTTCCAGCCAGCAGCTCGCGCGCCATCTGGTGATTGCCACCGCGCGGCGCGTGGAACTGGCCAATCTGATGAGCCAGGCCGAAGGCCACTGGCTTTTGCGGTTGTCTCGTTCGCCCGATTTCATCGACAGCGACCCGGAAGCCGCGATCGCGGTGGACGGCGACGGACAGATTCGCGGCATGACGCATGCGGCGTTCACTGCGCTGTCACAGCGCATCGGCCTGACCGAGCACAGCGGCACCGCGCTGATCGGCCAGCCGATCGATGCCTTGTTCGATCTGGATGCCGATACGCTCGATCAGTACATGCGCGGCCAGTCGGCGCGCGATCGGATCCTGTTCGCCGGTGGCCAGCCATGCCTGTTCGCCAGCGCCGAGCCGCCGGCGACGCGTTCGCCGCGAACGATTCGTGCCATCGTGCCGGAGTCGCGGGATGACATGCCCGATTCGCTGGCTCGCCTGGCGAGTGAGGACGACACGATGACACGTCTTGGCCCATCGCGCCGCCCGCTTCGCCCAGCGCGACCTGCCTGTTCTCATTCAGGGTGAAACCGGCACCGGCAAGGAAGTGCTCGCCCGCGCAGTGCATGCCGCGCGCTCCGACCCGGGCCCGTTCGTGGCCGTGAACTGCGCGGCGATCCCCGAGCACCTGATCGAATCCGAGCTGTTCGGCTATGCGCCGAATGCCTTCACCGGCGCCGCCCGCGGCGGCAAGCGCGGGCTGATCGATGCCGCCAACGGCGGCACGCTGTTTCTCGACGAGATCGGCGACATGCCGCTCGCCTTGCAGAGCCGGCTGTTACGTGTGCTGGCCGAGCGCTGCGTCACGCCGGTCGGGGCGCTGGAATCGCGCCCGGTGGATATTCATCTCATCTCGGCGACCCATGCGCCACTGGCCGATCGCGTGGCGACAGGCGATTTCCGCGAGGATCTGTACTACCGGCTCAACGCTGCGGTACTGAAACTGCCGCCGCTACGCGAGCGCGCCGATTTCAATACGCTGGCCGATACGATTCTGGCCGAGATCGGTGCCGAGCATGGCGAGCGGTATCGTCTTTCCGGGCCGGCCCGGCGTCGGCTGGCGGCGCACCACTGGCCGGGCAACGTGCGCGAACTGCGGAACGCTCTGGCGGTGGCCACGGCATTGTGCGACCCGCCGACCATCGAAATGGACGACCTGCCCGATGAACTCGGCTGTCTCGCCCGAGTGTGCCGGCCTGGAAGCCCAGCTGGCCGAGTGCGGCGGTAACGTCTCGGAACTCGCGCGCCGGCTCGGCGTGGACCGCACCACGGTGCATCGCCGCCTCAAGCGCCTGCGCACGCACTGATTTTCACGGCGGTGTCATGTCCGCCACACCTGTGGCAACACGCTGTGGCGCGTAACGATTTCGAGGCGGCAAGATTGGATAAATAATTATTTTAAAACAAGGCGATGAATTAACGGCACGGCGCTTGCCATATCTTCTCCAGAGCGTGCTCGCGCGCCATCACAACGACACGGCCCACCGTGCGAACGAGGAGATCAATGAAAGCACTGCGATTCCACGCCGCTGGCGATCTGCGTATCGAGGATGTGGCCGAGCCCGGCGAACCGGGCCCGGATCAGGTCGTCGTATCCAATCGCTTTGCCGGCATCTGCGGCACCGATCTGCATGAATATGCCTACGGGCCCGTGTTCGTGCCGACCGAGCCCCATCCGTTCACCGGCGCCAGGGCGCCGCAGATCCTGGGCCACGAGTTCGGCGGCGTGGTGACCGCGGTCGGGCGCGACGTCACGCATACGAAGCCGGGCGACCGGGTCTCGATCCAGCCGCTTGTGATGCCGCGGGTCGGCGACTATTACGCCGAGCGCGGTCTGTTCCATCTCAGCTCGCAGCTCACGCTGGTGGGGCTGGGCTGGCAGTCCGGCGGCATGGCCGAGGCCGCGCTGGTCAATGACTACAACGTGCAGGTCGTGCCCGAGGCGCTGACCGATCGCCAGGCCGCGCTGATCGAGCCGACCGCGGTGGCCGTCTATTCCTGCGATCGTGGTGGCGTATCGGCCGGTAACAGCGTGCTGGTCACGGGCGCCGGGCCGATCGGCATCCTGGCGTTGATGGCTGCCCGCGCGGCGGGGGCGACGCAGCTTTTCATCTCGGACGTCAACGCGACGCGCCTGAAACTGGCCGAGCAGGCCGTGCCGGGCGTGGTCCCGCTCAACCCGATGCAGGACAACGTGGGCGATGTAGTGCGCGATGCCACCGAGGGCCACGTCGGCTGCGATGTCGCCATCGAGTGCGCCGGCAACGAGCACGCGCTGAAGGCCGGGCTGGATGCGGTGCGCAAGCAGGGCGTGATCGTGCAGACCGGGCTGCACCCCGGAGAGAACCCGCTCAACTGGTTCGACGTGACCTTCAAGGATGTGGACGTGCGCGGCTCCTGGGCCTACCCGACCCACTACTGGCCGCGTGTGGCGCGTCTGATCGAATCCAGCCGGATTCCGGCCGAGAACATCGTCACCCGGACCGTGACGTTGGACGACGCGGTGAGCCGCGGTTTCGACGCGCTCATGGATCCGGCCGGCGACCAGCTCAAGATTCTGATCGATCTCAGGGATGCTGCCTGATTCACCACGAAAGCGAGAAAGAGGAGAAACCCATGCTGGATACCGCAGCAGGCACCAGGATTCAGAACGTTTTGTCGGCGCTCAATGAAGCGCTCGCCAAACGCGATCTGGACGGCGCACTGGAGCTGTTCACCGAAGACTGCTACTGGCGCGATCTGGTTGCCTTCACCTGGAACCTCAGGACGATGGAGGGCAAGGCCGAAATCCGCGACATGCTGGAAGCGCGGCTGGACGACGTGAAGCCTGCCGGCTGGGCCGTCGACGAACATCAGGAACCCGCCCATGCCGACGGCATCACCGAAGGGTTTCATCGAGTTCGATACTGCCGTTGCCCACGGCTATGGCTATGTCCGACTCAAGGACGGGCTGATCTGGACATTGCTGACCACGATGCATGAGCTGAAGGGTTATGAGGAGCCAAAAGGTCACTCGCGCCCGCTGGGTGCCAAGCATGGCGAACATCAGGGCGAGCCGACCTGGGCCGAGGAGCGTGAGGCCGAGCTGTCCGAACTCGGGGTCAGCACGCAGCCTTACGTGCTCATCATCGGTGGTGGGCAGGGGGGCATCGCGCTCGCCGCACGCCTGCGCCAGCACGGCGTGTCCGCGCTCATCGTCGAGAAGAACGAACGCCCGGGCGATTCCTGGCGCAAGCGCTACAAGTCGCTGTGCCTGCACGACCCGGTCTGGTACGACCACATGCCGTACATCAAATTCCCCGACAACTGGCCGGTGTTCTCGCCCAAGGACAAGGTCGGCGACTGGCTGGAAATGTACGCCAAGGTCATGGAGTTGAACTTCTGGGGCTCGACCGAGGCCAAACGGGCGAGCTACGACGAAAACACCCGGACCTGGACCGTCGTGGTCGAGCGTGACGGCAAGGAAATCACGCTGCAGCCCAAACAGCTCGTGCTGGCCACCGGCATGTCGGCCAAGCCGAACATGCCGAAAATCCCGGGCCAGGATCGCTTCCAGGGTATCCAGCAGCATTCCTCCGAGCACGCCGGTCCGGATGGCATGGAGGGCAAGAAGGTCGTGGTGATCGGCTCGAACAATTCGGCGCACGACATCTGCGCTGCCCTGGCCGAACACGATGTGGACGTCACCATGATCCAGCGATCGTCCACGCACATTTCGCGCTCTGAATCCCTGATGAAACACGCCCTGGGGCCGCTGTATTCGGAAGAGGCGGTGGCCAACGGCATCAGCACCGAAAAAGCCGACCTGCTGTTCGCCTCCATTCCTTACGGCCTCATGGCGGACTTCCAGAAACCGATCTTCGACACCATCCGCGAGGAAGACGCCGAGTTCTATCAGCAGCTGGAAGATGCCGGCTTCATGCTCGACTTCGGCCCGGACGATTCCGGCCTGTTCATGAAATATCTGCGCCGTGCGTCCGGCTACTACATCGACGTCGGCGCCTCGCAGCTCATCATCGACGGCAAGATCAAGCTCGCCAGTGGCTCCGACGTGAAGGAACTGACCGAGCACAGCGTCGTACTCGAAGACGGCCGCGAACTGCCGGCGGATGTCGTCATTTACGCCACTGGTTATGGTTCGATGAACGGATGGGCCGCCGATCTCATCTCACAGGACGTGGCCGACAAGGTCGGCAAGGTGTGGGGTCTGGGTTCGGACACGCCCAAGGACCCGGGCCCCTGGGAAGGCGAACAGCGCAACATGTGGAAGCCGACCCAGCAGGAAGGCCTGTGGTTCCACGGCGGCAACCTGGCCCAGTCGCGCCACTATTCGCATTACCTGGCGCTACAACTCAAGGCGCGCATGGAAGGCATCCCGACCCCGGTCTACGGGCTGCAGGAAACGCATCACCTGAGCTGATTCCGACTCCTCGAGACTTTGCGGGGCTTCGGCCCCGCTTTTTTTCAACCGGCCCCGGGGCGGAAGCGGCCCGGGACTTGAAAGGTCTGCTCAGCTCCCGGCCCAGCGCATGATGAATGCGGCGCCATAGCCGCACAGGAATCCCGCGGCCGGCCCGATCAGCCACCCTTTTAAAATCCCTTTGACCGCCGGCCACTGTACGGTGTCGCGTCCGCGGGCGAGCCCGGCTCCCGCCATGGCCCCCACGAGCGCCTGATTCATCGACGTGAGGTAGCCCAACGCCACCGCCGCGAGTACCACCACCGCCTGCACGCCCTGTGCCGCGGTTGCCATCGGCAGGTCCATCTTCACGACGTCGAATGCCACTTTTTCCAGCAGCGGCTTGCCCCAGGTCAGCACGCCCAGTGCCAGGCCCAGGCCGCCCACAAATGCTGCTGCGAATACACCGAACAGATGCGTGCTGAGAAACACGGCGGTGGCGTTGGGCACATCATTGGCGCCCATGGTCAGCGAAGCGAGCGCACCGACCGCGACCAGAGCTCGAGCGATGATCGGATGGCTTTGGTTTCGAGCCGCGGGCAATCGGCTCAGGATATGCGTGAAGATGAACCCCAATACCAGGGCAACCAGCGGCGCGGCCGCCCACAGCGCCACCAGCCGCTCGATGGTGCCCCAACGGATGGGTAGACCGAGCGACATACCGACCCCGGCCACCGCGAACACGAGGATCTGAATGGTGGAGGTGGGGATGCGCAACAGATTGAAGCAGGTCGTGAGCGCGAAGGCGACCGCGACGATGCAGAACGCCGCGCCAACGCTGATTTGCGGCGCGCCGACGATACCGTGGCCGACCGTCGCGAGTACGGCATGACTCAGGAAAGTCGCGCCCACGAGAGTAAAGATCGCCATCAGTGCCAACGCCGGCCGGAGACGAATCGTCTTCGCCGCGTAGGGCATGCCCATGCAGGCGCCGGTGTAATGCGCGCCCATGCTCCAGGCAAAGGCGAACGCAACAATGACCAGAGCGATCGCGGTCAGGTTCATGCCACTTCCGGCATAGGTTGAAAACGATCTTGAGACATAAAGCAGCAGACCGGGCGCCTGAACAATCTCTCTCTGTGGAAGCGGAAGTCTGTCGGCCGGGCGCGGTCGCACGCGCCCGGGCCATCAACGTTTATGCGACGCATCGAGCCTGATGGCCTGCGATGACTTTATTATGACCGATAGTGCTATCCCGATTACGGACGCGGGCCTGCCACGGCTGCGGGGCTTCGGCCATGCGGCGCAATGGCCGCTCCGCATGATCCGGCGCGCACTTGCCCAGCGCCCGCATTGGGGTCGAAAGCAGACTTGTAATCGCAATGAAACCGTTGGCCTGATCGGTCAGAATGAGGCGATCAGCGGCAGCCAGATTGCCAGTGCCGTCAATGTAGCGAACAGCACGGGCGGCGTGAGCACGAAGCCAACCTTCATGTACTGGCCCCAGCCGATGCGATGGCCCTTGTTCGCCAGCACGTGCAGCCACAACAGGGTCGCCAGGCTGCCGATCGGGGTGAATTTCGGGCCGAGGTCGTTGCCGATCACATTGGCGTAGAGCATCAGCTCGCGGGAGAGCTCCGGTACGTGGGCCTGCTTGATGGCGAGCGCGCCGACGAGTGTCGACGGCATGTTGTTCATCACCGAGGCGACGAATGCCGACAGGAAGCCCGTACCGATGGTGGCAACGAACACGCCGTGTTGCCCGAGCCAGTCGAGCGTCGCCGCGCCGTAGCGGGTCAGGCCGGCCTGGCCCAGTCCGTAGACCACCAGATACATGCCGATCGAGAACAACACGATCTGCCAGGGCGCGTTGCGGATGACCGGGCCGAGCGGCACGACGGCACCACGCCCGCCGCGCCACCAGCGGCCGGCGATGCCCATCAAGACCAGGGCGCCGGCACCGGTGACAAGACAGAACGGCACATGCCACGGGGCCAGGACGAAATAGGCCACGAGCAGAACAGCGAGCACGGGCATCGCCGCTCGGAAAACCTGGCGGTGCAAGGATTTGAGCGGCATACCAAGCGCATCCACGGCCAGGTTCGCTTGGTGTTGAGCCGCCTTTTGTACGGCCAATCCCGTCATACCCGCCGCCCGCGCCTGCGGCGGCCCATGCGCTTTGCAATGCTGGCATCGATCATCAGCGATTCGAAAACGGGCGAGTCGATCAATACTCGAACAGGGCTGCGCGGATCCGCCACCCGCCAGCGCAAAAGCGACATGCTTGTTCTTTCAGTCCCCACAGGCCGGCGGAAAATCACGCCACGGTGACGCGGTGCGTAAAATCCACAGGGCCGCATTGACGAATCGACGATTATCCCGGGCCAGGCCGCCCCGTTGGCCGGCGCGGCCGGTGGATCAAGGCCCGCTGATGATCGGTTGGATCGTGGCGGTGTTGGGCGTCTGACATGCTGTGCTCGTCGCTCAAATGGATCTGCATCTCCCATAAAAGATACTCGTGACGACACGCCCTAGGGCGTCTTTGAAAGACACTGGGACGCATTTTCAAAGAACGATATCTCATCAATCGCTGAACTCGTGTTTTTTGTCTTTTCGGCCGTGTTTTGTCGCGCGCTCGCCGGCGTGCATTCGAACAACTCGCGAAACCGTCTTGAAAAATGCGCGCTGTCGGTAAAACCACATTCAGTACTGATATCGGCTGTCGATCGATCGGTTTCGCGCAGCAGCCAGTATCCGTAACGCAGACGCAGTGTTCGTGAGAACTGGCTCGGACTCATGTCGAGTTCATCGCGGAAAAGACGTTCGAGCTGACGACGTGACATGCTCAACATCGACGCGAGCTCAGGTGTGGCGATGGGATCGCTCAAGCGCTGCTCGATGAGCAGTAGGGCCCGCCGAACGCGATTGTCGGAGATGCGGTCGTAGAGCGTGGGTTGTGGCTGGGCTGTGTTGCCGCTGCGTGGACGGTCGATGAGCATGATGTGCATGCTCTTCTGGGCCCATGCTCTGCCCAAGTGCCGCTCAACCATCCAGGCAGCCAAGTCGGCGGCCGCGACGCCGCCGGAGCAGGTAATGCGATCACCGTCGACAACAAACAAACGATCGGCCACCGGGGCCACGTCGGGAAAGCGCGATGTCAGATCGTGGAAATGAAACCAACTGACGCAACATTGGCGGTTGCGCATCAGTCCGGCTTCGATCAATGCGAACGGTCCAGTACACAGGCCTACCAGCGGTACGCCCACGGAGGCTGCCTCGCGCAGATAATCCAGTGTTCGCCTATCGGCGGCCCGGCCCCGCGGTAGCAGGCCCCCGCAGACGACGAGATAGTCGAAGCGTTTGGGCGACTGGAAGGTTGTACAGGGCGAGATCCGAGCGCCGCAGCTCGATTGCGCGGCTTCACCGCTCACGGTCATGAAGTCCCATCGACAGTTGACCGGCCGACTGGTGTCGCCGCGGTCGGCGGACAGACGCAGGCAGTCGACGAACGCGGCGAACGGAAGGAGCGTGAATCGCGGTAACAGCACGATACCAACCGATAGTTTCACCGTCTCGGTTTGCGGGCTGTCGATGAGGGCTTGGTTCATGACTGCACTCATTCAGATGGTATGCCTGAGTCTCTGCAGAGACCGTCTTCAACATGTACGTCCCAGAGTGGGGCCGGCTTCGCCGACTCGGACGCCTCGTCAGCGGCATGTCCGGCGCTGCGTTGCAGTGTTCGATGCTGAGCGACGGATGGGCTTTAATAATGCCCATTTTTTGTCGCAATTATACAAGTCGACACGTCCTCGCGTGGTTTTTACTACGTCATAAAGGCGTGATGCCACCACAAATAATGAGGAGGTAGGCGGTGTTTGACCAGCCCGCTGGATCGCACGACACCGACCCGGAACTCTGGTCGGCGATTCTCGATGAGGAACGCCGCCAGGAAGAGCACATCGAGCTCATTGCCTCGGAAAACTGGACCAGGCCGAACGTGATGGCCGCCCAGGGCACGGTTTTCACAAATTAAGTATGCCGAGGGCTGTCCAGGCAAGCGCGATTATGGCGGTTATGACCATGTTGACGTCGCCTAACGGTCGCCGGACGCCGGGGATGAAGTGAAGGCAAGGATATGGCGATTACAGCATCGGTTTCACGCCTGCCGGGCGTTCCGAAATGCTCGACAGCCCTAGCCCGCTCGTTCAGGCCGGCGGGAAAAAAACGCCATCGCGCAAGAAGGAGGAGCCCAAGATGACAAGACACACCCACTCCGCCCGAACCGAACGGCCCGGACCGCCTCGATCGATTGTTTGCTGGATGTCGGGGCGTTAGACGGCCATGACAACCAAGCTGTCCGTAGAGCACATCTACAAGATATTCGGGGCGCATCCAAAGCGCGCGCTGGAGCGCGTCAAGAAAGGGCAAGGCAAGGATCAGATCTTTGCCGAAACCGGCATGACCGTCGGTGTCTCGGATGCCAGTTTCGAGGTCAACGAGGGCGAGATCTTCGTGGTGATGGGCCTGTCGGGCTCGGGCAAGTCCACGCTGGTGCGCATGCTCAATCGCCTGATCGACCCAAGCTCCGGGGCGATCAGAATCAACGGCCGCGACATCACGAAGATGAGCCGCAAGGAGCTCATCGAGCTGCGTCGACACGAGATCAGCATGGTCTTCCAGTCGTTCGCGCTGATGCCGCATCAGACGGTGCTGGAGAACACCTGTTTCGGTCTCGCCACGGCCGGCGTCGGCAAGCAGGAGCGCGAGAAGCGCGCGCTCGACGCGCTCGATGCGGTGGGCCTGAAGGCCAACGCCGACAGTTTTCCTGATGAGCTGTCCGGCGGCATGAAACAGCGCGTCGGCCTGGCACGCGCGCTTGCCGTCAACCCCGGCATCCTGCTGATGGACGAGGCGTTCTCTGCACTCGACCCGTTGATTCGCACGGAAATGCAGGATGAACTGCTGCGCCTGCAGTCCGAACAGGCGCGTACCGTGGTGTTCATCACCCACGATCTGGACGAAGCCATGCGTGTCGGCGACCGGATCGCCATCATGCAGAACGGGCGGGTGGTGCAGGTCGGCACGCCCGAAGAGATCGTGCGCATGCCGGCCAACGACTATGTCCGTTCGTTCTTCCGCGGCGTGAACGTCGGCCATGTGTTCACTGCCTGTAAGATCGCCAATCGCGATCAAGTCACGGTGATCGAACGGGCGGGATCGAGCGTGCGCGCGGCGCTGTCGCGACTCAACAAGCATGATCGGCCAGCGGCTGTGGTGCACGATCGCAACCGTCGTTATCTCGGCACGGTGAGCGCGGATTCGCTCGAGCTGTGTATCGAGAGCCTGTCCCGGAACGAGGAGGGCAACATCGAGCATGCCTTTGTGGAAGGCGTACCGGTGATCGAGTCGACCACGCCGTTGACCGAATTGCTCGAGCCGGTGGCCGAAAGTCCATATCCGGTGCCCGTGGTCGATGAGAACGGGCGCTATATCGGCACGATCTCGCGCGCCACGCTGCTGCATACGCTCAACCGGACCGAACACGACCAGGATGCTGCCTGATGTATCACTTCTCCATTGAAGCTGCCAGCTTCTGGCAGCAACTGTCGAACCATTTCGTGGTCAATCTGCCGATCGGCGACTGGTTCACGGCCGTCGTCACCTTCATGCAGAGCCACTTCGAGGTGTTCTTCAATGTCGTTTCGGCGGTCATCAGTTTCGTCGCCGACAATCTGACCGCTTTTTTCAACTGGTTGCCGGCGCCGTTTGTGTTCATCGCCTTGGCCATTCTCGCCCTGTGGCGGGTCGGCTGGCAGTTCATGGTCTTCGTGCTGGTCGCGTTGTACGTGGTCATGGGCATGGATCTCTGGCCCGAAACCATGGATACGCTGGGGCTGGTGTTGGCGGCCACGCTGGCCGCGCTGGGCGTGGGCCTGCCGCTGGGCGTGGTCATGGCCAAGAGCGACATCGTTCAGGCCATCATCCGGCCGGTGCTCGACTTCATGCAGACCCTGCCGGCGTTCGTGTATCTGATCCCGGCCGTGATCTTCTTCGGCACCGGTCGCGTGCCGGGCGTGATCGCCACCGTCATCTTCTCGATGCCACCGGTGGTGCGCCTGATGAACATCGGCATCCGTTATGTGCCGACCGAGAACGTGGAAGCCGGCAAGGCGTTCGGCTGCAACGGCTTCCAGCTGTTGTGGCGGGTCGAGCTGCCGTTGGCACTGCCCTCGATCATGGCCGGCATCAACCAGACCATCATGCTGGCGCTGTCGATGGTGGTGATCGCCTCCATGATCGGCGCCGGCGGCCTGGGCGATCCGGTGCTCGCCGGCATTCAGCAGCTGCGTCTGGGCACCGGTTTCCAGGGTGGCCTGGGCGTGGTGATCCTCGCGATCATCCTGGACCGTCTGACCCAGAGTTTTGGGCAGCGAAAGCGGAGTCACGGCCTACCATGGCTTTTAAAAGCGTTTTTTCCGACGACAGGAAAAGTGGATCACGTGAAAGAAAATATCGTGCAGGAATCGGTGGCTTCAAAGGGCGACGGGATCAAAAAGACGCCCGCGAACACAGAGAGTGCGACTCCATAGGTCTTCCTTGACCAGGCTCGACACCCAGCCAGCCTGAATCGATCTTCGGACCGCGGCGGTGATCAATCGTCCGAGCAAGGCATGCAGTCATCGCGGCGGCTGGCGCGATACTGGAAGTCGACCAAATAGCGCGATGCATATTGGCCGCACTTGAAGGCGTGATAGGTATTGGAAGGTCGCAGCTCGGGAACCGGAGCCGCGATCTAGCGAAACAGTCAGAAACTCAAAGGAGTAGGAACATATGAAATCACGCGCCGCGATCGCCTGGGAAGCAGGCAAGCCGTTGTCGGTCGAGGAAATCGACGTGGCCGGCCCGAAGGCCGGTGAAGTGCTGGTGCGGATCGTCGCCACCGGCGTCTGTCATACCGATGCCTATACGCTGTCGGGCAAGGACCCGGAGGGCTTCTTTCCGCGTATTCTGGGGCATGAAGGCGGCGGCATCGTCGAGGAAGTCGGCGCGGGCGTGACGTCGGTGGCAGCGGGCGATCATGTCATCCCGCTGTATACGGCCGAATGCGGCGAGTGCAAGTTCTGTCGTTCCGGCAAGACCAATCTCTGCGGCGCCGTGCGCGAGACCCAGGGCCAGGGCGTCATGCCGGATGGCACCACCCGCTTCTCCAAGAACGGCCAGGACCTGTACCACTACATGGGCACCTCCACGTTCTCGGAATACACCGTGGTGCCCGAGGTGTCGCTGGCCAGGATCAGTCCCGAGGCCCCGCTGGACAAGGTCTGTCTGCTGGGTTGTGGCATCACCACCGGCATTGGTGCGGTCTACAACACGGCCAAGGTCGAGCCGGGCGCCACGGTGGCCGTGTTCGGTCTGGGCGCGATCGGGCTGTCGGTGATCCAGGGCGCCAAGATGATTGGTGCCGAACGCATCATCGCCATCGACCTGAACCCGAACAAGTTCGAGTTCGCCGGCCAGCTGGGTGCCACTGATTTCGTCAACCCGAAAGACTATGCCGATCCGATCCAGCAGGTCATCATCGACATGACCGACGGCGGCGTGGACTACTCGTTCGAATGCATCGGCAACACGGACGTCATGCGGGCCGCACTCGAGTGCTGCCACAAGGGCTGGGGCGAATCCACCATCATTGGTGTGGCCGGTGCCGGTGAGACCATCGAGACCCGCCCGTTCCAGCTCGTGACTGGCCGCGTCTGGCGCGGTTCCGCCTTTGGCGGCGTGAAGGGCCGCACCGAACTGCCGGATTATGTGGGCCGCTATATGTCGGGCGATATCAACATCGACGATTTCGTGACCCACAACCTGCCCTTTGAGCAGATCAACGAAGCCTTCGACCTTCTGCATGAAGGCAAGGCCATTCGTTCGGTCCTGCATTTCTGAAGCGCCTGCTGGAGAGCCGCTGCCCCGGCGCACTAATTGTGACCTCTCAGTAGATTGTTCATCCGAGCCGCAGTGCCTGAAGCTGATGGGTGCTGAAATCCGTTAGAACCTGTTAACACTATCCGCGCCGGTAGTGTTAACAGGTTTTAGGTGTAAAGAGCGGCCCGGATGGACACGCGCAAGAACGCGCGACTCACTGTTGACAGTCGACAGGTGCTGGCGCGTCGCGTGATCGAACAGGGGCTCAGGCTGATCGATGCCGCCCAGGCCATGGCCGTGAGCCCGCGCACCGTCCACGAACTGGCTGGCGCGCTATCGACACGAAGGTTGGCTGGGTTGTCGGATCGAAGCTGTCGGACAAATCGATGCCCGCACCGGCTCTAAGCGGGCACGCATCATTCGCCTGCGCCGATAACCGGTTATTTATCGCGCGATCGAGCGCCAGACTGGCGTGCCTCGCGCGACAGTGACGCGCGTGCTCCAATGCGCTGAACCGGTTGCCGGCGTTTGAGCCGTAACAGCCCGGCCGACGCTACGAACATGCCGCACCGGGCTATCTGCTGCACTTGGATATCAAAAAGTGAATCGTTTCTTGCGTCCAGATCACTCCTGTGACGAGCGACCGGCGGCAAAAATTCCGTGGTGACGGCTGGGCCTATGTTCATATCGCCATCGATGATCCCGGCCGGGTGGCGCACTGCCACGATCCTGCCGGATGAGATTGGCGCCCGCGCGGTCCGGGCGCTGATCGCCGCGCTGCGTTACTGCCCGTGCCTGAGCGTGCGGTTGAATGCGGTGTTGACCGACAACGAGGCCTGTTATCCGTTCCGTCGATTTGCCCAGGTCTGCTGCCGGCTGAGCTTTGCGCCACCGGCGCACGCGGCCGTACTGGCCGCTTACCAACGGTAAAGCCGAGCGGTGGGTCCAGACGGCGTTATACGAATGGGGTTATGCGCATGTCTATCAGGATGCCAATGGGCGCGCGGCCTATCTGCCGTACTGATGCCATGACTACAACTCAGCATCGACCTCACGCCAGCCTGCAGCGCAAACCACCGATCTCAGCCAGCTGCGACCATCCGTGAACACTCTGGCGGGTTTACACAAACGCGGCGAACGCAAGGCGCGTGAATCGCGGCAACAGCACGATAACCGATAGTTTCACCGTATTGGTTTGCCGGCTGTTGATGAGGGCTTGGCTCATGACTGCACTCATTCAGGTGGTACGCCTGAGTCTCTGCAGAGACCGTCTTCAACATGTACGTCCCAGAGTGGGGCCGGCTTCGCCGACTCGGACGCCTCGTCAGCGGCATGTTCGGCGCTGCGTTGCAGTGTTCGATGCCGGGCGGCGGATGCGCTTTAAAACTGCCTGTTTGTTGTCGCAATTATACAAGTCAACACGTCCTCAGCTGGTTTTTACTACGTCATAAAGGCGTGATGCCACCACAAATAATGAGGAGGTAGGCGATGTTTGATCAGCGCGCTGGATTGCACGACTCCGACCCGGAACTCTGGTCGGCGATTCTCGATGAGGAACGCCGCCAGGAAGAGCACATCGAGCTCATTGCCTCGGAAAATTACACCAGTCCGAACGTGATGGCCGCGCAGGGCACGGTTCTCACAAACAAGTATGCCGAAGGCTATCCGGGCAAGCGTTATTATGGCGGCTGCGACCATGTTGACGTAGCCGAGCGACTGGCGATCGAGCGGGCCAAGGCGCTTTTCGGCGCCGATTATGCGAATGTGCAGCCGCACTCCGGCGCCCAGGCCAACGCAGCGGTGTATCTTGCGCTGGTCAAACCGGGTGACACGATATTGGGGCTCAGCTTGGACCATGGCGGCCATCTGACCCATGGGGCGAAGCCGAATTTTTCCGGCAAGCTCTATACTGCCGTGCAGTACGGTTTGGATAGTGAGACCGGTCGTATCGACTATGACGAAGTCGAGCGGTTGGCCCGCCAGCATCGGCCCAAGATGATCGTCGCCGGCTTCTCGGCCTATGCCCGCGTCATGGACTGGGCGCGATTCCGCGAGATCGCGAACGCAGTCGGTGCCTGGTTGTTCGTCGACATGGCGCATGTCGCCGGTCTCGTTGCGGCCGGTGCTTACCCCAGCCCGCTCGAGCACGCGCACGTGGTCACGACCACCACGCATAAGACGCTGCGTGGTCCTAGAGGCGGCCTAATTCTGACTAAGGGTCAGCCGGATCTAGACAAGAAACTCAATTCCGCGGTGTTTCCAGGTATGCAGGGCGGCCCGCTCATGCACGTGATCGCGGGCAAGGCGGTCGCTTTCAAAGAGGCGGCGTCGTCCGAGTTTGCCGACGATCAATATCGGGCCATCGACAATGCCCGTGCCATGTCCAAGATGTTTCTGACACGCGGCTTCGACGTGGTCTCCGGCGGTACGGACGATCATCTTTTTCTGGTCGATCTCATCAAGCGCGGCCTGACCGGTCAACAGGCTGAGGCAGCACTGGCGCGTGCCTATATTACGGTCAACAAGAACGCGGTGCCCAACGATCCGCAGTCCCCGTTTGTGACGTCCGGCATCCGCGTGGGCGCGGCGGCGGCCACCACCCGCGGGTTCGGCGTCGAGGAATGCCGACAGCTGGCCGGTGGCATGTGCGATGTGCTGAATGCGATTGAGGACGAGGACGTGGCGTTACGCGTGCGGCGTCAGGTACGGGCGCTGTGCGAGCGGTTTCCGGTCTATCGCGCGGTGGCTGAAGTCGAGGAGGTCCGGGATGGCCGTTAGTATCTTCGAACTGTTCAAGATCGGTATCGGGCCGTCGAGTTCGCATACGGTCGGACCGATGCGTGCCGCGCGTTTGTTTGCCGGGGGGCTCGTCGACAGCGGCGTGCTCGAGCAGGTGAACAACGTCCGGGTCGAGCTGTATGGCTCGCTGGCGGCCACCGGCCGTGGGCACGGCACCGACAAGGCGGTTGCGCTCGGTCTTGAAGGCGAGGATCCGGAAACGGTGGATGTCGAGACAATCGAGTCGCGCGTCGCCACGATCAAGGACAGCGGCCAGCTGGCGCTGGCCGGCCGGCACAGGGTGGGTTTTCATAACCGCCGTGAGCTGATCATGAACAAGCGCAAGAGCCTGCCGGCTCATCCGAACGGCATGCACTTCATCGCCTACAACGCGGACGGCGAGACGCTGGCCGAGCGCACCTTCTTTTCGGTGGGCGGCGGCTTCGTCGTGGAACCGGATGAAAACGGGACGACGAGCATCGTCGCGGACGACACCACCCAGCGCTACCCCTTCAGTACGGCCGAACAGCTGCTCGTTCATTGCCGGCGCGAAAAAATCGCGATCAGTGACGTGATGCTGGCCAATGAACTCGCCTGGCGAGACGAGACTGCGCTCCGGTCCGAATTGCTGCGGATCTGGTCGGTCATGAAGGACTGTATCCAGCAGGGCTGTGCCCGCGAGGGATTCCTGCCCGGCGGCATGAAGGTCCGCCGGCGCGCCGCACGGCTGTACTCCGATCTGCAGGTCCGCGCCCAGCAGAACGACCCGTTGGACATCATGGACTGGGTAACCCTCTATGCGTTGGCGGTCAACGAGGAAAACGCATCCGGCGGCCGTGTGGTGACCGCACCGACCAATGGCGCGGCGGGCATTATTCCGGCCGTGCTCAATTACCTTGTCGAATTTCGTAACGGTCACGACGACATCGTGCGTTTCCTGTTGACTGCGGCCGCGATCGGCATGCTCTACAAGGAGAACGCCTCGATTTCCGGTGCCGAGGTCGGCTGTCAGGGCGAGGTTGGCGTGGCCTGCTCCATGGCGGCCGGTGCACTCGCCGAATGTCTGGGCGGCACGCCGGGACAGGTCGAGAACGCGGCCGAGATCGGCATGGAGCACAACCTGGGCCTGACCTGCGACCCGATCGGCGGCCTGGTTCAGGTGCCCTGCATCGAGCGCAATGCGATGGGCTCGGTCAAGGCCATTCACGCCGCGCGCATGGCGCTCAGAGGTGACGGCGAGCATTTCGTCTCGCTCGACAAGGTGATCGCGACCATGCGCGCGACCGGTGCCGACATGAAGACCAAATACAAGGAAACCTCACGCGGCGGTCTGGCCGTCAACGTGATCGAGTGCTGAGGAACAGAGCGTCATGAACAAATATTCGATTTTTTCGATCGCACGTAACGCGTTCTCCCATCACGAGAACTGGCAGGAAGCCTGGCGCAGCCCCGAGCCCCGGAAAGAATACGATGTGATCATCATCGGTGCCGGCGGCCATGGACTGGCGACGGCCTATTATCTGGCCAAGGAGCACGGCATAACCAATGTCGCCGTGCTCGAGAAAGGCTGGCTGGGCGGCGGCAACACGGCGCGCAATACCACCATCGTGCGCTCGAACTATCTCTACGATGAGTCGGCCGCGATATTCGAGAAATCGCTCAAGTTGTGGGAGGGGCTGAGTCAGGAGCTCAACTACAACCTGATGTTCTCCCAGCGCGGCGTCTACAACCTGGGCCATTCGCTGCAGGATATGCGCGACATCCATCGTCGGGTGAATGCCAACCGCCTGAACGGTATCGACAGCGAGGTGGTCTACGCCGACGACATCAAGCGCGAGGTGCCGATCATCAATACCTCGCCGGATGCACGTTATCCGATTCTCGGCGCCTCGCTGCAACGGCGGGCAGGCACCGCGCGCCACGACGGCGTGGCCTGGGGTTATGCGCGAGCGGCAGATGCGGCCGGTGTCGACATCATCGAGAACTGCGAAGTCACGGGTATCAATCGAGACGGCGGCAAGGTCACCGGCGTCGAAACCAGCAAAGGAACGATCCGGGCCAACAAGGTAGGCATCGTGGTGGCCGGGCATTCCGGCGTGCTGGCAGAGATGGCCGGCTTTTCGCTGCCGGTGGAGTCACATCCGCTGCAGGCTCTGGTTTCCGAGCCGGTCAAACCGATTATCGACACGGTCATCATGTCCGGCGCGGTGCATGCCTACGTCAGCCAGTCGGACAAGGGCGAGTTGGTTATCGGTGCCGGCATCGATGCCTATCTCGGCTATAGCCAGCGCGGCGGCGTGGACATCATCGAGCACCAACTGGCCGCACTCAAGGAGATGTTTCCGATCTTTTCGCGTATGCGCATGCTGCGCCACTGGGGGGGCATCGTGGATACCACGCCGGATGCCACCCCGATCATCGGCAAGACGCCGGTTCGGAATCTGTTCATCAACTGCGGTTGGGGCACCGGTGGCTTCAAGGCGACGCCGGGGTCGGGCTGGGCGTTTGCTCATACGCTGGCCACCGGTGAGCCGCATCCAATCAACGCGCCGTTCTCGCTGGATCGTTATACGACCGGTTACCTGGTCGATGAACACGGCGCCGCCGGCGTTGCGCATTAGCGCGTACGGCCGAACAAGCAGGAGTTCCCATGCTGCAAATCCCCTGTCCCTGGTGCGGTCCACGCGACCAGAGCGAGTTTTCCTACGCCGGCGAAGCGCATATCGAGCGTCCTGCCGACCCGTTTGCTCTGTCCGACGCCGAGTGGGCGGAGTATCTGTTCATGCGCCGCAACACGCGCGGACGCTTTCGCGAGCAGTGGCATCACGCCCACGGTTGTCAGCAGTTCTTCAATGCTGTGCGCGACACCGTGACAAACCGTATAGAGGCGACCTATCGCCCGGCCGAGAGCGCCCCAGGAGGCCACTCATGACACAGCCCAATCGTCTAGCGTCCGGCGGTCGAGTCGATCGCGAGCGGCCGCTGTCGTTTACCTTCAACGGCAAGCGCTACACTGGCTATGCCGGCGATACGCTGGCCTCGGCGCTGATCGCCAACGGCGTGTCGGTGATCGGGCGCAGCTTCAAGTTGCACCGTCCGCGCGGCATCGTCGGCGCCGGCGCCGAAGAGCCCAATGCCATCATGCAGGTCGGTTCGGGCGCGACTGTGCGGCCCGATCAGCGCGCCACCCAGGTCGAGCTTTACGAGGGATTGGAAGCCTCCACGGTATCCAGCCTGTGGTTCGACCTCATGGGGCTCAACAATACGTTTTCGGGCATGCTGCCGGCCGGCTTCTACTACAAGACGTTCATGTGGCCTAAGAATTACTGGCCTTATTTCGAGCGCCAGATTCGCAAGGCCGCCGGGCTTGGGCACTCCCCGACGCAGCCCGATCCGTCCCGATACGACAAGATGCACGCGCACTGCGATGTGCTGGTGGTCGGCGGCGGGCCGGCCGGCCTGGCCGCGGCGCTCGTAGCCGGCCGCGCCGGTGCGCGGGTCATGTTGGTCGACGAGCAGGCCGAGTTCGGTGGTTCGCTGCTGTCCGCGTCCGAGACCATCAACGGCCGGCCGGCTGCCGACTGGGTCGCCGAGACCGTCGCCGAGCTTGAGTCGATCCCCGACGTCCGCGTTCTCAAGCGGGCGACAGCGTTCGGACACTACGATCACAATTTCGTGGGGCTGGTCGAGGATTGCAGCGATTACGCCGGCGGCTCGAGCGACGACAACGCGCTCCGGCACCGCTATTGGCGTGTACGCGCGGCTCAGGTAGTCCATGCCACCGGCTCGCTCGAGCGTCCGCTGGTGTTCGCCAACAATGACCGGCCGGGCGTGATGATGGCCTCGGCGGTCTCGACCTACGTCAACCGCTACGGGGTGGCGCCGGGCAAGCGTGCGGTGGTGTTCACCAACAACGACAGCGCCTATCAGACCGCACTCGACCTGCACGCGGCGAATATCGAAGTCGCGGCAGTGGTTGATGTCCGCGCCAAGCCCAGGGGCGAATTGGCGCAGCGCGTTCGCGCGGCCGGTGTGCCGATCTACGGCGGCCACGTGGTGGCCAATGTGCGCGGTGCCCGGCGAGTCAAGCGAGCCGAGGTACAGCGGCTGTCCGGCGAGCAGCTGACCGGCGATCGCGTGCTCATCGACTGTGATCTGGTTGCGAACTCGGGCGGCTGGTCGCCGTCTGTCCATCTGCACTGTCACACCGGTGCGCTGCCGGTATGGGACGATGAAACCGCGAGTTTTCTACCGCCGGCGTCGACAGAGGACCGACGCTCTGCGGGCGCGGTGACCGGTGTCAACACACTGCGTGACTGTCTGGATCAGGGCATCAGTAGCGGTGGTGAGGCGGCGACTGCCGCCGGTTTCAAGCCGGGTACTGCGCCCGACCTGAGGGTGGAGGCGGCCCCGGCCGAAATGCCGATCCAGCCCTTCTGGCTGGTACCCAAGGGCCAGCCGATGAGCCGTGGACCCAAGCAGTTCGTGGATTTCCAGAACGATACCTCGGCGTCCGACATCGTGCTCGCCGCGCGCGAGGGCTACGAGTCAATCCAGCACGTCAAGCGCTATACCGCCCTCGGCTTTGGTACCGATCAGGGCAAGCTCGGCAACATCAACGGCATGGCGATTCTGGCACGCACACTGGGTCAGAGTATTCCGGAAACCGGCACCACCACGTTCCGGCCGGCCTATACGCCGGTGTCCTTCGGCGCCATGGCGGGGCGTGAGATGGGCGAACTCTACGATCCGATCCGCAAGACCGCCATGCACGAATGGCACGTGGTCCACGGTGCCCTGTTTGAGAACGTCGGCCAGTGGAAGCGTCCGTGGTACTTCCCGAAAGACGGCGAGACGATGCAGGAGTCGCTGGATCGTGAATGCCTGGCCACCCGCGAGCACGTTGGCGTACTGGATTCGTCGACGCTGGGCAAGATCGAGGTGCACGGACCAGACGCCAACGAATTCCTCGACATGATCTATACCGGCGGCCGGCGCAAGATGAAGTCCGGCACCTGCCGTTACGGTCTGATGCTGCACGAAGACGGCATGATCTTCGATGATGGTGTGACTGCCAAGCTGGGCGAGAACCACTACCTGCTGACCACCACCTCCGGTGGCGCGGCAGGGGTGTTGCGCTGGCTCGAGCAATGGCACCAGACCGAGTGGCCGCATATGGATGTGTTTTTCACATCGGTGACCGATCAGTGGGCCACCGTGGCGGTCAACGGGCCGGATTCGCGCAAGGTGGTCGAAGCGATCTGCGACGATATCGACTTATCCCGCGAGGCTTTTCCGTTCATGGCCTTTCGCGAAGGTACGG
This sequence comes from uncultured Gammaproteobacteria bacterium, assembly GCA_963835375.1. GTDB lineage: Bacteria > Pseudomonadota > Gammaproteobacteria > Nevskiales > Salinisphaeraceae > Salinisphaera. The sequence continues at coordinate 105,630 of CAWIGB010000038.1, forward strand.
TCGCCGGTGTTTCGGCACGCATATTCCGTATCAGTTTCACCGGCGAGCTGGCCTTTGAGATCAACGTCGACGCCAATTATGGCCGACATGTCTGGGACGCGATCATGGCCGCCGGCGAGCCCTACGGGATCACGGCCTACGGTACCGAGACGATGCATATCCTGCGCGCCGAAAAAGGCTTCATCGTCGCCGGACAGGATACCGACGGGACGATGACGCCCATGGACATGGGGATGAACTGGGCGATCGGCAAAAAGAAGATCGATTTCATCGGCAAGCGCTCGCTCGAGCGTTCGGATATCGTTCGCACCGATCGCAAGCAGTTCGTCGGACTGCTGCCGACCGATCCCAAGGCGGTGCTGCCCGAGGGGGCCCAGTTGGTCTCCAGGAATGCCCGGCTGGACGAGCCGACCTTTGAGTCGCCGGTGCCCATGGAAGGCCATGTGTCATCGAGCTACTACAGCGCAGCCCTGGGTCGCTCCATCGCACTCGCGCTGGTCAAGGGCGGCCATGGGCGACACGGCGAAGTGATCCGCTCGCCGCAGCCCGACGGCAGCATCATCGAGGCGGAGATCACCGGCACCGTTTTCTACGACCAGGAAGGAGCACGTCAAAATGTCTGAGATCAAGCGTGAGAGCCCGCTGGTCGGGCGAAGCGAGGCACTTCGCGGTGCGAATCTTCGTATCAGGGGCGGGGTGAGTCTGCGCGAGCGGCCGTTCCTGAGTCATATCTCGCTGCGCGGCAAGTGCGACGACACCGCATTTACTGATGCCTGTGCAAAGGTGTTGGGCAACTCGTTGCCGACCACGCCGAATACCCAGGTCGAGGGCGACGGCGTGGTCGTCTGCTGGATGGGGCCGACGGAATGGTTGGTACTGGCCGAAACCGAAGCCGGCCAAGGGTTGCTGGAGTCGCTTCGCGCTGCGCTGGCGGGTATTCATTCCGGCGTGGTCGAGCTGTCCGGTGGCCAGACACTGATCGAGATCCGGGGCGAGCACGCGGTCGATACGCTGGCCAAGGGCACGACCATCGACCTGCATCCTCGGCATTTCGGTGCTGATCGATGCACGCGGACGCTACTCGCCAAGACGACCGTCTTTGTCCGTGTGGTGGATCCGGGACAGGCGTTTGAGATCGTTGTTCGGCGGAGTTTCGCGGACCACCTCTGGCAATGGCTTCGTGATTCCGGTCACGAATACGGCTGTGCCGTTGAGCCGCCACAGTCGCTCCTTCAAAACGAGGGGAGAAAAAATGCATACGAAGCCCCGGTACCACGACGCGCGGTACGGGGATGAGCACCGTCGCATCGCCGGAACACGCCGATTCACGTTTCGTTCTCACAGCCACCGGACCGAGCACCCGCGGTCAGGTGGCTGCGATCAGCCGTTTTGTCGATGATGAATCCGGTTATATCGAGGAGTTCGATCAGTTCGACGACCCATCGACGAGATGCTTTTTCGCTCGCGCCGTGTTTTGGTCGGCACATTCGCCCGATGCGGCCGTTGCCCTGACGAACAAGTTTCGCAATGAGGCGGAAGACTTCCGGCTGTCCGCAGAGATTCGCAGCGGATACGACCGTCCGCGGGTACTCATACTCGTGTCGCGGCCCGATCATTGTCTCCGTGATCTACTCTATCGCCGGGCGCGCGGAGAACTCGAGATGGAGATCACAGCCGTCGTGTCAAACCATCGTGATCTGGCGCCGTTGGCCGAACAGTACGGTGTGCGTTTCGTGCACCTGCCGGTCAGCCCGGAGACACGGGGGCAACAGGAACGGCAACTGGCGGCCCTGATCGAGGAAACGGGCAGTGAACTGGTGATTCTTGCCCGATACATGCAGATCCTGTCGGATGATTTCGCCCGTCGTCTCCAGGGGCGGGCTATTAACATCCACCACTCCTTCCTGCCCGGTTTCAAGGGCGCTCGGCCATATCGGCAGGCTTATGAGCGTGGCGTCAAACTGATCGGCGCGACCGCCCACTTCGTCACCCCCGATCTCGATGAAGGTCCGATCATCGAGCAGGCGGTCGAACGCGTGACGCATGCAGGGACGCCGAATGCGCTGGCTTCCAGCGGCCGTGACTGCGAGTGCCGTGCGTTGGCTCATGCCGTACGTTGCTACATCGAACGCCGCGTTTTTCTCAACGGCGACCGGACGGTCGTGTTCTGAGATATGTTGAGGATAAAGATAAGCAAACTGCGATGGCCTGATTCAGGAAATGTCCTGATCATGTACAAAGTTCAGTTCGCTCGAGCTGATGTTAAGGCGACGGTGTCGTAATGGCAGCGGCGCGCAAGCAGCCGGGGCAGAATGGGGCGCAAGTTGTAGCGTGGATTGAAGCGGTACTGGAACTCCGCCAGATAGCGCGGGGCCTATTCGGCGGATTTTGAACGCATGACAGGTGCCGTGGATCGCGGTCTTCAGGTTGTCGAGCAGGATGTTGAGCCTGCGAAATTCGGATCCTCGGCCGAGGCCCAGTGGACAAGTGGCCGGCCACCTCATCGCGAAGCCCCCCCGAAACGCCGCCCCCGCGTTGGATATCGCCTCGGGCCGGGCGGCCGGCGATGTATTGGCCCGGTCGCGAACTGCCTCGGGCTGGAACAGCATGGAACAGGTCACCACCCGACACGCCAAGCCGTGCGCCAGATCACGCCGAACTGGCCCCGAGTTTCAGCGCCGAGACGTCGTTCTTGGCCTGGCCCATCCTACCCATGGCCAGCAACCCGACCGTGACGATCAGCGTCGTCGAATCGAAGATCGTACCGGTCGTCACGCGGGTCAGAGGCTGGCACCGTTGGCACGGCCAGAGGCGACGACTGGCCCGCTGGAAGGTGGGTATCGATGACAGCGCCAGGCTTGGGCATGCAGACCCGACGGGCCAGCACGACGCCGCCAGTGCCTGCTCACACTGCGTCTCGCTCAGCGTGCCGGCCCCTGCTGAGCTTGGTCCATAATCAGACGAAATGCTGCGTGTGTCGATCGTCGGTCGGCAACACCGGCTTGGTATTTCTGGAACGATGTCTACGGCGGAGAGGCCGCCGCCCGGTGTTTCGGGCGGCGGTCGGCGTATCAAGCCAGTGTGCCGTGAGGATCGATCACGAATTTCTTGGCCGCGCCCTGGTCGAAGTCGGCGTAGCCCTGGGGGGCGTCATCGAGTGAGATGATCTGTACGTTGACGGCCTTGGCGATGTCGACCTTTTCGTGGAGGATCGCTTGCATCAACTGGCGCTGATAGCGCATGGCTGGCGTCTGCCCGGTATGGAATGAGATCGCCTTGGCCCAACCGAGGCCGAATTGCATCGAGATATCACCATGACGAGCACCCGCGTCTTCGGCGCCGGGATCTTCGGTGACATACAGACCCGGAATGCCGATACGGCCGCCGGCCTGGGTTATTTCCATGGCGGCGTTGAGCACGCTGGCGGGCTGCTCGTGTTCGTGGGCACAGCCGTGGCCGTGTGCCTCGAAGCCCACGGCATCGACCGCGGCGTCGACTTCGGGCACGCCAAGGACGGACTCGATCAGCTCGCTCATGGTGGCGTCCTGGCGCAGGTCGAGCGGCTGGCAACCAAAGCTCTTGGCCTGCTCGAGGCGCTTCGGATTCATATCGCCCACGATCACGCAGGCCGCGCCGAGCAACTGTGCGGAGACTGCTGCGGCCAGACCCACCGGTCCGGCGCCGGCGATATAAACAGTCGAGCCGGGTTGAACGCCGGCGGTTACGCAGCCGTGGAAGCCGGTGGGAAAGATATCCGACAACATGGTCAGATCGGTCAGCTTCTCGATAGCCTGATCACGATCCGGAAATACCAGGAGCTGGAAATCGGCGTAGGGCACCATGACATATTCGGCTTGCCCGCCGACCCAGCCGCCCATGTCGACGTAGCCGTAGGCGCCGCCGGGGCGGTCTCCGTTGACGTTAAGGCAGATGTGCGTATCGCCGCGAATGCAGTTGCGACAGCGGCCGCAGGCCACGTTGAAAGGCACCGATACGATATCGCCCTTATTGATGAATTCGACGTCCCGGCCGCATTCGATGACTTCGCCGGTGATTTCATGGCCGAGCACCAAGCCTTCGGGGGCGGTAGTGCGCCCGCGCACCATGTGCTGGTCGCTGCCGCAAATATTGGTGGTGAGGATCTTGAGGATGACGCCGTGCTCGCACTTGCGCTTGCCCAGCGCGAGTTCGGGAAAATCGATGTTTTCGACCGCGACCTGGCTAGTGCCGCGAAACACGACGCCGCGATTGGTTGCAGATGACATGGGTGAGCTCCTCTTGTTTTGCAGTTAGTTATAGCGTGACCCCGCGGCCGGGCGGCCGGAGGGCATGACGACAGCAGGCGGGCGAGCGGCGATGCCATTCGCATAGACTGCCTGGCGGGTGATGCTCGTTATGGTGCGCATAACACGACATCGATCATCGCGGGTGGCCGTTCAAGGGCACGATGCGGATCGACACGGGGCATTGCCGAGCTGGGATCGGGTACAGACGATGGTGCGGCGCCGGCGTCAAAAATCGACGACGACGTCCGTTTTCGGGCGACTGCAGCACGACAGGATGTACCCGTCGGCGATATCCTCTTCGGTGATGCCGCCGTTGTGATCCATGTCAACCTCACCCGATTTGAGCCCGACACGGCAAGTGCCACATATCCCCATGCCACAGGCCTTGGGGATGTGCAGGCCGATCTTCGCTGCCGCGGCATGTACCGTTTCGGTCGGCTGGATACGCACACTCTTTTGGGTGCTGGTGAATTCCACCTGACGCAGTTCGGCCTCGTCGACTTCTCCCGCGGCGACCTCGGCCTGTTCGGCCAGTTCGATCACATCCTCACGGACCGCGGCCGGCGTGGCGTCGAAGTGCTCTTCGTGATAGTGCGCCATATCGAACCCGCGCTCGCGCAAGAGGTTCCTGACAGCATTCATGTAAGGCTCTGGGCCACAGCAGAAGATTTCCCGTTCGATGAAATCCGGGGCCATCAACTCGAGCATCGGGGCCGTTAGAAAACCGCGAAAACCGGCCCAGGGTTCGCCTTTCTTATCGTCGTTTTCACAGACGATATGCAGCGTGAAATCGGGCAAGCGCGAGAACATATGGGCCAGCTCGCGGTGATAGATGATGTCGTGCGGGGTGCGCGTGCTATGCACGAAGTGCAGGTCGACGGCGGCATTGGTATCGAAAAACCACCGAGTCATCGACATGAGCGGTGTGATACCCACGCCGCCGGAAAGCATCAAGAGCTTTTCGGCAGGATGGTCGATGACGTTGAAGTTACCGACCGGCCCATGCACCGCCAAGACATCGCCGATTCCCAGCTGGTCGTGCAGCCAGTTGGAGACTTTGCCCGCTGGCAGCCGTTTGACGGTTATCGAAAAGCTGTAGGGAATCGAAGGCGAACTGGAGATGGTATAGGACCGCATGATCGATTCGCCGTCGATCTCCAGCTCGAGTGTGACGAACTGCCCTGGCTTGAAGAAGAACATGACCGGCTGTTCGGACATGAAACAGAAGGTGCGTACATCCGCGGTCTCCTGAATTACTTTGACGCAGCGCACTGTGTGGCGTCCGTTGGTCCAGGTCTGGGTGTTTACCGGGTTTGAGAAGTCCATGGTCATGCTATTGCCACTGAACGGTGCAGGGGCTGGCCCCTTGAGCCAATCGGTCCGGTGGGCCGAACCGTCGTTGTTCATTCGATTCTGGGCGCCCTGCATGTCGGCGACTTTTCTGTCAGCGACATGTACTTATGCGAGCGCTCCATCGCATCGGCTGGGTTGCCACGTCGGCGTCGCTTGAACGATGCAGGACGTCGCTGTTGGGCAACTCGGGGGCCGGGTAGTGTTTCACAATCGAAGCGAAGCTCAGGTCATAGCCCGAACCGACGCGATCCTTGGTCAAAGAAAATGCCGGGTGACATACCTGTTGCCCTTGATATACGTCAGCCATGCCGGCCTTGAACCAGGCGGCATGCCATAAAGGGTGTTTTCATGAATTCGACAGCCCGTTCCCTATTCGACGATCCATTGGCCGGGGCGGCTGAAAAAGCCGCGGCCATGCTCCAGGCCCGCAAGCGCGGTTCCTCGCTTCCACAACCGTTCTACAACGATGAACGTCTGTTCGCGTTGGACATGCAGACTATTTTTGAGAGGGAATGGCTGTTCGCCGGAATGACTTGTGAGATTCCCAAGAAAGGATGCTTCATAACGCTTGAGATCGGCAGCAACTCGGTGATCGTCGTGCGTGGCGACGAGGGCGCCATCCATGCCTTTCACAACGTCTGCCGGCACCGCGGCTCGCGCTTGTGCAGTCGGGCTTCCGGCAAGGTCGCCAAGCTGGTCTGCCCTTATCATCAGTGGGCTTACGAACTCGATGGCCAGCTATTGTTCGCCGGCACCGATATGGGGGCCGATTTCGATATGGCCGCTTACGGTCTCAAGCCGGTCCACGTCCGGGCGGGGGGCGGCTTCATCTTCATCTGTCTGGCTGATGACCCGCCGGCGATCGACGAGTTCGCCGACACGCTCGGTGATTATCTCGCCCCGCATGGCATGGATAACGTTAAGGTGGCCGCCGAATCGGAGATCATCGAAAAAGCCAACTGGAAGCTGGTGGTCGAGAATAACCGCGAGTGCTATCACTGCAATGGTGCGCACCCCGAACTGTTGAATTCGCTCTACGAATTCGACGATACCGATGATCCGCGCGCCACGCCGAACTACAGGACGGTCGTCGCGCGCAAGCAGGGCGACTGGGAGGCCGAGGGCGTGCCTTGGCAGCTCAGGCGCTTCGGCAGGCGCAACCGGGTCACGCGGACCCCGCTGTTGGAAGGCACGGTCTCGATGACGCCGGATGGCCAGGCTGGGGTCAAAAAATTGATGGGTCGGCTGACCAGTCCTGATATGGGGTCGCTGCGCATTCTGCATCTGCCCAACTCCTGGAACCATGTGATGGGCGATCACGCCGTGGTCTTCCGGGTGATTCCGATCGGGCCTCAGGAAACACGCGTGACCACCAAATGGTTGGTGAACAAGGATGCGGTAGAGGGCGTGGACTACGATCCGGAAACGCTGCGCAAGGTATGGGACGCCACCAACGCCCAGGATCGGCGGCTGGCCGAGGAGAACCAACGTGGTATTAACTCAATTGCGTATGAGCCGGGCCCATATTCCGAGACTTTCGAATTCGGCGTCATCGATTTCATCGACTGGTACAGCGAGCGAATGCTGGGGCATCTGGACGACGAGACGCCGGCGTTGAGGCTGGCCGGTGCGCGATAATCGACCCTGTTCGAACTTGCATAAGCGGGCGGGCCGATTGCGGTGAGCTGTAACGCTGGGCGGCAATGCCCGGCCATCTTCGCCTGATTGATGCCGATACGAAACAGCCGGCTGAGGGCGTTTTCATTGCAACGCCATAGCCCGATGGATGTCGGGACTGGCTGAAAGTGGCTGCAGCACTTTTCGGTTCGGGCGCGTTTGTCAGCAGGGGGCGACGCCAGCGCGTTCCTTCGTTCGGCCAAGCGGTTTGTGTTCCTCTCACGAGCCATCCTGCGCGGCACACCTGCCGGCCGCGAACCGAGTTCAGCGCGGGTTTGACGTCATCACACGCGCGCGGATCGATTATCCGGGGTCCGCTCTGCTGGCCCGAGGGCTGGTGGACCGCCGGCCGAGCGTTGGTAATCGCCACCCGAATACGCCCTCGGTCGCCCCATCGTTTTCGGCTCGAAAAGCCGGCACGCATGAAGATATGTACGCGCGCCCAAGCGAATGACGTTTCTGCGAAAAAGCGCGTCGCAACTGACTGCTTGCGGCCTGCTCACCGCTTCTAGACTGAAATCGTCACGGACAGATAAACAACGGTCGGAGCGGCGATGACGATGCGCAAAGCAGGCAATCTTGAGCGGGCGGCGCCATCGGCGCGCGGGCGCGGTGGTGCATGAGTCAGTTCGACGTGCTTTTCCAGCCGCTGACCATAAAAAATCTCACGCTGCGCAACCGCATCGTCAGCACGCCTCACGGCGAGGTCTATACCGAAGGTGGTATGCCCACGGAACGTTATCGGGCCTATCACACCGAAAAAGCCAAGGGCGGCATCGGCATGACGATGTGCGGCGGCTCGTCGTCGGTCTCGATCACCAGCCCGACGCCGGTCTGGTGGGGGGCGGTGGATGTGAGCCACGATCGGATCATTCCATATTTCGAGAAGCTGTCGGCCTCGGTGCAGGGCGAGGGCGCGGCGCTTGATGATCCAGCTCACCCACATGGGCCGGCGCACCAGCTGGCACGGCGGCGGCTGGCCGCATCTGATGTCGCCGAGCGGTATCCGCGAGCCGGTGCACAACGCCACTTGCAAGACGATCGAGACCGAGGAGATCGAGCACATCATCGGCGAGTACGCGCAGGCGGTGCGTCGTGCGAAGGACGGCGGGCTCGATGGGGTCGAGATTTCTGCGGCCCACCAGCACCTCATCGACCAGTTCTGGTCACCGCGCACCAATCAGCGCACCGACCAGTATGGCGGCAGCCTCGCCAACCGGATGCGCTTCGGGCTGGAGGTGTTCGAGGCCATCCGCAACGTGGTCGGCGATGATTATGTGGTCGGCATGCGCATGGCCGGCGACGAATTCCTGCCGGACGGACTGGGCCAGGATGAGCTGCTGGAGATCGCCCGCACCTACGCTGCCTCCGGCATGGTCGATTTCATCGACGTGATCGGCTCGGGCGCGGATACGCACGCGACGGTCGCCAACTGCATCCCGAACATGGCGTATCCGCCGGAGCCGTTCGTCTATCTGGCCTCGGCGATCAAGGCCGAGGTCGACGTGCCGGTGATCCACGCTCAGAACATCAAGGACCCGATGTCGGCGGCACGGATCATTTCCGAAGGCCACTGCGATCTGGTCGGCATGACCCGGGCGCATATCGCGGACCCCCACTTCGTGAACAAGGTGCGGGACGACAAGGTCGACCAGATCAAGCAATGCGTGGGGGCGAACTATTGCATCAACCGCCAGTACGACGGCCTGGACGTGCTCTGCGTGCAGAACGCGGCGACCGGTCGTGAGCAGACCATGCCGCACCAGATTCCCAGGGCCGGGGCCAAACGCCGGGTTGTGGTCATCGGTGGCGGGCCGGCTGGGATGGAAGCCGCCCGCGTCTCGGCCGAGCGCGGCCACGACGTCACCCTGTTCGAGAAGAGCGAACGGCTCGGCGGCCAGGTCGAGATCGCCTCCAAGGCTCCGGCGCGCGACCAAATTGCCGGCATTACACGCTGGTTCATGATGGAGTTGAAACGTTTGGGCGTGGATATCCGGTTGGCCATCGAAGCGGGCGCGGACGAGGTGCTCGCGCTCGATCCGGACGTGATCATGGTCGCCACCGGCGGCCGACCGTTCATCGACCAGTCGCCCGGCTGGCATGCCGACGAGGGGCTCGTGGTCAGCAGCCACGACATCCTCTCCGGCGCGGTCGAGCCCGGCGCCAACGCGCTGGTCTTCGATGTGACCAGCGGCTATGCCGGGGTGAGTTGTGCGGATTATCTCGCCAATCGCGAATCGCTGGTCGAGATCGTCACCCCCGATCTGGCGGTGGGCGAGGCCACCGGCGGCACTACCCAGCCGGTCTACAACAAGCGACTGATGTCGCAGGAGGTGGTGTTCACGCCCAACACCTCGCTGGCCGACGTCTATCGCGAGGGCGACCAGCTCATTGCCGTGCTGGCCAACGAATACAGCGGTGCCGAGGAGGAACGCGCGGTGGACCAGATCGTGGTCGAGAACGGGGTGCGCCCTAGAGAGGATCTGTACTACGCGCTCAAGGACGGCAGCCGCAACCGCGGCCAGACCGATATGGAAGCGCTGTTTGCGGCCACGCCGCAGCCCACGTACGACGGCGAGGGCTATCTGCTGTATCGCGTCGGCGACTGTGTCTCGCCGCGGGATATCCACGGCGCGATCTACGACTCGCTGCGTCTCGCGAAGGATTTCTAGCTCATGAGCGGCACGAACCCGGCCGGCTGGATGGTTCTGGCGAGCCTGGTGATTCTGGTTGCCGCGCTGGCCTGGCGGGCGACGCGCTGGGCAGCCGGACGGCCGACGCCGATTCGCTGGTCCGGCCTGATCCAGGTGCCGCGGCGCTATCTGGTCGATGTGCACCACGTCGTCTCGCGCAGCCCGCTGACCACGGACGACGAAGACGACACCGGCGAACGCGTGGCCCGCATGCACGTGCTCACCGCTGGCGGATTCGTCGCGGCCACGCTGTTCATTCTGTTGCGTCATCTGCTGGGCGTCGGCGGTCTGGCCACGGCTTGGCTGCTCCTGATCGCGCTCGCGGCGATGGCTTTCGGCGCCGCCATTGAATGGCGCCGGCGCCGGCCGCGGCGGGCTTCGCGATTGTCTGGCGGCGGTTACGAGCGGCTGCCCTGGTCACTGGCCGCGTTCATCGTCTTTTTCGGCGTGGCGACGCTGTCGGCCGCGGGTCTCGCGCCGCCGATCGCCTGGGCCTCGATACCGGCCTGGCCGCTGCTGGCGATCGGTATCTGGGCCTGCGCCGAGTTGTATGTTGGCATGGCGCTGGGGCCGATGAAGCATGCGGTCAACGGCGTGCTGCATCTGGCCTTTCATCCACGCCCACAGCGGTTCGACCACGACGCGCGTGACACCGCGCTCCAGCCGGCCGATCTGGAAGCCGACAGGATCGGCGCCGAGAACAGCCGCCGATTTCAGTTGGAACCGGCTGCTCGGCTTCGATGCCTGCGTGCAGTGCGGGCGTTGCGAAGTGGCGTGCCCGGCGTTCGAGGCCGGCCTGCCGCTCAACCCCAAGGCGTTGATCCAGGATCTGGTGTCGGCCGAGATGGGCGGTGGCGTGAGCGGGCAATACCACGGCCAGGGCCATCCGGATCGTGCCGGCCGGCCCGAGTCGCGCGGCGGCGTGCTCATCGACGCCGAGTCCGGCATTCATCCCGATACGCTATGGGCCTGCACGACCTGCCGGGCCTGTGTGGCCGAGTGCCCGATGATGATCGAGCATGTGGATGCCGTGATCGATATGCGCCGCTTCCAGACGCTGGAAGCCGGCGCGACCCCGGCCAAGGGCGCGGCCGTGCTCGATGAACTGCGCGAATCGGACAATATGGGCGGCCGGCCCGCGGCACGGCGCGCCGACTGGGCGGTCGACCTGGATATTCCGGTGCTGACCGAACGCGGCTCGGCCGACGTGCTGCTCTGGATGGGCGAGGGCGCCTTCGAACGACGCAACCAGCGCACCCTGCGCAGCCTGGTGAAGCTGCTGCGCCGGGCCGGGGTGGACTTTGCCATTCTCGGTGCCGAGGAAGCCGATTGCGGCGATCTGGCCCGTCGGCTGGGCGACGAAGCCACGTTCCAGCGGTTGGCGGCGCAGAACATCGCCACGCTGGATCGCTACGATTTCAACGAGATCGTGACCGCCGATCCGCATGTGCTGCAGGCCATCGGCCGCGAGTATCCGGCGCTCGGCGGGCATTACAAAGTGCGCCACCACACGACCTTTCTGGCGCGACTGGTGGTGGAGGGCCGGCTGCCGGCCGCCGCTGGCGAGGCGATGGCGCTGACGTACCACGACCCCTGCTATCTCGGCCGCTATAACGGCGAGACGGAGGCGCCGCGCCATCTGCTCGAACACATCGGCCAGCGCGTGACCGAGATGGACAAGTCCGGTGAACGTTCGAGTTGCTGCGGCTCCGGCGGCGGTCTGGCGGTTACCGATATCCCGGGCCGTCGGCGGATCGCAGATGTGCGTATGAACCATGTCGCCGCGACCGGCGCCGAGACCGTGGCTGTGGCCTGTCCGCACTGCGCGACCATGCTCGAAGGCGTGGTACAGCCGCGCGCCGAAGTCGTCGATATTGCCGAGCTACTGGCCGATGCGGTGACTGCGGCCGAGCCGGCGGAGGAGGATTGGCGTGAGAGTGCGTAGACGTGCTCGGCGGCCGCTTGCGCACGCCAACGGCGTTCGCCCGCGGCGCGATCCGCGCGCCGAACGTGAGCCGGATGCGGTGGCGAGCCGCGGCGTGGCCGATCCCGGCCCGACCGGGCACCGGCGGCGAGACCCGCGAACGATCCGGCGTCAAGCTGCGATCTCGGCCGCCGGGCGGCTGCGCATCGATCGCTCCGGTCGCCAGAGCGACGCCGCCCGACCGGGCCCGACGGCGATGGCCGCCGATCCGGGCCCCGCGATCACGCGCATCGAAGCGCCGGATTTCTGGGTCGTCGTGGTGCCGGACTATGAGCAAGGCCGGCTGTCGGCCCATGACCGCGACGTGTTCGGTGCCGCCCGCAAGCTGGCCGATCGCGACGGTGGCGCCGTCGTGGCGGTGGTCTACGAGCAGGGCGAGGCGCTCGGCGCCGCCGGCGCGGACCGGGTGATTCATTTCGATGATCCCGTCTATGCCGGCTATGCGCCGGAGGCGCGGGCTGCTGCGGTAGGCGCCGTCGAGGTCGAGTTCGCCCCGCGTCATCTGCTGTTCCCCGACACGCTCATCGCCGGCGGCGATATCGGCCGCCGGGTTGCGGCGGCGCTGAACAGCCCGCCGGCCACCCGGGTTCACCGGCTGCGGACCGAGGAGGCGGTCAGCCGCGGCGACGGGGCGCGTTCAGACTATGCCCGCACGCCGCCGCGGGTATTGCTGATGGCGGCGGAATGCGAGGAACCGGTCGGGCCCGATCGTCGCCACGAAGGCCGGCAGGTCGAGGCGCCGAACGTCGCGGTCGGCGAACCTGCTATCGACGATGGTGGTCTGCTGCCGATCGATCCCGGCTCGGTGCCGCTGGCCGAGGCCGATTTCGTGATCAGCGCCGGCAACGGGGTGACCGACTGGCAATCCTTCCATGCGTTGGCTACGGCCCTGGGCGCGGCCGAAGGTGGCTCACGGGTGGTCTGCGATGCCGGCCTGCTGCCGCGCGAGCGCCAGGTCGGGGCTTCCGGCACACTCATCGAGGCCCGCTGTTACCTGGCCTTCGGCATCTCGGGCGCGCCGCAGCATCTGCAGGGCATTGCCCGCTGCGAGAAGGTGGTGGCGGTGAACACGGATCTGCATGCCGAGATGGTCAAGCGCGGCGATCTGTCGGCGATCAAGGATGCCCAGAAAGTCATGCCGGCGCTGACTCGGTTGCTGGAGGCTGAAGCTCGTGACACCTGATATCACCGTGCTCTGTTCGCTTGGCCGGCATCCGGCCTCGGACCGGCCGCGGGCCGCGATTGCCGATGCCCGCGCGTTGGCCCTCGCCTTGTCCGTCGGTGCGAACGTGCGAGCGGTGCACGTCGGTGATCCCGGCGCCCCGGGGCTGCGCGATTATCTGGGGCAGACCGCGGCGCGCCGTTCACTGGACGGTCTCGACGTGGTCGAGGTGGCCGTGGGCCGGGATATCCGGCCGGCCTTGATCGCGTACCTACGCGCTCAGCGGCCGGGCGTGATCTTTACCGGCACGCGGGCCGAGGACGGCGAGGGTAGCGGTATGCTGGCCTACGATCTGGCGGCCGCGCTCGGGCACACGCTGGTGCCGGCGATCGACACGCTCTCGGGCACGACAGACGGCCGCTTCGAACTCACTCAGGTGCTGCCGCGCGGGCGTCGTCGGGTGCTGGCGGTGGGGCCCCCGCTGATCGCGACTGTCGACGGTGCCTCGGTACCGCGCCCGGTGTTCGCCCAGGCCCGCGCTCGCCGCGGCTCGATCCATACGATCACGCGAACGGTTGATTGCCCGGAAATCGAGGGGCCGACCGTGCGCCCGGCGCGTGCCCGGCCCAAGCGGATCCGGGCACCCGGCGGCGGCAGCGCAGCGGACCGGCTGCGCGCGGCCAGCGAAACCCAGGCCGGGCAGGGCCAGCTCATGGTCGATCCGGACGCCGAGGATGCGGCGCGCGCGATCGCGGATTATCTGCGCTCGGAAGGTCTGCTGCGTCGGCGTTGAACGGGTGCGCCGGCAGCCGGTCGGCTCAATCCTCGCGATCGGCATGGGGTATCGACACCGGGCTGGTCGACATCGGTGTGGCCTGTTGGGTCTGGGCCGCCTGACGTCGGCGCTCCTCGCTCGGCGGCAGGGCGTAGTGGTCGTGGTAGCACTTGCTGAAGTGCGGCGAGGAGGAAAACCCGCAGGCCAGGGCGACATCCAGGATCGACATCGAAGTCTGCAGCAGAAACTCGCGCGCCCGTTTCAGCCTCAGCTCCAGATAGTAGCGGGTCGGCGAGCGGTCCAGATGGGTACGGAACAGACGTTCGATCTGGCGCCGTGAGATATTCACGTAGTGGGCCAGTTCGCTGAGCGTGAGCGGTTCCTCGATGTTCGCTTCCATCAGCGCCACGGCCTCGAGCAGCTTAGGCTGGCTTGGGCCCACCCGGGCGCGCAACGGCACGCGCTGGGCATCGCCCACGCCGCGAATCCGATCGTGTATGAATTCCTCGGACACCGATGCCGCCAGTTCGGTGCCACACTGCCGATCGATGATGTTGAGCATCAGATCCAGCGGGGCGACGCCGCCAGAGCAGGTATAGCGGTCGCGGTCGATCACGAACAGCTTCGAGCTGAAGATGGTATTCGGGAACTCGGTTTTCTCGTTGATGCTCGAGATGTGCTCCCAGTGGACGGTGCAGCGATAGCCATCGAGCACGCCGGCGCAGGCGAGGATGTATGGCCCGGTGCACAGCCCGCCCAACGGCACCCGGCGCCTGGCCAGATGCTGCAGCCAGCCGAGCAGCCGGCGATCGCAGGCCTGTTTGACCCGCACGCCAGCGCAGACGAAGACCATATCGAATTCGTCGTCGTGTTCGAACCGCCGGGTCGGCGAGGTGCGCAATCCGTTGCTGGCATCCGCCGGTTCGCCATCGCAGCTCAGCAGCGTCCAGTCATACAGACGCCGGTCGGTAAGCTGATTGGCCATCCGCAACGGCTCGATCGCGCAGAACGCGGATATCGCCGAATAGCCTGGAACCTGCACGAATCCGATCCGGCAGGGTAGACCCGTCTGGAAGGGGCTGAACTGCATAGCGAGTCACTCGTCCGCTTCGCGCGGATTTGTGTAAGAGGGGCAGTATAGCAACGCGAATTCTAATTAAAGCAATCAGTTTCACTTTTTTGACGAAAAAATAACGTAATGTCGCACAGAAGACTAAGTTAGTCGCCTGGAAGAATGAGCGCCGCCTGCAGCGGGATTGATCTGCCTGACAAGGTCAAGACGAAAACATGGTCGCCCGACCAGAAAACGCGGCCCGGGAACGGGCGTGCTCGCCTGTCATGATGCTTGGAAAATCAACGACGAGGAGTTGACACCCCCAATCGTCGACGGATTGATTGAATGTTCGGGGCCAAGCGATCGGTCTACCCCCGAGGATGAAGTGTTGCCAGTAATTACGCTAAAGATCGGGGCGACGAATATCAGAAGCTCCATTCGCTCCATCAGCCCAGATTGTGCCGAATAATCAGCAGCGTGCCACGGAGTACCTTATTCACTCTAGGCGGGTGGTGTCGTGATACGGAAGCTGAGACCTCAGGCATCGCCGGACGCCGTCGGATATTCACAGATCGGCTTCAATCGACTGCAAAAGCAGGCTTCAAAATACTCTTTCGAAGTATCGTTACGAATACCAAACGTGCAATAGCTCGCCGGGACATGCGTAATCTTGATTAGCCCCGAAACTCAGCCGGGTCACGAAATGACCCAGTCGCTCTGGATAATCAGGCCATGACAGCACAGGAGACATGTCATGGCGATCAATCGGGTTCAAATGCAACCGGGCTTGTCGATGCGGGAATTCATGCAGCGCTATGGCACTGAAGCCCAGTGCGAGGCCGCGCTGGTGTCCGCGCGCTGGCCGAAAGGTTTTAGTTGTCCGGCCTGTCGGTGCCGGCGGCACACGACGTTCGAGCGCGCGGACCGCACACATTGGCAGTGCCAGCGTTGCCGGCATCAGACCACGGTGACGTCCGGCACGATCTTCGCCTCGACCAAGCTGCCCCTGACGACATGGTTTCTGGCCATGCACTTGATGACCTAGGCCAAGAACAACGTTTCAGCGTTGGAGCTTCGGCGCCAGCTCGGGGTGAGCTACCGGTCCGCCTGGCGGATCAAGCAGAAACTGATGCAGGTCATGGTCGAGCGTGAATCGCGCCGCCAGCTATCCGGGCGCGTCGAGATCGATGACGCCTATCTGGGCGGCGAACGCGCCGCCGAACCCGGCCACCGCGGACGCGGTTCACCCAACAAGATCCCGTTTGTGATCGCCGTATCGACCACCGCCGATCGCAAGCCCCATCAAGTGGTCATCCAGTGTGCCCCCTTCACCTCGGCGGCGATCGCCGACTGGGCCAACGCCTCGTTGGCCCAGTCGGCCACAGCCTTTGATGTAAAGGGCATACAGCGGATCACGAGCTGATGCGGCATTGCTACGGGAGCTCAGCCTGCAAGGCTTGTACAATGAATCCGCAATGTATGTCGGTGGCGCAACGCCACGTCAAGCGGTGGGAGCACGAATCCGTGCTTGAGACCATCCAGCAACGCCTGCATCGGGACTCGAATCTGATGCGAATACGACCGCAAACGGTCGAACATGCCTTCGGCACGAAGAAGTACTAGATGGGCTCGACGCATTTCCTGATGCGCCTGCTCGCGCATGTGCGAACGGAAATGAGCCTGCATTTGTTGGACTACCACCTGAAACGCGTGATGCGGATCATCGGTATGGGGCCACTGATGCGGGCGATGGTGACCTGAGCTTGTTCGTGTCAATAAATAGGCGCTCTAGAAGCGACCTGAGGCGCGTCACGGTCACGTATCGACGCGAAGCCTTCTGCTCTAATCACTCGGCCTCATCGCCGCCAGCCAGACCGTTGATACTTTGACGAATGCATGCAGCTGACGCAACACTGCCTCCCGCGTTTTCACACAGCCTGGTGGGTCGAAAGCAGACTTGTAATCGCAATGAAACCGTTGGCCCGAGCGATCAGAGTGAGGCGATCAGCGGCAGCCAGATCGCCAGCGCGGTCAATGTCGCGAACAGCACGGGCGGCGTGAGCACGAGGCCAACCTTCATGTACTGGCCCCAGCCGATGCGATAGCCCTTGTTCGCCAGCACGTGCAGCCACAGCAGGGTCGCCAGACTGCCGATCGGGGTGAATTTCGGGCCGAGGTCGTTGCCGATCACGTTGGCGTAGAGCATCAGCTCGCGGGTCAGCTCCGGTACGTGCGCCTGCTTGATGGCCAGCGCGCCGACGAGCGTCGACGGCATGTTGTTCATCACCGAGGCGACGAATGCCGACAGAAAACCCGGTGCCGAGCGTGGCCACGATCACGCCGTGCTGGCCGAGCCAGTCGAGCGCCGTCGCGCCGTAGTGGGTCAGGCCGGCTTGGCCCAGCCCATAGACCACCAGATACATGCCGATCGAGAACAGCACGATCTGCCAGGGCGCGTTGCGAATGACGGGGCCGAGCGGCATGACGGCACCCTGGCCGCCGCGCCACCAGCGGCCGGCGATGCCCATCAGCACCAGGGCGCCGGCACCGGTGACCAGACAGAACGGCACATGCCACGGGGCCAGCACGAAATAGGCGACGAGCAGGACGGCCAGCACGGGCATCGCCGCTCGAAACACCTGATGATCCACGATGGCGCTGGCCGGCGGATCGAGCGCGTCCACCGGATAGCGCCGCGGGATCTTGCCGGCCGAAGGCCAGCCAGAGCACGGCCAGCGTGGCAGCGATCGAGACCAGATCGACCGGCACCATGACCGCGGCGTAGCGATCGAACGAGACCTCGAAGAAGTTGGCGCTGACGATGTTGACCAGATTCGAGATCACCAGCGGCAGGCTGGCCGTATCGGCGACGAAGCCGGTGGCGATGATGAAGGCCAGCGCCGCCGAGGCGGAGAACTCCAGCCGAAGCAGAATGGCGATGACGATCGGCGTGAGCAGCAGGGCGGCGCCGTCGTTGGCGAAGAAGGCGGCGATCACCGCGCCGAGCAGCACGATCAGCGGGAACAGCAGATGCCCGCGCCCGTTGCCCCAGCGTGCGATATGCAGCGCCGCCCAGGAGAAGAAGCCAGCCTCGTCGAGAATCAGCGAAATGATGATCAGCGCGACGAAGGTGAAGGTGGCATCCCAGACGATATGCCAGACCACGGCGACATCGGTCCAATTGCACCACGCCGGTGGCCAGCGCCACGGCCGCGCCGCCCAGCGCGCTCCAGCCGATGCCCAGATTCTTCGGCTGCCAGATGACGAGCACGAGGGTGACGATGAAGATGGCAAGCGCCAGCATGATGACGGTTCCGGTGAAGTCGTACGGTCAGTGCGCGACTTGGTTGACGCGTTGCGAAGTTTCCTCGGCGCTTTCAACGCGCTCGGAGTAGCGCGCGGTCAGATAATCGGCGCGATCGCGCATCAGCCAGGTGAACTTCACGAGTTCCTCGCAGACATCGACCACGCGCCGGTAAAGCGGCGAGTCCTTCATCCGGCCGTTGTCGTCGAACTCGCCGAACGCCTTGGGCACCGACGACTGGTTCGGGATCGTGACCATGCGCATCCAGCGGCCCAGCACGCGCAACTGATTGACCGCGTTGAAGCTCTGGCTGCCGCCGGAGACTTCCATCACCGCCAGCGTCTTGCCCTGGGTCGGGCGCACGCCGCCCAGCGACAGCGGAATCCAGTCGATCTGGGCCTTCATCACGCCGGTCATCGCGCCGTGGCGTTCGGGGCTGACCCACACCATGCCTTCCGACCAGGTCGCCAGTTCTCGCAGTGCCCGCACGCGCGGATGATCGGCCTCGGCGTCATCCGGCAAGGGCAGGCCGGCGGGATCGAACAGCCGCACCTCGCAGCCGAACCAGCGCAGCAGACGGGCGGCTTCCTCGGCCAGAAAGCGCGAATAGGAACGTGCTCTCAGCGAGCCGTAGAGGATGAGAATACGCGGCGCGTGGCGCGGAGCGTTCGGAGCCGACCAGCGCGTCGACATCGATCGGCTCGAGCGGATCCGGGTCGATGTTGGGCAGATCGTGCCAGATCGAGCGCGGCGTGCTCATGCCTCGTCCTTCGAATGAGTGACGACTTCGCCGTCTTCCTTGGTGAAGCGTGGCGACCGGGCTCGCCAGCAGATCGAGCACCCGTTCGGAGGGGCGGCACAGGCGCACGCCCTTGTCGGTCACCACGATCGGCCGATTGATCAGGATCGGGTGGGCGAGCATGGCGTCGATCAGTTGGTCGTCGGTCAGGGCTGGGATCGTCCAGGCCGAGTTCGTCGTAGGGCGTGCCCTTGCGACGCAGCAGATCACGCGGCGGCCATGTCCATCTGATCGAGCAACCAGAGCAGCCGCTCCCGCGACGGCGGGTTGTCCACATATTCGACGATTTCGGGTGTCTCGCCGGAGGCCTCGATCATGGCCAGCGTATTGCGCGAGGTGCCGCAGTTCGGGTTGTGATAGATCAGCGGTTGCATGACGAGTCCTTCAGTTGTCGGGCGGCCGATACGCAGTCGGCCAGCGAATCCAGCAGCGGCTCGCAGACCTCGGGGCGGCCGGCGCAGCAGTCACGCACGAGAAATCGTACGGTTTCCTGCACGTGGCGCGAGATGGGCGCGGTAGATGATCGAGCGGCTATGGCGTTGCGATACGGCCAGGCCGGCCCGCGTCAGCACGCCGAGATGTGCCGACATCGTGTTGTGCGGCACGTCCAGCAGCCGCGCGATTTCGCCCGCCGGCAAGCCCTCCGGCTCGTGGCGAACCAGCAGGCGAAATGCGGCAAGCCGCGTTTCCTGGGCAAGTGCCGAAAAACGATTCGATGGCGTCTATTTTCGTCCATATGTCCAATAATATGGACATATTGCGGCCGGCCGCAATGTCCGCGCGCATGGGCATCGAGCCTTTTAGGCGCTCCGAGCGGAAGGGTTCGAAACGGGTATTGATGCCCAGCGACTGCCGCGGCGTCCGGGGTGGCTCGAATGGCAGTCGAAAAAAAGACCGGCCCCCGCAGGAGCGGGAGCCGGCCGATCACTCAGCCTGCGGGCAGATCAGAGCGAGACAGCCACCGACTTGGTCTCGGTGTAGTTGTTGAGCACCTGCTCGCCCATCTCGCGGCCCCAGCCGGACTGCTTGAAGCCGCCGAACGGCAGGGCGGCGTCGAAGATGTTGTAGCAGTTGACCCAGACCGTGCCGGCGCGGATCTTGGCGGCCAGCTGGTGCGCCTTGCCGATGTCCTGGGTCCAGACGCCCGAGGCCAGGCCGAAGACGGTGTCGTTGGCCCGCTTGATCAGATCGGCGTCGACGTCCTTGAACTTCGTGGCCGCGACCACCGGCCCGAAGATCTCTTCCTGATAGACGCTCATTTCGTCGGATGACGTCCACCAGTACGGTGGGCTTGACGAAGTAACCGTCGCCTTCGCCGCGTTCGCCGCCCGCCGCGGCCGTCGCGCCCTGTTTCTTGCCGGCTTCGAGATAGCCGGTGACGCGCTCGAGCTGGGTGCGGGAGACCAGCGGGCCCATCTGGGTTTCCGGATCCAGGCCCGGGCCGAGCTTGATGTTGCGGGCATAATCCGCCACGCCTTCGACCACCTGGTCGTAGATCTTTTCGTGCACGAACAGACGCGAGCCGGCGGCACAGCACTGGCCGTGGTTGAAGAAGATGGCGTTGGCTGCGCCCGGAATGGCTTTTTCCAGATCGGCGTCGTCGAGAATGATGTTCGGCGACTTGCCGCCGAGTTCGAGCGATACCTTCTTGAGGTTGCCCTTGGCGGCATCCACGATCAGGCGGCCGACTTCGGTGGAGCCGGTGAAGGCGATCTTGTCGACCATCGGGTGGGCGGCGATCGGCGCGCCGGCCTCCTCGCCGAAGCCGGTGAGCATGTTGACCACGCCGTCCGGCACGCCGGCTTCCTGCATGATCTCGGCCAGCTTCAGGCCGGACAGCGGCGTTTCCTCGGCCAGCTTCATGACCACCGTGTTGCCGCAGGCCAGGGCCGGGCCGAGCTTCCAGGCCGCCATCAGCAGCGGGAAGTTCCAGGGGATGATCTGGCCGCAGACGCCGACCGGTTCGCGCCGGGTATAGGCATGCCACTGCGCGCCGGGCGCATAGGGCACGGTGATGCCGATCTGCTCGCCGTTGAGCTTGGTCGCCCAGCCGGCCATGTACTGGAACAGTTCGGCGGCCAGCGGCACATCGGCCGCGCGTGCGATCGATGATCGGCTTGCCGTTGTCGAGCGCTTCGAGCTGGGCCAGTTCTTCCTGATGTTCCATGATCAGGTCGCCGATCTTCCAGACGATGCGGCCGCGCTCGGCCGGCGACATCTGCGTCCACGGGCCATCGTCGAAAGCCTTGCGGGCGGCCTTCACGGCCTTGTCGACATCGGCCTTCTCGGCGGACTGGGCATGGGCCACGACTTCATCGGTCGCGGGGTTGTACACCTCGAACGTCTTGCCGGATTCGGCGGCGACCCATTGGCCGCCGATGAGCATCTTGCGGGGGGTGTCGATGAATTCTCGAACGCTGGATTCGAGTTCGACTTCGCGGGCTGCGACTGCGCACATGGTGAATCTCCTCATTTATGGTTTTGGAAGCTCCGCTCGCGGAGCGGGCGACGTGCGTTTCCCGAACGCCGGTTCCCCTGTGATATCGCAAATTTCACGCCATTGGAATGGGGGCCGCCGATCGCCGCCGATCCGGCCCCGGGGCCGGCCGACCGCGAGTGCATCGCTGCCTCGGGTGCCACAGGTGTGGCATCAGGCGCGCCACCCCGACGGCAGGTGGATACACGACCGGTTTCGTGCGAGCCGGGCGCCTGCGGCGTTCTTCAGATCGGCGGTCGCGAGGAAATCGGCGGCGGCCGGAGCGTGGAAACGGGCGGGCGGCTTGCGCTTTTGCGCCGCGTGCGCCGCCGGGCTCGTTTTATCCTGTTTCCATACGAGGTGTACTGGTCAGAGTTCCATCCACATCCGGTACAGCCCGGTCCGGACGGATTCCATCAGGAGGCGGTCGGTTTCGTCGGCCTTGTGGCCCATGCGCGCGACGAGATGATAGTAATGCGAAAGAATCTGGCGGTGCTTGAGTTCCGGAATCTGGCTTTGTATCCAGGTGACGGCGGCGTAGCGTGTGCCGCGGGTGACCGGGCGGACCTGGTGGATAAGCCCCGTGGGATACACCACCGCATCGCCGGCATCGAGCTTGACGAGCTGCGGCTCGGTGCCTGTCCAGAGTTCGAGTTCTCCGCCTTCGTATTCCTCGGCGGCGGATAAAAACACCGTGACCGAAAGATCCGTGCGCAACGGTTTCGGCTTGGTATTCATGATCGCCTCGTCCATATGCAGCCCGTAATACATACCGGGCTGATACCTCGAGAAGGTGGGGCCCGGAATGGCGCGCGGAAACGCCGTGTTCAGAACCTCCTCGTTGTTCAGAAGGGCTTGGACAACCATCCGTCCGATATCGGATTGCTCCGAATCGTTCTCGCTGATCTGCTCGTTGTTTTTTATATTCGAGCCGCGATTGGTGGCCTTGCCTTCCACGAACTCGGCTTTTTCAACGAAAGCACGTGCCGTCCTGGTCTGTGAATCGTCTAGCAGCTGTCTGATCTGGGTTATCATACGGACACCGTGATGTGGCTTTCGATGGGAATCGATCTGGATTAGGGGCTGTCGGTACTCATCCTGAGGCTGAGTGGCTGCCCAGAGCCGGGGCGGTCAGGAGCGAGCCGCGAATCGTGGGCGAAAGAGCCCAGAGTAACGCCGCGTGGCCCCGTTTTGGACGCAACGCCAAGAGCCGGTGCCATTTTTCGCGTCATTGGGTGCTGTCGCCTGCTGCTGTGGCGGGCTGTAAGTTGCTCCCGACCCAGGCCATTGCACAAAAAAGCCGTCGATGTCGCTGTCCGGGCGGCCCGAGTACGTCGTAAGGTCCTTGCTTCGAGCACTGTGGACATCATCTGATGCTGTTCGGCTGCGCTGCCGCCGCAGATGCTTGCGGCTTCGTGCGCCGCTTGCGCTTCGTGCCTGCTCAGCAAGGTTTGCATCGGTTTGCCGCTGCCGTATCTGTGCTCGCTCAGGTAAAAAAGCCTCGTCGAGATCGTCTCGGCGAGGCAAGCGCATCGGAGGAGATGCGGTGTGAGCAGTTGAATGGATCGGAGGGCGGTGTCATGCATCCCCGCGCATGTCACGAGTCAACGCGATAGCCCATGGTGGCGTGTACCGCGCGTTTCCATCCGTCCACGAGATGTTCGCGTTTCGCGCTTGGCATGGCCGGCGTGAAGCGGGTTTCGACCGCCCATTGCTCGGCGATCTGTTCGCGTGATTCCCAGAAACCCACGGCCAGGCCCGCCAGATAGGCAGCGCCGAGCGCGGTCGTCTCGCTCACTTCGCTGCGCAATACGTCCACCCCCAGAATGTCGGCCTGGAATTGGGCGAGGAAGTCGTTCGCGATGGCGCCGCCGTCGGTGCGCAGCTCGGCCAGACTGAGGCCTGCGTCGGCCTGCATGGCCCGCAGCACGTCGGCACTCTGGTAGGCGATCGATTCCACGGCGGCGCGTATGAAATGCTCCTTGGTGGTTCCACGCGATAGTCCGAAGACGGCACCGCGCACATTGCTGTCCCAGTAGGGCGCGCCCAGGCCGGTAAAGGCGGGCACCATGTACACGCCGTCGTTGTCGCCGGCGCGCTCCGCATAGGCTTCCGAATCGGATGCCTTGCCCAGCATGCGCAGACCGTCGCGCAGCCACTGGATCACCGAGCCGGCTACAAAAACGCTGCCCTCGAGCGCGTACTCGATGGTGCCGTCGATTTCCCAGCCGATCGTGGTCAGCAGGCCATTCTCCGAGGCGGTGGCCTCGGTGCCGGTGTTCATCAACGTGAAACAGCCGGTGCCGTAGGTGTTCTTGGCCATGCCGGGCTCGAAGCAGGCCTGGCCGAACAGGGCGGCCTGTTGGTCTCCGGCCATACCGGCGATCGGCAATTTGTTGCCAAAGAAATATTTCGGCAACACGTGGCCATAGACTTCGCTCGAGGACTTCACCTCCGGCAGCATGGATTCCGGCACGCCGAACAGGTCGAGCAATTCCGGATCCCATTGGCGATGGCGGATGTTGAACATCATCGTGCGCGACGCATTGGTAACGTCGGAGACATGCACTTCGCCACCGGTCAGGTTCCAAACCAGCCAGGAGTCGATGGTGCCGAACAGCAGATCGCCGTTCTCGGCTTTTTCCTTCACGCCGTCGACGTTGTCGAAGATCCACTTCAGCTTGGTGCCCGAGAAGTAGGCATCGACCACCAGGCCGGTCTTGTCGCGGATCATCTCGGCATGGCCGGCTTCGCGTAGCTCGTCGCAGATCTCGGCGGAATGGCGCGACTGCCAGACGATGGCGTTATATACGGGTTGCCCGGTCTTCTTGTCCCAGACGACCGTGGTCTCGCGCTGGTTGGTGATGCCGATGCCGGCGATTTCAGCGACGTCCACCTGCGTGTTGTTGATCAGCTCGGTGAGCGTGGTGAGCACACTGGTCATGATGTCGCGCGGGTTATGCTCGACCCAGCCCGGGCGCGGGAAAATCTGTTCGAATTCGCGCTGCGCGATGCCCGCGATCCGGCCGTTGCGGTCGAATAGCATCGAACGCGAGCTGGTCGTGCCCTGGTCGATGGCGAGTATGTATTTCTTGTCCATGGCTCTCTCCTTTGAAGCGCGCGGCGCTTGCTTCAGTTCATTCGCACGAAACGGCACTGCGGACATTCTGCCGGGCTGCTCCGCAACGCTGAGCCGGCCGGAACTGAACGAAGCCCCTCGACTGGTTGGCGCGCAGCCCAAAAGACAACGCCGATCAGAGCGCCCGGCTGGGCCGCGCATCAAGCCATCCGCATTCGAAGCCCGGTGCTGTCTCGTTAGCATGCCTCGATGCTCACGACCATACCAATCCGCAGCGTCTTCGGAGCGATCTCCTGCCGGCGGGCGCTGGAGGGGGCGATGCGCTCAGGCGCAGGCATGCTCGCGCAGATACCCGGCCAACCGCTCAACCTCGTCGGGCCTGAGCCGCAGGCCGAGCTTGGAGCGGCGCCAGATGATGTCCTCGGCCGTGCGTGCCCATTCGTGCGCGCACAGATAATCCACTTCAGCTGCGTATAGGTCGGCGCCGAAATGCTCGCCCAGATCGTCGAGGCTTTTCGCCTCGCCGACAATCTCGCGCACGCGCGTCCCGTAGTTGAAGACCATGCGATTGGCCATGCCCAGGGGAATGAACGGGTGACTGGCCTGCAGCGATTCGAACAGATGCTGGGGCTTGGCCTCCTCGCCGCCGGGCAACGGATGTCCGCCGCCGGTCCACGCTTTTTCGCGATTACCGAGTTCGGGGGCGATCTGGTCGACCGCGTCCTCGGCCAGACGGCGGAAGGTGGTCAGTTTGCCGCCGAAGACGTTGAGCAGGGGCGCCCCGTCGGTATCGAGCTGGATCCGGTAGTCGCGGGTGATCTCGCTGGCGTTGTCCTCGCGGTCGTCGAGCAGCGGACGCACTCCGGAATAGCTCCAGACCACGTCGTCCGGCCCGATCGACTGTTCGAAGTAGCGGTTCGCCGATTCACAGAGATAGGCGACCTCGTCTTCCTCGATAGAGACCTTGCCGGGAGCGCCTTCGTGTTCCACATCAGTGGTCCCGATCAGGGTGAAATCCTGTTCATAGGGGATGGCGAACACGATGCGCCCGTCGGGCTGCTGGAAGATGTAGGCGTAATCGTGGTCGAAAAGCTTCGGCACGACGATATGGCTGCCCTTGATCAGCCGCAGCGCGTAGGGATGCGTCATTGTTGCCACGTCGTCGAGAAAACGCACGGCCCAGGGGCCGGCGGCGTTCGCGAGGCCGCGGGATTTCGCCTCGATGGTCTCGCCGTCCGCGGTCTTGAGCGTGACCTGCCAGCCATCGGCGCTGCGTTTTGCCGATTCACAGCGCGTGCGCGTCATGATGGTCGCACCGCGGTTGGCCGCGTCCATGCAGTTGAGCACGACCAGGCGCGCATCCTGAACCCAGGCATCCGAGTAAACAAAGCCCTTGTTGAACTCCGATTTGAGCGGTGTGCCGGCCGGGTGGTCGTTGAATTTCACGCCGTGCGAACCCGCCAGGGTCTGGCGGCCGCCGAGATGGTCGTACAGAAACAGCCCGGTGCGGATCATCCAGGCGGGGCGCAGATGCTTCTGATGAGGCAGGATGAATCGCATCGGCCAGATGATGTGAGGGGCCGCCTTGAGCAGCACTTCGCGCTCCGACAGGGCCTTGGCCACGAGCTTGAATTCATACTGTTCGAGGTAGCGCAGGCCACCGTGAATGAGCTTCGTCGAAGCCGACGACGTATGACTGGCCAGGTCGTCTGCTTCGCAAAGCAGAACCGAGAGACCTCGGCCAACGGCGTCGCGGGCGATGCCGGCGCCATTGATGCCACCACCGACCACAATCAAGTCATACGTTTGCGGAGAGCTCATATCAGGATCGCTTTATGTTCGGATTAAAACCTTATGGTTCGAAAGCGAAAACAAAAATACAACAAAAGTTGTAGAGGGCGATAGTCGAGAGGCCGGCTAACATGCAATGTGCAGTAATCGCCGCGTGCGGCCTCCGGGCGAATGCGGGCGTCGCCAGCGGCTTTTTCGGCCGTCGGACGCGCTCGAGGATCCGGGGTGGTACAGACCAGAGTGCGGCTTCGAACGGTTTGCCGCGACAGTGCGGATCGCGTTGAGCGGATCCGAAAAGGAGAGAGTTGAGTGAGACCGCCCAGTCGTCCCGCCTCGGAGGAGGAAACGCCCACGCCGCGCCAGCGCGAGATCGTTGATCTGGTCGAGCAGCAAGGTTTTGTCGCCATCGAGGCGCTTGCCCGGAGTTTCGATATCACGCAACAGACCGCGCGTCGCGACGTGAACGCGCTGTGCAAGGCCGGCCTGTTACGGCGCTACCACGGCGGCGCCGGTTTGCCTTCAACGGTGGAGAACATCGCCTACGAGGCGCGTCAGGTGCTCAATCTGGAAGGCAAGCGCAAGATCGCCGAGCTGGTGGCGCGCGAGATCCCCGACCACGCATCGCTGTTTCTCACGCTGGGCACCACGATGAAGGAAACCGCGCGCGCGCTGGCCGGGCACAAGGGGCTGCGCGTGATCACCAACAACCTCCAGATCGCCGGCATGCTCTCGGCCTCCAAGGACGCCGAAGTGATGGTGGCTGGCGGCACGGTACGCCCGATCGATGCCGGTGTAACCGGCGAGATGACCCTCGACTTCTTCAATAATTTCAAGGTCGATTTCGCTCTCATGAGTATTTCGGGCATCGAGGCCGACGGCACGCTGTTCGATTTCGATTATCGCGAGGTGCGCCTGCTGCGCGTGATCATCGCCAACGCGCGCCGTGTGTTCCTGCTGGCCGATCAGACCAAATACAACCGTCACGCGCTGGTCCGGGCAGGGAACATTGTCGACAGCATCGATGCGCTTTTCACCGACGTGGCGCCGCCTAAGCCGCTAGCCGACCTCCTGGCCGAGGCCGGGGTGTCGGTTCATGTCGCCGAGTAGCGCGTCATGTAGTCGTCGTGATCAGGCCGGTGCAGGGGTCTACGACTTTTGACTAGTTGTTCATGTTCGGTTTCGAACACTAAGCTCGAAGGCAATAACGGTTGACCGAGTGTCAACCTCTTTCTGATCAACATGACAACTGGGGCATCTCTTGATGCATACGGATGACGGAGCGGTCGGCAGCCGCCGGCGGTATTTTGGAGGAGGGTGGCCATGTCGCTAGTGCTCGACAATGTGTCCAAGGTCGTGGGCGGTGAGACCCACATCGAGCCTATGGATCTCGAGCTGGAAAGCGGCTCGCTGTCGCTGTTGCTCGGCCTGACCCTGTCCGGCAAGACATCGCTCATGCGTTTGATGGCCGGTCTGGACAAGCCGTCGTCGGGTCGTATCCGCATCGACGGAACCGATGTCACGGGGCTGCCGGTTCGAAAGCGCAACGTCGCGATGGTTTATCAGCAGTTCATCAACTACCCGTCGCTGACGGTCTACGAGAACATCGCATCGCCCCTGCGCATCGCCGGTGTTTCCAGTTCGGAGATCGATCGACGGGTGCGCGCGGAGGCCGAGCGCCTGCACATCGACGCCATGCTGGACCGCTTGCCGGCCGAGTTGTCGGGTGGCCAGCAGCAGCGCACGGCGATGGCGCGTGCGCTGGTTCGCGATGCGGAGCTCGTGCTTCTGGACGAGCCGCTCGTCAATCTCGACTACAAACTGCGCGAAACGCTGCGTGAAGAGCTGCCGAAGGCGCTCGAGGGGCGACGTTCCATCGTCGTCTATGCCACGACCGATCCGTGGGAAGCGCTGGCATTCGGTGGCCGTACCGCGGTGCTCGAGGAAGGGCGTCTGCTGCAGTACGACTATGCAGCCAACGTCTACGCCGCCCCGGCCACGACCCACGTGGCCAGCGTGTTCAGCGATCCGCCGATGAACATCATCAACGGTGAACTCCGGGGCGATGAGCTGCGTGTGGGCGATACGCTTCGCACCGCGCGCCCTGCGGCGCTGTCCGCACTGCCGGACGGTTCGTACCTGTTCGGCGTGCGTCCGCCTCATCTGACCGTCAACGCCGAGTCCGACACGGACGGCCAGCGCATCGACACGGCCGTGGATGTCACTGAAATCAGTGGCTCCGATACATACGTGCATTGTCAGGTGGAGGGCCGGCCCTGGGTAGCCGTGCAGCCGGGCGTGCATCAGCACGACCTCGGTGCCCCGCTTTCGCTGGGTTTTCATCCGGACAAACTGTTCGTCTTCGATCGGAATGAACAGCTGGTTCATTCGCCCGAAGCCGGCGCCGACCGATAAGACGAGGGAGCCCACCACTATGGCCTTGATTCGTTTCGACGGAGTTGCGCACAGCTATTCCGGCCAGGCTGGAAAGCCTGAGGATTATGCGCTTCAGCCGATGAACTTCAGCTGGGACGACGGCGGGGCCTATGCCTTGCTGGGCCCGTCCGGCTGCGGCAAAAGTACGTTGTTGAATATCTGCTCCGGGCTGCTCAAGCCGTCGGAGGGGCGCGTGTTCTTCGGCGATCGTGACGTCACCGACCTGTCGCCGGAGCGGCGCAACATCGCACAGGTGTTCCAGTTCCCGGTGTTGTACGACTCCATGAGCGTGTACGACAACCTGGCGTTCCCGTTGCGCAATCGAAAAGTCGAGCGCAAGCACATCGACCGGCGTGTGCGTGAAGTGGCCGAGATGCTCGATCTCGGTGACGTGCTCAAACGACGCGCCAGCGGGCTGGGCGCGGAACTCAAGCAGAAGATTTCCATGGGGCGTGGCCTCGTGCGCGACGACACCTCGGCCATCCTTTTCGATGAGCCGCTGACGGTGATCGATCCACAGCTCAAGTGGCGTCTGCGGCGTCAGCTCAAGGAAGTGCACAAGCAGTTCAGCCACACCATGATCTATGTCACCCACGATCAGATCGAGGCGCTGACGTTCGCCGACAAGGTCGTGGTGATGTCGGACGGTGAAATCGTGCAGGTGGGCACGCCGCAGGAGTTGTTCGAGCGGCCCGAGCATACCTTCGTCGGATTTTTCATCGGCAGCCCGGGCATGAACTTCATCAAATGCCGCATCGATGGCGGTTCGGCCGTGCTCGGCGAGCGCAGCATTCCGTTGACGGACGCGCAGGCGCATGCCGCGTCGGAGGCGGACGGCGGCGAATACAAGCTCGGCATCCGGCCCGAGTTCATCGAGCCGGCGGCGCCGGGCGAGGGTTTTGCAGTCAACGTGCGGGCGATCGCCGACATGGGCGAGTTCCATCTGGTAACGGCCGATCTCGACGGCAACGAACTCAAGATCAAACTTCCTGACGCCCACGCCCATATCCGGAACGACGAACTGTACGTGCATTTCCCGTCCGAATGGCTTTGCCTGTATCGCAACGAGCGTCTGATCGGTCACGAAGTCGAGGTGGCGGCATGAACAACAATCGTTTCGCCGACAACAAAGCGTGGTTCCTGGTCCTGCCAGCGACGCTTCTTGTCGCTTTTTCGTCATTGATCCCGTTCATCGCGGTCGTCAATTACAGCCTGCAGATCGTGTTCAACATGAACACCCACTCGTTCGTCGGGTGGTCGACGTTCCGTGATGCGTTGACGAACGAAGAGTTCCGCGGCGCGCTCGGACGTCAGGTGATGTTCACCGCGATCGTGCTGGCCATCGAAGTGCCGCTGGGTATCGGCGTGGCACTCACGATGCCGCGCAGCGGGCGGGCGGTCGGGCCGATCATGGTCGTGCTCGCGCTACCGTTGCTGGTGCCGTGGAATGTTGTCGGGCTGATCTGGCAGATCTTCGCGCGTGGCGACATCGGTCTGTTCGGCGCGTTCGTGAACAACGTGCTGCATATCAACTACAACTATGCGACGGGCAGTTTATCCGCCTGGTTCACGGTGGTGGTGATGAGCGTCTGGCACTGGACGTCTCTGATCGCGCTGTTGTGCTATGCCGGTCTGTGCGCCATTCCCGGCGCGTTCTATCAGGCCGCGCGTATCGACGGCGCGTCGCGCTGGGCGGTCTTTCGTTTCATCGAACTGCCCAAGCTGCGCGGTGTACTCACGATCGCGATCCTGCTGCGCTTCGTCTACAGCTTCAAGGTCTACGCTGAACCGCTGACGGTGACCGGGGGCGGCCCGGGCAGCAGCACCACGTTCATGACCGAGATGCTCGCCAATACCGCGATTGGCCAGTTCGAATATGGCAAGGCGGCCGCCTACGGGCTGCTCTACTTCCTGATCATTCTTCTGATCAGCTATGTGTTCTACATCGTGCTGACCCGCGTGGGCACGAGCGAGGGAGGCCAATAACATGACGATCCGTCGTATCAGCCTGACGTTGTTCATCCTGTTTCTGCTGATCCCGATCTATTGGTTGGTCATGATGTCGTTCAAGTCCAACACCGAGATCACGACTCAGCTGACGTTCTTTCCGAGTCACTGGACGCTCGGCCACTACCACGATATTTTCAACAGCGGAAAATGGACCGGGTCCTTCCTGCACTCGATCTCGTACGTGGCGTTGAACGTGGCGATCACGCTGCCCCTGGCGATTCCAGCAGCCTACGCGTTCTCCCGCTACGACTTTCTCGCCGACAAGCATCTCTTCTTCTGGTTCCTGACCAATCTGATGGCGCCGCCGGCGGTGTTTCTGATTCCGTATTTCCAGCTGTATCACAGCATTCACCTGTTCGATACGGTGTACGCGGTGGCTCTGGCTCATACGCTGTTCAACCTGCCCCTGGCGGTCTGGATACTCGAAGGCTTCATGTCCGGCGTGCCGCGGGAGATCGATGAAACCGCGTATCTGGACGGTTATTCGCTGCCGCGCTTCTTCATCAAGATCTTTCTGCCGCTGATCGGGTCGGGCATCGGTGTGGCCGCTTTCTTCTGCTTCATGTTCAGCTGGATCGAGCTGCTGCTGGCCAACACCCTGACGTCGAGCAACGCCATGCCCTTCGCCACCATGATGAGCAGCGCCTTCACCGCGTCCGGCACCGACTGGGGCATTCTGGCGGCCGCCGGCACGCTCACACTCATCCCGGGCGTCCTGGTGATCTGGTTCGTTCGTCACCGAATCGCCTCCGGTTTCGCACTGGGTCGGGTCTAGTCAGGAGTTCACAACATGCAATGGATGCTTTGGACCGTACCCACGGCAGCGTTTTTCATCGGGATCGTGCTGATACTGGTCATCATGACGATCTGGCAATTCATTCAGCCCACACGCGAGCGTCGTGGCTGGATCATCCCCATGCGCACCACTCGGGGCGATCGGCTGTTCATCGGCCTGCTCAGCTCGGCCTATCTCACCGCGCTGTGGGTGGCACTGGTGCCGCTCACGAGCTGGTATCTGCTGGTACTGGTCGTGCTGCTGATCGTCGGGCTCATACTGTTCGGTTAGGGCGGGCATAGCGCAAAAGTTCAGGCTGATCGCGTCGCGACAGTTCGCAGGCGATGCGCGCGGCCATACCACCGGTTCGTATTTGCTCGGGCCGGCTCATACTGCGATCGGAAGGAGATCGAAATGACTAAAAAGCATGAGGACGACCCGCAAGGTCGGGCGGGGGAGAAAACTCCGCGGGGATTCAACGCCAACCGTCGCAATTTCCTGCGCTCGGGTGCCGCCGCCGCCGCGGGCATGGCGGCCGTTCCGTTCATCGGCACATCGGCACAGGCGGCCACGGCTTCGTCCGGCGGCATCAGCAGCCTGCCGCCGCTGGGCCAGGTCCCGGATTACAAGGACTACGGTCGCGGCAAGAAGGGAATGGACGCCGCCGAGAACTGGGTGACCGATTTCCTCCAGCCCTCCACGCTGACCAAGGATCAGCAGATGGCGGAGATGAAATTCCTGCACGAGGCGGCCGCGCCTTACCGTGGGATGGAAGTCAACGTCGTATCCGAGGTGACCGGGACGCACCAGTTCGAGGCCAACATCCTGTCGAAGGCCTTCGAGCAGATCACCGGTATCAAGGTCAACCACGATACGATGCAGGAGGGCGATACCGTCTCCAAGCTCGAGACGCAGATGGCCACCGGCACCGACGTTTATGATCTCTTCATTAACGACTCGGATTTCATCGGGACGCACCCGCGCATGGACGATGTGGTGCCGATCACCGATTACATCACCGGCGAGGGCAAGGACATCACCCTGTCGACGCTGGATGTCGATGACTTCATCGGCAAGAGCTTCGTCACCTGGCCGCTCGACAACAAGATGTACATGATTCCGGACGGCCAGTTCGCGAATCTGTACTGGTACCGCAAGGACTGGTTCGATCGTCCGGACCTGAAGAAGAAGTTCAAGGCCAAGTACGGCTACGAGCTCGACGTGCCGGTCAACTGGTCGGCTTACGAGGACATCGCCGACTTCTTCACCAACGAGGTCAAGCACCTCGACGGCAAGCGGATCTACGGCCATATGGACTATGGCAAGAAGGATCCGTCGCTGGGCTGGCGTATCCATGACTCCTGGCTGTCGATGGCCGGCATGAGCGACAAGGGACTGCCCTTCGGCCATCCGGTGGATGACTGGGGCATCCGCGTCAACGAGGATCAGAACCCGGTGGGTGCCAGCGTCGAACGTGGCGGCGCCACCAACAGCCCGGCAGCGGTCTATGCCATCACCAAGTACAAGGAATGGCTGCAGAAGTATGCGCCGCCGGAAGCTGCGGGGATGACCTTCTCCGAAGCCGGCCCGGTGCCGGCACAGGGCCAGATCGCCCAGCAGATCTTCTGGTACACGGCGTTTGCGTCGAGCATGACCACACCCGGTCTGCCGGTGGTCAACGACGACGGCACGCCCAAGTGGCGCATGGCGCCGTCGCCGCACGGCCCGTACTGGGAGGCTGGCATGAAGCTGGGCTATCAGGATTGCGGCTCCTGGATCCTGCCCAAGACGACGCCGAAGAAGAAGCGTGCCGCGAGCTGGCTGTATGCTCAGTTCTGTATCTGCAAGTCGGTCTCGCTACGCAAGAGCTGGGCGGCGTTGACGCCATTCCGCACATCGGATATCAACTCCAAGGAAATGGGCGAAGCCGCGCCGTATCTGGGCGGACTGGTCGAATTCTTCCGCAGCCCGGCGCACAAGTACTGGACGCCAACCGGTACCAACGTGCCGGCCTACGGCAAGATGACGTCGGCCTGGTGGAAGAACATCGCTCAGATCAACAGCGGTGCGCTGACACCCCAGGAGGGCATGGACAAGGTGGCCGAGGACCTCGACGAGGTCATGCATCGGATCCAGATCGCCGGTCTGGAAAAGGTGGCGCCGCCGAAGCTCAACCCGAAGAAGAGCAAGGAGTACTGGCTGAAGCAGCCCGGTTCGCCGAAGCCGAAACTGGCCAACGAGAATCCTCCGGGCGAAACGCTGCCTTACGAGGAGCTGCTGAAGGCCTTCAACGATCCCTCCTCGATCGGCAAGAACGCCTCGAAGAGCAAAAGTTGATGTGCTAGTGGTCATCAACGATCCTTCGTGATGGCAGGCGGCCCGGCGCAACGCGTCGGGCCGCATCTTTTTTGGGGGCGAGGGTTTACGACGCCGCTGGGACTGGGGCCATGCTTGGCGGCGGGTCCCGATATGAGGAGACAACGGCCATGGGCGATTCTGAACTTGATATGCAGGTCGGGCATTTCTTCGCCACGCCGGTTGCGGCGACGCTGCTCGACGACAGCGCGGCTCGCAACGCCGATCTCAAGGAGCGCATTCTCGCCGAGCGCGCCCGTGAGGGGTCGATCGCGGCGTCGAATCTCGGCGGTTGGCATTCCGGTCGCCCGATGGACGAATGGGCCGGGCCGCGGATCGATGAAGTGCTTTCGGCCGCGCGCCGGATGGCGGATCGCCTCACCATGGACCGCTCCGGCCAGGCTGTGCGGGCCAACTGGTCGACGCGGGCCTGGGCCAATATCAACGAATACGGTCACGCTAACGAATTTCACTATCATCCCGGTGTGTACTGGTCGGGCACGTACTATGTCGACGACGGCGGTCGTGCAAGCGACGAGTCGCTGGGCGGCGAGTTCGAGATCATGGACCCGCGGGGCCCCGGCGTGGCCATGTATGCGCCGTCGCTCGTGTTCAGCGACGGGGGGCACAATACCGGCGGGACCAACGTGCGGTTCACGCCTCGAGCCGGTCTGCTAATGTTGTTCCCCGGCTGGCTTTATCATCAGGTGCGGCCGTATCTCGGGTCGACTCAGCGTATCTCGATCGCGTTCAATCTGAGTCTCGGCGACAGCCGTTTGCCGTGACGGGAGTCGGTTATGCGTGTGATCTTTCGCTGCGACCCCAATCTAAAGGGGTACCTGCCGGAGCCGTTAGCGGCGCGGGCGGTCTTGCCGGACTGGCTGCGGCAGATGCCGAGTACGGCATATTCCGAGACCCACGGTGGCGATATCCGCACCGTCAAGCAATGTCCGCCGTTCGTGGATGCCATGACGCACGGCTTTGTGTTCACGCTGCCGTGCGATGTGCATGTCCGTGACGGCGTGTTTTCATGGGACTGGTCGGTGCCGCAGCCGGCGGCCCGTATGCATCCGCGGGCGCCTTTGAGTTTTCATGTCCCGGCCCAGGTCGAGGGCACGCCGTTTCATGCCAGCAACCGCGTGATCGTCAAATTCAACAGTTTCTGGACGGTCGAGTTGCCTGAAGGGTGGTCGCTTTTCGCCATGCCACCGGCGAACCGCAATGACCTGCCGTTTCAGGCATTGTCCGGGCTTGTCGATGCTGATCGATATCACGACGTCGGCATTCTGTTTCCGGCGATCTGGACCCAGCCGGATTTCGAAGGCGTCCTGCCGCAGGGCACGCCCGTCGTGCAGTGCTTTCCGGTGCAGCGGGAGCCGCTGGAATACGTGTTCGAACCATTCGATGATAACGAAACCGCGGCTTACGATGCGGTTGGGCGAAGACTGCTCGACGACAAGGGCGTCTACCGCAAACAGTATCGGGCCCGGCGTTCACGCCCGGCTTTCAAGTGATCGGCGCAGGGCGCTCGGATCGAGCCACAGCCTTCCGGTCGGTGCCGACGTGAGTGCCTGGGCCACACGATTGAAGCAGGTGGGTTTGATGCGCACGGCGCGGGCGTAGGCATCAAGCGCCGGTTCGATGGCGCCGGTCTCCTGCAGGCTGATGCCAAGATTGAGTGCGGCCTCGAACATGTCAGGACGGGCTGAAAGTGCCTTGCGATAGCTGGTTGCAGCCGCCGCCGGTCGATCGAGATCCTGTTCAACCAGGCCGAGATGAAACCAGGCTTCGGCAAAATCGGGCGCTCGGTCCACAGCCCTCTGCAACGCCGCACGAGCGGCTTCGTAATCGCCGGCGGCGTAATGGGCCCGGCCGAGTTTGTGGCAGAGCCGCGCATCCCGTGCCCCGCGCCGCCGGAAGTCGGTCAGCCAGGTTGCTGCGGCCCCGGGCTGTCCGGTGGCGATCATCAGGTCGGCTTTTTCAAGTGCGGCCGCCAAGGGCGGCTCGCGTACGGCCAGCGCCTGATCAAATGCGACCATCGCGGCATCGGATTGCTTGCGCTCGGTCAGCACGCGCGCCAGAAGCAGCCAGCCCTGCGCATAATGCGGATAGGCCTGCAGGCGGGGCAGGAGGGTGTTGGCGCGCTCGTCTCCTTTGCGCAGCAGTTCGCAGGCCCTATTGAATAGCGCCTCGGGCGATGAGGCGTCGTTCGTCCTATCGAGGCCGCTGGCGGGATCGTTGCGCATGGATTGCAGAATTCTCGGCAGATCGCTCTGTGCGGAAATATACCGTGCCCCGTCAGCGAGCCCAACACAGCCGCGGCAGTCGACGCGCCCCCCTTTGGGCTGGCTGCAACGGGAAAGCCCGCGCACAGGGCGTGCGGGCCCCGACGGTCAGCGCCAGCCCTGTGGGCGGCGGGCCCGCATCAGGTCAGCGTATCGACCACGCCGCCATCGACCCGCAGCGCAGCACCACTGGTGGCCGAGGATAACGGCGAGCATACATACACCACCATGTTGGCGACTTCCTCGACCGTCGCGGCGCGCTGGATGATGGACGTCGGCCGGGCGGTCTGGACGAATTCGGCGGCGAATGCCTCCATCGACTTGCCGGACTTTTCCTGATCATCGCGCAGCATGTCGGCCACGCCTTCGGACAACGTCGGCCCGGGCAGCACGGCGTTCACGGTCACGCCCGTGCCGGACAACCGCTTCGCCAAGCCGCGCGAAACCGACAGATTGGCGCTCTTGGTGAAACCGTAGTGGATCATCTCGACCGGGATATTGATGCCGGATTCGGACGACATGAACACGATCCGGCCCCAGCCGTTGTCCTCCATACCGGGCGCATAGGCGCGCGATAGGCGCACGCCGGACATGATGTTGACGTCGAAATACTGCTGCCATTTCTCGTCCGGCACGTCGAAGAAATCGTGCGGGCCGAACAGGCCGACGTTATTGACCAGGATATCGACCTGCGGCTCGGCATCGACCACCGACTGGCAGCCCTCGGCCGTCGCCAGGTCAGCGGCGACCCCTCGCACGTCGGCGTCGGGCACGGCTTTTTTCAGATCGGCGATCGCTGTATCGACACGCGCCTGCTTGCGCCCGTTGAGAATCACCGTCGCGCCGGCCCCGGCCAGCCCCTTGCCGATGGCCAGGCCGATGCCGCCGGTCGATCCGGTGATCAGGGCGGTTTTTCCGTTGAGTTCGATCTTCATCGAGGGTTTCCTTGATTGAGCCCGCGCAGCGGGGCAGTAATGATGACGGGGCCGGCGGCCGTCGCCTTCGGCGATCATGGGTATCGTGCGCTACCGGTCAACCGCCAGTGGCGCCGCAGCGCCGGCGTCGCACCTGACCGCCACGTGACCCCGATGCTCGCGCGAATGATCTGATCCTTACGCTGGCGCTATCGGCGATGCCGTCGTGGGCGGCGGCGACGGCGCGTTGACGTTCTGCAAGGCGATTGCATTGGCCGGCGCGGTATAGCGGAACCTCGTGCCGGTAGCTGCGTCCGGCGCACGGTCGGCATCCGTCACGTGTTCGCCTTGTGCTCGCCCCGCAATTGATGGCGCCGCGCGCCGTGAACCGTCGGCTGAGCCGGGCAATCATTCCACGAGGCCAGCCGGCGCCGTTATGACTTGACCGATCGCGCGGCGCGGCCTGACCCGGCGCGTCTGCTTGGTGGGCTGTTCGAATACGCTAATGCGGGGCGCCAACGGCGCGTGGATCCGTGCCGTGCGTCGGCGGGCCGCCGGGTGACGGCCTGCAACCTGCCTCAATGAGGAGCCGTCCGCGCCACCAGCTCGAGCAGAATGCCGGTCGGGGTAAGGGTGAACAACCGCTGTTCGCCGAGCTCGGCAATGGACTGCTTTGAGTAGCGCGTAC
Organism: uncultured Gammaproteobacteria bacterium; assembly: GCA_963835375.1. Taxonomy (GTDB): domain Bacteria; phylum Pseudomonadota; class Gammaproteobacteria; order Nevskiales; family Salinisphaeraceae; genus Salinisphaera. The sequence continues at coordinate 143,523 of CAWIGB010000038.1, forward strand.
CGCGCTCGTCCAGCCGACGGCGGACGGGCTCGATGGCGTCAATGCGAAAGCCGACATGATCGATGGTTTCGGCGTCGCGCTCGACCGCGCCGCCGGGTCCGGGAACCAGATGCACGATCGGCGCGCTGTCGGCATAGAGCCAGTAGCCGGGAACCCGAAGTCCGGGCGATGGCCCACTCTAAAGATCGAGCAGATCGACCAGAAAATCGCGAGTGGCCTCGAGCGCGTTCGTGCGCAGCGTGACGTGGTCGAGCGCGACCATCAGGCGATGGCGCCGCCGCCGTCCACACGAACCACCGATCCGGTCGCAAAGCCCGTGATCATCAGATAATGCACGGCATTGGCGATATCGCCGGCCCGGCCCACACGGCCGACCGGAAGATTGTCCGCAGCCGCGGTCAAGAGGTCGCGTTTGCGTGCCTCGGGCATGTCGTCCCACAGCGGGGTATCGATCATGCCGGGCGATACGGCATTCACACGCACCGGTGCCAGCTCCAGCGCGAGGCCGCGCATCAGGCCTTCGAGGGCCGCGTTGATTGCGCCCTGGAGCGTGGCCCCGGCCGAGGGGCGTTCCGACAGGAAGCCGGAGACAAGCGTGATGGTGCCGCCGCGGACCATCCGCGCTGCGCGGACGGCGCGATAGGCACCCCAGAACTTGCTGTCCATCGAAGCGTAGGCGTCGTCGAGCGTCATCGCTCGCATGCCGCCACGGGCCGTGGCGGCGGAGGAAACGATCAGGTGGTCCCAGGCGGCGTTTTCGGCGAAGAATCGTTCGACGGCTGCGTTGTCGCCAGTATCGAGCACGGCCGTGCCGACACGGTGGCCGATCGTCTCGGCGGCCCGGGTCAGCTTGTCCGCCGAGCGGGATGCGATCGTCACATCCGCGCCCGACTCGGCGCTGCGGCGGGCCACGGCCTCGCCGATGCCGGAGCTGCCGCCGATGACCAGAACCCGGGTTTGTGCCAGCGATGCCATGATTCTCTCCTCGCACTCGTTGCCTGGGTGTTCAGAATAAGCCCAGTGCCGTGTGCGCGTGAAGGCCGGGCGCAGGCCATGTGATCCTGCGTGCAGCTGGGACGTGGCGGCCGGGCCGCTGGAAACGGTTGTCGATGACGGCCCCATGCCCGGTGCCGATATCCGCGCGCTGTATGCCCAACGCCGCTATCCCGTGCCGCGTGTTCGTTTGTGTCTGGATTTTCTCGAGACCGAACTCGCGTCTGTGGCGCGAACGCTTGTCATCGGGCCGGCATAATAGGGGCTCGACCCGTTGTCATCACCGATCATGTCCGATGCCATGCCCGCCGATTCCGATGCCGACCTGCGCTGGATGCGCGTGGCGCTCGACCTGGCTGCCGAGGCGGCGGCGGCCGGCGAAGTGCCGGTCGGTGCGGTCGTGGTGCGCGACGGCGTGGAACTCGGCCGCGGCCGCAACGGGCCCATCGCAGCCCGCGACGCGACCGCACACGCCGAGATCGTTGCAATCCGCGCGGCCTGCGCGGCGGTGGACAACTATCGGCTGCCCGGCGCGACGTTGTACTGCACGCTCGAGCCCTGTGCCATGTGTGCCGGTGCGATCGGCCATGCGCGCATTGCGCGCGTCGTCTACGGCGCCGACGATTTTCGCGCCGGCGCGGCGCATTCGATATTCGCCGTGTTCGATGAACCACGGCTCAACCATCGCGTGGCGCACGAGGGCCGGGTGCTGGCTGACGAGAGTGCGGAACTGTTGCGACGATTCTTCCGGGCACGGCGCGCCACGGGCGGCTGAGCGGCCGAGCGCGGACGCCTCATGCTTTTGGATGTATAGGCGTGTCCGTACGGCGGTGGTAGCCTCGCGCAATGACTGCACAAAAGACATGGCGCGTCGCTGTTCTGCCCGGCGACGGCATCGGCCCCGAAGTGATCGCCCAGGCCACCCGCGCGCTCGATGCGCTGGCTGAGATCGAGCCCGATCTGGCGATCGAATACGACACATTCGACTGGCCTTCGCACGCATGGCACGAAGCGCACGGTGAATCGGCCCCGGCCGATTATCTGGCCCGGCTGGCGGACTACGATGCGATCCTGCTGGGCGCGCTCGGCGACCCGGGGCCCACCACGGATCCGGATCGGTATCTGCTCTCTGATTCGGATTCGCTGGCGCCGTTGCTGGAAATCCGCAAGGGTTTCGATCAATGGGTCTGCGAACGACCGGTGCGCCGGCTCGAGGGCGCACCGCAGTATCTGGCCGATCCCAGAGCCGCAGACATCGACATGCTCGTCATCCGCGAGAACAGCGAGGGCGAGTACGTGAATCAGGGCGGGCGGCTTGCGCCCGGCACACCGAATGAAGTGGTCACGCAGACCGCCGTGTTCACGCATCGGGCCACCGATCGGATCATCCGGCATGCCTTCGAACAGGCTCGGGCACGCGCGGCGTCACGCCAGAGCGAAGGCCGTGAGCGCCAGTTCGGCCCCGACAAGCACACCAGTCAGGTATGCCTGGTCACCAAGCGCAACGCCCAGAAGTTCTGGGGCGACATGTATACGGAAATGTTCGCGAGGATTGCGGAAGACTATCCGGACGTCGCCACCCATCACGAACTGGTCGACGCGGCCTGCATGAAGTTCGTCTCGCATCCGTGGATGTTCGACGTGGTGGTCGCCTCCAATCTGCACGGCGATATCCTCACCGATCTGGCGGCCGTGCTGAACGGTGGCATGGGCGTGTCGCCTTCTGCCAATCTGAACCCGTCGGATCGCTCGCGTCCGCCGATGTTCGAGCCCACCCACGGCAGCGCGCCGGATATCGCCGGCCAGAACAAGGCCGGGCCGGCGGCCATGCTGCTCACCGCGGGCATGATGCTCGACTGGATGGGAGAACAGGACGGCGCCGCTGCACGCGCGGGCGCGCGTCTGCGCCGTGCCGTGGCCGCCGATCTGGCCGCTCATGCCGGCGATGCGCGGGCCACGGATGCGATCGGCGATGCCGTGGTGGCTGCGCTGCGAGAGGCGCGTACCTAAGCCCCGACAACGTCGGTCCGAGGCGCGCTGACAGTACGGATTGCAACCGTCTCGGAACAGGTCTAGCCTCGCGGCCAGAAATGAATCCGCAACGTCCCAACACAGTCAGGAGAACAGCCATGACGGCCAATCGCCCGGGTAACCTGTCCCCACTGCTCAAGCAGGCCACCGACGTCTACGCCGAGCGAGGCGAGGGCTGCTATCTGTTCGACACCGAAGGCCGCCGTTTCATCGATTTCACCGCCGGCATCGGCGTGACGAGTACCGGCCATTGTCATCCCAAGGTGGTCGCGGCGGCCCAGGAGCAGGTTGGCAAGCTGATCCACGGTCAGTACACGACGATCATGCACAAGCCGATCCAGGATCTGTCGGCACGGCTGGCCGAGAAGATGCCGGGCGAGATCGATACCATGTTCTATGCCAGTGCGGGCAGCGAAGCCGCCGAAGGCGCGATGCGCCTGATGCGCCACGCCACCGGCCGACCGAACATCGTGGTATTCCATGGCGGCTTCCACGGCCGCACCATGGGCGCGGCCTCCATGACCACCTCGGGCACCGCCTACACCGCCGGCCTGCAGCCGCTCATGGGCGGGGTGGTGGTCGCACCGTTCCCCAACGCATTCCGCTACGGCTGGTCGGAAGACGAAGCCACCGACTTCTGTCTGCGCGAACTGGACTACATCTTCGACACCATCAGCTCGCCGAAGGACACGGCCGGTTTCCTGATCGAGCCGATCCAGGGCGAGGGCGGTTTCGTGCCGGCCAACACCCGTTTCATGCAGGGTCTGCGCGAGCGCGCCGATCATCACGGTCTGGTGCTCGGCGTGGACGAGGTCCAGGCGGGCTACGGCCGCACCGGCAAGTTCTGGTCGCACAGCCACTTCGACGTCCAGCCGGATATCGTGATGACCGCCAAGGGTCTGGCTTCCGGTTTCCCGCTGTCCGGCTTCGGCGCCTCGCGTGCGCTGATGGAAAAAGGCTGGCCGGGTTCGCAGGGCGGCACCTACGGCGGCAACGCCGTGGCCTGTGCGGCGGCACTGGCCACCCTCGACGTGATCGAGGAAGAAGGCCTGGTCGAGAACGCGGCCGAGCAGGGCGCGCATCTCAAGCAGCGTCTGGAATCGATTGCCGCCGATCACGAATGCATCGTCGACGTGCGCGGCAAGGGCTTCATGATCGGCTGCGAGATCCACAAGAACGGCGAGCCTGACGGCGATCGTGCCGATCGTATCGTCAAGGCCTGCGAGGCCTCCGGACTGCTGTTGCTGCGTTGTGGCCCGCGCAAGCAGGTCATTCGTTGGCTGCCGCCGCTGGTCGCCAACCGGCAGCAGATCGACGAGGCCGTGGATATCTTCGCCAAGGCGGTCAACGCCACGGCGTGATCGCTCGGCCTCGGGCCCGGTAGAAGAAGCCGTCGATCGCTTTCCGCGGTCGACGGCTTTTTTATGGGCGAACGCGGCATCAGGCGCGGGGGATCGCGGGACGATACAAGGAGCAGCGCATGCGTGCACGAGTCTACGAATTCTGGGAGCTGGCCCGCTCGAGCTTCTGGTTTCTGCCATCGCTGATGATGCTGGTGGGGCTGATCCTGTTCGCGATCACGCTGACCATCGACGAGTTGCATCTCACGGGCAGCGTCCTGCACACGCTGTTCTATTCCGGCGGCACGACCAACGCCGCCAATCTGCTGCAGACGCTTACCGGCGCCATGGTGGCGATCGCCACGGTTGTGTTCTCGACCATGATGGTCGTGCTCACGCTGGCCACCAGCCAGTTCGGCCATCGCCTGATCCGCAGCTTCATGCGCGACCGTGCCAATCAGGCGGTGCTGGGTATCTTCCTGGCGACGTTCGTCTATTGCATGCTGGTGTTTCACATGGTCGGCAACGACCCGAAGAACCACTTCGTGCCGGGCGTGTCGCTGAGTGTGGGCTTCGTGATGGCCCTGTTCGCGACCTGCACGCTGATCTATTTCACCCACCACATGGCCCAGTTGTTCTCCGCGCCCGAAGTGCTGGAGACCGTGGGTGTGGAATTCGACCAGGCGATCGATCGCATGTACCCGGACCACGGCGGCGATGACGGCGCGTCGGCGCCCGAGCTGGGCCACGGCACGCAGGATCTGATCGCCTACGAGGGTGGTTACGTGCAGGCGATCGGGACCGAGGCGCTGCTCGAGATCGCCGAGCACCACGAGATCGTGATCGAGTCGTGTGTGAGCTACGGGGATTATGTATTGCCCGGCAGCGTGCTGGCCCGCCTGCATGGCGCGGAGATCGACGAAGAGACGGCCCGACATGCGGCCCGCGAGTATATTCTCGGGCGCAGCCGCATGACGGATCACGATCTGTTGTTCGCCGTGAATCAGATGGCCGAGATCGGGGTGAGGGCGCTCTCGCCGGCGTTGAACAACCCGTTCACCGCGCTCGACTGCGTCAATCGCATCGGCCGGTCGCTGGCGGTGCTGATCAGGCGGCCCATGCCGTCCGAGGTGGTCACCGATAAAGAAGGCGAGATGCGCCTGATCATCCGCGTGCCGAATTTTCACGATCTGCTCGACGCGGCATTCATGCCGATCCGCAACTACGGGCGAACCAGCGTGATCACGATGCGCGAGATGCTGCACGTGATCGAGAAACTGGCGCCTCTGACCCGGCGCGATCTGGAGCGACGAGCGCTGGCGCGGCACGCCGAGACGATTCTCGAAGCCGCGGGCCACGGTTTGTCCGAAAGCACCGACATCGAGCGCATTCGCGTCTGCTTCTTCGACGTTCGGCGCGCGCTGGCCCAGGAGGGCACGATCGTGCCATCCGACCCTGGCGTCGACTGAGGCCGGCGGCTGTCATTCGAGGGTCAGCCGCGACCTCTACGCTCGGCGGACAGGATACGAGTACGAGGTGGGGTGTCATGCGCACGCGCCGATACAACGCCGGTGGCGGGAGGCGGCGGCGCCTGCTGTGGGCGCTGGCGGCTCTGGCTTGCCTGGTTTCGGCCATCGTGCGGGCCGATCCGGCCGCGCATGCTCGCCACTGGCACGATGCGAATCCGACCGCCACGACCGCGCCACTGTCCGCCGAACGCCGCCTGCGTTAGCCGGATTCGTCCGCGGTGCCGGGGCTCCGGTCGGGCGGCGCCAGCCTGCGCATGACACCGGATCGACGCCGTGACGGGGGCGCGATGGGCTGCCATCTCGATCGCGCACGATTGTTTGATGAGGCATCATTGGCCCTTCGAGTCTGGGGTCAGGGCGCCCGTGTGTTTCGCTATGACGGCCTCAGGCGTGATATCCACGGATAAATCGCCACAAGGTAGAACGCCCATGGATCAATACCGAGCGTCGTGTTCGAGATCTGGCTTCGTGCGGGCCTTTCTCGCTTACGCCCTGGTCTGTCTGTTCATGCTGGCCCCGCTGGCTCAAGCGCATGCGGCACAGTCGAGCGCTGGTGGCGCCAAGGGCGGTTCCGATCAATCGGTGTCGCTGGACAAGCTCGCGGACCTGCTGGAAAACGACAAGACCCGCCAGCAGTTGATCACGGAGTTGCGCCAGGCTGCGGCGCAGGATCAGAAGAACAGTTCGTCTCAGCCGCCGGCCAAGGGTAGGGACAAGACGCTCGAGCATGCGCCGACGACCGAAAAGGCCGGTCAGGCCAAGAAACAGGAAGCGGCCTCAAGTCAGCGAGTGTCATTCGCACGCCGATTCGCCGAGCTGACTGCGTCGTGGTCGGAGACCATCGGCGCACGCGTGGTGTCGACCTGGGGCATGATCACCGCGCTCGCTCAGAGCGGTAATGCCGATCACAGCCAGGTCTCCTTCAGCGCGAGTGCATTTTTCAACGCCGTGCTGATGTTCGCGATCGTGGTCGGCTCGACCGTGATTGCGTTCTGGATACTGCGCGCGCTCGCGCGGTTCATCTTTTCCGCGGTCGGGGGGTTCGCCTCGCGCGCCGAATCCGGCAGCGGTGCTCTGGTGCGGCGCGGTTCGGCGATCGTTGCGGGCATCGTGGTCGATGTCGTCATCGTTCTGCTCGCAGGCAGCGCGGGCTATTTCGCCGGGCTGTACGCCATCGGCGACAACGGCACGATGGGCACGCGGGAGTCACTGTTCATCAACGCCTTCGTGCTGGTCGAGCTGGTCAAGGTGGCCGTTCGGGCCTTGTTCGCTGCGCGTTATGAAAGCCTGCGACTTCTGAACATCAACAGCGAGGTCGCGGCCTGGTGGAGCATCCGGCTGCGCTGGTTCGTTGGTGTCGTGGGCTACGGTTTGCTCGTGGCCGTGCCCATCGTCAACGCTCAATTGTCGTTCTTTCTCGGCGCAGTGCTGACCTTCCTGATCATGGGCGCGGCGTATATCTATGCGCTCCGGGTCATATTCGGCAACCGCAAGCTGCTGACGGAACGGCTCAAGCACAAGGCGGAAACCGCCACCGTGAGCTTCTTCGCAGTGCTCTACCGTCTGTTCGCCCGCGTGTGGGTGCTGATCGCGATCGCTTACTTCACCGTGCTGTTCCTTGCAAGCCAGATCGACCCGTCCGGGGCGCTGCCGTTCATGCTTTCGGCCACGCTGCAGACCGTGATCGCGGCGGGGATCGGGTTCGGCCTGTCCGGATTGCTCTCCAAGGCGATCGGGCATCGCATGGTCTTTCCGGATTCGATCCGCGAGAAGCTGCCGATGCTCGAGGCGCGCGTGAATTCCTACGTGCCGAATGCGCTCAAGGTCATCCGCGTGGTGATTCTCCTGGTCGTGGCCGCGGTGATCGCGAACGCGTGGCATGTCTTCAATCTGAACGGCTGGCTGTCGTCCGATGCGGGGCTGACCGCGCTGTCGGTGTCGGCCAAGGTCGCGCTGATTCTGGTTGCAGCCGCGCTGTTGTGGCTGGTGGCCGCGAGCGTGATCGAGCATCGACTGAGCCCGAATACGGGCGGTGGCGCGCCGAGCGCGCGTCAGCAGACGTTGCTGGTACTTTTCCGCAACGCACTGGCGATCCTGATCGCGGCGTTCACGATCATGATCACGCTGTCGCAGATCGGGGTGAACATCGGGCCGCTGATCGCCGGCGCCGGCGTGTTCGGTCTGGCTATCGGCTTCGGTGCCCAGAAGCTGGTGCAGGACATCATCACCGGCGTGTTCATCCAGCTCGAGAACGCGATGAACACGGGCGACGTGGTGACCGTGGGGGGCGTCACGGGCACCGCCGAGCGCCTGACCATCCGCTCGGTGTCGATCCGCGACATCGACGGCGCCTACCACATCGTGCCGTTTTCGTCGGCGAGCGTGGTGTCGAACTTCATGCGCGACTGGGCGTATTTCCGTACCGAATACGGCATCGCCTATCGCGAGGATATCGACAACGCGATCTACTACCTGCGCGAGGCATTCGAGGATCTGAAGTCCGACCCGAACGTCGGGCCGAACATCCTCGAGGACATGACCGTGCCGGGTGTGACCGCACTCGCCGACAGTGCGGTGAACATCCGCATCATGATCAAGACCAAGCCGGGCACGCAGTGGGGCGTGGGCCGTGCCTTCAATCGCCTGGTCAAGATCCACTTCGATCGGGCCGGAATCGAGATTCCGTTCCCGCATCAGACGCTCTGGTTCGGCGAGGATCGCCAGGGCCAGGCGCCGGCGGCGAATATCCGCGTGCTGGAAGCCGATGACGCGCCCGACGACCCGAGCTATCGGCCCAAGCGTCGTCGTCGCGGGGACGATGCCGCGCCCGAGGAGACCGGCGACGCCCCGTCCTGAACGGGGCGCGTGCGGGATCCGGAAACCCGTGGCCGATGCGCTGGCCACGGGTTTCGTTTTGTGAGGCGCCTCGCGCGCGTTCGCATGTGATTGCGTATTTTTTGAGCAGGGCGTTGCGAGGCGCATGGAGAGGGCGATCGAGGCGGTTACCACAGAGTTATGCACAGGCTTGTCCAGCCGCGCTGTGTAAAAGATGAGCGGCTCGATGAATGGCGATGATGGCCTGGCGGCCGGGGAAGAACCGGACGCGGGATGCATGGCGAATATTCTCTGACGGTCGGTTGCCGTCGTGGGCACCGTTCGCCGCGGTAATGATCACTCATTGATCAATGGGCCTGGAAGCCCCGGCTGGCGGTCGATTCCGGCTTTTATCACCGATAAGTCCACAGCCTTGTTCAAGGTTTGTGTGCACAAACGCGCGATCCTGCCGGGCATCGAGCGCGGTGCGCTTTTACAACATACCGAAGCGCTCGATCCGTGGTGGTCATTAATTGTTCATTCTGCTTCGATCGTGGTCACGTGGTGCCTGTTGTGGTTCTCCCCCGTTTTATCCACAGGCTTATCCCCGGCGCATGTTGAAAACCTCAGGGGGCGCGACCAGGGCTGCAAAAGCGCGGTCATGAGCGCGTGTTAGAATAGGCGGTTTTCCAGGGCCAACGTCACGGCAGGTGGGGCATGAAAGCATCGCGCGAGCAGAAACTGCTTTGGATCGACGGCGCATACGTCGAGGCCAAATCAGGTGAGTTCTTCGAAACCGTGAATCCGGCAACCGGCGAGGCGTTGGCGCAGGTCGCCAGGGCCGGCGAGGCGGATATCGACGCTGCCGTGTCCGCCGCGCGCGCTGCCCTCGGCCCATGGAAAGCCATGAGCGGCGTCGAGCGTGGCCGTATTCTGCATCGCTTGTCGCAGCTGCTGCGCGAGCACCGCGATGAACTGGCCGAACTGGAAATGCTCGACGGCGGCAAGCCGATCGCCGAAACCCCCGAAGCCGACGTGGATTCGGGCGCGGATTGCCTCGAGTACTTCGCCGGCCAGGCCAGCTCGATCCAGGGCGAGTACCAGGAAGTCGACGGCGGCTTCTTCTACACCCGGCCGGAGCCGCTGGGTGTGGTCGGCGCGATCGGCGCCTGGAATTATCCGCTGCAGATCGCCTGCTGGAAGTCGGCGCCGGCGCTCGCCGCAGGCAATACGGTGGTGTTCAAGCCGTCCGAGCTCACGCCGCTTTCGGCGCTGCGGCTGGCTGAACTGGCCAAGGAAGCGGGCCTGCCGGATGGCGTGCTCAACGTCGTGCCGGGCTTCGGCGACGCCGGTCAGGCGATGTCGAACCACAGCGGCATCGACAAGATCTCGCTGACCGGCGGTGCGGACACCGGCAAGAAGGTGATGGCGGACGCCGCGGGCACGCTCAAGACCGTGTCGCTGGAGCTCGGCGGCAAGTCGCCGCTGGTGATTTTCGACGATGCCGATCTCGACAACGCCGTTTCGGGAGCGTTGCTGGCCAATTTCTTCACCCAGGGCGAAATCTGCACCAACGGTACTCGCGTATTCGTGCACGAGTCCGTGCGCGAAGCGTTTCTCGAAAAGCTGCTCGCGCGAGTGGAGACACTCAGGATCGGCAACCCGGCCGATGCCGATACCGACGTCGGCCCGATGATCAGCCCGGAACACGGCCAGATCGTGCTCGACTACATCGAGGCCGGGCAAGAAGGGCGGCGCGCAAGCTGATCATCGGGGGCGAAAAGGTCGCGGTGGACGGTTGCGACTACGGGGTCTTCATCCAGCCCACCGTGTTCGATGCCTGCACCGACGATATGAAGATCGTCAAGAGGAGATCTTCGGCCCGGTCATGTCGGTGCTTGTCGTTCACCGACGAGGCCGAGGTGATCCAGCGTGCCAACGACACCGAATTCGGTCTGGCGGCCGGGCTGTTCACGCGTGATCTGGAACGCGCCCACCGGGTGATCGGCGAGCTGGAAGCCGGCATCTGCTGGATCAACCACTACAACATCACACCGATCGAGATGCCGTTCGGCGGCATCAAGGGCTCGGGCATCGGCAAGGAAAACAGCCGTCGCGCGCTCGAGCACTACACGCGTATCAAGAGCGTATTCGTCGCCCGCGGCGCGGTCGAGGCGCCGTACTAGCACGTACTGGTAACGCGTTCGCCCTTCGCGAACGCGTTACCAGAGCACGAGTGCAGCCGCCGGCCGATGTGGCGCACGACGACTGCGAGGCGATACGACACCCGTCATCGATACGCCCGGTTCAAGCGAGGGCCCAGCGCATGAGCAACCCGAAGAAGAAATACGACTACGTGATCGTCGGTGCCGGTTCGGCCGGTGCCGTGATGGCCAGCCGGCTCACCGAAGACAAGGATGTTTCGGTGCTGCTGGTCGAGGCCGGCCCGATGGACTATTCCATCTTCATCCACATGCCGTCGGCGTTCGCCTATCCCATGAACGGCGATACCTACAGCTGGAACTACCACACCGAAGCCGATCCCTACATGGACAACCGCGTCATGCACTGTCCGCGCGGGCGCGTGCTGGGCGGGTCGTCCTCGATCAACGGCATGGCGTATGTACGCGGCAACGCGCTGGACTTCGAAGGCTGGGCCAACGATTTCGGGCTGGAGAACTGGCGTTACAAGGATGTGCTGGGCTATTTCCGCAAGGCCGAGGATTTCGATCAGGGCGAGAACGATTATCACGGCGGGGGCGGGCCGCTGCACGTCACCACCGGCCCGGGGCGAAACCCGCTTTACCATGCCTTCATCGAGTCGGGCATGGCGGCAGGCTACCCGTATACCGAAGACATGAACGGCTTCCAGCAGGAAGGCGTCGGCCCGATGTTCATGACTACCAAGGACGGCGTGCGCTGGTCCACTGCCAACGCCTATCTGCGCGGTGGCGTGATGCGGCGCTCGAACCTGACGGTGATGACGCGCACCTATACCCGCAAGATCCTGATGGACGGCAAGAAGGCCATCGGCATCGAGATCGATCATCTCGGCACACGCTCCAGGGTCGAAGCAGAACGCGAGGTGCTGCTGTGCGCCGGCGCGATCAACTCGCCGCAGATTCTCATGCTGTCCGGCATCGGCCCGGCGGACCAGATGCGCCCGCACGGTATCACGCCGGTGCACGAGAATCCGTACGTCGGCCAGAATCTGCAGGATCATCTGGAAGTCTACGTCCAGTACGAGTGCAAGGAGCCGATCACGCTCTATTCGGCGCAGAGCCCGGCCGCCATGGGCAAGATCGGCGCCGAATGGATGCTGACGCGCAAGGGCCTGGGGGCGACCAACCACTTCGAGTCGGGCGGCTTCATCCGCAGCGAGCCGGGCGTCGAGTATCCCAACATCCAGTATCACTTCCTGCCGATGGCCGTGTCCTACGACGGCAGCGCCAAGGCGACCTCTCACGGCTTTCAGGCCCATGTCGGGCCGATGCGGCCGGAATCGCGCGGCGAAGTCACGCTGGCCTCGTCGTTCTACAAGGCCGCACCGAAGATCGTGTTCAACTACATGGCCACCGAGCGCGACCGGCGCGAGATGCGCGACTCGGTCCGCCTGACCCGCGAGATCATCGAGCAGAAGCCGTTCGATCGTTATCGCGGCAAGGAACTCGGCCCGGGCCCGGATGCGCAGTCCGATGACGAGATCGACGCCTGGGTACGCCAGATGGGCGAATCCGCCTATCATCCGTCCGGAACCTGCGCCATGGGCCATCACGAACAGGCGGTGGTCGACGGCGAGGGCCGGGTGCATGGTGTGGAATCGCTGCGCGTGGTCGACGCCTCGATCATGCCGCGCATCACCACCGGCAACCTCAACGCCCCGACCATCATGATCGCCGAGAAGATCGCCGACTCGGTGCGCGGCCGCACGCCGGTCGTCGAGGACAAGGCCTGGTATCAGCCCGGGAACTGGCAGAACAGCCAGCGCTGAAGTGCGGGAGCGGCTCAGCCGCCCGTCGGCCAGATCATCGGCACGAGCACCACGGTGAGCGTGCCGATGATCACGGTCAGGGGCAGGCCGAGACGGATGAAATCCGTGAACCGGTAGCCACCGGGGCCGTAGACCATCAGGTTGGTCTGATAGCCGATGGGCGTGAGGAAGCTCGCCGAGGCGCCGACCACGACCGTGATGGCGTAGGGCATGACGTTCGCGCCCGCACCGTGCGCGAGTGACAGCGCGATCGGAAACACGATGACGGCCGCGGCATTGTTGGTGATCACCGCACTGATCACGACCGTGGTGACGAACAGGGCAGTGAGCGCCGCGTATGTCCCGTGGCCCGCCAGGCCGGTCAGCGCCTGCGCGAACAGGGCGGCGAGCCCGGTGTTCTGCACGGCCTCGCCGATGCCGATGGCAGCAGCGATTGCCACCAGCAGCGACCAGTCGATGGCGCGTCGCGCGGCTTCCGGTGTGCTGCAACGTGAGATCAGTACCGCGCCGGCGCCGAGCAGTGAGGCTTGCAGAATATCGATCAGCCCGAATGCGACGCCGAGCACGATGGCCGCAAGCACGGCGATCGCGACATAGGCCTTGTGGTGCTGTGGCGGCTGGGAGTTCTCGATCTGGCTGACCAGGAAGAAATCGCGCGAATGGCGTTGCTGGGCCACGAAGGCCGGGCGGGCCTCGAGCAGCAGCGTGTCGCCCGGGCGCAACACGATATCGCCGATCTTGGCGCGAACGCGCTCGCCGTCGCGGGCCACGGCCAGCACCACCGCGTTGTAGCGCGTGCGAAAGCCGCCGGCGCGGATGCTCGCGCCGATCAATGGGCAGCTCGGCGAAACCACGGCCTCGATCAGCACGCGTGCGCGACGCGGGCTGTCGAGCTTGAAGATCTGCTCGGTGGCCGGCATCAGGCCGCGGATGCGCTGCAGATCGACCACCGAATCCACAATGCCGACGAACACCAGCCGGTCGTTGGCCGCCAGCGGCTGGCGCGGCGACACGGCGGGCAGCAGGGCGCCGTCGCGTTCGATCTCGGCCAGGAACATGCCGGGCAGCTGGCGCAGGCCGGCCTGCTCGATGGTCTGACCGGGCAAGGGGCCGTCGGCGGCCACGATCATCTCGACGCTGTATTCGCGCGGATTGTCGAGCTGGGCGGTCGGGTGTGCGCCGGTCGGGGATCAGCCAGCGGCCCGCGCCGATGATCAGCGCCAGCCCGGCCACCGCGATCGGCAGGCCGATCCAGGCCAGCTCGAACATGCCCAGACCGTTCCCGGTCTGACGCATCAGCAGGGAATCGATGACCAGATTGGTGCTGGTGCCGATCAGCGTGCAGGTGCCGCCCAGGATCGCCGCGAAACTGAGCGGCATGAGCAGCTGCGACACCGGTAGACGATACTTGCGCGCCCAGTCGCCGATCACCGGAATCAGGGCGGCCACCACCGGCGTGTTGTTGAGGAATGCGCTCATCACCGTGGTCGGCAGCATGACCTGCGCCTGGGCATGACGAATGGAGCGGGGGCGCCCGAGCAGGCGGCCGATCAGCAATTCGGTGGCCCCGGTATCGCGTAGGCCGGCCACCACGATGTAAAGAGCGGCGATGGTCGCGACCCCGGGGTTGGAGAAGCCCGACAGGGCCTGTGCCGGCGAGACGATGCCGGAAACCATGAGCATCACCAGCCCGCCCATGAGTACCAGATCGGCTCCCAGCGAGCTGAAGGCGAGCGTCGCGAGAATGGCCGCCAGCACAGCCAGCGTGATCAAGGCATGAATGGGCATGAACGAGGATCTTGGGCGGGCTGGGTGCGGCATTGTACGAACTGTCGATGCTCGCTGCCGGCGGCCGTCGTTCGCATGAACCGGGCAACCACGCGTACTGGCGATCACGCCGGGGCCGGTCTCGTGAGTCTGTCGGGTGGCCAAGCCGGGCAGAGAGGTTATCCTAGGCAGCCCATCCATCGCTGCCCGCATCCGACGCCATGACCGATCGCGAAAAACGCCCGCTGTATATCCCCTATGCCGGTCCGACGCTGCTCGAGATGCCGCTTCTGAACAAGGGCAGTGCCTTTTCGGCCGATGAGCGGGTCGATTTCAACCTGATCGGTCTGCTGCCGCAGAACGTCGAATCCATCGAGGAACAGGTCGAGCGCGCCTACAAGCAGTACAAGGCCTGCGACACCAATCTCGACAAGCATATCTACCTGCGCGGCATCCAGGACGACAACGAGACCATGTTCTTCCGCCTGCTGGAAGAGCATCTCGAAGAGATGTTGCCGATCATCTACACGCCGACCGTGGGCGAAGCCTGCGAGCAGTTCTCCGAGATCTATCGCAATCACCGCGGCCTGTTCATCTCGTATCCCGATCGGCATCGCATGGACGACATGCTGCGCAGCGCCACCAAGGACAACGTCCGCGTGATCGTGGTCACCGACGGCGAGCGTATTCTGGGGCTGGGCGATCAGGGTATCGGCGGCATGGGCATCCCGATAGGCAAGCTGTCGCTGTACACGGCCTGCGGCGGCGTCTCGCCAGCCTACACGCTGCCGGTGGTGCTGGATGTGGGCACCAACAACCAGCAACTGCTGGACGATCCGATGTACATGGGCTGGCGCCATGAACGGATCTCCGACGAGGCGTATGCCGAGTTCGTCGATCTGTTCGTGCAGGCGGTCAAGCGCCGCTGGCCGAAACTTCTGCTGCAGTTCGAGGATTTCGCGCAGACCAACGCGAACCCGTTGCTCAAGCGCTATCGCGATCAGATCTGCTGCTTCAACGACGACATCCAGGGCACGGCTTCGATCTGTGTCGGTTCGCTGCTGGCCGCCTGCAAGGCCAAGAAGGAGAAGGTTTCCGATCAGAAGATCGTGTTCGTCGGCGCGGGTTCGGCCGGCTGTGGCATCGCCGAGCAGATCATTGTCGCGATGGTCGACGAAGGCCTGTCCGACGCCGAAGCGCGCCAGCGCATCTTCATGATCGACAAGGCCGGTCTGCTGACCGAAGACATGGACAATCTCTACGACTTCCAGCAGAAACTGGCCCAGAAGAAGGATGCTGTGTCGGATTGGTCGGGTGACCTGGGCGACGAAGCCTTGATGACCACGGTCGAGAACGCCGAGCCGACCGTGCTGATCGGCGTGTCCGGCCAGCGCGGCCTGTTCTCCGAGAAAGTCATCAAGCAGATGCACAGCCAGTGCAAGCATCCGTTCGTGATGCCGCTGTCGAACCCGACCTCGCGCGTGGAAGCCACGCCGGAAGAAATCCTCACCTGGACCGATGGCGATGCGCTGGTCGCGACCGGCAGCCCGTTCGACGATGTCGAGATCAACGGCCGCACGATTCCGATCGCCCAGTGCAACAACGCCTATATCTTCCCCGGCGTGGGGCTCGGCGTGATCGCGGCCAATGCCTGGAAGGTGACCGACGAAATGCTCATGGCGGCCTCGCGCGCGTTGGCCGAGAACTCGCCGCTGGCGCATTCGGATACTGGTGCCTTGCTGCCGGCGCTGTCCGACGTGCGCGATCTGTCCAAGGCGATCGCCGTTGCCGTGGCCAAGCAGGCACAGAAGGACGGCGTGGCGCTATCGTCCTCGGACGAGGCGATCAAGGCATCGGTCGAACGCAATTTCTGGTTTCCACGCTATCGCCGTTATCGCCGGGCGGCGTTCTAGTCGATCAACGGTCGCGGCGCTTGCGGCGGATATAGAGCCGCTTGGGCACGCGGGCGATCACGATGTAGTCGCGGCCCAGGCGTTCCGTCTCCAGCAGCGTCCAGAACGGAGCACACGTCTTGAACAGATTGCCGTCGAGCTGGGTGCCAACATAGTTGCGGCTCAACGGCCGCAGGTGCAGCCTCACACGCGCCGCACTCCAGTCGTCAGCCCGATAGGCGACCCGGATACCGCTGGCCGCAAACGGCGGCCAGAATGTTCATGAAATACTTGAGCAGGCGTGGTGGCATGCGAACGGGCAGACGAACGATGGCGCGATCTCGGCATGAACTCAGCCGTTAGACAAGCGTTCTTTTCAGATTTGTCTTCAGCGTCGTACGATGCGATAGATGCCGTCGCGTGCGTCCGTCAGACCGCGGTCGCGCAGATGATCGCTCTCGGGCAGGCCGCGCCGTTCGGCCAGCAGGTCGACATGCGCATAACGACCGTAGAGCGCGCCGACGTCCTCGTCATCCACGTTGAACGGCGGGCCGTTCATGACCGCCGGGTCGTAGTCGAACGTGATCAGCAGGCCGGTGGCGCCCCGGCGCAGCCCTGACATCAGATGATCGACATAGGCGCGGCGCATGTCGTCCGGCAGGGCGATCAGCGCGGCGCGATCGTAGAACCCCTCGAAGCGTGCGAGCTCCGCGGCGCGGCAGATCGAAGAAATCGCCCACGCGAATCTCGATGTCATCGCCGATGAAGCAATCGAAAGCGCCGTGGCGCTCGCGTCGATAGGCTCAGGCCCGGCTTCATCGAAGAACTCGCGCGCCGCGATTTCGCTGAGTTCGATGCCGGTCACCCGATGGCCCTGTTCGGCGAGCCAGAGCATGTCCTGAGACTTGCCGCACAGAGGGACGAGCACCCGGCTTGCCGCGACCAGCGACAATTGCGGCCAGTGTTCTCGCAGCCACGGATGCCCCGTCGGCTGATGGAATCCGATCTGTTTGTGTTCCCAGCGTTCCAGCCAGAAGTCCTGCTTCATCGGTCGGGCCTGTCGAGCTCGGGGTAGCGGCGGAATACGCCGTCCTCATTGAAATCGATGCAGCGTTCGCTGTCGAGATAATCGGCGATGCGCCGGCGTCGGGCGATCCGGCGCGTGAGTTTGTCGAGCGCCGGCGTCTCGAGTTCGGCCAGGGCGTTGGGGAACGCGTAGCGCAAGCCGCGCATGACGTGGAAAAGCGACAGATCAAGCGTGGTGCAGCGGTGGCCTATGGCCCATCCGTCGCTGTCCGGGTTGTCGGTCAGCACGCGCTCGAAATAATCGAGAAACAGGGGCAGCCGGTCGCTGATGAACACAGCGCTGCGTCGTGCGGCGACCTCCTTCTGCTCGTCGTAATACAGGCTGGGGCCGAGTGGATGATGCGTGTCATGGATCTCGGCGACGAAATCCGTGACCGTGAGCTGCATCTGGTGCATACGCCGGAAATCGCGCGCGTCGCTCGGGGCGAGTTCGAGTGGCCGGCTGATCCAGACCAGGATATGCGCCACATGTGAGACCGACTCGGATTCGTCGGCCAGGATCGGCGGCGCGAAATGCTCGCCGTTGCGCATGATCTGCGCGACCGCCGTCGCGCCCTGATCGCGGCCCACGTCCACATACGGGGCGCCGGCATCCTCGAGCGCCAGACGCACGAATTCGCCGCGGCCGGGGATGCTCGGCCAGTAATAGAGCCAGTAGCTCATCATCGTTACCGGTGCGAGTTATCCCGTTATCGCAGCAAAGCGATCGGCCGTCGTCAATCCGCAATGGCGCGGGGTCGGGCCCGTGAAAGCTTCCTAAAGGCCGCATCAAGGGCTGTTCGGGCGCAAGACGACGCGCGGCGAACGCAGCATCGCTGCTTCACCAAACGATCGGCAACGCGGGATTGCGGCATCCCGTGTTGTTCAACAGCGGCTTGCCTCGGGGACCGACCATCAGCCCGGCGCCGCCCCCCGATCGGCGGTCCGCGCCTTGCCAGGCGGGGCCTGGGCGTCAATGCGGCGCTCCTGTGAAACCTCGACAGGACCTAGAACAACGCCGCCTGTCGCGTGGCCTCGTGCGCCGCGACGAATCCGGACAGGCCCACGCCCACCAGTCGATAACGCTCGCTTGGGCTGCGTTCGACGCGGTCGCGCAAGGCACAGGCGATCTCGGTGAGTTCGGCTGCGGTGCGCGGCGGTGCGACCGGCGTGTAGCTGCGCGTCAGGATCTGGAAATGCGAGGTCTTGAGTTTCAGCACCACGGTGCAGGCCACGCGTTCGGCCTTGCGCTGGTAGTTCGCCCAGGTCTTGTCGGCCATGCGCTGGATATGCGGTGCGAGTTCCGACAGCAGCAAATCCTCGCGCAGCGTGTCCTCGGCCGAGATCTGTACGGCCTCGCGATGCGATTTCACCGGGCGATCGTCGATGCCTTCGGCCAGCTCGGACAAACGCTGGCCCCAACGCCCGAAGCGCTCGACCAGCACCGCGGCGTCGATCGAACGCAGATCGCCCGCGGTCGCGATGTTCATCTCGGCCAGCTTGGCGCGCATGACGCGGCCCACGCCGGGGATCTTGCCGACCTCCAGATCGAGCAGGAAGCGGTCGATCTGATGCGGCTTGATCACGAACTGGCCGTCGGGCTTGCGCCAGTCGGAGGCGATCTTGGCGAGGAACTTGTTCGGCGCGATGCCGGCCGATGCCGTGAGCCCGGTCTCTTCGCGGATGGTGGCGCGGATTGCGCGCGCCGTGGCAGTCGCCGAAGGCGAGGGAATCAGCGGGTCGGTTACGTCGAGATAGGCCTCGTCCAGCGACAGCGGTTCGACATGTGGCGTGTAGCGGAAGAAGATTTCGCGGATCTGGGCCGATACCGCCTTGTATCGTGCGAAATCCGGCGGTACGAAGATCGCGTCGGGGCACAGCTTGGCCGCACGCAGTGCCGGCATGGCCGAATGCACGCCGAACGGGCGGGCCTCGTAGCTGGCGGCGGTCACCACGGCGCGCGGGCTGCGTTGGGCCACCACCACCGGCCTGCCGCGCAGCTGCGGTGCGTCGCGCTGTTCGACCGATGCATAGAACGCGTCCATGTCGACATGCACGATCTTCCGCAGAGGATTCGAACCGCTGGCACTCATGCCGGCATATATGCCGCCTCGATCGGGCCCGTGCAACCATTCCGGGGATTTTCCGGCCCGAGGCCCCTATGCGGCGGCGACCACCTGGTTGCGGTCATTAAGCTTGCCGCGATATAGCCGGGCGTCCGCGCGCTCGAGCAGCGTATCCAGGCTTTCATCACGATCGCGCGCGGCCACGCCGAGGGTTGCCGTGACTTCGATCGGCTCCATCTCGTATGGCCCGTGGGATGACTCGATCGCACCGCGGATACGCTCGGCGATTCGTCGAGCTTGTTCGAGCTCGCGATCGGGCAGCAGGACAACGAATTCCTCACCGCCAAGGCGGCCGATCGTGTCTCGGGCCTCGGTTCTAGCATCAAGACAGCGCGCGACGCGGCGCAGCACATCGTCGCCCGCCTGATGGCCATAGGTGTCGTTGATGCGCTTGAAATGATCCAGGTCGAGGAGGATCAATGCGAGTGGCGCAGGCCCGCTGTCCACGGTCTGCTCGTGGTTGTCGAAGCGCATGTTGACGCCGGTGCGATTGAACACGCCTGTCAGGGAATCTCGAAGCGCCGAAGCGCGTAGCCGGCCTTCGGCGTTCGAACGGACGACTTCGTAGACATGCGCCAAGCCAGCGACGGAGATAAAGCAGACCACGAGGTTGACTGCTGCCGTATTCCAGGCGATGCCGGTCGCGCTGAGCTTGAACAGTGAAGCGAGCACGGCGAGTGTGAAAAAGGCCAGGGTGACAGCCAACCCCTGCCACTGGCCGAGCAGAATGTACGACACCACCGGCACCACGAGCATCCACACATAGATCGACTCGTCGAGCGGTACCGCGATATACCCGAACAGGATCACCAGACTCAGCGGTAGGACATAGGCCAGTGCGTAGCGGCCGGGGTCATCCCGGCCGCGGGTTGCCTTCAGCAATGCCGAGGCATAGACAGCCAGGCCGAGCTCAATCACGGCCAGAGCCCAGTGCTGATGCGCGAGGTTCAACGCCGTGAAAAACAGTGAACCCACGATTGTGATCCACAGCAAGAGGCAGAGCACGGCCGCACGATGCGCCGAATGGCCCGGGACGCCGATGGTCTCATCTAGAGAGCGGCCGATCGGCACCGGGGAGACGGCATGGTTTTGCTTCGAGATATTGCGCACTATCAATCCAGCCCAACCCCGCGTTCCCAGTCCCTGGCGATTCCGGTCGTCGTGAATCGCTGCCTCGCGGGATGCCTCCGAGTTTACCGGAACGCGCGCCCCGCCGGTGCGGGCAACTCCCAGGCGTCGAAACGGTCGGCGCCATCAGGGCACGGGCGCCCGCGGGCATCTCAGGGGCGGCGATGCCGTACAATCGGGCATGTCAGTCGAACCGTGCCGGGCATGACCCGATCTGGCCCTGATAGCAATGACCGTCTGAAGGCGTTGGCCGAACAATACGGATTCGGCATCGGTGCCATCCGGCATCTGTGCGAGGCCGTCCGCGAGGGGGGCGGCGACATGGCTGTGTTCGATCACCCGGAATTCCTCGGGCCGGGGCAGTGGATGCGCGGCGGGCTGATCATGATCACCGATCCGGCCGACCGTATACTCAGAAATCGCATCGATGCAGCATGCAATGCCTTGTCCCGCCTGCTGCGGGAAAGCGCGTCGGACGGATGCGGCTCGCATCGACGAATCCGGGCGGATGCGCGTGCCTGGGACACCACCGGCAATCTGCGCGCCGACTGGTGGCCGAATGGGCTGGGCGAACCGACGGCGGCCGGCGAAACCGATCGACTGGCCTATGCCTACTTCGACGAACCGCGCCAGCTCGCCGTACGGCGCGGCGGCGATATCGCTTGGTACGACACGGGCGAGCATCGCATCACCGGGGTTGCGTGCGACCCGGACGGATCGAACGATGCCCTTATGATGACCAGTCCCCACGCCGAAGTGCCGGTGGCCGCGCTCGAGCGCGTACCGAGCGATTCGGGTGATCAGCCGGCGAGCCAGGCCAGGGCGGACCGACAAGGCCGCGTCGACATACTCGAGGCAATCGAACGGCTCGGTGAACTCCATCACAAGGGCGTGCTCACCGAGAGTGAATTCGCGGCCAAGAAACAGGAGCTGCTCGCGCGGCTCTGAGAGGAGCCGTCGGGGTTTCTTGCGCAGCACGCCAAGCGCTGTTTTGTTCAACGTGCGGTGCAGCGAACGCGATGCGCGTACGCAAACGCAACACGCCCCGACCCGCGCGCCCGAACGGCGCGACTCAGGGCAGGCGGTGCAACAGATCCAGCGGTTGGTCCAGCGCCGCCAGCAACGGCTGGTCACGTGCGTAGATATCCGGCTTGAAGGCCAGTTGGCCGTCTTCGGCCACGTTGACCGTCCAGTAGTGAACGATGACCGGCACCGCCCGTGGCAAATCGACGCGGGTGGTCTTGCCCGACGCCACGGTGCGATCGATATCGGCCGCGTTCCAACGCTGTTCGTCGTCGAGCAGCAGCCGGGCGAACTCGAGCGCATTCTGAACCCGCATGCAGCCGTGGCTGAAAGCGCGCCGCGGCTGATCGAACAACGCCTGGGCTGGCGTGTCGTGCAGATAGACGGCATACGGATTGGCGAAGCGGAACACCACGCGGCCGAGCGCGTCATCTGGGCCGGCATCCTGTCGCAGCACGATCGGCGGCGGGTTCCACCAATCGATCGCGGCGGGGTTCAGCCGCTGGCCGGACGGTGACAGCACGCGTAGATGTTCGCGCGCGAGATAGCCCGGGTCGCGCCTAATCCGCGGCAGCATTTCGCGGCGCGTGATCGAGGCGGGCACGGTCCACGTCGGGTTGAAGGTCAGGTAGGTGATCTGCGAACGCAGCGACGGTGTCCGCCGGTACGGCTTGCCGACGACGATGCGGGTGCGCCAGATCTGGCCGTCGGGACGATAATAACTCAATTGATAACCCGCGATGTCGACCAGTACGAAAGACTTCGGCAGGGCATGCAGCAGCAGCCGTGCCCGTTCGAGGTTCACCCGGATCTGGTCGATGCGCGCATCGACGCCCACGTTCAGTGCTGCACGGGTCTGTGGGCCGACGATCGCGTCGACCGCGAGATAATGGTTGCCCTGGAACCGGCGCACGGCCTCGGCCAGGGTCTCGTCGTAACGATCGGGATCGCCAGGCGCGGCGACGGGTTCGCCGATGGCCGCCAGCCGACGGCGGAGTATAGCCACCGCAGGATCCACGTCACCCGGACGCAGGGGAGCCGATCCCGCGGGCAGCTGTGGCCAGCCGCCATGGCTGTTGATGTCGCGATAGCGTGCCAGTGCCGCCCGAAGTCGCTGATAGGTTGCATAGGACGGGCGCGCCAAGGCAAACGCATGTTCGAAATCCAGCGCATCCACGGCCTGCGACAGCGGTGTCATGTTCGGTTGGTACCGTTCGACCGGCAGGCCCCATGCCGGGGCAAGCAGCGCCGGACCGACCTTGCCGCGGTTCAGATCGTCGAGCACGCTCAGATACAGTCGGGTCACGATCAGGTCGAAGCGCGCGCGTGTCGCGACATCCCGATTCGCTGCATAAACCCGGCGATAAGCGGGGACGAGACGATCGGCGCCGTAATCGCGTGGGTCGAGCCCGTCGTCGACCAGGGTGTACAGCGCGGCCACGAAGGCAGGCACCGTGGCCGGCTTGTCCCATGCCGGCCGGAAAGTCGCGGGCGGCATAGAAATCCCGTAGCTGCGCGATGCTTGCATCGGCGGGCGATGTGGCGGGTGTCGCCTGTTGCAGCATTGCCTGGATCTCTTGGGCGATCGCCGGTGCCTCGGCGGCCTGAGCCCAGACGGCACCCTGCATCGCCCACAGCAGCAGGCCGATGCCGATTGCCGTCAGATAACGCCGTGTGGGCATGCAGAATTCCCCAAACGCTTGTCGTCGATCATCATTTCGCCATAATGGCGCCTTAAGTCGCGGCGGCAATTGATCGGGATCAAGGCCCGAGCCGTGTGCGCCAACACGGGACTCCATATCGATGCTGATCAAGTTGCTGTCGTGTCTTGCCTCGTTTTCACTTGCGGACGCCGCCGATCGACGGGCGCCCCTTAAAATGCTTGGGCAGGTCCTGGTGGGCTGGGCGGCATTTGCCGGCCTGGCCCACGCGGCCGGCCTAACCGATACGCTGGAACGGCTGGCACCGAGCGCCAATCCCCGCGTGCTTGCGCTGGCGGCCTCGGCAATGAGCTGTGCCGAGCGTCATGGCCAGCCGGCCGCGGATCGACTGGCGGTCATCGATTACTCGCTGCCTTCGACCAAACGCCGTCTCTGGGTGTTCGATCTGTCGCAGCCCCAGCTGCTGTTCAAGGAATGGGTCGCGCATGGTCGCGCCACCGGTGCCAACGAGGCGGAGCATTTCTCCAACGTTCCGGAGAGTCACGAATCCAGCCTGGGTCTGTTCCGCACGCTCCATAGTTATGAGGGGCACGATGGCTACGCGCTGCGTCTGAAAGGGCTGGAGCCCGGCATCAACAGCAACGCCTACACTCGCGCCATCGTGATCCACGGCGCGCAATATGCCACGCCTGCCTTTATTCATCGGGTCGGGCGGCTGGGGCGCAGCCTGGGCTGCCCGGCCGTGCGGCCGGCCATCGTCAAGCCGCTGATCAACAGCCTCAAGAACGGGCAGTATGTGTTTGCGTATTACCCGAAACCTGCATGGATCAAGCATTCCCGATATCTGCACTGCGATGCCGGGCCCGCGCCGAACCTGATTGCCAGCACGCCCTGAGGATTCGACCGGACACCGGCCCGCCCATGGCGGCATGTGGGCGTGGGGCGGCCGCGGAAACGCGCCGGGGCGTACGATGCGGTGTCATGGCCGTGAGACCTGGATGGCATATGGCGCGCGCTGTGCTTTGGCGCTCCCGCGTCGGATCGATATACAAATCCGGGCGGAAACTTCGCGCGGGCATGCGTTATCCTGCCTGCGCTCGTTTTCATCCGAGTCCATGCTCTACGAACTTCAGCTTGCCTGCGTGACATGACAAACGAAGCAATCGAATACCGGCTGCGGCAGCAATCGCTGATCTCCGAGTTCGGCATGTATGCGCTGAACAATCGCGATTTCGCGGATCTGGCGAACGAAGCCTCGCGGCTGGCCGCCGAGGGCGTGCATTCCCGGTTGGCGAAGGTCCTGACCTATCTGCCGGACGAGAATCGTTTTCTCGTCTATGCGGGGGTGGGCTGGCGCGAGGGCGTGGTCGGCCACGCCACCATCGGTGGTGGCCTTGACTCGCCCGCGGGATACGCCCTGCACAGCTGCCGGCCCGTGATCGCGAACCACCTGCAGGCAGAAGAGCGCTTTCGTACGCCCGCGGTTCTGGCCGAACACGGGGTCGACAAGGCGATCAACGTCATCATTCAGGGCAAGGACAAAGCCTTTGGTGTGCTCGAGGCCGATACCTCGGCGCGTAGCCGCGTGTTCGACGAGGATGACGCGGCGTTCCTGCAGTCGCTTGCCAACGTGCTGGCCTCGGCCCACGAGCGCGGGCTCACCGAAGGAGCCCTCGAACGAGCCGTGTGCGAGAAGGATGCCTTGCTGCGGGAAAAGGAGACGCTGCTCGACGAGCTCAACCACCGCGTCAAGAACAACCTGCAGGTCGTGAGCAATCTGTTGTCGATCGAAACCGCCCGACTCGAAGACCCGGTGGCCCGGCAGCGCTTTCGCGCGGTGCGCAACCGCGTCACCACGCTCGGTCGCTTGCATCAGCATCTGTACCAGTCCGGCCAGGCCCGCGACGTCGAGTTCGGCAAGTACCTTCAGGAACTCTGCGAGAACCTCAACGAGTTCTATGCGAGCGAGCATTCGGATGTCTGCATCGAGGCCGATATCGAAGCCGCCCACGCCGATCTCGATCGAGCCATCCCGCTCGCGCTGATCGTCAACGAGTTGATCGCCAACAGCGCCAAGCATGCCTTTCCGGAAGGGCAGTCCGGGAACCGTACACGTCACGCTTCGACGCGACGCAGGCCACCTCATCATCACCGTCGCCGACAACGGCCGGGGCATGCCGTCCACGGTGGCGCAGGGCGATGGGCGTGAATTGATTGCCCTGCTCGGCGAGCGCATAGACGCGGATGTCCAGACGCATACGGACAACGGCATGACCGTTACGGTCAAGGTTCCGGAGCAGGCATTGCGAACGACAGACGAAGCCCTCGGCTGATACGCAAACGACTCGCCCCACAAGCGAGTGCAGTGTGTCGCGGCGCGATCGCATCGATGCTGGTGGTCGCCTGAGTCCAACCTGGCGCGAGGCGGGCACGATCGGGGATTCGAGCTGCCATGTTGGTGTGACCGGGCCCGAGCCGTCGGGCGCGGGCCCATCGCGGCGGCGTCTCTCATGACGACGCGCCCTAGATCCGTGGGCCGCCACGCCGGTTCTTGATCCGCCGTAGCAGCAGCGTGCAGTCGATCGACAGCACACCCTCGCGGGCGAAGAAGTGCTCACGCACGAACGCATCGAGATGCGGCCTCGGTGTGGGTGAGCGTGTGGATGTGCAGGCTGCGCATGTCGCTCATCAGATAGAGGCTGACCACCTCCGACAGCGTCGCCAGCTCGGCGCATAGTGTCTCGACCAGCGTGGGCGCCACTTTCGCGTCCAGGAACGCCGAGATCCCCACGCCGACTTTCTCCGGATTCACCACGGCCGTGAACTGCTCGATCACGCCGCGCGACTGCAGGCTGGCGGTGCGGTCGCGTGCATGCGCCCGCGAGATCGCCAGCCGTCGGCCGATCTCGGCAAAGGAAAGACGCCCGTCTTCGATCAGCAGGCCGAGAATGCGCCGGTCCAGCTCGTCCATGAGCTCGCCTCAAGGTCGCACCGAAACAGGGCGAGCGCCTTTTCGATGCGATTTTGACAAACGATCACGCAGGGGACGATTCGGCATGCAGTTTTCCTGCCAATCCGACGATCGGTGCCGGACAAACGAGTACCGCAGGCCGGTAATCGGGCCCGTTTGTCGTTCCCGGCCCCGGCGACGCGGCACCAGCCGGGTGCATTGCAAGGCCTGAGCGCACGCCCAAATTCGGGCCGGCCATGTTTCCGCTAATGATTAGTTAAAACAAATAGTTAGGTAATAATCCGTAGGTTGGCACGCGCTTTGCTCCTAGCTTGCCGTGAATGTCGATTCCCTTTTTGACATTGCAAGCGGGCAACGGAGACAACGATGACTATCAAGCGGCGTGATTTTCTGAAAACGGGAGCCGGCGCGCTCGCCGGCGGCGGCATCCGCCCCGATGATCGCCAGTGCGGCCGACAAGAAGACGTTCCACTGGCGCATGACCAGCTGCGTATCCACCGGGCGCGCCGTTCTACACCACGGGCCCGGGCAGCGCGACGGACTTCTGCAAACGCGTCGAAGCGGCTTCCAACGGGCGGCTCAAGATCGATTTCTATGCCGCCAAGTCGTTGGTGCCGGCCTTCGGCGGATTCGATGCGGTGCGTTCGGGCACCGTGCACATGAACTGGGGCAATTCGTATTTCTGGTCGGGCAAGGTGTTCGCCGCCCAGTACTTCGCGGCCGTGCCGTTCGGCATGGGCGCGCTGGGCGTCAATGCCTGGCTGTACAACGGCGGCGGCATCCAGCTCTGGGACGAGATCTATTCCGACTTCGGCCTGAAGGCGCTGCCCTGCGGCAATACCGGCATGCAGATGACCGGCTGGTTCAAGAAGCCGATCGAGAACGTCGGAAGGACTTCAAGGGCCTGCGCATGCGCATTCCGGGTCTGGCCGCCAAGGTCTACGAACAGCTGGGCGTCAGCGTCAAGCTGCTGCCGGGCAGCTCGATTTTCCCGGCGCTGCAATCGCGGCGTGATCGATGCGGCCGAGTTCGTCGGCCCCTATCTGGACCGCCAGCTCGGGCTGCAGAACGCGGCCCAGTACTACTACACGCCGGGCTGGCACGAGCCGGGCACCGTGAGCGAACTGCTGATCGGCAAGAAGGCCTGGGAGAGCCTGCCGCCGGATCTGCAGGCGGTGGTCGAGAACTGTGCGGCGGCCTGCAACGAGATCAGCTTCGCCTGGTGCAACGCCAACAACCCGGACGCGCTGCAGGATCTGGTCGACAACCAGGGCGTGAAGGTCAAGCAGCTGCCGGACGGCGTGCTCGAACAACTGCGTACGGCCAGTCAACGACATCCTGAACGACTACGTCAAGAAGGATCCGCAGGTCGCGAAGGTCAACAAGTCGTACTTCGATTTCAAGAAGAAGGCCGACGACTGGTTCGAGATCAGCGAGAAGATGGTGCTGGACAAGAACTCTGTGATGGCGCATGTCGATTCATACCGTTCTGCGCGAGCGATCGGGCCGCTTCGCCGACGGCATCGACGAGGGCATCCACTGGATGGGCCGGGCTTGCGCCTGGCTTACCCTGCTGCTCGTGCTGCTGGTGGCGGGCGACGTGCTGGCGCGTTACATCTGGCACGTCGGCTCGGTCGCCGAGCAGCAGCTCGAATGGCATCTGCTGGCGGTGGTCGCCATGCTCAGCGCGCCGTTCACCCTGCAGCAGGACGAGCACGTCCGGGTGGATATCTTCTACCAGGGCTTCTCCGAGCGGGCTCAGCCGCTGGATCAACATCCTGGTGTGTTTTCTGATCGTCATACCGAGCTCGGCTGTTCATCGCCTATGTGTCGATGAGATTCGTGACCATGGCTTACCAGATGGGCGAGGGCTCGGCCACGCCCGGGGGGCTGCCCGATCGTTTCCTGCTCAAGGCGTTCATCCCGCTCGGCTTCGTGCTGATCGCGCTGGAAGGCGTGGCGCTCGGGCATTCGCGCCGTCATCCCGCGGCAGCGAGCTGATCCATGGGCGCTGAATATCTTGCCCTGGTGATGGTGGGCGCGCTGTTCGCTGCTGCTGCTGGTCGGCATTCCCGTGCCCTTCGCGCTGGCGGCCGCCGGGCTGCGTGTTCGGTGTCATCGGCGCCGGGCGAGTCGCTGTTCAACCTGTTGCCCCTGCGGATCTACGGGGTGGTGACCAACTACACGCTGCTGGCGATTCCGCTGTTCGTGTTCATGGGCGTGATGCTGGAAAAATCCCGGCTGGCCGAACGCATGCTCGAAGTGATCGGCCATCTATCCGGGCAGCGGCCCGGGGGCATGGCGCTGGCCATCATCGCGTTCGGCGTCGTGATGGGGGCCTCGACCGGCATCGTGGCCGCCACGGTGGTCACGGTCGGGCTGATCAGCCTGCCCACCCTGCTCGCCCGCGGCTACGACAAGCGGCATCACCTGCGGCACGATCTGCGCATCGGGCACGCTGGGCCAGATCATCCCGCCGAGCCTGGTGCTGATCATCCTGTCGGATATCTCCGGCGTATCGGTGGGCACGCTGTTCGCCGGGGCGTTGATCCCGAGCCTGATGCTCGCGGGGCTGTATCTGGTCTACCTCACGCGTGGTGGCGATACGGCAGCCGCAGCGCATGCCGCCGATCGATGCCGACGAGCGGGCCGGCGATGAGCGCCAGCCGTCTGCTGATCGATCTCGCCAAGGTGGTGTTGCCGCCGATCGCACTGATCATCCTGGTGCTCGGCTCGATCATCGGCGGCGTGGCGGCCCCCACCGAAGCCGCCTCGATGGGCGCGCTGGGCGCCATCGTGCTCGTGCTGTGCTCCGGCCGGCATGAGCTACCGCGTGATGCGCGAGACGGTGCTGTCGACGTTCAAGGTCACCGGTATGACGCTGTTCGTGCTGATCGCGGCGCAGGTCTTCAGCCTGGCCTTCCGCGGGCTGGGCGGCGACGTGCTGGTCGATCGGCTGTTCGCGTTGCTCCCCGGCGGGGTGTGGGGCGGCATCGCCTTCATGGGGCGTGCTGATTTTCGTGCTCGGCTTCTTTCTCGACTGGATCGAGATCTCCTACATCGTGCTGCCGCTGTTTCTGCCATATTTCACCCAGTCCGGCGTGAATCTGGCCTGGCTCTGCATTCTGGTGGCCATGATTCTGCAGACCTCTTTCCTGACCCCGCCGTTCGGCTGGTCGCTGTTCTATCTGCGTGGGGTGGCACCGCCGGAAATCAGCACGCCGCGACATCTATCGAGGCGTGCTGCCGTTCATCGGCATCCAGATCCTGGCCGTGATCGCGCTGTGCCTGTGTCCGGCGCTCGCGGTCTGGCTGCCGCACGCGATCGGCTGGTAACACGTCATGATTCACGCAATGGATATCCACGGCCTGCTCTGGCTGACTGCACTGGCCGGTGCGCTATTGGCCACCGGCCTGGTGGCCGGCCTGATGGCCGGTCTGCTCGGTGTAGGCGGCGGCATCGTCATCGTGCCGGTGCTGTATAACCTGTTCACATGGCTCGGTATCGACAGCGACGTCCGCATGCATGTGGCGGTCGCCACCTCGCTGGCCACCATCATCCCGACCTCCATCGTTTCGGCGCGCGCGCATTACCAGCGCGGTAGCCTCGACCCCGGCCTGCTGCGCTCGCTGGCCGCCGGCGTGGTGGCCGGCGTGCTCGTCGGCACCGCGCTGGCAGGCTGGGTCAGTGGCGCCGTGCTCACCGGCGTGTTTGCCGTGGTGGCGCTGATCGTGGCCGTGAACATGGCACTGCGCACCTCCAGTGCGGCGCTCGCCCGGGGGCTGCCCGGCAAGCCGGCGCGGTTGGCGCTCGGCGCCGTGATCGGCGGTTTCTCCAGCCTGATGGGTATCGGCGGCGGGACCCTGAGCGTGCCGCTGCTGAGCCTGTTCAACGTACCCATGCGCCGGGCGGTGGGCACGGCCGCCGCGATCGGGCTGATCATCAGCGTGCCGGGCGCCCTGGGTATGGTCATCAGCGGGCTGGGCGAGCCGCACCGGCCGCCGGGCAGTCTGGGCTACGTCAATCTGATCGGCTTCGCCCTGATCGTGCCCGTCACGGTGCTCATGGCCCCGATCGGCGCGCGGCTGGCCCACAGCGTCAACCCACTGCGACTGCGCCAGGTGTTCGCGCTGTTCCTCCTGCTCACGTCTTTGCGTATGTTTGTGGACTTGTTTGGTGGCTGATAACTAGAAAAGGAAGAAATCGTGCGGGAAACCCTTCGCAGTCGGCGCGGCATGGTGGTCGCGCCGCATCATCTGGCCGCCCAGGCCGGGCGGGATGTATTGCGCGATGGCGGCAATGCCATCGAGGCGATGATCGCCAGCGCTGCCGCCATTGCCGTCGTCTATCCTCATATGAACTCCATCGGCGGCGACGGGTTCTGGTTGATCTCGCGCCCCGGTGAGGCGCCGCGCGCCATCGACGCCTGCGGGCCGGCCGTGGCCGGGGCCGACAATGCTTTCTACGCCGGGCACGAGACCATTCCCTCGCGCGGGCCGATGGCCGCGCTCACTGTTGCCGGCACGGTTGATGGCTGGGCGCGTGCCCAGGCCATCAGCCAGGCGTGGGGCGGGCGGCTGCCCCTGTCGCGATTGCTGGCCGACGCTGCCGAGCACGCCCGTCACGGTATTGCGGTCAGCCGCAGCCAGGCCGGGCTCAGCGCCGCCAAGCACGACGAACTGGTGGATGTGCCCGGCTTTGCCGACCATTTATGCCTCGACGGTAGACCGCCGGGTGTGGGTACGATTCTCAAGCAGCCCCGGCTTGCCGATACGCTGGATCAGCTTGCGCGCGCCGGCCTGGACGACTTCTATCGCGGCGAACTCGCCGACGCCCTGGCCGCCGATCTCGAAGCCGCCGGCAGCCCGTTGCGCCGTCGGGATCTGGCCGACTTCGCGGCCCGCGAGGTGGCGCCGCTCGCGGTCGCCCTGCGCGATGCCGATGTGTACAACCTGCCGCCGCCGACGCAAGGCCTGGCCTCGCTGATGATTCTCGGCCTGTTCGACCGCCTGGGCGTGACCGAGGGCGAGGGATTCGCCCACCTGCACGGGTTGGTCGAAGCCACCAAGCAGGCGTTTCTCGTGCGCGATCGCGAAGTCACCGATCCGGCCTGGATGAGCCGGGACCCGGCGACTTGGCTGACCGACGCCCATCTCGACACCCTGGCCGCGCAGATCGATCCGGCCCAGGCGCTGCCGTGGCCGCAACCGAGCGCCCCGGGCGACACGGTCTGGCTCGGCTGCATCGACGCTGACGGCTGCGCCGTCAGCTTCATTCAGAGCATCTACTGGGAATTCGGCTCGGGTGTCGTCTCGCCGTCCACCGGCGTGCTCTGGCAGAACCGCGGCATCAGCTTCAGTCTCGATCCGAACGGCCGCCAGGCTCTGGCGCCGGGCCGGCGCCCGTTTCACACACTGAACCCGGCGCTCGCCCGGTTCGCCGACGGACGCACCATGGTATACGGCACCATGGGCGGCGAAGGCCAGCCCCAGACCCAGGCCGCAGTCTTCACCCGCTACGCGCGTTTCGGCGAGTCCATCCAGCAGGCGATCACGGCGCCGCGCTGGCTGCTGGGCCGCACCTGGGGCGAAAACAGCACCACGCTCAAACTCGAATCGCGCTTCAGCGCCGATCTGGTCGAGCAACTGCGAGCCGCCGGCCACGATACCGAGATCCTGGCGGACGCC
Organism: uncultured Gammaproteobacteria bacterium; assembly: GCA_963835375.1. Taxonomy (GTDB): domain Bacteria; phylum Pseudomonadota; class Gammaproteobacteria; order Nevskiales; family Salinisphaeraceae; genus Salinisphaera. Next base: position 175,542 of record CAWIGB010000038.1, read on the forward strand.
TACAGCGACACCATGGGCCACGCCGGCGCCGTGATCCAGCGCCCGGACGGCTGGTTCGAGGGCGGCGCCGATCCAAGAAGCGACGGGGCCGTCGCAGGCGTGTGATGTTCGCGGTGGTACGGGCCGGCGCCGGGATCGGTCCTGTATTCACGGGCCCGGCGCACGCCGTCGGCGATGACGTGGGGCGGCTCGTCGTCGTTGCCCTTGCCCTTACAGCGAGAGGTGTCCAGGGCCCTCCCGGTATTGATGCGTGGGCCGTCGACTCGGCCATGCGGTCGGGACAGTAGCGGGCGGCGCCGGTTCCGGCGCGATCGGCGGCGCCCACGCGGACCTCGTATGAATCGGCCACAAGCCCTAAGCTGGGCAGCTTCATTCGCATTGCCTCGTCATGCTCTCTTATCAACACGCCTACCACGCCGGCAATTTCGCAGATGTACACAAGCACCTGACGCTGTACACGTTGCTCCGCTCGCTGCACCGCAAGGAATCGGCCATCACGCTGGTCGATACCCACGCCGGCCGGGGTCTGTATTCACTGGCAGACAAGGCCATGCAGAAGAACGGCGAATATCGCAGCGGCGTGGCGCGCCTGTGGGCGCAGCGTGACGCCATCGCCGCGGATTCGCCGCTCGGCGACTGGATGGGCCGGCTCGCGACGTTGCAGGGCGGGGCGGCGTTGCGCCGCTACCCGGGCTCGCCCTGGTGGTTCGCCGATCTGCAGCGAAAACAGGACCAGCTCTCCCTGTTCGAACTGCACCCGGCCGAACACCAGGCGCTCGAGTCCGAAGCGCTGTCTGCCGGCAAACGCCAGCAGCGTCTTCATGCCGACGGGCTGGAAGGGCTGCGCAAGATGCTCCCCGTCGACACGCCGCGCCTGTGCGTGCTCATCGACCCCAGCTACGAGCTCAAGACCGAGTACAAGGACGTCGCCAAGGCATTGCGGCATATCGTGCGCAAGGCGCGCCATGCCGTCGTTCGTGATCTGGTATCCGCTTGCTGGGCGCGCGGCGGCACGAACGCCTGTTGGAAAGCCTGCGTCAATCGCGATATTCCCAAGCTCTGGCACAGCGAACTGCGGCTCGGTACCGCGACCGCCGAATACGGCATGCATGGCAGCGGCCTCATTCTGCTCAACCCGCCGTGGCAACTCGATCAGCGCCTGGACGATACGTTCAGGACCGTGGCGAAACTGCTCGACAACGGCGCCAGCCATCGCAGCGCCTGGCTGACCGGGCAGGGGGCGTAGCAGGTCATCGAGCCAGCCCGCGCCATTCGCCGGCTTGCAGGGCAGGGCGGGTGGCGACCCGCAGGCGCAAGGAAGCGGCCCGCATCGCTGCGGGCCGCTGTGTGCACGGGACGCTGTGCAGCGAATCAGGCGACTTTGGATTCGCGTTCTTCGGTTTCGGCCGGTTCGGCCGGCGCCGAGTGGCGGATGAGATAGTCGAAAGCGCCCAGCGAGGCCGTGGCGCCTTCGCCCATGGCGATCACGATCTGCTTGTACGGCACGGTCGTCACATCGCCCGCGGCAAACAAGCCGGGCACCGAGGTCTGGCCGTGTGCGTCGGTGACGATCTCGCCGCGATCGGTCATATCGACCACGCCCTTGAGCCAGTCGGTGTTCGGGATCAGGCCGATCTGCACGAATACGCCTTCCAGCGCGATCTCGTGCATCTCGTCGGTGCCGCGGTCGAGATATTTCAGGCCGGTGACCTTCTTGCCGTCGCCGACCACTTCGGTGGTCTGCGCGCTGGTGATGATCGACACATTGGACAGGCTGCGCAGCTTGCGCTGCAGCACCGCATCCGCACGCAGCTCGTCTTCGAACTCGATCAGGGTGACGTGCTTCACGATGCCGGCCAGATCGATGGCCGCCTCGACGCCGGAGTTGCCGCCGCCGATCACCGCCACATGCTTGCCCTTGTACAGCGGGCCGTCGCAGTGCGGGCAATAGGCCACGCCGCGATTGCGGTATTCGGCTTCGCCCGGCACATTCATCTGCCGCCAGCGCGCGCCGGTCGACAGAATCACCGAACGCGAACGCAGGGTCGCGCCCGATTCCAGCTTGACCTCGAACAGGTCGCCCGGCACCAGCTCGGCCGCGGTCTGCGGCTTCATGATGTCCACGTCGTACGACAGCACATGCTGTTCGAGCTGGGTGGCCAGCTTCGGGCCCTCGGTCTCGGGCACCGAGATGAAATTCTCGATCCCCGCGGTATCGAGCACCTGGCCGCCGAAACGATCGGCCACCACGCCGGTCCGGATGCCCTTGCGCGCGGCATAGATCGCAGCTGATGCGCCGGCCGGGCCGCCGCCGACCACCAGCACGTCGAACGGATCCTTGGCATCGATTTCGGCGGCATCGCGCTCGGCGGCGCTGTCGTCGATGCGATTGACGATCTCCTCCAGGCTGATGCGGCCGGAGTGGAACGCCTCCCCGTTCAGGAAGACGGTGGGCACCGCCATCACCTCGCGGGACTCGACCTCATCCTGGAAATGCGCGCCGTCGATCATCGTGGCGTGCACGTTCGGGTTGAGCACGGCCATCACGTTGATCGCCTGCACCACATCCGGGCAGATCTGGCACGACAGCGAGATATACGTCTCGAAATGGAATTTGCCGTCGAGGTTCTCGATCTGCGAGATCACCGACTCGCTGGCCTTGACCGGATGGCCGCCGGCCTGCAGCAGCGCCAGCACCAGCGAGGTGAATTCGTGACCGCTGGGGATGCCGGCGAAGCGCAGGTGCATGTCGCTGCCGGCGCGGCTGATGTTGAACGAGGGTTGGCGCTCATCATCGTCGCGCGACTCGTGCAGCGAGATCTTCGGCGACAGGGCGGCAAGTTCCTCGAGCATCGAGAGCATGTCGGTCGAGCTCTTGCCGATCGTCGACCGAGGCCACGATCTCGATGTCGTGCGCGATCTTGTCGAAGTGCGCACTCAACTGCTGCTTGATGTTGTCATCCAACATGGAAGGATCGCTCCGTTGATACGAAAGCGGCCGGCCATCGGACCGGCCGGCCGCGGAAACCTGAGAGGGTTCGCTATCGACTCGATCAGATCTTGCCGACCAGATCCAGCGACGGGTTCAGCGTTTCCTCGCCTTCCTTCCACTTGGCCGGGCAGACCTCGTCCGGATGCGCGGCCACGTACTGCGCGGCGCGAACCTTGCGCAGCATTTCGTTGGCGTCGCGGCCAATGCCTTCGTCGTTGACCTCGAACAGCTTGATCTGGCCTTCCGGGTTGATCAGGAACGTGCCGCGCAGCGCCACGCCTTGATCCTCGACCATCACCTCGAAGTTGCGCGCCAGCGTGCCCGTCGGGTCGCCGATCAGCGGGTACTGCACCTTGCTGATGGCTTCCGAGGTGTCGTGCCAGGCCTTGTGCGCGAAGTGCGTGTCGCAGGAGATGCCGTACACCTCGACGTCGCGCGAGGAGAACTCGTCGTACAGATCGGCCAGGTCTTCCAGTTCGGTCGGGCACACGAACGTGAAGTCGGCCGGGTAGAAGCACAGCACCGACCAATGACCCTTCAACGTCTCGTCAGACACCTCGACGAATTCACCGTTGTGATAAGCGGTGGCCTTGAAGGGTTTGACGAACGTATTGATCAGCGACATATCCACTCCTGTCATGCGAAAGCGACTAAAACGAAGGTCGCATTCTGCCGCGGATCGAGTCGTAAGTTTAAATCTATTGTAGAAATAAAATGTATAGTATTTAGCCTATAATAAAGCGCGCAATATATTTAAGACACTTTTTAAGGCACGGCTCGGAGGCGAGACCATGGCGTGCCGCCGAGTCGCGCTCCAACGTGCGGGGAGGGAGCCGGAGGCGGCCGTTCGGGTTTCATCCCATCGATGGTCGGGACGTAACCAAATATTGAATCATGACCTTATGCCAACAGGTTATGTTCTGAATACGCGCACGCTCTGTTTCGCCGTCGAGGACGTCAAAGTCCACGATCCGCGTCGCGTGCGCCGATCGCCACGTCTTCCAACGGAGGTTCGAATGCACGCAGCCGACGACGATCTGAACCAACAGAATATCGACCGTTTCAATGCGATCGCCGCCGAGTGGGATGGCCAGCCCCGGCACGTCGCGACAGCCTCTACCGTGGCCGAAGCCATGCGCGCGGCGCTGGCCCCGACCGGCGACGAAACACTGCTCGAGTTCGGTTGCGGCACCGGGCTGATCACGGCCGCGCTGGCGCCCCACGTGGCTCGGATCCTAGCACTGGACAGCGCGCCGGGCATGATCAAGGCGCTGGTCGAGAAATTGCGGACGTCACGGCATCGACAACGTCGACACGGCGAAGTGGGGGATCTACCGGACAACCCGCCCGCGGGTCGGTTCGATGCGATCGTGTCCAGCATGACGATGCACCATATCAGCGACACGGATGCATTGCTGCGTGTGCTGTTCGAACGCCTGAAGCCCGGTGGCCGGATCGCATTGGCCGACCTCGACCGGGAGGATGGCTCGTTTCACGGTGACAAGCCCGGCATCGCCCATCACGGCTTCGACCGAAAACTGCTGGCTGACAAGCTGAGCGCCGCGGGCTTCGCCAACGTCGAGTTCACCACTGCCCACCACATGGAACGCACGCTGGATGACGGCACCACGCGCTCGTTTCCCGATTTTTCTAGCCGTGGCCACCCGGCCGGCCTGAAGCGGGCACAGCCACAGCGGAGCCGGCCGGTCGTTCCGGCAGGCTCCGTGTCATCGGCAGGCGAGCGGCGAGGCGTTGTTCGTCTACCACAAGCGAAGGGTGGCATGCGTTTTGACTTATGCGATACCGTTCAAGCCGGACGCAAGACCTGCGCCTGGAGCGAAAAAGGCGGTCGGCCGCGCTGGGTGATGGCATCCGCCGGTTCGCATACAGCAGAAGACCGGACCCTCAAGCCCTGCAGGGCGAGCCATCGGCGTGCCGGGCCAGTGGGCAAGAGGGCGCGTGGGATGCGGCAATTCAAGACCGGCCTCGTCCGCATTTCTTTCACAATGATCTCTGTTCCGAGCGTAACGTCTTATGAGTCGTAGCCGTTTCTATACCTTGCGTTTCTCCTGCCCCGATAGCATCGGTATCGTCGCGCGCGTCGCGACCTTCATTGCCGAACACGGCGGCTGGATTCTGCGCTCGAGCCAGCATTCCGACGAGGAGTCCGGTCGTTTTTTCATGCGAGTCGAAGTGCGCGCCGACTCTCTGCCGTTTCAGTTCGACGAGTTGCGGCAGCGCTTTGCACCGCTCGCGCAACACATGGAGATGGACTGGCAGATCAGCGACAGCGCGGTCAGAAAGCGCGTGGTGATCCTGGTCTCCCGCCAGATGCATTGTCTCTACGATCTGCTGGAGCGCTGGCAGTCGGGCGAGTTGCGAATCGACATCCCATGCATCATCTCCAACCACGAGGATGCCCGCGGGCTGACCGAATGGCACGGCATTCCTTTCCACCACGTGCCGATCGACAAGTCCGACAAGGCCGCCGCATTCGCCGAAATCGAGCGGTTGTTCGCGGATGCCGAAGGCGAGGTGATGGTGCTGGCGCGCTTCATGCAGATCCTGCCGGCCTCACTCTGCGAGCGGCTGCGCGGGCGGGTTCTCAACATCCATCACAGCTTTCTGCCCAGCTTCGTCGGCGCCGCCCCGTATCTGCAGGCCTATCGGCGCGGTGTGAAACAGGTCGGCGCCACCTGTCATTACGTCACCGCCAAGCTGGATGACGGGCCGATCATCGATCAGGACGTCACCCGCGTGAGCCATACCGACTCCGTGCGTGATCTGATCCGTTACGGCAAGGATATCGAGAAGGCCGTGCTCGCTCGTGGCCTGCGGCACCATCTGGAAGATCGGGTGATGATCAGCGGCAATCGCACCATCGTGCTGTAGCCGGTTACCGGTGCCGGAGCGGTCGCCTCGCATCGGCCTTTGACCTCGAATCGCATGCCGAAAGGCCGCAGGAAACGACCGAGAAAAATACCTTTGAGTCGGGATAACGCGATCGCCGACGTCTCGGTCCGTTGCGCTTCAGTTCTGGTCATGTGGCCATTCAAAACCTGACGCCGAACTCAGTTGATGCTGCGACGGCCCCCGGAGCGCCGTGTGGCGCGGAATAGCGCTATGCTCGTATTTTAATCGCGATGACGCCGGACGCTGCATCGCCTCCCCACCGGAAGCCGACATGAAAGCCACCGTCCTCTCGCTCCTTGCCGTCGTCGTCGTCGCGGCGACGCCGTCTATTTCGCTGGCCAAGGGGTAATCCCCCCGAAAAACAACGCAGATCAAAAGTGGAATATTCTCGCAACCTGACCCGAGGACATTCCCGTGAAGACATCCCGATATACCGACAGCCAGATCCTGGCGATCTTGAAGCAAGCTGAGGCCGGCACGCCCGTGCCGCAGCTCTGCCGTGAACACGGCATGAGCTCAGCGACGTTCTACAAGTGGCGCAGCAAGTACGGCGGTATGGACGCGTCGCTGATGGCCCGTATGAAAGAGCTGGAGGACGAGAACCGCCGGCTCAAGAAGATGTACGCCGAAGAGCGGCTCAAGGCCGAGATTATCCAGGAGGCCCTCGCAAAAAAATGGTGAGGCCATCTCGCCGGCGCGAGATGGCCCAGCGCAGTGTCGCTGAGCGCGGGATCAGCATACGGCTGGCCTGCGTGGCCTTTTCGATCAGCCGGACCTGCTATCGCTATCAGCCGAGCTTGTCAGACGAGAACGCGGAAATCGCCGACTGGCTGGTGCGTCTGACAGACAACCAGTGCAACTGGGGCTTCGGGATGTGTTTTCTGTATTTGCGTAACGTCAAAGGTTTTCGCTGGAACCACAAGCGTGTGTATCGGATCTATCGCGAGCTCGAGCTGAATCTACGAATCAAGCCGCGCAAGCGTCTGAAACGAGACGTACCGGAGAAGCTGGCCGAACCGGACGCACCCAACCAGGTCTGGTCGATGGACTTCATGCACGACCAACTGAGCGACGGGCGCAGCTTCCGGCTGTTCAACGTCATCGACGACTACAACCGCGAAGGACTGGGCATCGAAGTGGACTTGTCGCTGCCCTCAGAGCGTGTAATCCGTAGTCTGGAGCAGATCATTGAGTGGCGAGGCAAGCCGAGGGCGATCCGTTGTGACAATGGCCCGGAATACATCAGCGGCACGCTGACGGCTTGGGCGGAAAGACGCGGCATCCAGCTCGACTATATCCAGCCGGGCAAGCCGCAGCAGAACGCCTACGTTGAACGCTACAACCGAACGGTTCGCTACGACTGGCTCAACCAGCACCTGTTCAAATCCATCGTCGACGTTCAAGACGCTGCGACGCGATGGCTATGGACTTACAATCACGAGCGGCCAAACATGGCGCTCGGTGGCATCACACCCATGCAGAAACTCAGCATGGCCGCTTAACTCCGCTTTTGACTCGCGTTAAAAATGGGGGGATTACCGTCGTCGGCTGTTGGCAATCTTGCGCTCAGTCGCCGATGGCTAAGCGCGGCGACGGTTAATTGTCGCAATATCGCCGTGAGTACGAGAAGCCTGGCCAGTGCCGTGGGCCGAACCGTGACCGTGCAGTCGCAGGCTCCGTTCCACGCCGCGGAGCGCCAGATGTGGGCTGGCCTGCAACATCATCTGATAGTTCGGCACCCTCGCGCGTCGGCAGATGGGACATATCGGGTCCGCGATGGTGAACCGCGAACGGCGGTTCTCGTATCGTTGGCCGGCCCGGCGGGCGTTGGTATCCATGATTCGCCCTCTTTGCTCTTTTTGTGCCCGTGGGGCAAAGGTGGCGGGCGATTGTTGTAGAACTGTTAGCGGTTTCGGCTTAGCCCGAGCTCTGGCGGCAGATCCGGCTGTATTTCCTCGGGGATACAGGCCGCGCCGAATCGTGCTGTGAGCAGTTCGACGGGGCGGCGCATCACGTTCTGTCGATGGGCCGGGTGGTGGTACAGTCGCCCATCGAGGTAGTGTCGCAGTCGAAGAACAGCGCGGGCGCCGCGGACATCGGTGGCGCCCAGTAAAGCCTCGATATCGGGCGTGAGATCGATCTCGTCGCTCGCCTCGAAAAACAGACCGACCGTGTAGCGCGTGCGCGGCTCGACCCGGAACAAGCCGGTGGCGACATCGGCGGCCGCCTGCCATTCATCGGCGGCGAGCAGGGCGGTGCATTTGATGATGCGCAGGAAAAGATCGAAATGGCTGGCTTCGACGGCCAGGTCCAGACCCTGGTCGTACAGCGCAACGGCCTGGTCGATATGGCCTTCCCGCATGCGTAGCTGGCCCACCGTCGCGAACGCGCTGGCGAAGGCCGTGGTGTTTTCGAGTGCCGATTCGGCCAGTTCCAGCGCAAATACGCGGTGGCTCGGGTTGACGAAATACAGCAGCTTGGCGGCCATGAGCCGGAACAGATCGTTATCCTGAATATGCGGCAGGGCGGTGGTGACGAGCTGCTCGATCTCGGCTTCATCCTGGGGGCGCGGGTCGCCGTCGCGCAGCAATTGTGCACCGGAGATGACGTATTTCGAATGCAGGGTGGTTGCGAGCTTGAGCTGGCTCTCGTGATCGTCCGGGGCGTGTTGCAGCCGTTGGCGCAGCCGTCGTTCGGCTTCCTGCCAGCCTTCGCGATCCACGCATAAGGACTCGATGGTTGCGTGCATGCGGGTTGCCAGCGGCTCGTCGTCCGGGGTGGGCGCTTCGTCTACCGAGTAGTTCATTCAGCGCCAGAGTTCGTCGAACAGGTCACGTGCCAGGGCCGATGCCTGCGCATCCGGCGCCTGGAGGCCGTGCTCGGCGATATGAAGACGCGTGATGTACAGGACGGTGCGGCTGGAAAAGCCGCGCAAGACGCGACGGCGCAGTCCAGCGCCGAATCCGCGCGTTCAAAGAAATTCAGTTCCACACGCGAAGCGGGGTGGCTCGCCCTCGAACGCCGCAGGGGCCGGGCATGCCGCGTCCAGGCAGACCGGCTCGGAGGCGGCGGTCTGCCGGTCCAGCGTCCGGGCGAGGGACCGGGCAAAGGCATGGCCGTCGGCGGCCCGCGAGGTCGCGAACTGCAGGCCTTGGAGCGGGTCGATCACAATGAATGCGCCGGACGACGGCGGTTATTGCACGACGCGTTCGGCGATCCAGGCATAACCCTCGCCGTAGCGCGTCTGGATATAGCGCGGGTGCCGGGCTGAATCCCCAGTTTGCGACGCAGCCGGTTGATGATGAAGTCGATGCTGCGGTCGGAAACGTCGGATCCGTAACCGGATACCGCATTCAGGAGCGCGTCGCGACGATAGACCCGGTCCCCGTGTGCGGCGAGAACCTCGAGCAGCGCGCGCTCGGCACGCGTGAAGCGGATGGCTTCGGCGGTTCGGGCATGAACGGCCGAGCCGAAATCGGCCGAGAATCGCCAATCCACGAACTGCACGCCCATCCCCCCGATTGTCGCCACGAGCCGGGCGCCATGCCTGTGCGGTATGGCCCCGGTCGCGCCGCTGTGCCCCAGCGCCATATCGCTACACGCGGCGGCCGAAACCACGAATCCAGCCCGTGGACGACCGCGCGACGCGATCTTCAATACCGACGGTTAGCGCAACGGCGCGGCGGCGTCAAACCCGGCGGCCGTGGGCAAGGGCAAAGCCGCAAGCCCTCAGCAGGCCGCTACGGGAAATCGGTCGAGCCCGAAGTCTGTCCATTGGTTGTTCGACGAGTGCGTGCGAAGCAACCCGCCAGCAGCGCTATTCTTCGAGCGTTTCGCCCGAACCGCCCATCTCGGCCGGGAAGTCCTTCAACTTCGGCAACCCGTCGTGGATGTGCAATACGGCTTCCTGATAGTTCACATGCACCGCGGGCTGGAACGCGAAGGTCGGTATCACGGCCGCGAACACATCGGTGAGCCCGAACGTCGGATGCTCGGTCAGCACATGGCCACCGCACGTCTTGCACCACTTGCGGTAGCTCTGCGGCGTCTTGTTGTACGTGCCCAGATTGTCGGCGCCTTGGGTGATACGCACCGCCTCCGGGTTCCATAGCGATGAAGGCATTCACCGGTCCGGCAGACCACTGCCGACAGGATTCGCAGTGGCAGTAGCCCATGGCCGCGGGCTCGCCAGTCACCGTCAATCGAACCGCGCCGCAGAAACAGCCGCCTTCGATATGTCGGTTCGTCGCTCATGAAGCACCTCTCGCGTAAATCATTACGGCCCGATTCGGGGCAGCCCCTATAGGGATCGCGCCACTCATCAGTATATGCCGATCAAGAAACGCGGCGTTTGCCGCAGCGGCAGATATTCACAACCGAGAAGATCTCGAAAGCGCGGGCGATTATTGGCGACGAAGCGCGGCGCCGGGGGAGTGCGGGTTGGACGTGTTCGAGTCACATTACGCCTTGTCGCGTAGCGAGCGATCGTCGACGGCAATGCCGCGTTGTGACTGGATTTTTCGGTCGGCTCATTTATTACAGAGCGCTAGTGGCATGTTGTAAGCAAACGTTTAGTGTTGCAACTCAAGACCTAACCCTGAGCCTATGTGACCCCGAGACCACGCGCTCAAATTGACCCAGATCAATCGCGCGGCGAGCAGGCCGGCTTAAAATAAAGAATCCGAAAAAACTTAGGTTTCGGTATTTCCTGCGGGTTTATTGAAAGCACGGCATAACTATTACATCGGGGAAGATTGGCATGAGCTACAAAAGCATAGTTGTTGCTGCTCACGGCACACACAATGAGCGCACCCTGAATACAGCCGCGTCGGTTGCGGCGCAGTTCGAGGCGCATTTATCCGGGTCGTTCGTGTGCAAGCCTCTTTACTATTATTACCCGACCGCCTATGGAATTGATTTGAGGGCCAATATAGACAAACATCGCCGTGCGGCCGAAAAGCGGGCTGACTTGGCCAAGACCGCTTTTGAAAAGGCCTGTCGTGCATATGGTGTGACCAATTCGGATTGGCAAGTCTCTGAGGGGGAGGTTCTGAGAACGCTCAACTCGCAGGCACGCTATGCGGACGTGGTTTTTATGACCCAAACGGAGATTGACCGCCCTACGGATTTGCAGGACGACGATCCAGACCTCCCGGCCAAAGTGGCGATTGCATCGGCACAGCCGGTGATTGTGGTGCCTTGTGTCGGCCACTTGGAAACGTTCGGAAAGCGGGTGTTGGTGGCTTGGAATGGCTCTCGCGAAGCCACACGCGCGGTGCGCGAAGCGCTGCCTTTGCTATCCACCGCAGAGCAGGTGGTCATCCTGGCTATCAATCCGGAAACCAGTGACTACCGAGGCTTCGGCGACGAGCCTGGAGCGGACATCGCCCTTTACTTGGCGCGCCACGGCGTCAATGTGGAAGTGACGAAAACGACCCACGACGGCGGCGATGTGGCCGACATCCTCCTGTCAAGAGCAGCCGACCTGAGTGCCGATCTTATTTGCATGGGAGCCTATGGCCATTCCCGCTTGCGCGAGCTGACGCTTGGCGGCGTGACGCGAAAAATCATGCGGCAAATGCCGGTGCCGGTCTTGTTGGCTCATTAAGAGGGTGTTTACATAACCCGTCGAGTTAATCGGGCGGCGAGCATTCGCGCTTGTGCCAGCCAGACCCAGGTTTCGGCCACGTCTGTGCGGCGGTCGTGATGCATGACCAGCCGCCGGGCGCGCTCGATCCAGGCATGGGTGCGTTCCACGACCCAGCGCTTGCGGCCTTTGACCTTCTTGCCGGCGTCGTAACCGGTCGCGCCGCCCTGCGGCGAGCCCCGGTTGGACTGGGCGTCAATCGCCGAGGCCGTGGGCGCGTTGTTCCGGCCCAGGCGAGCGCGCCACTGCGCGCGGAGCCGGTCGTGCATGGCTTCGAACTTGCCCTGGGCCATCCAGCGCCGGAACGTGCGATAGACGTTCTGCCAGGTCGGGAAATCGGCCGGCAGCATGCGCCAGGCACAGCCTGTGCGCACCACGTAGCAGCAGGCGTCAACAAGCAAGCGCCGGGGATAGGCCGGCGGCTTACCTCGGCCCGTGACTTCGAAGATATCGGCCACCAGCGCCCATTCGGCGTCGGTCAGCGAACTCGCATAGCGGCCGGCTGTGTCCGACGCGCGATGGGCCGGGCCATAGCCATAACGGCCGGACGAATCGGGTTCGACCTCGGCTTGTTTTTCTGCGGGCGTTCGGGGGTGATGGGTCCGCGTGATCCCGGCTTTGGCCAGTGCATCAGCCAGCGTATTACGGTGTACCCGGAGTCCGGTCCGCCGCGTGAAAGCCGCGCCGATCTCCGTCATGGAAGACAACGGCTTGGCGGTTACGATCTCCCGAAGCACCGGATAATGTTCAGGCCCCATCTTCTTGGGGTGGCCTGTCTGAGCCATACCGGCAATCTGGTTCAAGCAAACCGCCAGCCTATTGGGGCCGTCCTATTATGTAAACACCCTCCTAGGGGTTCAGCCGTTGAGCCGCGGCTTCCAGGTAGAGAGCTACGCTCATTTCTGGTGTATGAGCGATTGAAGGAGGCGGCACCCACCTGCTGAAATTAGTAAGACCAATCACTGATTTCAGACGACAGAACAGGTGCCACCACCATGCGAGACGATACGACGATTGCCTTTACTGATCCAGCCTTTGCGGACGCTTTGTCCGATCTGGTCCGTGACGGCGCACAGCGCATCATCAAACAGGCCGTACAAGCCGAGCTGGATGCGTTTCTGCAGGCGAACACCGATCGAGACGGCGCTGGGCGCCGTGAAGTGGTCCGCAATGGGTACCAACCCGAACGCGACGTGCTCACGGGCGTTGGCCCGGTCTCGGTGGCGCTGCCCAAGACGCGGGATCGGGCTGGACGAGGCCGACATTTTTCCTCGGCGTTGCTGCCGCCGTATTTGAAGAAAACACGCCGGCTGGAATCGGTGCTGCCGTGGCTGTATCTCAAGGGCGTATCGACCAACGACTTCGACGAAGCGCTCAAGGCGCTGTTCGGTGAGTCGGTCAAAGGTCTGTCGGCGTCGACGATCAGCCGGCTCAAAGTTGGCTGGGAGCACGAGTACGACACGTTCCGAGAGCGTGACTGGCGCGGTCACGAAATAGTGTATCTCTGGGCCGACGGCATTTACGTCAATGTGCGCGCCGCCGAGCGGCGTTGCGTGCTGGTGATCATCGGCTGTGATCGTCACGGCCGCAAGCACTTCCTGGCCATCGAAGAAGGCTTCCGGGAATCGACCGAGAGCTGGAAAGCGCTGCTGCTGAGCCTGCGTGATCGCGGGGTGACCGTCGCGCCCAAGCTGGCTGTCGGTGACGGCGCGATGGGCTTCTGGAGCGCGCTGGCCGAGGTGTATCCGAAGACCGCGGTTCAGCGATGCTGGGTCCATAAGACTGCGAACGTGCTCGACAAGCTGCCCAAACGGATACAACCGCAGGCCAAAGGCCATCTTCACGAGATCTGGCAAGCCGATACGCGTCATCACGCCGAGCAGGCCTTTGATCGGTTTGTTGCGACCTACGCCGACAAATATCCGAAAGCCACGGCGTGCCTGCAAAAAGATCGATCCGAACTGCTGGCTTTCTATGACTTCCCGGCGGCGCACTGGCAGCACCTGCGTACCAGCAATCCGATCGAATCCACCTTTGCCACGATCCGCTTGCGAACTGCGGCCACACGCCATTGCGTGAGCGCCAAAAGCGGCTTGGCATTGGTCCACCAACTGGCGATGAGCGCCCAGAAACGCTGGCGTCGATTACGCGGCTTCAAGCAACTCGCCGACGTCGTTGATGGCGTCCAATTCATCGACGGAATAGACGAGCGACAAATCAGCAGGAAAGCCGCCTAGCTTCTTTTCCATACACCAGATTTGACAGTAACTCCCAGGTAGACAAGACGCCGGGTAATTTCCGGTTTCTTTGTTTCTGGACGTCGAGATCATGGAGGCGGTTCGCCACACATTAGGGCCGTGCTTTGTGTTGTGCCTTTTGCCAATGGGTAGTTGAGTCCATCCAACCGACGGTAAAACGCAAGAACTGATCCGCGACGCGCCGCTAATCAGAAGCTATGCGCGGCGGCGCTCCGTCGATATTGGCTTTGGGGCAAGAGAGGTGGGTCCAAGGTCCACTATTTCGAGCGCCCGCATTGCCTATATTCATGCCTAGAGCGTAAAGCTCCTTGTAAGGAAGGTGCCGGCGATTTCGTCACTGCGAAAATTCGAGAAATAGAGCGGTTGAGCTAGCCCGGCTCTCACGGACAGGTAAATCAAGCCACTGCTTGATGACATTCTTTCACCTCACGGTAAATAAGAGAACTCGTCATGAAAAAATTCGCCGCATTGTCCATAGCTTTATCCGCCACCGCCTTTATCGTCGCTCCGGCGCTATCCGTCGCCGCGGATAGCGATAATGGCGACACGATCGTCGTTTCCGATTACGCACATGCCCAGGCTAGGATCGTGGACATCAATAAGAAGACGCGTGAGCTCACCCTGCGCAAGCAAGATGGCAACGAGATTGTAATTGTCGCAGGCAAAGAGGTACGCAACTTCGATCAGATCCAGAAGGGTGACATCGTCGAGGTTCAATACGAACGTGCCGCCGCCAGTCAGCTGAAAAAGACGAGTGATGACGACGTGGCCTCGGATGCCTCCGCCGCCCAGCGTGCCCCGGCCGGCGCCAAGCCGGGAATGACAGCCATGCGGACCTCGACAATCGTCGCCGAGGTCCGTGATGTTGATACCAAGAAACGCCTGCTCACCGTACAAGGGCCCCGCGGCGGCATCGTAACTCTTAAAGTTCCGGCCGACATGAAGGCCTTCGACAGTCTCAAGAAGGGTGACAAAATCTCCGCTGAGTACACCGAAGCCGTAGCGATTTCGGTGCGCACGCCAGAGAAAAATAACTAAAGAAGATCCTAGAGCAAGAGTTTTGCTCAATCGTGGTGTATAGGCAAAAGTTAAACAGGCACAGAGTGCGGGCGTACACCACCTGGTCTGTAAATTGGCCTGAGCCGGAACAGCGGCAGGCCGTTCGCTACCCTTTCGTTGGAATTCGCCTGGACGTGAGTGACGAAAGGAGAAACGAATGGCCTGCCGGGGACACGATAATGACGCCGTGGCGGCAGCGGAACTGATTGCCGGGCGGGGGGATTACCGATCCAAGCGGGTCAAAAGTGGAATTCTCGTAATCTAACCCGAGGAGGTTCCCGTGAAGAGATCCCGATATACCGACAGCCAGATACTGGCGATTCTCAATCAGGCGGAGGCCGGCACACCCGTACCGCAGTTTTTCCGCACGCCCCGCGTTTGATGCAGCTGTCGCTCTCGGCTCGCATCTGATCGGGCAGCTAACGCCAAGCTCGTTCGGCGGCGCGCAGCGCCGTCCGAACGAAGCGCTTGTTGGACTGCACTTCAGCCAGCCACATACCGACCAACACTTTCGGCTACCAACGCAAGATGCTCATCGGCCCAGCGAGCCCACTTGTTGTAAGTCGGCGGCGCCAGGCTCGGAATGGTGCAGACGCGCTGTCGCGGGGCGTCGGTGAAGCTCGGTCCATTACCTCGGGAGGGCTCTGTCGCGAGCGATGCGCCCAAGACGCGCGATAGCTCCTTGGCCGATCCAGCTCCGTGAACGATCAGGCAGCGAGGTGAGATGCTCTCAAGCAGGAATGCAAAAATCTCTGCACCGCGCGTAGCCCCGCCGTCGTGAACTGGCAGTCGGAGGTCGGAACTCATCGGCGAGCTGTAGCAGATCACATTGGTTTCGAGCACCCGCGTAGCGCCCGAACCACGTAGCGTCTCTACGAAACGATCCGTGTTGCGTCGAGTAGGTGACGGCGAACCTCCTGTTATCTCCTCGTACAAACCACGGCAGGTCTCTCCGTTCCGGTTGAAGAGCGCATCGAGATGGCGCTGATGTCCGCCTCGCATCTCGGCCGGGTAGCCCTTGTGTTGGCTCTTTCCGACGACGAAGACATCAGCCTTAAGCGGGTTTGAGAGTTCGGTCATCCACGGGCGGGGGAACTGACCATTCAGGGGCGCTGTCAATTCCCGAATAGTTGTCTCGAACTCGGCCTTCGTCATGACGTCCGCCGTGCAGTCCAACGCCAATTCGACGATATTTTGTAGACATAACACGCGAACAGAAAACGCGAATTACCCACATAAACCGCCGGTAAGCTTGCTCGGTCTCAACCTTAAAGTGCAAGCCGCGCGAGCCGATTATCGACCGGATACGCCGGAGAATTACTGACTCGCGCGCTCACTGGTAGATCAGCCGCTCAACAACCCATTAAAAAAATGCGTCGCATTGATCTCAAGATGATCCACGTCGTACCCGCCTTCCTGAATCACGCAGATCGGCTTGCCGGTTTGGGCCAGTAGCTTGCCCATCTTCTGGAAGCCTTCGGAGGTGACGGACACTTTGGCCTGCGGGTCTTCGTAGTAGGTATCGAAGCCGAGCGCCACGACGATGACGTCGGCCTCGAACAGGCGGATGGCGGTCAGCGCTTCGTCGAATTTCTCGAAGAAGAAGCTCTCAGCTCGAGCCGTGCGGCATGGGCAGGTTGAGGTTGAAGCCATAGCCGCGGCCGGCGCCGCGTTCGTCTTCATAGCCGCTGACGACGGGGTAGAAGTTGGTGGGGTCGCCGTGGATGGAGACGTAGAGCACGTCGTCGCGGTCCCAGAAGATTTCCTGTATGCCCTGGCCGTGGTGCATGTCGGGATCGAGCACGGCGACCTTGTCGTAGGTCTGGCGCAGGTAGTCGGCGGCGATGGCGGCGTTGTTGAGGAAGCAGAAGCCGCCGGCGGCGTCCGGGCGGGCGTGGTGGCCCGGCGGGCGGCAGACGGCGTAGGCGGCTTTCTGGCCGGCCGCGATGTCGTCGGCGGCGGAGAGGGCACACTGGGCGCTGGTGTAGGCGGCTTTCCAGGTATTCGGCCCGATCGGCGAGCTGCCGTCGGCGATATAGAAGGCGGTTTCGGCGAGGATGCCCTTCATCGGGTTGCCTTCGCGGACGTAGATGTTCGACATCACTTCCTCGCCCCAGTCTTCCGGCCAGCGGCGGTGGGCGGATTCCAGATAGCGCAGGTAGCCCATGTCGTGCACGGCCGAAATGGGGTTCATGCCGTGGTCGCGCGGCGTATCGAGCTCGACGCCCAGGCCTTTCAGCGCGGCCAGCAGGGGCGGAATACGCGCCGGCACTTCCTGCGGCGAGCGCATGGCGCCGCGGGTGAGATAGCTCTTGGGGTGGTGCTGGTTCTGGGTTTCGTCGAAGTAGGCTTTCACTGGGCTTTTCCCGTGCCGAGGTGGATGGGCGGCCGTGCTGGCGTGGCCGCTGAATGAAGCGTCTGTCGGCAACATACGCTTTGGGTGTTTGGGGCTGCAATGGGGTGGTTGGCCCGCGGTTTGATTGCGTGGCTAAACGCTGAGGCGTGGGCGTTTCGCGGTTGGGATGTTGTCTTGATGCCGGGCTTGGGATTGGGGTTCGCGCTGTTGGTGTGCGTTGTGTTGGTTGGTTATTGGTGGGGCGGTCCGGTAGGGCGGTTTTTGTTTCGGGCCACAGGGAGGGGAGTTTGGTTTCGCACTGAGTGCGAGTCCCTTCTTTGCTTGCTCAAAAAAGGAACCAAGAAAAGAGCACCCGCATCGCGCCGGCTGCGCCGGTGCCCTGCGATGCTCGCGTCGACGGGATGCGGCAAAACTCGGCGTTGGCCGTCCTCAGACATTTGCCGCACCGGCGCAGTGCGCCGGACACCCGTCGCCGCTGCGCGTCTCCGTCGCCTCAGACGGGAGGCAATACAGGCGGCCAACTCCCACGGTTTTTGGCTGCCGTGTCTGTATTCGGGTTCCCTTGAGCGCAGCGCCGAGCAGTGGAGGCTGCAAGAGGAAAAAGACAGCCGTGTGTTGAGTGCCGCGTAGCGGGCGAGTTTCGCGGCTGTCCCTCTTGCGGCCGGAGCCGCGCAGGGCACCGATGCGAAGCATCGGCGCAAGGAGGGTGTCCTTTCCTTTGCTTCCTTTCGTTTGGACAAGCAAACGAAAGGGAGTCGCACATCAGTGCGAAACCCCAAGCCAGACGCATTCGAAACATTGAGGTAGCGTTTCGCCTCGACGATGGCAAGCTGCCAGCTGGCCACCGTACATTTTGCCGAACAGTGTTGACAACCAAACCACGACAACCCCGAACAACAAACACAAAAAAAGGCGGCCCGAAGGCCGCCTCTCAATACGCTCGAACGCGTAAAGCGTCGAAGCCGATCAGTCGGCGCTCGGCACCGTCTGCAGCTCCACGTACTCCATCAGGCCATCATGCCCGCCTTCACGGCCAACGCCCGACTGCAGCATGCCGCCGAACGGCGCATGCGCCGCCGGGCCGGTGCCGGTGTTGAAGCCGCAGTGGCCGAAGTGCAGGTTGGCGATGATCTTGTGGGCGCGCTTTTCGTCCTTGCCGAACACGTACGAGGCCAGGCCGAACTCGGTCTGGTTGCCGAGCTTGAGCGCTTCTTCGTCGGTCTCGAACTTGATCAGCGGAACCAGCGGGCCGAAGGTTTCGTCGGTGCAGCACTTCATGTCGTGCGTGACGTCGGTGATCACCGTCGGCGAGTAGAACAGGCTCTTGTCGGAGTCCAGTTCGTCCGGGTTCTTGCCCACTTCCAGCTTGGCGCCCTTGGACAGCGCGTCCTGGACGTGGTCCTTCACCTTGTCGAAGCCGGCTGCGTTGATCAGCGGGCCGACATCCACGTCTTCGTCCATGCCGTCGCCGACCTTGAGCGCCTTGACGCGGTCGATGACCATCTTGGAGAACTCGTCGTAGACCGACGACTGCACGTAGATCCGGTTGGCGCAGACACAGGTCTGGCCGCCGCCGCGGAACTTGTTGGCGATGAGGTTATCGGCCGCCGATTCCAGATCGGCATCGTCCAGCACGATGAACGGGGCGTTGCCGCCGAGTTCCAGCCCCAGCTTCTTGACCCAGTCCTTGGACTGTTCGATCAGCAGCTGGCCGACACCGGTGGAACCGGTGAACGAGATCATGGGCACATCGGGCGAGCTCATCAGCTCGCCGCCGATGTCCTTGGAGCTGCCCATCACGAGATTGACCATGCCCTTGGGCAGGTCGAGACGCTCGTGCATGAGCTGGAACATGGCGATCATGGTCAGCGGGGTTTCGGTGGCCGGCTTGGTCACCGTCGGGCAGCCCGCCGCGATCGCCGGGGCGATCTTCTTGGCGATCATGCCGATGGGGAAGTTCCAGGGCGTGATCAGCCCGGCCACCCCGATCGAGCGCTTGTGTACCGTCCAGGTGCAGTTCTTGGCCTTCTGCGGCAGGACTTCCGGCGCCAGGGCCTCTTCCATCATGCCGGCGTGGTAGTCGAAGAAGCTGGCGGCGTATTCCACTTCGCCTTGCGCTTCCTTCCACGGCTTGCCGTGCTCCAGGCACAGGATGCGGCCGATCTCTTCCTTTTCGGCGAGCAGGGCATCGCGCATGTCCTCGAGCCATTCGCGGCGCGTGGCCACGTCCGGCACGTTGGGCAGCGCGGCCTTGGCCGCGGCGATGGCGCGCTTGGTTTCCTCGGCGGCCATGTAGGGCACATCGGCGAGGCGCTTGCCGTTGGCCGGGTTGAGTACTTCGGCGGTTTGCCCGGAGTCGGCTTCGACCCACTGGCCGTCGATGTAACCCGCGACATGTTTGAGCAGATACGATTCGATCATATGCGGTCCTTTGCTTGGTCTGACGGGTCGGCGATCAGCCCGCCGCGTTCTTTCGTGCATCAAAGATCGGGGACGCACGGCCCGTTTTCAATCGTTGGCGATCTATCGCCGGCGTTCAGCCGCGTCCCGGCGCGTAACCGTGGCGCTTGCTCACCTGGTTGAACAACGACTCATCCGCACGCCAGCGCGCGAGATTCTCGAGAAACTGATCCATCAGCGCTTCGCGCCAGCCGATGAAATCGCCGGCCATATGCGCGGAGATGAGCACGTTGTCCATATCCCACAGCGGGTGGTCGGCGGGCAGCGGCTCGGTCTCGAACACGTCGAGTGCGGCCCCGGCGATTTCGTCGGCCAGGCAGAGCGGCGACCAGGTCTTCGGTGACCACGATCGCGCCGCGGCCGATGTTGATGAAGCGCGCATGGTTGGCCATCGCGGCAAAGCGCGGTGCATCGAACAGGCCTTCCGTGGATTCGGTCAGCGGCGCGGCGACGACGACATAATCGGCATCGGGCAGAAGGGCATCAAGATCGTCCTGGGCATGAATCGCATCGAACACCTCGTTGGGCTCCTTGGCCCGGCGCGCCACGCCGGAGACCTGCATCCCGGCGGCCCGGCACAGGCGGCCGATGCTGTGGCCGATGGAGCCGGCGCCGACCACGAGCACGCGTTTTTTCTCGATGGTTTCGGTATCGCGGTGCTGCCAGCGGTGCTGTTGCTGGTAGCGCAGGTTGTTCGCGCTGTCCTTGGCGAACATCAGGATCTGCGCCAGCACGTATTCGGCGATGTTGCGATCGAAGATGCCCTGCGCGTTGGTGACCGGAATATCGGAATCCACCAGCGCATCGAACATGAGCTGATCCACGCCCGCGCTGGTGGCGTGGATCCATTCCAGGCTGTCGGCCGCGTCCCAGGCCGCTTCCAGCGCCTCGGTGCGGAAGTCGGTGACCACCAGAATACGGCTGCCGGGCAGGGCGGTGCGCAGGCTGGCTTCGTCGTGGGCCAGTGCGATATCGGCGTGCTCGCGCAGCCGGTCGATGCCGGGCGGGCCATCGGGCGCATCGCTCAATACGGTGATGCGCAGGGCGGCGGCATCACGCGCGCCGCGGCTCGATTCGGCCCGGTTATCTGCCATGTTGTAATCGCCGCGAACGACGCGGATTCGGTGAATAGTCGAGCCACGGTACCCAGCGCTCAGAGCGGGCGTCAACACGGTTTGTCGAGCGCGGCGAAAACACCGCTTGACCGGGGCTGTGGGGGTGCCTACGCTCGATCCGATATCCCCCGGGGATCTCCCCTAGTAGTCGTCATCAAGAGGTTGTCATGGCTGTGAATCTGGAATCCAGCGAGCAGGTTCTGCCGCCGGAACCTGACAAGCGTTATGTCCGTGATCGGATGGTCTGGAATCCAGCCATGCATGCGATCCCGATTTCGGGCATCCGCCGCATGGTCAACCGGGCCGCCGAGCTGGACGACGTCGTGCATCTGTCGATCGGCCAGCCGGACTTCCCGACGCCCAAGCACATCATCGATGCGCACATCCATGCGCTGCAGAACGGCCAGACCGGCTACACCATGGATGCGGGCCTGCCGGAGCTGCTCACCGCGTTGAAGGAGTACTACAACGCCAAGTACCGGAGCACACTCGACGAAGACAACTTCCTGATCACCACCGGTGCCACCGAAGGCATCTATCTGATGATCACGGCCATGGCCGCGCCCGGGCGCGAGTTCATCATCGCCGATCCGACGTTCCTGCTGTATGCGCCGCTGATCCGCATGAACGGCGGCCAAGTGCGCACTGTGCCGACCAAGGCGAGCGAAGGTCACCAGATCGATCCCGAGCGGATCATCAACATGATCGGGCCGAACACGCACGCCATCATCCTGAATTCGCCCTCGAATCCGACCGGCACGGTGTATCCGCGCGAAACGATCGAGTGGCTGTGCCAGGAAGCGGCTTATCGCGGCGTGGAGATTCTCTCGGACGAGGTGTACGACAACCTCATCCTCGACGATATCGACTACCCGAGCGTGCTGTCCTGCGCCACCGACCTCGACGGCGTGGCCGTGGTCTCGAGCTTTTCCAAGACCTATGCCATGCCCGGGCTGCGCGTGGGCTGGATCGTGGCCGACCAGAACACCATCCGTACGCTGCGGCGCTATCACATGTTCACTACCACGGTGGCGAGCACGCCGGCGCAGTGGGCGGGCGTGGCCGCGCTCTACGGCGACCAGAGCTGTATCACGGAAATGGTGACCGAATATGCGCGCCGCCGCGATCGCGTGGTCGATCTGGTGAGCGACACGCCGGGGCTGACCGGCTACTGGCCGCAGGGCGCGTTCTATATCGCGCCGTCGCTGCCGGCCGGCGTGGATGCCGGCAAGCTCGCCATGCGCATGCTGGAGGAAACCGGCGTCTGCGTGATTCCGGGCGATGCGTTCGGCGAGGGCTCTTCGAACCTGCTGCGCATCTCGTACTCGACATCGATGGAGAAGATCGAGGAAGCGTTCGCCCGCATGCAGCCGTGGCTGGAACGCCAGCCGGAGTTCGCCCGCTACGGCTGAGGCAGGCCGCGCGTCTCGATCACGAAAAAGGCCGCCCGGGTTTCATCGGGCGGCCTTTTTCGTGCCTGCGGCCCGTGTTGTTCAGGCGCTGGTGGAAGTGGATCCGCATCCGGCCGCGGGGGCTCCATGCGATTTCGCGACAGCCGGCATCTGAGTGTAATAACTCACCCGCACCGGATAGACCTTACCCCGGTCGTTGTGCATGTTGCCGATGCCGCGATACTCCAGCAGGCGCTCGGTCTTCGGGTCGTAGGTGAGCTTGAGCGAAGGCACGAAATTGTTGATCAGGAAGATGTCCAGCTCGGCCTTGAAGTTCACCGCCGGCCTGCCCTCGAACGTCGTATCGCCGGTCTTGTAGGCTTTGAGATCGATCACCGACTGGCGCCCGGCGGCCACGAACTTGAAGGTGACCTTCTGGCCGCTGGTCAATGCGTCGAAATGCTGCTGAACCAGCTGATTGAACCCGGAATCGGCGGCCATCGGGTCGTCGATGGCGAATGATTTGGTCTGCGTCTTCGCGTCGGCCGATTCGCGTTTGAACATCGTCCAGCGGCCGTTCTGTCATGCCGAATGCCTTCCTCGTAGCCGGATTTCGGCATCGTCAGCCGGTAGACCGGAATAGTCGAGTTGTCGGAGAAATCCATGTGCTTGTTCGCAATCACCTGGCCATGCCTGCCCACATAGGTCACGTTCCAGGTCGTGATGCGGCCGTGAACCCGCTTGACCTCATGGTGCTCGGTGTAGCGATAGTCGCCGCCCTTGAGGGTGTAGGCATAGCCGTTGAAGCAGGTCAGGCCGTTGTCGTTGACCTTGCTCGTGTCGGACTGCGCCAGCGCCGGTGCCGCCGCGGTCCAGACCAGGGTGGCGGCCAGTACCGCGGCTGACGTCAGACAAAGCGATCGGCGCATGGTGAACTCCTTCTTCTTATCGGCGCGTCGTGCCTCAAGTACGTATGTTGTCCAGCGCCCGACGCGGCGTGAACAGATAATGGCCGACGCCCCATTCGTTGCCGCCGCGGTAGCCGAACAGTTCGGCCACGGCCATGAAGAACATGCGCCAGCGGTTGAACCAGCGTTCGGCATCGGCTTCGCCATACGTCTCGCGCATCACGGCCATCACCGCGTCGCGGTTGGCATCCATGCGCGCAAGCCAGGCATTGGAAGTATCGCGATAGTGCGCACCCGATAGCCACCAGCTGTCGCGCAGCAGCAGATCCTGCTGGAAATGCGCGAACAGGTTCTCGCTGGGCATCACGCCGCCGGTGAAGAAATAACGCGCCATCCAGTCGCCGGCCGAATCGTCGGTGAAGCGATAGGCCAGATGCTTGTGCGCGAATACATGCACGAACAGCCGGCCATGGTCGTCCAGCCAGCGCGCACAGCGCGCGAACAGCTCCCGGTAGTTGCGCATGTGCTCGAACATCTCGATCGATACGATGCGGTCGAACACCTGTTCGCCGGGGTCGAAACGATTGATGTCGCAAGTCTCGATCGTGAGATTATCGAGCCCGCGCTCGGCCGCGCGCGCCGCGATCCATTCACGCTGGGTGTTCGAGTTGGAAACCGCGCGCACGCTGGCATGAGGAAACCGACGCGCCGCCCACAGCGAGAACGAGCCCCAGCCGCAGCCGAGATCGAGAATACGGTGCCCATCGCGCACCCGGGCCCGGTCGGCGGTCAGCGCCAGCATGGCGTGCTCAGCGGTATCCAGATCGTCGATGCCGGATTCGAACAGACAGCCACTGTATTTCAGATGCGCGCCGAGCACCTGCTCGAAGAACGCCGGCGGCAGTTCGTAGTGCTGGGCGTTGGCATCGGCGGTGTGCTGGGCGATCGGCCCGGAGTTGGCGCGTTCGAGGAACGCACGCATGGCTTCGTGGCGCTTGTCCGCGTTCCTGGCTTGTGGCGTCGACAGGCGCTGGCCGATCAGACGGCGCATGCCGGCGCGCGCGATGAAATCCGGGACGAGCCCACGTTCGCAGGCTTCGATGGGCAGACTATCCAATCGCTCGGCTCCTTGTGGCTTGGCGTGTGGTTTTATTTCCTCGGCGGCCAGGGGATGAACGCGTTGGTCGTGCGTACATACTCATCGTGGCCTTCGCGCTTTTTGGATGCATCCTTGCCCTCGACCGTCGGGATGCCCGAGATCTTGAGCAGCAGCACCGCCATCAGGATGGGGCCGAGCAGCGTGGCCCACCACCAGCCGGCGCCGATCGCCAGCACCACGTAGGTCACCCAGTGCAGTGATTCGAAGAAATAATTGGGGTGGCGCGAGTAATACCACAGCCCCTCGCGACAGACCTTGCCCCGGTTCTCGGGCCTGGCCTTGAAGGCCTTGAGCTGGGCATCGGCCGTGCCTTCGCCGACTACCGATACGAACCAGATGATGACGGCCAGCGCGCCGGTGACAAGCGAGGGGCCATCGTCCATATAGGCGATGACGAGCAAGGGGATCGACAGCACCCCGGCGATCACCGCCTGCAGTATGAAAAAGCCGAGCATGTAGAGATCGGCCTTCGCGCCCCAGGAGTCGCGCGCCGCGGCATAGCGCGAATCCTCGGGCTGGCCTTTCATGCGCACTGCGAGATACCCGGCCAGCCGGAACGACCAGGTGATCGCGAGTACGGCCATCAGCAGGCGGGCGGCGACCGGCGCATCGCCGAGCCAGCGCATATTCCAGCGCGATCACGCCGAGCGCCGCCGACCAGACGACGTCCACCAGGCCTGCATTGCGGGTGAAAAGCTGGATCACCCACACCATCGTGAGCAAGACAATCGCGGTCAGCAGGGCGATGCCGAAAGCTGAAAGGGCCGCCATGGTGTGTCCTGTCGGTAAATACGCGATCAGCTTAACAGGCGCGTCACGCGCTGCCGGGGAGCGCGACGAGCGGCAGGCCGAGCCGGCCTTCGACATCGATATGCCCCGGGAGCGCCGAAAAGCTGGCCAGATATTGCGGGTGGTAGCCATAGACCAGCAGCCCGACGGTATCGCCTTCGTAGACACGCGTGGCGATGCCGTTGAGTTCGAGCGTGCGCCGGCCGGCGCCGCGGATCGGACGTAGCTGTTTGTTGACCAGCAGGGTGCTCGATACGCCGGGTCGCTGGATGCCGATGCCGACGAACGCCACCGGCGACGGGCCGCCGCCTTTCACGTCGATCTCCACGGTCGGAAGGCCGATCAGCGCCTGGTTATCGTCGGCGATCGTCTGGACCGGCAGGAACACGCCGCCGCTGGCCAGTTCGTCGACCCGGTCGGCGGGCAGGGCGTTGACCAGTTTGGCGAGCAGGGCCGTGTCGTGGTCTGCGCGCCCGTCGGGATCGCTGTCCAGCCAGCGCTTGACCAGATCGGTGGCCTTGCTGGATGTCTCGGCGACCAGATGCCAGAGCCCGCCGAGGGTGTTCTCGCGGAAAACGCCCTTGAGCAGATCCAGACCGCCGGTCGCGGCCTGGCCCTCGAAGTCGAGGCGGCGCTCGCGCGCGACGGGCAGTTCGTCGATGGCGAGCTGGGTATCGTCGTCGAGCATCACCAGGGTCTGGGGGAAACGGTGGCCGGCGCTTCGCCCTTGAGCTTCCAGTCCAGCTAGGCGAGTTCGAGGGCCGCGGTCTCGACGCGCTGATCGCCCCAGTCCAGATGGGCATCGGTCTGATAGGCGATGCGGTCGATATCCTCGAGAAACGGCAGGCTGTGGCCGTGGCGCATCGCCACCAGATGCACCTCGTTGCCGGCCGCCCGCAGCGCATTGGCGCTGGCCACGCCTTCGTTGAGATTGAACAGCGTATCGCCCACGCCCTGAAGAATCAGGGCGTCGACCTGCGGCGGCTTACGCTCGGGACGCGGGTCGACGCGTTTCCGCCTCGTGCGCGGCGTCGGCATCGAAGAACGAGGCCGGGCTGTGGTCGTAAAGCCGCTGGGCAACACGGTCCGATACGCCGCGCCCGGTCAAGCGGCGAAGCCAGGCCCTGGAGCAGGGCGTGGTACATGATCGGATCGAGATCCATGCCCGATGTGGGCAGGCCGAGTGCGACCAGACCGCGCCCCAGGCGGTCTTGACGACGTTGTCCGGTGCCAGGCTGTAGCGCAAGTCGTGCCAGGTGGCGGTGGGCACGATCGCCGCTGAACGGATCATCGACCGCCGCACCGATCATCTGGAAGCCGCCGCCATAGGATAGCCCCAGTGCGCCAGCCACCAGTCGGCCGTCACGCCGTGCCAGCCGATCGCCGTAGGCCATCTCGCGTTCGGCCCAGTCGAGGATCGCCGAGATATCGCCGCCCTCGATTTCCGGGTCCATGATATGGACATGGCCGCCGGATTCGCCGAAGCCGCGCTGGTCGAAGCTGATCACGAAATAGCCGGCATTCGCGGCACGGCGCGCGGCTTCGCTGGAAGGCAGCGGCCCGCCGGAAAGCGATTCGTATACCGACGTCTGTTCGCGACCGTCAGCCGCGTACCGCCAAAGCCATGCCCATGCAGGATCAGCGGCGCATTTTCGCCTGCGGCAGGGCCGGCTGCATGACGGTGATCGCGATCTCGATGCCGTCGTCGGGATTGACGACCGTCGCATGGTAATCGTGGGCGGCGTAGGGTCGCCTGTTTTCAGTCGGGCTGGATCGGGACACGGTTATCGTTGTTCTGGGTCGCGCAGCTCGTCGCGCCAGCCTAGCGGCCGTTGGGGTTCGTACGGCTTAGGGCGTGCTCGTCATGACGACGACGCGCTAATCTTTTGTGACCGGCCAGCGATCCCAGCCGGCGGGATCGCCCACCGTATCCAGCACGTGGTCGACGAAGGCCTGGATCTTCGGCGGGCGAAGTCGTGCGGCGCTATACAGCAGGTGGATGGCGCGATTCTCCGGCGCGACTTCCCATTGCCAGTGGCTGAGGATCGGGCGCAGTTCGCCGCTGGCGAGTTCGCGATCGATCAGCCAGGTGGGAAACAGCACGACGCCCTGGCCGAGCAGGGCGGCAGCCGCGCAGGCTGGTGGCGTCGTCGCTGTAGAGCGAGCCATCGATATCCAGCCGTTCGAAGTCGAGTATCGGTCCGATCACGCCAGAACCAGCGCTGGCGGCCATAATCGCCCTGATAGCGCAGACAGTCGTGCTGGAGCAGCTCTCGGGCTGGGTCCGGTTCGCCACGTCGGCGAGGTAGGCAGGGGCGGCGGCGAGCACGTAATGCATCGGCCCGAGTCGGCGCGCGACCAGGCTGGAATCCTCCAGCCGGCCGACACGGAAGGTGATGTCGCTGCCCGAGCGCACCGGGTCGACAAAGCGATCGGTCAGGCGCAGTTCGATCTTGATTTTCGGGTACTGGCGAGTAGAAACCATAGACCAGCGGCACGACCTGTCGTTCGCCAAATGCCACCGGCGCATTGATCGTGAGCGTGCCGGACGGTTCGTCGCTGGCTTCGAATATCGTCTCGGTGGCCGGTTCGAGCTGGTCCAGCAACGGGCGGATGGCTTCGACATACCGCGCGCCGGCTTCGGTCAATTCGACGGCGCGCGTATGGCGATAGAACAGCGTCTGGCCGAGCTGCGTTCCAGCGCAGCAATCTGGCGTGAGACCGACGACACGGCGCGATGGCTGCGATGGGCCGCCGCCGTGAAGCCGCCGGCGTCGACGACCCGCCGGAAGGTCCGCAGTGCATTGAGATCGAGGTTGTCTTTCATGCAATAAATATTTGCGATGTGCGCGCTTGTTGCAAGCATTGGTCGGCGCGACAATGCAGCGGGTCATTTCGAACATGGCGGCATGGCCGCCGGAACATCAAATCATGCGCAAGGGAAATGCACTCGTCGTCGGCGCCACCGGCATCACCGGCGGCAACCTCGCCCAGTATCTGGTGGCCAGCGGCTGGACTGTCTATGGCCTGTCGCGCCGCCCGTCCGAAACGCCGGGCGTGGTGCCGGTATCGGCCGATCTGCTGGACGAGCAGGCCACGGCCGAGGCTCTGAACGGCCTGCCGATCACGCATGTGTTCTATTGCACCTGGACGCAGCGCGACTCGGAAGACGAGAACGTGAAGGCCAACGGCGCGATGATGAACAACCTGTTCGCTGCGCTCGATCCCGCGCGCCTGACGCATGTTTCGCTGGTTACCGGGACCAAGCAGTATCTCGGCTCCTTCGAGGCTTACGGCAGCGGCAAGGTGGAAACGCCTTTTCGTGAGTCGGCCGAGCGCGTGCCGGGCCCGAACTTCTACTACACGCTCGAAGACATCATGCGCGACGTGGCCGAGCGCTACGACATCGCCTGGAACGTGCACCGCCCGCATACGGTCGTCGGCTATGCGCCGCGGCAACATCATGAACATGGGCACCACGCTGGCGGTCTATGCCTCGATCTGTCGCGAGACCGGCCAGGCCTTCACGTTCCCGGGCTCCACCGAGCAGTGGAATTTCCTCACCGACATGACGGATGCCCTGCTGCTGGCGCGCCAGATGGAATGGGCCGCGCTCGCGCCCGGGGCGGCAAACCAGGCGTTCAACACCGTCAACGGCGACACATTCCGCTGGCGTCGGATGTGGACCGAGATCGGCGAATACTTCGGCCTCGAGGTGGCAGACTGCCCGGAAACGCCGCAGCCGCTGGAAGAGCAGATGGCCGGCATCGAAGACACCTGGCGCGAGATCGCCGAGCGGCATGGTCTGGTCGAATCGGATGTGACGAAGCTGGCTTCCTGGTGGCATACCGACGGCGATCTCGGGCGCACTCAGGAATGCGTCAACGACGTGAACAAGTGCCGGGATTTCGGTTTCTATGATCACCGCGAGACGCGGGCGTCCTTCCTCGATCTGTTCGATCGGCTGGCGGCCGAGCGGATCATTCCGCCGATCGGTGACTGAAGCGTCGTCCGGACGTTGCTGAATAGAAGAGCCGGGCAGGGCAACCTGTCCGGTTTTTATATTGATCGGGCGAATTCGGCCAAGTGGCGCCGATGGCGTGTTTACGACATTGCTACGGCGGTGGCTGGAGGGCCTGGTCTCGTTGGCCGTTTGGGATTTTTCCGGGCGTTGCCTGGGTTGGCGTGTTGGTTTGAGCCACGGGGCGGGGAGAGTTTTGTTTCGCATATCAGTGCGAAACCAAGCATTGCCCGACCTCGTGGTTCGATTTAACACGCCGAGTTCCGACGACGCCCTCTGGGCAATCCAACGGATCGATCTGCTTGACGCGACACCTCGAATCGGCGCGATACCAAACTTCGCCCGTCTCGCGGTTCGAATCGGCATGCAAAACTCAGTTCGGCCCCGAATTACATCACCCCATACGGGATGAATTGCCATCGACCGGCCCGTTGGAGCTCGCGTTCGCACCTCGATTGCGTCTTTAACTGCTGTGTCAGCGACAGAGTTCGCCGAGCGCACGCGCGAGCTTATCGGGCACGGCGGTCGAACGACCACTGGCCCGATCGACGAATACATGCACGAACTCGCCGTCGGCGCTGGCGGTTTCGGCGCCGGCGCGGAAGATGGCCAGCCCGTAAGTCACCGAGCGGTTGCCGAGCCGGTCGACGCGCAGCCCCACCTCGAGCGTATCGGGAAAAGCGATCGGCTCGTGATAGCGGCAGTTCGACGATACGACGAAGCCGACCACGTGATCGGCATGGATATCCAGGCCGCCGGCTTCAATGAGATAGCGATTGGCGGCGGTATCGAAATACGAGTAATACGTCACGTTGTTGACGTGGCCATACACGTCGTTATCCATCCAGCGGGTCGGCATCTCGCAGAACCATGCGTAGGCGTCACGGGTCGGGCGTTTGGGTTGTTCAGACATGAATCGATCTCGAATAACAGGCACAAAAAAGCCGGGCACGCGGCCCGGCTTTCGGATCCTCCGGCGGTGAGCCTCGATCTTACGAGTTCACGACCTTCCAGGTGCCGTTCGGCTGACGGCAGGCCGTACCCGTCACCTTCTTCGGCTGACCGTCGACGGTCGCGTTCATGGTGAAGTCGCGGCACGGCTGGTTGCCCTGCTGATAGGTGCGCGTCGGCGTCACGGAGTAGTTATTATTGCTGTTCGGATCACTCCAGCTCGAGGTCTTGCCGGTCTGGTTCGATTCCAGCGCGGTGCCGAAATGCTGGCGATCCTTCTGGTCGAAGTGCTGGCCGACCTTGTTGCCGAGCGCGGCGCCGGCGAGCGTACCCACCACGGTGGCAATGGTGGTGCCCGTGCCGCTGCCGATCTGGGAACCGAGTGCACCGCCGGCCGCGCCGCCGAGCAACGTGCCGGTATCGGAATTCTTCCAGTTGGCACAGCCCCCGATCATGGATACGGCCAGAACCAGGGCGCTGATCAGGCTGATGGTCTTATACATGTGATGCTCCCGTAGCGGGTTTCTTCTAAGAGAATTTCGACCGGCAGTTTAACGCAATCGTCGGAAGGTAGGAGAGCTGCTCCGCTGCCAACGTTCAGCCCGCGTTAGGCTTGGCGAAAAAAGAGCTTGCGCGCCGTCTTGTAGGTGAGCCAGCGCCGCAGTCGAGCTGCGGACGTGCCCGGGTACGTCCGCCGGCTGGCGCACAGCGTCGGTTGACCTGCGTCGCAGGTTCATCTGTGGTCGTCTGTTCGCCGCTCGATTCGACATTACCCCGCTGGAATATCCACGCTCGCGGCGCGGGCATCGCCCGGTTGATTGACGCGGCGCGTACCGGCGGTGACCGATCGCCGCCAAGATCATGTTCGACAAACATTCGGCATGGGGCTGGCGCTGACTGGGCGGATCGGCATGAGCGTGGCACACGTCCCGTTTCGGCCGATCTCGGCGTGGTGGCCTACCACAAAGCGTTCACCGGGCGGCGCGCGATGTGTATCGTGCTCGTCCGGCTCCGCGGCATCGCACCCAAGTTGTCGTAGAGTGGGCCCCGTTCACTGATTCATCGAGGCAATATCGCTATGCGCGCATGGCTGATCGACGACAAGGACGATTCGCGGAAGCTGGTGCTGGAGGATATCAAGGCGCCCAAGCCCGGGCCGGACGAGGTGCTGGTCGATGTCCGGGCCATCGGTATCAATCGAGCCGATATCATGCAGCGTCAGGGCGCCTACCCGCCGCCCAGGGGGTTTGATCCGCTTCGCCCGGGTTTGGAATACGCGGGCGAAGTCGCCGCGGTGGGCAAACGCGTGAACGCGCGCAAGGTCGGCGATCCCGTGATGGGGTTGATTGGCGGCGGCGCTTACGCCGAGCAGATCGTGGTGCATGAACGCGAAACCATGACGCCGCCCGCGCACTACGATTATGCCTATGCCGGGGCCGTACCCGAGGCGTTCCTGACCGCTTATCGCGGGTTGTTCCTCGAAGGTGGGCTCGCGCCCGGCCAGTGGGCGCTGGTGCGTGGCGCGACGTCGGGCGTCGGCGTTGCGGCATTGCAGCTGATCGCCGCGCTGGGCAGTCGCTCGATCGCCACCAGCCGGGCTCAGGCACGGCTCGATGAGCTTTCCGCGCGATTCAAGTCGCTTGGTCTCGGTCCGGCCTTCGACCTCGGCGCGGTGGACGGTGAGAACGGCGTGGCCGAACGGGTGCAGAACCAGGCCGGCGGGGCGCATGTGGTACTCGATTTCGTCGGTGCCTCGGTACTCGAAGACAATCTGGCCGCATTGCGCGACGAGGGGCGGCAGGTTCAGATCGGCATCATGGGCGGTGCCAAAACCGAGTTGAACATGGGCACGCTGCTCATGCGTCGGCTGTCGCTGGTGGCGATGACCATGCGCAGCCTGCCGGTGGAGCGGCGCATCGCCATGGCCCGTATTTTCGACGACCGGTTGCGTCCGCTGTTCGAAGCCGGCCGGCTGCGTCCGCTGGTGGATCAGACGTTCGATTTCACGCAGGCGAACGAGGCCCATGCAGCGATGGAATCCGGCAGCCACCTCGGCAAGCTGGTGCTGGTGCGCAACCGCTGACGCCGCCGAGGCGCGGGGGCCGAGCGTTGATGGGCGCCCGGCCCGGGCCGCTCAGAGCACTTCCTCCCAGCGCCGCGACAGATGCAGGGCGGCGTTGATGATGCCGACCATGCTGTAGGTCTGCGGATAGTTGCCCCAGAGTTCGCCGGTTTTCGGATCGATGTCCTCCGACAGCATGCCGAGATCGCTGCGATGCTCGAGCATGTTGTCGAACAGGTGCTGGGCCTCGTCCGTTCGGCCGATCGCCGACAGCGCCTCGATATACCAGAACGTGCAGATATTGAAGGCGTTTTCGGGCGCGCCGAAATCGTCCGCCGCGGCATAACGGAACAGATAGTCGCCGCGTTTCAGCGTTTCGCCCACGGCTTCTACGGTGCCGATGAAGCGCGGATCGTCGGCCGGCAGGAACGACAGCTCGTTCATCAGCAGCAGGGCTGCATCGATATCCTCGCCGCCGAACGATTCGACGAAGCTGTTGCGCGTTTCGCTCCAGGCGTTGTCGCAGATCGCGGCATGGATCTCGTTCGCGCCTTTCTGCCAGCGCTCGGCATCCTCGTTCAGATCGAGATGACGGGCGATGCGGGCCAGCCGGTCGCAGGCGACCCAGCACAGCAATACCGAATGCGTATGAATGCGCTCGCGCCCGCGATACTCCCAGATGCCGGCATCCGGCGTAGCGGTAGTGGGCCAGCGCTTTTTCGCCCAGGGGCTCGAGATGCCGGAACAGGGCCTCGTCCTTGAGATGCGACAGACGCTCGTCGAAAAAGATCTGGGTGATCGCCAGAATCACGCTGCCGTAGACGTCGTGCTGCACCTGGCGATAGGCGTCATTGCCGATGCGTACCGGGCCCATGCCGCGGTAGCCCGCCAGCTGCTCGGCCCGGGTTTCGGTGAGCTCGGCCTCGCCGTTGATGCCGTAGACCGGCTGCAGCGTGTTGTCCTCGGCGTTGGCGACCAGATTGATGATGTAGTGGAGATAGTTCTCCATGATCGAGGTCGCGCCGAGCCGGTTGAGCGCGCGGATCACGAAATACGAGTCGCGCAGCCAGCAGTGGCGATAATCCCAGTTGCGCTGGGTGTGCGCGGCCTCGGGGATCGAGGTGGTCATGGCCGCGACCACCGCGCCGGTTTCGGTGTAGGTCGACAGCTTCAGCGTGATCGCCGAGCGGATAACGGCCTGCTGCCAGTCGTAGGGGATCGACAGCGTGCGCACCCAGTTGCGCCAGTGATCGCGGGTCTGCTCGAAGAAGCGTCGGCCGACTTCCGCCGGCGATTCGAGCAGGGTTTCATCGGAGGCGGCGACCAGCGTATGGGTGCCGTTCGGCACGAAAGCGCGCTCGTCGAGGATATAGCCGATCGGTACGTCGGTGGTCAGCCGCAGCACGCGCGCGTCCGACACATAGCGCAGATGGTTCGAGCCGCGCGTGATGCGGACCTCATCGGCGCCGTAGTTGCAGACCGGGCGCATGCGCACTCGCACGCGCGGCGTGCCGGCCAAGTGCGTGATCTGGCGCACGATCATCAACGGCCGGAATTCACGCCCGTACTGCCAGAAATGCGGCACGAAATCGGTCAGCCGGACCGCGCCACCGCGCGAATCCCGCAGCGTGGTCTGCAGGATGGCGGTATTGCGCAGATATTCGCGCTCGATCGAGACGCAGTCGTCGATCCCGATCTCGTAGTAGCCGCGATCCTGGTCATCGACCAGCTGGCTGAACAACGGGTCGCCCTGAAAATCGGGGAAACAACCCCAGACGATGCGAGCCTGCGCATCGACCAGGGCCGCGATCTGGCCGTTGCCGATCAGACCCAGATTCAGGTCGGCGGCGGGCTCGCGGTGTTCAACGTGGCGGCGATCTGCTGCAGCCATTCCAATACCTCGTCTACGGTGTCCAGCCGATACCGTGCCGCACTCGAGGCCGGCTCGCCCACCCGTATCGATACGCCCCCGAGCGAATTCACGGCCACGAACGCCGCCTCGTCGGTGACGTCATCGCCGACATAGACCGGACAGCGGCCGGCGAACGGCGGGTCGGTCATCAGGCGTTGCAGGGCGCGCCCCTTATCGCCGCGCGCCGGTTTGATCTCGTACACGGCCTTGCCGGCCAGCAGCGACAACGCGCCGTCGGCGTCCTGCACGATGTCCTGCACCGCGCGCCGGGCGTCGCGGCGGGCGGCTTCGTCGGCATTGCGGTAGTGCAGCGCGAGCGTCGACTTGCTTGTCCTCGAAGTAGAGTTCGGGATGCCGTTCGGCAAGATCGCGCAGGCGGCTGCGTGCGGCGCTCATTCCGTCGACGTCGGTCTCCGGGCCTTCGTAGCCGCCGAACGGGCGTTCGCAGCTCGAGCCCGTGCAGGCCGGAAGCCGCCGGGGCGACGCGCTCGGTGAGCCGATCGATCTCCACGATCGGGCGGCCGGAAATCAACGCAAGGGCGCCGACCGAGCACATCCGCCGCGCCGACTGAGGATTTCCCCTAGGCGGCGGGAGGGTTGAACGGAGTCCGGGTGTTCGGCGATATGAATTAAGGTACCGTCGACATCCAGGAAAAGTGCCCAGCGTTCGTCTGGGTCGGGCAGAGTCGTCATGGCGAGCCAAGATAGCGAGTCCAACGAGGTCAGCCAAGTCGGGGGGCGTCGTCTGATCATGGTATCCAACCGGCTGCCGGTGTCGTTGGAACGATCTCGACGACGATCAATGGCGCACTCATCCCGCCGCGGGCGGTCTGGTTTCCGCGCTGGATCCGGTGATGCGCCAGCGCGGCGGCGTCTGGGTCGGCTGGCCCGGGGTCGCCGACGAAACCACCGAAACGTTGCGCGATGTGCTGGATCGACAATACAACGCGACCAGCGATTACCGGCTGGAACCGGTGGCGCTCACCGGCGACGATATCGCCGACTTCTACGAAGGTTTTTCCAACGAAGTCATCTGGCCGTTGTTTCACAACCGGTTCACGGTATGCCGGTTCGAGCCGGATTACTGGCAGGCCTATCAGCGCGTGAACCGCGAGTTCGCGCATCGCATCAGCGAGGTCGCGCACACCGGGGACTTCGTCTGGGTGCACGATTATCATCTGGTCAACGTCGCCGACGAGCTGCGCGCCCTCGGCGTCGACAATCGGGCCAGCTTCTTCCAGCATATTCCGTTTCCGACCGCCGATATCTTCTGCAATCTGCCGTGGTGGCGCGAGATCGTTCACGCGTTGCTGAGCTACGACTTCATCGGTCTGCAGACCGTTGCCGATCGAACCAACTTCCTCGACGTGCTCACCATGATGTTCGACCGCGTCGAGACCGAAGCCGGTGATCGTGGTATCGACATCAGCATTGGCGACGAAGGCCTGGTCCGGCACCAGCAGCAGCTGCGTATCGGCACGTTGCCGATCAGCATCGACTACGATCACATCGCGGAGGTGGCCGCCAGCGAGGAATCGGTCGCCTGCGTGGAGCGCTTCCGCGAAGGCTGGGGCGACCGCACGGTGGTGGTGGGAGTCGACCGGCTGGATTACACCAAAGGCCTGCCGGAAAAATTCGAGGCGTTTCGCGAGCTGCTTACGCGCTACCCGGAGCTGCGCTCGCACATAACACTGCAACAGCATGTGGTGCCCTCGCGCCAGCAAGTACCGCAGTACATCGAGCAGAAGGAAGAGATCGAGCGGCTGGTGGGCGAGATCAACGGCGAATTCACCCAGCCCGGCTGGGTGCCGATCCATTACATCTTCCATCGCATGGATCAGCCCGAGCTGATGGCGCATTACCAGGTGGCCGATATCGCCCTGGTCACGCCGCTCAAGGACGGCATGAATCTGGTGGCCAAGGAATTCTGTGCGGCCAAACGCGACGGTAACGGCGTCCTGATTCTGAGCGAGTTCGCGGGGTCGGCTGCGGAGCTCGGCGAGCATGCGTTGCTGGTCAATCCGCACGACGTGGTCTCGACCGCCGAGCGTATTCACGACGCTTGCAGGATGCCGGTCGAGGAGCGCCGCCAGCGCATGCAGGCCATGCGCGAGATCATCAGCGCCCATAACGCCTTCGACTGGGTCGAGGAGTTCCTGCGCGCCGCGGGCGCGAATCAGTAACCGTTTTACTGCGGTTGCGGCGTTGTGCCTTCGGCTTCCAGCGCGCGCCACATGTACCAGCAGGCCACCGAGCGATAGGGCCGCCAGGCCTCGCCGGCGGCTTCCAGCGCCTTCGGCTTGGGCAGGTCATCGAGCCCGTAGGTCAGGGCATAGCCCTTGCGTACGCCGAGGTCGTGGATGGGCATGACGTCCGGCCGACCGAGATGGAACATCAGCAGCATCTCGACGGTCCAGCGGCCGATGCCGCGGATCGCCGAATAGCGTTCGATCAGCTCGGCATCGTCGTATTTGTCGATGCGCGATTCGTCCGGCAGTTCGCCGGCCAGCTGGGCTGATGCCAGGGCGCGCAGGCCGGCCAGCTTGTTGGCGGACAGGCCGGCGCTGCGCAGCGTGGCATCGTCGGTGGCCTGGATTGCGGCCGCGCCCGGTGCCTCGCCGTGGCCCAGCGCCGCGAGCACGCGGGCATGGATGGTGCCAGCCGCCTTGCCGGAAAGCTGCTGATACACGATGGCGCGCACCAGCGAATGAAACACATCCGGCGCGGCATTGGTGGTCGGCCGGTAGGGCCCGGCGCGCTGCATGAGCGCGCCGAGCACCGGGTCCGCTGCCGCCAGATGCTCGACGGCGGCCTGCCCATCGAAGGCCAGCCGCGTGTCGCGCGGCGTTGTCGGGCGGGCCGCGCTAGACACCGAGCAGGGCTTTCTCGATCGGCGTGTCGCCCGACAGCACCTCGAAGTGCTGGCAGATCGTGTTGGGCGAATCCAGCGTCATCAGCAGCACGCGGGCGACGTCATCGCGCGGAATCTCGCCATAACGGCCCAGATCCTTGGCGATGTCGACCTGGCCGGTGCCGTCGTCCTCGGTGAGCTTGCCGGGGCGCACGATGGTGTATTCGAGATCGGTCGAACGCAGGTGATTGTCGGCCGCGCCCTTGGCCTCGAAGTAATGCTGCATCTTCTCCGAGCCCTTTTCCGGCGTGTCCGCATTCATCGACGACACCATCACGAACCGGCGCACCCCGGCCGAAACGGCCTGATCGATGATCGAGATGGCGCCATTGCGATCGACGTCCTCGGTCTTCTCGGGTGGCGTGTGGCCGCCCGATCCGGCGGTGAAGACCACGGCATCGCAGCCGGACAGCGCGGCGCTGCAATCGCCTTCGAGATCGGCGACCACGACATCGGTCGCGCCGATGGCCTTCATTTCGTCCATCTGGCTGCTGTCGCGAATCATGGCGCGGGCAGTGTGCTCGCTGCCGTCGATCGCATGGATGAAGCGACGGCCGATCTTGCCGTGGGCGCCTACGACCAGTACATGCATGGTTGCTCCTTTTCGGATATCGGGCAAGCCGGCCTTCCTGCGCCGGCTTGAATCTGTGTCGACCCTCACAACCTTTGGTATGTGTAGGTTTTTTTGCAAGAGGGGACTTCTACGGTTCCCGAGGAACGACAATCAATGATCGATCTGTATACCTGGACCACGCCGAACGGGCACAAGGTGCACATCATGCTCGAGGAGATCGGCGCCGAGTACACCGCGCATCCGATCAACATCGGCAAGGGCGACCAGTTCGGAGACGAGTTTCTGAAGATCAGCCCGAACAACAAGATCCCGGCGATCGTCGATCAGGACGGGCCCAACGGCAAGCCGTATGCGCTGTTCGAGTCCGGCGCGATCCTGATGTATCTCGCCGACAAGGCCGACCGCCTGCTGCCGAAGGATCCGGTCAAGCGCCATGACGCGATTCAGTGGCTGATGTTCCAGATGGGCAGCATCGGTCCGATGCTGGGCCAGGCGCATCACTTCAACAAGTACGCGCCGGAAAAGATCGAGTACGCGGTCAAGCGCTACGAGAACGAGGCCAATCGGCTGTACGGCGTGATGGACCGACGGCTGGGCGACACCAAGTTCCTGGCCGGTAACGACTACTCGATCGCCGATATCGCGACCTGGCCGTGGCTGCGCTCCGCCGAGACCCAGGGCGTGAACATCGACGACTACCCGAACGTGCGCCGCTGGTTCGAGATGATCGGCGACCGCGAGAACGTCAAGAAAGGCCTGCAGGTACTGGCCGACCATCACACCGATCTCAGCCAGGACAGCGAGGCCATGGAGAACATGTTCGGCAGCGCGCAGTACCAGAAACGCTGATATGCGATATCGGCCGCAGTGGCATGCGTTTGTCGGTCGGTCTGATCCGCAGATTGCGCAGATATACGCAGATTGATGGCGCGGCTGGCCGAAGCCAGTGCGAGTGCGGCGGCAAGCACGCATCCTGTATACCGAATGCAATAGCTTGCGTGGCCGCTGCGAGCGAGGTGTGGCCAAAGCGATCGCCTGCCTGAGCTCGGCGGCGGTTGGCGCTCGTATCTGCATCGATCTGTGCAATCTACGTAATCGTTCGGATAAAAAAAGACCGGCCCGAAGAGCCGGTCTTTTTCTGTCGGATCAATCCGCGGATGGATCAGAACATCTCGGACGGCCCGACTTCGGTATCGCCGGCATCATCGCTGTAACGGTTGTTGATGAAGTCGCCGGTGATCATCTGCTTGTAGGTCTTGCCCGGGCCGACCATCGGGTACACGCCGGCGTCCGGGTCGACCATCACTTCCAGAAAGGCCGGGCCCTTGAACGCGAGGAAGGCCTCGACGGTGGCCGACAGGTCGGCCGGGTCGGTCACGCGGCGCGGCGAACTCGAAGCCGTCGGCTTCGGCGGCCTTGATGAAGTCCTTCTTGTGCAGCGACTTGTCGGACGCCGACAGACGGCCCTTGAAGAACAGCTTCTGCCACTGCTTCACCATGCCGTCGCCGATGTTGTTGAGCACCACCACCTTGACCGGCAGGTCGTAGGTGGTCGCGGTCTCCAGCTCGCCGATGTTCATGCGGATCGAGCTGTCGCCGTCGATATCGATGACGAGCTTGTCGCGCCGCGCGCAGGCCGCGCCGATCGCGGCCGGCAGGCCGAAGCCCATGGTGCCCATCGAGCCCGAGGTGAGCCACAGCCGCGGCTCGCGGAAATCGAAGTACTGCGCGGCCCACATCTGGTGCTGGCCGACGCCGGTGGCGATCACCGCCCGGCCGTCGGTGTGCTTGTTGATCTCCTCGATCACGGCATAGGGCTGGATCAGCGCACTGTCGCGGTCGTAGTTCATCGCATAGTCGCGCTTGAGCGCGGCGATGTGCTGGTGCCAGTCGGACAGGTCGTTGGAAAAGCCCTGTTCGCGGCCGTAGGCCAGCACGCGGGCCAGGCTCGGCGCGAACAGGCCGACGTGGTGCCAGTCGACCTGCTTGACCTTGTTGATCTCGGAGGCATCGGCATCGAAATGCGCGATGGCCTTGGCTTCGGGCGCGAAATCGTCCGGCCGGCCGGCCACGCGGTCGTCGAAGCGCGCGCCGACCGCGATCAGGAAATCGCAGTCCTCGACCGCGTAGTTGGCGAAGGCCGTGCCGTGCATGCCGAGCATGTGCAGCGACAGCGCATCGGTGGTGTCGAAGGCGCCGATGCCCATCAGCGTGGTGACGACCGGGATGCCGTAGGCCTGGGCCAGTGCGCGCAGCTCGCTGGCGGAGTCGGAATTGATCACGCCGCCGCCGGCATAGATCAGCGGGCGCTTGGACTCGCCCAGCAGCCGGAAGAACTCGGCGCATTTCTCGTCCGAGAGCTTGTTCGAGCGCAGATCGCGCATGCGCTGGCGATAGCCCGGCACCGGCAGCACGCCGGCGCCGGTGAACGTGCACTCGGCGTTCTGCACGTCCTTGGGCACGTCGATCACGACCGGGCCCGGGCGGCCGGAGCGCGCGATCTCGAAGGCCGTGCGCACGGTGGCTTCCAGCTTGTCCGGATCGGTGACCATGAACACATGCTTGGCGGCCGAGCTCATGATGTTGGTGACCGGCGCTTCCTGGAACGCGTCGGTGCCGATGGCCGCGCGCGCCACCTGGCCGCAGATGAGCACCATGGGCACCGAATCGGCCATGGAATCGCGCATCGGCGTGACGGCGTTGGTCGCGCCCGGGCCGGAGGTGACCATCGCCACGCCGACCTTGCCGGAGGCGCGCGCATAGCCCGCGGCCATGAAGCCCGCGCCCTGTTCGTTGGCGGGCACGATCAGCGGCATCAGGTCGTGATGCTCTTCGTTGAAGCGGAAGATGGCATCGTAGGTCGGCAGAATCGCGCCGCCGGAATAGCCGAAGACCGTGTCCACGCCTTCGTCGGCCAGGACCTGCACGAGCACCTCGGCGCCGGTCATGTATGTGGCCGGTCAGCGGATGATGCGGGCGGGTTTCGGGGGCGGTGTGCAGTTCAGTCATGGCAGTTTTCCCGAACGACGTGGAAAATGGTGGATTGTAACCGAAAGCATCGCTTTGCCCGCGCGATTGTGCCAATCGATTTGCTTCACCTTTGGGATCGGCGTATTTTGCGCGCTTTGCCAGTCTGCGCGTGCGAAGGTGATCACTATGCGACACGTGATATCTATCCTCATGGCCAACGAGGCCGGGGCGCTCGTGCGCGTGGCCGGTCTGTTCTCGCAGCGCGGCTTCAATATCGAGACGCTCAACGTCGGCCCGACCGAGGACCCGACGATGTCGCGGCTGACGCTCGTGACCTGGGGCACCGAGAACGTCATCGAGCAGATCAACCGTCAGCTGCTCAAGCTGGTCGACGTGATCGACGTGCTCGACATGACCGGCGACGAGCATCTGGAATACGAACTGGCGCTGATCAAGGTCCGAGCGCGAGGCATCGGCTTCGCCGGTCGAGACCATGGCGGCCGGCTTCGACGTGCGCGTGATCAGCGAGGAGGAGGGCCTCACGCTGCTGCGTTTTCTGGGCAGCGGTGACGAACTCAATCGCTTCGTTGCGGTGCTGGAGGACGCCGGCATGCTGGTCGAACTGGCTCGCAGTGGCGCCGTCACCATGACGCCGGGTACCGGCGGGCTGAGTTATCACGCCGAAAACGAACAAGCCGACGCGTTCTGATACGCCGACAGGCATCGATACCGCGAATTTGTAATGAAACGGCTGGCATCCCTCGCCAGTCGAGCCGACACCATCAGCAGGAGAAAACACCGTGAGCATGACCGTGTATTACGACAAGGATGGCGATCTGTCCCTGATCCAGGGCAAGAAAGTCGCCATCATCGGTTATGGTTCGCAGGGCCATGCCCATGCCAACAATCTGAAGGATTCGGGCGTGGACGTCGTGGTCGGCCTGCGCGAAGGTTCGTCCTCGGCCAAGAAGGCCGCCGATGCCGGCCTGGCCGTCGCCAGCATCGAAGAGGCGACCGCCTCGGCCGACGTGGTGATGATCCTCACGCCGGATGAACACCAGCTGTCGCTGTACAACGAGGTCATCGAGCCGAACATCAAGCAGGGTGCGACGCTCGGCTTCGCGCACGGTTTCAACATTCATTACCAGCTCATCGAGCCGCGTGCCGATCTCGACGTGATCATGATCGCGCCGAAGGGCCCGGGCCATCTGGTGCGCACGACCTATGAAAACGGCGGCGGCGTGCCGAGCCTGATCGCGGTGTATCAGGATGCCTCCGGCCAGGCCAAGAACGTGGCGCTGGCGTACTCCGTGGCCAACGGCGGCGGCCGTGCCGGCGTCATCGAGACCACCTTCCAGGCCGAGACGGAAACCGATCTGTTCGGCGAGCAGTCCGTGCTGTGCGGCGGCCTCGTGTCGCTGATCCAGGCCGGCTTCGAAACGCTGACCGAAGCGGGCTACGAGCCGGAAATGGCGTATTTCGAGTGTCTGCACGAGGTCAAGCTGATCGTGGATCTGATCTACGAAGGCGGCATTGCCAACATGCGCTACTCGATCTCCAACACGGCCGAGTATGGCGATATCTCGCGCGGCCCGCGTCTGATCACCGACGAAACCCGCGCCGAAATGCGCAAGATGCTCACCGAGATCCAGAACGGCAGCTTCGCGCGCGAGTTCATGGCCGAGCACCAGGCCGGCAGCCCGATGCTCAAGGCCGGGCGTCGCAATGCCGCGGCCTCGGAGATCGAGCAGGTTGGCGAGAAGCTGCGCGGCATGATGCCTTGGATCGCCAAGGACAAGATCGTCGACAAGACGCGTAACTGATACGCGTCTTCCCCCGAACGCGAGTTCAAGCGAGCGATCGGTATGCAGCGCAAGACGCTGTTTCATATAGTCCCGGAAGGGTGGGCCGTACTGTTCGTGCTGGCGATCGTGTTTTTGGTCGTCAACGCGTTCATTGGCGTGTGGGTGGCACTGCCGGTGCTGGTCCTCATGGCGGTGTGCGTGCTCTTCTTCCGGGATTCGCCGCGCAATGTGCCGGCCGAGCCGCTATCGGTCATCGCGCCGGTGGATGGCACGGTCATCCACCGGCGCGAATGCTATGACCCGTATCTCGATCGTGAGGCGGTGAAGGTCGCCATTCGGGTGAATCCGTTCGGCGCCTATCTGTTGCGATCGCCGGTGGAAGGCACGGTGCTGGAACTGGCCGGCGAGACCGTCGAGCGGCTCGGCGGCGTGGCCTCGATGATCCGGACCGACGAGGGCGACGAGCTGGTCATGGCGATCCGCTACGGCAGCCTGCTGGGCGAACGCCCGTGTCGTAACGGTTATGGCGAACGCGTCGGGCAGGGCCGTTGTTGCGGCAACCGGCGTCTGGCGCGTCGGGTCGAACTGTTCCTGCCGGTGAATTCCCGCATGGAGGTTGAACTCGGCGATCACGTGCGCGCGGGCGCCTGTGTTCTCGCCAAACTGGTTCACAAGAGGAACGGCAGTTGTCGGGCCAGCGTGGAAGCCGAGCGCACGCGCCTGGACGGCGCCGCCTGATCCGGCTGCCACGGCCGAGCGAGCAAAGCCGGCGGCCGATGCTTTAGAGTAGCGCCTATGTCTGAATCCCCTCCGGAACCCGGTAGCCGCCGCAAGCGCGGCATCTATCTGCTGCCGAACCTGTTCACCACCGGCACGCTCTTTGCCGGATTCTATTCCATCATCGCGGCCACCCAGGATCGGTTCGCGATCGCCGGCATCGCCATCTTCGTGGCGATGCTCACCGACATGCTCGATGGGCGCGTGGCGCGTCTGACCAATGCCGAGTCCGATTTCGGCATCCAGTACGACAGCCTCGCCGATCTGGTGTCGTTCGGTCTGGCCTCCGGGCTACTCGCGTATATGTACAGCCTGCATACGCTGGCGGCCTACAGCGATGTCGCCGGCAAGCTGGGGTGGCTGGCGGCCTTCTTCTATACGGCGGCTGCTGCGCTACGCCTGGCGCGCTTCAACATCACCCGCGGCGGGGTGGTTGAGAAGAAGGTCTTTCTCGGCCTGCCGAGTCCGGCAGCAGCGGGGCTGCTGGTCGGCTTCGTCTGGGTCGGTGCGGACTTCGGCATACCGGGCGGCGACCTGGTCATCCCAGTGTTCCTGTTGACCGTGGGCGCGGGCGTGTTGATGGTCTCCAACGTGCGCTACAACAGCTTCAAGGACTTCAATATCGGCGACCGCGTGCCGTTTCGCTATATTCTGTTCGTCGTGATCGGCTTCGTGCTGATCATGCTGGACCCGCCGCGCGTGCTGTTTCTGGGCTTTCTGGCGTATGCGCTGTCCGGGCCGATCATGGCGCTACGGCGTCGCCACCGACTGCGTCCCGACCGGCACAATTCGTAGCGCGGACGGCCGGTGCGCTGCCCGGTCTGCAACTTCACGCACGCTGCGTGATCCAATGGCGAGATCGATCGAGCCAACGCCAGCGGTACTCATGAGTCGCATGCATCGATACGAAGATCGCGCGGGCCGCGCCCGCGGTTTGCGCGGTTCATGACGCGCATGAATCAGCCGGGTCCGTCGGTGTCGAGTGGCGGCGCGCTCACGCTGGGCTGCGCGCTCCTCGGCTTGGTGGGTGCGTTGCTGGCGACCTGGGTCTTTCCCCTCGGCGCGGCCGAAGCCGCGAGCCTGAGCTGGCTGCGAGGCGCGGCCATGCCCGGCATGGGCTGGGGCGAACTGTTCCGTCATGTCGTGGCGCGGGCCGCCTCCCCGGCGCAGCCATGGCTGACTCTGGCCGCAGCGGCTGCCGTTCTCAAGCTCGTGCCGGCCCTCGGCGCGCTTTTCGCATTGCGTCTTCCGGATGTTCTGGCGGCAGCGGTGGTGGCCGGCGCCCTGGCGCGTCTGGCCGGATCGCGTTCGACAGGCATTCTCGCCGCGCTCCTGTTCGTGGCCTCGCCGGTACTCTGGGGAACCGTCGCGGGCACTCCGGGTCTGGTGGTCGATGCGGCTGCGGCCATTGTCCTTTACGCGACGATGCGGGAATCGGCGGTTCGCCCGGCGCCGGGCATGCCGTTGGCATGCCTGCTCGCCGTGGTGGTACTGATCGGTAACGGGGCTGGCGTGTATGCGATCGCCATCGGGCTCGGCGTTTGGCTGCATACAGGGCTCGCCCGCGGTGAATGGCGGCTGTTCGCAAGCGCGCGGTTGACCGCGCTGGCCGGCCTCGTCATTGCCGGCCTTACGCTCGTCAACGTGCTCGCGTTGCCGCGAATGGACGCGCGGCCTGGCCTTGTATCGCCAGCTCGGCATCGCGATGGAACGCGGCGGGTTGCATATGCCGACTCGCGATCGTCGCGGCGACGTCATCGTGCCCAGCCTGGTCGCCCTCGCCGAGACCGTGCGCCGGCCGGGCGGCGCGGCG
Organism: uncultured Gammaproteobacteria bacterium; assembly: GCA_963835375.1. GTDB lineage: Bacteria > Pseudomonadota > Gammaproteobacteria > Nevskiales > Salinisphaeraceae > Salinisphaera. Next base: position 220,385 of record CAWIGB010000038.1, read on the forward strand.
GGGCGGCTGGCGCTGATTCTGGGCGTAGGCGTTATCGTGCTTTTTTCTGCGGCGACTACGCCGCCATTGGCAGTGACCGCGCTTGCGCCGATCCTGTTGCTCTGGTGGACCGCGCCGCTGGTCTCGACCAGCCCGCGCGCCGGCGCGTTCTGGGCTGCCGGGTTTTATGTGCTCGCCGGCCTTGCGGCGCCGTCGCCGCGCTGCTGGTCGTCGGCCGAGGCGAGCCGGCGGCCAGTACCGCGCTGGTCTGGCTCAGCCGGGATAGCGGCTGTCCTTCTGGGCTTGGCCGCGGCGGTCGGGCTCGCGCTCGCTGCCCGGCGCGGCGGCCGGGCCACGCCGGCGACGGCCGTCGCGCTGGTACTGGCCGCGGTGATGGCGGCCGGCGCGTTGTGGCTGGCGACACCGCAGCAGCTGCTGAGCCAACGCAGCTATGACCGTCAGCTCGCGAGCGATCTGAGCCCGCTTGCAGCGCGGCCGATCGCGGTACTCGCACCGGTACAGGCGTCGTTGTGGCGCGCCGAGCTCGGCCGGCCGGTCTTCGTAGCGCACGACCTGCCCGCATTGTGTCGCTGGGCTGCGCGCACAGCCGGACGATCGCGCGCCGCTGGTGCTGATACGGCCGGACGCGACCGATCCGGTGCTGGGGCGCTTTGCCGGCGCGCGGCTTTCGCTGCAGTCGCCGGGTACGCCGCGAACGTCGGTGATGGTGATCGAACTCGGCGGCCCGGCCTTGCATGGTTGCCGTGCAGAACATTGAGACCGGTGCCCGAGGCTGGCAAAACCCGACAAACCGGTTAGGCTTTCACCCATGACATTCGATTCACGTCGCGACGATTATCTCAGCGCGCTCGGCCTGACCGACTGGCAGTATCGCGTCGATGGTCCGCTGGCGGCGGCACCGATCAGCGCGTTGCCGAGCCCGAGGCGATGCCGATCAGTCGGTACGCCGGCCGAAGCGCCGGCCGTGGTTGCAGCGAACGCGCAGCCGCCGGGCGTCGACGTGGATACCCGATCCCGCGCGGACGAAGTCACCATCGCCGCGAGGTCGCGCCCGCAGCGAGCGCAGTGCCGCGAATCGTCCCCGCCGGCCGCTGCCGAGAACGGGCCCGCCGGGCTGGATTGGGACCAGCTCGAGGCTTATCTGTCGCGCCAGGATCATCGCGGGGCGAATCGCCCGGTGTTCGGTATCGGCGCGCGTGATGCCGAGGTATTGATCGTGGGCGAGGCGCCGGGCGCGAACGAGGATGCCCAGGGCGTGCCGTTCGTCGGTCGCGCCGGCAAGCTGCTCGACCGGATGCTGGCGGCCATCCACTGCTCGCGTGCCACCAATGTGTATATCACCAATATCTGCAAATTCCGGCCGCCGGACAATCGCGACCCCACGCCCGAGGAAGTGGCGGCGGACTGGCCGATTCTCGAGCGTCAGATCGATCTGATGGCGCCGCGGCTGGTGGTGGCGGTCGGCCGCGTGGCCGCGCAGACGCTGTTGGATTGCCAGACGCCGCTCGGCAAGCTGCGCGGGCAGCTGCATCGTTATCCGCGACGCGATCTCGATGTGCTCGTGACCTATCATCCGGCGTTTCTGCTGCGCAGTCCGCAGCAGAAGAGCAAGGCCTGGGCCGATCTGAAGATGATCGCCCGGCATATTCGTGCGTTCGATCAATGAGTACGCGCGCCGCGGACGATCTCTGGCAGGTTCGGCGCATGCGGCCACATGATGTCGAGGCCGTGGTACAGATCGAGCGTTCGTCGTACAGCCATCCCTGGAGCGAACGTATCTTCCGCGATTGCCTGCGCGTGGGGTATCGCGCATGGGTGGTGGATCGCAGCGGTCGAAGTGTAGCGGGATACGCGCTGGCCTCGATCGCGGTCGGCGAGGCGCATCTGCTCAATCTCTGCGTGGCCGAAGCCGCGCGCGGCAGCGGCGCCGCCTGTCGGCTTCTGGATACCGTCATCGCCCAGGCGGAAGCCGAACACGCCGAGGAGCTGTTTCTCGAAGTGCGGCCCTCGAATCATGCTGCGCGCCGGCTTTATGCTCGTTACGGTTTCGAGACCCGCGGGCGCCGGCCGAACTATTATCCGGACCGACACGGCCGGGAGGATGCGCTGGTGCTTGTCGAAGGTCATCACGATTTGAGCGACACGCGTTTCAACCGCCGCAGCCGGTTTGGCTGGGCGTTCTACGACTGGGCCAATTCGGCATTTGCGACGACCGTCGTGGCCGGCTTTTTTCCAGTGTTCTTCAAGACCTTCTGGAGCGCCGATTATCCGGCCGAAACCAGCACGCTGCAGCTCGGTGTAGGCAGCGCGCTGGCGAGTTTCCTCGTGTTGTTTCTGGCCCCGGTGGGCGGGGCGATCGCGGATCGCGGGCATCGCAAGAAGGCCGGGCTGGCGCTGTCGACCGGTCTTTCGGTCGCGGCCACGGCGGGGTTGTTCTGGGTCGGCCACGGGCAATGGCTGACCGCGATGACGCTGTTCGTGCTGGCGTCGATCGGCTTCTTCATGGCCATGGTGTTCTACGACAGCTTGATCGTGGATGTCTCGGCGCCGGCCGATTACGACCGGACGTCGGCGCTCGGCTACGGGCTCGGCTATCTGGGCGGCGGGCTGCTTGCTCGCGCTCAACGTCGCCATGACGCTATGGCCGCATGTCTTCGGCTGGCCGATCGAGCGGATGCCGTGCGCTGGTCGTTTCTGAGCGTCGCCATATGGTGGGCGCTGTTCTCGTTGCCGCTGTTCGTCTTCGCCGAGGAGGACACGGGCCGCGGCCGGGCGCCGGTCGGCCGGGCCATGCGCGAGGGCCTGCAGGAACTGCGAGGCACGGTGGGCGAGATCCTGAAACAGCGCGAGATCTGGCTGTTCCTGCTGGCCTACTGGCTCTATATCGACGGCGTGAACACCATCGTGCGCATGGCCGTTGATTTCGGCCTGAGCCTCGGCTTCGGCCAGGAAAGCCTGATCATGGCGCTGCTGCTGGTCCAGTTCATCGGTTTCCCGGCAGCGATCGCCTTTGGCTGGCTGGCGTCGATCTGGGAAACCAAGAAAGCGATCTATCTCGGGCTCTGCGTGTATGCCGCGATTTCCGGCTGGGCCTACTTCCTACAGGATGTCTGGCAGTTCTATGCCATGGCCGTTGCCATCGGGCTGGTTCAGGGCGGGGTACAGTCCCTGTCGCGTTCCTACTACGCGCGGCTGATCCCCGAGGGCAAGGCGGGCGAGTATTTCGGCATCTACAACATGCTCGGCAAGTTCGCCGCCGTGATCGGGCCGTTGCTGGTCGGCGTGGTGGCCGCCATGAGCGGCAGCGCGCGTCTTTCGATCCTGTCGGTGGTGATCCTGTTCATCGCGGGCGGTTGGCTGCTTACCCGTGTAGATGCCCGCAAGATCAAGCACTCGGCTGCGGCCTGAGCCGTTATGTTGGCTTACGACCTCGGGCCGTTCGAGGCGGGTCTGGCAATGGGCATGCGCGCTCGGATCGTCGTCTGACCCCCACAGGCTGCTGACCCGGGCCAACCGCCAGGAGTGGCGTCTGCCCGGCCCCTGGGGTTGCGACCACTTCGCATGGCCCCGGGCGTCAGCTTGCGCCCGGCATCGTGCCTTGCGGCGTTGCGCAGGTCGCGATTAGGGGCAGTAACGCGACCCGCGCAGAAGTATGCCCAGGTTTGAGAAGAGGGCGCCGGTCAGCAGACGGGCCATCTGTGGCACGAACTGCAGGACCACGACGGGCATTGGCCGCATGACAAGCGCGGGCTAACACGCCGCAGCCAGCACTTTCGGTCTTGGCGTGAACAAGCTGACTGGCTCGTACCCTTAGAACACTTCGAACAGCCCGGCCGCGCCGATGCCGCCGCCGACACACATGGTGACCACGACAAATTTCACGCCGCGCCGTCGGCCCTCGATGAGCGCATGGCCGACCATCCGGGCGCCGGACATGCCGTAGGGATGGCCGATCGATATGGAGCCACCGTCGACGTTGTAGATGTCCGGGTCGATGCCGAGATAATCGCGGCAATACAGGCACTGGCTTGCGAACGCTTCGTTGAGTTCCCACAGACCAATATCGTCGATGGTCAAGCCAAAGCGCTCCATGAGTTTCGGTACGGCGTAAATCGGGCCGATGCCCATTTCGTCGGGCGCGCAGCCCGCGACCGCCATGCCGACGTAAGCGCCCAGCGGTTCCAGCCCGCGTCGCTCGGCTTCGGCTGCTTCCATGAGCACACTGGCCGAGGCGCCGTCGGAGAGCTGGGACGCATTGCCGGCCGTGATGTATCGCCCCTGAGCGATCTGCTGGCCGTGCTCGAAGACCGGCTTGAGTTGGGCCAGGCCGGCCAGAGTGGTGCTCGGTCGATTGCCTTCATCCTGGCTCAACGTGACCGACTCGGAGCCGGTCTCGCCGGTTTGTTTATCCACCGTGGTCTTGATCGCACTTGTGGGGACGATCTCGTCGTCGAAACGCCCGGCCTGCTGGGCGGCGGCCGTGCGCATCTGCGACTGGTAGGCGTATTCGTCCTGCGCCTCGCGCGAGATGCCATAACGCTCGGCCACGATCTCGGCGGTTTCGAGCATGCTCATGTAGATATCGGGCTGGTGTTCGTCCAGCCAGGGATCTCGAACACGATATTGATTGCGATGTTCGTTCTGTACCAGCGAGATCGATTCCAGCCCGCCGCCGACCACCACTTCCATTTGATCGTGAACGATCTGCTTGGCTGCGGTTGCAATGCCCATGAGTCCGGAGGCGCATTGCCGGTCGATCGTCATCCCCGGCACGCTGGTGGGCAGGCCGGCGCGCAAAGCGCACTGGCGCGCGACGTTGCCGCCGGTCGAACCCTGTTGCTGTGCGACGCCCAGAATGACGTCATCCACGGCGTCGGCTTCGAGCGCCGCGCGTTTGATGGCATGTTCGATGGCGTGGCCGCCCAAGGCCTGCCCCTGGGTATTGTTGAAAGCGCCGCGATAGGCTTTGCCGATCGGCGTGCGTGCCGTGGAAACGATGACAGCTTGGCGCATGAAACTCCTCGGTCATTCTGGTAGGGCCGGTTGGCCGTTGCGGTTGTCAAAAGACACCCGGGTATTTAAATTGAAACATCGTTTCAAAATAAGGATAGGCAGTATGTTGAGGGGCGGCGCCAGCGTCAAGACGAGTTCAGGACCCATCGAGGAGCGTGCCCGTGTCGCTGAGTGAACGTCTTCGCGCCGATATGCGGCTGCCGGTCATCGGATCGCCGATGTTCATCGTGTCGAACCCCGAGCTGGTGATCGCGCAGTGCACACGCGGGCATCATCGGCTCCTTCCCGGCGCTCAATGCCCGACCGGCCGATCAGTTGCCGGTCTGGCTCGAGCGCATCACGAACGCGCTGGACGCGGAGCGCAAGGCGCGCCCCGAGGCCCGGATCGCGCCGTTCGCCGTCAATCAGATCGTTCATGCCTCCAACGACCGGCTGGAACAGGATCTGCGAAGCTGCGCGGATTACCGTGTGCCGTTGATGATCACGAGCCTGCGTGCGCCCCATGCGGCGGTCGAGGCCGCGCACGACTATGGCGGGCATGTCTTCCACGACGTGATCAACGTGCGTCACGCCGAGAAGGCGATCGAAGCGGGCGTGGACGGGCTGATCGTGGTCTGTGCCGGCGCCGGCGGGCATGCCGGCACACTGAGCCCGTTTGCGCTGGTCTCCGAGATCCGACGATTCTGGGATGGCCCGCTGGTCCTGTCCGGCGCCATCACCCGAGGCGAGCATATCCTGGCCGCCGAGGCGCTCGGCGCGGACTTCGCCTATATGGGCACGCGTTTCATCGCCACCGATGAAGCCAATGCCGCGGCGGATTACAAGACCATGATCACGGCGTCGAGCGCGACCGATATCGTCTACAGCAATCTGTTCACGGGCGTGCACGGCAATTATCTGGGCGGGTCGATCGAGAACGCCGGGCTCGACCCGCACGACCTGCCGACATCCGACAAGCATGCCATGAGCTTCGGAAGCGATCGCAAGAAAGCCTGGAAGGATATCTGGGGCGCGGGGCAGGGCGTCGGGAACATCGACGCGGTCGAGCCGGCGGCCGACGTCATCGAACAACTGATCGCGGAATACGACGCGGCGCGCCAGCGGCTCAGCGGCGACTGAATCTGGCGGTCGCCGTGAGCGCTGGATGAAGCCGCAACGAACAGGTCAGCCAACTCGATCGGCCCGAATTCGGGTGAACGTCAGACGATGTACAACGTCAGCGTCTCGGCCACGCAGGCCGGCTTGTCGTGGTCTTCGATCTCGATGGTGACATGGCAGCCGATAAGGAAATGGCCGGCGCCGCGCGCGACGACGTCGCTCAGCCGGACCCGTGCCCGTATCCGCGCGCCGGCCGGCACCGGGCTGACAAAACGCAGGGTATTCAGCCCGTAGTTCACGCGGGTAGCTGACCTCGCGCACGGTAAAGACCTCGCCGACCAGCCGCGGCAGCAACGACAACGTCAGAAAACCGTGGGCGACCGGGCCGCCGAGCGGCGACTCGCGCGTTGCGCGCTCGACATCGACATGAATCCATTGATGATCGTCGGTGGCATCGGCGAAGCGATCGATACGCGACTGGTCGACCGTCAGCCAGTCGCTCGTGCCGAGTTCGGCCCCGACACGGGCTTGTAAGGCCGGGATATCGTCAAAGACCTGCATGGGCGATCTCAATCAAACGCCATGCTACGGCGTCGCGTGCGAAACACGCTTGCTGGCTGTTATCCAACCGCTCTCTCGAGTTCCGGAATGATCTCGAACAGATCGCCGACCAGGCCGATGTCGGCAATCTCGAAGATCGGGGCCTCCTCGTCCTTGTTGATCGCCACGATCGTACCGGCGTCCTTGATGCCGGCCAGATGCTGAATCGCGCCCGAGATGCCGAAGCAGATATACAGCGCGGGCGAGATGATCTTGCCGGTCTGGCCGACCTGCATATCGTTGGGCACGTAGCCGGCGTCCACTGCCGCACGCGAGGCGCCGACCGCAGCGCCGATCTTGTCGGCGAAGTCGTAGATGATGCGGAAGTTGTCTTCGCTACCGACGCCGCGGCCACCGGACACCACTTTGGGCGCGGTCTGCAAGTCCGGCCGGTCGGAGGTCTGCTGTTCCAGGCCGATGAAACGGGTATGGCTCGGCAGCTCGACGTCCAGCGTGATCTGCTCGACCGTCGCCTGGTTGTCCGTGCTCGCAGCGGGATAGGACGCGCAGCGCACGGAGGCGACCAGGACATGATCGGCCGGCGCGGCGACCGTCGTCACGGCGTTGCCGGCATAGATGGGCCGGTCGAACTCGTGCGGCCCGTGCACGGCCATGATGTCGGTCACCATGGGCGCGCCGAGCAGAGCGGCCACCCGCGGCATGAGATCCTTGCCGAAGGTCGTGTTCGGGCCGAGTACATGGCTGTACTGACCTTGTTCGACGGCCGCGACGATCTGTGGAGCGAACACGGCCGCGGTGGGATGCGCGTTGGCGGGATTGTCGGCGTGGCGTACGGTCGTTACACCGTCGATTCGTGCGGCTTCGGCGGCGATAGCCGCACCGTCGTCGGCCAGCACCAGCACGTCGATTGCGCCGGGCGCGATCTGCTGTGCGCAGGCCGCCGTGCGCGCGGTCGATTCGTTGAGGGCGCCGTCCAGATGGTCGGCGATGATCAGAATCCTGTGGCTCATAGCAGGCTCTTCTCCTTGAGTTTGGCGACCAGTTCGTCGACCGATCCGACGCGTACGCCGGTCTCGCGCTGCGGCGGCGGCGCGGTCTTGCGGGTTTCCAGTAGGGCGGCGGGTTCCACGCCGAGCTCGGCCAGGCTGCTGGCCTCGATTGGTTTCTTTTTCGCCTTCATGATGTTGGGCAGCTTGAGATAGCGCGGCTCGTTGAGGCGGAGATCGGCCGTGATCACGGCCGGTAGATCCACTTCCAGGGTTTCGAGCCCGGCATCAATCTCGCGGGTAACCCGGGCATGGTCCCCGGTCAGCTCGATCACCGAAGCGAACGTGGCCTGTGGCCAGCCGAGCAAGGCGGCCGTCATCTGGCCGGTTTGATTGGCATCGTCGTCGATCGCCTGTTTGCCCATCAGAAAGACCGCGGGCTGCTCGTCTTCGGCGATGGCCTTGAACACGCGGGCAGCCGTCAACGGCTGGACCGGCTTCTCCGTCTTGACGTGAATGGCGCGATCGCAGCCGAAGGCCAGGGCCGTGCGCAGCTGCTCGGCCGCCGCATCGGGGCCGATGGTCACGGCCACGACTTCGTCGGCCGTGCCGGCTTCCTTCCACCGGATGGCCTGCTCGACGGCGATTTCGTCGAACGGATTCATGCTGTGCTTGACGCCGTCGGTGACCACGCCCGAGCCGTCGGGTTTGATCTGGATACGGACGTTGTAGTCGATCGCGCGTTTGACGCTGACGAGTACTTTCATGGCTATCCTTTGCGGGTCAGAGGTTGTAGTAATTCGGCCCCGAGCCGCCCTCGGGCACGACCCAGTTGATGATCTGGTACGGGTCCTTGATATCGCAGGTCTTGCAGTGCACGCAGTTGGCGGCGTTGATCTTCAGTTCCGGCTCTCCGGCGTCGTTCTCCACCATCTCGTAGACATTGGCCGGGCAGAACCGCGTGCACGGATTGCCGTACTCGTGGGTACAGCGCTCGATACAGATGTTCGGATCCAGTACCTGTAGATGCACCGGCTGATCTTCATCGTGCTCGGTCTGGGCGTAGTAGACCGAGGCCAGCCGATCCCGCGGGGGGAGGTCGCGTTCGACGTAACCCTGGGCGTCTTCCGGCGTGGGTGTATCGAGGTTCTCGAGCTTCTGGGTGGCTTTCCAATCGGCGTGATTGGATAGTGTCCAGGGCGAGGCGCCCTTCGTGGCCGTCTCCCAGACTGCATTCAGCAGCCCGGTCCACTGGCCCTTGTTGAAGCCGGGCCGAATATTGCGAACCTGCTTCAGCTCGGTACCGACTTCGGAGGCTCGCAGCACGGCATCGAAGCCTTCGGCCGTACCCTGGGCCACGATATGATCAGCGGCGATCATCCCCGAGCGCATCGCGGTATGGATGCCCTTGATCTTGGGCACGTTCAACGTACCCGCGGCATCGCCGAGAATGATCGCGCCGGGCATATCCATCTTCGGCAGCGACTGCCAGCCGCCCTCGACCAACGCTCGAGCGCCGGCCGACACGATCTCGCCACCCTCGAGCATCGGCTTGATCTTGGGGTGATGCTTGAACTGTTGGAAGGCCTCGAACGGACGCAGGCGCGGGTCCGCATAGTCCAGACCGATGACAAAACCGATGGCAATGCGGTTGTCGTCGAGATGATAGACAAAGCTGCCACCGTAGGTATCGTTGGCCAGCGGCCAGCCGATCGTATGCTGGACGAGCCCCGGCCGGCATTGGCCTTCGGGCACCTTCCAGAGCTCCTTCAAGCCGATGCCGTAGGTCTGCGGGTCACTGTGCTTGTCGAGCTCGAAATGCTGGATGAGCTGTTTGCTGCAATTGCCGCGGCACCCCTCGGCAAACAGCGTGACCGGCGCATGGATCTCGATGCCCGGGGTGAAGCTGTCCTTCGGCTGGCCGGCCCGATTCAGCCCCATGTCCGGCGTGCGGACACCCTTGACCGCGCCGTTGTCGTCGAACAGCGCTTCGGCGGCCGGAAAACCGGGGTAGATTTCGACGCCCAGCGCTTCGGCCTTCGGCGCCAGCCAACTCATCAGGTTCGCGATCGAGACGATCACATTGCCGGTGTTCTTCTGCTGCGGCGGCGTGGGCAGCCGTTTCGCGCCGTCGCCGCTGAGCCGCCAGAACTCGTCCTCGACCGCATCGACGCAGATCGCGGGCGGATCGTCACGCCAGTCCGGTACCAATTCGTCGAGCGGTCCGGTCTCGATGACCGCACCGGCGAGGTTGTGGGCCCCGACTTCCGATGCTTTTTCGAGCACGCAGACGTCGGTATCCGGTGATTGCTGCTTGACGCGCATGGCCGCGGCCAGCCCGGCCGGGCCGGCGCCGACGACGAGTACGTCGTAGGCCATCACGTCGCGTTCGGTTTGTTCGGTCATAAGCGGTTCACGGGCAACGGTAAGGAACAGGGCAGAGTGCGGGCGCGGGGCGACACGATACGACGGCTCGATGCCGCAATCAGAATTTCATGCCGGGCATGTTCAACGAGGCCGTGTTGCCCCCGTCGACAGCGAGTGCCTGACCGGTGACGAAGCTGGCATCGTCGCTGGCGAGAAATGCGATCACGGCCGCCACTTCCTCGGGATGGCCATAACGACGCAGTTCGCAACGCGCGCCCAGCTTGTGGGTCTTGTCATGAGCGGCCGCGTATTCGAATACCGGTCGCGTCATGCCCGTTTCGATCAATCCGGGGCAGACTGCGTTAACGCGGATGCCGTATTCGCCGAGATCGCAGGCGGCGGTCTGGGTCAGGCTGATCACACCGGCCTTGGTGGCGCTGTAGGCATTGCCGCCGGCACCCGAGCGCAGTCCGGCGACCGAGGCGGTGTTCACGATGGCCCCGCGACCGGCGGCCCGCATCGCGCCGGCGACGGTCTGCAGCACATGAGCGCTACCGAGCAGATTGACGTCCACGACAGCGCGCCAGTTGGCAAGATCGTTGTCCTGGATCGGTGAATGATCCGTGCCCGCGATGCCGGCATTGTTGCAGAGGACATCGATCCGACCGTGCGTCGTGATGATTTCTTCCACCAGCGATGCCACGGCGGCGGCATCTCGAATATCCAGCGTGCGTGCCAGGTGGTCGGCCTCGACCGGGAGCTCTGCTTGCAGGCGGCTCAGCGCGGTTTCATCGCGATCGAGGGCGATGACGGTTGCGCCTTCGGCGACCAGACGTCGGGTGCAGGCCCGGCCGATGCCACTCGCGGCCCCGGTGATCATGGCGATGCGTTGATCGAATCGGTTCATGGCGTGACTGGCACTTCGACTGACGGATTGCATGGAATGATTCTACCGTTGATCGAAGTCGGGTCAATAAAAATGAAATGCAATTTCATTTTTATTTTCGAGGCTGTTTTCTGTCGCGGGAATGGCGTCGCGCGCCCTGGGTCTGCGCCGTAGAAACCAACCGGGCTGCGACGCCCCCTCTTCGGCCATTTTTTGCGCGCGTTTTCGTCACATGGTCGCCCCTACGCTCCTTAAACGCCCACAAAACCTGGCTCGAATCGGAAACGCCTCACGCCACGCATTCCCTTCGACGCAGACACCTAGCGAGCGAAGAGGCCGGCCTTGGTGAGTTGGCCGGGCGACAACGTTGGCGAACTGGTCAGCGCCCGCTTTCAGACCCTTCGGATTATGGGTGACGGAGGTGGCCGACCAGACGATGGCCTGCTGCTTGATGTCCCAGAAGTTGATCCGTGCAACGTAGGTGGTTTCGTTGATGGAGAAATCCGGGCCGAGCGGCTCGGCGCGCATGCTGAGGCCGGCGCCCACCGGCGCGGGCGCGGAGGGGCCGGAGCCGACCTTCACATTCTCGATCTTCTTATGCACGAGATGGATGCCGATCGCGCTGTCGAATCCATGTTGTTGCAGCCGGCGCGCAAGATAGGCGCGGGATTTGCCTTGAATGCCCTTGTTGCCATAGATCGGCATCGCGGCGCGTGCATTCACGCCCCGGGCCCGCAGTGCGGCGACCACGGCATTCTCCAACGCGGCGCGGCTCGGCGAATCCACCAGCACGCCAACCACAGGCGCTTGGTAAGGCGGTTTGGCGGTCTTTTCCATGTTCGGCCGGACATCGACCACGCGAGTATGGCGATAGGGGGAATTGGTACAGGCCGCGAGCAGGACCATCCCGCCCAGCGCAAAAGCCATTCTGATCTTGTTCATGAGCCGTCCCTTGAGTGGTTCCTTAGACGATGGCGCGAGCCGAGTCGTCTAGAACGAATAACTGGTGCTGAAGGCGAAATAATCGCGGTCCTGGACCGTGCTGTATTTCGTGGTGTTGTAGTTGGTATAGGACAGATCGCCGCCGAGATGGTGGTATTGGAGACCAAGCCCCACGGTGATCGTGCGTTGATGCGCTTCGAACGAGTTGTCGCTGGAAAAGCCGTCGACACCCTGGCGCATGGTGAAACTCGGCTTGAGTGCGACCGGGCCGATCGCGTTCTTGTAGGTCGACTCTAGCGAGATCTGATAGCCCCAGCTGAAATCGGTCACATAGCCGTCGGCGCCGGGCGCGCCGACCCCGAAATTCGTGTGCCGGCCAAAGCGTATGTCGTTGTGGTTGGGCAGGTTGGGAATCGTTTCGAACGCAGTCTCGGCCGAGGCTACGGTTTTGTCCGCACCGAGCAGGTCGGGAATGATGGTGGTGAACGTCAGTTCTGCGCGCTCGACACCGTAGCGCTTGTAGCCCTGGACGTCCTGGCCGAGGCCACGCGAATCGACGTAGGCCTGGGTGCCGGCCGGGATCGCGGGATTGCTTGGTTCCCCGGTGGCTGATGTAGCCGCTTGGTTGGTCAGATCCGGGGTGTTGATCTGGAGCGGCATGTTGTCGACATAGCTCAGATTGAGCGCGAGGTTCCCTATGTTCTGGAAGGTCTTGTCGGCCGTCAGACCAAAGACTCGAATATCGTTCGGATAGTCATAGTGATAGGTGATGGAATTGAAGACCGCCGGCGCGGAAACGGTCGGTCGGGGGTCAGCGTTCTTGTGCAGCGAGTAATACGGGAGCCGCGCGTTGTAGTTGAAGAAGTAGGCGCCGACGTGCGCGTTCTGTTGGTCGAACGAGTACTCGAGCTTGAAGCCATACTGCCCGCCGTTGCTGGCTTTGTTGTCTGGGCCGCGGCGAAAATAGAGGCCTTGATCGAGCGCGACGCGATCCGGCACCACCACCTGATTGGAAAAGGTTGCGTTGCATCCGGGCGCGACGTTGTCGTAGGTGTCGTAGAACGTGCCGCAGCCGTCGGTGACCGAATTCTGCCAGTCGAACTGATAGAACGCTTTCATGTCCAGATGCTGGGTCAACCCCAGATCCGCGCTGAGCATGCCGGCGGGAATCAGATACTGCTCGTAGCCCGAACCCGGCCGATGAAAGGCTGGCAGGTCGATGGCATTGAGTGAACCGAACGAGCCGCGGGTGAACAGGCTGCGACCCCACAGCAGCAATTGCTTGCCGAGCTTGAGGCTGACGTCGTGCCCGCGGACATCGAATTTACCGAACGCGTACGCCTGCTGGAACGTGGCCCCCGTGAACTTCGCACGTCTGTCGAAACCATTGTCGCTCAGCGGTGTATTCGGCACATAGCCGTTGGGCACGTTGCCGTGGGCGACCGATTTCTTGTCCTCGAGGTAGTCTTCCCAGGCTTGGCCGCTGACGAATACACCGTAGTTGCCATAGCTCAGTTTGACGCTGCCGTAGAGCTGGGCGCTGCCCTTGACGAAATCGCCTTTCTTGTAGTTGAGATCGCCGTCATCCGAGACGGCATCATCCGAGCGCCCGCCGGCCTTGTTGCCGGCGAACAGAATGTCGTTGCTGGCCGATTGGGTTCGAATGGCGCTACCGGCGATCGCCTTCAGGCTCCAGTCGGCGACCACCCCATGCCCGAGATCGATATTTCCCCCGGCGAGGACAGGGCCGGCGAATGACAACAACCCGACTGCATACAGCCCGCGTCTGCGAAAACCGCTGTACATGATTCTGCTCTCCTCTATCTCGTTTTTGTCGCGGCACTCTCCGAATGGAATGCCGATTCTTCTAAAATGCTGAACCAGCGATTTCGGTGTCGGGTCGGGAGCGGTCATTCGAGCGACGGCCTGGCCACCGATGGCTCGGCCCGGACGTGGTCATCTCCGGCTGGCCGCCGGTCAGCGGTTTCCTGGATCGCGGCATTTGTTTTGTGGAATTGCGTTTTGCAATACGAACTGGGTCTAAACTGTGTCGGTGATGCCGTCAAGCAGAGGCTGGCCTCTCGATCGGCGGGTGCAGAGCGGGCCAAACGGCATTCGGCGTCTCATTCGCCGGCGTACGGGCGCTCGAAATCCTTGCGGCGAACTGGCTTGCGTTGGCAGTCCATCGGCGATGGACGTATCGTCAAGCCTGCCGCGGTAGTCGCTCGCAGGCAGGTCGCCTTCGACGGATGTCGAATCCCGGCGCGGGCGTTGCCGAGAGGCTGACGACCGAATCTGCGCTCGCTGTACAGCGGCCGGGTAGGGGGCGAACTCGAGGGTTCGAAAACATGAAAACAACCAGGGCAGCATTGATGCGCCGAACAAAACCGGGGATGGATTCAGTGGATGGGAAGAAAGATCCCAATTTCGTGACCGCGCTTGCACGCGGGCTTGAATTGATGCGTTGTTACGGTGACGCTGCGGAGTATCTCGGCAATGCCGAGCTGGCCAAACGCACCGGTATACCGCGGCCGACCGTCTCCCGACTGACGGCCACGCTCACCCAGCTGGGTTATCTGATCTATGTGCCGCATCTGGAGCGCTATCGACTCGGCCCGCGGGTGCTCGACCTCGGTTATCGCTATCTGGCCAGCGAGGGTGTCAGCAACATCGCGCGACCCTTCATGCAGGAGCTGGCGGATGCCACCGACTGCTTCATTGCCCTGGGCGTTGCCGAGGGGACGCAGATGACCTACACCCAGACCTGCCAGGGCCCGGGGCCGCTGATCATGCGCATGGGGACCGGTTCGCGCGTGCCCATGGCGCATACGGCGATCGGCCGCGCGTTTCTCGCGGCACTGCCAGAAGACCAGCGCCGGCCATACTGCGATCTCATCCAGCGTGACGACCCGAGCGAATGGCCGCATATCGAGCGTGCCCTGGATCGTGCTTATCGCGAATACGAGCAGTTCGGATTCTGTGTAGCCGAAAGCGAATGGACCCGCGATGTCAGCGGGGTCGGCGTGCCCCTGGCTCTGGAAAACGGCCGCCGCGTGGTGGCGTTCAACTGCAGCGGGTCGTCGCTGCGACTGAGTTATCAGATTCTCACCGAAAATCTCGGGCCCCGGCTGCGCGACATGGTGGCGCAGGTGCGTGACCTGGTCGAAGGCAGCGACGACCGCGGTTAATGCCTGTCGCTCCAATAACAGATTGTGTTGATTGAAACAGCGTTTTGATTTGTTGACGACCCTCTGACGCTGTGTCAGTTTTCCTTCAACGACAAGGCGCTTGACGGCCGGCAGTTCGGCCAGTCAGGCGATTCGACGGAGGAGAGGTTAATGGAAGCGCTTTCCGATCGCGCCGAGGCGCTGCGAACGCGGCTGCAGACGTTCATGGCGGAGCACGTATATCCCGGCGAACCGGTGTATGCCGAGCAACATGCACAGGCGGAAGATCGCTGGTCGGAGCCTCCGATTCACGGTCAGCTCAAGGTCCGGGCGCGCGAGCAGGGGCTGTGGAATCTGTTTCTGCCTGATAGCGAGCATGGTGCTGGTCTGTCGAACCACGATTACGCGCATCTGTGCGAAATCATGGGGCGCAGCCCGATCGCGCCGAGTGTTTTCAATTGCAACGCGCCGGATACCGGCAACATGGAAGTACT
Source organism: uncultured Gammaproteobacteria bacterium (assembly GCA_963835375.1). Lineage (GTDB taxonomy): Bacteria > Pseudomonadota > Gammaproteobacteria > Nevskiales > Salinisphaeraceae > Salinisphaera. The sequence continues at coordinate 235,899 of CAWIGB010000038.1, forward strand.
GGCGCGTTACGGTAGTCCCGAGCAGCAGAAACGCTGGCTGACCCCGTTGCTCGAAGGCGAGATCCGGTCCTGCTTTTCGATGACCGAGCCGGAGGTCGCATCCTCCGATGCCACCAACATCGGCACGTCGATCGTCCGGGACGGCGATGAATATGTGATCAACGGCCGCAAGTGGTGGTCGTCCGGCGCGATGTCGCGCGATTGTGCGATCGCGATCGTGATGGGCAAGACCGATCCGGACGCCGAACGCCACAAGCAGCAGTCGATGATTCTCGTGCCGCTTGATACCCCGGGTGTGAAGATCGAACGGGCACTGCATGTGTTCGGGTACGACGATGCGCCGGAAGGCCATGCCGATATCCATTACGACAACGTGCGGGTGCCGGCCGAGAACATGGTTCTCGGCGAAGGGCGCGGGTTCGAGATCGCCCAGGGCCGGCTGGGGCCAGGACGCATTCACCACTGCATGCGCACCATCGGCATGGCCGAACGGGCGCTGGAAGCGATGTGCGCGAGGGTGGCGGAACGCGAGGCCTTCGGCCGGAAGCTGGCCGACTTCGATTCGATCCGCAAACAGATCGCACGTTCTCGCATCGAGATCGATCAGGCGCGGTTGCTGACCTTGCATGCCGCCGAACGCATGGATGCGGTCGGCAACAAGGCCGCACGCCAGGAGATCGCGATGATCAAGGTGGTGGCGCCCGAGATGGCCCTACGGGTGCTCGATCGGGCGATCCAGGCACACGGCGCGCTCGGCGTTTCCCAGGACACCTTCCTCGCGCGGGCCTGGGCGCATATCCGGACGCTGCGGCTGGCTGACGGCCCGGACGAAGTGCATCTGGATGCCATCGCCAAACTCGAGCTGCGGCGCCAGAGCGCCCATGCCGGCTGAGCCGGTGCTCTAAAACTTTCAGGAGCGCGATATATGGGACAACTTTTCGATCTGACCGGACAGGTCGCTGTGATCACCGGCTCCAGCCGTGGCATCGGCAAGGCGATCGCCTGGCAGATGGCGGCGCATGGGGCGAAAGTGGTGATCTCCAGCCGCAAGGCCGAGGCCTGCGAAGCCGTGGCCGACGAACTGCGAAACGCCGGTTTTGAAGCGACGGCCATCGCCTGCCACGTCGGCGACAAGACGCAACTGCAGGATCTGGTCGATACCACGGTGGCCACCTACGGTGGTATCGACGTGCTGGTGTGCAACGCGGCGACCAACCCGGTTTACGGCCCGACCCGCGACATGACCGACGAGGCCTGGGACAAGATCATGAACACCAACGTCCGATCGACGTTCTGGCTGTGCAACATGGCTCTGCCTGGCATGGCCGAACGCGGCAGCGGTCGAGTGATCGTGTTGTCATCGATCGCCGCACTGCGGGGCAATGGCGTGATCGGCACCTACGGCGTCTCCAAGGCCGCGGAAGCCGCCCTGGTGCGCAATCTCGCGGTGGAATGGGGGCCGAAAAACATTCGCGTCAACGCGATCGCGCCGGGGCTGGTGCGTACCGATTTCGCGAAAGCGCTGATCGAGGATCCGGAGCGACTCGCTCAGGCCGAACAGCGCACGCCGGTACGCCGCATCGGCGAGCCCGACGACATCGCCGGTGTCGCGGTGTTTCTGGCGAGTGCGGCCGGCGATTATGTCACCGGACAGACCCTGGTTGCCGATGGCGGCGAGACGATCGCCGGCTGAACGGGCGGGAGCGCGATATGATTGAACATGGGGCAGGCGAGCCAGCGCTGGTCGATATCCGAAGCGGCCATGAATTTGATACCGAGGCACTCGAACGCTATCTCGACCGCGAAGGGCTGCTCACGGGCGCCCTGTCGGTGCAGCAGTTCCAGGGTGGCCAGTCCAACCCGACTTTTCTGTTGCAGATCGGGGAAGGCGAGCAGGGCGCGCGCTATGTGCTGCGCAAGCAGCCGCCGGGGAAGATTCTTCCCTCGGCGCATCGCGTGGACCGGGAATACCGGGTGATGGATGCGTTGGCGAATGTGCCGGATGTGCCGGTGCCGGCCATGCGCAGCTACTGTGATGACGCCGCGGTGATCGGTACGCCGTTCTATGTGATGGACTATGTCGAGGGTCGGGTGTTCAACCAGCCCACCCTGGTCGACATCGCGCGCGAGCAGAGGGCCGGGGTGTATCACCGTATGATCGATACGCTGGCGGCACTGCATTCCGTCGATGTCGAGGCAGTCGGGTTGTCCGATTTCGGTAGGCCCGAGGGCTATGTCGAGCGCCAGGTCGCCCTCTGGCGCAAGCAGTACGATAAATCCACCGACGAGCCCGACCCGGCCATGATTGCGCTCGGTGACTGGCTCGCTGAACATCTCCCGCCCGACAGCCCGCCGACGATCGCCCATGGCGATTTCCGCATCGGCAACCTGCTGCTGGCGCCGGATCTGTCGCGTGTACGTGCGGTGCTCGATTGGGAGCTGTCCACGCTCGGGCATCCCCTGGCCGATCTGGCCTATGCCTGCCTGCCGTACTACTTGCCGCCGGGCCAGGCCGGCCTGCCCGGGTTGGCCGGCCTCGATCTGGCCGAATACGGCATACCGGCCGAAGCAGAACTGCTCGCGCGTTATCGTGAGCGCCGCAATCTCGCGCGTATCGACGACTGGCCCGTGTTCATCGCGTTTTCGCTGTTTCGGATTGCAGCGATTCTGCAAGGAGTCTATGCGCGCGCGATTCAGGGCAATGCGAGTAACGCCAATGCGCTGGAAGTCGGTCGCCAGGCCGGGCGGTTGGCGGAGCGCGGCTGGGAAATTGCACGAAGCCACGACTGATCGGCATGACGGCCGGCCGGTTTCAGTGTTGACCCGATACGCGGCATGAAGCCTTTTCAGCGCATCCTGGTGACCAATGATGACGGCATCGAGGCCCCGGGCCTGGCGGTTGCCGAGCGGATGGCGACAACCCTGGCCGAAGAGGTGTGGGTGGTCGCGCCGCAGACCGACCAATCCGGGTGTGGGCCAGGGCATTTCCGTGCATCAGCCGCTGCGAGCGGTACGCGACGGCGAGCGGCGCTACGCCGTTTCGGGCACCCCGGCCGATTGCGTGATGTATGCGCTGGCGTCGTCTGTGTGCGGATCGCGCGCCCGATCTGGTGCTGTCGGGCGTGAACTGGGGGGCCAATCTGTCTGATTCGGTGATGTATTCCGGCACCGTCGGTGCCGTGCTGGCCGCAAACCATCTCGGAATCGATGCCATCGCGCTCAGTCAGGCGTATCACGCCGGCTACGAGCCGGATTTCAGCGTCGCCGGGTCTTATGCGCGAAGAGTCATCGAACGGTTGCTGGCCCGTCGTGCCGGCGACGGCAGCTGCTGCTGGAGCGTCAACTTCCCCATGCAGCCGCTGGATTCGATACGCGGCCTGCGTTTCACCCGGCAGGCGCGGGGTGTGATTCGTGCGCCGAAGCTGAGGCCCGTCACCGAGAATGATCCGCACGCCGGCCAGTGGCTCGGTTTCGAGGGCAACGCGCGTTCGATCGACGATCCGCGCGGCGATGTCGTGGCCTTGCGTGAGCACTATGTCTCGGCCACGCCACTCCACGGGACGCGCTGCAACGAAGCGGTGCTCGCGCGTACTGCAGACGAGCCCGAGATCGAGATCATTTCGGAGCCGGCCGCCCCCTGATCGTCTTGGCTTCCCAGGCCGGCATACGACATTAGAACTAAAAATGGAATGTTGTTTCAAAATACATTGACGCCATCGATGGCCGGTGACAGAGTCTGAGTCATCCCGATAAAACACGCGCTTGAGAACGTGTGGCCGGGCTCCGCTGAACGACGAGGAGAACGACGCGATGTTCGATCGGCACTACGCCGTATGGCCCGACTACCTGCCGCACCGGTTGGCGCTGCCCCAGACCAGCCTGTACGCCAATCTCGCGATTTCGGCGCAGCGCTATCCGGATCGGAATGCGATCCTCTATTACGACACCCCGATCACGTATGCCGAGCTCGAGCGTGAGTCGCTGGCGTTGGCAGGCTATCTCACTTCGCGCGGGGTAGGGCGCGGTGATCGGGTGCTGCTTTACATGCAGAACGCCCCGCAATACGTCATCGCCTTCTACGCGATTCTGCGCGCCAACGCTGTGGTGGTCCCGGTCAATCCGATGAATCGCACCGGCGAGATCGAACACTACGCCCGCGATACCGAGGCCCGGCTGTGTCTATGCGGCCAGGAGCGTCTTGGCGAGGCCACGCCGCTGCTCGAATCCGGATGGCTCGACGAGATCGTGGTGACGGCCTATAGCGAGTATGCGACGCAAGACAGCGATCTCGAGCTGCCGACAGAAGTCGCCGCGCCTTTCGAAGCCCCGCGGGCGACGGGCGTGACGGCCTGGCGCGATGCGATGGACGCCGACCTGGCACCGCCCGCGCTCGAGGTCGGCCCCGACGATCTTGCGGTATTGCCCTACAGTTCCGGCACAACGGGGCAGCCCAAAGGCTGCATGCATACCCACGCCTCGGTGATGGCCACGGCGGTGCACAGCGTGGTGTGGAGCTACGGCACATCCGAGGGCGTCAATCTCGCCACGCTGCCGTTCTTTCATGTCACCGGCATGCAGAACAGCATGAATGCGCACGATCTATGCCGGCGCGACCCTGGCCATCATGACACGCTGGGACCGACGTACGGCGGCCCGGCTGATCGAACGGTATCGCGTCAATCGCTGGACCAACATCGTGACCATGGCGGTCGACCTGCTGGCCGACCCCGAGATCGAATCCTTCGATCTGTCGAGCCTGGAATACATCGGCGGTGGCGGGGCGGCCATGCCGGCCGCAGTGGCTGAAAAGCTGCGGGCCCTGACCGGACTGGACTATATCGAAGGCTACGGTCTCAGCGAGACCATGGCGGCGACTCATATCAACCCGCTGGGCGCGCCCAAGGCTCAGTGCCTGGGTATTCCGGTGTTCAGCGTGGATGCGCGGATCGTCGATCTGGAAACACAGCGTGAGGTGCCGGTCGGCGAAACCGGCGAGATCGTGTCGAACGGGCCGCAGGTCTGTGTGGGCTACTGGAATCGGCCGGAGGCCACCGCCGAGGCGTTCATCGAGATCGATGGCAAGCGTTTCTTCCGGACCGGGGATATCGGCCGCTGCGACGAACACGGCTATTTCTTCATGGTCGATCGCGCCAAGCGAATGATCAACGCTTCGGGCTACAAGGTCTGGCCGGCGGAAGTCGAAGCCTTGATGTACGAACACCCGGACGTCCGCGAAGCCTGTGTGATCGCCACGCCGGATGCGCGCCGCGGTGAATCGGTCAAGGCCTGCGTGGTACTCGTCGACGGCTCGAGCGCGACCGAGGACGACATTCTCGGGTGGTGCCGCGAGCACATGGCCGCCTACAAGGTCCCCCGCGCGGTCGAGATCTGCCTCGAACTGCCGCGCTCGCAGACCGGCAAGGTCATGTGGCGGCGCCTGCAGGAAGCGGAATGGCAAGAGACCGAGTCGGCGAACTAGACCGGTTCCGGCACGGTTTCCGAGGGGCATTCAACAAGGAGTTTTCATGAGCGATGTCGTTTCCTATCGGCGCGAGGATGAGGTCGGCCTGATCGTGGTCGACAATCCGCCGGTCAACGCACTGGGCCATGCGGTTCGCCAGGGCCTGCTCGAGGCCTTGAACGAAGGCCTGGCCGACGCGTCGGCGAAGGCGCTGGTGATCATGGGCGGCGGTCGTACCTTTCCGGCAGGCGCCGATATCCGCGAGTTCGGCCAGACGCCGAAGTCGCCTTCGCTGCCCGAGGTCATCGACGCGATCGAAACCAGCAGCAAACCGGTGATCGCCGCGGTCCACGGCACCGCGCTCGGCGGCGGCATGGAGATCACGCTCGGCTGTGATTATCGACTGGCGCTGGATTCGGCGAAGATGGGTCTGCCGGAGGTCAACCTCGGGCTGCTTCCCGGGGCCGGTGGCACCCAGCGCCTGCCGCGCTTGATCGGCGCCAGGGCAGCGCTGGAAGCGATCGTCGAAGGCAAGCCGATGAAGGCCGCGCGGCTGGCGGAGATGGGCATCATCGATGAAGTCGTGAGCGGCGATCTTGAGCGCGAAGCCATTGCCTATGCCCGCAAGCTGGTCGCAGAAGACGCACCGCGACGCCCGGTCAGCGCGCTCTCGGTCGCGGCAGAAGACGCCGACGTATTCGCCGAGTTCGAAGCCGCCATCGCGCGTAAAAAACGCGGTTATCTCGCGCCGTTTCATTGCATCAAGGCGGTGAAGGCGGCCACCGAGATGGACTTCGCTGCCGGCATGGCGCGTGAACGCGAGCTGTTCGTCGAACTGCTGAATTCGCCGCAGTCGGCCGCCCAGCGGCATGTGTTCTTCGCCGAACGCGAGGTGGCCAAAGTACCGGGGCTGGCGAAGGACACGCCACAACGCGAGATCCGTCGGGTTGCGGTCATCGGCGCGGGCACGATGGGCGGCGGCATCGCCATGAACTTCCTGTCGGCGGGCATACCGGTCACGATGCTGGAAATGAAGGCGGAAGCGCTCGATCGCGGCGTTGCGGTCATGCGCCGCAACTACGAGGCCAGCGCACGAAAAGGTCGGCTTACGACCGAACAGGTCGAAGCCAACATGGGCCGGCTGTCGGACGACGCTGGACTACGCGGATCTCGCCGAAGCCGATCTGATCATCGAAGCCGTGTTCGAGAACATGGACGTCAAGAAGACCGTGTTCGGCGAGCTCGATCGGGTGGCGAAATCCGGCGCGATCCTGGCGACGAACACCTCGACGCTGGATGTGGACGAAATCGCCGACGCGACGTCGCGTCCGGCCGACGTGCTCGGCATGCATTTCTTCTCGCCGGCCAACGTGATGAAGCTGCTCGAGGTGGTGCGCGGCGCGCAGACCGCGGACGACGCACTGGCAACGGTCATGGCCCTGGCGCGACGTATCGGCAAGGTCGGTGTCGCGGTCGGCGTGTGTTACGGGTTTGTCGGCAATCGCATGCTGCACAAGCGTCAGACCCAGGCGGTGGCACTGGTCAACGAAGGGGCCACGCCGGCCCAGGTCGACCGCGTGCTGTACGACTTCGGGCTGCCCATGGGGCCGTTCGCGATGGCCGATCTGGCCGGGCTGGACGTGGGCTGGCGTATTCGCGAAGGCCTGCGGGAAACCGATCCCGCCAACGCGCCGGCGCGCAACTGGATGGATGCGCTGGCCGAGGCCGGGCGCTTCGGCCAGAAGACCGGCGGCCGGCGTGTTCGAGTACGGCGACGGGGGGCGTACGCCCGAGCCGTCGGAAACGACGGCGGCCGAGATCGACGCATATCGCGCGGCAGCAGGGCATCATGCCGCGCGAAGTCAGCGACGAGGAAATTCGCGAGCGCTGTCTCTACGTGATGATCAACGAAGGCGCGAAGATCCTCGAAGAAGGCATCGCCGCACGGCCGCTGGATATCGACATCGTCTGGATCTACGGCTACGGCTTTCCGCCCTATCGCGGCGGGCCGATGTTCTGGGCCGATCAGGTCGGGCTCGGCACGGTCTGCGAGCGCATCAAGACATTCCATGAGGAAACGGGCGATCCGGACTGGCAAGTCGCGCCTCTGCTCGAAAAACTCGCTGGCGAAGGCAAGGGCTTCGCCGATCTTTAAGCTCTTCCGGTAACGACAGACCATGGATATCGAATACAACGACGCCGAGCGTGCCTTTCGCGATGAGGTGCGCGGCTTTCTGGCGGAGAATCTCCCCGCCGCCGTCGCCGAAAAGGTCAAGCACTATCGACGACTGACCCGCGATGAAACCGTGCACTGGCACCGGGTGCTGGGCGAGAAAGGATGGCTGGCCATGCACTGGCCGGTTGAATACGGCGGGCCGGGCTGGTCGCCGATCCAGAAACATATCTTCGAGGAAGAGTGCGCCGCGGCCGGGCGCGCCGCGCCTGCTGCCGTTCGGCATCAACATGGTGGCCCCGGTGATCATCAAGTTCGGCAGCCAGGCGCAGAAGGATTACTACCTGCCGCGCATGCTCACCATGGACGACTGGTGGGCCCAGGGTTATTCGGAGCCCGGCGCCGGCTCGGATCTGGCCAGTCTGAAGATGCGTGCCGAGCGCCGCGGCGATCACTACGTCGTCAACGGTCAGAAGACCTGGACCACGCTCGGCCAGCACGCCAACATGATCTTCTGCCTCGTGCGTACTGACCCGCAGGCCGCGAAGAAGCAGGAAGGCATCTCTTTCCTGCTGATCGACATGAACAGCCCGGGTGTGACCGTGCGTCCGCTGATCACGCTGGACGGCGAGCACGAGGTCAACGAAGTCTTTTTCGACGACGTCGAAGTGCCGGTGGAAAACCGGGTCGGCGAAGAGAACAAGGGCTGGACCTACGCCAAGTACCTGCTGACCTTCGAGCGTACCGGTATCGCCGGCGTCGGCATATCCAAGGCCGCGCTCGCGCATCTGAAGGCCATCGCCCACGAGCGCGAGATTCGCGGCCAGCGCCTGATCGAGCAGCCAGATTTCGCCGATCGGCTGGCCGAGATCGAGGTCGAGCTGATGGCCGTCGAGATGACCAACCTGCGGGTGGTCGCGGCGGCCGAGGCCGGCGGCGTGCCCGGCGCCGAAAGCTCTTTTCTCAAGATCATGGGTACGGAAGTGCGCCAGAAGATCTCGGATGCTCTATCGCGAAGCCGCCGGACCCTATGCGCTGCCGTTCATCGATGAAGACGAGGCACCCGTAGGCCCCGATTTCGCAGGCGCGGCGGCACCGAGTTATTTCAATCTGCGCAAGCTTTCGATCTTCGGCGGCTCCAACGAGATCCAGAAGAACATCATTTCCAAGGCCATTCTCGGCCTCTAGACACGCGAGGCAGACTCGTCATGGATTTTTCATACAGCGATGAGCAGCGAATGCTCAAGGACATGGTCGACCGCCTGGTCGCCGAGCAGTACGATTTCGAGACCCGCGAAGCCGCGCGTGCCTCCAGCCTCGGTTATTCGCCGACAGATGTGGCAGCAGTTCGCCGAACTCGGCCTGCTGGGCGTGCCCTTGTCGGAGGAGCGCCGGCGGGTTCGACGGCGGGCGGCGCCGAGTTGATGGTTGTCGCGGAGGGCTTCGGCCGGGGGCTGGTGGTCGAGCCGTATCTGTCCTCGGTCGTGCTCTGCGGCCACCTCATCGATGCACTCGCCGACGATACGCACAAGGCCGAGCTGGCCGAGGGCATCATCAGCGGCGAGACGCGCTATGCGCTGGCCTGTCACGAGCCCGATGGGGGTTACGATCCGCACTGGATCGCGACCACGGCGCGTGCCGAAGGCGACGGTTATGTGCTCGACGGCGCGAAGGCCGTGGTGGCTCATGGCAACAGCGCAGACCGGCTGATCGTGATCGCCCGTAGCCACGGCGAGATCGATAGCCGCGACGGGCTGAGTGCTTTCATCGTCGAGGCCGACGCGGACGGCGTGACGCGCCGCGGTTATCCCACGATCGACGGGCACGGGGCTGCGGATATCACGCTCGATAACGTTCGCGTTGGCGCCGAGGCGCTGCTGGGCGAGGTCGGGCATGCCGCCGCAGCGCTGGATTCGGCGCTGGAGCGTGGGGTGGTCTATCTATGTGCCGAGGCCACGGGCGCGATCGATCGTGCTTGCGAACTGACGCTGGAATATCTCAAGGAGCGCAAACAGTTCGGCGTGCCGATCGGGAGTTTCCAGGCGCTGCAGCATCGGATGGTCAATATGCGCATCGCCCTGGAAAAAGTCCGCTCGTTGACCTTCTGGGCAGCCTGTTCACTGGACTCGACCGGGGACGGACGCGGCCAACGGATCGCGGCGGCGAAGGCCATGGTGGGCCGGGCCGGTCGCGAGGTGGCCGAGGAGGCCATCCAGCTGTTCGGCGGGATGGGCATGATGGACGAGTCGGCTATTGCGCATTATGCCAAGCGCATCATCATGATCGATCACTGGTTGGGCGATCACCGCTGGCATATGGCTGCTTTTCGTCAGGCGCTCATCCGGACCGACGCTGCGCTGCCGAACGCCGCCTGAAGTTACAACCGGTCGTAAACCCGACCGCGCCGGCACTGGCATGCTGGAGCGTGACCTTGCATTCGAGTGCAACGCTGGATCCGGCTGAACGACGCTCACCTGTTCAGGGCGTTTCACACGCCCTGCGCGGGTTGTCTTGTCCTTGTGGCCCGAAATCGCGATCCTGCAAGGCGCGCGGCACCTGCTGATCCTGGGGTGATTCCAGGGTCAGGCTGTGCGCTGACTGAGCGGGATTTTCGCGCGCAACCCGAAGGAGCGGCGCGATTTTGCGCAATCCGGCGTCGCTGCTCGCTTGTATAGCGCGGCTACATCGCGCTCTCGGTCGGCGCCTCGTATTGCATGAACGAAAATAGTCGCTGGCGCGACCTGCGCAGGAAGCGTCGACCAGACTGTACGATACAGCGCTAGAAACGGCGAGTAGCGGTTGGATAGACGCAAAACGCCGGTTCGTTAAGGCTGTTGCTGTTCCACGCAATGCCGCGCGAGTGCCGATATCGGCGAAGCGAGGCTTCGCGGCGGGGGGCGTTACGCGATTGCTCGGCGTCGCTGAATTGCGGCCTCTTGTCGTTTTCTGAGGCTGTTTACCGCAGAAGTGGCCGCCCGTGGGCCGATCACGGCGCTATGCATCTTTGCTCCTTTTGGAGCGTGGCCCGCCACGATCAGCGGCTCGCCCCTTTGCCTGGCAACCCGCCGCAATTTTTCTGGAGGCGGCGCCAATACGGGCCGCTTATGAAACGGCGCCAGCGCCGAAGACTGGACGGTTTTCTTGTTCCGTAGCGGGTGGCCCGGCTACGGGCCACCCGAGCGCTGCTACTGAACAGCGCCAACAGGCAGAACGATGCGTTCGCGCGCCTCGTTCACGATGGCGGCGAAGGCCAGATAGATAGACACCGCGGCGAGTAGCAGCGTCGCATAGCCGCCCAGCACGATACAGGTTGTCGAGTCGAACCAGTGGCCAAACGCGGCGAGTACGAAACTGACCGTGATATTCAGAAAGAAGAACTGCAGGGCACGTGATTCGTTGAGCGCCCCGAGCCACAAGGCGAGGGAGACCGTGCCGAACAGCAGGAAATACCAGCCGGCAAAAGCCGGTGCGACGCCTTTGTGAAAAAACAGCAGATAAAGCGCAAGCGACCACCAGAAGGCGCCGAAGGCCGTGAATCCGGTAAAGCCGAGCGTATTGCCGCCAAAGAATTCGAGACAACCTGCGATCACCTGAGCGCCGCCACCGAAGGCGAACACGACGGCGATCAGAAGTCCGATGTTATCCGGCGCATACCAGCCCGCGTTGATCATGCCCAGCAACCAGGCGGGTAGAGCGGTGGCGAATAAGCCGAGCGGGGCAGGGTCGGCGGTTTGTCGAAGCGCGGCAGCGGACATAAGACACTCTTGATTATTGTGTATTGCGCTGCTCGATAGTCACGCTCGGGGTTTGATGTCCGCTATCATCATTTTGTATTACGGAATAGTGTTCCGTAAATTCAAGTCATTCGCATGCTGCTCCTTGGCGGCGTCTTCAGCTTGTGCCGGGTAAGAGAGCAGGCGGCCACGCATTGTGCCGTTGGGTATCCGGCAAGACAGGTTCTGTGACACCTGTGGATGGCGCTGTTCCTCACGCGCCGGCCCGGCCGGATCAGCTCAGCCGGGGCAGTTAAACACGCCGCGAGGCGCGCTCAATAGGGCGCCGACATGTACGGTGACTGATATTTGATCACGCTTGCACTGTTCGAGCGCTCACCGCTCGAAGATTCGATCGTGGAGCTCGGCACGCGGCGGGCGGGGACATGGAGATCGTCGCTTAGACGTGCGGCACCTTCAGATGGCCCTCGATAGGCGAAGGCGTTGTTCACGTCGAACGTTTCGCCATGTTGCGACACGGTGCGCTGCGGGTTCGGCGTATGCCCGGCGGGCTGGGACGGAGAGGCCGCCTGAGCCGAAATAGCGCCAGAAAAGAGGCACAGACCGAGGATGGCTATTGCGCCGATACGGGTTTTCCGGGTTGATGTATTCATGCTCGGTACTCTCGCGAAGAATGGCGATAAACGACGGCTATCGCGGATGCATTATCTATAGGCGCTCATGTTATTGATTGATGAATAGTGAATAAATACCTATAAATTTACTTCTTAATTTAGTTTTATTGTTGAATGAACCTGCTTAACGCCATGACGACATTCGTGCGTATCGTCGACGAGGGCAGCCTGGCGGCGGCGGCGAACAGCAGCGGTCTGTCGCCGGCGATGGTGGGTAACCATCTCCGTGCGCTCGAAGAACGCACGGGCATGACGCTGCTGAACCGGACCACGCGGCGGCAGAGTCTGACGGAGTTCGGCCGCGTGTATTACCGGCGCTGCGTCGAGATCCTCGAGCTGATCGAGGACACCGACATGCTGGCCCAGCAGTCTCACGCCGTGCCACGCGGCAAGCTGCGGATTACCGCGCCCCATGCCTTCGGTGCGGATTGGCTCATGCCCGCGTTGACGGCTTACACGGCGCAATACCCGCAGGTGAATATCGATCTGGTGGTCGACGATCGGCTTTTCGATCTGGTCGACGACCAGTTCGAAGCTGCGATCCGTATCGGCGAGCTGGCCAACGAGGATCTTGTGGCCCGCCGGCTGTCGCCGTTCCGGTCGGTACTCTGTGCCGCACCGGCTTATATTGCTGCCCGCGGCCAGCCACACCAGCCGACCGAGCTGGTCGACCACGATTGCCTGCTCTATACCTACGCCCGTCAGATTCATGCCGATCTTTCGACTTATGTATTGAATCTGGAAGGGCCGGGCGGCGAAGTCGACGTCACCGTGTCCGGCCGGGTCTATGTCAACAGCGCGGCCGCGCTGCGGCGGGCGGCCTTGTCTGGTCTGGGCATCACGTTCCTGCCCGAGCGCGCCGTGGCCGAAGATATCGAACGCGGCGATCTGCTGAATGTTCTGCCCGAATACCGTTCGCCGGAACGGCCGCTGCATCTCGTGTATCGGCGCGACCGGCGTATTTCTCCAAAGCTGCGCAGTTTCATCGACTTCGTTGTCGAGCGCTTCGGCTATTAGCGGGCGACTCGTGGCGGCGATCGTCTTGTCGCTCGCGAACTGCTATCTAAGCCGTATTAATTCGAAATGCTATTTCGTTTTGATCTCGTTGGTGAGAGGATGCTGGCAGGTATCAATTTTTTGCGTGCCTCGTGCCCGCGCTACACGAACGGTAGCGTGCGCTGCCCGGTTATTCGGGCCAACGCGATCGACAAAGGAAGATAACGATGCAGGACTTCGTCTGGTCCGATCCGCTGCTGCTGGACGAGCAGCTGACCGAGGACGAGCGCATGATCCGCGATGCGGTTCACGATTATTGCCAGAACAGCCTCATGCCGCGCGTGCTGGAGGCGAATCGACACGAGATCTTCCACCGCGAGATCATGCAAGAGATGGGCGCGCTGGGCATGCTGGGCGCAACGATCCCCGAGGCGTACGGCGGCGCGGGGTTGAGTCATGTCTGTTATGGCTTGCTTGCGCGGGAGGTCGAGCGGGTCGACTCGGGCTATCGCTCGGCCATGAGTGTGCAGTCCTCGCTGGTCATGCATCCCATCCATGCATTCGGCAGCGAGGCGCTTCGCAACCGATATCTGCCCAGGCTGGCCAGTGGTGAATGGGTGGGCTGTTTCGGGCTGACCGAGCCCGATCACGGTTCGGACCCGGGTTCGATGAGCACCCGCGCATCGCGCGTCGAGGGCGGCTATCTGCTGAACGGCGCCAAGACCTGGATCACCAATGCGCCCATCGCCGATGTGGCCATCATCTGGGCCAGCCTCGACGGGCGAATCAACGGCTTCGTTGTCGAGCGGGACTTCGGCGGCATGACGACGCCGCACATCGACGGAAAATTCTCGCTGCGGGCGTCCGCCACCGGCCAGATCATGCTCGATGACTGCTTCGTGCCCGAGGAGAACCGGCTCGACGTGACCGGGCTGAAAGGGCCGTTCTCCTGCTTGAACAAGGCGCGCTACGGCATTGCCTGGGGCTCGATGGGCGCCGCCGAATTCTGCTGGCACGCAGCGCGGGATTACACGCTCGAACGCGAGCAGTTCGGGCGGCCGTTGGCGGCCACGCAGCTGATCCAGAAAAAGCTGGCGGACATGAGCACCGAGATCACCCTGGGCCTGCACGCCGTGCTGCAGCTCGGCCGATTGATGGACACGGGTCACTGGGCGCCGGAAATGGTCTCCATGCTGAAACGCAACAACTGTGGCAAGGCGCTGGAGATCGCACGTCAGGCCCGGGACATGCACGGCGGCAACGGCATCGCCGACGAATACCACGTCATTCGGCATGTGATGAATCTCGAAGCGGTCAATACCTACGAAGGCACGCACGATATTCATGCCTTGATTCTGGGCAAGGCCCAGACCGGGCTGCAGGCCTTCAAATAACAGTACAACCGCCGAGGCCGGTTCGATCGTCGTGCGACCGGCCCGCTTGAGATATCGATCCAAAGGAAATCCACCATGAAGGCATTGCTCTGCAAGCAGTTCGGACCGCCGGAGACGCTGGTGCTCGAAGAGGTCGATACGCCACCTGTCGGGGCGAATCAGGTGCTCATCGACATGCGGGCGGCCGCGGTGAATTTTCCGGACAGCCTGATCATCGAGGACAAGTATCAACTCAAACCCGAGTTGCCGTTTTCGCCGGGCGGTGAGTTGGCCGGCGTCGTCACGGCTGTCGGCGATGACGTGACGCACGTCCGCCCCGGCGATGAAGTGATCGCATTCACAGGATACGGCGCGTTTGCGGAACAGGTGGTGACGCGGGCCGATCAGGTCATGCCCAAGCCGGCCGGGCTGGATCATGTAACCGCCTCGGCCTGCGTGATGACCTACGGCACGAGCTATCATGCGTTAGTCGATCGGGCCGGGCTGTCGTCGGGCGAAAGCCTGTTGGTGCTCGGCGCTTCCGGCGGCGTGGGGCTGGCCGCGATCGAGATCGGCAAGGCCTTGGGCGCGCATGTCATCGCCGCCGCGTCGAGCGAAGCCAAGCTCGCCGTCTGTCGCGAGCATGGGGCAGACGAGACCATCGATTACACGCAAACCGATCTGAGAAAGGCGCTCAAGGACATGACAGGCGGTGCCGGCGTGGATGTGGTCTACGACCCGGTCGGCGGCGCCGCGACCGAAGCGGCACTGCGCGGCACGGCCTGGCGCGGACGGTTACTTGTCATCGGCTTTGCCAGCGGCGATATCCCCAAGCCACCGTTGAATCTGGCCCTGCTCAAGGGGGCTTCGATCATCGGCGTATTCTGGGGCAGTTTCGTTCAGCGCGAGCCCGAGGCGAACGCCGACCAGCTGAAAACCGTTTTCGAGTGGATTCGTGCCGGTCGGCTGCGGCCGCATATCGGCAGCATCTATCCGCTGGCCCGCGGCGGCGAGGCCATCGCGGCGCTTGCGAACCGTGAGGTGTCCGGCAAGCTGGTCATCACGCCGGAGGACGGCTGAACCCGGGATAGGGCGGCCGCACGACCGGCCACCGGAATGAGGCCGGTTTCCGGCCTGTGGAATCGCCAGCCGGTAGCCCACGTTGCGTCCCGGCAGGCCCCTCTGCTGGATGACAGGTCGAGGGCGCCTGGTCGTGACGTCAGTCCATATCCGGCGGTGCCTTGAGCCAGGCCTCGACCTGCGGCGGCAGTTCGCGCGGTTGCGGATCGTAGCCCCGGGCGCGCAGCCAGTCGCGCACGGCCAGGCCAGTGCCGCCCGGCCAGTATTCGGCCTCGTGCTTGGCGACATGGAACCATTCGGCGAGTTCTTCGTTGAGCTCGATCTCGCCGTGGCCGACCAGATGATAGGCGAGCAGCAGCTGGTTCTTGCGGGCAAAGCCGTAGGCGCCGATGAATTCGGTGATCTCGGCCTCGATGCCGAGTTCTTCGGCGACCTCGCGCACCACGCCCTCGGCCGGCTCCTCGCGCGGCTCGAGAAACCCGGTGACCAGCCCGTACATGCCCTGCGGCCATTTTGCGTTGCGTGCGAACACCAGATGGCCGTTGTGCTCGACCACGGCCGCGACCACCGGGATGGGATTGTCCCAGAAGATATAGCCACAGTCGCCGGCCGGGCAGGTCAGCCGATCCATGTCGGCGATCTCGCGCACCACCAGCGGCGTGGCACAGACGGGGCAGTAACGGCGTGAATCCATGGGGTCTCCTAGGGCCTGTTGCCGTTTCGTGCGAGCGCCGCGTTGGAGACCGCAAATCGCGTCCGGCAAGGCGTGAGTCGCCGATTGTGGCGTGCCACGATCAAGACTTGCAACGCCGCAGGGCGCCCATGGCTATTTTATGGGCGGCCCAACCCGAAGGCACAAGCGCCCAACGATCAACGACACGACGGCAAGCCAGCGTTCTGGCGCGCCTGCGCAGAATGACTGCACGGCGCGCACTACGCCTCGTCTTGCCACAAAACAGCGCTGGGCGCGGACTCGCACGAAACGGCAACAGTCCCTTCAGCCGCGCCGTGGCGGATTGAACCGGCGAGCGCGGCGGATGAAATCGCGACGCTCGGCAGGGCCGGGCGTCGAGGCATAGCGTAACCGCGAATAGCGCGTGGCGAGATCCGTGATTGTGCCGGCCAGCGCCGGGTCGAGGGCAGCGATACGGTCGGCGTAGCGGATCGGGGTCTCGCCGGTACGCCGTGCCATGCCGCGGCGGGCGAGTCGGCGACCGATGCGTTGCCAGGCTCGTACCACGGGATCACGCTCGCGCGCGGTGCGCATGCGCCATGCCAGCCATAGCGACACCAGCATCAGCAGGCCGACCACGAGGCCGGTCAGCACGGCAATCGCCATGCCGAAGCCGGCGATGCCGAATGCCGCAAACACGCGCTGTTGCAGCGCCGGGCCGTACGCGAGGAACCAGCGGTTCCAGCCGGCGTCGACCGCATCCCAGAGCATGCGCGCGTGATACCAGGCATTGCGACCGTGGCCCCCGGCCATATAGGGCAGGTCGCCGGTATCGGCCACGGCGGCGTCGATACCGTCGGCTATACGTTTTGGGGCGGCGGCAGCCGTCGGATCCACGCGTACCCAGCCGGCGCCCGCGAGCCAGACTTCGCTCCAGGCATGGGCGTCCGAATCGCGCACGATCCAGTAATCGCCGAGGCTGGCGTGCTGTGCGCCCTGATATCCGGTGACCACTCGTGCCGGCACGCCGGCCGCACGCATGAGATAGGTGAAGGCGCCGGCAAAATGTTCGCAGAAGCCGGTGCGCGTAGCGAACAGGAAGTCGTCGACGCTGTTCTTGCGCGATGTCCGCGGTGGGTTGAGGGTGTAACTGAAGCCGCCGTGGCGCAGAAAATCGAGCGCGCTGTGTACGATCACGCGGGCGCTGTGGCCCTGCCGTGCCCAGCGCCGGGCCAGCGCACGGGCGCGGGGATTGCCCGCGGCTGGCAGCGCGAGCGCGCGCCGGCGTGCGGCGGGTGTGAGATCGGCATCCAGGGTGTATTGCGTCGCCGAGCGTGCGGTATAGCGGATGCGGTGGTCGATCGGCTGAGGCGCGACCCAATTGCCGCCCGCGGTCCGTCGATGGGGCGTATCGGCGTCCAGCGGCATGTCGAGCGCGATCAGCCAGGGTTTGTGGCTGGGGGCGAGCGTGATGTCGGTACGAATGGTCGGCCCATCCCCATGCGCGATCGCCGGTGCGATATCGCGGGCGACGCCGGGGCCGGTATGCCAGGTGCCGTGGTCGTAATCCCAGAGCACCGGCCCGCGCCAGTATCGGGCGCGGGCTGGCGGCGCCGGTCCGTCGAAGCGCACCCGAAACGCCACGGCGCCCGACCGGGCCAGATTGGCGATGGAGCCGGGCGACATCGTATCGGACAGACCGGTTCGGGCCGCGTTTCCGTTGTCTGCGGGCAGGCTCCACAGCGGTCCGGGCAGTCTGGGGAACAGGACGAACAAGGCAGCGGCCACGGGAATGGCCAGCGCCAGCAGGCGGACGGATTCGGTGGCCGACGCCGCCGGCGGCGCCTCGTCTCCGGCGTGCACGTGCACGAAAGCGGCCACGACCAGCCAGCTGCCGCCGATCAGATAAAGCGCCATGCCCAGCGACTGGGAGAACAGGAACTGGGTGATCAGCACGAAACAGCACAGCGCCAACACGATCACCACATCGCGATAGCGCACGGTTTCGGTGAGCTTGAGCGCCAGCATGAGCACGAGCAGCGCCACGCCCGCGGTCTGGCCGTTGATGCGGCCGAATCCGACGAAGACGGCGCTCACCCCGGCCACGGTCAGCAGCGTGCGGATCAGGCCGTGCGGTGTGGCCTGGCCGAACATCAGGCGCAGCACGTTCCAGGCTAACAGCGCCGCGGTGGCCAGACTCACCCAGATCGGCAGATGCAGGGCATGTGGGCCACAGATGAGGGCGACGATGGCAGTCAGTGCGAGCCGCTCGCCGCGGCTCATGATCGCGGCTGTATGTGCCAGCCGGTCGGCTGCCATCAGAACAGTGCCAGGGCTTCGAGACAGGCTCGCCGATGGGCTGCTCCGGCAGCCGGGCCCAGCGTGCGTCGTGGCAGGCTCAGGCCATAGGCGGCGCCATGCCGATCGGCTTCGAGTACCCAGTATGTCAGCTGTGACAGGCGGGCCTCCGGGGCCAGCGCTTCGAGCGCGGCATAGTCGAACCACCGGGTCGGCGCGCGCGTATCGCTGTGCCGGGTGATGATCAGGTCGTCGGTCCGGGCGCTGGCTTTCCAGTCGATACGGCGCCGGGAATCGCCGGTCTGAAACCGACGATGGCCGGCGAACGCGGCGTTGCCGGCGCGCGTCTGCTCGAGCTGTCCGTCATTGCACGCCGGCGCCGACGCCCGGCAACCGAGTCGGTCAATGGGCGCAGGGTAGACCACGACATGGGCTGTCGGTACAGCATGGCTCCAGCAACGGAACAGGCCCATGGGGTAGCGGCTGCCAATCGTCAGGCGCGGGCATACGAGCCGCCCCCGCCCGAGCGTGGGTGCCTCGATGTACGCGCTGGCGGTCCGGTCGCGATCGACCGATATCGCGCGGCCGATGCCGGTGGCGCCGCCCGCTACGCGCAGGCCCCGGCGCGCCGGGCGAGCCCGGCTCGCTAGCCGGATCGCGAAGCGAGCGTTTTCGCCGGCAAAAACGGGCTCGGCGCTGACGCGCGGCAAGTTCCAGACCGGCAAGATTGCGATGCGCGCCATGCATGGAGACCAGCGCGGCCGCGGCCAACCAGAACGTCAGGGTGAAAGCGAGATTGTTGCCGTAGTTGGTCGCCCCCGCGAGCATGACGATGAGCAGCACGCCAAACAGGCTGCCGGTGGTGCTTGGCAGAATGTAGACGCGGCGCGCCGGGATTCGAAGCGGGGGCTGGCCGCTCGGCGCGCGTCGGCGAATGGAGGCGTCGATATGGTCCGCGAGCCGCTGCGTCAAGCCAGGGCCTGTCCTAGCCAACGTCGACGCAGGCCAGCAGATGCGCGGATGGCGTCCCGGCCCCGCGCTCGCGCCGTGTGAGGCGATGATCGACCACTGCCGGCAGCACGGCCTGCACGTCATCCGGCAGCACGTGGTCGCGTCCGTCGATCAACGCCCAGGCCTGAGCTGCGCGCCGCAGTGCCAGCCCGCCGCGGGGCGACAGCCCGCGTTCGAACATGCCGTCGCGCCGACTACGCTCGATCAGGGCCTGCAGGTAATCGAGCAGCGGGTCGCGAACCGTGGTGCCTGCGGCTGCGCGCTGCCAGGCAATCAGATCGTCCGGACCGGCGACCGGCGACAAACGGTCGTTGTGCGCGTCCGCTCGGGTGTCGCCGTCCGCCAGCAGGCGGCGCTCGGCCATGCGCGAGGGATAGCCCAGATCGATCCGCATGAGGAAACGATCGAGCTGCGAGTCCGGCAGGTCGAAGGTGCCGCTGTGATCGGCCGGGTTCTGGGTGGCCAGCACGTTGAAGGGCGCTTCCAGTCGATGGGTGACGCCTTCGATGGTGACCTGACGCTCGGCCATGGCCTCCAGCAGCGCGCTCTGGGTCCGTGGGCTGGCCCGGTTGATCTCGTCGGCCAGCACCAGCTGCGAAAAGATCGGGCCCGGCCGGAACACGAACTCAGCGTCGTTCCGATCAAATACCGAGACGCCTAGAATATCGCTCGGCAACAGATCGGAGACGAACTGGATGCGCGAGAATGCGAGCCCGAGCGTATCCGCAAGCCCATGCGCCAGCGTGGTCTTGCCCACGCCCGGAATATCCTCGATCAACAGGTGGCCGTCGGCGAGCAGACAGGCAAGTGCCAGCCGAACCGCATGATCCTTGTCATAAAGCCGCTGGCCGATCGTACGGCGCGCGCGATCGAGGGCGCCCGCGATGGCCGCGCGATCCGGCGTTTCGGAAGATGAGGGCGGTCGGGACGACATGCTTGAATCGCGCGATGATGACAGTTCCCCCAGACTAGCGAAGCCGAGCCCAAAAGACATCCGGCAGGGCTGCACGAACAGGTGTACACGCCGGATTGCGGCCCGGTCGGGGCTGGCCCGCAGGGCTGCCCGTCGACGAAGATTGACCCAGGGCGCTCTGTAGCGCTGCCTGCCCTGATCCTGGTTTGGCAAGACCGGCCGCCCGTGGCTTGCTTGCCCGGCGCGATTCGCGGCACCTGCCCCGGCCGCCATGCAGCGGCGAGGGCTCGGGCCGATCAGTCGTCGCGGTCGAGGCGGTTGTCGCGGGCGCGCGCTGTCCGCGCGGTCGGATTTGCGCTGATATTCGCCTTCGATCGTGCCGTCGTCGGCGCCACCGCCGAACGGGCTGCGGCCGAAGCCGCCGCCGCTGCCCGGCGTCAGGATGACGAAACGCGACAGCAGGCTTTTCGCCAGCCGCTCGCGCAGCCGCGGAATCAGCAGCAGAAACCCGAGTGCGTCGGAGATGAAACCGGGCGTGAGCAGGAAAAAGCCGGCCAGAAGCAGCGCGGCGCCGTCGAGCATCGGCAGGGCTGGGGCCTCGCCACGCGCCTGAGCCGCGCGGATGCGGTTCATCACGCCCAGGCCCTGACGCCGCACGAGCTGGCTGCCGATGATGGCGGTCAGCAGGACCAGCGCAATGGTCGGGATCACGCCGATGATCCCGCCGATCTTGACCAGCAGGAACAGCTCGACGATCGGCGCGATGATGAACAGCAGTAGCAGTCGTGCGGCCATGGTCAACCTCGTTCGGCACGCCGGGTCAACTCGGGCCCGGCGCTCTCCTCGTTGATTGTGATGTGGTGCCGGATGCCTCGCAGGCAAGTGGCGGCTGGCGCGCGGACGCCTACAGCGCGGCGATCCGGCCGCGCTGCTCGGTCAGTTCCAGACTGTTCGCGTTCGAGTTCCTCGGCCTGCGCGCGTGCCTTGTCCACCACCTCGGCGGGCGCCTTGGAAACGAACGAATCGCTGGCGAGACGGCCGCGGACCCCGTTCAGGTCTTTTTCGAGCTTGGCCAGGCGCTTGTCCAGTCGGGCCAGTTCGGCTTCGGTATCGATCAGCCCGGCCAGCGGCACGCGCAGCTGCATGTCGCCGACCAAGGCCACCGCCGACTCGGGAATTTCGGCGGCCGGCAGTTCATCGACCGACTCGACCCCGGCCAGGAAATCGATGGCCGCACGATGCGTGGCGAGGCGCTCGCGATCCGACGCGCTGGCGTTGGCCACGATTACGGGAATCTTCTGGCGCGGCGCGATATCCATTTCACCGCGAATGGTGCGCAGGCCGTTGATGACTTTCTTCAGCCATTCGATATCGGCTTCGGCGCTCGCGTCGATGCGCGACTCGTCGGCCGCTCGGGTAGGCTTGCCGCGAAATGCTCTCGCCACCGGGGGCGAGCGCCGCGCCGCGCGCCAGGGGTGCCACGCGTTGCCAGATCTCTTCGGTGATGAACGGCATCAACGGGTGCAGCAGGCGCAGCGTGGTTTCGAGTGTGCGTACCAGCGTGCGCCGCGTGCCCGCCTTGGCCGCATCCGAGGCATCGCCCGACAGCACCGGCTTGATCAGTTCGAGATACCAGTCGCAGAAGTGATGCCAGGTGAAATCGTGGATGGCATTGGCTGCGAGATCGAAGCGATAGCTCTCGAAATGCTTGGCCATCTCGGCTTCGAGCCGCTGCAGGCGCGATACGATCCAGCGATCGGCCATCGACAGTTCGACTTCGTCGTTGTCGGCGGGCACGAAATCGTCCGGGACCTGCATCAGCGCGAAGCGGGCCGCATTCCAGAGCTTGTTGCAGAAGTTGCGATAGCCCTCGACGCGGCCCAGGTCGAAACGGATGTCCCGACCGTAGGAGGCGAGCGCGGCGAAGGTGAAGCGCAGGGCGTCCGTGCCGTGGGCGGTGATGCCGTTCGGGTATTCGGCGCGCGTCGCTTTTTCCACCTTCGCGGCCTTGGCCGGCTGCATCATGCCGGAAGTGCGCTTGGCGACCAGCGATTCCAGATCGATGCCGTCGATCAGGTCGATCGGGTCCAGCACGTTGCCCTTGGACTTCGACATCTTGGCGCCTTCGGAATCGCGCACCAGACCGTGGATGTACACCTCGCGAAACGGCACATCGTCCATGAACTCGAGGCCCATCATGATCATCCGGGCGACCCAGAAGAAGATGATGTCGAAGCCGGTGACCAGTACGTTGGTCGGGTAGAAGGTCGCCAGCGCCGGTGTCTGTTCGGGCCAGCCCAGCGTGGAGAACGGCCACAGGGCGGACGAGAACCAGGTGTCGAGGACATCCTCGTCCTGGGTGAGCACGGCATCGTCGGCGAGGCCGTTCTTTTGGCGCACATCGGCTTCGTTCGCGCCGACGTAGACATTGCCGGCCTCGTCGTACCAGGCCGGAATGCGATGGCCCCACCAGAGCTGGCGCGAGATGCACCAGTCCTGGATGTTGCGCATCCATTCGAAGTAGGTCTTGGACCAGTTCTCGGGGATGAAGCGGATGCGCCCGTCCTCGACCGCCTCGATCGCCGGTTTGGCGAGCGTTTTGCGCGTCGACGAACCACTGATTGGTCAGCATCGGCTCGATCACTTCATTCGAGCGATCGCCGTAGGGCTGCATGATCGTCTTGTCTTCGGCCGCGATCATCAGGCCTTCGGCATCGATGGCTTCGACGATCCGGCGGCGCGCTTCGAAGCGATTCAGGCCGCGATATTCGTCCGGTACCAGATTGATGGCATCGACCGTCATCGCGTCCGGCGTATCGCCCGAAGCCACGATCCCGGCGGCCTGGGCGGCGGCGTCCGCGTACGGCGCGCCGTCCACGCGCAGGGCCGCCGATTCGTCCATCAGCCGGTACATGGGAATATCGTTGCGCTTGGCGACTTCATAGTCGTTGAAGTCGTGCGCGCCGGTGATCTTGACCGCGCCGGAGCCGAAATCCGGGTCCGGGTATTCATCGGTGATGATCGGAATCAGGCGACGCTGGGCCTTCGGTCCGACCGGAATCTCGCAGCGCAGGCCGACGATCGGCGCATAGCGTTTGTCGTCCGGATGCACCGCGATCGCGCCGTCGCCCAGCATGGTTTCCGGGCGGGTGGTGGCGATCGAGATATAGTCGCGCGTCTCGCGAAAGGTCTCGTTGCCGTCTGCGTCGGTTTCCACATATTCGTAGGTGGCGCCGCCTTCAAGCGGATACTTGAAGTGCCACATATGGCCGTCGACTTCGGCGTTCTCGACTTCGAGATCGGAGATGGCGGTATGCAGCACCGGGTCCCAGTTGACCAGGCGCTGGCCGCGATAGATCAGGCCTTTCTCGTACAGATCGACAAAGACCTTCTGCACTGCCTCGGACAGGCCCGCGTCCATCGTGAAGCGCTCGCGCGACCAGTCGACCGAGGCGCCGAGCCGGCGCATCTGTGTCGTGATATGGCCGCCGGATTCGGCTCTTCCATTGCCAGATGCGGTCGACGAAATCCTCACGGCCCATTTCGTGCCGCGAACTGCCTTCGGCCTCGACCTGGCGCTCGACCAGCATCTGGGTGGCGATGCCGGCATGGTCGGTGCCGGGCTGCCAGAGCGTGGGCACGCCCTTCATGCGGTGGTAGCGGGTCAGTGCGTCCTGCAGCGTATCGTCCAGCGCGTGGCCCATGTGCAGCCGACCGGTGACGTTGGGCGGCGGCAGCATGACGCAGAACGGGTCGCCGGGTGCGTTCATGTCGGGCGCGAAATAACCGCGCTCTTCCCAGACGGGATACCAGCGGGCTTCGATCGCGTGGGGGTCGAAGGTCTTGTCCATCTCGGCCATGGAAGGTCTCTTTATCGGGTGGTGCGCGGCGGTCGGCCGACCAGTCTGCCGGCGGCCGCACCGTGTTCCAAGATCGAAGCCCGATCGGCATGGCTGCGATCGTGCTTGCGCGGATCAGCGGGCGGCGATCTTGTGCGTGGTCAGCTGATAACCGCGATCCTTGAAAAAACGGTACTGCCGGCGGGCTGCCGCCATGGCCTCGGGGCCGACGATTTCATTGTGCCGGGCGAAGCGCGAGAAGAAACCGCCGACCTCGCCGCCGATGTTGATCAGGACGTCGTCGAAGCCGGCCGGCGGTTCGCCTGCCCCGATGATTACGGGCGTGATGTCGTCGTCTGGCTCCAGCGCGTCGGCGGTGGCATGCGGCACGAAGCTGCCCTGGCGGAAGCGCCAGAGCAGCTCGTCGAGTGCGGCGGCTTGGGCGGCATCCGCGGCATGAATGAACACCCGATGCCCTTCGCCGTGCGCCTTTTCGGTCAGGCGGCAGGCGAATTGTGCCGTCGCATCGGCGGCCTCGTCTTCAAGAATATAGAAGAAGACTTCGGTCATCGGGCGGCGCCGCGTCAGCCCTGCTGCGTGCGATCGATCAGGTACTGCGTGAGCAGGCCAACCGGACGCCCGGTCGCGCCTTTCTCCTTACCCGACTTCCAGGCCGTGCCGGCGATGTCCAGATGCGCCCAGCGCAGCTTGCGCGCGAAGCGGTGCAGGAAGCTCGCCGCGGTGATCGAGCCGCCGGCGCGACCGCCCACGTTGGCCATGTCGGCGAAGTTGGAGTCCAGATCCGACTGGTAATCCTCCCACAGCGGCATCGGCCAGGCGCGATCGCCGACCGTATCGCCCGCGTCCCGCAGCGCACGCCGCAGCGGACTGTTGTTGCCATACAGCGCCGACGCATGATGCCCAAGCGCGATCACGGCCGCGCCGGTGAGCGTGGCCATGTCGACCACCGCGTCGGCGTCGTAGTTGCGCTCGACGTAGGTCAGGGCGTCGGCCAGGGCCAGACGGCCTTCGGCGTCGGTGTTGAGGATCTCGATGGTCTGGCCCGACATGCTGGTCAGAATATCGCCCGGCTTGTAGGCATTGCCGTCCGGCAGGTTTTCGGTGGCTGCAATCACGGCCACGAGATTGACCGGCAGCTCCAGTTCGACCGCGGCCTGCATGGCCCCGAACACGCTCGCTGCGCCGCCCATGTCGTATTTCATCTCGTCCATGGCGGCACCCGGCTTGAGGCTGATGCCGCCGGCATCGAACGTCACGCCCTTGCCGACCAGCACCGTCGGCTTGTCGCTCTTGGCGCCGTTCATGTACTCCATGACGATGAACTTGGCCGGCTGGCTCGAGCCACGCGAGACACCCAGCAGCGCGCCCATGCCGAGCGCTTCCATGTCGGCTTCCTCGAGCACCTGCGTCTTCACGCCGTCGGCGCGTTCGGCCAGCGCCGTCGCCTGTTCGGCGAGATAGGTCGGCGTGCAGATGTTGCCCGGCATGTTGGCCAGATCCTTGGCCAGTTTCACGCCGTTCGCGGTGGCCACGCCTTCGTTGACGCCGCGTTCGGCCGCCGGCAGATCCGAGCGGCGCGGCACCTGGAACACCAGGCGCGACAGCTTGCGGCTGTGCTTCTCGAAGCTCGGGCCCTTGCAGGCCTCGAAGCGATAGAACGCATCCTCGATGGTCAGCAGCGCCTGCTTGACGCTCCAGCCGAAATCGTCACGCCCGCGCACGTTGAGTTCGGTGAGATAGAACGCTGCATCGACGCCGCCCATGGCGTCGAGCTCGGCGGCAGCGGCCGCACAGGCCTTCTGATACGCGCGCGTATTGAAGTCGCGTTCCTTGCCGCAGCCCGACCAGCAGGATACGATCGCAGAACAGATCATCCAGGCCGTGCAGCAGCGTGGTCTGGCCCAGCTTGCCGTCCATGTCGCCGCGACGCATGACGGAGGCGATGAGCCCGCCGCTCGCCACGTCCAGGGCCTCGGCTTGCGTGGAGGGCTTGCGGCGGTCGAAGATACCGACGATCACGCAGCCGACCCGCTGTTTTTCCGGGCTGCCGCTTTTGACGAGATATTCCATGCGTTGCTCCTGCAAAGCCGATAATCCTGAGTTGTGGTACCGCGCCTCGAAAGTTCCACGAACCTGCAAATGAAGCGCTTAGGGCCCGACCAAATGATTCGAGAGCGCGAATTCTACATAAATTTTCGAAAAAATCATCCCCGGCGTAGTCATCGCTGCCAAATGAAACATTCCATCTTCTGTCCGAGTTTGCCCCTTCATGCCTAGCGTGATTTTCAGGCACCTGTTCGGGGAGACTGCCAAGACGTGGCTGGTCATCAGCTGTAGTGCTCGTATTTCTGACCCTGGCGATCGGGCTCTCGCGCTTCATCGGCGATGCAGCGGCCGGCGAGGTGCCGGTTGAATACGGTCGCCACGCTGGCCGCGCTCAGCGTGGTGAGCAATCTCGATATCGTGATGCCGATTTCGGTGTTGCTGGCCATCATGCTCGTTGTCGGCCGGTTATGCCGAGATAATGAGATGGCCGCACTGATGGCCGGCGGTGCGGGCCTTTCCGTGATCTATCGTCCCTTTGTCACGCTTGCTGCAGTCATTGCCCTGTTTGCGGGCACGATGTCGATTATCGTCGCGCCACATGCCCAACGCGAGATGAATCGACTCGGCGCGCAGACCGCGGCCAACGCCGTGCAATCGGTCACGCCGGGGCGATTCGCCAGCTTCGACGACGGCCGGGTGTCGTTCTATGCCGAAAGCCGGGACGACCAGGGCCGGTTGCACAACGTGTTCGTTCGCGTGCTGCAGAAACACGAACGGCCAGGATCGTCAGACGATCGTGACGGCCACTACCGCGCGCCAGAGCGTCAACGATCAGCACGCGGTGACGCTGGTGCTTTCCGACGGCTGGCGCTACGAAGGCGTGCCGGGCCAGGCGGACTATCGAATCATCCATTTCGACAAGCACGGCATCCGCTTGTCGCCCGCGCGCACGCTCAACGATGACGACTATGACGCCAAGTCCACACTCACCCTGATGCGCGCAGTGACCAGGGCAAGGCCATATCCAAGTGGCAGACGCGGATTTCGGTGCCGCTGTCGATTTTCATCCTGGCGCTGATCGCGCTGCCGATCGGGCGGGTGCCGCCGCGAGCCGGGCGCTACGGGCGGGTGATCGTGGGCATTCTGTTCTTCGTGATTTATCTCAATCTCGTGAGGCTGTCCGGCCAGGCGATCGAGAGCGGTCTGTTGCCGGCCATTGATCGGCGAATGGTGGGTGCACGTCGTGGTGCTCGCGATCGCGGTGGTGCTGATTGCGCGTGAGAGCGGCTGGCCCGGCGCGGCGCGGCGGAGGAGCCGGCATGAATGCTGATCATCGATCGCTATATCGCCCGCGCGATCCTCGCCGCTACCGGCATGGTAGTGGCGGTGATCGCGGCGCTGTTGTCGCTGATGCTGTTCATCGGCGAAGTGAACAACATCGGGCAGGGCAGCTTGGGGCTGGCCAAGATTCTGGTCTGGTGCGTGCTCATGCTGCCGGCGCGCATCTATTTGGTACTGCCGGTGGTGTCGCTACTGGGCGCGCTGCTTGCACTCGGCGCGCTCGCGGCCGGCAGCGAACTGGTCGTCATTCGCAGTGCCGGCGTATCGATGAAGCGGCTGGCCGTCTCGGTGGGCATCGCCGGTTTCGTACTGGCGGTGATCACGGTCGTGCTCGGCGAGCTGGCGGCGCCGGCCGGCGTGCAGAATGCGACGATGCTGCGCGACAAGGCCCGCCACGGCGAAGCCGGTCGCTCGGTCGACAACGGTTTATGGCTGCGCAACAGTGGTTATGTCCTGCGTATCGACTCGGTGCTGCCGGGCGGGCGTATCAAGGGGCTCGATGTCTATCGCCTGAACCAGGACGGTCAGCTGCAGCTGGCGGTGGCCGCCAATCGGGCGCATGTCGACGGGCAGAAACTGATCGTCGACCAGCCGCGGATCACGCATCTGACGCTGAAGCACAGCAGGACCGAATCGCCGCCGCAGATGTCGCTTCCCATCGCGATCAAGCCGGATGTGCTGGAACTGGCGGTCACCCAGCCCGACGAGCTGTCGTCCTACGGTCTTGTGGCAATACATCGACTATCTCGACGCCAACGACATCAATGCCGACGACTACAAGCTGGCGCTCTGGCGCAATATCGTCACGCCATTCACGGTCTGGGTACTGGTGATCTTCGCATTGCCGTTCGCGTTCGGGTCGCTGCGCAGCGCCAGCGCCGGGCAGCGCTTGTTCATGGGCGGCCTGATCGGTCTGCTGTTCTTTCTGGTCAACGAGATCGTGGCCTCGACCGGGCCGGTCTACGGCATACCGCCCTGGATTGCGGCCAGTCTGCCCACCGTGCTGCTCGCCGGCGGGACGGGTTACTGGATGCACCGGCTGAACTGATATCGCCCGTCACTCGTCCACGCCGGCAATTCGTGGCAGGCGGTCGAACCAGGTGCGGCCCGCTCGATCTGGGCGGCGAGCTGGAACAGCAGCGTCTCGCCGCCGGGCGGGCCGACGAACTGGCTACCGAGCGGCAGGCCCGATTCGCCGATGTGCAGAGGTACCGACATGGCCGGCGTGCCGGTCAGGTTGGCGAGCTGGGTGAACGGCACGTGGCGCAGGTTCTCGTGCGCCATTCGATCGACGATACCCGACGCCAGCAGGGCGCGAGCGCTCGGCATGTGCAACAGGGGCTTGAGCGCGGCGTGCTGCCAACCCGGCGTGGCCAGTTCGCCGATCGCCACCGGCGGGCTGGCCAGTCGTGGGCGTCAGCAGCAGATCGTAATCGGCATGAAAAGCGGCCAGTGCGCTGCCGGTAGCCCAGCCAGCGGCCATGCAGCGTGCTGTACTCGACCGCCGAAAGACTGCGGCCGAGATGCGCCATGGCCCGCGTATCGAGTTCGAATTCGTTCGCCCGCGCCCCGCTCAGCGCGCGGACCTCGTCTACCACGCGAGCCATCTGCACGAACCACATGGATAGAAAATCCTGGCACAGCTGGGCGCCGTCGAGCTTTGGCGCGGCTGGCTCGACGTCGTGGCCGAGATCGGTCAGGCAGGCGATGGTCCGGGTCAGCGCCGCGCCGGCCTCGGGATGCAGCGGCTGGCCCAGGGGTGATGCCTCCATCACGCCGATGCGCAGGGGCTTCGGATCGCGCTCGATCGCCTGGCGATAGGGCATGGGCGGGCCTTCGATCCGCACGATCGCGCCCGGCTCGTAGCCGGCAATGGCATCCAGCATGGCTGCGCTGTCACGAACGGACCGGCTGACCACATGATCCACGGCCGCGCCATGCATCATGTCGGTATGCTCGGGGCCGCCGGGCACGCGAGCGCGGCCGGGCTTGAGACCGAACAAGCCACAGCAGGCGGCAGGAATGCGGATCGATCCACCGCCGTCGTTCGCCCCGGCCATCGGCACGACGCCGGCCGCAACCGCGGCGGCCGAGCCGCCGGAGGAACCGCCGGGCGTATGTGCCGGATTCCAGGGGTTGCGGGTCGGGCCGTTGGCTTCGGGTTCGGTGATGCCCTTGGCGCCGAATTCCGGGGTGTTGGTCTTGCCGAGGATATTCACGCCCGAGGTGATGAACCGTCGCACGACTTCGGCGTGCACCGGCGGTTTGAAACCGATGCGCTTGAGCGCGGCGTTGCCGTAGGTGGTCGGTACGCCGGCATAGTTCTGGAACAGGTCCTTGATCAGAAAGGGCGCGTGCGCGAAGGGGCCGGTCACCGCCGTACCCGCGCGCTGGTCGGCGATCTCGTCCATGCGCTGGACCACGCAGTTGAGCGTCGGATCGACGGCGTCCAGACGCCGGCGTGCGGCGGCAAGCACCTCGGTGGCGGAAACTTCGCCGTGCGCGATCAGTTCGGCAAGGCCGAGCGCGTCGTGGCGGACATAGTCGCGATGATCCATTGGCAGCCTTGTGTCGTTTGAAGAGGTGGCGCGGCAATCGGCCGGTTCCGCGGTCTTGTGGGCATGGTCACAAGACCGATCCGGCCGAGCCTTTACAGAGCCGGTCGCGGCCCGACTCCTCGCAGCAGCGTACATGGCTTGCGATTCAGCGTTGCAGCTCGCTCATGTAAACTCATTACAATATGCTCGCCGCGCCTGGTCTGGCGGGCCCGTGGCCGTCGGCGTCAATTCGTATGACGCGTCGACAGGCCCTAGACTATAGAGCGAACAATTGAGCGCACTGGGGCAGATTCATTAACGAACTAAGAAAGGTCGAGCCGGACGAGCACGGCATCAAGCGTGGCGATATCAGCGAGGCAGCGCTGTCGGTGCTGGATGGACTGCACGCAGCGGGTTATCGCGCCTGTCTGGTGGGCGGCGCGGTACGCGACCTCCTGCTGGGCGTCGCGCCCAAGGACTTCGATGTCTCCACGGATGCCGAGCCGGAGGCGGTGGTCGAGGTGTTCGGCCGCAAGGCGCGGTTGATCGGACGTCGCTTTCAGATCTGCCATGTCCGCTTCGGGCGCGAGATCGTCGAAGTCTCCACCTTTCGTGCCGATCCCGCCAACGCTGATACCGAGGATGCGCGCGAGCTCGACGACGCCGGTCGCGTGCTGCGCGACAATGTGTTCGGCTCGATTGCCGAGGATGCGCGCCGACGCGACTTCGCGATCAACGGGCTGTATCTGGACATCGCCGACCATTGCATCTACGACTATGTGGATGGTCTGGCCGACATCGAGGCGCGCCGCCTGCGGCTGATCGGCGACGCGCGAGTGCGCTATCGCGAGGACCCGGTGCGCATGATCCGTGCGGTGCGCATCGCGGCCAAGCTGGATCTCGCGCTCGATCCGGCCGCCGAGCCGCCGGCCGACATGATCGAGCTGCTGGCGGATGTGCCCGCGGCGCGTATGTTCGACGAAGTGCTCAAGCTGCTCATGCATCCGTCCGGGCCGCAGGTCTACCAGATGCTGCGCCACTACGATCTGCTGCGTCCGCTGTTCGAGGACACCATGGCCGTGATCGACTCGCCGTCCGGGGCGGCCAGCGAGGCGCTGATCGAGAAAGCGATCGCGAACACCGCCGCGCGCATGGAAGCGAACAAGCCGGTTACGCCGGCCTTCATCTTCGCCGCGCTGCTGTGGCCGGCGGTGCGCGAGGGCGCCGCCAACCTGGAGCGCGATGGCACGCCGCCAGCGCCGGCGCTGGCCAGCGCCCAGTCGCAGGTGGTGTCGCGCCAGGTGCAGCGGGTGGCGATCCCCAAGCGATTTTCGATTCCCATGCGCGAGATCTGGCAGCTGCAACCCCGCTTCCACAAGCGCCGCGGGCGTCATCCCGAACGGTTGATTCCCCATCCGCGGTTCCGGGCGGCCTACGATTTCCTGCTGCTGCGGGCCGAGGTGGGCGAAGTCGAGCCGGAGCTGGCCGAGTGGTGGACCGTGATGCAGGATGACCCGTCCACGCCGAAGCCGGCGTCGGGGGCCGGCGCGCGCCGGCGCAAGCGCCGGGGCGGACGCCCGCGCAAGACCGCGGCGGCCGATTCGTCGTGATGTGCGCGGTCGACCGGCATGTCGCCTGGATCGGCCTTGGCAGCAACCTTGACGATCCCGCCGGGCAGGTTCGAAGCGCCGTGAGCGCGCTTCGTGCCGACCCGCGATATCGAGGTGGCCGCCGTCTCGTCCTTGTACCGCACGGCGCCGGTCGGCGGCCCGCCGGATCAACCGATGTTCTGCAACGCCGCCGCGGCGCTGTTCACGTATCTGATGCCGCATGCGCTGCTGGCGGTGCTCCATGCCATCGAGACCGCGCACGAGCGCGTGCGGGACGTGCGCTGGGGGCCGCGTACGCTCGATCTGGATATTCTGGCCTACGACGATCACCGGCTGGATGACGACGCACTTGAGTGTGCCGCACCCGCGCGCCCACCAGCGCGGCTTCGTGCTGGTCCCGCTGGCCGAGATCGCGCCGGCGCTCGTGCTCGGTGTGCACGGGCGCGTGGTCGACTGTCTGCGAGAAGTGGCCGGTGACGACGTCCAGCCGTGGGGGGCGCCTGCATGAGGGCCGGGCGCTATATCGCCATCGAGGGGCCCATCGGCGTCGGCAAGTCGACGCTGGCCGGCCGGCTGGCGGCCGATCTGGAGGCCGGGCTGCTCGACGAGGCGCCGGACGAGAATCCGTTTCTCGGCGATTTCTACGACCATCCCGCCGCACATGCCTTGTCGGCACAGTTGTTCTTTCTGCTGCAGCGCGCCCGCCAGGTCGATTCGCTGCGCCAGTCGGATCTGTTCGGCGGCGGCTGTATCGCCGATTTCATGTTCGACAAGGACCCGTTGTTCGCCCGGCTGACCCTGTCGGGGCCGGAGCTGGCCTTGTACGAGGATATCTATGTCCGGCTGGCCTGGCAGGCGCCGCGGCCGGACTGCGTGATCGTTCTGGACGCCTCGCTCGACACGCTCATGGCGCGTATCGCCAAGCGGGGGCGCCCGGCCGAGGCGAACCTGGAGCGCGATTATCTCGCTCGCGTCGTGGCTGCCTATCGCGAGCATTTCGCGACCTACCACGACACGCCGATCGTCCGTGTGGATGCCGAGGCCATGGACCTGGTCGGCAATGATGCCGATTATCGGGCATTGCTTTCGGCGCTGCGACGCCCCGAGGCCGTGCAATCGCTGCCGCGGGCATAGACGCCGATGCTATAGTCCGCGCCATGAATACCAGTCCTTATCCGCATCTGCAGCAGCAGACCCGCAAGCCGCTGACCCTGGGCGATCTGGCGAAAATGAAGGCTGACGGCGAGAAGATCGCCTGCCTGACGGCCTACGACGCCAGCTTCGCCGCGCTCGAGGATCGCTCGGGCGTCGACGTGGTGCTGGTGGGCGACAGTCTCGGCATGGTCATCCAGGGCGCGACGACGACCGTCGGCGTATCGATGGACGACATGGTCTATCACAGCCGCATCACCGCAGCGGGCCTGGAACGCGCTTTCCTGATGACCGATCTGCCGTTTCTCTCCTATGCCACCCGGGATGCCGCCCTTGCCGGCGCGCATCGCCTGATGGCCGAGGGTGACGCCAAGATGGTCAAGATCGAGGGCGGCGCCGAGATCGCCGACACGATCGAGCATCTGGCCACCTACGGCGTGCCGGTCTGTGCGCATCTCGGCCTGCGCCCGCAGCTGGTGCACAAGCTGGGCGGGTTCAAGGTTCAGGGCCGCGACGAGGCGGCCGCCGAAGCGATGTGCCGCGATGCCCGGCGGCTGGAGCAGGCAGGCGCCGACCTGTTGCTGCTGGAATGCGTGCCGTCGTCGCTGGCCGCGCGGATCACGGCCGAGGCCAATGTGCCGGTCATCGGCATCGGCGCCGGGCCGGACACCGACGGCCAGATCCTCGTGATTTACGACATTCTCGGTCTGTCACCCGGCAGGAAGCCGCGTTTCGTGAAGAACTTCATGCAAGAGGCAGACTGCCTGGATACCGCCACCGCCGACTATGTCGCCGCGGTCAAGGATCGCAGCTATCCGGCGCCGGAGCACGGCTTCAAATAGGCTCCTGAGACGGGATCGCCCATGCAAGTCCTGAACACCATCGATGCGGTGCGCGAGTGGCGTGCCGGCTCGGACACCGTCGGCCTGGTGCCCACCATGGGCAATCTGCATGCCGGCCATCTGGCGTTGGTCGCCGCCGCGCGCGAACGCTGCGATCGGGTGATCGCGAGCATCTTCGTGAACCCACTCCAGTTCGGGCCGAACGAGGATCTGGCGACCTATCCACGTACCTTCGACGCCGATCGTGCGGCGCTGGCTCATGCCGGCGCTGATGCCGTGTTCGTTCCCGGTGTCGACGAGATGTATCCGGAAGGCGGCAGCGCGACGACGGTGGATGTCTCCGGCATCACCGAGATGCTGTGCGGGCGCAGCCGGCCCGGGCATTTCCGCGGGGTGGCGACCGTGGTGAACAAGCTGTTCAACATCGTGCGTCCCGATGCCGCGTTCTTCGGCGAGAAGGATTACCAGCAGCTCGCCGTGATCAAGCGCATGGCCACCGATCTGTGCATGAACGTTGCGGTCGAGGGCGTGCCGACCGTGCGCGATGCGGACGGACTGGCCTATTCCTCGCGCAACAATTATCTCGACAACGCCCAGCGCCGTCAGGCGTTGACCCTGTCGGCGGCGATCGGCGACGTGGCCGAGCGCTTGGTGGCCGGGCAGCGTGATTTCCGCGGGCTGGAAGCTCGCGGCTGGGCGCAGCTCGTCGATGGCGGCTTCGATCCCGACTATTTCGAGATCCGGGCGGCCGATCTGGGCCCGGCCGAGCCCGACACGAGGGTTTTTCGCGTGCTTGCCGCCGGCCATCTCGGACGTACGCGCCTGATCGACAACATGGGCGTGTCGGTCTGATCCGAGCGCGGGGCCACGCTGGCTGAGCCGATCGTTTTTAGCTAGTCTCGACAGGCTCGACGCATCATCGTCGCGCGTCTTTCGTATCGTCTGACTCGCGCCTGAACGGCGCAAAGGCTGGAATCGATGTCCGACCCCATCAACCAACCCAGTTGGAAAACCCTTGAAGCCCTGGCGGCGAAGAACGCGAACCGGCAGCTGCTGGATCTGTTCGCGGCCGATGACGCACGGGCTTCGCGCTACAGCGTCGCCGCGGCCGGGGTGACACTGGATTATTCCAAGCAGCGCATCGACGATGACGTGCGTGCGGCGCTGCTCGCGCTGGCCGACGAGCAGGGCGTCTCGCAAGCGCGCGAGGACATGTTCGCCGGTCGTGCCATCAACACCAGCGAGAATCGTGCGGCCTGGCATGTCGCGCTGCGTGCGCCGCACGAAGCGCCGATGGATGACGAAGTTCACGAGGTTCGTCGTGCCATGGCCGAGTTCGCCGGCGAGGTCCGCGGGGGCCAGTGGGTCGGTTTCTCCGGCCAGCCGATCACCGATGTGCTCAATATCGGCATCGGCGGCTCGGATCTCGGGCCGCGCCTGATCTGCGAAGCATTGTATGAAGGCGAGGGCCCCCGCCCGCATTTCGTGGCG
Organism: uncultured Gammaproteobacteria bacterium; assembly: GCA_963835375.1. Classification (GTDB taxonomy): domain Bacteria; phylum Pseudomonadota; class Gammaproteobacteria; order Nevskiales; family Salinisphaeraceae; genus Salinisphaera. Next base: position 271,164 of record CAWIGB010000038.1, read on the forward strand.
AACGTCGATCCGGCCGATCTCGACGATACGCTGGCCGGCCTCGATCCAGAGACCACGCTGGTCATCGTGACCTCCAAGTCGTTTGGTACCGCCGAGACGCTGGCCAATGCTCGCGTGGCGCGCCAGTGGCTGGTCGATGCGGGTGCGGGCGAGGGCGACATCGCCAAGCATTTCGTGGCTGTTTCGACCAACGCCGAAGCCGTGTCCGCGTTCGGTATCGAGCGTATGTTCGGGTTCTGGGACTGGGTCGGTGGCCGCTACTCGTTGTGGTCCGCCGTCGGTCTGTCGATCCTGCTGGCGGTGGGGCCGGACCAGTTCGAGACGCTGCTGGCCGGCGCCCATGCCATGGACGAGCATTTCCGCACGGCGCCGCTGGCCGAGAACGTGCCCGCGATGCTGGCGCTGGCCGGGGTCTGGAACAACAACTTCCTGGGGCTGAAGAGCCACTGCGTGGTGCCGTATGCGCAGAGACTGGCGTCGCTGCCGGCCTTTCTCCAGCAGCTGGAGATGGAATCCAACGGCAAATCGGTGACCCGCGAAGGCAAGCCGGCGACGGTGTCCACCGTGCCGACCATCTGGGGCAGCGTGGGCACCAATGCCCAGCATGCGTATTTCCAGATGCTGCACCAGGGCGATCTGGCGGTGGACATGGATTTCGTGCTGCCGTTGTCCGGCCCCGAGGCCGCCGGCGATGCCCGCGAACGCGAGCGCGTGGCCAACTGCATCGCCCAGGCCGAAGCGCTGATGTGCGGTCGCGACAGCGATGCACTCCGTTCCGAGCTCGCGGCACAGGGGCTGGCTGGTGAAGCACTCGAGCACCGTCTGGCCGCGCGCCGCTTCGACGGCAACCGGCCGAGCAACATGCTGGTGCTGGAGACGCTGGATGCGCATCACGTCGGTGCGCTGATCGCGGCCTATGAGCACAAGGTGTTCGTGCAGGGCATCATCTGGAACGTCAACAGCTTCGATCAGTGGGGCGTCGAACTCGGCAAGACCATGGCCGGTCAGATCGTCGACGAACTGGGCGAGCAGCCGCGCGCCAGCGAGCACGACGGCTCGACCGCCGCGCTGGTGGCGCGCGTGCGCCGCGCCTGGAACCGCTGAGCTTTCCCACGGATTCCGTATGACCGAAACCAGCGATTATCTGCCGCATCTGGTCTACGACGCAGAACAGGTCGGCGCTCTGGATTCGCGCTTCATCAATGAATTCGGGGTCGAGGGCTTTTCGTTGATGCAGCGCGCGGCGCGTGCAGCCTACGATGAACTCGCCCAGAACTGGCCCATGCCGGGCCGGCTGGTGGTGCTCTGCGGCCCCGGTAACAACGGTGGCGATGGCGCGCTGGTGGCTCGCCAGGCGATGCAGGCCGGCTGGCAGGTCACGCTGGTCGCGCCGCTCGATCTGTCGAAGGCCTCGGGTGATGCGGCTCGCGCGTTCGAGGCCTATCGCGAGGCGGGCGGCGAGATGCGCGAGTTCGTCGATGAGCCGATCCAGGCCGATCTGATCATCGACGCCCTGTTCGGCACCGGCCTGAACCGTGAAGTCACCGGCCCGATGGCCCAGGCCATCGATCGCATCAACGAAGCTTCGGGGCGTGGCGTCGGGGTTCTGTCCATCGATATCGCCTCCGGCGTGGATGCCGGCACCGGACGGACCTGGGGGCGAGCGGTTGTGGCGGACACGACGGTGACCTTCATCGGCCTCAAGCTCGGCCTGCTGACCGGCGATGGCGCCGCCCACTGCGGTGAGCTGGCCTTCGACGATCTGGGCGCGCCGGACGCGCTCTACGAAGGCCAGCCCCACGTGGCCCGGCGTATCACGCATCGGGATCTGCGACATGTGCTGCCGGTGCGGCCGCGCGGCGTGCACAAGGGCGATAACGGTCATGTACTGTGCATCGGCGGCGGACGTGGCATGGGCGGTGCGATCCGCATGTCGGCCGAGTCGGCGTTGCGCGCCGGCGCCGGCCTGGTGAGCGTGGCCTGTCATCACGATCATGCCGGCGCAATGAGCCAGGCGCGCCCCGAGCTGATGTGTCAGGGGCTGCCGGACGAGCTCGAGCGAAGCCGACGCCAGTTCGCGTCTGGATACGCTGATCGACGGCGCATCGCTGATTGCGATCGGGCCGGGGCTCGGGCGCGGCGAGTGGGGCGACGTGCTGTGGCGACGGGTACTCGAATCGGATCGGCCGCTGGTGGTGGATGCCGACGCCCTCAACCGGCTGGCGCGAATCGCATGTGGATCGCGAGAACTGGATTCTTACGCCGCACCCCGGCGAGGCCGCCCGGCTGCTCGGATGGGCGACGACCGATGTGGTGGCCGATCGCGTCCGGGCCGCGCGGCGCCTGGCCGAGCGCTACGGCGCGGTGGTCGCGCTCAAGGGTGCGGGCACGCTCATCGCCACGCCGGACGAGCTCTGGCTGTGTACCCAGGGCAACCCCGGCATGGCGGTGGGTGGCATGGGCGATCTGCTCACCGGTGTCATTGCCGGTTTCGTCGCCCAGGGCATGACGTTGGCCGAGGCCGCCGTCTTCGGCGTCTACGTGCACGCGCTGGCGGGCGACGAAGCGGCCGCCGGCGACGGCGAGCGCGGGCTCGCTGCCGACCGACCTGCTGCCCTGCATACGGCGTCAGGCCAACCCGCTGCGCCCGTGAACATCGAGCTGGCCACGCCGGCCGCGACCGATCGTTTCGGCCGGCGTCTGGCGCTGGCGTTCGAGCAACATGCCGGTGGTGCGGTCATCACACTGGCCGGCGAGCTGGGCGCCGGTAAAACCGCTCTGGCAAGGGCGACAATTCAGGCGCTGGGCCATGTCGGGGCCGGTGGTGTCGCCGAGCTATACGCTGATCGAACCCTACGAGCTGCCGGGGCGGCGACTCCATCATCTGGATCTTTATCGCCTCGCGGATCCGGAAGAGTTGGAATTTCTCGGTATTCGCGACATCTGCCTCGACTCCGACCTTGTGTTGGTGGAGTGGGCCGATCGGGGCGCCGGCTTCCTGCCGGCGCCGGATCTCGCCATCACGCTCGAATACCTAGGCAGCGGGCGATCCGCGCATCTCGAGGCTTGTTCAGCGACGGGTCGGCGCCTGCTCGCGAAGCTGCACGACTTAACATCGCGTACATAATTCAAGTGGATAGCCAGAACCTTCGCCCTAGGCGCTGTTTTTCCTGTCAAAAAAGTTGCCTTGTCTAATGCCTGCCGATAGTCTCAGGAAGACGGGTTTTCCGCGGCCCCTTTCAGGGAGATGGGGTATCCAATGATCCGGAGCGTGCAACGGCTGATTTTTGTCGGTTTGCTCGCGCTGACGCTGCCGGCAGCGGCCCAGGTCGCCCGGCTGCACGATGCGCGCATGTCGTCGACGCCGCAGAAGACGCGCGTCGTTTTCGATCTGTCCGCCGATACCGAACCCGACATCTTCATGGTCGATGACCCGCTGCGTCTGGTGATCGATCTGCCGCATACGCGCAATGTCGGGAGCGTGGGCGGGCCGGCAAGCAGCAGCGGCCTGATCAAGGAGGTCCGTACTGGCGTCCACCAGCACACGGGCGTACGGGTTGTGCTCGATCTTTCGCAGATGGTTCGGGCCAAGAGCTTCATGCTGTCACCGTCGAACGGGCAGCGCTATCGGCTGGTACTCGATCTTTATCCGAAGAATGGCGCGTCGGCCACGTTGATGGCGAAGTCCGACGCCGATGACTCGGGTGACGAACTGGCGGCCAACGACGACAGCCAGACCACGGCCGACAAATCAGCGACCGCGATGGCCCAGGCCTCCTCGTCCGGCTCGGTGGATTCGAGCGCCGACCACACGGCTGCGGCGACGAAAGATTCGCCTAGGGTGCCGGAGCGCGGCGCGCCGGCCCACGACATCATCGTGGCGATCGATGCCGGTCACGGCGGCAAGGATCCCGGCGCACACGGGCCGGACGGTCTGCTGGAGAAAAACGTCACGCTGGCGATTGCCCGCCGGCTCAAACGCATGGTCGACGACCAGCCGCACATGAAGGCAGTGCTGACTCGCAAGGGCGACTACTACGTCGGTCTGCGTCAGCGCATGGTGATTGCGCGGCACGACAAGGCCGATTTCTTCATTTCGATTCACTGCGACGCCTCGCCTGCCGGTGGCGGAGCCACAGGCGCCTCGGTCTACGCGCTTTCGCCGCACGGGGCGACGAGCGAACACGCGCGCTGGCTGGCACGGCGCGAAAACAGTGCCGACATGGTCGGCGGTGTCAGCCTGAAGCACAAGAATTCGAGCCTCGCTTCGTTCGTTCTGGATCTGTCCCAGAGCGCGAGTATCGAGGCCAGCATGGACGCCGGGAAACGCGTGCTCGCGCAGCTTGATGATCTCGGTTCGCTGCACAAGAGCAAGGTCCAGCAGGCTGGATTCATGGTGCTGAAGTCGCCGGATATTCCGTCGCTTCTGGTTGAGACCAACTTCATCTCGAACCGCGCGACGGAGCACAAGCTGGCCAGCGCCAAGTATCAGAACAGACTGGCGGCTGCCATGTTGCGTGGCATCAAGGGCTATTTCGCGAGCTACCGACCTTCCACCTACATCGCCGCGGCGCAGGAACATCGGGTCCAACGCGGCGACACGCTCTCGGAAATCGCCCAGACTTACGGTGTGAGCGTCTCGGCCCTGCGTCGCTACAACGACATGAGCAGCAGCACCTTGCAGACCGGGGAGACGATCAAGATTCCGCCGCCGCAAGCTCAGCAGCTCGCCAGTCGGGGCTGAGCTGCTCGACCCGAAGCCGTCCTGCTGCCATGCGTGATCTGCTTCTGGTTGGCCTCGGCCATGCGCACCGGCATCTGCTGCGGCGGCTTCCGGAACTTGGCGATACCTTTCGGGTGACCGTGGTCACGCCCCACGACGGCCGCTACGGCGGTGCCAACGCTGCCTTGCTTGCGGGGTCGTTGTCGTCCGATCGACTGCGCTGGTCACCGCCTTCGAATGTCGGTGTCATCAACAGCCGGGCGGTGGGCTGCCAACCGGTCCATCGGCGGCTATGGCTGGCCGACGGGCGCGCCGTTCACTATGATCGTCTCAGCCTGAACATGGGCACGCGACGTTTGCCGTTCTGGGCCATGCGCCCATGTGTCGGCCAGCCGCGAACCTGGTCCGGCCATTCGGTCATGCAGCTCATCGGATTGCGCGCGACGCTGGCTGCCGACGAGCGCTCGTCGGTCGTGATCGTGGGCGGCTCCAGGCAGGCGCTGGAAATTGCCGGCGGCTTGGCCGCCCCGGCCGGGTCGTCCGGCTTGGACGGGATCACGCTGTTGTGGCCGAACCGAGGCGGCGATGATCGGAAGACGCGTGCGGCGCTTCGTCGTCTTGCCTGGTGGGGCGTCGATGTGGTGGCGACGGGCGGCGCGGCTGCGCTGGGCGAGGGCTGTCTTCATTGTATTGATGGCCGGCGGTTTCCCGCGGATCACGTGATCTGTGCCGGGCCGCCGGAGCCCGATCCGGTGGCGCTCGCGATGACGCTGCCGGCGTATGGGCCGGGGCTGCGCGTCGAGCGCCGCCTGACCAGCCCGCAAGCGTCTTCGATCCAGGTGTCGGGGGCGGCGGCATCGCTCGACGGCCGGCATGTGTTGGCGGGCTGGGATGGCGAGCGCCAGGCTTGTGTGATGCTTGCCGGCCTTCGGGCGGACACCGGGCCCCATGCGCTGCAGCGCTATGCGCCGTCGCGTCGCGGCATGCCGGTCGATCTCGGAGCGCAAGCCGGCGTGGTCTCGGGTATGCGCTGGTTCGGCTGGCGGGCGCGTCGGCAGTGTCGTCTGGCGCAACGCGAATGGCTGGCTGACCCGGACCGATAGTGGCCGGTGGTGCGCCGCCGAACGACGGCGCAGAAAAAACGGCGGCACGCAGAGCGTGCCGCCGCGGTTCAGCCTGCGCTGATCTGGGTGTCGAGCTTACTTGTAGTTCGCCCGCACCCCTTTTTCGACGCGTTCGCCGATGGTCGCATCGACGTTCTTCCAGTACTGGATGGCTCGCTCCAGCACCGGCTCGGTCAGGCCGGCCGACATATGGCCGACGATGTTGTGGACCAGTCGATCGCGCGCTTCATCGTCCATGACCTTGTTGACCAGGTCGTTGGCCTGATTGAAGTCGCCGTCGTCGGCTCGCAGCGTGTAGGCCGCACGTACCATCTGGCCGTCGGCCTCCCAGACGTTGTTGGCCGGGTAGGCATCCGGGTTGGCGTGGGCGCCGCCCTTGGTGTTCGGCGCGTACACCGGATCGGAGACGTTCTGCATGCGCATCGCGCCGCCCTTGGTATAGCTGCGTACCGGGGACTTGGGCACGTTGACCGGGATCTGCTTGTAGTTCACGCCAAGACGGGCCCGGTGGGCATCCGCGTACGAGATGGTGCGCGCCAGCAGCATCTTGTCGGGCGACACGCCGGTGCCGGGCACCATGTTGTTCGGCTCGAACGCGGCCTGCTCGATCTCCGTATGGAAATCGGTGGGGTTGCGGTCCAGCTTCATCGTGCCGACCTTGTGCAGCGGATAATCCTCGTGCGGCCAGATCTTGGTCAGGTCGAACGGGTTGATCCGATAGGTCTTGGCATCCTCGTACGGCATGATCTGGACATACAGCGTCCAGGTCGGGTAGTCACCGCGCTTGATGGCTTCGAACAGATCACGACGATGGTAATCGGCGTCCGAGCCGGCCATCTCGTCGGCCTGTTCCTGGGTCAGGCACTTGATGCCCTGATCGGTCTTGAAGTGGTACTTCACCCAGAACCGCTCGCCGGCGTCGTTGACCCACATGTAGGTATGGCTGGAATAGCCGTTCATGTGGCGCCAGGTGGCGGGCACGCCGCGGTCGCCCATCAGCCAGGTGACCTGATGTGCCGATTCCGGCGACTGGGTCCAGAAGTCCCACTGCATGTCGTGGTCGCGCAGGCCGTTGTCGGCGCGGCGCTTCTGCGAATGGATGAAGTGCTGGAACTTCATCGGATCGCGCACGAAGAACACGGGGGTGTTGTTACCCACCATGTCGAAGTTGCCTTCCTCGGTGTAGAACTTCAGCGCAAAGCCGCGCGGATCACGCCAGGTGTCGGGGCTGCCGGATTCGCCGGCCACGGTCGAAAAACGCGCGACCATGTTGGTCGTTGCGCCTTTCTGCAGGAACTTCGCTTTCGTGTACTTGGATACGTCCTCGGTGACTTCGAACTGGCCGAAGGCGCCGCCGCCCTTGGCATGCGGCTGGCGGTCCGGAATCATTTCGCGGTTGAAGGCCGCCATCTGTTCCATGAGGAAGTGATCGTGCATGACGATCGGGCCGTCGTTGCCGACGGTGAGCGAATGCTCGTCGCTCGGATACGGCTCGCCGCCGGTCGTCGTTTCGATGTTGCGAGTATCGTCTGTCAAGGTTTCATCCTCCGGATGGTTGCGTGTGCAACGCAGCCTGAATTGCGCTGTCGTCACTCTGTCGTCGATGTACCGGTTCGTGTCATCGCTTGTCATGCCTTGTCCTGGCAGTCTCGGCACAGACCCCAGAACACGACTTCGGCCTCGTCGATCTCGAAGCCGTGGTCATGGGCCGGCTGCAGACAGGGGGCGGATGCGACATGACAATCGCTATCCTCGATCTGCCCGCAGCCGCGACACACCAGATGATGGTGGTTGTCCCGGGTGCGCCGTTCGAACCGCGCCGGATGTCCGGCCGGCTTGATCTGTCGAACCAGATCGGCCGCCACGCACGCCGCCAGAACGTCGTAGACGGCCTGTTTCGAAATGGCCCCAAGACGTTCGGAAACGCCGTGATGCACCTGTTCGACGGTGGCATGCGGGTGGCCGATCAGCCATTCAAGGACAGCGTGGCGCGGTGCGGTGACCCGCAGCCCGCGTTCACGCAGTTCGGCAACGATGGAAGTCTGGTATCGACTCATGGCCCGTCGATCATTGGCTATTTTCTGGAACGAGTCAAGAAAACGAATGCATCAACCGATGGGTCGATGGCTCGCCGGATTGCCCCGTGTTGCGGCATGAAGTGCCGGAGCCGGTGACGATCGGGCGGCTCCAAGCGCGCCCGCGGCATGAACCCGCCGGTTCGCGCGGCGGTATTGCGGCTATGTCCTCGGCCGCAGGAGCGCGCGCGGCGAAACCATGCTTTGCCAAGCGAGGGTGACATACAGGACACTGAGCGCCGTTTCCATTCCTCCCTGGCGCTCCGCGCCGTCTGCGTCATGCCCATACAACTGCTCGACGATCGACTGATCAGCCAGATCGCGGCCGGCGAGGTGGTCGAACGCCCGGCGTCCATCATCAAGGAACTGGTCGAGAACAGTCTGGACGCCGGCGCGACCCGGATCGCGGTCGAGGTGGAAGAGGGCGGCTTGCGCCGCATGCTGATCGAGGACGATGGCTGCGGCATTAGCGCCGATCAGCTGCCGCTGGCCGTTGCCCGGCATGCGACGAGCAAGATCGACAGCCTCGACGCGCTGGAGTCCGTTGCCAGCCTGGGTTTCGCGGCGAGGCGTTGGCCAGTATCGCGTCGGTCGCGGAACTGACGCTGACCTCGCGCGTTGCCGGCGCCGATCGTGCGTATGCCATCTCGCCGCATAGCGATAGTCGGCTGCGCCCGGCCGCCGGCGCGCCGGGCACGCGCGTCGAGGTACGCGAGCTGTTCGCCCGGATCCCGGCGCGCCGCAAATTCCTGCGCGCGCCGCCGACCGAGTTCAAGCATATCCGCCAGGCGTTCAATCAGCTGGCGTTGTCGCGCTTCGATGTCGGTTTCACGCTGCGCCATGGCGGGGTGGAATCGGCCGGCCTCAATGCCTGCGCCGACGCCGATGCACGCAAACGACGCGTCGCGCACATTCTGGGCGGCGAATTCGACGAGCATGCCGTGGCCGTGGACGAATCGGCCGCCGGCATGCGCCTGACCGGCTGGATCGCCACGCCGGGTTTCTCGCGCGGGCAGGCGGATCGACAATACAGCTTCGTCAACGGCCGGCCGATCCGCGACAAGGTGTTCAATCACGCGGTTCGGCTGGCTTATCGCGATCTGCTGCACAATCAGCGCCATCCGGCTTACGTGCTGTATCTGACGCTCGACCCGCGTCAGGTCGACGTCAACGCGCATCCGGCGAAGGCCGAAGTGCGGTTCCGCCAGTCGCGGTCTGGTGCACGATTTCGTCTTTCGCAGCGTCTCGCGTGCGTTGGCTGCGGTCGAGGCGCGTCCGCATGAGGCGAGAACGGTCGACTGGTGCCCGCGTCCGGTCAGGTTGAAGACGTCGCTGCAGCCGCGGCCGATGACGCCGCGCGGGCTGAATTTCAATGCACGGACCGTCGCGGCCCGGAATGGCCGAGACGGCTGCCAGCTATCGCTTCCAGCAGCCGCCGGCCGAGACACCAACGCCCGGAAACCGGCACGCGTGACTGGGCTGCGTCGTCGGGGCCGGGGCTGCGCCCGAGCAGGGCGCGCCGGCGGAGCGATGCCGGCGATGACGCCGCCGCTGGGCTATGCGATCGGTCAGCTGCACGACATCTATATTCTGGCCCAGAACGCCGAAGGGCTCGTTCTGGTCGACATGCACGCCGCGCACGAGCGCGTCCTGTACGAGCAGCTCAAGGCCGAGTTCTCTGCCGGGCGGATTCAGTGCAAGCGCCTGCTGGTGGCCGAGACGCTGTCATTATCGGAGAGCGAGGCTGCCGTCGTCGAAAGCCACGGCGAGCTGCTGGCCGAGGTCGGCTTCGAACTCGGACGAAGCGGGCCGACCAGCGCCCTGCTGCGCGGTGTGCCGGCATTGCTGGCGGATCGGGATTATCTGGCCGTGGCGCGTGACGTGATCGCCGAACTGGACGGTGGCCCGCGCGGCGCCGACGCGGTGCGCGACATCCTGGACGACGTGCTGGCCGACATGGGCTGCAAGGCGGCGGTGAAGGCCGGGCGGCGGCTCACGCCTGGCCGAGATGAACGCCCTGCTGCGCGACATGGAACATACCGATCGGGCCGGCCATTGCAATCATGGCCGGCCGAGCTGGGTCAGCGTCGATCGCGCCGGCCTGGATCGGTTGTTCATGCGCGGCCAGTGATGGTGTCCGGTCAAACCTCCGGTTGTATTCATTCTCGGCCCGACCGCGTCCGGCAAGACCGGCTTGGCGATCGACCTGGTCGAGTCCATGAACGCCGAGATCGTGTCGGTGGATTCGGCCATGGTCTATCGCGGCATGGATATCGGTACGGCCAAGCCGGACGCCGCGACGCTGGCACGAGCCCCGCATGCGCTGATCGATATTCGCGACCCGGCGCGACGCCTACTCGGCGGCGGATTTCGTACGCGATGCCGGTCGTCGAGATCGATCGTATCCATGCCGCCGGGCGCCTGCCGCTGTTGGTCGGCGGCACATCGCTGTATTTTCGTGCCCTCGAGCACGGCCTGTCCGATATGCCGGGGCGCGACGACGCGCTGCGCGACCGACTGACCGGCGAAGGCCATGGAGCACGGCTGGGCGATGCTGCATGAGCGTCTGGCGCGCATCGATCCGCCGACGGCGGCACGAATCCATCCCAACGATGCCCAGCGCATCCAGCGCATGCTGGAGATTCATGAATTGACCGGCGAGGCGCCCAGTGTCCTGCACGCACGCAGCGGCGACGCCGATCTGCCGTGGCGCATCAGCAAGCTGATCGTCGCGCCGGGCACGCGCGATCGTCTGCACCGCAATATTTCCGAGCGCTTTCGCATCATGATGGCGGAGGGTTTTCTGGCAGAGGTTGAAAAGCTTCACGCCCGTCCCGATCTCGATCTTGCGCAACCCGCGATGCGAGCGGTCGGCTATCGTCAGTTGTGGCAGTCACTGGACGGCATGTTCGGCCTGGAGGAGGCCGTGGACCGGGCGGTGATCGCTTCGCGTCAGCTGGCCAAGCGACAGCTCACCTGGCTGCGTTCTCTCGACGATGCCACCTGGCTCGCGAGCGACGACGACACAATGAAAAACAAGGCACGTCGGCTCGTTGAAAGGGCGTCCGACGCGACCTGAAATCATGCTAATATTTTCTTGATCTTTTTTGTCCCCCGACTTTGTGGAGTCTGTTCCATGGCAAAAGGCCAAACATTACAAGAACCATTCCTCAACGCCTTGCGCAAAGAGCGTGTGCCGGTGTCGATCTATCTCGTGAACGGCATCAAGCTGCAGGGGCAGATCGAATCTTTTGACCAGTTTGTGGTGCTGTTGCGCAATGCCGTCAATCAGATGGTGTACAAGCACGCGATTTCCACGATCGTGCCGTCGCGCAACGTCCGCAGCGAAGTACGCGACGAAATGTCGCAGGAGTCCGACGATAGCTAGGGCAACCTCTCATGTTTGAACGGCCGCCGACCGGTCAGGCGGCCGTCATCGTCCATATCGCCTTCGGCATCGACGAGTATGACGAGGCGGACCAGGAATTCCGTGAGCTCGTGGAATCCGCGGGCGCGGATGTGCTTTGCCATATCGGCGGCTCGCGCCGCGTTCCGGACCCGCGGTTTTTCATCGGCGGCGGCAAGGCCGACGAGATCGCGGCGGCGGTGGCCGAGCACGGCGCCGAACTCGTGGTGTTCAACCACGATCTGTCGCCGAGCCAGGAACGCAACCTCGAAAAGCGCATGAATGCGCGCGTGCTCGATCGCGCCGGGCTGATTCTGGATATCTTCGCCCGTCGCGCGCGCTCGCACGAGGGCAAGCTGCAGGTCGAGCTGGCCCAGCTCCAGCATCTGGCCACGCGTCTGGTGCGCGGCTGGTCCCATCTCGAGCGTCAGAAGGGCGGCATCGGGCTGCGCGGGCCCGGCGAAACCCAGCTCGAAACCGACCGCCGGCTTGCTCAACGACCGCATCAAGCTGCTGCGCTCACGGCTGGAGAAGGTGCTGGCCCGACGCGATCAGGGGCGGGCGTCGCGCCGGCGTGCGCGTACGCCCGTGGTGTCGCTGGTCGGCTATACCAACGCCGGCAAGTCGACGCTGTTCAACCGTCTGACCGGCGAGGAGATCTATGCCGCCGACCAGCTGTTCGCCACGCTCGATCCGACGTCTGCGCCGCATGGATGTGCCGGTGGGCGAACCGTTGATCGTGGCCGATACGGTGGGTTTCATTCGCGATCTGCCGCATGAACTCGTGGCGGCGTTCCGGGCCACGCTGGAGGAGACCCGCGAGGCCGACGTGCTGGTGCACGTCATCGATGCGCCGATACCGAACGCCGGGCGCACGCTCGCGAGGTCAACAGCGTGCTTGGCGATATCGGCGCGGGCGAAGTGCCGCAGCTGGAGGTTTTCAACAAGGTCGATCTGCTCGAGGACGAATCGGCGCGGGTGGAATACGATGCCGCACGGCCGCCCGGTTCGCGTCTATGTCTCGGCGGTGACCGGTGAAGGGCTGGACGAACTGCGCCATGCGCTGGCCGCCTTCTGCTATCCGGATACGGTCGCTCGGGACGCTGCGCGTGCCGCCGGCCGCGGGCTGGCTACGGTCGCAGCTCTACGAGCTGGGTGTGGTCGGCGAGGAAACCTATGCCGACAACGGTGATGCGCTGCTCTCGGTCACCGCCTCGCAGGCCGATCTGGAGCGGGTGGTGGCGCAGGCTGGACTGGCGTTCGACGACGTATCTGGTCGATCGCCGGCCCGTGCGGCCCGATGTCGAGCGGCTGGCCGGCGAGCGCTCGTCCGCGCCCGCCGGCCTGACAGGGCGCGTTTCGGGGCCACAACGTTCGACACGGTTTCGGGCGGCCTATAGACTTGCGGGAAATCGCAAACCGTTCGTGCAGTGGCAAGGTCGGAGTGAGCCGTTCGGGTTCGTTTCGCGCCGCGTCATCGCGACCGGTGACAGGCAAGGAGAGCGGTTTGTTCACTGAGGGTTTGACCGGGGAACGGCCGGCGCGCGTGCGCGCGAAAGCGGGCGGGCGTCGTGACGCGGCCGTCCGATGTGGACACGAGGGACACGGGCTGCGTCAGGCCGTGCGACCGACTCGATCAGAGGCTTTCTAGCATGGCGTGGAACGAGCCTGGCAAGGGCAAGGATCCGTGGGGCGGTGGCAACCGCAACAATGGCGGTGGCGGCGACGGCGGCGGGCCGCCGGACCTGGATCAGATCTGGAAGCGCTTTCGCGAGCGCTTTTCCAGCAAGCGTGGCGGCGGCAACGGCGGCTCCGGCGGGGTGGATCCGGTGGTGGCATCGGCGGCGGCGATCTTTCTCGCGCTCATGCCGATCGTGTTCGTCATCTGGCTGGCCACCGGCCTGTACGTCGTTCAGCCGGGTGAGAAGGGCGTGGTGTTGCGGCTGGGCGCAGTACACCCATACCACCGTCGCCGGGCTGGCACTGGCATCTGCCGTATCCGATCAGCACGGTATCCAAGGTCGATACACAGCAGGTGCGTCGGGCCAGCAACCGTGCCGTCATGCTGACCAAGGACGAGAACATCGTCGACGTCGAGATTTCGGTGCAGTACCGCATCTCGGACGCGATGAACTATCTGTTCCAGCTGCAGGATCCGGAGAACACGGTGCAGCAGGTGCTGCGTTCGGCCGTGCGCGAGATCGTGGGCACGTCCGACATGAACCAGGTGATCCAGGAAGGCGTCCAGGTCAATCAGCTTGATGACAAGGCGCTGGCCAACGTCGATCTCAAGGAGAATTCCGGCCAGCCCAAGAAAAAGAACGGCCTGAAGGACATCGACCAGAAGCTGGTCGGCCAGATCAAGCAGAAGCAGAACGAATATCCGCAGATCACCGATCGCTCGCGTGCGAAGTTGCCGGACAACGTGCGCCGGATCATGCAGTACACGCTGAACAAGTATAACGCCGGCATCCAGATCCTGGCGGTCAACGTCCAGTACGCACAGCCGCCGGAGCAGGTTCAGGGTGCGTTCCAGGAGGCGATCAAGGCGCGCGAGGAAGAAGAGCGCGCCAAGAACATCGCGCGGGCCTATGCGCGCGACATCGTGGCGCGAGCCCAGGGCGACAAGGCACAGATGATCGCGCAGGCCAAGGCCTACAAGCAGCGCAAGATCAACCGGGCCGAGGGCCAGGCGGCCCGCTTCTCCGATCTGCTGGCGCAGTACGAGAAGGCGCCCGAGGTGACCCGCGAACGACTGTATCTGGAGACCATGGGCGACGTGCTTTCGGCATCCCATCTGATCCTGAACGATGGGACGTCGGGCTCGATGACCTATCTGCCGCTGGATAAGATCCTCGAGAAGTCGGCCGGTTCCGGTAAGTCAGAGCGCGAACGACGATGCCGACTCAGAGCGGCGGCGACAACTCATCGATGACCTTGCCGAACCGGAACCGGACAGCAACGGTAGCGGCGGCGGTTCGAGTGCGGGCGGCAGCTCCGACTCGAACGTCGACAACCTGCGCAGCCGGAGCCGCAACTCATGAGTGGGAAGCAGATTTTTGCTCTGATCGTCGTCTCGTCGCGGCCTATGTGGCCTACGACTCGATGTTCGTGGTGACGCCGCGCGAGCGCGTGGTGGTCGTGCAGATGGGCGAAATCATCGGCGCCCAGTACCAGCCCGGCCTGCATTTCAAGATTCCGTTCGTGCAGAAGGTGCATCGTTTCGATCGGCGCGTGATGACGCTGACCGGCGAGATCGACCGCGTGCTGACCTCGGAGAACAAGAATCTTTCGGTCGACTACTTCGTCAAGTGGCAGATCGCCAATCCGGTGAAGTACTACCTGTCGACGCATGGCAACGCCGATCGCGCGCGCACGTCTGTTGACCGAATCGGTACAGAACGATCTGCTGGCCGAGTTCTCGAAGCGCACGATCCGGCAGGCCGTCGGTGACGATCGCAACGAGATCGTCGCGGCGGTGCAGGTTCAGGTGAATCAGGCGGCCAAGCAGCTGGGCATCGATGTGAAGGACGTTCGCATCATGAAGCTCGATCTGCCGTCGAAGGTCAGCGACACGGTCTACGAGCGCATGCGCTCCGAGCGTCAGGAAGTGATCCGAACGCTGCGTGCCCAGGGTGACGCCGCGGCCAAGGAGATTCGCTCCGACGCCGAGCGCGAGCGTACGGTGGTGCTGGCGAAGGCCTACAAGCAGGCCGAAACGATTCGCGGCCAGGGCGACGCCAAGGCGGCCAAGGTCTACGCCGATGCGTACAAGAAGGATCCGAACTTCTACAGCTTCTATCGCAGCCTGCAGGTCTATCGGCAGAGCATCGGCGATAACGATGTGCTGCTGCTCAAGCCCGATGGCAAGCTGTTCAAGTATTTCAATCCCGCGCTTGCCGCGGGAGCCGGCAGCAAGCAATAGTCGCGCCCTGAGATGTGGGCCGACCTGCTTCGCGCGCTCTGGCGCTCGTCTGCGTGATCGAAGGGCTGATGCCCTTCATCGCGCCCGAGCGCTGGCGCGAAACCATGCTGCGCCTGGCCGAGGTCGCGCCGCGCCAGCTGCGTATCTTCGGGGCCGTGATGATCGCCGTCGGCGTCGTGGCGCTGCAGTTTCTACATTACATCTAGAGCCATGCAATCCAAACGTTGGTTACTGCCGGAAGGCGTTCAGGAGACGGTGCCGCCGGAATCGTGGCGGCTCGAGGCCGCCCGTCGCGCGCTGCTCGATCTTTACTGGCGCTGGGGCTACGAGCTGATCCGGCCGCCGTTGATCGAGTATCTCGATTCGCTGCTCACCGGCGCCGGGCACGAACTCGATCTGCATACCTTCAAGCTCACCGATCAGCTCAACGGCCGCATGATGGGCGTGCGATCCGACATGACCACCCAGGCCACGCGGATCGACGCGCACCGGCTCGCCGCGACCGGCCCGGCGCGTTACTGCTATATCGGCAGCGTTCTGCGTACGCGCCCGGACGAGCCGGGCGGTTCGCGTTCGCCGTTGCAGGTCGGGCGTCGAGAAATTCGGCGATGCGCATCTGCACAGCGATCTCGAGATCGTGTCGCTGATGCTCGAAACGTTGCACGCGATGGGCATCGAGCGGACCTATCTCGATCTCGGCCACGTGGCGATCTATCGCCGACTGGTTGCCGTCGCGGGTGTACCGGCCGACTTCGAGCCGACGCTGTTCGACGTGGTCCAGCGCAAGTCGCGCCCCGATCTCGACCGATTGGCCGCGGACGGCCGGGTCGATGCCGTCGCTTCACGACCGTCTGGCCACGCTGATCGGGCTCAACGGGCCGGCGTCGGTGCTGGACGAGGCGCGTGCCGCGCTCGGCGGGCATCGATGCCGGCATCGATGATGCGTTGGCGGAGACGCGCAGCCATGGTGGCGCTTGTCGAAGCGCACTATCCGGAGATGCCGCTGTTCCTCGATATGGCCGAGCTGCGCGGATATCGCTACAAGACCGGGCTGTTGTTCGCCGCGTTCGCTCCGGGGCTGGGCCGCGAACTGGCGCGCGGCGGGCGCTACGACGACGTCGGCTCGGCCTTTGGCCGGCCACGACCGGCGACGGGGTTCTCGGCCGATCTCAATCTGCTGGCCGCGCTCGGCGATTTCGCCGACGATCGGCCGGCGGGCGGCATTTTCGCGCCGTCCGACAACGACGACGAATCATTGCTCGCTGAAATCCGCCGCCTGCGGGCGTCGGGCGAGCGCGTCGTGGTCGCTACGCCCGCTCATACCGAAACCACCGGTTCGGGCTGCGATCGCATTCTGGAACAGATCGACGGCACCTGGCAGGTCCGTCCGCTACAGGGATAGGCATCATGGGTAAACGGGTCATCGTCATCGGCAGCCAATGGGGCGATGAGGGCAAGGGCAAGATCGTCGATCTGCTCACCGATCGCACCCGGCACGTCGTGCGCTTTCAGGGCGGCCACAACGCCGGGCATACGCTCGTCATCAACGGCGAGAAGACGATTCTGCGGCTGATTCCGTCGGGGATTCTGCACGACGGCGTGACGTGCTATATCGGCAACGGCGTGGTGCTGTCGCCCGACGCCTTGCTGGAGGAGATGGCCGAGCTCGACGCCCGCGGCGTGCCGGTGCGCGACAAGCTGCGGATCAGCCCGGCCTGTCCGCTGATCCTTCCGTATCACGTCGCACTCGACAAGGCACGCGAGGCCGCGCGCGGCAAGACCGCCATCGGGACCACCGGGCGCGGCATCGGCCCGGCCTACGAAGACAAGGTCGCCCGGCGCGCGGTGCGCGTATCCGATCTGTTCCGGCGCGAACTGCTGGCCTCCAAGCTGGGCGAGGCGCTCGATTTTCATAATTTCGTGCTCAAGAACTATCTCGGCCAGTCGCCGGTCGATTTCCAGCAGACGCTCGACCAGGCTCTCGAGCATGCCGAGCAGATCCGGCCGATGGTCGCCGACGTCGTCGAGTTGCTGCGCCAGGCCTACGTGGCCGATGAATCGATCCTGTTCGAGGGCGCCCAGGGCGCGCTGCTCGATGTGGACCACGGCACCTATCCGTTCGTGACGTCGTCGAATACCACCGCGGGCGGGGCCTCGACGGGCTCGGGCGTCGGCCCGACCTATTTCGATTACGTGCTGGGCGTGGTCAAGGCGTACACCACGCGCGTCGGCTCGGGGCCGTTCCCGACCGAACTGGACGACCACTACGGCAAGCACCTGGCCGACAAGGGCGCCGAGTTCGGCGCGGTGACGGGCCGGCCGCGTCGCTGTGGCTGGTTCGATGCGGTCGGCCTGCGCCGTGCAGCCTTCAACAACAGTCTGTCGGGCCTGTGCATCACCAAGCTCGACGTGCTCGACGGACTCGATGCGATCCAGCTCTGCACCGGCTATCGCTGCGGTGACGACAATACTGAGCGTGCCGCCGGCCGGGTGCCGAGGCCCTGGCCAGCTGCGAGCCGATCTACGAGGAGATGCCGGGCTGGAAGGAATCCACCGTCGGCTTGCGCGATTACAACGCCTTGCCGGCGAATGCGCGCGCGTATCTGGATCGGCTGGCCGAGATCACCGGCGTGCCGATCGATATCGTGTCCACCGGTCCGGATCGGGCCGATACCATCGTGCTGCGTCATCCGTTGGCCGACGACTGATCCGGGCCCGGCGGGCGATGTGGCACTGGCTTCGTCGCTCGTGCCGCGTCCGCGGGCACGCCATGCCGGCTTGTCGACGCGGCCGGGCCGGGTCTGGTACGGAAACTGCGGAGCCGATCCGCTGACTGCGTCGGCTCTGTGGTCCGGGTCGCCATCACAGGAGCATGCATCGATGACTCAGCCCAGCGCCGACGCCGCGACCGCCACAACCGATCGCGATCCGGTGGCTCGTTTCTTCGAGTTCGATCGCGAGGGCACCAAGTTACCGGCGCGAGATCGTCGGTGGGGTCACCACGTTTCTGGCCATGGCCTACATCATGTTCGTCAATCCGAGCATTCTCTCGGCGGCGGGCATGGACCAGGGCGCGGTATTCACGGCCACGGCGCTGGCCTCGATCGTCGGTTGTCTGCTGATGGCGCTGGTGGCCCGTTACCCGGTCGGCATTGCGCCCAGCATGGGGCTGAACGCGTTCTTTGCCTACTCGGTGGTGCTCGGCATGGGCGTGCCGTGGCAGACCGCGCTGGTCGGCGTGCTGTTTTCCGGTCTGATCTTCGTGCTGATCACCGTGCTGCGGCTGCGCGAGATGATTCTCGATGCCATTCCGGTCGATCTGAAAATGGCTTCGGCCTGCGGTATCGGTCTGTTCATCGCGCTGATCGGCTTCGAGGATTCGGGCATCGTGGTCAACAACAAGGCCACCCTGGTCACGCTGGGTGATCTGACATCGCCGGCGACGCTGCTGACGGTGTTCGGCCTGTTCGCGTCGATCGTGCTGATGTTGCGTCGCCTGCCGGGTGCGATCTTCTTCGGCATGGTGCTCACCGCGCTGCTCGGCATGCTCACCGGGGTGATCGATGCCCCGCATGCCATCGTCGGCCAGGTGCCCAGTGTGGCGCCGGTTTTCGGCGTCGCCATCACCCAGTTGTTCGATGCGCCCGGCCAGGTATTCACGCTCAATCTGCTGGTGGTGGTCCTGACTTTTCTGTTCGTCGAATTCTTCGACACCGCGGGCACATTGATGGCGGTGGCGACAAAGGCCGGGCTCATCGAGGGCAATCGCATCCGCCGTTCGCGTCAGGCGCTGCTCGCGGATTCGGGATCGGTCGTGGCGTCGGCGGTGATCGGAACTTCGCCGACCACGTCCTATATCGAATCCACGGCCGGCGTCGCCTCGGGCGCCCGTACCGGCTTCGCATCGCTGGTCACGGCGGTGCTGTTCGTGCTGGCGCTGTTCTTCTCGCCGCTGCTGTCGGTGGTGACCTCGAGCGTGACCGCGCCGGCGCTCATCATCGTCGGCGTGCTCATGGTGTCGTCGCTGGGCGAGATCGACTGGCAGCGTCTTGAAATCGCCGTGCCCGCCTTCTTGACGTTGATCACCATGCCGGTGACTTACAGTATCGCCAACGGGATCGCGCTCGGCCTGGTGGTTTATCCGGTCACCATGGTGGTGAGCGGAAGAGGGCGTGAACTGCACCCGATTCTCTATGCGCTGTTCGTGGTCTTTGTCGGCTACTTCGCGTTTCTGGCCTGACCCCTCGGGCCGGCTCTCAGAGCAGGATGAGCCGGTCGCGGCCAGCGGTCTTGGCCTGATAGAGCGCGCGATCGGCCCGGTTCACGATGTCGTCGATGTCTTCGTTGCAGTCGGTCAATGTGAGCCCGGCACTGGCCGACAGCGCAATGCGACGCGCCCCCGACGTGAAATTCGCAGAGCGCAGCGCGCCGAGTAGGCGCTCGACCACCCGCGTAGCCGTCTCGACCGAGGCATCCGGCAGCAGCAATAGAAATTCCTCGCCGCCCCAGCGACCGAGGATGTCGGTGCCACGCAGTCGTTCCATTGCGTGCCCGGCAAAAAATTGCAATGCCGCGTCTCCGGTGGCATGGCCGTAACGGTCGTTGATCTGTTTGAAGTGATCGAAGTCGAACAGCGCGATTCCGAGTGAGCGGCCGTGTCGACGTCCGCGGTCGAGTTCGCGGCGGATGCGGCTCGGTGAGTTCGCGGCGATTGCCCAGGCCCGTGAGTTCATCCTGACTCGCTACGCGCTGCAGCCGTTCATGTGCTTCGCACAATTCGCGCAGCGCCTCGTTGCGGTCCATCTCGTGGCTCAACCACTGCCCGAACATACTGACCAGCTTGAGATGATGGTCCGTGAATTCGGTGGTCGATTCGCGAACTGGAGAAGCCGATCGCGCCCACGAACCTGCCTCGGATATGCAGCGGCGCGCCGATATACGATGCGATACCGAAACGCTGGTAGGCCGGGTGGTCACAGATCTCCGGATGGGTGGAGCGATCGACTGCATACGGGCCGCGTCGCGACACGATCTCGAAGCAATGCGTCTCCCGAGCATCATAGATCTGGCCGGCACGGACAGAGTCGTGGGCATCGACCGCGTCCAGCACCTCGTAGCGCTCGTTCTCGATCCGGCTGACAACGCCCAGCGGCATGCCGAAATACTCGCAGCCGAGCTGCAGAATGGCATGGCGCGACTGCTCGAACGAAAGGTCGGGGTTCGAGCTGACTGCGTAGAGCCGCTCCAGCACTTTGTCACTGGCCAACTTCTCGGTGACATCGCGGATGATCGCCATGAAAAGCGTCACCCGGCCCTTGCTGTCGTTGATCGGGCCACCGATGGTTTCCCCGGTGAAAGTGCTTCCATCATGTCGGCGGTAACGCACGAGATATTGATGGTGGCGGCGCGTTGGCCTGCAGGTTGAAGCGTTTTTCGCCCTGTTCGACGAAATCGATCTCGTTGGCGTAGATGATGGTGCTCGGCTGGCCGACCAGGTCTTCCTTGTTGCAGCGGAACAACCTTGTGGCTGCAGCGTTGACCATCGCGAGGCGGCGTTCCGGGCTCCCGATAATGACCGCTTCGGGCAGATCCTCGAACAGATGCTCGAGGATCAGGTCGGGCGGACACATTGTCGCGCGGCAGATCGAGGGGCAGTCGAGGGGGCGGTATCGAATCGGTCATGCAGGTCGCTTCACGGCGATCGCGCATCGCGCGATCGATGGGCGGAGGCCTCAGTTTAAATGCCGATACATCGGTTGAACGTACGAAACGAATCGAAGCCTTGAGGCCGCCGCCGGCCGGGCGCGCGTGTGGCGTCGAAAGCGCCCAACAAAAAAGGGCATAGAGAAAGACTCTATGCCCTTGCTGTCTGGCTCCCCGGGACGGGCTCGAACCGCCGACCTAGTGATTAACAGTCACCCGCTCTACCAACTGAGCTACCGGGGATTATCTTCACCGCTTGGCGGCGAAGGACGCGTATCCTAGGGGATGAAATCCCGCTTGGCAAGCCTGTGCCGGCAAATCGGTTCCCGCGCAGGTATTCGGTCGATTCCATGCGCACGCAGAGTGCGCGCCGATGCATCGACGAAGGCGCCCCGGGTACGTATCCAAATGCCTTGTAATCGCCCGTCTCCGGGCCAATGGTTGGAGCTATGAGCAACGGACTGCAACTCAAAGCGGACTGGGCGCCGGCGGGCGATCAGCCGACGGCGATCGAGGGCTTGGTCGAAGGGCTCAACGACGGCCTTGCGCATCAGGTACTGTTGGGCGTGACCGGGTCCGGCAAGACCTTCACCATGGCCAATGTCGCCATGCAGGCGAATCGGCCGATGCTGATCATGGCGCCCAACAAGACCCTGGCCGCCCAACTCTACGGCGAAATGAAGGAGTTCTTCCCGGACAACGCGGTGGAGTACTTCGTCTCCTACTACGATTACTATCAGCCCGAGGCCTACGTGCCGTCGTCGGATACCTTCATCGAGAAGGACTCCTCGATGAACGAGCACATCGAGCAGATGCGCCTTTCGGCGACCAAGGCGCTGATCGAGCGCCGCGATACGATCGTGGTGGCCTCGGTATCGGCAATTTATGGCCTGGGCGATCCGCAGGCGTATTTCGCGATGGTGCTGCATCTGGACGAGGGCGAGCAGATCGGCCAGCGCGATCTGGTCAAGCGGCTGACCGAGCTGCAGTACACCCGCAACGATATGACGCTCGAACGTGGTACCTATCGCGTGCGCGGCGAGATCATCGACGTCTTTCCCGCCGAGGAGGACGAAGAGGCGGTACGCATCGAGCTGTTCGATGACGAGATCGAGCGCCTGTCGTTCTTCGATCCGCTGACCGGAACGGTGAACCGCAAGGTGCCGCGCCTGACGATCTATCCGAAGACCCATTACGTCACTCCGCGCGAGCGCATCGTCGGTGCGATGGATTCGATCAAGGCCGAGATGCAGGAGCGGGTGAAGTATTTCCAGTCGGTGGGCAAGCTGATCGAGGCCCAGCGCATCGAGCAGCGCACCCTGTTCGATCTGGAGATGATCAACGAGATCGGCTTCTGTTCCGGCATCGAGAACTATTCGCGCTATCTGTCCGGGCGCGCGCCGGGCGAGCCGCCGCCGTGTCTGCTGGATTACCTGCCGGACGACGCGATCATGGTGCTGGACGAGTCGCATGTGACCGTCCCGCAGATCGGCGGTATGTACAAGGGCGACCGGGCGCGCAAGGAAACGCTGGTCGAGTACGGTTTCCGGCTGCCGTCGGCGCTGGACAACCGACCGCTCAAGTTCGAGGAGTTCGAGCGGGTGGCGCCGCAGCTGATCTATGTGTCCGCGACGCCGGGGCCGTATGAACTGGAGCACACCGACAATACGGTCGAACAGGTCGTGCGGCCGACCGGGCTGGTGGATCCGGAAGTCGAGATTCGTCCGGCCGAGACCCAGGTCGACGATCTGCTGTCCGAGATCCGGACCGTTGTCACCAGGCAGCAGCGCGTGCTGGTCACCACGCTCACCAAGCGCATGGCCGAGGATTTGACGGAATACCTGCACGAGGCCGGGGTGGCGGTGCGCTATCTGCACTCGGATATCGAGACCGTCGAGCGCAGCGAGATCATCCGCGATCTGCGCCTTGGCGAGTTCGACGTACTGGTGGGCATCAATCTGTTGCGCGAGGGCCTGGATATTCCCGAGGTCGCGCTGGTGGGCGTGCTCGACGCCGACAAGGAAGGCTTCCTGCGTGCCGAGCGTTCGTTGATCCAGACCATGGGCCGTGCGGCGCGCAACGTCGACGGTCGGGCGATTCTCTATGCTGATCAGATCACCGGCTCCATGCGCCGCGCGATAGATGAGACCGAACGCCGCCGGGCCAAGCAGATCGCCTTCAACGAAGAGCATGGCATTACGCCGAAGACGATCCAGAAGGCGGTCGCCGATGTCATGCGCCACGGCTACGAGGACTACAGTCAGGTCAAGGAGAAGAAGAAGGTCGCGGAGGTCGGCGCGGACTACGCCAAGATGTCGGCCACTCAGCTGGCCAAGGAGATCGAGAAGCTCGAGAAGCAGATGTTCAAGCATGCCGAGAATCTCGAATTCGAAGAGGCCGGCAAGATCCGCGACCAGATCGGCAAGATCCGCGAGCATGCCCTCGAGTTGCCGGCGAAGGTCGGGTAGCAGTGGCCCGACCGACTGTCGTCGGTCGGTGCCGGCCGGCGTGTCTGGAGCGCGCGCCCGGGCGGGGAGCGTCGCATCAGCTCGATGTGGCTGCGTTGGTACCCCGGTGTCGAGGGGCTGCAAAAAAATGCTTGCCTCGGCAGTCCAACATCGGTATTGTCTCGCACCTCGATAGGCGCGTAGCTCAGTTGGTTAGAGCGCTACCTTGACATGGTAGAGGTCGCTGGTTCGAATCCGGCCGCGCCTACCAGATATCGAATCAGCCGTCGGCTCCTGCCGGCGGCTTTTTGTTTTCAGCGGTCCGCAATGGGCCGGCCATGCATGCGGCTCTTCGTATCGGCCGCCACTGACAGGACACGCGATGCCCGCCATCACGCTTCCCGACGGGACCGTCAAGCAGTTCGACCAGGCCGTGACCGGCATGCAGGTCGCCGAATCGATCGGCGCCGGCCTGGCCAAGGCCACGCTTGCCGCGCGCATCGACGGCGAACTTGCCGATGCCTCGGTGCCGATCGATCACGACGCCAGTGTGGCGCTCGTCACCGCTCGCGAACAGGATGGGCTGGATATCATCCGGCATTCCTGCGCGCATCTGCTGGGCCAGGCCCTCAAGACGATGTATCCCGATGTTCAGATGGCGATCGGGCCGGTCATCGAGGATGGGTTCTATTACGACATCAACATCGGCCGCGCGCTGACGCCCGAGGATCTCGAGGCGATCGAGGCGCGCATGCACGAACTGGCCAAGCGCGACCACGAAGTGATTCGTGAAGTGGTCACGCGCGACAAGGCGCTGGCGACTTTTGTCGATCGCAACGAGCCCTACAAGCAGGCGATCGTTCGCGAGATTCCCGAAGGCGAGACGATCGCGCTGTATCACCACGAAGACTACGTGGACATGTGCAAGGGGCCGCACGTACCCAACTCGCGCCACCTGCGCGCCTTCAAGCTGATGAGCCTGGCTGGCGCCTACTGGCGCGGCGATTCCGACAACGAGATGCTGACGCGCATCTATGGCACCGCCTGGGCCAGCGAAAAGGATCTCAAGGCCCATCTGGCGTTCCTCGAGGAAGCCAAGAAGCGCGACCATCGGCTGATCGCCCGCAAGCAGGATCTCTTCCATATTCAGGAAGAGGCGCCGGGCATGATCTTCTGGCACGACCGCGGCTGGCAGATCTATCTGCAGATCACCGACTATATCCGTGCGCGCCTGGACCGCGAGGGCTACAAGGAAGTCCACACGCCCTCGCTGATCGATCTGTCGCTGTGGGAGAAATCCGGCCACGCGGAGAAGTTCGCCGACGACATGTTCATCACCGGCTCGGAGGATCGCCAGTTCGCGGTCAAGCCGATGAACTGCCCGGCGCACGTCCAGATCTACAACCGCGGCCTGAAGAGCTACCGCGATCTGCCGCTGCGGCTGGCCGAGTTCGGCTCCTGCCATCGCAACGAGGCCTCGGGCACGCTGCATGGCCTGATGCGCGTGCGCGGGTTCACGCAGGACGACGCGCATATCTTCTGCACCGAGGCACAGATCGGTGAAGAAGTCTCGAAGTTCACGGACCTGCTGTACGAGGTCTATGCCGACTTCGGCTTCGACGAGGTGTTGATCAAGCTGTCGACGCGTCCGGACAAGCGCGTCGGCTCCGACGCGATCTGGGACAAGTCCGAGGCCGCGTTGCAGAAGTGCCTCGAGGACAAGGGGCTGGATTTCGAATTGCAGCCGGGCGAGGGCGCCTTCTACGGGCCCAAGATCGAGTTCTCGCTGCGCGATTGCCTGAATCGCGTCTGGCAGCTGGGTACCATGCAGCTCGATTTCTCCATGCCGGAGCGCCTCGGGGCCGAATACGTCGATGAAAACGGCGATCGGCAGGTGCCGGTGATGCTGCACCGGGCGATCCTGGGATCGCTCGAGCGCTTCATCGGTATTCTCATCGAACACCATGCCGGGTCGATGCCGGTCTGGCTGTCGCCCACGCAGGCGGTTATTCTGAACATCACCGATGCGCAGGCCGGTTATGCATCGGAGCTGGCCGATACCCTGCGGGATGCCGGCCTCCGAGTCGATACGGACTTGAGAAATGAGAAAGTCGGCTACAAGATCAGGGAACACACGATGCAACGTGTGCCTTATCTGCTGGTAGTCGGTGATCGCGAGATGTCTGATGGCGCGGTGGCCGTTCGTACCCGGAACGGCGAAGACCTCGGCGCCATGCCGGTGGCCGACTTCGTCGAACGTGCGACCACGCAGATCAAGAATCGAGAATGAACCCAACAATCCGGTGGTATCCGCGCGAGTTTTTATATATACTCGCGCGCTTTACGCCCGCCGATTTCATCGGTCGGGCGTGACACCGGCTTAGCAAGGAGGACGTCGACAATCGCTGCTGCACAAAAAGATCGCCGAAACGAGGCGATCACTGCGCGGGAAGTTCGAGTCATCGATCCCGAAGGTGAACAGGTTGGCATCATGCCGATCGAAGAGGCGCTGGCCAAGGCCGGCGAGTATGATCTCGACCTCGTCGAGGTGTCGCCGAATGCGAGCCCGCCGGTAACCCGGATCATGGACTACGGCAAGCACGTCTTCGAGAAGAAGAAGACGCAGCAGGCCGGTAAGTCCAAGCAGAAGCAGACGCAGCTCAAGGAAGTGAAGTTTCGCCCCGGAACCGACAAGGGCGACTACAACATCAAGCTGCGCAAGCTGAAAGAGTTTCTGGAAGAAGGGGACAAGATCAAGATCACGCTGCGTTTTCGCGGTCGTGAAATGGCCCACCAGGAACTCGGCATGGAATTGATGGAGCACGTCCAGTCCGACCTGGAGGAATGGGCCACGGTGGAGCAGCGCCCCGAAATGCAGGGCCGGCTGATGACCATGGTCATGTCCCCGGTCAAGGGCGTGCCCCGGAACAGCAAGAAATAGCGGCGTAATCGCCTAAAGTCCGAGTCGAGAAGAGAGTCGTATGCCCAAGATCAAGACAAATCGCGGCGCCGCCAAGCGCTTGAAGCGCACCGGCAGCGGCAAGCTCAAGCGCGCTCGCGCCTTCGGTAATCATATTCTGACCAAGAAGGCGCCCAAGCGTAAGCAGCGCCTGGCCAAGAGCGCACTCGTCGACAAGGCGGATCAACGCCCGATGGAGCGTCTGCTGCCCTATAAGTAGGGTGCGGTCGGAGCTTCGGTACTCATAGCGCGCCTACCCGGGCGCGCTTTCCAATGGATTCACAACAGGAAGCGCGAAAATGGCACGAGTCAGTCGCGGCGTGACGGCCAAGGCCCGTCACAAGAAGATTCTCAAGAAAGCCAAGGGCTACTACGGCGCGCGCAGCCGCACGTTCCGGGTGGCGAACCAGGCGGTCATCAAGGCCGGCCAGTACGCCTATCGCGACCGTCGCAATCGCAAGCGCGATTTCCGCTCGCTGTGGATTACCCGGATCAGTGCCGCCGCCAAGGCGCAGGGCATGTCCTACAGCACGCTGATGAACGGCCTGAAGAAAGCCGGTATCGAGCTGGATCGGAAGATCCTTGCCGATCTCGCCGTGCGCGACAAGGCGACTTTCGCCGCTGTGCTGGAGCAGGCCAAGGCCGCCCAATAGCTGCCATCGCCCGCGCCCGAGGCGCGTTCAGGTGATTGATGGCGATCAAAGGGAAAGGCCGCGGCCTTTCCCTTTTATTTTGTGGGCGTCCTGAAGACCGGAATACGAAAACGGCCGGGAGGGCCGACCGCATGACGAGTGAACTCGAGCAGCTGCGCGAACGCGCAGTCTCCGATATCGCAGCGGCCGAGGATCTGCGCGCCCTCGATGCGCAGCGCGTCGCATGGCTGGGCAAGAAGGGCGAGATCACCACGCGTCTCAAGGCGCTGGGGTCGCTCCCGGCCGATGAGCGCAAGTCAGCGGGCGCGGCGATCAACGCGCTCAAGCGCGAGCTCGCGGAGGCGATCGAGGCGCGACGGCATGAACTCGAGGAACGGCAGTTCGCCGAGCGCATGGCGCGCGAATCGGTCGACGTCACACTGCCCGGACGAGGGGAGACGCCCGGCGCGATCCATCCGATCACGCTGACTCGACGTCGCATCGAGGCGTTGTTCGTCCAACGGGGTTTCGAGGTGGTCGAAGGCCCCGAGATCGAGGACGACTACCATAACTTCGAGGCCCTCAATGTGCCGCCGGATCATCCGGCGCGCGCCATGCAGGACACATTCTATCTCGACGCGGGTCGCCTTCTACTGCGCACCCATACGTCGCCGGTGCAGATCCGCACGATGGAGCGGCGCCAGCCGCCGATCCGGGTGATTGCGCCGGGTCGCGTCTATCGCCACGATTCCGATCGCACGCACAGCCCCATGTTTCATCAGGTCGAAGGGTTGTATGTCGCCGAGCATGTGAGCTTCGCGGAGCTGCGGGCGGAGCTGCAGTCCTTTCTCGAAGCATTCTTCGATACCGAGCTCACGTTGCGATTCCGGCCCTCGTATTTCCCGTTCACGGAGCCCTCGGCCGAGGTGGATATCGACGGTCTCGGTCTTGGCACCGGCTCGGGCTGGATGGAGGTGCTGGGTTGCGGCATGGTCCATCCGAACGTGCTTGAAGCGGCCGGGGTGGACCCGTCGCGTTACACCGGCTACGCCTTTGGCATGGGCATCGAGCGACTGGCGATGCTTCGGTACGGCGTGACCGATCTGCGCCAGTTCTACAACAACGACCTGCGCATGCTCGCGCAGTTCGCTTAAGGACGCGCTATGAGAATCAGCGAGCAATGGCTGCGTGAATGGGTGAAGGTCGACGCAGATATCGAGGCCATCGCCGAGCAGCTGACGATGGCGGGGCTGGAAGTCGATGCCATCGATCCGGCGGCCCCCGATCTGACCGGCGTGGTGATCGGCGAAGTGCTGAGCTGCGACAACCATCCGGATGCCGACAAACTCCGCGTCTGCCAGGTCGAGATCGGCGGCGAGCGTCAGCAGATCGTCTGCGGGGCGCCGAATGTCGCAACCGGGGTCCGTGCTCCCGTGGCGACGGTCGGCGCCTGCCTGCCGAATGGCATGAAGATCAAGGCAGCCAAGCTGCGCGGCGTCGCCTCCAACGGCATGCTGTGCAGCGCCGCCGAGCTGGGGCTGAACAGTGATACCGGCGGTTTGTGGCTGTTGCCGTCCGATGCGCCGGTGGGCCAGGCGCTTGCGGATTATCTGAACACGAACGACACCGTGCTCGAGATCGATCTCACGCCGAATCGCGGCGATTGCCTGAGCATGCGCGGGGTCGCGCGCGAAGTGGCGGTCGCCTTTGGCGCCGAATTGACGGCTACGCCTGCCCCTGTGCCCACCGAGGGCGGCGCTTCGGCTACGGACATCACCATCCAGGCCTCTGACCTGTGCGCGGCCTATGCCGGCCGTCGCGTCGACGGCGTCGACCCGGCCGCCACGGCACCGGTCTGGATGCGCGAGCGGTTGCGCCGGGCCGGCATCCGCTCGATCAATCTGGCGGTCGATATCGGCAACTACGTCATGCTCGACATCGGGCAGCCGATGCATGCCTTCGATGCCGACAAGCTCGTTGGCGGCATTCGCGTACGTCGCGCTCGCGCCGGGGAGCCGATCACGACCCTGGATGGCCAGGAGGTCGAGTTGCTCGCGGACACGCTTGTCATCGCGGACGATCGCGGCCCGGTCGCGATTGCCGGCATGATTGGCGGCCAACGTACGGCGGTCGACGAGAATACGCGCAACATTCTGTTCGAAGCGGCATGCTTCACTCCGGCCGCCGTTGCCGGCCAGGGACGCCGCTACAAAATCCATACGGACTCGCTGCACCGCTTTGAACGCGGTGTTGATCCCGCGCTGCATGCGATCGCTCTGGATCGTGCCAGCGTGCTGCTCGCGCAGATCGGTGGCGGCGTCTGCGGGCCTGCGAAAATCGTTGAAGGGCAGCCGGTATGGCCCGGCAGTCGCGATATCGAACTGCGCGGCGAACAGTTGGGCCGCCTGCTCGGGCAGTCCATTTCCGCTGACTTCATTGCGAACGCGCTGGTTGGTCTGGGTGCATCCTGTGAGCGTACTGCCGATCAGACATGGCGGGTGGTGCCCCCGAGCTGGCGCTACGATCTCGCGATCGAAGCCGATCTGGTCGAGGAGGTCGCGCGCGTCTACGGATACGACCGGTTGACCACGGAAGCGGCAGGCGTGGCGCTCCCCGCAGCGCGGGTGGGCCATGCGCTGCTCGAAGCGACGGCGCCGGGCGAGGTTCTGCGTCAACGCGGCTATCACGAAGCGATCACGTACAGTTTCGTCGAGCCCGAGCTGCACGCCGAGCTCACCGGGGGCGCATCGGCCTTGGCGCTCGACAACCCGATTTCAGACCAGATGATCGTGATGCGGCGGACGCTCTGGGCCGGTCTGCTGGGGGCCTGGGCGCACAACAGCCGCCGACAACAGCCCCGCGTTCGCCTTTATGAGCAAGGGCTGCGGTTCTGGCCGGACGGCGATGCCGAGAACGGCATGGCACAGGTCGACACGATCGCGGGCCTGATCGCCGGTACCGCGCGGCCGCAGCACTGGAGCGAGCCCGGCCGTGAGGTCGATTTCTTCGACATTCGTGGTGACGTCGAGGCATTGTTTGCACGCAGCGCTCGCGTTCCCGTATTGCGTGTCGAGGCTCACCCGGCGCTGCATCCCGGGCGTTCGGCACGGATTTATGTTGACGAGCGGCCCGTAGGCTGGATCGGCCAGCTGGCGCCCGGTTTCGCCCGTCGCTACAAGGGCCAGGCGCTGCCCTATCTGTTCGAGATCGACCGCAGTGCCTTGGATGCGACCGACGTGGTGCGCTATGTCGCGCCGTCCGACCAACCCCGGGTTGCTCGCGATCTCGCGTTGGTGGTGCCCGAAGAGGTGGTCGTGGGGGATCTGGTCGAGGCCGTGAATGAGCTTGATGACGAGTTGATCCAGTCGGTCGACGTGTTCGATATATTCCGCGGACAAGATCTGGAGACGGGTTTCAAAAGCGTAGCTTTAAGCTTGATTTTCCAAGATAAAACGAGCACGCTTAATGACGAGACGGTTGATCAAATCATAATTAATGTAACCGACGTTCTGCGCGCGCGTTTTGGCGCCAGGCTCAGGGGGGAATGACGTGGCGCTTACCAAAGCGGATCTGACGGAAGGGCTGTTCGAACAGCTCGGCTTCAACAAGCGAGAGTCCAAGGAATTTGTCGATCTCTTCTTCGAAGAACTTCGAAGCACGCTGGAAGAGGGCGACTACGTCAAGCTGTCCGGCTTCGGCAACTTCGAGCTTCGAGACAAGAATGAGCGACCGGGTCGGAACCCCAAAACCGGTGAAGAAATCCCAATCTCGGCACGACGTGTCGTCAGCTTCAAGCCCGGGCAGAAAATGCGAGCCCGGGTCGAGTCCCGAGCTGACGCCAACGGCTGAAGCAGCGGCGTTACCGCCCATTCCCGACAAGCGCTACTTTTCCATCGGTGAAGCAAGTGATCTGTGCCGGGTGAAATCGCATGTTCTGCGTTACTGGGAGCAGGAGTTCACCCAGCTCAAGCCGGTCAAGCGTCGCGGCAATCGGCGGTATTACCAGCAGCACGACATTCAGATCGCCCGTGATATCCGTAACCTGCTCTACGACCAGGGATTCACCATCCAGGGTGCGCGGCAGCAGCTGGACGGCAAAGGGCCGGACATTGGCCTCGCTCGGCGAGAGCGGGGCGGCCGATTCGCTGGCATCGGTTCGCAAGGAGCTTGAGTCGATCGCGCAGTCTCTGGCGAGCTGATTCTCGTGTTGCCAGCGTCGCAAAGTCTGATATGATGCGCAGCTCGTCGGGGTATGGCGCAGTTTGGTAGCGCGTCTGCATGGGGTGCAGAAGGTCGTAGGTTCAAATCCTGCTACCCCGACCATAAAATCAAGAAGTTATGGAGGCCAGCAAAGCGCTGGCTTTTTTGTGTCCGGCTGGTGTCCGGGCGTGTACCAACGCTGGCAGCTGGAATGCATGGCTGAACTGCCTGCAACTCCCGCTCGTTCAAATGCGCGCTATAACGCTGTATCGGCATTGCCCGCGCATGTCGAATGCCCCCGCAAAGGCTTCTCAAGAAACAGCAGATATCGACTGGCCGACTCTCGCCGTGCTTTCGGCCAGAATGGCGCCTCCTGGGTTAGCTCTGAATCCGCACGAGCCGGTACCCGTCCAACGGCTCAAAAAAGATCTCGCCGCCCTCGGGGTCGATGTCGTCCGTTTTTTCGATCGGGCGGACGTCGTCCCAGTAGCCGATTTGCCTGGCGAGTGCTCGGGCATCGAGGTTGTCCGCCAACTCAAGGATTTCGTCTATTTCATCCGCTGGAAGGCAGGGCATCCAGAGCGGCGCAAGCGCATGCCTAGCCTGGGCGGACTCTTCGATCCATGACTGACCCAGATGCCGGAGCAGCCAGCGCCGCAGCGCGCGACATTCGGGGTGATATTTCGAGTCGGTGTTCGACAGCAGTTGGGCGGCCTTGAACCGGCCCGGTAGGTCGACCCGAAAAGCGCTTGAACCGTCCGCCCCGCTGGCCAGCGCGAGATCCGGGCTGGGGCTGGCATACACGGCATGGCGTCGACAGGGCATGTGCGATGGGCGCGCCCATTCCCACAGATTGTCGACGACATAAGGCACGTTGCCCGGCGGGCGGGCAGTTGAGCGCGGGGCCAGCACTTCGGTGGTAATGGCCTTGTGCGCGGGCAGGGCGCGGAATATTTGCATCAGGCATCCTCAGCCGGAGACTTTAACGTCAATATCGATACGCTCACTGCTTGGAACTTTAACCGCGACGACCACTGGACTGAATTCAGCATCTGGAAAGACGGTGTGCGTGGTAAGCCCTTGCGTTAAAGCCTCCGGCAACAACGTCAAAAATTTCGCGAAGACCTCGTCCTTGAAATAATCAACCGCGCTATGCCCAGACTTAGTGTTGGCTATAGTTGATTCACCGGCTTGGCGGACCAAGGGCGCGAGTTCGACAGCCAATTCAAAACGCCGGGGCGATGTGTATACGAGACGCGGCCGTTGTTTGAACACTGTGTAACGAGGTTTGGCTGCCTCGAAATCTTCGGAGAACGCTGTTTGGGCCTGTTTTAAGCTTTCCAGCAAGCGCGGCACGAGAAGGGCCTTGGCTCGTGCTGCGCTGGCGTCTGCGATCTGACGGGTGAGAAATCGCCGTTGCCACTCGTCCCAGCGTTCATGGACCGGAGCACATACCTGATTGTCATCTGCATCAGCGCCGAGAAGTAGGTCAAGGGCCCGCTGGCGACGTTTCGGATCAGTACCTGACCAGCCGGTGTCCTGTGGCATCTTCTCTGTGATGCTGGTTTCGACGTCATCGATCGTGTTCCGGAAGGCGCGTGAGATCGACGGGTCGGCGCGTACGCAGGAGAATGTTTTACCTAAAGCCAGAATTTCCACGGCGTCGAGGCATTGCTCATTTGCTTCGTGTCCATGCCCTCTAAGCTTGCGGTAGCTTGCGAAGCGCAGCCCCTGGCTCAGCGTTCTGTCGAAGCCGCCAAGGCGTGCCGCAATGTCCGGGTAATCCTGTCGGATCAAGCATAGCCAGGCGATCGCGATATAAGTCGGGAAATAGACGAACTCCACGCGTGCATCCGAGGGCATGGCGGCGTCGCGCGGGATAGCCCACGATCCGGTTTTCATTGCCGGTGCGGTGTCGTGACGTTGTAGCGCCATGAGGCGCTGGGTAAAAAGTTCGATGTTGTCGACAGAGGGTAATGTGGCTTCGGACGGATTAAACAGGTCGGGTGGATAGGCGCAACGCAGCATGGTGAGGCGATTGAGCCAGTCAGTGCAGACGCCGGCGAAAATCCGTGTATCGATGTCGTCGAAAGGCAGTTCGTTAAAGCGGTTGGACCAGTCGATGACATGGTTTATCGGTTGGCGCGGTTCGCTATCCAGCGGTCCGTCGAGCCAATGCAGTGCCGGGTTGTCCATTGAGATATCCTGTCGCAATTGTGTGGCCTTACGTATCGGTCACTGTGTTCGTGCAGCCTGACCGCGGAATCGGAGCCGACATCAGCCTATCGTCAATGCCGCAGCCCGACCGCGGTCGGCGAGTGT
The DNA here is from genome assembly GCA_963835375.1 of uncultured Gammaproteobacteria bacterium. Taxonomy (GTDB): domain Bacteria; phylum Pseudomonadota; class Gammaproteobacteria; order Nevskiales; family Salinisphaeraceae; genus Salinisphaera. Next base: position 304,680 of record CAWIGB010000038.1, read on the forward strand.
CTCGATATAGCGGGATCAACCTCAGGTCGTCGTGTACTGCATCGCCGCGGTATCGAGCGCCTGCACGATCCGCTGACGCAGACTGGCCGGGCCGATCACCTCGACGGCGGCCCCGAACCCCAGCAGCCACCAGGTCAACTCGTCCGTATCCAGCACGGTCGCGGTCAGATGAACCCGGTCGTCGCTGCGTTCCGTGATGTGCTGATCGGTGCTGAGCGGGCGCTCGGCCAGATGAACGGCCGCCGCCCGATCGAGGGCGAGTTGGAGTTCGATGGTGCCGGAACCGGTGGGGTAGCTGAATTCCCCCGCCTCCCGGATATAGGTCTCGATCTCGAAACCCGCCGGCCGGTGGATCGTCGTGTCCAATATCTCGGCGGAGTGGATGCGGTGCAGCGCCAGCTGCACCACGTTTTCGTAGGCCCACAGCGGCCCGACGAGATAGAGCACGCCCTGGCGGCTGACCAGGCCAGCGGACTGAACTCGTAGTGCCGGGTGTAGGCCTGACCGCGCGGTTCATACGTGATCGTGACCCGTTTCTCCTCGAGCAGCGCCGCATAGACCGTGCGCTGGATCGCCGGGTCGATCGGTGCCGAGGCCAATTCCGGCCCGATGCCGATCACATGGACCTTGTCGCGCCAGTGACTGAGCGGCTTGTGCGGCAGATCATCGAGCACGGCCCGGGCGCGCTCGAAATAGGGCGTGAGCAAGTCGAGCGTGGAGGGCGGCAACAGCGGCTGCAGGTGGCGTTCGGCGAGATTGAAGGCGAGTGCGGTGCTCGGCTCCAGGCTCGGGATCTCGATCGGCCGGAACCCCGGCGGCCAGTACCAGCGATAGCCGGGGCCGGCCTCGTCACAGGTATAGCCGAATAGCGTCGACAGCTTCGCCAGATCGCGCTCGACCGTGCGAGCGGTCACGGCGAAGTCTTCTTCCTCGAGATAAGCCGTCATCTGCCGGGTGGTGATCCAGCGCGGATGACGCGGAATCTTGCGGAGCATGCTCCACTGGCGGAACAGAGTGTCGCGATTGCCGGCCATCAAACATCTTGCGCATAGGTCTCCGACAGGCAGTGTCGCACAGGCCGTCCGGCCTTTGATCGGCCAGCAGCGGCCCCTGCGACACGGTTTGTCGCGGTGGTGCGGTTTCATAGCGGCATGACACAGCTTTTGCCCCCGCGTGATCGCCACTACGGCCCCGCCCTGCGTCCTTCATACCGCAGCAGACGCCGGCGGCGTCTGGCGGGGCGGAACGAAAGCGCTTCCTGGTCACATCGGTCGATCGACTGCCGTCCGGACTCCGACCGCCGCTCGCGCCTGACGCGGCCCCCGCGTCATCGGCCGGTGCTCTGCGCCGCGAGGCCCCGAGCCGCCGACGTCGGGCTGCCCACGTTGCATCGTCTGCATGCAATGAGTACGCACCATCGGGACCGGATTCTACGTAGCCGCGTGATCGGCTGTTTTGTCTGCCTGACCCGCTTTGACGTCAACGCCATCGATACCTGGTGGGACCTCGATGATCACGGGGTCGGGCAGACCGCGACCTGTCCGTATTGCGGTCTCGATACGGTCATCGGCGATGCCATGGGTGTGGAAATAACCGACGGCCTGCTCTCGGCGCTGCAGGACTATCTGTTCTGGCGGATCGGAAGTTGACGGTGCCGGCCGACGATCCGGTGATCGGTCGCCCGGTCGGCGTGGCCCGATGCGCCGAGCGCGTTTGACACGCCGCCGTTTTTGTGAAAGCTTAAAAAGGCATCCAGAAGGGTGCAGTTTGCAAACGGTTCCCGGGTCTCCCGGTGTGATTGGGTTGCAAACTGACGCGGGGTTTGCCCCCGCGTTTCCATCGCCGATTTAAGTGTCAACTTGCAGGGCGATCCACAAATGCTGCTAAAGCGACGGTCTCTCATGTCTCCCCAGATGAGCCCGTTGGTCATCCACAACTGCGGGGAGACAGGAGTGACCATGAATGTCCCATTACCCATTAGCCCAGACCTCCAGCCCGTCCCATCCGGGTCGTGCGGCACCGCCGGTGTCGCCAAAGCCCGCCTCGCGCCGCAGCGGTCCGCGGCCCGGACTCAAGCGCGATAACACGGACGGCGCCTTTCTGGTCGGCCATCGCGGCCCGACCGCTGTGATCGCCGAGCCCGATCTGCGCTGTCTCGACCTCGTCGACTGTCCGCAGCTGGCCGAACTGGATCTCACCGGTTGCCGACCCGATCTGCATCTGACCGTCCGCGGCTGCCCCGCGCTGTCGTTGCTCCATCTGCCGGCGGTGCCCGACACCGGCGCCATCGTCCATCTCGATGGCGGCGACGAGCTCCAGGCGATCCGCATCCGCGGCCACCTGCACGGCCTCGATGCCTGTATCGCCGGGCGGCCGGTCGCCACGCAGCCGCGCCGGGCTCGGCAGGTACTGGTCAACGCCTGGCTCGGCCCCTGGGCCGAGGGTGAGGCCCTCAAGGACCACGGTCTCGTGGTCCTGTGGGGCGAACTGCCGCGACGCCTGAATCTGGCTGACGAGGCCGCGACGCGCGACCTGATCGTTTTCGATGCGCCGACGCTGGAATCCGTTGACAGCCGCGATCCCGCTTGGAGGCGGTGAGCGTCACCGATGCGCCGGCGCTGACGCGGGTGGATCTGGCCGGCGGCAGCTCGTCGTTTTCGGGCCACCCGCACGCCGGCGTTGTCGCACAGTCGCCGGCCACGGGCGGACCGCGGTGCTGGCCGCCGGCAGCGGGGCGGCCGGAGGGGTGACCGTGGACGGCGACTGGCAGGCCCTGCGGCTGTCGGAGTCGCCGGTCGACCGAACTTGGCGCCGCATCCCGGGTCGCCTCGATCGCGCTGATCAATTGTGCCGATCTGCGGTATATCACCCGCGATGAGGACACGGCCATCTCGGTGGTTGGGGCGACCCGGGCCGTGGGGCTGGGCATCGAGCGCCTGCGGCTGGATGCCAGCGCGCTGCGGCATCTCGCGCGGGCCGCCCGGGCCGGGGATACCGAGGCCGCGACACTGCTCGGCGACTGGTGCGGTGAAGCGACCCATCCCCGCGGCTGGCTGGACGCCCTCGAGGTGTTTGCCGAACTGGCCCGCAAGGGCTTCGATCCGGGCTGGCTGTGGGGGTTGCGCTGCGGTCTGCACGCCCGGGCCAACCGCTGGCTCGGCGAAGCCGAAGCAGACCTTTGATCCGGTCGAACTCGCGGTCAACCGCTGGCATTGGGACCTGCCGGAAGATCTGGCCCAGCGCGGCTGGAGCGCCGATCTGGTCTTGTGGCTGGCCTGCCGGCATCTGCCCTGGGCCGCCGGCTTCGAGCACCTGCTGGAACGGACCGGCCGGCCGCGCCATCTGGCGACCATGGCCCGGGTGTGCGTGGATCCGACGCTCGATGCACGCCGGTGCACGGCTCGTCGAGCGACTGTCTGGAAAAGGCCCTGCGGACCGCGAAGCCCGCGGTCGAGCGATCGCGACGCCACGGCATCAAGCCGACCGAGCCGCCGCCGGCCAAGGACGAACTGTTTTTTGTCGATACCATTATTTCGAACCGATCTGGCCATTGATCGTGGCCCAGCGCGATCGGGCCCTGTCGGCCGCACTCGGCCACTACATCAGATCGCAGCTGCACCCCGACACAACAGATTCGTCCGCTGGCGCGGCTGCTGCGGCTCGGCCTGATCGAAGTGCGGCCGACGCTCATGGCAATTGGCCACAGCAGCTGCGCGGAGCCGGCGAGCGCGACCGCGCCGCCGAGGCGATGGCCGATGCGCTGTCGCCGGCCGCACCAGCCCGGTTCGCGACCGCATGAGCCGCCTCTGAGCGCCACGGAGGCCGCAACCCAACTGACACGACCGGAGCCTCATGCCCACGACCGAGACCCCGACCGAACCCTGCCGGCCGATGGCGCCACGCTCGCCCAGGCCCGCACGGTCATAGACCACCACCTGCATAGCCTCTGGCAGCATCCGGAGCTGGCCCGAACAGATTCCGCCGATGATGCTGTGGGGCCCGCCGGGGGTCGGCAAGAGCAGCCTGATCCGCGATCTGTGTGCGGCCCACGACATCGGCTTCGTCGATATCCGGCTGGCTCAGCGTGAGCCCATCGACCTGCGCGGTCTGCCCGTACCGAAGGACGACGCATGTCCACTGGCTGCTCTCGTCCGAGTGGCCGCGCGATCCCGACAGCCGCGGCATCATCCTCTTCGACGAGCTGACGGCCGCCGACCGCAGTCTCCAGGTCGCCGCCTACGAGCTGATCCTGGATCGGCGGCTGGGCGATCTCTACGAAGTGCCTGCCGGCTGGTATATCTGTGCCGCCGGCAACCGCGGCACCGACCGGGCCGTGGCGATGAGTCTGTCGAGTGCGCTGGCCAACCGGTTCTGCCATCTGGACCTCATCGCCGATCATGCGGCGTGGAAGCGCTGGGCCGCCGCCCACGGGGTGCATCCGGACGTCATCGCGTTTCTGGATTTCCGGCCGGAGAGCTTTTTCGACATGTCCGGTGATGTGGAGCGGGGCTGGCCGAGTCCGCGCACCTGGGAGCGGGTGAGCACCGCCGTGCGCCTGGCCGACGACGCGGGTCTGGATGCCACCTGTCTGCGGCTGCAGATCGCGGGCCTGGTCGGCCGCGGCGCGGCGACCGAGTTTCTGGCATTCCGCGGCTGGGCCGGTGACATCCCGGATGTGGTGGCCATGCTGCGGGGCGAGGCCCGGATCCGTATCCCGCGGCGGGCCGATCAGCGCTATGCCCTGTGTGCGGCCATGGTGCACTACCTCTGGCAGGGGGCGGAGGCCGAGCGCGAGCAGTTGATCAGCGGCTTTTTCGATATCAGCGAGCGGCTGCCCTCGGATTTTGCCGCGATGGCCATGATCGATGCCCTGACCGGGCCCGACCCGGCCACGACCCGGGCGCGCAACGATCGGCTGCTGCGGGCATCCGCGATTCGAGGCCTGGACGCGCCAGCACGGCGAAGCATTCGTTGCCCAGCGGGTGGCGGCATGAGCGCCCGCCGTTGCAATCGCTAGGTCACGGCGACGCGGATGCTGCCGAGGAAGCGCGCTCAAGCGCGAGGCCGGTCGGCTCTGGGAAGCTGACCGGGCCCGGCTGATGCTCCGGCATCCGTTCGTGGCGATGCTGGCCATGCGGCTGGACCTCGTGCCGGTCGTGGACGACCGGCTGAGCACGGCCTGCACTGACGGCGAGCGGGTGTTCGTCGATGCCCGGTTCCTGCATGGACTGAGCGCGGCCGACCGGGCTTTCGTGCTGGCCCACGAGGTCTGGCACTGCGCCGCACGGCACCTGCTGCGCCGGGGTCCCCGCGAGGCCGAACGCTGGAATATCGCGGTGGACCACGAGGTCAACGCGCTGCTGCGCGACGAGGGCCTCGCGCTGCCTGATGACTGTATCTATTTCCCCGAGCGCCACGGGCAGAATGCCGAAACCGTCTATGCCAGCCCGGACTGCGACGCGGCCCGGGCGATCCGGTCGCGGGCGGCTCGCCGACCAGCACGGACTGCGCCCGGCCGGGCCCGGGCTAGAGCCGGGCGTGATCGTGCGGGATCCGGACCTCGATGTGTTCGATCCGACCGGCGACTGGGGTCAGTGGCCGGCCCGCGTGGTCGCTGTGGCCCAGCAGCTCGAGCGGCTGCACGGACAGCTGCCGGCGGGTATGCGGCAATTCGTCGAGAGCTACCGCAAGCCGCAGGTGGACTGGCGGCGTGTGCTCGCCCGGTTCGTGACCCGGACACTGGGCGACGAGCGCGCCTGGTTGCCGCCCAGCCGTCGCTGGATCCACCGCGGGCTCTATCTGCCGAGCCGGCGGGGCGGCAACGGCTCGATCTGACGGTGGCCATCGATACCAGTGCGAGCACGGCGACGTACCTGCCGGTCTTTATGGGTGAACTCATGGGGCTCGCTGCGAGCTTCGGCCGCTACCGGTTGCGACTGATCTGCTGCGATGTCGAGATCCAGTCCGACTTCGAGTTCCGACGAGACGCGCTGGGATCCGGCCGAACTGGATTTTTCCGGCGCCGGCGGGACGTCGCTGACGACCGGTATTCCGGCGGCTGGCCCACGAAACGCCGCCGCCCGCGCTGATCTATTTCACGGATGGCTACGGTCCGGCGCCGCGCAGGCGCCCGCGTATCCCGTGCTCTGGGCACTGACCCCGCCGGGCGGCGCCCGGCGGCCTGGGGCGAATCGCTGTGGCTGGTCGTGCCCTGAGGGATGACGCCCGGATCCGGCTTCACCCCATTAACCACAAAACTAGGAGATGCCTGCATGTGAAAACGCTTCTGACAAGTCAATCATGTTGACCAGACTTGGCATCAGTATCAATGTGACGTAGTAGACCAGAAGATCGATACGCTCGAGCCGCTGGAGTGGCGATTCAAGACAGGCCACTGCGGCAACAATCAATCTGTGGGCGGCGCCGAAGTGCGCTACGTCGATATCGATGTGGCGTAACAGCGATGGGGTGGCCTCGGCTTCGGCATTGATGCCAAGCACTTCAAGGTCGCGCCGCTCAATCGGCACGAACTGGTCTCGACCGACGACTACCGCCGCCGGATGCGGGCCGCATTGGCCATTGTCGCGACCAGTTCGACGACGTAGATTCCGAGGTCGGTCTGGGATCAGGTCGCGCGACTGGACCGACTGCTGATCGTGCCGGTGGACCGGGCCTACCCGCGTACACTCAAGAAGATTTCCCGGCCATTGCTGGTGGCAGATCGTGAGGTCGGGCAGTATTGAGCCCTGTTTATCAACATCTGGGAGGTTCTCATGATCGGTGCGATCACCGGCGACATCGTCGGCTCGGTCTACGAGTTCGACAACCATCGCGACAAACGATTTTCCGCTGTTCCGAGAGGATGCGTTTTTTACCGACGACACGGTGCTGAGGGTGGCACTGGCCGAGACGCTGATGCACGGCGGCGACTACGGCGAGGCCATGCGGCGCTGGTATCGACGCTATCCGGAGGCCAGCTACGGCGGCATGTTCCGGAAATGGGCCCGAGACCGAAGCACGCCGGGCCGTATTACAGCTGGGGCAACGGATCGGCCATGCGGGTCAGCCCGATCGGCTATGCCTTCGACGATCTGGATGCGGTCCTGGAAAAAGCAGCGGCCTCGGCGGCGCCGACCCACGATCATCCGGAGGGCATCAAGGGTGCGCAGGCCGTGGCGGCTGCTATTTGGTGGGCGCGCCAGGGGTGCGACAAGGATACGATTCGCCGCGAATGCGAGACACGGTTCGGCTATGACCTGGCGCCGTCACTCGCGGACATTCGCGCGGACTACGACTTCGATGTGTCCTGCCAGGGGACGGTGCCGCCGGCCATCACGGCGTTTCTCGAGGCCGAGGATTTCGAGGATGCGATCCGTAATGCCATCTCGCTCGGCGGCGACAGCGACACGCTGGCCTGCATCACGGGCGGCATGGCCGAGGCTTTCTACGGCGTACCGCCGGAGATCGAGGCCGAGGCGTTCAAGCGCCTGGATCCCGCATTGGTCGAGGTGGTTGCGGCGTTCCGGCAACGCTTCATGACGGAGGTCAGCTGATGCGCTGGCGCACGAGCGCCACGGATCCACTGCGCATCGACTCGGTCAGCGTGCCGGGTAACAGGGCGCGCATCGGCATGACCATCTGTCCCGGCAAGACATACCCCTGGGGCCGCCACGGCGCCTGGCATCGGGATTTGGCGACCGATCTCGCCGTGATCGAAGGCTGGGGCGCACATACACTGATCAGCCTGATCGAGGATCACGAATTCGAGGCGCTGGAAGTCACCGGGCTGGGCCAGGCCGCCCAGGCCCGTGGACTGGTGTGGCGGCACTGGCCGATTCGGGACCGGGAAATCCCGGATGAGCGATTCGAGGCTTGCTGGGAAGCGGAAATCGACACCATCGCAAGCGACCTGCAGGCCGGGCGATCGATCGTGTTGCACTGTATGGGCGGGCTGGGGCGCACCGGCACGGTCGCGGCACGCCTGCTAACGCATTTCGGATTGCCGGCGAGCGAGGCAGTTCGGCATGTGCGGGCCGCTCGGCCTGGCACGATTGAAACCGGTCCCCAGTTGGAATACGTGTTGTCAGCAGCCGCCACTGGGGCGGCTGACGTGTGAAGGCGGTGATCGGCTGGTTAGCAAATGCTGCGAACGTTAACACGCTAAAAACTGGGGATTACCGGGCAGCTCGACGACGGTTCGCGCGACCGCAGATTGCTAGAATCGGTACATGTTCGAGATCGTCGGGCGCTATGCGCCATCCCCTACCGGCCCGCTGCACTTCGGATCGCTGATCGCGGCGCTTGCGAGCTTCTGCGATGCGCGCGCGCAAGGCGGCGGCTGGCTCCTGCGGATCGACGACCTGGATCGACCACGGGTGGTGTCCGGCGCGGATCGGAAGATCCTGGCAACTCTCGCGGCTTTCGGCTTGCGTCACGATGGTTCGGTCCTCTATCAGTCGCAACGCGGGGCTGCGTATGAGGACGCGCTGGCGCGTCTTCGTCAGACATCGGCAGCCTTCGACTGCGGCTGTACCCGCCGAGAGGCGCAGAGCGGCCCGCCGGGCATCGAGGGGCCGATTTATCCGGGCACGTGTCGCCACGGGCTGGCTGCCGGGCCGTAGCGCTCGATCGATACGGCTGCCTGTCACCGCCCGGGGTATCGAGGTCGCCGATCGTTTTCAGGGGCATTATTCCCAGGTGTTGGCGACTGATATCGGCGATTTCGTGATTCGTCGCGCCGATGGGGTCATGGCGTACCAGTTGGCGACGGTCCTGGATGATGCGGCGCAGGGGGTGACCGAAGTGATCCGCGGCGCCGATCTGTTGTCGTCTTCACCGCGTCAGATCTGGATTCATCGCTGTCTCGGGTGGCGCGCACCGGGCTACGGCCATATTCCGGTGGTCGTCGGTTCAGACGGTGAAAAGCTCGGAAAGAGCACGGGGGCATTGGCACTCGAGCCGCACCGGCGCCAGGCGCAATTAATCGAATGCCTGACGCTTCTGGGACAGGCTCCGCCTCGATCGATCGAGTCGCGATCGGTCGATGGCGTGATCCGTTGGGCTGTCGACAACTGGGATGCGAACCAGGTGCCACGACGCATGTCGTGCGAACGGATGCCGAATGCGGACTGCGTGTGATGGCTCGATGATGGGTCGAGCAGCCCGCTCGCCAAGCGCTACCAGCGGCGCTTGTCCCATTCCCCGGGATTCGCCCAGTGACGTGAATTGAGCCAATCGGGTGTGATCTTGTAGTCGTAGATGTCGTAACGATAAAGCCAGTACGCCGATTCAATCGCACGCGACGGCCGGAGGCGGCGAAAGCCCAGGGCCAGGAAATCGCTCGTTGCCCACGATGCCTGGCGGCGCGCCACAGCCTTGGAAAAGGCGGCTACGATGCTGCCCACAGCATAGTTACGAAGATGCCCCAGTAGCTGCTGTGTCGAAGCTCTGGGGAGCACGATCGGTGCGTCGACGACGAGCGCCAGTCGTGCTGGCTCCGTCGACGTCGACCAGCCCTGCCGGATATCGAAATGCCCGTCCAGGGGGACGTTGACCACGTCCAGATCGCTCCAGTCCGTCAAGGAACAAGGCGGTGCCAGTTGGACGCAGCGCGGCGTACCGTGGCGCTCGATCTGCTCTCGAAGGCAGCAGCGGATGTCGTCGGGCACAGTCATGATGCTGCGAGTTTAATACGCGGAGCGGCCGGACGTGCAAGCGGCTAACAGGTTACCGGATGCATGGCCACCCGCTCGAACCCGGGCCACTCCGGGCCCACAAAAAAGCCCGGCCTGAAAAGGCCGGGCTTTTTTCGCATCAAGCGATAATCGAGAGGTGTTACCTCTTTCGATTACATGCCGCTGCCATTGCCGCTGTTCATGCTGTCGCCACCGCCCTGATTGGTGACGTGCAGCTCGACACGACGGTTCTGGGCACGGCCAGCCGCGGTCTTGTTGGTTGCGACCGGATTGGACTCGCCATGACCCTCGGTGCCGGTGATACGGCTCGAGCTGATGCCATGGTTGGTCAGATAGCTCTTGACCGAGTCCACGCGACGCTGCGACAGGCCCTTGTTGTACTTCTTGGTGCCGATGCTGTCGGTATAGCCATCGATACGGAAGTCAACGTCCTGGCTGGCGTTCAGCGCGTCGACCACGTTGTTCAGGCGGTTCTCCGCCTGCGAGGTCAGCTTGGACGAATCGAATTCGAAGGTCACGCCCTTCAGGACGATCGGCGCCTTCTTCTCGATCGGGCAGCCACGAGCATCGACCTCGGTGCCGCGCGGGGTACCCGGGCACTGGTCGTTCGCGTCGATCACGCCGTCGCCGTCGCTATCCTGAGGGCCGGTCGGCGCCGGGGCCGGAGCCGGCTTCGGAGCCTGCGGGGGGGCGCCCAGCGGGATCTGCAGGCCCAGGGAGACGATGTTGTCGTTGTAGCGCGCATTCTCGTAACCAGCGCCCAGCACGTCGGACGAGCTGACCGTGGTGTAACGATAGCGATACTCGGCACGCACCTTCAGACCGTAGTCATTGAGGGTGTACATGTAACCGACACCGGCGTCGAGGAACTGGGCGTCGGCGTTGTCGCCCACGTTGTTACCGTTGATCGAGCCGTAACCCGGGTTCTGCTTGCCCCAGGCTGCGCCGAGGATGCCGTAGACCGGCAGGGTGTCGCGTGCGGGGAAGAACAGAGCGTCCAGACCGAAGCCGTACAGGTCGGCGCTGCCGGCACTAGCGCCGTTGACATTCTGATCCGGGTTGAAGTAGAAGCCGTACAGCTCAAGGTTCAACCAGCTGTTGATCGGCTTGCCGACGGCAAGGCTCGCGCCGACACTGTCGTGGTTGCTGACATGCACGCGGCCAAAGCTATCGGAGGAATTACCGATCGTGTCATTGTTGAAGAAACCGTAGGACACCATCGGCGCGACGTAGAAGCGCTTGTCCTGCGGTGTGCCATTATCCTGTGCGAAGGCACCAGCTGAGAAGGCGAGCCCCAGCGCGCCGGCAACGCATGCGGTAAGCGGTTGCTTGAATTGCATAGCTCAAAACTCCCTTGAACGGGTTTAGGTTTGTTGTGCGGTCCCATTCACCGAGTGGTAAACGCAAGTTTCCTGACCGGTGACGTGCAAGGTCAGTATGCGACCTTTTGGTGAATTTGGCAATGGAACGCCTGGGTTGTGAAAAAAAAATTAACCTGCAATCATTCGCCGCTTTCTTGACCCTGTCGGGCTGAATTATATGGATGTCAACGCTGTTCGAACCCACATGGTCTCGCTGCGCGAGCGGTTGGGCGACCTCCGGGGGTATCTTTGACTATGCTGAGAAGAAGGACCGGCTGAGCGAGCTCGACGCCGAGCTGGCCGAAGGCCAGATATGGGTCGAGGCTCCGGATAAAGCACAGGCCTATGGGCAGGAAAAGGCGCGGCTGCAGGATATCGTCGGGCCAATCGATGCCGCGACGGCCACGCTCGCCGAAAGTGAAGAATTGCTCGAGCTTGCGGAAGCCGAGGACGATGCCGAAGTCGTCGACCAGATCGATGCTGAACTTGACGGCGTGGAGCGGCACCTCAAGGCGCTCGAGTTCCAGCGGATGTTCTCCGGCGAGGCCGATTCCAGCAACGCGTTCGTCGATATCCAGTCCGGCTCGGGGGGCACCGAAGCCCAGGACTGGGCGGAAATGCTCCTGCGTATGTATCTGCGCTGGTGCGAGCATCGGGGATTCCAGACCGAAGTGACCGAAATCTCCGCGGGCGATGTCGCTGGAATCAAGAGTGCGACGATTGCCGTCACCGGCGCCTATGCCTATGGATGGTTGCGTACAGAGACCGGCGTTCATCGTCTGGTGCGAAAATCGCCGTTCGATTCCGGGGCGCGTCGTCATACGTCGTTTGCCGCCGTGTTCGTCGCGCCGGAGATCGATGATGATATCGAGATCGAAATCGATCCGTCGGATCTGCGGGTTGATGTCTATCGCGCCAGCGGCGCCGGCGGACAGCATGTGAACCGGACCGAGTCGGCGGTGCGCATCACCCATCTGCCCACCAATATCGTGGTGCAGTGTCAGAATGATCGGTCTCAGCACAAGAACCGCGCCACGGCGATGAAACAGCTGAAGTCCAAGCTGTATGAGCGAGAGATGGCCCAGCGCCGCGCCGAGGCTGAAGCCACCGAGGCAGATAAGTCCGATATCGGTTGGGGCAGTCAGATTCGTTCGTACGTGCTGGATCAGTCGCGGATCAAGGATCTGCGCACCGGGGTCGAGGTCGGCAACACGCAAGCGGTTCTGGACGGTGATCTCGACCAGTTCATCGAGGAAAGCCTCAAGCAGGGTCTTTAAAGGGTGTTTGAATCATGAGTGACGCTCCCACGGGCGCAGAGGAAACGCATCGACTGGTTGCCCAGCGCAAGGAGAAGCTGGCCGGCTGGCGCGAGACCGGACATGCGTTCCCCAACGATTTCCGGCCGAGTGCGAGCGCCGGCGAGTTGCAGCGGCGCCATGCCGACGACGAGGCGGATGCGCTGGAGGCTGCTGCGGCCGAGGTGTCGCTGGCGGGGCGGATGCTGGCCAAGCGCGTCATGGGCAAGCTCAGTTTCGCGACACTGCAGGATGCGAGCGGCCAGATTCAGTTGTTCGTGCAGCGTGATCTGCTGGGTGAGGACGAGTACAAGTCGTTCAAGCAGCTGGACATCGGCGATATTGTCGGCGTGCGCGGAACGCTGACCCGGACCAAGAAGGGCGAGCTGTCGGTGAAGGCCGGCGAGCTGCGGCTGCTGACCAAGTCGCTGCGCCCGCTGCCCGAGAAGTGGCACGGCCTGTCCGACACCGAAGCGCGCTATCGTCAGCGCTATGTTGATCTGATCATCAATCCGCAATCGCGGGCGGTGTTCGCAGCGCGCAGCGCGATTCTACGCACCGTGCGCGCTTTCTTCGAAGCGCGCGACTTCATGGAAGTCGAAACCCCGATGCTGCAGGCGATCCCTGGCGGCGCCGCGGCCAAGCCGTTCGTGACGCATTACAACGCGCTCGATCACGATTTCTATCTGCGCGTCGCGCCCGAGCTCTATCTCAAGCGACTGGTCGTCGGCGGGCTGGAGCGCGTGTTCGAACTCAATCGAAACTTCCGTAACGAGGGGCTGTCAACGCGACACAATCCCGAGTTCACGATGCTCGAGTTCTATCAGGCCTACGCTGATTATCAGGTGACTGATGGACGAGATCGAGGCACTGCTGCGCGAGCTGTCGCGCGTGGTGAGCGAGCAGCATCCCGATGCCTGCAACGAGGAGGCGGTCGTACTCGACAAGCCGTTCGAGCGTCTGCCGATGAAAAACGCCGTGCTGCGTTACAACGACGACGATCGAGCCCGCGGATCTGGACGACGCCGATCGGTTGCGGGCGGTGGCCGAGCGGCCGGCGTGAAAGGCGAGGACAGCTGGGGCGCCGGCAAGTGGCTCACCGAACTGTTCGAGGCGACGGTCGAGCATCAACTGACCGAGCCGACATTCGTGACCGACTATCCGGCCGAGGTATCGCCGCTGGCCCGGCGGCGTGACGATGATCCCAGCGTGACCGAGCGTTTCGAGCTGTTCATTGCCGGCCGCGAAGTCGCCAATGGCTTCTCCGAGCTCAACGATGCCGAGGATCAGGCCGAGCGCTTCCGAGCCCAGGCCGCGGCGAAGGACGCCGGCGACGATGAAGCCATGTATTACGATGCCGACTACATCGCCGCGCTGGAATACGGGCTGCCGCCGACCGGCGGTGCGGGCATCGGTATCGATCGCGTGGTGATGATGCTCACCGGCGCGAGCGCGATCCGCGATGTGCTTCTGTTTCCGCAGCTACGGCCGCAGAAATCGTCCTGATTCTCCGGCCTCCGGCGACCCGGGAGAGCCGGATCGCCGGAGCGCGGCGGCCTACTCGGTCGTGGGGTAGGGTAGATCCAGTGTCTCCAGTTGGCCCCGGCCGCTCGGTGTGCAGGCTGCCTCGAGCGGCGGCCTCGATCCTGAGCACGGCCAGTGCCCGGCCGGAACGCGTGCCGGCGGCTTGCAGGATCTGGCCGGCCGCCTGGTCACCGTCGTCTCGCAGCACGTCGCCCGGGGCGGGGCACGTGCCGCTCCAATCAAGGCGGAACACGCGGCGGGTCAGCCGCCCGCGATAATGCAGGCGCGCGATGACTTCCTGGCCCGGGTAACAGCCCTTGTCGAAGTCGACTGCCATCAGCCAGTGCAGGTTCAGCATCTGTGGCACGAACTCGCCCTGGGTGGCGGCCGTGATCTGCGGAACGCCAGCGTCTATTTCAGACAGTTGCCACTCGGGCGAATCGAAGGCGAGGGCCCGATCCGGGGGCGGGGCGGTCACGGGATGCAGAACGAGGGTGCGGGCCGGGTGCGCGGCGGAGCCGGGCAAGCCAAGCCAGATCCGGTCGTCTTGGACCACCGTGCGATTGACCGCAGGCGCATCGGCGATGTCGTGCAGCCCGACGATGCCGTACTACCGCGCTGGCATCGGTCAGTTCCACCTTCGAACGCAGCACGAACATGCGCAGGCGCTTCAGCGCCGCCTCGATCAGCATCTGCGGAACCAGCAGCAGGTAGGCATCCGGCATCGCCACGACACGCAGCACGAGCTGGGTGCGGCCCTTGGCATCGCACCAGGCCGCCAGGAAATGCCGGTCGGGGCCGAGTCGCGAGACATCGTTCGACAGTTGCGCGCGAAGAAACTCGCCGGCGTCGGCGCCGGTGACGCGGATTACGCCGAGGCGTAGAGATTCGGTAGGCGTATCGTCGCCCATGAGTGCATCCACAAGCATGTTTATTCGTATTGTAGATCGACTGTAAAGCAACGTGTGGCAACGTCGTTCGCCGCCACGGCGCGGTTGCCAGCCCATACCGCGAGGTTTAGAGTATCTGCATGCCGAAGCAGCCTGCGACGCCCGTCGACGACACCCGTTCCGACGTGATCAGCGAATCGTCCGACCCTCCGTCCGCGCCCGACCGCGATCAGGCGGAGTCGAGCGACAAGAAACCGTTCTCGGAAGAACCCCGGCCCAAGGAATACGGCGGTCGCAACGGCCCCGATCCGGTTCGCTATGGCGACTGGGAGAAGAACGGCCGCTGCATCGATTTCTGATTCTTTCGATTTTCCTTACACGACTGCCGGGGACTGTATGAGTAGTCAGCCGAACCGACCACTTTCGCCGCATCTGCAGATCTATCGTTGGCAGATATCGATGCTGACCTCGATCGCCCACCGTGCCTCCGGCATCGTGCTCGCGCTGGGGGCCGTGCTCCTCGCCATCTGGCTCATTGCCGCCGCGAACGGCCCCGACGCGTATGCCGCGGTGAACGGGGTTTTCGCGTCGTGGTTCGGTCAGCTGATCATGTTCCTGTGGTCGTTCGCTTTGTTCTATCACCTGTGCAATGGCATCCGGCACCTGGTGTGGGACGTCGGCGTGGGCCTGGATCTCGAAACCGCGCGCATGACCGGGTTCGTCGCCATCGGCGTAGCCGCGGCGCTGACTATTTTCGTCTGGATCTGGGCGCTGATCGCCTGATCGACGGCCGACGTTCTTCGGAGATTTTGCTATGAGCAGTATTCGTTCTTCGCTGGCTCAGGCGCGCGGCCTCGGCAGCGCCAAGACCGGCACCGGCCATTTCTGGGCCCAGCGCGTCAGTGCCGTTGCGCTCGTGCCGCTGACGCTGTGGTTCGTCGCCTGTCTGGCCTCGCAGTTCGGCGCCGAGCTATTCGAGCGTGACCGACTGGCTGTCCTCGCCGTTCCAGGCCTCGTTGCTGGCGATCTATCTCGCCGCGATCTTCTATCACTCGCAGCTCGGGCTGCAGACGATCGTCGAGGACTACGTCCATAACGAGGCGGTCAAGCTGGCCACCCTGATCGCGCTGCAGCTGATCAATATTCTGCTGGCCGTCGCGGCCATTGTTTCCGTACTCATGATTCTTGTGGGAGCCGCCTGATGAGCGAAAGCTACGACATCATCGAACATCAGCACGACGTGGTCGTGGTCGGGGCCGGCGGTTCCGGCCTGCGCGCGACCCGCGGGCTGGCCGATGCGGGCTTGAAGACGGCGTGCGTGACCAAGGTCTTCCCGACCCGCAGCCATACCGTGGCGGCGCAGGGCGGGATCGCCTCCGCGCTCGGCAACATGGGCGAGGACGACTGGCGCTGGCATGCCTACGACACGGTCAAGGGCGGCGACTGGCTCGGCGATCAGGACGCGATCGAGTATCTGACCAAGGAAGCCATTCCGGCCATCATCGAGCTCGAGCACGACGGCGTGCCGTTCTCGCGCACCGAAGACGGCAAGATCTATCAGCGCCCGTTCGGCGGCATGACCACGCACTTCGGCAAGGGCAATGCCCAGCGCACCTGTGCCGCGGCCGACCGCACCGGCCATGCGCTGCTGCATACGCTGTATCAGCAGTCGCTCAAGGCGCGCGCCGAGTTCTTCATCGAATACTTCGCCGATCGATCTGCTGATGACCGAGGACGGCGAGTGCAAGGGCGTGCTGGCCTGGGATCTGCAGGGCGGCAAGCTGCATCGCTTCCGTGCCCATCAGGTGATTCTGGCCACCGGCGGTTACGGCCGGGCGTACTTCTCCTGCACCTCGGCGCATACCTGCACCGGCGACGGCATCGGCATGGCGCTGCGTGCCGGGCTGCCGTTGCAGGACCCGGAATTCGTCCAGTTCCATCCGACCGGCATCTACGGCGCCGGCTGTCTGATCACCGAAGGCGCCCGCGGCGAAGGCGGCTACCTGACCAACTCGGAAGGCGAGCGCTTCATGGAGCGCTATGCGCCGAACGCCAAGGATCTGGCCTCGCGCGACGTGGTCAGCCGTGCCGAGACGGTCGAGATCAATGAAGGCCGCGGCGTGGGCGAGAAGGAGGACCACATGCTGCTGCATCTGGAGCATCTCGGTCCCGAAGTGCTGCACGAACGACTGCCGGGCATCACCGAGACCGCGCGGATCTTCTCCGGCGTGGACGCCACCAAGGAGCCGATTCCGGTGCTGCCGACCGTGCACTACAACATGGGCGGCATTCCGACCAATGCCTTCGGCGAAGTGGTCACGCTCAAGGATGGCAACCCCGAATCGGTGGTGCCCGGCCTGATGGCCGTGGGTGAAACGGGCTGCGTGTCGGTGCACGGCGCCAACCGTCTGGGCTCCAACTCGCTGCTCGATCTGGTGGTGTTCGGCCGTGCCGCGGCCCATCGCTGCCAGGAGATCGTGCCCAAGGGCAAGATGCACAAGGCCGATACCAAGGCATCGGAAGAAAAGGCGCTGGATCGTTTCGATCGGCTGCGCCATGCCGATGGCGGCACACCGACCGCCGAGCTGCGCGACAGCCTGCAGGCCTCGATGCAGAAATACGCCGCGGTCTTCCGCAAGGACGACACGCTGGCGAAGGGCGTCGAGCAGATCGGCAAGGAAGTCGAGTCGTTCGCCAATGTCTCGGTCACCGACCGCTCGATGACCTGGAACAGCGACCTGGTCGAGACCATGGAGCTGGAGAATCTGCTGGGTTGTGCCATCTGCACCATGCACGGTGCGGCCAACCGCAAGGAAAGCCGCGGCGCGCACGCGCACGAGGATTACACCGAGCGCGACGACGAGAACTGGATGAAGCACACGCTCACCTGGCACAACAGTGGCGAGACGGATGTGCGTATCGAGTATCGGCCGGTGCATATGAATCCGATGACCGACGAGATGGATCACATCCCGCCCAAGGAACGCGTCTACTAGCGTTGGATAATCGCGGCCGGCGCACAGGGCGTCGGCCGGTCATTTTGGAAATGGAGCCTGCAGCATGGCTGAATTTCGACTGCCGAAGAATTCGCGTATCTCCAAGGGCAAGCGCCATCCGGCGCCGCAGGATGCGAAGAACACCAAGACCTTCCGCATCTATCGCTGGGAGCCCGAGGCGGGCGAGAACCCGCGGGTGGACAGCTTCGAGATCGATCTGGACCGCTGCGGCCCGATGGTTCTCGACGCGGTCATCAAGATCAAGAACGAGATCGATCCGACGCTGACCTTCCGCCGCTCCTGTCGCGAAGGGGTCTGCGGTTCCTGTGCCTTCAACATCGACGGCAAGAACACGCTGGCCTGCACTACGCGCATCACGGATATCGACGGCGACGTTCGGATCTATCCGTTGCCGCATATGCCGGTGGTCAAGGATCTTGTGCCGGACCTGACCCACTTCTACGCCCAGCTCGAATCGATCGAGCCGTGGATCAAGACCGACACCACCCCGCCCACGCGCGAACGCCTGCAGACGCCGGAGGACCGGGCCAAGCTGGACGGCTACTACGAGTGCATTCTCTGTGCCTGCTGTTCCACGGCCTGCCCGAGCTACTGGTGGAATCCCGAGCGCTATCTCGGCCCGGCGGTGCTGCTGCAGGCTTATCGCTGGATCGTGGATTCGCGCGACGAAGCGACCGGAGAGCGTCTCGACGATCTCGAGGATCCGTTCAAGCTGTATCGGTGCCATACGATCATGAACTGCACCAATACCTGTCCGAAGGGGCTGAATCCGGCCAAGGCTATCGCCGAGACCAAGAAACTGATGGTCGAACGCCGAACCTGATCGACGGCGTGACTCGTTGGCGCCCCGCGGTGGATGCCACCGCGGGGCTTTTATTATCTGCGGTGCTGATATGAGCGAGAAATCCCGGGTGCGCTGGCTTTGCCGGCGCGGCATGAAGGAGCTGGACGTGCTGCTCGAGCGTTTCGTCCGCTCCGACTACGACACGCTGACCGAGCGCCAGCACACCGAGTTCGTCAATCTGCTCAATCACGAGGATCCCGATCTCTGGGTGCTCATGATGGGGCGGGCGGAACCCGAGAACCCCGAGCAGGCCGAACTTCTGGCGCGAATCCGCGAGTTCCAGCGCCCGCCGGGTACTTGATCGAAAACCGCGCATCGCGCTCGCGTCGAGCCGTTTGACCGGTGGCCACCCAAGCCGCCTATGCTGTTCCGGTGAGCTTCACCGATACCATCCACGTCACATTTCGCCCGTCGCCTACGCTGCGGACCGCCAATCTGCTCGCCCATGCGGCTGCATTCATCGTGCTTGTCGCGTTGGCGGTGTCTCGACCGTTATTCGGTTTACTCGCGGTGCTGGTGGTCTTGTCGGCGATTCGCTCGGAGCATGTGTTGCGGTTGCAGCATTCCGGGGCCCCCGTGCGGCTGCGCTGGGCCGGCGACCACCGGCTCTACTGGCAGGACAATGAGGGCCGCGAGCACCGCGGCGAATGCATCGAGGCGAAGAGTTGGGGCGCGGCCTGGGTTCGGCTTAGGATGCGAGCCTCCGACCGACGGTTCGCTCGGGTAATCGTGATTCCGTTTGATGCGGTCAATGCTGATGTGCATCGACGCTTACGCGCCCGGTGTCGAGTGATGCCGCCCGGCCGCGGACAGTGAGGTTCAGTCCGCGTATCGCGCCTCGCATCGTGCAGCGCTGCATTCTGGCCGGTTGCGCTGTGTTGCCCGGCGCCGCGTCCGCCGGCGTCGTTCACTGGCAGAGTTGTCCGCCCGGTGCCGATGCGGGTCATAGCGCCGCGGTCATGCGTTGCGGCCAGTTCATGCCCGGCTGCCGTATCGGTGGACAGCCGGTGCGGTTGCGGATCACCCGCTTGCAGGCCCATCCCGAAGGGCCGACACGCCACCCGGTCATCTACATCCCCGGGGGCCCGGGTGATGCTGCGGGTCAGGACGTGTCGGCTCTTCAGGCGTGGCGGCGTTTTCAGCAGGCCGCCGCCTGGCCACTTGATCTGGTGATTGTCGATCCCCGCGGTACCGGGCTGAGCACGCCGCGGCCGTTCTGCCCGACAGTGCGAGGCTCTGCTGGCACAAGCCGTCTAGCCGAATGCTTCCATCGACTGGGCCGCGGTACGGCAGAGCGGCTCGGGGCCAGAGCGCAGGTCGCCGACCTGCATCAGCTGATCGCGACGCTGGGCCAGGGTGGTGCGGTGCTCTGGGCCGAGTCTTACGGCGCGCTCATTGCGCGCCGTCTGGCAGCGCAGCACCCGGCGACGTGCGCCTGTTGGTTCTGGATTCGCCGGTGCTGCACCCGCTCCCGGAGAGGCAGAGACAAGCCGCGGCCTCGCAACGGCGCCGCCGCCAGCTTCTGCGCGCCTGCGAGTCGTGAACTGTCCTGTCGGCTGGCGGTGCCCTCGTTGCGCGCAACGATCGATGCATTGAGGGTCTGGTTGCAGAAGCACCCGGCGACGATCGCAATCGCGCAGCCGCCGTTATCGGCACGATTCGTGAAAATCGACGGCCAGATGCTGCGGACGCTGTTGCTGCTTTCTGCTTACGGTCATCCGGATGATATGCGGGTTATCCGGCTGCTGCGTCGGGCAGCGGCGCAGCCCGCAGTGCTTGCCGCGCTCACAGGCCCGTTGATGGCGCTCGACCGGCGGAGCCCGCGTACTGCGCCGGTGTACTGGAGCACCCGGTGTCAGTTCGCACAAGACCCGGGCGGATTCGGGCATCCCGGCCGAGAGGGCAGTCGTGCCACCAGTGGCCGATCTCCCGGCTGCCCCCGTGCGGCATGCTGTCGCCGTGCCGACACTGGTGGTGGCGGGTACCCGGGACGTACTCACGCCGGCTGCGGCGGCGGCCCGCGCGACGTTGAGCGCATCCAGGCTGGCAATTCCTCCCGGTCGGCGGCGCGGGGCACGGCGCGATCCGGCGTGATCGTTGCGCGCAGAGGGTGGCCGCTCGCTTCATCGCGCACGGGGGCGCATGGCTGGGTCATGCTGCCTGCCCGAGCCGGACGAATGCGGTGCGACAAGCCCGCCACCGGGCAAATGAACGACGGTCGAATGACGGCGAGCGGCTGCCCCGCTAAACTGTCGCTTCGTTACTGCCGTCAACTGGATGGACATCGCCCGCATGGTGATTTGCCAACGTCATTGAGAAAATTGCCGAACTATTCGCGGCCACCGTGGTCTACCGGTGTAACGCCGACACGGTTCTTTGGCAAAGCGAGGCAAATGTACGTCGATCGGTTCTGACAATCCGTAGCCCGGGCGCGTGCCGCGTTTAGATGAGCGAAGACGCTTCCGACGATCAGCTCGTCGCGCGGGCACAGGCCGGCGACGATCGCGCATTCGACCTGCTGGTGCGAAAGTACCAGCACAAGGTCATCAAACTGGCTGCGCGGTACGTCAGTCCGGCCGAGGCGCCCGATGTCGCGCAGGAAGCTTTCATCAAGGCTTACCGTGCGCTGCGCAGGGTTCAAAGGCAATAGCGCGTTCTACACATGGCTTTACCGTATTTCGATCAACACCGCGAAGAATTATCTGGTGGCCCGGTCCCGACGGCCGGCCAGCCAGGATATCGACGTGGCGGACGCCGAGGCGTTCGGGCATATGGATCGGTTTTCCGAGCAGGCGACCCCCGAGGCGCTGCTGGAGAGCGAGGAGATCCGCGATGCGGTGATCAAGGCCATACGCGAACTGCCCGAGGATCTGCGCACGGCGATCATGTTGCGCGAATTGGATGGCATGAGTTACGAAGAGATCGCGGAATCGATGGATTGTCCGGTCGGTACAGTGCGTTCGCGGATATTTCGAGCGCGTGCGGCGATCGAGGAAAAGCTGGTGTCCCTTTCGGACAAGTGAGGTTGTTATGAACGAGCAGTTGTCCGCCTTTCTGGATAACGAGGCCACGCGAGACGAGGCCGATTCGGTGGTCAACGCGCTGCTGCGCGACGAGTCGTTGCGCGACAGCTGGACGCGTCAGCACTGGATTCGCACGACGCTGCGTTCTCACAGCGCCGAACCGGCTGTTAACGTGGATACCGATTTCGCCAATCGGGTGATGTCGGCGATTGCCGCGGACGATCATCCGGAAACCGTGGCGTCGAGCAGCAACGTCGTGACTATGACGCCCCGACGGCGCACGCGGCGCTGGCGTGGGGTTGCGGGCATGGCGGCTGCGGCTTCCGTCGCTGGCGTGGTTTTCCTGGCTGGCAATCCATTCGTGCGTAGCGGCACCTCCGGCGCCGAAGGCCGCGTGGCAGCGGCCAATAACAGCCCGACCGCGACGCGCAGCGACACAGTCCAATACCGAGCGACAGGGCTTTGGCAGCGGCGGTTGGAACGACCAATTGGCCGATTTCAGCTCGGTGCAGGCTCAGCCCGCGCCGTGCAGAGACCGTCGCAGCCGGCGGGCCGGCTTCACGCATGAACATGCAGGCCTCGCGCGGCCTGCCCGCATCGGATGGCCCGGCCGATCACTGGTCTGTATCCGATCCCGCCGTGCGCGATGAACTCAACGGCTATCTGGTCGATCACAACGGGATGGCGCGCGGTTACGGTATGTCCGAGCACCACGCCGGCATTGGTGCGTGTGGCTGCCTACGGGCAGGATGTGACGCAGTGACGAGAGCGCTGACCGCGTTCCTCATCCTATTCGGATTGATCGCACCGGCCTTTGCAGCGCCGCACAAGCAAGACGGCGACAGCGCGAAGGCCATCGATCTCCTCAGCCAGGCTTCCGATGCCGTACGCCGCGAGACCTATCGCGGCGTGATCGTATATCTGCGCAATGGCGACGCTGATACGCTCAAGGTCGTGCATCGATACCACGATCACATGGAGGAAGAACGGCTGATCTCTCTGAGCGGTCAAGCCCGCGAAGTCATCCGCAAGGGCGACAAGGTCACTTCGATTCTGCCCGATCATCAATTGGTGCTGGTGTCCGAGCACCCGCCGAAGAGCCTGCTTGGCAGCGTATCCCACTTCTCGCCGGAGCAGCTCAAGTCGAACTATCAGGTTGTCGATATGGGCACCACGCGCTCCGCGGGGCGCGAGTGCCGGGTGATCGCCATCCGGCCGCGCGACAAGTTTCGCTACGGCTACAAGATGTTGATCGACAGCAAGACGGCGCTGCCGCTCAAGCTCGATCTGCTCGACCACGGCAAGCGGCTTGAGCAGATGATGTTCACTGAAGTCTCGTTTCCCAAGACGATTTCCGATTCGGAATTCGTGCCGAGCTACGATGTGCATGGCTTTCGCATCGTGCGTCATCAGGCCGTTCACGTCTCCGAGAGTGCGTCGGACGAACCCGAGGAAGAATGGAAGGCGACCGATCTCCCGGCCGGCTTCAAACTCGCCGAGGATGGAGTGCGCCAACTGACCTCGAAGGCGTCCGTGCGACAGATGTTATTCACCGACGGAGTGGCGACGGTTTCGGCTTTCATCGCGCCCGCCGGGCTGCGGGCTCCCCTGAAGGGCGCGACCCGCATGGGCGCGATCAATGCCTACGGCGATATCGTGAACAACACGCAGATCACGGTTGTGGGAGAAGTCCCCGCCATCACCGCCCGTCGCATTGCCGAGAATCTGGTGCAGACAAAAAAAGCGGCCGCCAAGGCCGCGAGCGGCAACTGATCGTCCACGGCCGCCTGCCGCAATAACGGCGTAACCGCCAAATCGCTCGCCCTCCGGGGCCCGGCGATCTAGACTGAGCATAGGCGTCAGGGAGACACGACGCCCACAACAAACAAAGGGACGACGCAATGCAGATGCTTTGCAGACGCGCGGGCTTGGCGATCCTTGTCGTGAGCTGTGGGCTGGCGCTCGCCGGCTGCGGCAGTGGCGATTCGCAATCCGGGGATCAGGCGCAGGCCAGCCACCCGCCCGCTGCACAAGACGGGCGGCCGAGTCGGGCCGACAGCAGCAACCAGCCGCTGGTATCGGGGTTGCCGGACTTTACCCGGCTGGTCAAGAAAGTTTCGCCGGCAGTGGTCAATATCAGCGCGCTGCCGCCGCGCGGCCGACAACCGAGCCGAGATTCCGCCGAGTCCGGCCGATCCTCGCCCTCGCAGGGGCAGAGTCAGGGCCAGGACGGTGCCCTGGGCGATTGGCTGCGCCGCTTCTTCGGTGGTGACGACAACGGCGGCGGTCACGATATCCCGCAGATGCCGAATGACAGCGAGCATGTCTCGCTCGGCTCCGGATTCATCATCTCTCCGAATGGCTATATTCTGACCAACCGGCACGTGATCGCCGGCGCCGGGCAGATCGTGGTCAAGCTCAACGACCGCCGCCAGCTCATTGCCAAGGTGGTGGGGGCCGACTCCGACAGCGACGTTGCCGTGCTCAAGGTGAAGGCAAAGCACTTGCCGACGGTCCAGATCGGTAATCCGAACAAGCTTGACGTGGGCGCCTGGG
This sequence comes from uncultured Gammaproteobacteria bacterium, assembly GCA_963835375.1. Taxonomy (GTDB): domain Bacteria; phylum Pseudomonadota; class Gammaproteobacteria; order Nevskiales; family Salinisphaeraceae; genus Salinisphaera. The sequence continues at coordinate 328,885 of CAWIGB010000038.1, forward strand.
TGGTCGCGATCGGCTCACCCTTTGGATTCGAGACCTCGGTCACCGCCGGCATCGTCTCCGCCAAGGGGCGCAGCCTGGCGGATGATCAGTATGTGCCTTTTCTGCAGACCGACGTGGCGATCAACCCCGGCAATTCGGGCGGGCCGCTGTTCGATCTTGCCGGTGAGGTGGTCGGCATCAACTCGCAGATCTACAGCCAGACCGGCGGCTATCAGGGGGTGTCGTTCGCGATCCCGATCGATATCGCGATGAAAGTGGCCAAGCAGCTGCGCACGACGGGACACGTCACCCGCGGCTGGATCGGTGTACAGATTCAGAACGTCGATCGCGAGCTGGCCCAGTCCTTCAAGCTGGCGCGCCCGGAAGGCGCGCTGGTCACGCAGATTCTCAAGGGCAGCCCGGCGTCGAAGGCCGACATCGATGTCGGCGACGTGATCCTCGCCTTCAACGGGCATCCCGTGGACTCGGCTTCGGACCTGCCGCCGCTGGTCGCTTCAATCGCGCCGGGGGAGAAGGCCAGGCTCAAGATCCTGCGTAACGGCGACAGACGGACCGAGCAGATCACGATCGCGGCGCTGCCCGCCCGCCTCCAGGGTGAGCAGGGCGGGCCGGGCAGCGCGCCGCACGACAAGTCGCAGCCGAACAGGCCACCGTTCGGCCTGACGCTCGAGTCGTTGAACACCAAGCAGCGTCGCGCGCTCGGGCTCGATCGCGGCGGTGTACGCGTGACCGATGTCGCGCCGGGCCTGGCGGCCAAGGCCGGCCTGCAAGCCGGGGACGTGGTCCTCAGCGTGGGGTCGACCGACGTCGAGGACCGTCGGGCGCTGCTCGACGCCCTGAAACAGGCCGACGGGCCGGTCGCGTTGCTGGTTCTGCGCCATGGCGTACGGCTCTATCTGCCGATGCAGACGGGCAAGTCGGACGAGGCCGGCTAAAAAAACGCCGGGCGTGCGCGTATACTGCGCGTCTTAATCCGTATCGCCCCGGCCTGGCCGGGGCGATTGTTTTGTGCCGGCGCTGGCCCACTGAATGCAGTCACATATCCGCAATTTTTCGATCATCGCGCATATCGACCACGGGAAATCCACCCTGGCGGATCGCTTCATCCGTGCCTGTAACGGCCTGACGGAGCGCGAGATGGCGGAGCAGGTCCTCGATTCGATGGATCTGGAGCGCGAGCGCGGCATCACCATCAAGTCGCAGGCCGTCACGCTGGACTACACCGCGGCCAACGGCGAGACCTACAAGCTCAACTTCATCGATACGCCCGGGCACGTCGATTTCTCGTACGAAGTGTCGCGGTCGCTGTTTGCCTGCGAGGGCGCGCTGCTGGTGGTGGATGCATCGCAGGGCGTCGAAGCCCAGAGCGTGGCCAACACCTACACCGCCATCGAGCAGGATCTCGAAGTGCTGCCGGTGCTCAACAAGATCGACCTGCCGGCCGCCGACCCCGAGCGGGTCGCGCAACAGATCGAGGATGTGATCGGCCTCGAGGCCACCGAACGGCTGCTGGTCTCGGCCAAATCCGGCGAGGGCGTGAACGAGGTGCTCGAGGCGATCATTCGCCGTGTGCCGCCGCCGGCGGGCGACCCCGAGGCGCCGCTGCAGGCGCTGATCATCGATTCCTGGTTCGACAACTATCTGGGCGTCGTCTCGCTGGTCCGTATCCGCAACGGCCGGCTGGCCAAGGGCGACCGCATGAAGGTCATGTCGACCGGGCGCGAATACGAGGTCGACGACGTCGGCGTGTTCACGCCCAAGAAGAAGCCGCGTCCCGCGCTGGAAGTGGGCGAGGTGGGCTACGTGGTCGCCGGCATCAAGAATATCGACGGCGCGCCGGTGGGCGATACGCTCACCCATGCCTATGCGCCGTGCGCCGAACGCGTGCCGGGCTTCAAGCAGATCCAGCCGCGCGTGTTCGCGGGCGTGTTCACGGTCAACTCCGACGACTACGAGGATTTCCGCGACGCGCTCGCCAAGCTGCGCCTGAACGATTCGTCGCTCAACTACGAGCCCGAGACCTCGGCCGCGCTCGGCTTCGGTTTTCGTATCGGCTTCCTCGGCATGCTGCACATGGAGATCGTGCAGGAGCGCCTCGAGCGCGAATACGGCCTCGAGCTGATCACCACCGCGCCGACGGTGGTCTATCAGGTGCTCACCCATGCCGGCGAGGAGCTGGCGATTTCGAATCCGCAGCAGCTGCCGCCCACCGGCGAGATCGACGAGATCCGCGAGCCGATCATCAAGGCCTCGATCCTGATGCCGCAGGAGTTCGTCGGCCCGGTGATGCAGCTGTGCATGGAAAAGCGCGGCGTGCAGAAGAACATGGCCTACATGGGCAACTCGGTGCAGATGGACTTCGAGATGCCGATGTCGGAGGTCGTGCTCGATTTCTTCGATCGCCTGAAATCCGTTTCCCGCGGTTTCGCCTCCTTCGAGTACGATTTCGTGCGCTTCCAGGCCGCCGAGCTGGTGCGCCTGGACGTACTGATCAACGGCGACTCGGTCGATGCGCTGGCGCATATCGTGCACCGCGATCAGGCCTACGATCGCGGCAAGGCGCTGGTCGAGAAGCTCAAGAACATCGTGCCGCGGCAGATGTTCGACGTGGCCATTCAGGCGACCATCGGCACGCGCATCGTCGCGCGCTCGACGGTCAAGGCCATGCGCAAGAACGTGACGGCCAAGTGCTACGGCGGCGACGTCTCGCGCAAGCGCAAGCTGCTCGAGAAACAGAAGGAAGGCAAGAAGCGCATGAAGCAGCTCGGCAGCGTGGAGATCCCGCAGGAGGCCTTCCTCGCCGTGCTTTCGACGGATGATAAAGACTAGCCAGGAATTCTGATCCATGAGCCATATCGACATGAACTTCGAAGCCTGGCTGACGCTGGCGTGCCTGATCACCGGCGTCGTCTGGCTCGTGGATCGGCTGGTTTTGTCGAAGCGGCGGCCGTGCCGGCGCCGAAGGCAACTGGGCGACCGAGTTCTGTCGCTCGTTCTTCCCGGTGTTGCTGGCGGTTCTGGTGTTGCGGGCGTTCGTGTTCGAGCCGTTCCGCATTCCGTCCAAGTCGATGGTGCCGACCCTGCTGGTCGGGGATTTCGTCCTGGTGTCGAAGTTCTCCTACGGTCTGCGCCTGCCGGTCACCCACACCAAGATTCTGGACACCGGCGAACCCAAGCGTGGTGATGTGGCTGTGTTCCGCTACCCGCGCAATCCGAGCGAGGATTACATCAAGCGCATCGTCGGTCTGCCCGGCGACAAGATCACTTATCGCAACGAGCAGCTGTTCATCAACGGCAAGCCGGTGCCGAAGAAGGATCTGGGCCTGTATGACGGACCGGACGCCGACGTTTATGATCAGATGCGGCTGTTTCTGGAGAAACTGCCGGGCGCGAAACCGCACAAGATGCTGCACGTAATCGGACGGCAGGGCCCGGAAGTGAGCGTCACCGTGCCCAAGGGCAAGTATTTCGCCATGGGCGACAACCGCGACAACAGTTCGGACTCGCGCATCTGGGGCTTCGTGCCGGAACACAATCTCGTGGGGCGGGCCGTCATGATCTGGCTCAGCATCGATTTCTCCGACTTCGACGTGCGCTTCTCGCGCATCGGTACATGGCTGGATTGAACGATATGTCGCGCACGGCTTCGGCGCGCGCGCCAGGGCGGATTCACGCTCTGGTCCGGGCTGTATGTGCTGATCACGCTCGGCATCATCGTGTTCGTCGGCGTGCGCAGCGTGCCGGTCTATCTCAACAACCGCGAGATACAGAAAGCTCTGACCGAGGTGGCCCAGGACCCGTCGATGCAGCATGCCGACGCGATCGCGATCCAGCGTGCCGTGGCGCGTCATTTCGAGGCCGGCTATGCGTCGGGCGTATCGCCGCGTGACTTGACCATCAGCCACGACGGCACCACGCGTGTTCTGGAGCTGCGCTACGAAGTCCGTCGACCGCTGGCATTCAACATGTCGCTGGTCTACAGCTTCGACGACAACGCCGGATGACCGGCGGTGGCAGCTAGGGCGTGCCATGAACGAGGGCGAATCGGTCAACCGCGCCCAGGCGCGCGATGAGTTCGAACAGCGCATTGGCCACGACTTCACGGCGCGTGCGCTGCTGGCCCAGGCGCTGACGCATCGTAGCGCCGGGCCCAACCATAACGAGCGGCTGGAATTTCTCGGTGACGGCGTACTCAATTTCGTGATCGCGGCGGCCTTGTTCGAGCAGAGCCCGGAAGCACCGGAGGGCGATCTGTCGCGGCTGCGCGCGTCGCTGGTGCGCGAGCGTACGTTGGCCGAGATCGCCGACGAACTGCGGTCTGGCCGATCTGCTGGTGCTCGGCCCGGGCGAGAACCGCGCCGGCAGCCGGCGACGCGCCTCGATCAAGGCCGATGCGGTCGAGGCCGTGCTCGGCGCCATCTACTGCGACGCCGGCTTCGAACAGACCCGCGACGTGATCCTGTCGCTGTACCGTCGGCGTCTGGCCGAGCTGCCGACCGCCGACAGCCTCAAGGATGCCAAGACTCGCCTGCAGGAATGGCTGCAGGCCCGCGCCCGGTCCCGACCGGAATACGAAGTGGTCCGCGTATCAGGCGCCGACCATGCCCAGCATTTCGTGGCGCGCTGTCGTCTCGCCGATACCGGCGATGCGGTCGAGGGCGAGGGCGGCGGACGGCGCAAGGCCGAACAGAACGCTGCCCAGCGGATGCTGCAACGCCTGGAAGGCAAACAGACATGAGCGAATCCCCCTCCCTCAAGAGCGGCATGGTGGCCCTCGTGGGCCGGCCCAACGTCGGCAAATCCACGCTGGTCAACGCGCTGGTCGGCGAAAAGGTCTCGATCGTCACGCCGAAACCGCAGACCACGCGCCATCGCATCATCGGCGTACTCACGCGCGATGATGTGCAGATCGCACTGGTCGACACGCCCGGGCTGCATACCAGTGCCAAGACCGCCCTCAATCGCGTGATGAACGAAACCGCGGTGGCGAGCCTTGCCGGCATCGATCTGGTGTTGTTCGTGGTCGAGGCCGGCCAGTGGCGCAACGACGATGCCGCGGCCCTGGCCCGGCTGGAACACATCAAGGCGCCGGTCGGCCTGGTCGTGAACAAGACCGATCGCGTGCCCGACAAGACCGAGCTGCTGCCGTTCATGGAACAGATGCTCGCGCGCCGCGCGTTCGAGTTCGTGGTGCCGCTGTCGGCCCAGCGCGGCGACAATCTCGATGCGCTGATCGACGAATGCCGGGCGCGCATGCCGGAAGGGCCGTATCTGTTCCCCGAAGACGAATACACCGATCGCAACATGCGGTTTCTCGCGGCCGAGGCAGTGCGCGAGAAGCTGATGATGCACTTGCAGCAGGAGCTGCCGTATTCGGTCGCGATCGAGATCGAGCGTTTCGACAGCTCGGGCGAGCAGATCGAGATCCATGCCTGTATCTGGGTCTCGCGCGACAACCACAAGGCGATGGTCATCGGCCGCGGCGGCGCCATGCTCAAGAAGATCGGGCGCGCGGCACGGCTGGATCTGGTCGATCGGCTGGGTCAGCGTGTGGATCTACGGCTGTGGGTGAAGGTCCGCGACAACTGGATCGATTCCGAGGCCAGCGTGCGCGACCTCGGGCATTGATCGGGCGGGCGAACCAACGGAAGACGTCCGCCGATGAACGCAGATAAATGCCGACGGAATAACAAGAGAGAAACGATAAGGGCTTCTTCTTTTATCTGCATGCATCTGCGTGCATCTGCGGATAAAAATATTCTTGAGTGTCGCCAACGTCTTGAAATACGCGCCCCGTATGGCAGGCCATGCGCGTCGAATTGACGCCCGCGCTGGTGCTGCATCGGCGGCCCTGGCGCGACACCAGCATGATCGTCGAGGCGTTTTCGCGTGAACACGGCCGCATCGGTGCCATCGCCAAGGGCGCGCGCCGGGCCAAATCGCGCTGGCGTGGGTTGCTCGAGCCGCTCTCGGCGGTGGAGTTGTCGTGGTCCGGTCGTGGCGAGCTCTATACCCTCACCGGCGTCGAATACGTACGCGGGCATGCCTTGTCCGGCAACGCGCTGATGGGCGGGCTTTATGTCGCCGAGCTCGTGATGCGCCTGACCGCGCGCGATGATCCGCATCCACGTATTCACGACAGTCTGTCAGCGCTGCTTGATGCCATGAGCGAAGGCGCGCCGGCGATCGTCGGCCTGCGCTTCTTCGAGCGCGACCTGCTGGATGAACTGGGCTACGGTCTGAATCTGGCCGAAACCGAGGATGGCCAGCCGGTCGAGGCCGGGGCCGACTATGCTTATCATGCCCACCACGGCCTGCGCCGCGGGGCGGCGCGCCCGGCGCTGGACGAAATTGCGGTGGCGGGGCGCACGTTGGTGGGTCTGATCGACGGCCGACTGCCCGATCGCGAAGCCGTACGCCAGGCGCGCGACCTGATGCAGGCGGCACTGGCCCCGCACCTCGGCGCCAAGCCGTTAAAATCCGTGCAGACCCTACAAGCGATGCAGCAATTCGCCGCCGGCGGGCGCCGCCGCGGCGAACCCGATGCGGGAGATACCTGATGAACGCCAGTACCACCATTCAGCAATCGGACATGCGCCTCGGCGTCAACGTCGATCATGTCGCCACATTGCGTCAGGCACGCGGAACGAGCTATCCGAGCGTGGCCGACGCCGCGCGACAGGCGATGGCCGCCGGCGCCGACAGCATCACGATCCACCTGCGCGAGGACCGGCGTCACATCCAGGATGCCGACGTGGAAATATTGTGTGCCGCCGGTGACGTACCGGTGAATCTGGAGATGGCGCTCACCGACGAAATGGTGGATATCGCGTTGCGTCACAAACCTCGCGATTGCTGTCTGGTGCCGGAGTCCCGCGAGGAACTGACGACCGAGGGCGGGCTGGACGTGGCCGGCCAGATCGAGCGCGTGCGTGACGGTCTCGACAGACTGCAGGGCGCCGGCATCAATGCAGCGCTGTTCATCGATCCCGAACCCGACCAGATCGAGGCCGCGGCCCAGGCCGGTGCGCGTTTCATCGAAATTCATACCGGCGCCTATGCGGATGCTCGCGACGGCGGGCGAGGCCGAGCGCGAACTCGAGCGCATCGCGACGGCCGCGGAACAGGCCGGGAAGCACGGTATCGAAGTGCATGCCGGGCACGGTCTGCACGTCGACAACGTCGGGCCGAATCGCCGACATCGGGCCCGATCGTCGAGCTCAACATCGGCCACGCGTTGATCGCGCGGGCCGTGTTCGTGGGCTTGTCCGAGGCGGTGCGCGAGATGCGTGCGGCGATCGAGACCGCCGGCGCCGCCATCGTGCATTAATGGTCGTGACTGCTAGAATCCGGACATGAAAAGCTATCCCACGCTCCAGAACTACGTCGGCAACAGCCCGCTCGCGCGGCTCCAGCGCTTGCCCGGCGAGACCTCCAACACCCTGCTGGCCAAGCTCGAGGGCAATAATCCCGCGGGCTCGGTCAAGGACCGGCCGGCGTTCTCGATGATCCGCCGCGCCGCCGAACGCGGCGAGATCAAGCCGGGCGATACGCTGATCGAGGCCACCAGCGGCAACACCGGCATCGCGCTGGCCATGGTCGCGGCCATGGAAGGCTACAGCATGCGCCTGCTCATGCCCGAGAACATGAGCGAGGAACGCCGGGCGTCGATGCGGGCCTACGGCGCCGAGATCGTGTCGGTGTCCGAGGCCGAGGGCATGGAAGGCGCCCGTGATCTGGCGCAGCAGATGCACGACGATGGCGAAGGCCATCTGCTCAACCAGTTCGCCAATCCGGACAATCCGCGCGCGCACTACGAGACCACCGGGCCGGAGATCTGGGACGCCACGAACGGGCGAGATCACGCATTTCGTGGCCACCATGGGCACGACCGGCACCATCATGGGCTGCTCGCGTTATCTCAAGGAACAGAATCCGGATATCCAGATCATCGGCGTGCAGCCGGCCGGCGAATCCAAGATTCCGGGCATCCGGCGTTGGCCGGAAGCCTATCTGCCGGAGATCTTCGAAGCCGAGCGCGTGGACCGCATCATCGATGTGGAACAGGCCGATGCCGAGTCGACCATGAAACGGATGGCGCGCGAGGAAGGCATATTCGCCGGGCCCTCGTCGGGCGGCAGCGTGTTTGCCGCGCTGACGGTTTCCGGCGAGGTCGAGAACGCCACCATTGCCATGATCATCTGCGATCGAGGCGATCGCTATCTGTCGACCGGCGTCTACGACAAACCGTGACGACCGCTACGGTCGCACTGGTCGCGCATACCGCGCTGGACGTCGAAGCCGCGCGGCGGCTGGCCGATTACGGCGAGCTCGACGATGCCGGCGTTGCGCGCGCGCTCGAACAGGTGCACATGCAGCGCTGGGGCCGCGCCGATCTGCCGGGCCATCTGCGGCGGATCGAATCGCTGGCGGCGGTGGTCGACGACGGCGCACACGCTGTCTTCTGGTGGGCTCGACGAGCGCTGACGGCGAAGCCGCGCGTCTAGCGCGAGTTGTTCGCCGCCTGGCCCGAGCGGGCGCGGTGGAACTGGTCGACTGGAGCGGTGACGGGCAGGCGCTGCTGAGTGCGCGGGCGCTGGCGCATGATCTGGCGCTGCCCGCCGGTTTCTCTGACGACGCGATCGCGTGCGCTGGGCGAACGCATCGCCCCGGCGCCGCTCGATCATCCCGTGCCCGCGGCCGAGCTCGAACTGGAATGCCTGCGCCTGATGGCCGGGCTCGACGCCTCGAACGAAGCGCCCGCGCCGGTGACCCGGGCGGTCGCGCGCTACCGGCTGTGGCTGCGATGGCAGTACGTGACCGGCGTTCTCGACGCCGAAGCGCGTGCCGCGCGCGAGGCGCGGCTCTGCAGGATCGCGAACGAGGATGGAGCATGAGCCGTCGGCGCAAGCGCAGGAAATCGCCGGAACACGGGGTGGTCGAGATCACCGATCTGGCCAGCAACGGCCGCGGCGTGGGGCATGTCGACGGCAAGGCGATCTTCGTCGCCGATACGTTGCCGGGCGAGCAGGCGCTCTACAAGCCGGTCAAGGTCAAGCGCGACTACGAACAGGCCGAGATGGCAACGCTGTTCTCGGCGTCGCCGCCAGCGCGCCACGCCACGCTGTGCGCATTTCGGCGTCTGTGGCGGCTGCATCCTGCAGCATGCCTCGCCGCGAGGCCCAGGTTGAATTCAAGCAGCGCCAGCTCATCGACGCGCTCGAGCGTGTCGGCGGGGTGTCGCCGGCGCGCGTGCTCGAGCCGCTTGTCGGCGCACGCTGGGGCTATCGCCGCCGCGCGCGGCTGGGGGTCAAACACGTGCCCAAGAAAGGCGGTACGCTGGTCGGCTTTCGCGAGCGCGGCGCGCCGTTCATCGCCCAGCTGTCGCGCTGCGAGGTGCTGGTGCCGGAAGTCGGCGAGCGACTTGACCGAACTTGGCCGCCTGATCGACGGGCTGTCGATTCGTAGCGCGATTCCCCAGATCGAAGTCGCAGCCGGCGACAATCACATCGCGCTCGTCTTTCGCGTGCTGGAGGAGCCGACGCCCGAGGATCGGGAACGTTTGCGCGAATATGCCGAGATGACAGCGGTTTCGTCATCTATCTGCAGCCCGGCAACGAAAGCACGATCGCGCCGCTGGCCGGCGAGCCCGAGCCGCTGTATTACGATCTGCCGGCCTACGATGCACGGCTGCAGTTCGAGCCGAACGATTTCGTCCAGATTCACGGCGAGATCAATCGCCAGATGATCGACGCAGCGATCGCGCATCTGGATGTACAGCATGACGACACCGTGCTCGAGCTGTTCTCGGGACTGGGCAATTTCTCCGTGCCGCTGTCACGCAGCGCCGGCGAAGTCATCACGGTCGAAGGCGAGGCCGGGCTCGTGGCACGCGCCCGGGCCAACGCCGAGCGTAACGGCGCGACCAACATCACCGCCCATGTCGACAATCTGTTCGAGCCGGCCGAGCATCCGGCATGGCTGCCGGGCCACGCCGACAAGGTGCTGCTGGACCCGCCGCGCTCCGGAGCGGCCGAGGTGCTCGAGCATGTCGCGGCGACCGGGGCCTCGCGCATCGTCTATTGCTCCTGCCACCCGGCGACCCTGGCGCGCGATGCCGCGACGCTGGTCGAGCGTCATGGCTATCGCCTGGTCGCGGCCGGCGTGATGGACATGTTTCCGCATACCGCGCATATCGAATCGATGGCGGTCTTCGAACGATAAAATCCCGATTGCGAACGATGGATCCTCCATGGCACTGGAAATCGAACGCAAGTTCCTCGTTGTCGGCGACGGCTGGCGCAAGGCGGCGCATGCCAGCGAGCATTTCGCGCAGGGCTATCTGAATCAGACCGGGCGCGCCTCGGTGCGTGTGCGCATCGAGGGCGAGCAGGCGAATCTCAATCTCAAGGCCGCCCAGGTGGGCACGTCGCGCGCGGAATACGAATACCCGATACCGCTGGCCGAGGCCCGGGAAATCCTGGATCACCTCACCCTCACGCCGCCGGTCGAGAAGACGCGCCACTGGGTCGAACATGCCGGCCATGTCTGGGAGATCGACGAATTCGTCGGCGCCAATGCGCCGCTCGTCGTCGCCGAGATCGAGCTCGACGCGGCGGACGAGGCATTCGAGCGGCCCGACTGGCTGGGCGCCGAAATCACCGACGACGTGCGCTACTACAATCACGCGCTGGCCTTCGAACCCTACAGCCACTGGGACGACGACGAATGAGCGCCGCACCGCCGCCCGGCCCACTGCTGGTCGATGTCGAAGGCACGACGCTCACGCACGCCGATCGCGAGCTGCTCGCCGATCCGGCCGTGGGCGGGCGTGATCCTGTTCACGCGCAATTTCGCCAGCCGCGAACAGCTGGCCGCGTTGACGGCGGCGATGCGTGCCGCACGCCCGAATCTGCTGATCGTGGCGGATTACGAAGGCGGCCGCGTGCAGCGTTTTCGTGACGGATTCACGCCCATTCCGCCCATGCGTGCACTCGGCCGCGCCTATCAGGACAACGCCGTCGAGGCGCGATCCGCAGCCCGCGAGCTGGCCTGGCTGGTCGCCACCGAGCTGCGCGCGGTAGGGGTGGACATGCCGCTGTCCCCGGTCGCGGATATCGACTACGGGGTATCGGCGGTCATCGGTAGCCGTGCGTTCGGGCAGACGTCGCCGAGTGTGAGCGACCTGGCCAGCGCGTTTGCCGAGTGCCCTGGCCGAGGCCGGCAGCGCGGCTACGGCCAAGCATTTTCCGGGTCATGGCTACGTCGCGGCCGATTCGCACCGTGAATTGCCAGTGGATGATCGCGCGCTTGCAGATCTGCAGCGCGACTGGATGCCGTTTGCGACCCTGATCGAGCAGGGTGTCGCTTCAGTGATGATGGCGCATGTGCACTTTCCCGCGGTGGATGAGCGTCCGGCCAGTCTTTCGGCTCGCTGGATCGACGGCATTCTGCGTGGGCAGCTGGGGTTCCAGGGCTGTGTGTTCTGCGACGATCTCAGCATGGGCGGCGCGGCGGCGCTCGGTGACTATGCCGAGCGCACGCGCCTGGCCCTGATCGCCGGCTGCGACTATCTGCCGGTCTGCAACGATCGCGATGCCGCACTGGTTGCGCGCCGTACCGTAGCCGCCGGCGTGCCCGACCGGGGCCAGGCGCGACGCGAAACGCTGGCCCGACGAATCCGTCGCGCCGAAGAAACACCGGCCGAACCGGATGCGGCGCGGCTGGAAGCCGCCCGCGAAACCGCTGCCCGGCTCATGGGGGCCGCCTGATGCAACTGGTCGATACCTATCAACACTTCATGTCGCGCTATCTGTCGCTGCGCAACGAATGGGGCACGGCGATCGACGTCGTCGGCATTCTGGTCATCACGGCGTTGCTGGATCTGCTCACGCGTGGCCTGTTCGCCTGGCTGCACCGCAAGGTCCTCAAGACCCGTAATCTCTGGGACGACGCGCTCTACCGCAGCGTGAACGGCCCGCTCCAGGTTCTGCTCTGGATCGGCGGGATTTCTATCGCCATCGTGCTGGCCACGTCATCCGACGACGCATGGCGCGATTACGTGCCCAAAGTGCGTGGCATCTTGGTCACGCTGACGATGGTCTGGTTTTTCTTCCGGCTGATCGGCACGATCGAGAAGAATGCGCTTGCGCGCGCGGCACGGCGCAACGACAAGCTCGATGCAACCAGCGCGGATGCGATTGCAAAACTTGTCCGTGCGGTGACGCTGATCATCGCCGGGCTGGTTCTGCTCGACCAGTTCGGCGTTTCGCCTTCGGGGCTGCTGGCGTTCTCGGGCGTGGGAGGTATCGCGGTAGGCTTCGCCGCGCGCGACGTGCTGGCCAATATCTTCGGCGGCATGACGGTCTATCTGAACCGGCCGTTCTCGGTCGGCGACTGGATACGCTCGCCGGACCGCGACGTCGAGGGCACGGTGGAGGCCATCGGCTGGCGCGCGACCACGGTGCGCCGTTTCGACATGCGCCCGTTGTACGTGCCCAACGCCGTGTTCTCCAACGTGGCACTCGAGAACCCGTCGCGGATGAGCCATCGCCTGATCAACGAAACGGTCGGTCTGCGGTACGAGGACGCTGCCATCGTGCCGGACCTGGTCGAGGATATCCGCTCGATGCTCGACGAGGACGAGCACATCGATTCGGATCAGGTCATTCTGACCTATCTCGATTCGCTGTCCGACTCGTCGCTCGACCTGCTGGTCTACTGCTATACGCATACCACCGACTGGGCCGAGTATCTCGCGATCAAGCAGGGCGTGCTGCAGCGGGTTCAGGACCGGATTCGTGAACACGGCGGGGCGATCTCGTTCCCGACCCGGACCCTCCACGTCCCCGGCGAACTGCTGGTCGCGCGTGCGGAGAAGAGCGGTAGCGCGGACGACGAGCAGGAAGAGATCGATTCCGAGAAGGTACAATCCGAGGAAAAAAGAGACGTCGCCCGCGAACGCGCCAGCGATCAGGGCAAGGTGGGGCCGGACGATGCCGGCGAACAATGAACAAGGATGACGATGAGCGGTTTTGACCGACAGCGCTATGACGAGGCCAAGGCCGTGTACGACGGGGCGGATTGCCTGATTTCGGAGGCCGAGATCAATGCCGCGTACGATCGGATGGCCGCCGAGGTCAGCCGCGATCTGGCCGAGCTCGATCCGGTCGTCATGTGCGTGATGCTGGGGGGGCTCCAGGCCACCGCCGAACTCGGCAAGCGGCTGGCCTTCCCGTTCGAACTCGATTATCTGCATGCCACCCGTTATCGCGGCGAGACCGCCGGCGGCGAACTGGTGTGGAAGGTGAGCCCGGGGCTGCGACTAAACGGCCGACACGTATTGATCGTCGACGACATTATCGACGAAGGCCATACGTTGGCGGCCATTCTCGCGGCGATCCGCGGACAGGGGGCGGCGTCGGTACGCACCGCGATGCTGCTGCTCAAGGACCACGATCGCCGGGCGCCCGGCCTGAGCGCCGACTATGTCGGCTGTACCGTCGCGGATCGGTACGTGTTCGGGTCCGGCATGGACTACAAGGGTTATTTTCGCCAGCTGCCGGGTGTCTGGGCGATCGGCCGGGATGCGGACGCCGGATGAGCGCGCCGATCGGCATCATCGGCGGGACCGCGCTGGCCCAGCTTGCCGGTGTCCACACGCCAACCGACCCGACGACGCCAAACACCGATTACGGCCCGGCCTCGGGGCCGCTGGTACTCGGCGAGTTTGCGGACCGGAAGGTCTGTTTCATGATGCGTCACGGGCCGGGTCATCGGCTCGCGCCGCACATGATCAACTACCGCGCGAACATCCGGGCACTGGCCGATGCGGGCTGCCGACATGTGATCGCGGTCGCGGCTGTCGGCGGCATCACCGAGGCGATGACCCCGGGTCGGATCGTGGTGCCGCATCAGATCGTGGACTACAGCTGGGGCCGTGCGCATACCTTCTACGACGACCCGAGCCGCGGCGAACTGGATCATATCGATTTCACCGACCCGTACGCGCCGACCCTGCGTCAGGCGCTGATCCGGCGCCGCCGACGGGCTGGGCTTCGATCCGGCCGAGCAGGCCGTGCACGGCGTGACCCAGGGTCCGCGGCTGGAGACCGCCGCCGAGATTGATCGCATGGAACGCGACGGCTGCGACATCGTCGGCATGACCGGCATGCCGGAGGCCGCGCTGGCACGCGAAGCGGGCTTGGATTATGCCTGTGCCGCAGTCGTGGTGAACAAGGCGGCCGGCCGGACCGGCGGGCTGGCGATCCACGCCGAGATCGAGGCCACTCTGGCCCAGGGCATGATCGACATCGAGGCGTTGCTCGAAGCGGTCGTTCCTGACGTCTGAGCCGCCGCGGCCCGTCTTTGGCGATACGTCAAGCGCGAGCTCGGCTGAGCGGATCGCGCCGGCCGGCAACAACGCGCGGCTGCGCGGCTCAGCCGGCGACCGCCTCCTCGGCCTCGTTGATCCGCGGCGCGCCCAGTTTTTCCAGCAGTTCCGAGACGCGTTCGACACGTGTCGGCATGTCCGGCATGTCGCGGAAGAACACGAGCTTGGAATCGCCTTCCAGCCGATAGGCTTTCGGGTCCGCCTGAACCAGGGTGATCAGCGTGGCCGGATCCACCTTGCTGGCCTTGCCGAAATGCAGGCGACCGACGTCCGGCCCGGCTTCGAGCTTGGCCAGCGCCAGTGGCGCGGACTGAAGCTTGAGCGCGGTGGCCGCGAACAGGTTCTCGGCCGGTTCCGGCAGCAGGCCGAAGCGATCGATCAGTTCGACCTTGAGCTGGCGCAGGGCACTGCCGTCCTTGGCCGCGCTGATGCGCTTGTAGAGCACCAGCCGCATGTGCACGTCGGGGATATAGTCCTCGGGCAGCAGCGCGGCCGCGCTGAACTCCACCTCGGTGGCGCCCATCAGTTCGTCGGCATCGGCCTCGGGCACTTCGCCGCGTTTATAGGCGGCGACGGCCCGATCCAGCATCTGGCGATAGAGATCGAAGCCGATCTCCTGGATCTGGCCGGACTGGCCTTCGCCCAGCAGTTCGCCGGCGCCGCGGATCTCCAGATCGTGGGTGGCCAGCGCGAAGCCGGCGCCCAGATCGTGCAGCGAGGCCAGCGCATCCAGACGCTTCTGGGCATCGGGCGTCATCGAGACTTCATCGGGCGTCAGCAGATAGGCATAGGCCCGGTGATGCGAACGTCCGACGCGGCCGCGCAGCTGATGCAGCTGGGCCAGACCGAAGGTATCGGCGCGATCGATGATGATGGTGTTCGCGCTCGGCACGTCGATGCCCGATTCCACGATCGTGGTGCACAGCAGGATATCGAAGCGGCGATGATAGAAATCGAGCATCACCTCTTCGAGCTCGCGTTCGTGCATCTGCCCGTGGGCGATACGGATGCGGGCCTCGGGCAGCAGCTCGGCCAGATCGCGTGCCTTGCGATCGATGTCCTTGACCTTGTTGTGCACGTAATAGATCTGGCCGCCGCGGCGCATCTCGCGACGCGCCGCTTCCTGCAGCAGCGATGCCGTCGTATTTGGACACGAACGTCTCGATCGCCAGCCGCGACTCGGGCGGCGTGGCGATGATCGACAGATCGCGCAGGCCGGACAGGCTCATGTTGAGGGTACGCGGAATCGGTGTGGCCGTGAGCGTGAGCAGATCGACCTGGGCACGCAGGCTCTTGATGCGCTCCTTGTGGCGCACGCCGAAACGATGCTCTTCGTCGACGATCAGCAGGCCGAGCTTCTTGAAGCGGATATCCTTGGCCAGCAGGCGATGGGTGCCGATCACGATATCCAGCTTGCCGTCGGCCATTTCCTCCAGCAGCGTGTCGCGCTGCTTGCCGGTGCGCATGCGCGAGAGCGCGCCGATCTTCACCGGCCAGTCGGCAAAACGATCGGCAAAGCTCTGGTAATGCTGCTGGGCGAGCAGGGTGGTCGGCACCAGAACCGCCACCTGATAACCCGCCGACACGGCAACGAACGCCGAGCGCAGCGCCACCTCGGTCTTGCCGAAACCGACATCGCCGCAGACCACGCGGTCCATCGGTGTCGCGCGCGACAGATCCGCCATGACTTCGTCGATGGCGCGCTGCTGGTCCGGCGTTTCCTCGAACGGGAACTGGGCCGAGAATTTGGCGTAGTCGGCCTCGTCCGGCGTCATCGCCACGCCGGGCGCGGATTCGCGCTTGGCCTGGATCTCGAGCAGATCGGCCGCGGTGTCGCGGGCCTGTTGCGCGGCTTTCTTGCGGGCCTTGGCCCAGCGCTCGTTGCCGAGCCGGTGCAGCGGCGCGGTCTCGGCGTCGCCGCCGGTGAAGCGATGCACCAGATGCAGCGATGCCACCGGCACATAAAGCAGATCGCCACCGGCGTACTCGATGGTGACGAACTCGTTCTCGACGCCGCCGGCCGAGAGCTTGATCAGGCCCTGATAGCGCCCGACGCCGT
Source organism: uncultured Gammaproteobacteria bacterium (assembly GCA_963835375.1). Taxonomy (GTDB): domain Bacteria; phylum Pseudomonadota; class Gammaproteobacteria; order Nevskiales; family Salinisphaeraceae; genus Salinisphaera. The sequence goes on from CAWIGB010000038.1 coordinate 345,336, forward strand.
TGTCCTGATGCACGACGGGCGCGCCGGGCGCCAGATCGGTCAGCTCGCGGATCGCGGTTTCCGGGTCGCGCACGGCCTGGCGACGACGCTTCTTGGCCGGCGGGCGGGCTCCGGTGAGCTGGCTTTCGGCGATGACGGCAAGCCCGTCGGCCGCCAGCACGCAGCCGGCTTCCAGCGGCGCGGCAGTGACCGCGATACGCTTGTTGCCGCCCGTGAATTCGGCCCAGCCCTCGACGCGCGCCGGCGCCAGACCCAGCTGGGTGAGCCAGTCGCGCATGGCTTCGCGGCGCCCGGCCGAATCGCCGGTGATCAGCACCCGCCCGTCGAAGGATTCGAAGAACGTCTGCAGCGCGCGGCCGGTCGCGGCGACATCGGCGCCGGCGAGTTTGGGCACCGGGTCGGCGGCGAATGCCGCGTCGGCGTGGCCCTCGTCGTTGATGCGCGCGCCGGTGAGTTGGTCGAAGGCCGATTTCAGCGTCTCGGGTTGGATGAACGCCTCTGCCGGCGGCAGGATCGGACGCTCCGGATTCACGCTGCGTTGTTCGTAGCGATCGGCGATCGCGCCCCAGGCGGTGTTCAGCGCCGTAGCGACATCGCCGAGCTCCACCAGGCAGACGTCGTCGGGCAGGTAGTCGGTCAGCGCCGCGACTTCGTCGAAGAACAGCGGCAGATAGGATTCGATACCGCCCGGCGGCATGCCGCGGGAGACATCGCGATAGATGGCGCTCGCGCCCGGGTCGCCGTCGAAGCGCTGGCGATAGCGCTGGCGGAACGCCTTGATGGCCTCGTCATCCAGCGGGAACTCGCGCGCCGGCAACAGGCGGATGGAGTCGATCTTCTCGATCGAGCGCTGGGTTTCGGGGTCGAACGCCCGAATGGTCTCGATCTCGTCGTCGAACAGATCCAGCCGGTAGGGCTGGTCCGATCCGGTGGGATACAGATCCATCACCGCGCCGCGAATCGCGAACTCGCCGTGCGTGCGCACTTCCGAGACCGCGGCATAGCCGGCGGCCTCGAGACGTTCGCGCAGCGCATGGAAATCGAGCCGTTCGCCGACCGCGAACGCCATGGCGCGACCGTCGACGAACGAATGCGGCGGCAGTGGCTGGAGCAGAGTGTCCGCGGCCACGATCACGATGCCGCGCCCCATCGAAGGCAGGCGCAACAACAACGCCAAGCGCTGCGACACGATATCCGCGTGCGGCGAGAAGACGTCGTAGGCGAGCGTCTCCCAGTCCGGGAAATGATGGACCGGCAGATCGTCGGCGGCGAAGAATTTCAGCTCTTCTTCCAGCCGGTAGGCGCGGTGTTCGTCGGCGACCACGGCCACGGTCAGGCCCGAGCGCTGGGCGGCGACCGAGGCAAGCGCCAGCGCGCTGGCCGCGCCTGCGAGCCGGGTCCAGCGCGCGGCGGCGCCAGGCACCAGTTCGGGAGGCGCCAGCGGGCTGGGGGCGGTGATTTGGGGCGTGCGGACTGCCATCAGAGGGCGCGGATTATTGCATAGGGGAGGCGTTGCGGCGAGCCGCGACGCGGTCAATCACGAAAGCGACGGGTCAGATCGCCGAACGCATCGATACGGCGATCACGAAAGAACGGCCAGATACGTCGCAGCGCTTCAGTGCGATGCAGATCGAGTTCCGCGACCAGCAGTTCGGGGGCTTCGCCGGCCTCGGCCAGCGGTCTCGCCCTGGGCTCCGAACACGAAGCTGTGGCCCCAGAAGCGGATTTCGGTGTGGCTGTCGCCTTCGCACGCCCACGCGGTTGGACGTGACCACCGGCAGATGATTGGCGATCGCATGGCCGCGCTGCACGCCCTGCCAGGCGCCGAGCTGGCGCGCTTGCTCGGCGGCGTCATCGGTGGCGTCGTCCCAGCCGATCGCGGACGGATAGATCAAGAGCTCGGCGCCGGCCAGCGCCATCAGGCGCGCGGCTTCCGGATACCACTGGTCCCAGCAGACCAGCACGCCGAGCCGCCCGATCGAGGTGTCGATCGGCTCGAAACCGAGGTCGCCCGGCGTGAAATAATATTTTTCGTAGTATTCCGGGTCGTCCGGGATATGCATCTTGCGATAGCGGCCGGCCATCGTGCCGTCGCGATCCAGCACGATCGCCGTGTTGTGATACAGCCCGGGCGCGCGGCGCTCGAACAGCGAGGCGACCACCACCACCCCGGCGGCCTTGGCCGCGGCGGCCAGGCGCTGGCTGGACGGGCCCGGGACGGGTTCGGCGTAGTCGAAGATCGCCGGATCCTCGCGCTGGCAGAAATAGGGCGTGTTGTGCAGCTCGGGCAGCAGCACCAGACGCGCGCCGGCAGCGCCGGCTTCGGCGATGTAGCGCTCCGCCGTGGTCAGATTGGCTTCGACGTCGTCGCTGCAGGCGTATTGCGCGATTGCAACGGTGAGGTTTCTGGCATCAGACATGGTCGGGCTCGGCAGGAATCTGCATGGCCGCGCAGTGCAGGCCGCCGTGCTGGCGGATCAGTGCGCGGCTGTCGATGGGGATGATGTCGCGATCGGGGAAACAATGAGCCGATGATCGCGGCCGCCTCGCGCGTCCGCCGGGTCGTCGAAGCTCGGCATCAGCACGCAGCCGTTCGCGATCAGGAAATTGGCATAGCCGGCCGGCAGCCGATGACCGTCGGCCGGATCGTATTGCGGCGCCGGCAACGGCAGCTCGACCAGCTTGTACGGCGCGCCGTTGGCATCGCGCAGTGCGGCCAGTTCGCCGGCCATCGCGGCGAGTTCGGCGTGGTGCGCGTCGGCCGGGATCGGCGCAGCCCTGGTGCACGATGGTGTCCGCGGCGACGAAGCGGGCCAGGGTATCGATATGGCCGTCGGTGTCGTCGCCGATCAGATCGCCGTGGGCCAGCCAGTGCACTCGTGTGGCGCCCAGCGCTTCAGCCAGCGCGGCCTCGGCGTCGGCGCCGCGCGAAACCGGGGTTGCGCCGGCCGGCGAGCAGACAGCGCTCGGTGGTGAGGATCGTGCCCTGGCCATTCGATTTCGATGCTGCCGCCTTCGAGCACGATACGCACGGTGGTCATGGTCGCCGGGGCCGAGAGCGCCGGTGCGGTAGAGGGCCGCCGTCAGCGCATCGTCGTTGGCGGCTTGGAAACGGCCGCCCCAGCCGTCGAAACGGAAATCCACGAATACGACGCCGGTCGCCATCGACGACGGTGATGGGCCCCGTATCGCGCGCCCAGATATCGTCGGCGGCCACGCGCGCGACTTGAAGGTGTCCGCTCGGCAGCGTGCCGGCATGCCGACGGGCGTCGATATCGTCGGCGGCTTCGTCGTCCGGCGCCACGAGCAGCACCGGCTGGCGCGGCACGAGTGCGGCCGCCATGGCCTGCGATCACGTCGCGCGCGGCGGCCAGGCCGTCGCTCCAGTCGCCGCCGGCGCGCGGCCAGACAAGCAGCATCGCGCTTTGCGGCGCCCATTCGGGCGGCAGCATACGACCCGTCATCGGGGTTCGGTCTCGAGTTGTCGGACGTGGTGCAGCGGCTCCGGGTCGCTCGGTACGACGGTATGGATCACGCGCCTGCCTTCGAAATACACATGGTAGCCGGCATAGTTCCAGCGCGTGATCGGCGGGCGGCCGATCGGGCCGCGCTCGGAGTTCGGCGACGCCGTAGCGCGCGCGGACCTCGCTCATGGTCTGGCCCCGGTCGCGGCATGTCGCCGGCCGGGGATGTGCTTTCGGGGGCCGCCGGTGCCGGCATCATGCGCGCCGGCTCGGAGCGGGCGGCGCATCGGCGGTGTTCGTAGCGCCGTACTCATGACTGGCATAGTCGGCCGCATACAGCGCGGGCAACCAGGCCACGTTCAGCAAGAAAAGCGCGGCGACGTGAACTAATCGCCACCGATATGTTCGTAGTCCCGTGTTCATGACCCATCCACCACCGGAGCACGCGATGCGCGGCTGTGCCGATCGTTGTCTGTGTGATTTAATGCGCGGCCATGTTTAGACCACTCGAACTCGCGCTCGGCCTGCGCTACACGCGCGCCAAGCGGCGCAATCATTTTATATCGTTCATCTCGTCGATATCGATGGGCGGGATCGCGCTGGCCGTGATGCTGCTGATCACGGTGCTGTCGGTGATGAACGGGTTCGAGTCGGAGCTGCGCGATCGCATCCTCGGCATGGCCGCGCACGTGGAGATCCAGTCCAACGACGGCGCGCTGCAGGGCTGGCAGGATCTGCGCAAACAGGTCGACAAGAAGACACCGCAGGTGGTGGCCTCGGCGCCTTATGTGTCCGGCCAGGGCATGGTGCGCAGCGGGCGCTCCATCTCGGGCACGCTGATTCGCGGGGTGGTGCCCAAACGCGAACAGGATGTCTCGGACGTGGCCAGTCATATGGTGGCGGGCTCGTTCGATTCGCTTAAAGGCGGCACCTACAACATCGTGCTGGGTGTCGACCTGGCCAATCAGCTCGGCGTGGGGGTGGGTGACAACGTCGACCTGCTCATCCCCGAGGCCAACGTCACGCCGGCCGGCATCGTGCCGCGCTTCCGAAGGTTTCATGTCTCCGGGATCTTTTCCGTGGGCATGTACGAATACGACAGCGGCATGGTCCTGATCTCGATGAAGGATGCCGAGACGCTCTATCACATGGGCGACGGCGTCTCCGGGCTCCGGCTGCGGCTCAAGGACATGTTCAAGGCGCCGCAGGTTTCGCACCAGTTGTCGCAGATCCTGCCGTATCGCTACCGGGTCACCGACTGGACCCAGCAGAACGCGAACTTCTTCCATGCGATCGCGACCGAGAAGACGATGATGTTCATCATCCTGTCGCTGATCATCGCGGTGGCGGCCTTCAATATCGTGTCGATGCTGGTGATGGTGGTCACCGACAAGCAGGGCGATATCGCGATCCTGCGTACGCTCGGCATGAAACCGCGATCGGTGATGGCGATCTTCATGGTCCAGGGCATGCTGATCGGCGTGATCGGGACCGTCATCGGCGTGATCCTCGGTGTGCTGCTGTCGATCTACATGGTCGATATCGTGCCGTTCGTGGAGAAGGTGCTGCATACCAATCTGCTGTCGGCCGATGTCTACTACATCAGCCAGCTCAAGGGCGAACTGCACGAAGCCGACGTGATCCGCATTTCGTGCCTGTCGCTCGTGCTGTCGTTCCTGTCGACGCTGTATCCGGCCTGGCGTGCGGCCCGCGTTCAGCCGGCGGAGGCGCTGCGCTATGAGTGATAACCCTGCGGATTTCGTGCTCTCGGCCAGCCGGCTGAGCAAGACCTTCACCGAAGTGCGCGAACCGATCACGGTGCTCGACGGCGTCGATCTGGACGTCGCACCCGGCGCGCGCATCGCGGTGATCGGCGCCTCCGGTTCGGGCAAGTCGACGCTGCTGCATCTGCTTGGCGGGCTGGACGTGCCGACGACCGGCACCGTGCATATCGCCGGTCAGGACATGACGCGCCTGTCCGATTCCGCGCGCGGACGCCTGCGCAACGAAAAACTCGGCTTCATCTATCAGTTCCATCATCTGCTGCCGGAATTGACCACGGTCGAGAACGTGGCCATGCCGCTGCTCATCCGGCGCGGTCCGAACGGGCCGGCGCTCACCCGTGCGCGCGAACTGCTGGAAAAAGTTGGCCTCGGCGCGCGGCTCGAGCACAAACCGACGGAACTGTCCGGCGGCGAACGCCAGCGCGCGGCCGTGGCACGGGCGCTGGTCACCCAGCCGGCCTGTATTCTGGCCGACGAGCCGACCGGCAACCTGGATCATCGCACGGCGGCGAGCGTGTTCGACCTCATGCTCGAATTGAACGCCGATCTCGATACCAGCCTGGTGATGGTGACCCACGATCGTCAGCTCGCCCAGCGCATGGATCAGATCTGGACGCTTACCGACGGTCATCTCGCCCCCGCGGAGCTCTCCGAGCTGGCTTGATCGGCCGGCGCTCGGGGCTGCGTCGGGCTGCGCATCGAGCGATACGTCCGCGAGTCGCTGCTACCGTGCGGCTGACTCGGTGGTGTTGGGTGGAGCGGAAGAACTGCTTCGCGACCTTGCTCAGGCGGTCGCCCGGCCCGCCCGGCTGGCACACGCCGTCGCACCGCGCTAGTCTCGACCCGGGTACGGCCGCTCGTTGCGGCTACGGATTTAGGGGGGATGATGGGCCATCGGCCGGCCGGCGCGCTCGCGTCGTTTGGCGCGCTCGACGATATCCGGCTGATCGCGGTCGCCAGCGTAGTGGCCGTCACTGTCGTATATCAGCTCCCGGGCCTGCCGAGCCCGGCGTGGCTGCTGGCCCCGCTCCTGCTTTGTCTGGCTCGTTTCCCCGGCCGCGCACTGTTGGCCGTGGTCTGCATGGTGGCGGCCTGGAGCCTGATTCAGGCCTGCCATGAAATGACGACGCGTCTGCCGGCGGCGGCCGACGGCGAGATCGTATCGTTGACCGGCCATGTGATCGGCCTGCCCGAAGTCGGCCGGTATCGCACGCGCTTCAAGATGGCCGCGAGCGATCCGGCGCGGCGGCTGCGCCTGTCGTGGTACGGCAAGGCGCCCTCGTTGGCGCCGGGCGATTGTCTGCAGATCAAGGCCAAGCTCTCGACGCCGCACGGGTCGGCCAATCCCGGCGGTTTCGACTACAGCGGATGGCTTTGGCGCAAGGGTATCGATGCGACGGGTTATGTACGGGATTCCGTGCCGTGTCAGGCGCCGCCACTCTGGAGCGTCGATCGCCTGCGACATGCCGCGCTGCAACGGATCGCCCCGATCCTCGCACAGCGTCCGATGCGTGGACTGATCGAGGCGCTCTCGCTCGGTGTGCGGCAACACATCACGGATGCGCAATGGGCGACGCTGCGTGCCACGGGCACCACGCATCTGGTGGCCATCTCCGGTTTGCACATCGGTCTGATCGCCGGTCTGTTGTTTGCCCTTGCACGTTGGCTGGCGCTGCGCACGCCCGCGGCGCGCCAGGCACGGCGTATCGCCGCCGTGGTCGCCATGACGGGCGCACTCGGTTATGCCGCATTGGCCGGCTGGGCGCTGCCGACCCAGCGCGCCGTGATCATGGCGGCGGCGTTCTTCATGGCGATTGTTGTCGAACGCGAGATCGGCGCGGGCCGGGCGCTGGCCTGGGCGGCATTGGCGGTGGTCTTGTGGCATCCGGCCTCGGTGATCGCGCCGGGGTTCTGGCTGTCGTTCGCCGCGGTTGGCTGGCTGATCTGGATCGCCACGCTGGTCGAGGGGGCGTGGTGGCGCAAGGCACTGTATTTTCAGCTCGGGCTGGTGGTGGTGCTCATGCCGCTTACGCTCTGGTTCTTCGGCCAGGCGTCACTGGCAGCGCCATTGATCAACGCGCTGCTGATTCCGGCGGCCAGCGTGATCGTGCCTCTGGTGCTGGTTGGCGTGCTGGCGGGGTTGTTTGCGCCGGCCACGGCGGGTGGCTGGGTCCTGGCCAAGATTGCGGCCTTGCTGGCGATGCTATGGCCGGGCCTGGCATGGGCCGCACAATGGCCGTTGGCGTCGTTTCATCATGTGCTCCCCGGCGCGTTGGCACTGGTGCTCGCCATCGTGGGCCTCCTGATGGCCGCCATGCCCGCGCCGTGGCGGTTCCGGGCGCTCGGCGCGGTGCTGCTTCTACCGGCAGTAATGGGCTGGCGTCCGGCCGGGCAGGCCATCCCGCCGGGCCATTTTCGCCTGACCGTGCTCGATGTGGGGCAGGGGCTGGCGAGCGTGGTTCGTACCGCGCATCACACGCTGGTTTTCGACGCGGGCCCGGCATATCGTACCGGATTCAATGCGGGAGCGATGATCGTCGTACCGTATCTGCGCCATGTGGGACGACTCCGTGTGGATCGGCTGTTGATCAGCCACGGTGACATGGATCACATCGGCGGCGCATCGGCGATCATGAGGCGGGCCGATGTAGTGCATCGCGAAGGCACGAAGAGCGACGATCCATGCCGCGCCGGCCAGCATTGGCGTTGGGATGGTGTGGACTTCGATCTGCTCTACCCGAGCGCGGTCGAAGCCGCCGAGGCCGCTGACAGCAATGAACATTCCTGTGTGCTGCGGATTCATGCGCGCGGCGCCAGCGCGCTCATGACCGGCGATATCGAGGTGCCGGGCGAACAGGCGCTGGTGGATCGCGATCGCGGATCCATCGCAGAGCGATGTGCTGGTGGTCCCGCACCATGGCAGTACGACGTCATCCTCGCCGGCGCTTCTGAACGCGGTGGATCCCGCGATTGCGCTGGTGTCAACCGGCTGGCACAACCGCTGGGGTTTCCCGCGGCCGGTGGTTGTGTCGCGCTACCGCGCACGCGGCATCGATCTCTTCAACACCGCGAAGGCCGGGGCGCTTCAGCTGGCGTGGCCGGCGCCGCATGCGCCGCGCGTCGTGCGTTGGCGCTGGCGTCACCGTCGTTTCTGGCAGCAGCCCCGGCCCGGCGGGTAGCCCCTCGGCAACTGCGTGATTATCATGCGCGTTCACGGCAGGGGCCGTGGCAACGGTCAGGGCGAGCCGTGCAGCGACGCGACTCGTCCGAGCCCGCCGGCCTCGGCGACAGGGAGCAATCCAGTTGGCGCGCAAGAGTATCCAAACCGATATGCCGATCGGGGAAATCTATCCCCGTCTGCTGCGCTACACCTGGCGCTACAAGCATTGGCTGGCTTTCGCGGGCCTCGGCATGGCGATCTATGCCGGGGCCGACACTGCGCTGATCTATATCCTCAAACCGTTGCTCGATGGCAGCATCGTGAATCGCGATCCGTGGATGATCCGCTGGATCCCGATTTTCATGCTGGCGCTGTTCATCGGCCGCGGCATCGCCGGATTCGTGTCCAGCTACGGCATGGCCTGGGTCGCCAACCGCGTGGTCTACAACGTCCGTTCGGACGTGTTCGAGAAGTTCCTGCGCCTGCCGGCCAGTTTCTTCGATCGCAACGCCACCGGCCGCACGACGGCCATGCTGACCTACTACACGAGTCAGATCTCGGGCGCGGCGACCAGCGCTATCACCATCGTGATTCAGGATTCGCTGCGCATCGTCGGTTTCACGCTGCTGATGTTCTGGGTCAACTGGTCGCTGGCGCTGATCACGTTGCTGGTGGGGCCGCTCATTGCGCTGATCGTCAATCACGTATCCAAGCGGTTTCGACGCTACAGCGCCACCATCCAGCAATCGATGGGCGACATCACGCACATCAGCGAAGAGGTGCTGACCGGGCAGCGCGTGGTCAAGGTTTTCGGCGGTGAGGATCACGAACGGGATGCCTTCGACCGGGTCAACCAGCGCAATCGGCGGGTGTCGATGCGCAAGGCCACAACCAGTGCGGCGAGTGTTCCGGTCATCCAGTTCATTGCCGCGATCGCCATCGCGTTCGTGGTGTCGGTGGCCGTGCGCAATACCGGCGGCGGTGTGATGACGCCGGGCGATCTGGCGACCTTCTTCGGCGCGATGATGGGCATGATGGGGCCGATCAAGCGCCTCACCGGCGTCAATGCAACGATTCAGGCGGGCATGGCGGCGGCGGGCGCGATCTTCGAGTTGATCGACGAGCCGGGCGAGCCCGACCGCGGCACCCGAACAATCGAGCGTGCGGCGGGGAAGATCGATGTTGCGGATGTGTCTTTCCGTTATCCAGGCGGGGACCATGACGTCCTGCGGCATATCAGCTTCGGCGTTCAGCCGGGGCAGACGGTGGCGTTCGTCGGCCGTTCGGGCAGCGGCAAATCCACATTGCTCTCGCTGCTGCCGCGCTTCTACGATATTCAGGAAGGGCGGATCACGCTGGACGATGTGCCGGTCGCCGACTATCGACTGACTGATCTGCGTCGCCAGATCAGCCTGGTCGATCAGAACGTCGTGCTGTTCAACGACACGATTGCCGGCAACATCGCCTACGGGGCGCTCGGCGATATCGATCGCCAGATGATCGAGGACGCCGCGCGGCGTGCCTATGCGGCCGAATTCATCGAATCGCTGCCCGAAGGTTACGACACGCTCGTGGGGCAGAACGGCCTGATGCTGTCCGGCGGCCAGCGCCAGCGCGTGGCGATCGCTCGCGCGTTGCTCAAGGATGCACCGATCCTGATTCTCGACGAGGCGACATCCGCGCTCGACACGGAATCGGAGAAGGCGATCCAGAAGGGCTTGGACAATCTCATGCGCAACCGCACGACGCTGGTGATCGCGCATCGGCTGTCGACCATCCAGGATGCCGATCGCATCGTGGTCATGCACGACGGCGAGGTGGTCGAGCAGGGCAGCCACGCGGAACTGATGACGCACGGCGGCCATTATCGGAGCCTGCACGACATCCAGTTCGCACGTCCGGACCGGGCGTGAGCGCATCGCGGTTGTCGGCGGCGATCGAGCGACGTTGGTACGGCACGCATGCGCCGCGACTGCTGGTCCCGCTGGCCGCGCTCTACGGCTTGATCGTGGCCGCCCGCCGGCTGGCTTATCGGCGGGGCTGGCGGGTGGCGCAACGCGTCGAGCGCCCGGTGCTCGTGGTGGGCAACATCAGCGTCGGCGGCAGCGGCAAGACGCCGCTCACGCTGGCTGTCGTGGCGCGTGCCCGGGCATTGGGCCTTCGCCCCGGCGTGGTGTCGCGCGGCTATGGCGGGCGCGCCGAGCATTATCCGCTGGACGTGCGCTGCGACACGTCGCCCGCCGAGGGCGGCGACGAGCCCGTACTGATCGCGCAGCGCGCCGGCGTTCCGGTGGTGGTCGATCCGGACCGGGTGGCCGCCGCACGTTTTCTGATCGCTGAACACGGGGTCGACCTCGTCATCGCCGACGACGGCTTGCAGCATTATCAGCTGGCTCGCGATGCCGAGATCGCCGTGCGGGACGCCCGGCGCGGCTACGGCAACGGCTGGCTGCTACCGGCCGGGCCGCTGCGCGAGCCGAAAGCGCGTCTGGCTTGTGTGGATCTGGAATGCATTCAGGGCGCGGGACGCGACTTCTGGCTCGAGTCGGGAATGGCGCGCTCGCTCGTCGATGGCCGGGTCGCGACGCTCGACACCTTTCGTGGCACGACGGTCCATGCCGTGGCCGGCATCGGCGAGCCGGACCGGTTTTTCGATATGCTCGAAGCCGCTGGTATCGACGTGATTCGGCACGCCGCGCCCGATCACCATCGTTACAAGGCTGCCGATCTCGACTTCGGCGACGATCGCGCCGTATTGATGACCGAAAAAGACGCGGTGAAGTGTGCGGTCTTCGCTAACCGCGCCCTCTGGGCCGTACCGGCGGTCACCCGTTTGTCGCCGGATTGTACGAACGAGATCGATGCGTTGCTGCGGCGCATCACCCCTATGCAGGAGCACGAATGAATTTTCATGTCGTCATTCCGGCCCGACTGGCCAGTACGCGTCTTCCGGGCAAGGTGCTGCGCGAGATTGCGGGCCGGCCGATGGTCGAGCATGTCTGTCGGGCCGCGTCGGCGAGTTCGGCGGCTTCGGTGATCGTCGCGACCGACTCGGCAGAGATTGCCGCGTCGGTTGAGCGTGCCGGCGCGCGGGCGGTGATGACGCGCGCCGATCATAGTTGTGGCAGCGACCGTATCGCGGAATTGGTGGCAGGTGCGCAGTGGTCGGCAGACGATATCGTGGTGAATGTTCAGGCGGACGAGCCGATGATGCCGCCTGCTTTGATCGATCAGGTGGCGCAGGCGCTGCTCGATGATCCCGGTGCGGCCATGGCGACGGCCGCCACGCCGATCGAAACCGCCGAGGATTTTTCCAACCCCAATATCGTGAAGGTGGTCGCGGCGAAAGGACGCGCTCTGTACTTCAGCCGGGCACCGATTCCGTACCACCGCGACAGCGGCAACGCCGCTTTCGAGGGTGCGGCGCGGCGTCATCTGGGTATCTACGCCTATCGCGTCGGCGCGCTACGGACATTCGCCGCGACCGCGCCGGGCTTCCTCGAGCAGCACGAATCGCTGGAACAGCTGCGTGCGTTCGAGATCGGCCTGCCCATCGCACTGGTTGATGCCGTGGCCCTGCCGGGGCCAGGGGTCGATACCGAGGCCGATCTCGCAATCGTCGCGCAGAGGATGCAACGCTCATGAATGTCGGTAACGAACCCGAAATGCGGGTCTTGTTCGTGTGTCTCGGCAATATCTGTCGATCGCCGACGGCTGAAGGCATCATGAGACAGCGCCTCGACGCGGTGGGTCTTGCCGGGCGTGTGGTCGTGGATTCAGCCGGCACCGGGCCGTGGCACGTGGGCGACCCGCCGGATCGACGCGCCGTGGCGGCCGCCGCTGGTCGGGGCTACGACCTGAGTCCCCTGCGAGGGCGACAGGTATCGCCGGTCGATCTGGTGGACTTCGATTATGTGATCGCCATGGATGAGAACAATCTCGTTGATCTTCGGTCCATGGCGGACGGCCGCTGCGAATTGCTGGACAGAATCGCTTTGCTCGGCGACTTCAGCGCTCGGCATCGAGGCCAGTCCGTGGGGGACCCGTATTATGGCGGCACCAACGGTTTCGATCGCGTACTGGATATGATCGAGACCTGTATCGATGGGCTTGTCGCCGATATCACCGAGCGCCTCGATCGAGCATGAGCGCCAAGGCCGGCCCCCGCTTTGGAGGAGCCGGCCGGCCTAGCCCCCACGGTCAGTGGGGCTTCTCGCGGCGCTCGGGTGCCGTGTCGTCGGCCTCGCCAGCTTCCTCCGCCTTATTGGTCGTTTCGGCGGCTATGCTTTCGGCCTTTTCCACCGTGTCCTGGGTTTCGGAGTCCGCACTCGCTGCACTGTCAGACTGCGTCTCGACCTGCGTGAGCCTGGGCTCGGCGGCCGTCGCCGCACCGTCGACGACCGTGGAAGCCGCGACACGTGTCGCGGCCTCGGCCACAGGTTCTTCAGGCTCGGACGCTGCGTCGGCCGAATGTTCGGCATCCTCGGCCGAGGCATCGACAACACGGTCGTCGGTCTCGGACTGCGAGGTGGCTTCCGCCGCACTCGTTTCGACCTGTTCCAGGCCGGCGCTTTCGTCGTTGCCGGCTTTTTCAGGCTGCTTGGGCGAGTCGCTCGGCTTCGACGAGGCCTCGGCGGGCTCGGCTTCGGATGCCCTCGGCTGCTCGGACCGCGCTGAACGGCCCCTTTGTGACGAAGCGCTCGACGACTCCGACGAGTCGGTGGCCGTTGCGTTCGCCGATGCCTCGCGCTCGGCCGGTTCGCTGGCGCTGTCCGTCGTCGCAGACGGCTTGGCGGGCGGGGCCGGTTCTTCATCGCTCGGCGAGGACGCCGCGTTCGACCCGGTCGAAGTCGGCGCGTCGTCGCTCGCATCCCGGCTGGCAGCGGTCGCCGCCTTGCTGGTCGAGCGTCGCCGTTTCGGCTTGCTCTTGCGTGGCTTGTCGGATGGCCCGCTCGGGTCGCTCGTCTTGTCGTTGCCTTGGTCAGCCGCCTCGCTTGATGCACCGTTGTCCGCGGTGTCGTCCGACTTGCCTGCCTCGGTGGAGGCGTCGCCTCGGGAGCCGCGCTTGGGCTTGTCGGTCTTCGCAGCATCGGCGGCATCGGTCTTCGACGTCGCCGGAGACTCGTGGTCGTTCTGACTGGCGCTGCGCGCGTTGTCGCTCGCGGTCACCGCCGACCAGGGCTTGTCATCGACGTCGGGAAGCTCGGACGCCGCCTTTCGCTTCGGCGCGCTCTGGGTGCCGTCAGCGGCGTTCTGGTCGTCACTGTCCTTGGGCTTGTCGGCTTCCTTCTTCGAACGCTCGCGCTTCGACTCCTCGGATTTCTCTTTCACGGGCGTCGAGTCGTTGTCGTCCTCTGCGGCTGCGGTGTCGGGCGAAGCGTCTTGCTCGCTTTTGCTCGAACGGGCTTGCGCCTGGGCCGGCGTGTCGCCGCCGCCTGTCTCGGCAGCCGAGGGCTGCTGATCCTTGCTTGTCGCGTTGCCTTCGGCGCTTGCCGTTTCGTCGTCGGCATCGCCTGCCGAAGTGCTGTTCTGCTCGTCGGCTTCGTTGGCCGCAGCATCGCTGCGCTTGCGCCCGCCACGCCGACCGCGGCCACCACGCCGCCGGCGACGCCCGCGTTTGGCTTCGCCCGAGCCGCTGTCGTCATTGTCCGGGGCATTGTCGTCGGTTCGGTTCGGATCGTCAGTGGCCGTGCTCGTATCCTGTGTCTTCGTTTCAGGCTTGTTGGCCGCGGGGTTCTCGGCGCGCTTATCGCCCTGCGGCGACGGGGTTGCACGCGACTCGGACTTGTTCCTCGAGCTGTCTGCGTCTTTTCGCGCTGCTTCTGCCTTATCGCGGTTGCTCTGGGCCGGATCCTCGGCGGGTTTGTCCGACTTCTTGCTGTCCTGTTTCGACGACTTGTCCGACCCCCGATCCGGACTCTGATCCGAGCTCTGTTTCTGGCTCTGACCATTGGCGTCGTCACTTCGGCTGCGGCTGCGATTGCGACCGCCACGACGACGATTGCGATTCCGGCTGTTTCCGTTGCCGTTGCCGCGGCTGTCGTCGTCACTCGACTTGTCGCTGCGCGCATTCGCTTTCGAACCGCCGTCGCCGGATGCAGCCCGGCGGCTGTCATCGGAATTCCGGGACGTCGTCTCCGAACTGGGGGCACGACGGCGCTTGTCGTCGGCGGTCTTCTGTGTGGTGGCTTCGCGGCTGGCGGGGCCGGAGCCCGACAGTCCGAGGTCGGCCTCGCCGCTGAATATACGGCGTAGGGCGTCCCAGAGCTGCTGCCACGGGGTCATGGTGGCGGTCGGCTCTGTCGCTGCGGCAGGCGGGGCGCTGGGGCTCGGCTCGCTGCGCTCGATGACCGGGGCGTCGGGTCGGGCGACGCGCTTCACCGCAGGCTCTTCGCGGGCCTTGGGGGCGCCGGTGTGGTGATCGGGCTCCGCCGGCTTTTCGATATCAACCTGGGTGTCGATCTTGTAGCTCGCGGCGTTGTTGTCCTCTTCGGTGAGCTGGTCGCCACGCACGCGCCGGATTTCGTAGTGCGGCGTATCGAGTTCATGGTTGGGGACCAGGGTGATGCGGGTCCTGGCCCGGCGCTCGACGTCGGCCAGATCGCTGCGTTTCTCGTTGAGCAGGAAGCTCGCGACCGGAATCGGCAGCTGCACGATCACGCGGCCCGTGCCGGGCTTCATCGATTCCTCTTCCAGCAGGCGGAGGATCGACAACGACAGCGATTCGACGCTGCGGATGGAGCCGCGGCCGAGGCAGCGCGGGCACACCTGGCTGGAATATTCGGACAGGGACGGCTTGAGCCGCTGGCGCGACATCTCCAGCAGACCGAAGCGCGAGATGCGTCCGATCTGGACGCGGGCGCGATCCGCCTTGGCCGCCTGCTTGAGGCGGTTCTCGACCTCGCGCTGGTTCTTCGCGCTTTCCATGTCGATGAAATCGATCACGACCAGCCCGCCCAGGTCTCGGATGCGCAGTTGACGGGCGATTTCCTCGGCGGCTTCGACGTTCGTGTTGAACGCGGTTTCCTCGATGCCGGCGCCCTTGGTCGCGCGTGCCGAGTTGATGTCGACCGACGTCATGGCCTCGGTGTGGTCGATCACGATCGAGCCGCCGGAGGGGAGGGTGACTTCGCGCTCGAAGGCCGATTCGATCTGGGATTCGACCTGGAAGCGCGAGAACAGCGGTGTCTCGTCGGTGTATTTCTTGAGCTTGTTCAGGGCATGCGGCATGACCTGCTGCATGAACTCGCGCCCGGTCTCGTACACCTCGGGCTGGTCGATGACTACTTCGCCGATATCGTCGCGCAGATAGTCACGCAGCGCACGGATGATGACGTTGGATTCCTGGTAGACCAGGAACGGAGCCTTGCGCGCGTCGGCCGCGTCGTTGATCGCTTTCCAGACGTGCGCGAGATAGTCCAGATCCCACTGCAGTTCCTCGGCGCAACGCCCCACGCCGGCAGTGCGCACGATCACGCCCATGCCCTCGGGCACCTGAACTTCGTTGAGCGCTTCGCGCAGTTCGTTGCGTTCCTCTCCCTCGATACGACGGGAGACGCCGCCGGCCCGCGGGTTGTTGGGCATGAGCACGAGATAGCGCCCGGCGAGACTGATATAGGTGGTGAGTGCGGCGCCTTTGTTGCCGCGTTCCTCCTTCTCCACCTGGACGATGACTTCCTGGCCTTCGGACAGCGTGGCCTTGCCGTTGCCGTCGGCCGTCGATTTGTCGTAGTAGGACTTGGCGACTTCCTTGAGCGGCAGGAACCCGTGGCGGTTGCCGCCGTAGTCGATGAAGGCCGCCTCCAGGCTAGGCTCGACGCGGGTTACGCGTCCCTTGTAGACGTTGGCCTTGCGTTGTTCTCTAGAACCGACCTCGATGTCGAGGTCATGCAGTTTCTGTCCATCGACGATGGCCACCCGCAGCTCTTCCGGCTGGGTGGCGTTGACCAAAATACGTTTCATGGAATGGGATCCAGTGGCGCGCTCGACTGGCGACCCGGGCGCGGCGCGTATGGACGCGTTGCCACGCGGCCGACCGCGACGTACCCCGTGCGCACTCGCCAAGCATCGCGGCGAGCAGAATGGGGACTACGGCGGTCAGACAGGAGCGCATAAGATGAATGGATAACTCAAGATTCGGGAACCGCTGAGCAAACGCGCCGTGATAGGCTTCTGAACGTTATGCACCAGCGTGTTCGAAATAACTGTCGGTCATCGCTCGCTGGCAACATCAACTCTTCGATGTGCCGCGTAAGCGCGACCTTGGGAGTGTAATCTGACATCGCAGCGGCCTCAAGTACGACACGTCCGGGTCCATGCCAATGACGAGGGCATGCGTCTGGATAATTTTTTGCTGCGTGAATTCAAGAACGTGCCGAAATCGCGCGTTTACCGAATCATTCGCAGCGGCGAAGTGCGTGTGAACAAGGGCCGGGCCAAGCCCGGGACCCGGCTCACCGAAGCCGACGACGTGCGTATTCCGCCGGTTCGCCAGGCCCCGAAGGCTGACCCGGGCCGACCGCCCGATGCGCTGATCGACAAGGTGAACGCCGCAATCATCACCGAAACCGACGATTATCTGGTGTTCGCGAAGCCGGCCGGGCTGGCCGTGCATGCTGGCAGCGGCCTGCGTTTCGGGTTGATCGAGGTGCTGCGGGCGGCGCGGCCGAACGACTACTTCGAGCTCGTGCATCGCCTCGATCGGCAGACCAGTGGTTGTCTGCTGGTGGCGCGCTCCAGGGCCGCGCTCGATGAGCTGCGAGCGGGTCTCAACGATACATCGGCGACCAAGCGTTACATCGCGTTGGTCGAAGGCCGGTGGCCGCACGGCGCAATTGAGGTGGACGTGCCCTTGTCGCGTGATGTCGAACGCGCCGGTGAGCGTGTGGTCACGGTTGATCACGACGGGGGGCGGGCCAGCCTGTCGATGTTCGCCCCGGCCAAGTTCTATGCCGATGCCACCCGCATGGATGTCGAGATCCGAACCGGCCGTACACATCAGATCCGCGTGCACGCGGCGCACTGCGGTCATCCGGTGGCCGCCGACGACAAATATGGCCCGAACGCGCGCGCTAGCCGCTGGCGTGAACGCGGCCTGTCGCGACTGGCGCTGCACGCAGCCTCTGTGCGATTGCATTTCGGCGGGCGGTCGCACGTCTTCGAGGCGCCGCTTGCGCACGATCTGGCGGCGGTTTTCGACCGCCTGGGCGGGGCGTGATGTCGCGTGATTACGAACTGATCATATTCGACTGGGACGGCACGTTGATGGATTCGGCCGGGGAACTCATCGGCACCTTGCAACAGGCGATCCAGGACACCGGCCTGCCGGAGCGTACCCCGGCACAGATGCGCGAACTCGTGGGGCTCGGCATTCAGGAGGTGCTGGGTCGATTGTTCCCCGAGCTGGATCCGGCGCGGGTACGCGACCGCATCAGCCGTTATCGTCGGCGTTATGGTTGGCCGCGCGCGGCGCCGCGCCTGTTCGAGGGTGCTCGCGAGGCGCTGGTTCATCTCGGCGACCAGGGCTTCGAGCTGGCGGTGGCAACCGGCAAGAATCGACGAGGGCTGGATCGCGCGATGCGCGCGACTGATTCCAAGAGCCTGTTCCGCGTCACGCGTTGCGCGGATGAGTCGGTGCCCAAGCCCGCGCCGAACATGATCGGCGACATCCTGCTGCGCACGGCGACTGAACCGGAAGCCGCGCTGATGGTCGGCGATACCGAATACGACATGGTGATGGCGCGCGCCGCAGGCATCGACGCCGTGGCCGTGCGTTGCGGCGTGCACGACGAACGTCGCCTGCGTCGGGCCGGCGCGATCGACGTGATCGACGACGTGCGCGCTCTGCCCGCCTGGCTGGCCGATGGATAGCCGGGCCGAATGCCGTCTGTGGGTTAGTCAGGGCAGGGCGACGCCGGCTTCGGCGAGCAGTCGACGCAGGCCGATCAGCGGCAGCCCCACGAGTGCACTGGGGTCCTTCGATTCGATTGCGGCCACGAGCGTGATGCCGAGCCCTTCGGATTTGAGGCTGCCGGCCGTGGCGGTGACATCCTCAGCCGCGACATAGCGCGCAATCTCGTCGTCGTTCAGATCGCGGAAGCGGGTGGTGACGGTTTCGAGATGCGACCGGGGCTCGTCGAATCCGGGCGCGCAGACGCACAGGCCGGTATGAAAAACGACGCTCTTGCCGGATTGCAGTCTTAGTTGTTCGCGCGCGCGGGCGGCGGTACCCGGCTTGCCCAGAATGCGTCCTTCCACGTCCGCGACTTGGTCGCTGCCAATGACGATG
The DNA here is from genome assembly GCA_963835375.1 of uncultured Gammaproteobacteria bacterium. Lineage (GTDB taxonomy): Bacteria > Pseudomonadota > Gammaproteobacteria > Nevskiales > Salinisphaeraceae > Salinisphaera. The sequence continues at coordinate 364,032 of CAWIGB010000038.1, forward strand.
GCGTGCGGCCAATCTGCGGCGATTTCCTCGGCCTTGGTTTGCGCCAGCCGGCATGCGAGGGCGTCGCTGGCCTCGCCCTCGTACGCGGTTTCGTCGATGTCGGGCGAGGTGGCCTCGAAATGCAGCCCGATCTGTCGCAGCAGCTGGCGCCGCCAGATCGAGCTCGATGCCAGAATCACGGGAGGAGAAGGTGCGGGCATGAGCATAGACGGTGAAGAAAGTCGCCGCCGAGCATAAAACAAGCGGAGCCGACGCCCAATCATCCGGAGCAATAGCGCGGAATGCTTTGACTTGAGGCCGCCCGGCGCCTATTATCGCGCGCCATGTCGTCGGGACACCAAATGACACGGCGGATAGACTATCGTCGCCGGGCGTTGGACAACACGCGTCTGTCGGGCCGTCTGTCGTTGTCGGAGTTGCCTCGAACCAGGGAAGTCGTGGTCGCCGATTCGGGCGCCCCGGTCGATGTATCATTGTTGCTGGAAGAAGATGTACAGCGACGAGTGGTGCTCACCGGGCGGGTGCAGACGAGGCTGATGCTGCCGTGTCAGCGTTGTCTTGAGCCTACCGAGGAAGCGCTGGACGTCGAGGTGGCGGGTATCGTCGTGGCAAGCGACGAGGCCGCGGCCGCCGTGCCGCGTGAGTGGGAGCCGATTCTGACCGAAGGTGACATGCTGGATGTGCATGCGCTGATCGACGATGAGCTGCTGCTTGCGCTGCCGATGATCGTGCAGTGCGACCGTCCGGAATGTCGGGCGGCCTACGACAGCGAACAGAAAACGCCGGCGCACAGTCCGGCGCGAGATAAACCGAACCCGTTCGCGGCGTTGGCATCGCTCAAGCGCGATGACGACGAGCCGCGGTAGGGCCCGATCTGGATAACCCAAAGGCAGTGCTATGGCCGTTCAACAGAACCGCAAATCCCGCTCGAAGCGTGACAAGCGTCGCAACACCCATGCGAGCATGAATCGCCCGACCCTGTCGATCGATCAGACCACAGGCGAGACCCATCGTCGTCACCATGTGACCCGCGACGGTTTCTACCGCGGCCGGCGCGTGGTCGAGGCCGGCGACGACGTCTAGTTTTTTTCGCACGGATCATCATATCGAGCCGACAGCGCAGCGTCCGGGTGACGGGCGCTGCGCTGTATTGCGTTGGGCATGGGGCGAGGGGATGAAACAAGTGCAGCGACTGCTGGCGATGACGTGTCCGACATGATTCGTATTGCCGTAGACGCGATGAGTGGTGACCACGGCAGTGCCGTGGCCGTCGAGGCCGCCATCGAGAGCCTGCGCCGGCACGAGGACATCGTGCTGCGTCTGGTGGGCGATTCGGCCGCACTCGAGAGGCAGATCGCCGATCGCAGGGGGCGCGGCCCTGTCCGCGATGTGTCTGACCGTCTGGAGGTCGTGCATGCCGGCGAGGTCGTCGACATGAGCGAGTCGCCGGCGCGTGCGCTGCGTCAGAAGAAAGACTCCTCCATGCGAGTGGCGGTCAACCTGGTGCAGAGCGGCGAGGCGGATGCCTGCGTGTCGGCCGGTAACACGGGCGCGCTGATGGCGACCGCGCGGTTCGTGCTCAAGACGCTGACCGGCATCGACCGGCCGGCGATCATCTCGCCGATCCCTTCGCGCGACGGGCATACCCTGATGCTCGACCTGGGGGCCAGCGCCGAGAGTACGCCCGAGCAGTTGTTCCAGTTCGCCGTGATGGGCGCGGTGCTCGCGAGCGCCGTGCATGGCATCGAGCACCCGCGAGTCGGCCTGCTCAACATTGGCGCCGAGGAGATCAAGGGCAATCAGCAGATCAGAGACGCCGGCCGGCTGCTGGCGGCCAGCGGTCTGAACTACATCGGCTTCGTCGAAGGGGACGACATCTACATCGGTGACGTGGATGTAGTGGTCTGCGACGGCTTTGTCGGCAATGTCGCGCTCAAGACCAGTGAAGGCCTCGGCAAGTTGATCGCTCAATACCTGCGCGAGGAGTTCGCGCGCAACTGGCTGACCAAGGCCTCGGCCGTGCTCGCCATGCCCGTGCTCCGGGCGTTTCGCAGCCGCGTCGACCCCCGTCAGTACAACGGCGCCACTTTCGTCGGGCTGCAGGCTACTGTGGTCAAGTCCCACGGCGATGCCGATGCGACCGCCTTCGCCAGTGCGATAGGTGTCGCGCGGCTGGAGGTGGCACAGAGCGTGCCGCGGCGCATCCGCGAGCAGTTGGCGCACAACCTCGGCGAATAAGCCCCATTTCGCGCTCTTCGCGTGCATCCGGCGAATCGCCGGCCCGGCGATTGATTCGCCGGTATCCTGCCCCTATATCTGTAGCCGTTGATGGTTGCGGATCGCATAATCGGATCGAAAATGGCCTGCACGGCCGGCGTGAATGGCGCCGGCCCGGTGCCGCCATGCCACCCGTCTTTCTCTATCTTTCAATCGGCGTCGACACCGGCGCGCGCGTCGCGTTTCGCGTCGAATGAAACCCAGGGGTCGACATGACTGATACCGACAAGCCGAAAATCGGGCGCGACGAAGGAGGGACCGCGGTCGCGCCCGAGAAGCCCCAGACCAAGAAGCCGCCGTTGTACAAGGTGGTCATGCATAACGACGACTACACGCCGATGGAATTCGTGGTCGAGGTGCTGATGACCTATTTCACCCATGATCGGGACAAGGCGGTACAGATCATGCTGACCGTTCATACACGGGGCAAGGCCGTGGCCGGCACCTATACCGCCCAGATCGCGGAGACCAAGGTGCAGTTGGTCAACGACCACGCTCGCGCACACCAGCACCCGCTGTTGTGTACTATGGAAGAGGCCTGAAAGGACGGCCGATAAGTCGCGCCGCAGGTTTAAATCGAACGCCAAGTTCGGGGACGCAAAATGCTCAGCCAAGAACTGCAGACTGCACTCGACGCCGCCTTCATGGTTGCGCGTCGTCAGCATCATGAAATGCTCACCGTCGAGCATTTGCTGATGTCGCTGCTGGACAATCCGGCAGTGATCGAGGTGCTCGAGGCCGTGAACACGGACATTCAACGTCTCGAGCGTGAACTCAAGAACTACATCGACACGCATGTGCCGGTCGTGCCGGCCGGTGAGGATCACGAGGTTCAGCCGACGCTGGGTTTCCAGCGCGTACTGCAGCGCGCGGTCTATCACGTGCAGTCGTCCGGCAAGAAGGAAGTCACCGCGGTCAACGTGCTGATCGCGATCTTTTCCGAGCAGGAGTCGCATGCCGTCTATCTGCTGGGCGAACAGGACGTCACGCGTCTCGACGTGGTCAATTTCGTCTCGCACGGCGTGAACAAGTCGGGGGAGGAGTCCGGCGACGCCGGCAGCGCCAGCCAGGCCCAGAGCGACGATGGCGGCGAGTCCAGCGCTTCCCCGCTGGAGCAGTACGCCACCAATCTCAATCGCAAGGCCGCCGAGGGCGATGTCGATCCGCTGATCGGCCGTGAACACGAAATCGAGCGCGTGATCCAGACCCTGTGCCGCCGTCGCAAGAACAACCCGCTGCTGGTGGGTGAGGCCGGCGTGGGCAAGACGGCGATTGCCGAAGGTCTTGCGCGGATGGTTATCGAAGGGCGCGTGCCGGATATCCTTTCCAAGAGCGTGATCTATGCGCTGGACCTCGGCGCTTTGATCGCTGGTACCAAGTACCGTGGCGATTTCGAGAAGCGTCTGAAGGGCGTGCTCGCGGAGCTCGGCAAGCAGAAGGGTGCCGTGCTGTTCATCGACGAGATCCATACGGTGATCGGCGCCGGCGCGGCCTCGGGCGGCGTGATGGATGCCTCGAATCTGCTCAAGCCCAAGCTCGCTTCGGGCGAACTCCGCTGCATGGGTGCGACCACGTACCAGGAATTCCGCAATATCTTCGAGAAGGACCGCGCGCTCGCGCGCCGGTTCCAGAAGGTGGACGTGCCGGAGCCGAGCGTGGCGGATACCGTACAGATCCTCAAGGGTCTCAAGACCCGCTTCGAGGAGCACCATCAGGTGCGCTTCACCAACCCGGCGCTGGAAGCGGCCGCCGAGCTTTCGGCGCGTCATATCAACGATCGGCACCTGCCGGACAAGGCGATCGACCTGATCGACGAAGCGGGTGCGCGTCTGCGTTTGCGTCCGTCGACCAAGCGCCGCAAGACGGTGCAGGTGCGGGATATCGAGGAAATGGTCTCGCGAATCGCGCGTATTCCGCCCAAGACGGTCTCCCGAGACGATCGGGCGGTGCTGAGCACGCTCGATCGCGATCTCAAGCTGGTGATCTTCGGCCAGGACGAAGCCGTGGATTCGCTCTCCAGCGCGATCAAGATGTCGCGTTCGGGGCTCGACAATCGCGACAAGCCGATCGGCTCTTTCCTGTTCGCCGGCCCCACCGGCGTGGGCAAGACGGAGGTCACGCGCCAGCTTGCGCTGCATCTCGGCGTCGATTTGATCCGCTTCGACATGTCGGAATACATGGAGCGGCATACAGTGTCGCGGCTGATCGGCGCGCCCCCGGGTTATGTCGGCTATGATCAGGGTGGTCTGCTGACCGAGGCGGTCAACAAGCAGCCGCATTCGGTCATTCTGCTGGACGAAATCGAGAAGGCGCATCCGGATATCTACAACCTGCTGCTGCAGGTCATGGATCACGGGACGCTGACCGACAACAACGGCCGGCAGGCAGATTTCCGCAACGTCATTCTGGTGATGACCACCAATGCCGGGGCGGAACAGATGGCCAGCCGTAGTATCGGCTTCAACCCGTCCGATAACAGCTCGGACGGCATGGAAGCGATCCGTCGCGGCTTTTCGCCGGAGTTCCGGAACCGTCTCGACTCGATCATCCAGTTCGCGCCGCTCAAGGGGGAAGTAATCGAGCGCGTGGTCGACAAGTTCGTGCTGCAGCTCGAGGCCCAGCTCGAGGAACGCAGTGTGGAGCTGGTGGTTGAGCCCGAGGCACGGGCCTGGCTGGCCGAGCGCGGCTATGACGAGAAGATGGGGGCGCGTCCGATGGGTCGCGTGATCCAGGACAGCATCAAGAAGCCGCTGGCCGAGGAGTTGCTGTTCGGCGAGCTGGCCCAAGGCGGTCGTGTTGTGGTCCGCGTGGTGGACGACGAACTCGATCTGGATGTTGCCTCCAGCGAGAAGACGCCCGAGCAAGCCTGAACGTGATCATGCCGATGCGCGGTTTCCGCGCACCGGCATCGCAGGTCGGCATGTTGAGCCCGCGCGATGATCGCGCGGGCTTTTTAATGTCTATTCCACGGTCACGCGGTTGAGTTCGGCGAGGCTGATGAGTCCTTGGCGCACCTTGTTGAGGCCGGCCTGGCGCAGATTGAGCACGCCTTCCGACTCGGCCTGTTTCTCGATGTCGTCGGCGTTGCCCCCCGACATGATGATCTGGCCGATGGCGTCCGTCACCGGCATCACCTGATAGATGCCCACGCGTCCGCGATAGCCGTTGGTGCAATGATCGCACCCCTTGAGATTGCCTTCGTAGATCGTGAGCTGCTCGATTTCCTCAGCCGAGAAACCTTCCTCGACCAACGCATCGCGCGGGATCTCTGCCGCGGTCTTGCACTGCGGGCACAGCCGGCGCGCGAGGCGCTGGGCGATGATGAGAGTGACCGACGCCGCGATATTGTAGGCTGGCACGCCCATGTTGATCAGCCGGGTGAGGGTCTGCGGCGCATCGTTGGTGTGTACCGTGGACAGCACCATGTGCCCGGTTTGCGCTGCCTTGATCGCGATTTCTGCGGTCTCCAGGTCGCGGATCTCACCGACCATGATGACGTCCGGATCCTGGCGCAGGAATGCCCGGAGGCAGGCGGCAAACGTCAGCCCGACGCGCGGTTGCACGTTAACCTGATTCACGCCCGGCAGGTTGATTTCCGCCGGATCCTCGGCAGTGGAAATGTTGCGATCGGCCGTGTTGAGAATATTGAGCGCGGTATACAGCGATACCGTCTTGCCGCTGCCGGTGGGGCCGGTGACCAGCACCATGCCGTAAGGCTTGTGAATGGTCGATTCGAAGATCTCGCGCTGGTGGTCCTCGTAGCCGAGTGCCTCGATGCCCATCTGGGCACTGGCTGGATCGAGGATACGCAGCACGATTTTCTCGCCGTGCAGGGTCGGGCAGGTCGAGACGCGAAAATCGATGGCGCGGTTCTTCGACAGATTGAGCTTGATGCGCCCGTCCTGCGGGATGCGCCGTTCGGCGAGATCCAGGCGCGCCATCACCTTCAGGCGCGCCGACAGGCGCATGCCGATGGCCGCCGGCGGCGAGGCCACTTCACGCAGCACGCCGTCCTGACGCTGACGCACCCGATAGCGTTGTTCGTAGGGCTCGAAATGGATGTCCGATGCGCCACGGTTGATTGCATCGAGCAGCACCTTGTTGACGAAGCGCACGACCGGTGCGTCGTCGGCATCTGCTTTGAGCGCATCGGAACTGCCGCCGTCACCGCTGTCCTGCTCGACCGCGAGCTTGTCGAGCGCGACGTCGTCCAGGCCTGCCATCGCGCTGTCGAGCGCGTTGAAATTGGATTCGATGGCACGCTCGAGTTTGTCCTGCTCGACCAGTACGGCCTCGATCTGCTGGCCGGTGTTGAACCGAAATTCATCAAGCGCCTGCAGGTTCGTGGGATCGGCGACGGCGATATACAGCGTCCGTGCGCGCCGGAAGATCGGCAGGGCGCCGTGCTTGCGGATCAGACTCTCGGGGGCGGCGTCGATCGGGGCGTGGTCGAGATTCACCGCGCGCAAGTCCAGCAGCGGCATGGAGAAGGCACGTGCCAGCGCGCGCGCCAGGACTGCTGCGCTCAGCGCGCGGGTCGCGACTGCGCGCGCGACGAACGATTCCTCGTTGTGCTGCGCCTCCGTCTGGATACGAAGCGCGTCCTCGTACTCGATGAGGCCGTCTTCGACGAGTCGTCGAGCCAGGCCCCTGAGGGCCGTCTGTCGCGTCGGGCGTTGGGCTGTCGGCATAGTTGCGCCGCGTACCAATCCTGCCGAGTCGTGCGCCTCGGCCGCGGGTACGTCACATCACACATATGGAGCGTTGGCTCGATTGTAGGCGGTTTCCTCGCCTGGTGCCATGAACTATGGTCGTCGGGTCATCCATGTAGAGAACCCAAGTGAAGACGATCTTCGAAGCGCTGCGTGAGAGCCACGACAAGCAACGCCGGCTGCTGGCCGCGCTGTGCGAAACCCATGGCGATTCGGACAAGCGGGAAGGCCTGTTCGCCGCGGTCAAGGCCGAGCTGGTGCATCATGAGAACGCGGAAGAGCGGTACTTCTATAACCCGCTGATGGAGCACGATATGACGCAGGAGACGGCGCGTCACAGCGTGGCCGAGCACCACGAGATCGACGAACTCGTCGAGCAGATGGAATCCACGGATTACAGCTCGCCGGCGTGGCTGGCGTCGGCCAGGAAGCTCGAGCATCTCGTGACGCATCATCTGGACGAGGAGGAACAGGAGGTCTTCCAGGTCGCGGGGCGTGTGTTGCGCGACGACGAGAAGACGAAGCTCGCGCGTGACTACGATCAGATGATGGAAGAGCAGGCCGACGGTTCACCCTGAGCCATCGGCGGGCGCGACGTCAGCCGTGGCGTCGTCGCCTCTTGCCGAGGGCCCTCGGGCCGGGGCCGTCAGGTCCCGGCTCGCCCGCAATGATGCTGATCACCGGTCGATGGTCTGCGTATCAGGCGGGGGAGAAAAAGATGGTCGGAGTAGCAGGATTTGAACCTACGACCTCCACCTCCCGAAGGTGGCGCTCTACCAAGCTGAGCTATACTCCGATGTTCGTCAGGATCGACGCTGAACCGAAAACTGGGCCAGCGAAATCAAGGCGTCCTTGAACTGCGTCGACTCGAACGGGGCCAAGCAATCGATGGCTGCGTTGGCCGCCTCGTCGGCGCGGCCGAAAGTGTATGTCATCGCATCCGTGGATTCAATCGCTTTTTTAATAGAATCCAGTGCGCCCAGATCGGCGTCCCGAATCGCCTGGCGCAGCGGGGCGGCGTCGGCCTCCGGGGTGCGCGCCAGAGCGCAGATCAAGGGTAGCGTCGTCTTGCCTTCGGACAGATCGTCGCCGAGATTCTTGCCGTAGCTATCGTCGCCGTGTCCGTAGTCGAGTGCGTCGTCGACCACTTGAAACGCGATCCCGAGGTGGCGCCCGAAGTCCGCCATCGCCGCGCATTCATCCGGCGTGCGGCCGGCGAGCAGCGCGCCGAGCCGGCAACCCGCCGCGAACAGGCTAGCGGTCTTGCGATCCACGACCTCCAGATAATTCGCCTCGGTCAGGTTCGGGTCGTGCGCATGCATCAGCTGCATGACTTCGCCTTCGGCGATGCGATTGGTGGCGTCGGCCAGTACCTTCATCACCTCCGACGAGTCGAGTTCCACCATCAACTGGAACGCGCGCGAGTAGAGGAAGTCGCCGGTCAGCACGCTGGCATCGTTGCCCCACACGCTGTTGGCGGTTTCGCGTCCGCGGCGCAACGTCGACTCGTCGACCACGTCGTCGTGCAATAGTGTGGCGGTGTGGATGAACTCGATGATCACCGCCAGCAGATGATGCGCGCTGCCTTCATACCCGGCGGCGCGCGCGGCGAGTACGACGAGCGCAGGGCGGATGCGCTTGCCGCCGCTTGCAATAATGTATTCGCCCAGCGTATTGATGAGGACGACGTCGGAGCTCAGCCGTTTACGGATCAGCGCGTCGACCGCGCGCATGTCATCTTCGACCGGCTGAAACAGCGGCTGGATATTCATCTGTCCGGGATCGCAAAAACAGCGGCAAACTTAGGGCTGCGGCCGCTGTCTGTCAAGAAAACCGCTGGTGAACGCAGGCGTTGACCAGCGCCGCGCAACGCCGTATCATTCGCGCTCTTTGAACGGGCCGAACACGCCCGCAACCTGCGTTTGGAGTGGACATGCACGCGGTAATCCGTACCGGCGGTAAACAGTACAGAGTCGCCGAAGGCGATGTGTTGCGCGTCGAGAAGCTCGATGCCGAGGCTGGCAGCACGATCGAACTGGCCGATGTGTTGCTGATCTCCGATGGCGAAAACGTTCAGGTCGGCACTCCGGTGCTGGACGGCAAGGCGATCTCCGCCGACGTGCAGAGCCACGGCCGCGCCGACAAGGTGGAAGTGATCAAGTTCAAGCGTCGCAAGAAGTATCGCCGCACGCATGGTCACCGCCAGCACTACACGCAGCTCAAGATCACGTCTATTCCGGGCGCCTGAGCGCTTCGGTACCGGCACCCTCGAACGGGAGGAACTAGCTCATGGCACATAAAAAGGCAGGCGGTAGTACCCGCAACGGTCGCGATTCCGAATCGAAACGCCTCGGCGTCAAGAAGTTTGGCGGTCAGCAGGTCAAGGCCGGCAACATCATCGTTCGCCAGCGTGGCAGCAGTTTTCACGCCGGCTCGAATGTGGGCACCGGCAAGGACTACACGCTGTATGCCAGCGTTGACGGCACCGTGGACTTCTCCGTGAAGGGCCCGCGCAATCGTAAGTTCATTTCGGTGGTTCCGGCCGCTGATTGACACGCGATCGGCGCTCGATCGCGAAAGCCTCGCTTCGGCGGGGCTTTTTTATGCTTGCTCGTGCTGTTGTGATAAGCCGGTCATCATCCCGCGCTGAGGGCGGATCGCATGAAATTCGTTGATGAAGCCAATCTGAGGGTCGAAGCCGGTGACGGCGGCCATGGCTGTCTGAGCTTTCGGCGCGAGAAATACGTGCCGCACGGGGGGCCGGACGGCGGCGATGGCGGCGACGGCGGCAGCGTTTATCTGATCGCCGATCACAATCTGAACACGCTGTACGATTATCGAATCAACCGCGTGTTCAAGGCCGAACGGGGCGGCAACGGTGCGGGCAAGAATCGTACTGGCGCGAAGGGCGAGACGCGCTATCTGCCCGTGCCCGTCGGGACGCTCTGCTATTCGCGCGAGACCGGGGAGCTGATCGGCGATCTGACCCATGACGGCGAGACTGTATGCGTGGCCCAGGGGGGGTATCACGGGCTGGGTAACGCGCGCTTCAAGTCGAGTACCAATCAGGCGCCGCGCAAGACGACCGACGGCACGCCCGGCGAAATCCGCGAGCTGCGGCTCGAACTCAAGCTGTTGGCGGACGTCGGTTTGGTGGGGCTGCCGAATGCCGGCAAGTCCACGTTGCTGTCGGCGATTTCCGCTGCGCGCCCACGCATCGCGGACTACCCGTTCACCACGTTGCAGCCGCAGGTCGGTGTGGTCAGCGCCGGGCCGCTGCGGAGCTTCACGCTGGTCGATCTACCGGGCCTGATCGAGGGGGCGGCCGAGGGCGTGGGGCTGGGGCATCGCTTTCTGCGCCATGTCCAGCGCACCCGCCTGTTGTTTCATCTGGTGGATGCCGTCGATATCGAAGGGCGCGACCCGGTGGTGCAGATCCGCACCATCACCGACGAGCTCGAGCGGTTCAATCCGGAGCTCGCGAAACGGCCGCGCTGGCTGCTGTTGAACAAGGTCGATGCGCTGGATGCGGAGGTCGTCGCCGATCTGCGCGAGCGGGTGATTGCCGAGCTCAACTGGCAGGGGCCGATCTACACGATTTCCGCGATTAACCCGGATTCGCTCCGCATACTGGTCGACGAGGCGATGAACGCGCTCGAGGCCGAATCCGCACGGCATGATGCCGAGACTGACAACGACGGCGCCGAGTCACGGGGCGATGAGCGCGCGTGACGGCTTGCCCGGCGTTCGTCGCTGGGTCGTCAAGATCGGTAGTGCGCTGCTGACGGCTGACGGCCAGGGGCTGGACCGCGAACGGGTCAGCGAGTGGGCGCGGCAGATCGCGGCGCTGGCCGCCGGCGGCAGCGAAGTGGTGCTCGTGTCTTCGGGCTCCGTGGCGGAAGGCATGGTGCGTCTCGGTTGGCGCTCGCGCCCGCGGCGCCTGGACGAGCTGCAGGCCGCAGCGTCGGTCGGCCAGGCGGGCTTGGTCGAGGCGTACGGACGGGCGTTCGCGACCTTCGACCGCCGGGCAGCCCAGGTGCTGCTCACGCATGACGACGTCTCGCATCGCGGGCGTTATCTCAATGCGCGACGGACGTTGATGACGCTGCTTGGCCTGGGCGTGGTGCCCATCGTGAACGAGAACGATGCCATCGCGATGGAGGAAATCCGGGTCGGTGACAACGACACGCTCGCCGCGTTGGTGGTCAATCTGATTGACGCCGATGGCCTGATCATTCTCACCGATCAGGCAGGGGTGTTCGAGGCGGACCCGCGAATCCATCCCGACGTCGGGCTGCTCGAGGAGGTCGAGGCATATGCGCCCGAGTTGCTGGCGATGGCGGGCGCCGGTGGCGGGGCGCTGGGCCGGGGGGGGATGCAAACCAAGATTCTGGCGGCCCGTCAGGCTGCCGACTCCGGCGCCATGACCGTCATCGTCAACGGACGCGAGCCGCATGTGCTTGAACGAGTTGCCGCCGGTGAAGCGCTGGGCACGCTATTGCTGCCACGCCCCGGCGAACGGCGCGCGGCGCGCAAGAACTGGTTGGCCGGCCAGCGCCGGGTGCGCGGGCGGGTGCACGTCGACGCTGGCGCAGCGCGCGTGCTGCGCGAGTCGGGGCGCAGCCTGCTGCCGATCGGAGTGACGCGTGTCGAGGGGGATTTCCGTCGCGGTGATCTGGTGGCCTGTGTGGCCCCGGAGGGCGAGGAGGTCGCGCAAGGCCTGGCCAACTATGATGCCCGCGAGGCTCGGCTGCTGATCGGCCAGGCCAGCGAGCGCATTCCGGCCATTCTCGGTTACGATCGGGAGCCTGAATTCATCCATCGCGATAATCTGGTCACCCTATCGCGCTAGTGAGAGCTCTGGTTTCGTGGGCCGTGCCAGAGGCTGTTCCGCGCTGCAAAGACGAGGTCGCCGAGGACGCGGCGCAGTCGTTTCGCGCGCGTGAGGGGGGTGTTGGAGCGCGGCGTATTGTTTTTGCAGAGGTGCTCGTGCCGGGGCCGGTGCCTGGACATTGGTTGGGCAAGCTTGGCAGCGTGGCTCGCCGTGATTCTCGCATGCCATGATCGGCGGTCTGCCCTTTGTCTACCGCGATTCGGTCGGCAGCGCGGCACGCTTGGGGAACTTCGAAACGCCCTGGTTTGGCGCACAAAAAAGGGCCCGCCGAATGGCGGGCCCTTTTCGTGCGGCGCGGGGCCGGCTCAGGCCTGGGCCATCGCCTTGATCTGCGCATTCAGGCGCGACTTGTGACGCGCGGCCTTGTTGCGGTGGATCTGCCCTTTGCCGGCCATGCGGTCGATGACCGGAACCGCGCTCTTGAAGGCTTCCTGCGCGCTCGGAAGGTCGTTCGCGGCAATGGCTTTCTGCACCTTCTTGATATGCGTGCGCACGAGCGAACGCTGCGCCATGTTGCGCTGACGGTGTTCGGTCGCCTGGCGGACGCGTTTGCGGGCTTGGGCAGTATTCGCCACGGACAGCTCCTGAAATTTGGGTTGGATGCCGGAAAGGCGCGCGATTATGGTTTCTGGCGGCGCCGTTGTCAACTTGTTCGATCGTCTTTCGACTCGCGTGCATTAAAGGCTATAGTGCGCAGCGTTTCGGCTTCGTGCAATTGCAATGGCTTCATCCCTAGCCCGGTCGACGAGCGTCGTCGGCGCGATGACATTCTGTTCGCGCATTCTGGGCTTCGTCCGCGATGTCGTGCTGGCTGTGATGTTCGGGGCCGGGCCGGCGATGGATGCTTTTCTCGTCGCTTTCAAGATCCCGAATTTCCTGCGCCGGCTATTCGCCGAGGGCGCCTTCGCGCAGTCGTTCGTGCCGGTATTGTCGTCGACGCGAGATCAGGAGAGCGGCGATGACGTCAAGGCACTGGTATCGGCTGTGGCGGGTACGCTGGGCGTGATTCTCATCGGCCTGACCGTGATCGGAGTGATCGCGGCACCGCTGCTGATCTATGCATTCGCGCCCGGTTTCGCCGATTCGCCGAGCCAGTTCTCGTTGGCCGTCGATCTGTTGCGGATCACCTTTCCGTATCTGCTGTTCATCTCGCTGACGGCGTTGGCGGGCGGCATTCTCAATACCTACGGGCAGTTTGCCGTGCCGGCGGTTACGCCGGTGTTGCTCAACATCTGCATGATCGGCGCCGCGCTCGGGCTATCGCCGCTGTTTGCGCGGCCCGAGATCGCGCTTGCCATCGGTGTCTTCATCGCCGGCGCGGTGCAGCTCGCCTTCCAGATCCCGTTTCTGATGCGCATCGATCGGCTGCCCCGGCCGCGCTGGGCGTGGGCGGACGCGAAGGTGCGCCGCATCCTGCGCTTGATGCTGCCGATCATGTTCGGATCGTCCGTGGCACAGCTCACGTTACTGCTCGATACGATCGTGGCGTCTTGTCTGGCTGCGGGCAGTGTCAGCTGGCTGTACTACGCAGACCGGCTCATGGAGTTCCCGCTCGGCATTTTCTCGGTGGCGATCGCGACAGTCATCCTGCCGACGCTTTCGGCGCGCCACGCCAGCGACTCGACGGCGGAGTTCTCGGCCACGCTCGACTGGGCGCTCAAGCTGCTGGCGCTACTCGGGCTGCCGGCGATGGTAGGGCTGTTCATTCTTGCGGGGCCGCTGGTCGCAACCCTTTTCAATTATCGCTCCTTCAACGCCCACGACGCGCTCATGAGCCAGTATGCGCTGATGGCATATTCGCTGGGCTTCATGGGGTTCTCTCTGGTCAAGGTACTGGTGACCGGTTTCTACTCGCGCGAGGATTCGCGCACCCCGGTGCGATGCGGTGTGATCTCGATGATCAGTGCCATGGCAATGAACCTGATCTTCGTCGGTATCTTCTTGCTCATGCACTGGCCGGCGCCACATGCCGGGCTGGCACTGGCCGGGTCGCTGGGGGCGTTCGTCAACGCCGGGCTGCTGTTTCGCCATTTGCGCGCCAGCGGCGCCTACCAGCCGGGCGCCGGTTGGGTGGGGCTGTTGTGGCGCGTTGCGCTGGCGTGCATCGTGATGGCCGTCGTACTGCACGTCGGCGCGGCGACGACGGCGGTCTGGGTATCGCGTACCGCGCTCATGCGCGTGGCCTGGCTGTCGACCTGGATCGGCGCCGGCATCGCGATTTATTTCGTCGTGCTCGGGCTGGTCGGCATCCGGCCTTATCAGTTCCGCCTGGGCCATGGCTCGAGTCAGTGATCGGGAGTCGAAAGCCTGATGCGCATCATCCGTTCCATACGCACGGCACCGGCCCAGCCCCAGGGCTGCGTGCTGACGATCGGCAATTTCGACGGTCTGCACCGTGGCCATCAGGCGGTGATCGAGCGCGTGCGTGAACGGGCTGCCGCGCTCGGCCTGCCGGCCGCGATGATGACGTTCGATCCGGCACCGCGCGCGTTCTTCACGCCGGATGATCCGCCGCCGCGGTTGTCGTCGCTGCGCGAGAAGATGGAAGATGCCGCAGCGCTGGGGATTGATGTGTTCGTGCGGGCTCGTTTCGATCGGGCCTTCGCCCAGCTCTCGCCGGAGGCGTTTCTCGAGGATCTGATCGAGCGGCGACTCGGCGCGCGCGCGATTCTGGTCGGCCGGGATTTCCGGTTCGGTCATCGACGAGCGGGCGATGCGCATACGCTCGAACGCTTCGCGGAGGCACGCGGCGTCGAGCTGCTGCCCGTACCCGATGTCTGTGTGCATGGTGAGCGCGTCAGTTCGACCCGTGTGCGTGAACGGCTGGGGGCCGGCGATGTGGTGGGCGCTTCACGGTTGCTGGGCCGCGCCTATCGGGTAACCGGGCGCGTGGTCCGCGGGGAGCAGCTCGGCCGTACGCTCGGTTTTCCAACCGCGAACCTGCGCTTGAGGCGCCCGGCTGCTCTGCGTTACGGCGTTTATGCGGTACGTGTACGGTTGGCCGATGGATGTTTGCATGCCGGCGCGGCGAGCTTCGGCGTGCGGCCGACCGTCAACGGCCGGGATGAGTTGCTGGAGATCTATCTGCTCGATTTCTCCGGCGATTTATATGGCCAGCGGATTGACGTATTCTTCGAGCACTTCGTGCGTGCCGAGGAACATTACGATTCCCTCGATGCGTTGACCCGTCAGATGCATGCCGACGTCGCCGAAGTCGGGCGGCTGCTGAACAATACGAGTTCGCCATGAGTCAATTTCGAGACGAGGCCGGGGCCGAGCGGGGCTTCGAGTTGCAGAACGCGCACTGGCTCTGGCTGTCGGCGCTGGTGATCGCGGCGGATCAGGTCACCAAGCAGCTGATCGCCAATCATTTCACGTTGTACGAATCGACGTCGCTGCTCCCGTGGCTCAATTTCACGCTGGTGCACAACACCGGCGCCGCTTTTTCGATGCTGCGTGGTGCGACGCCGTGGCTGTTCGTCGGCCTGAGTGTAGCCGTGGCGATCGGGATTCTGGTATGGATGCGTCGGCATCCGCACGACAATCGGCTGCTGGCCGCGGCGTTGAGTCTCGTGGCCGGCGGCGCGCTCGGCAATGCGATCGACCGCGCCACGCGTGGATTCGTGGTCGACTTTGTCGATTTCCATATCGGTGCGTGGCACTACCCGGCATTCAACCTGGCCGACTGTGCAATCTGCATCGGCGCGGTGCTGATCGCCCTCGATATGCTGCTGCCCAAGCGGCGCAGCTGACCGCCCTCTCGAACCGGTCCGCGGTCACCAGCAGGTATTGGCCACGTTGTCACCGCTGCCGGCGGCGTTACCGGTCCAGGCATTCTTGGCGCCGGTCTGGTCGATCGTCATGGTTCGACAGGTATCGTTGACCTGATCGGCCAGCGCCGTCGCGGTGATCGTGTATTTCTGGTTATCGGTGCCCGAAGTGGTTGCGGTCACGCTGTAGAACTTGTTTTCCGTGAGATCCGGCAACCCGAGCTGGTCCATGCCGGATACATAGCGATTGTTCGTCGAATAGGCTTTCTCTTCTTCGTTCGCCGCTTTTAGCAACAGACTCTTGGCGTCCACGCGACGTGCCTCCCGAATATGCGAGAGATAGCTCGGGTAGGCGATGGCGGCCAGAATGCCGATGATCGCCACCACGATCATCAGCTCGATCAGCGTGAACCCGCGCTGCGGACTGCGCGCTCGCGTGGCGCCGGGCGGCCGGTCGTGGCTGCATGCGAACAGGCTCATCGTCGGATTTCGTGCCATGACCGGCGTCCATTGAGAAAATCCCGAGCCAGTGTAATGGTTGCGGTGCCGCCACCCGTCAGCGGTGTCTTGATCACCTGGGTGCCGTTGTTCCGGTCATTGAAGCTCGGGCCCTGGCCGGGAGACCCGCTCTCCGCTCCGAACCCGATGCCGGCCACGCGCGGCGTGCTGGCATCCTGGTCGTTGACCAGGCCGTCTCCGTTGACGTCGAAGACGTTTTTCGCGGCCGGCCCGCCATTGGCGCGGCTCACTGCCATGAAATAGCCGCTGCTGGTCAAGGAGCAGGTCTGGCGATTAATCACCGTGGTGGTGAATTCCACGTTGTCGCCGACGACTTTCGGCGGATTGAGTATGGCTTCGCCGCTGTCCTTGCCCAGATCGATAACCCAGCCGCGGTTGGCGATCTTGCCGTTCTTGTCGATATAAGTGACGGCATTGTCGGTTGCGGTTCGGTAGCTCAGCCCGCCGACCCCGTTGTCGGGATTGATCGTGCTCAAGGTCTGCTTCACGAGCTGATCACGGGTGACGAACCAGCCATCAGGTCGAGCAGGGGCATTCGTGCCCGGATCGTAGGAAATCACGCCCGGATCCCAGATACCGTAGAAGCTGTTCGGCGTCGCACTTTGATTATCGTTGAGCGGCTGGATGTCCTGGCCGGTACCGAAGTAGACCATCACACCGTAGCCGACGCCGTTCGGATGAGCCGCAACCTGAACCTGGGTGGTGATCGGCTGGACGCTGCCGTTGGGGGCCGTGGCCTGGAATATCTTCTGATCGGACCAGTCATCCGGATTGCTCGAAGTCAGGTCGAAACGCCAGACGTTGCCGTAAAGATCGCCCGCGTAGACGTAATCGGTGACGTGATCGCCGTCGATATCGACCGGGAAGGGCGTCGCGAGTCCGTTGCCCGGCTGGCCGCTGGCGGGCGTCGCGCCGGTCGTCAGATGAGCGATTTCATGGCCGTCGGCGATGTCGACCACATAAAGCGAGGCGCCGTAGTTGGCACTGTTGTAGCCGTTGGCGAAGATCGCGGCCCATTCGCCATTGTGCAGCCGTACGATCGATGGCGTGCCGAAGGTCTTGCCCAGCCCGGGCGCCTTGAATTCCCAGCGTACGATGCTGGCCGCGTTCGACTGGCTGAAGCTGCTCGGGTCCGTTACGTCGAGCCCGTAGACCGTGTTGCCGCCGTTACGCAGCCCGCCGACCAGCATGGTGTGCCATGTGCCGTTGAAGAAAGCCGGCCCGGTGGCGATCTGACCGTCCACGAACGAGCGGTGGGCATAGGAGGGGCTGGTCAGCGGATCGTTGCCGCCTGCGAGCGAGGCGAGCAGGGTGTTCGGAATATAGGCCAGTTTCTCGACCCCGGTGCTGGCATCGAACCCGTGCAGCATGCCGTCATTCGCGCCGACGTAGACAATGGGCTCGCGGCCGGCCTGTTGCGATACGAAGCTCGAAGAGTTACCCGGTTTGTAATACGCCTGCCCGTTGTTTTCCGGCATTGCCTGCTTCGGATGGAGATCGTCCTGCCACGTCCCGGCGTAGCGCAGTGGCGTCGGACTGCCGACGTAGGCGGGCACGGAATTGATGATATCGCCGAGCACGGTATTGCCGCGGTTGCGATAGATGCGGCCGTTGCTCGCGTCGGTGCTCGCTCCGGTCTGTTCCTTGTCGCGATGGCCGCGAAGATAATCGATCGCCGAAGAGGTGAGGCTCGCGATGCCCGCCGACGAAAGACCACTGGCGGTGAAGGGCACGCCGGTGACCGCGCCGTTGGTGGCCGAGCTGTCGGTACGCAGCGACGTGACGATCGTACGGCCGTCACTCGCGCCGGCGCCGCTCACGCCCGTGAGAAGTGACGCCGCGCTCCAGAGCCGGTTCGCCGCCGCAGTCGAACCGTTCTGTGCGCTGAACGCGATCAGGTCGCCGCTCCAATTGCTGGTGCTGTATTGCGTCTGAAACACGACCGAGTTGCTGGTGAGTGAGGTGCTGTTGCCGGTGGCGTTGGTCAGCGTTTCCCCGCGGCCGAGGATTTGGTTCAGCGCATCGGTGAACTTGTCGGCCAGTTCCTGCGGCGAGGAGGCGTTCAGCAAAGCGCCGCGCGAATCGATCGCGGCATGCCAGAGGTCGTCGATCTCCTGCGGGCCCGAAGTCGGCAGATCGCCGGACGAATACTGGCTGCCGCTGAATGAGCGGAGATACCACGGCGGCGGATTGGCGTACGGATCGTCGTTCTGAGCCTTGTAGGCGCTGTTGCCGAAAATGTACCCACTTTGTCCGAGCGTGATGCCGAACGTGGTCATGTGCGGTTTCTGCTCGCAGTCGACGGACTCGTCGTTCGGGCAGCCGGGCGGTAGCGGGAGTGCCGCTGCGTCGCCGATGCCGCTGGGCGGGCTGAGCTGCTTGTAGAAGTGCATGGCGATATCCGCCATGGTATTCGTGTAACTATCCGGAATCGGCGAGTGGCTGCCGCGTGCCGTAATTGCCGTCGACGTTGCCGATGCCACTGACGGTGCCGCTGTTATAGCCGTCGGTGAAAAGCAGGGCATAGTTTCGCTGGCAGGGCGACTGGATGATATTCGGATTGTTCTCGAGCTCCCGGCCCAGGTAATACAGGGCCGGGCGATTGGGGGTGCCGCGCGCCCGGCTGAAATCGAGCCCATAGATCGATTCGTAGAAGTCCCGGCGCACGTTATTGGTGTCGTCGCCCACGGCGGGCAGGCTCGTCATCGTCAGATACGAGGCGCCGTTGCCCATGCTGCCAAGGCGGTTCTGTGCTTCGGTGATCGTGCAACTGCCGACGCGCACTTTGCCGATCTTATCGAATGCTGAAGTGATGCCACCGCGGATCGCCAAACTGCGTTTTCTATAATAGGTGAACCAGTTGGCGAAATTTTGCATTGCAACCTGATACTGCGCTGTCGTCGCAAAATTATTCGGCTTTATCTCGTAGCCCGTGAGAATTTGTTTATTGGGACCGTAGCCTTTCAATGTCGGGCCGACGTAGCCGTAATTCGGCGGAAGGTCGGTGCCGAAGTCGAGATAGAACGTTGCCGGAAAATATTCTATCCCGATCGATCCGCTGCCCTGGAATACAGCGTTTGGAGAAGAAATTTGCCAATTGGGTTTGTATGACGCGCACCCATACCAGCTGTAATAATTCGTGCAATAGTAGCCATTCGCGTACGTAACGCTTCCAAACGGCATGCCATCTATGACGGTGAAGTTGTACCCATCTTGGTAAATCTTTATATCTTGCGTTAGATCGAAGTAACTGTCGTCGACGGTCGGGCTGGCAGGAACATGCGTAAAGTCGGTGATTTCGGGCTTGTTTATCCAAGGCTTGTAAGTCGCCGCAGGATTGAAATACGAATGGTTATACTGCGGTGAACGTGCAAATGCCATGATGGGGATCGGCGGCGCGGCGTAATAGCTGCTATAGATTCTTCGATCCGTGGCGCTGCATCCGCCGTAGCTGCTGCAGCTGTTGTAACCGTTCGGAAAGAGATAGGCATAGCCGATGTTGCTATCTTGAACATAATTGCCATTCGCCCAGGCGGAATCGGCGCTACCATTCCAGAACAGCAGCCCGTTGTCGGTGGGAAACAGCGTCTCGAAATCCATCGATCCCGAGTTGTCCACTGCGACAAGAATGTTCGGAGCCAGCCCGGAGCCCGTGACAACCGGTTGGTCGGTGAGGTCGATGGCAGAGCTCGAGGCGGCCACGGCTTGCGGGGCGGCACACGCTAGCGCGAGTGCTAGAAGTACCAGCAGCGCAATGAGTTGCGTTCGGGCGTGTATGCGCATCGGCTCCCCCCCTAGGTAGTGACCTGGTAAACGCTCTGCACGACGGCTCGGGAGCCGGGCGAGCGACCACGAGCGCGGGCGGTAATACGAAACAGGACGGTGGTACCGGCCGAGCCGGGGTTCAGATCGTCGGCCTGTTGACGAACGTATTCCACCACGTACTGGATGTTCAGGCCGCTGGTGCTCGCATCGCCCGGCAGCTGATAAGTGCTGACCCCGGTCTGAGACCAGAATTGGTCGGAGAGGTAGTAGGTGGCCGAGTCAGTGTTGCCCGAACTCGCGGGAATCACCGCAAGTCCGGAGGCATTCGCGTTGCAGCTGTTGGTCGATTGGCTGTTCGACGTGATGCCGGGGTTCATGACGGGGTTGCATGCGCGGAAATCGCTGGAGGCAAGCAGGGTTTCGACATGACGCAGCGCGGAGTCCGCCGCATCCAGCGCCCGTGATTTTTCACGCTGGTTCGCCGCCATGCGTTCCTGGAGCGTCGAAGAGTTGATCGCCGAGACGGCGAGCAAGGTGAGGATGACGAGAAAAATCAGGCTCGTCACCAGGATGAAGCCGTCCTGCCGAGTCGTCGTGCCCGATCGTGGTATGGGCCGCATGCTCATGGGCTTGGGTTCCGGATGGCAATCGTGCGATCGACGAGTATCCGGGCTCGACGATCGGTGGTTTCAAAACTCGAACCATCGCTGAAGCTGTATTGCTGATCCACGGCTTTGCTCAGTGCCGGATCGTTGTCCGCGCTGTGCAGCAGCAACTGGATGCGAACACTGCGTACCTCCGTCGCCTGCGTGCCGGTGAGGGTGGTGACATAGCGATCGACGCCGGTCGTGCTGTCGGTATTCAGCCCGTAGCGCACCTTGAACCGATCGACGTTTTCCACGATGGGCTCGGTCGTTGTGCCTGTGCCGACAAACTTCGTGCATTCCAGCGTGTCGTTGTTGTTGACGTAGAACTGGAAATCGGTGGTCTGGTTGGACTGAGCCGTGCCGACCGAGCCCCCGAGGCAATCACGGACATCGCCCCGCGCCTGAAAGCGCACGCGCAGCGTATCGTTGGGCCCATCCGTATTCGTGGCGCCGGTGACGTACGCCCCCTCGGGATATTCGGGCGCGGTGCCGGTGGTCTGCGGGAAGATCGTGGTTTGTGCGGCGTCGAGGGCCGTGCGGTAGCCGGCATGAGCGACGGCGTGCCCCAGGACGAATTCTGCAAGACGTGCATTTTCCTGCAGATGCGCGGTCGCGCGTTGGGCGTCGAAGCTGGCACGATTGCTGAGCAGGATCTGCAGCACGCCCGCCAGCAGCAGCAGGCCGATCACCAGCGCGATCATCAGTTCGACCAGCGTGAATCCGTTCTGGTGCGAGCGCGGCGATCTGGCACCCGCGGCGCTCATGGCTGCACCTCGATGGAATAACAACGTACGCCCGTGCCGTTGCTACTATTCCCGTTACTTGAGCTTGGGCATGCTGAGACATCGCCGGTACCGCTGCCGGCCGCTGCGTCTTGGCCTCGCCAGAGTACGGTGACGTTGTAGACAAGGCACGGGTCGTCAATGCTCGGATCTGCGGGCGAAGCACAGCTGACGTCACCCCGTCCGCTGGGCAGCGTGCTCGCCAATGTCTGTTGCCATTCCCAGGCGTCGTAACTCGCCATGACCGACGGGTCGCACACGGTTTGCGCGCAGTCGGTCTGCGGCTTTGTCGTCCCGCTGTCGGAAATCTGCGCGTAGACGAGTGAGGCGGCCGCGGCCGGGTTGGCCCGAATACGATCGGCGATATCGTCGGTCGCAATGCTTGCAAGCGTTTGCGACTTGGAGACATGCGTGTTGACGATCGCCACCGTCTGCAGGCCGAGCAGACCGAGCAGGCCAATCGAAATCACCACGAGTGCGACCAGCGCCTCGAGCAGGGTGAAACCGTGTTGCGACGCCGGGGCGGTCATGGTGTGCCGGTCGTGCTGTCGATGCGCCCGGTCGACGCGACGGTGACCGATGTGCTCGCCTTCCCGTCTTCGGTCGTGGCGGTGAAAGTTCGGCCCACGATCGCGAACCCGTCGGCGTTGAAACTCAGCGGCGAACTGTCGTTGGCAATCAGCGTGAAGCCGGAGCCGGTGGCGCCATGCACTCGAAGCCGGTTGTCGGCGCTCGGTGATGGATCGCTTGCGTCCGGAGTGGGCGCATAGACGATCCAGCCGCCGCTCCAGATGCCGTCGTTGCGGCACGAGATCTGATTCTGACTGGCGCAGACGTACACCGTGGTGCCGCGGCTCACGGCCTCGCTACGGGCATAGTTGAGCGACCCGACGAGGTCGTTGACGTTGCTCGCCAGGCTGTTACGCGTCACCACGCTGCGATATGACGGAATGGCGATCGTCAGCAGCACTGCGGCCACGGCAAGCGTGACCATGAGCTCAAGCAGCGTGAATCCGCGAACGTTGGTGGCTCCCATTTCAACCCTCCCCCCAGGGCCTTTCGAGGTCTCGTGCGGCGCCTGCGCCACTCAAGGCGGTACGGCTTCGCTACCCGGCGTGTTTCGAAGCGCAGCCCGAGGCCGGCCGCGCAATCGTGCTGCCGCTCTTGCCGTCGGTTGCTTGCGTACTATGGATCGCGGCGGGCCGGCTGGCGGCCAACCAGACCTCCGCATCGTCTCGAACGGAACACGCTCAGGCTCTATCCACCTGCGCGCTTTCAAGTTAACGCCGATCGACGGCGGTGTCGCGTGCCGCATGACAAACGCCTACCAGCTCCCGACGAGCGGTGGTTTCCCCGCGGCGGTTGGATTGCCATTCAGATGGTGTCGTCATTCGAGGCGACCGGAACGATCGCGGACTTCCCGGGACGCGGCGCGTCGGTCCGAGAGGCGGCGGGCTGGGTTCGACTATCGGCTATGCGACTATTGGTATAATGACGTAATCATCACCTATTCGGTTTAATTCATCCGACGCTTACGCCATTCGCCCGGACGGATATGCCGCACCTCGGATCCTTTGCCACGCGAAGCCTGATCGCCGCGATCGCGCTCGCGGGCCTGTTGCTTGTTCTTGGAGTTCTGGCCCCTGGGCCGTTGTTGGCCGTGCGCCCGGTCGACGCGAAGACCGGCGAAGTCGTGCTATCGACGCCAGCCGATACCAAT
Organism: uncultured Gammaproteobacteria bacterium; assembly: GCA_963835375.1. GTDB lineage: Bacteria > Pseudomonadota > Gammaproteobacteria > Nevskiales > Salinisphaeraceae > Salinisphaera. The sequence goes on from CAWIGB010000038.1 coordinate 387,118, forward strand.
TCGGCGGGTACGGACCAGAAATTCGCGCCTGGCAGTTTCGATCCCGAGCAATATGTCGCCGGTCTCTGGCAGAAACGAATCACGCCTTACGCGAAAAAACATGCCGCGCCGTTGAACCAGGTACTGACAGGGCTCGCCAATGATCGGCAGGCGACCGAGAAGCGCTACGGTGTGTTGTCGGGCGGCGATACGTACAACTTCCTCGTACATGGCAGTGCACGCGTCGCGAAGGTGGATACGTCGACGCCGGTGGGGCGGGTCGATTTGGCTGACCCGAAGGCTGCGGGTGATCTGTCGCTCTATGCCGGGCCGCTGGTGTTCGGTACCGCGCTGCGCGATGCGTTCCCGTTTCTGCAGCTCAACGACTTCACCAACCAGATGCAATACGCCAGCGTGGCGAAGGCGATGAACAAGCGCGCACTGGCGCAGGCCTACCAGGGCATCAAGGTTGGCGGGCTCAAGGGCAAGACGATTGCGTTCACCGGCGCCTTTGCCGAATCGGCCGATGGCTCGATTCAGATCGTGCCGATCGATATCGAGGTCAAGCCGTGAGCGCGGTTCACGACATCGGGGCGCACAGCAGGCCGGTGGTGCTCAGCGCGCGCGGCGTGACCAAGGTCTATCCCGGCACGACCGCGCTGAATCAGGTGGACTTCGAAGTCTGGCGCGGCCAGGTCAACGTGCTGATCGGCGAGAACGGCGCCGGCAAATCCACGCTGATGAAGATCCTGGCCGGAATCGAGCGGCCGACCACCGGTGAATTGACTTTCGAGGGCGGGCCGTTCGATGTGGCTAGCCCGCGCGAGGCGATGGCGCTCGGCATCGGCATCGTGCACCAGGAACTCAATCTGTTTCCCAATCTGACAGTCACCCAGAACCTGTTCGTCGGGCGCGAGTTGCGTGGCGCGGCGGGGACGGTGCGCGCCGCCCGACAGCGGCAGTTGGCGCGCGAGGTGTTCGAGCGCATGGGGCAAGCCATCGATGTCGATGCGCCGCTCGCTGATCTGAGCATCGGTCAGCAGCAGATTGTCGAGATCGCCCGCGTGCTCATCGCCGATGTGCGCATTCTGATTCTGGACGAGCCGACCTCCTCGCTGAGCGAGAGTGAAGTCGCGGTCCTGTTTCGTCTGATCGATGAACTGAAGCAGCAGGGCGTAGCGATCGTCTATATCTCGCATCGGTTGGAGGAACTGATCGAGATCGGCGATCGCTTCACCGTGCTGCGCGACGGCGAACTGATCGAAACCGGCACGCGCGGCCATGTGGATATTCCGTGGCTGGTCGAGCGCATGGTCGGCACGCGGGTCGAAGGCCCGTATCGTGACGTGCCGAGTGATGATCGCGCCGATCCGGAGGCCACGCCGGTGCTGACGGTCGACAATCTGCGCCTGCCCAACAGCGTGGGCGGATTGCTCCTCGATGACGTCAGCTTTTCGGTCACGTCCGGCGAAATCGTCGGCTTCTACGGCTTGATGGGCGCCGGTCGAACCGAGCTGTTCGAGACGCTCATCGGCCTGCGCCGGGCCGCGGCCGGTACGGTCACCATCGATGGGCGCACGCTCGACGCCGGACGACGGCATTCCGAAACGGCTGGCGGCCGGTCTCGCACTGGTGCCGGAGGATCGCCAGCGCCTGGGACTGGTTCAGAGCCAGTCGGTGGCGAGCAACATCGCGCTCGCCAATCTCGAATACCTATGCCGGGCCTACGCGGGCTCAACTTCGGTGCCATGCGCACGGACGTCAGCGCATGGTGCGCGAACTGCTGATCAAGGTTCCCGAATACGAACGTACTGGTATCGGCGCTTTCCGGCGGCAATCAGCAGAAGGCGGTGGTCGCCAAGAATCTGCTGACCAAGCCGCGCGTGCTGTTGCTGGACGAGCCCACGCGCGGCATCGACATCAAGGCCCGTCGCGAGCTGTTCGACATCATGGATCAGCTCGCGCGCGAAGGTCTAACCATTCTCTATGCCTCCTCCGATCTCGCCGAGATCACCGGCGGCGCCGATCGCGTACTGGTGATGGCCCAGGGACGAATCACCGCCGATCTGAACCGCGCCGAAATTACCGAGGACGCCCTCGTGGGCTACTCGCAAGTGCAACGTTTCGACCCGGATCGCTCCGCATGAACGCACCGACTAAAACCGACTCTTCGTTTCCGCCCGGCTGACCGCCGGCTCGCTGCCTTTATTGCTTCTGCGCTTTCGAGCGTATCTGGCGCTGATCGTACTGGTGATTCTGTTCGCCGCGACGTCACCGGCGTTTCTGACCGTGCGCAATCTGATCATCGTGGCCGAGCAGGTCGCGGTGTTCGCGATCCTCGGCGTGGGCATGACGTTCGTGATTCTCGGCGCCGGGATCGACCTGTCGGTTGGTTCGGTGGCTGGGCTGGCGGCCATGGTCGCCGGCGGGCTGATCTCGCAAGGGTTGCGCGTCCCGTTCTTCGACGTCGCGATCTTTTCCAATGTCGTGATCACCTGCGTGGCCACGCTTGCCATCGGCGTGCTGATCGGGGTGATCAACGGCCTGTTCATCACGCGGCTGCGGGTCACGCCATTCATCCAAACGCTCGGTATGCTCTATATCGCGCGCGGGGCCGCCCAGCTCGATCTCCGACGGCGCGACCTACGGTGATCTGTCCGGCCAGGCGAGTCTCGGGAACACGGGCTTTCTTATCCTCGGCAATGGGGACTTTCTCGGTCTGCCGTATTCGATCTGGATCATGATCGCGCTGGCGTTGGCAGCGACCTGGATCACGCGCCGCACGGTATTCGGCACCCAGGTATTTGCGCTCGGCGGTAATGAGCACGCGGCCGAACTATCCGGGGTACGCGTCGCCCGCGTGAAGATCGCTACCTATGCGATCTCGGGGTTCTGTGCCGCGCTCGCCGGCCTGATCATCGCCGCCCGCCTGGGCGCTGCCAACCCGGCGATCGGCACCACTTACGAACTCAATGCCATTGCGGTCGTCGTGCTGGGCGGCGCGTCGCTTTTCGGTGGGGTCGGCACGATCGGCGGCACGATCATCGGCGCCTTCGTGCTCGGCGTGCTCAGCAACGGCATGGTCCTGCTCGGCGTCTCCGATTTCTGGCAGACGGTGATCACCGGCGCCGTGATCATCTTCGCCGTGGTCGTGGACCAGTTGCAGCGCCGCGCCGAGAAAGCCGCGGCCGTGCGTTCGGCCGCTCGACAGCAGCACGTGGCGATCGAAGCCGCCGTCTGCCCTGATCAATCCATAAATAAACACAAGTAAAGAGGAGATTCGCTCATGAGGAGATCAAGTCGTCGCATCCTGGCCGGGATGCTCGCCGGACTGTTGGCCATGACGATGGGTATCGGGTCGGCCGCGGCCGCGTCGTTCGATCCGGGGCAGCATCGGATCGTGGTGATCACGCCATCGCACAGCAATCCGTTCTACAAGACCGAAGCCGATACGGCGGTCGCCCAGGCCCACAAGATGGGATACGAGACCCGCTCGCTGGTGCACAAGGGCGATCCGGAAGTACAACTCAAGATGATCCAGAACGCGATTGCGGATAACGCCAGCGCCATCATCCTGGACAACGCCGGTTCGGATGCGTCGGTGGCCGCGGTCAAGCGGGCCCGCGATGCCGGGATTCCGGTGTTTCTGATCGACCGCGAGATCAACGCCAACGGTGTCGCCAATGCCCAAATCGTGTCCAACAACTTCCAGTGCGCGAGTTCGGTGGCGCAGTATTTCGCCAAGACCACGGGCTACAAGGGCAAGTGGGTCGAGTTGCTCGGCAAGCCCTCGGACACCAATGCCCACGTACGTTCGCAGGGTTTTCACAGCGTCATGGACCAGATCCCGACGATGAAGATGGTGGCCCAGCAGTCCGCCGACTGGGATCAGACCAAGGGCTACAACGTCATGCAGTCGATCATCCAAGCGCATTCGGATATTGCCGGCGTGCTGGCCGGTAACGACACGATGGCGCTCGGGGCGGCCGCGGCCCTGAAGAACGCCGGTATGACGAACGTGCCCGTGATGGGCATCGACGGCAATCCGGACGTCATTGATCAGATCGAAAACGGCGGCAACATCAAGGCGACCGCCCTGCAGCAAGCCGCCAAGATGGCACGGATGGCGGTCAAGCAGATCGATACGCTGCTGCGCCAGGGCAAGACCGGTCTGCCGGAGAAACAATCGGTCGATTGCGTGCTGATCACCAAGAAGAACGCGAGCGACGTGCTGCCGGGCGGCTTTGGCATGAAGAAGCACTGAGGAGGTAAAGGACGCGGCGCCCGTTCGCTGGCGCGTACGGCCTCGTTCCGCATCATGAGGCGCCGGCCGATCATGTAGACTGGCCGGCGCCGCCGCATTGATAACACCACGACCATGAACGACCCCGGAAATACTCCGATTCGTCGTCGCAAACTATCCGACGAAGTGCTGGAACGCCTGCTGACGCGCATCCGCTCGGGTCATTTCAAGGCCGGCGATCAGCTGCCACCCGAGCGCGAATTGATGCGCGAGTACGAAGTCGGCCGGCCGGCGGTGCGGGAGGCCATGCAACAGCTCGCCGCGATGGGCCTGATCGCGATCACGCACGGCGAACGCGCCCGCGTGACCGAGGTCACGGTGCATTCGATGATCAACCAGTTCGATCGCACCGCGCGCTTTCTGTTGTCCGATTCGGCCGACAATGTCGATCATCTCAAGGAAGCGCGCCTGTTTCTCGAGACGGGTCTGGTCCGCATGGCGGCCGAGAAAGCCACGGCCGAAGATATCGACTCGCTGGAGGCGATCATCGACGAAATGGTCGCCCAGGCCGGCACGCCCGGATTCATTGACGCCGACATGGCGTTTCACAACGCCATCGCCGAGATGTCGGACAACCCGATCTTCGCCGCAACAACGCGAGCGATGCTGCACTGGCTGAAGGATTACTACATCGGTCTCGTCAGTGCGAAGGGCGCCGAGGATGTATCAGTAAGCGAACATCGACAGCATCGCCGCGCGCCTGGCGGAGGGCGATGCCGATGGCGCCGCCGCCGCCATGCACGATCACCTCACGCGGGCCAGCGATCTGTATCGCGCGCGCATGGACGAAGGCGAGCGCATGATTCGGCTGCCTGAGCCCATTCCTGACGTAAGCTAAAAAAGCCCGGCAGGCGGAGACCGTGCCGGGCTTTTCTGTCGTCTTGCGAACTACTCGGCTTCGGGGCGGTTCACGCGGTCGATCTTGAGCATGCGGGCGATGACCTTGTCGAGCTCGCGCTGGTCGAAGATCTTCTGCCAGTCTGGTTTGATGATCGCGTCGCGGCCATAGGCCATGGCGACCATGCAGGCATCCGAGAACGGGTTGGTGCTCTTGAAAGCGACGGCCAGTGCGATCTGGATATGGCCGTAGAGCATGGCCTCGGCTGCGCGGCGGGGCATGCCGGTACGTTCCACCGTCTCGTCCAGCGCTTCCTTCATGAACGTGCCGAGCATGCAGGTCACGGTCTCGACTAGCGTCGGTTCCAGGTAGGCCAGCTGGGTGACGGTGACCCAATGCACGGTATCGACCGGGCCGTACATGATGCGAACCACGGGCTCCAGCGCGTCCTTGTCTGCATCACTGCCGTCGTCGAACGCGGCGGCGACCGACTGCGTGGCCGCGGCGCCGCCGAAGGCGTCAGCGTATTCGGCATCGGTGCGACGCTCGAGAAACACCGATGGATGACAGGGATGGGCCACGGCGTACTGGATATCGTCGCGCTGATGCAGCACGTTGGCATAGGCCGCGGCCGGATCGAGTGTGAGTAGCGTCGCGCCGATCCGCATGCGCGGCACCAGATCGCGGCTGACGTCCGCCAGGGCGATATCCGGCACCGCCAGAATCACCAGATCGCACGCAGCGATGACGTCGTGGATATCGCTGGGCTGACGGCCCTCGGCAGCCAGGCGTTCGCGCCCAGCCGGCGCGTTCTCACAGTAGTGCACCGTATAGTCGGAGCGCGCCAGGTTCGCGCCGATGCGCATGCCCATCTTGCCGCCGGCGCCGACCAGGGCGAGGGTTTGATAATCGGTCATGATTGAAGACTCCTGAGAATATCCATGCTGTGCCGGGTCCAGGCCGCCTCGACGGCGGCCGTGGTCCCGGTGTTGTCCTGCCAGTCGAGCCAGTGTTCGACGATGCAACTGATATGGCGTTCGCCTGGCGCCACGCGGGCGAGCATGTCGTCCAGATCGAGCAGCCCCTCGCCGAGCGGACAGCCGAGAAGGCGAAAGCCCACCCAACCGTCGGCCCGCGTGAACTTGAAGTCCTTGATATGGAGGTTCTTGACGTAGGGCGCCGTGCGTTCGATGACCGAGGTGGGCATTTCGAGCGCGGCCACACAATTGCCGGGGTCGAGGCAGATGCCCACGTAGGGGCTATCGAGCGCGGCGACGGTCGCCACCAGCGTATCCACAGGGACCTGTTCGTAGGTTTCCAGCGCCAGGGTCACGTCCTGGCGTTCGAGCCGGGGAATGAAGGCGCGCAGCCAGGCTTCGGCCTGATCCGGAGAGGGTCGGGTTTCGGCGTCGTTGAACATGGAACGCAGCACGCGCACATCCAGTCGCGCCGCAATATCCAGATAACGCGCGAGTTTGGTCGGCCCGATGCCGCGCGTGCCAAGTTCCAGCGTCAGATTGCGCTGCGCGGCGTGGTCCGCGAGATTGTCGAGTTCTGTGTCGGAGTACGCCGCGATGGCAGGGTAGTCGCAGATCTGGAACACGCCGCCGCCGAGGGCGACGGTTTCATCCATCATGTCGACCAGCGTCATGGGCGATGCCATGCGTTGTGATCCGCGCCAGATGAAGGCGTAGGTGCTCAGTCCGATATCCATGGCAGCTCGTTGCGAATGATCAGTTGGCACGCGCGGAGGCAGTGGGCGCGGCATGCGTTGTTTTGGCCTCGGGCGGGGGCACGCAGAACATCAGGCGCGCTGGTCCCGGCATATGGGAGCCCGCCGCGAGCAGCGGTGCAACGCAGCCGACCACTCACGTAGCCCGAAGAAAAGCTGCCGATATTGTCCAGTGTGTTGACGATAGTCAGCCCCACCGCGGTGGCCGAGCCCGAAAGATCCTGTGTCGGCAAGGTCCGGAAATTTGGCGTGGCTGCGAAGGAAGTCGCGAAACGGTCACGCGGATTCACGAAGCCTGCCCATGCCGTGAACGGCATCAGTAGCCGGGCGACCTTTTGGATGGTGCGCTGTTCCAGTGTCCTGGCGTCGGTCGTGTCGGCCATGGCTTATCGACTCGGGCTACCCGGCCACAAGGGCCGTGAGTTATTTTGGTATGATGAGTATACCATAAAGATGGAGCAATTCGGCTTAAGTCGAATGCACGAGCGGTTCGGCGAGGGCGATCTCCAGGCGAGCGGTGGCATACGGGGCAAGTGTCAGCGGCGACTCGTTCCAGGACGAGAGTCGATCGAGCCGCCAGTCGCGCAGCGCCGACGCGCTCGAATCGGCATGCTCGTCCAGTACGGCGGCACAGCGCGTGCCGGCGACGGTGACCGCGCACGGTTCGTCGGTGACGTTGGCCAGCCAGAATTCGCCGCGCTCGTCGTCGGTTTGCCAACCGAGGGCCGCCAAGCCCTTCACGGGTTCGGTCACGCCGATCGCAGGCCGGCCGGCGCCGGCATTCAGGCCGCGCAGGGCATCGAAAATGGGGTAGCGCGCTGTCGGTCCCGCGATTGGAAACGGATGGCCGATCGACGACAACGTGAGCGCGTCGACACGCCCGATCGACTTGCCTAGATACCCGAGTGACCAGGCAGCTGCGAACAGGGCGTGTTGTCGCGGGTCGTTGTCACTGAGCGTGACGCGTTCGCGGTTCGCGTTCGGGGTGAGCGACATGGCCGTAAGGGTTCGTCCAGGCGCCGACCGCGCTGGTCGTCATCCGGTAGGGCCGGCCCGGCGCGATCGCGCGCGCCGATTCGAAGATGAAGGGCAGGCTTTCCAGCGTTTCCATCACCGACACGTCGTCAGCCGCATGCACGATCGGCGAGGTCGCATGGGTCAGAAAATCGATCGTCGACGGGTTCGGTCGACAACGATTGAGCTCGGTGAAATAAGTGGGAAAGCCGCCGCCGATCAGAAGGTTTGGCCAGTATTGCCGGGCTTGTTTGATCAGTTGGGCCGGCGTGGTCGTGCTCGGCCATTCGCCATCCGGCTGATAGCTGTTGAGATACGCCGCCGGTGTGAGCAATGCGCCCGAAATGCCCTTGGCTTCGGTCCGCAGTATCTCGGCCAGTCGTGCGAGCCCGAGCTTCGGCGCATCGTCGTCGCAGATCAGATACAACCACAATGGGGACTCACGCGGCCGGAGGAGCGCGAGCAAGCGCGCGAGCGTGTCGAGTTCATCGTCAATCCGAATATCGACGAGTAGATCGACATGGCCCGGTCCGAGCGCATCGAGTTGGGCTGCGAGCGTGTCGTTACCTGGGGCATGTGCGGCCCATAGCCCGACGCCGAGATTCGGCACATGGGTTTCGAGCAAGCGCGGCGTGATGGCGATATGCTTCATTGCAGTGCTCTCTCTGCGTTAGGCCATTGCAGTCGCACCCGCTGTGAGACTGTTTCGCCGGCTTCGATGCGGTACGGCGAGGGCAGGGCAAGCGGGCGGTTGTAGATCTTGAACGACGCATCCGACCAGTTGCGCTGGTCCTCCATCTCGAATACGTCTCCTTCGAAGTACAGGTCGATGGTCCGCTGCCGCGTCGGCGCAAACGAAAGCCCCCGGATATCGAAAAATGGTTGGCCCGGGCTGATATGGCGTGGGAAATAGCCCGTCTCGTCATGCCCGTCGGAATGCGTCGACCTCGACCGCATTGCCGACCACGCCGACCAGCGGCAGCAGCACGCTCAGGCCACTGCGACAGGTCACGAAGCGTTCGCAGGCGGTCATGGATAGGCGTACGTCCAGCCCTGCTTCGTCGATTCGGGTATGCAGTTCGAGCGAGAGCGGCGATTCATCGGGGCCATCGCTGTCAGGCGAGACCCGAGCGCGGTAGATGAACTCGATCGCGTCGCCGCTCGGATGCGTTGCATCCATTTCGGCGAGGAGCGCATACGTACCCCAGTTGTCATCGCGAATCACGGCGCCGATGCCGCGCAGCACTTCGACGCCGTCGACCGAAAGATGGCGAATGGCGCCGCTCTGCCACGTGAAGCGTACGGGACCCGCCACATGGTGCGCGCGCGCGGGTTCGAGGTTCGGCGTGCCGACACGCCGAACCCGCGCGCCTTCGGAAACAGACATGAAGGGCTCCGGCTGATTGATCGTGAAACTCACGATACGGGCTGCGATGCGTGTCGGCACTGCTTCATTGGTATGATGACATAATCTCTTCGCGATGACGTATATTCGCTCCACCGATCATCGGCCGCCGGACATTGCCATGAATGACGCTCAATATTCGAACGACACGACGGTGCTGCGAGGCGCACTGGTTGGCTGCGGTTTCTTCGCGGCCAATCAGATGCGGGCCTGGCAGGACCTTCCCGGGGCCGAGATTGTCGCCCTGTGCGATCGCGACGCCGGACGGCTGTCGGCTTTCGGCGACACCTTCGGCATCGAGCATCGCTTCGACGATATCGAAACGCTGCTGACACAAATGGCGGTGGATTTCGTCGATATCGCCGCGCCCACGCCCGCCCATGAGATGTTGGTGACCGCCGCCGCGCGCTACGGCGCCGACGTCATCTGTCAGAAGCCGTTCGCCGGATCGCTGGAAACCGCCCGCCGACTGATCGAAACCTGCCGCGAGCGCGGTGTCTCGCTGACCGTGCACGAGAACTTTCGCTGGCAGCACGCGGTGCGCCGGGTGGCCGAGCTGATCGCCCAGGGGCGCATTGGCCGGCCGTTCTTCGGCCGCATCAGTTATCGTAGCGGATTCGACGTATTCGCCAACCAGCCCTATCTGGCCGACTTACCGCGTTTCATCATCCAGGATCTCGGCATTCACACGCTCGACATGGCGCGAGCCTTGTTCGGAGATGTCGAGCGCCTGTCCTGTGAAACCGGACGCGTGAATCTGAAAATCCGGGGCGAAGACACCGCGACAATGATGCTGCGACACGAGTGCGGCTGTGTGTCGGTGGTCGATTGCAGCTACGCCACCACACTCGCCAACGATCCCTTCCCGCAGAGCCTGATCGAAGTCGATGGCGATCGCGGTTCGCTGCGCTTATCCGCCAACTTTCGACTCACAATCCATGCGCCCGACGGCGGCGCGACGATCGAGGACGTAACGCCCCACTGGCCGAGCTGGAGCGAAGCGCCATGGCGCGTCATTCAGCAGAGCGTGCTCGCCCTACAGGAAGATTGGATCGACCGGTGCCGTAGTGGCGGCGAGGCGCCAACCTGCGGGCGCGACAATTTCAATACCTTGGCGCTGGTTGATGCGGCCTATCGGTCGGCGGACGAAGAGGCGGTAGTCGTACCGGCGCGTTGGCAATGAGGCGTTGAACGGATGGCTGCCAGAGTCGACCGGCGAGCGCTGCGCAAGCGAAAAGCTCCTGAGTCATGGACTCGAGGGCTTTTCTATGGCGCGGGGAAGACGAGACGTCCACGCGACCTCGGGCCACATATAAGTGCGGCGATCTGACCTATTTCGATAGGTCGTTCCCTGCCTGCGACAACTACTTCAAGCGCGTGAGCAACGCCGCACTGCGCGACCCACGGCGGCAGAAGTTCGCCACCGGTAGTCTGTGGGAGCTCACTCAGCAGTTCTTCGGTAGCTATGCCGACATCAGTGCATTGCTTATTGAACGAGATCGCCCTGCTGCGGCGGCCGACGGCCAGTGCCGGCGGCTATGGCACGCGCAAAGATGGTGCGGCATTGGACGTAGAGGCTGCGACGAGCATCCGCGACAATCATGATCGGGCCGTGCATCTATTGTATCGCCGAGTTCACACGAACAGTAGCGCCCAGGCGACCGTGAACAGATCGCGGTGATCTTGGCGCGCGGCGCCATTGAAGATCCCGATGAACGTCAACGCGACAAATACCCCGATATAGGCCATCGCTCCGAACTCGAGCCGGTGGCCGCTGAGCCAGCGCTGGGCGGCGTTGACCGCATGAAGCATGGGCAACGTCCTAGATTTGGTCAGGAGCGCTTGGCCAGCCGGACCGCATCCGCTCTGCTATGCGCCCAGCCTTGACGATTCATACAGCGTAGGAACATCCTGCGTTTGTCGGCCTTCGTGGTGGCGCGACACTTTGCTACTGTCGTACGCGATGCGCCGCTCGGCCTGATCCCTGGATTTGAACTTGGCGTTATACCAAGAGCCTGAATTGCAGCCGGCGAGCATCAGCCCGATGAGCGCCGCGATCAATATCCCCCGCATGTCCCCCCCGCATTTGAGTCTAGTCTCAGCATGCGGCATGCAGGGTTGCAATAGCGACCAATTTTAGGAAAGGCATCATCACCACGGTTGGAATGGCGCCCGTCAGAAATCGCTAGGGCGTCATATTCACGTCACATATAAAAAAGCCCCTGTAAAAAACAGGGGCCTCGATCGGAATATGGTGCCGGGAAGAGGAATCGAACCTCCGACCTACTAATTACGAATCAGTTGCTCTACCGACTGAGCTACCCCGGCGAAACTTGCGAGGCGCGGAGTATAAAGAAAGCGCGCGAATCGGACAACGGCTGCTCTGCGGGCTGCTGGGCGATGGAACCGTGACCACGGGAAAGCGCTGGCAGCAAGGGTTGCATGCCGGCATACTGCGCCTCGAAAATACCGCAGTGATGCGCTGGCTGGCCCGCGAATGCGCGGGTCACCGGCGATTAAGCCAACGGGCCATAGATTTCAGGAGAGGTGGCAGAGCGGTTGAATGCACCGGTCTTGAAAACCGGCAGGGGTGCAAGCCCCTCGTGGGTTCGAATCCCACCCTCTCCGCCATACAGAAAATTGCGCGTATTCGGGGCGCGGCCGGGAGCGCGCCGCGTCACCACCGTTATCACTACTATGGAGGAGAGAGCGCAATGCAGCACCAGGTCTTGATCAATACGGCCCGATCCTTGATGACGCCCGGCAAGGGTATTCTTGCCGCCGACGAGTCGACTGGCACCATCAAGAAGCGACTCGACAGTATCGGCGTCGAATCGACGGAACAGAACCGACAGGCTTACCGCAATCTGCTGTTCACGACCGCCGGCGCGGAAGAATTCATCAGCGGCGTGATCCTGTTCGAGGAGACGCTGTTTCAGAAAGCGGACGACGGCACGCCGTTTCCTCACTTGCTGGCGGACAAGGGCGTGATTCCGGGCATCAAGGTGGATCAGGGCGCCAAGCCGCTGTCCGGCAGTCCCGAAGAAACGGTCACCGAAGGGCTGGACGGTCTGCGCGAGCGCCTGGCCGCATATGCTGAAGCTGGGGCGCGCTTTGCCAAGTGGCGCGGCGTGATCGATATTGCGGAAGACCGGCCAACTGACTACTGCATTCATGTCAACGCGCATGCGCTGGCGCGTTACGCCGCACTGTGCCAGGAAGCCGGTATCGTGCCGATCGTGGAGCCGGAAGTGCTGATGAATGCCAAGCATTCCATCGAGCGCTGTGAAGAGGTGACGGCGGCGGTGCTCGATGCGGTGTTCGCCGAACTCAAGCGTCAGAACGTGCTGCTCGAAGGCATGCTGCTCAAACCGAATATGGTGGTATCCGGCAAATATTGTCCACAACAGGCCGGTATCGATGAAGTTGCGAAGGCAACGCTCCGCTGTTTCCGCCGCTGCGTTCCCGCCGCCGTGCCGGGCATTGTTTTCCTGTCCGGTGGTCAGGATGACGAGGATGCAACCGCCCATCTCGACGCGATGAACCGACTTGGCCCGCATCCCTGGCCGCTGTCGTTCTCCTTCGGTCGGGCCCTGCAATCACCCGCGCTCAAGGCTTGGGGCGGACAGGCAGCCAACGTGCCGGCGGCGCAGCAGGCGTATCTCAAACGCGCTCGCAATAACAGCGCGGCTGTGCGAGGCGAGTACAACGCCGAGATGGAAGGCGCGGCCTGACATCGATGTAACGCATGGAGGGAAAGCCCGGACCGTGATTGATCCGGGCTTTTTTACGCGTACTCCCAGAGCTTGAGCGCAGGCGATACACTGAAGGCCATGGATACCCAGGCCATATTGCGCGCCAATCCGCTGTTTCGGGACCTTGATCGACGCGCGCTGCGTACCATTGCCGCGCGGGCGGAATGGGTCGAGATCGGAGGTGGGGAGTACCTGTTTCGCGCAGGCGACAATAGCGACGCGCTGTACGTGATTGTCAGCGGTCGGATTCGCGTGGTTCGGCCGCGCGATGACGGCCCGTCGATGCACATGGGCGAGCTCGGTGCAGGCGAGATGGTCGGCGAGATCTCCATCATCCGCGAGCAGAAGCATTCCGCCGATGGTCTGGCCATGCGCGACACGCAGCTGCTGCGCATCTCGCGGGCGCAGTTCGAATCGCTGGTCACACGTCACCCGCAGGCGATGCTGCAGGTGACCCGGCTGATCGCGGATCGTCTGAGCGACATGTCACCGATGGCCAGCCGAGACAGCGTGCAGAGTGGGCGGACCTACGCCGTGGTGCCAGCGCATCCGGGCGTCGACGTGGCGGGTTTCTCGCGCGCGTTGTCGAGCGCGCTCGCTGCATACGCGCCAACGTTGCGCATCGATGCATCGCGCGTCGATACGGCGCTGGGTGCCGGAACGGCCGAGGCCGATCTCGGCGCGGGTGAATCGCACCGGGCGCTCACTCGCTGGCTGACGCAGCTCGAGGACCGTTATCGCTATCTGATCTATCAGGGCAGCGCAGAGCCCGACGCCTGGACACGCCGTGGGCTGCGCCAGGCCGATCGCGTACTGATCGTTGCTTATGGCGAGCAGCGACCGTTCCTCTCCCGCAATCTCGCCTGGTTGGGGGAACAGGCGCTGCGTGCGCCGATGGAGGTCGTGCTGCTGTACGGCGAGAACGACGAGCATTCCGCGCTCGGATGGCGCCGGGTGGCACGCGCGAGTTTTCACCACCGGGTCGCGCGGGATTATCCGCCGGCGCAGATGGCGCGGGTTGCGCGCCTGGTCTCGGGTCGGGCGAATTGCCTGGTGCTCGGCGGCGGCGGCGCGCGTGGCTTTGCGCATGTGGGCCTTGTTCGGGCGATGCACGAAAAGAACATCCCGATCGACGCGGTGGGCGGGACCAGCATGGGCGCGCTGATTGCCGGCATGATCGCCATGGGGGACGACGCGACCGCGATGCTGGCGCGCCTGCGCGAGACGTTTGTCACCGGCAAGTATCTCAATGACTATTCGCTATCGCGTATCTCGTTGATCACGGCGGAGAAATTCCGTCGCCAGCTGGGTGCCATCTTTGGCGACCGGCTGATCGAGAACCTGGATATCCCGTTCTACTGCCTGTCGACCAACCTGTCGCGCAGCCTGCCTGTCGTTCACGATGAAGGGGAACTCGCCACCTGGGTCGCCGCGAGCATGGCCGTACCGGGCATCGCGCCGCCGACCGTGCATCGCGGCGAGTTGTTGGTGGACGGCGGGCTGCTCAACGCCATTCCCTTCGACACCATGGCCGAGATGGGGCGCGGGCACGTGATCGTCTCGGACGTCAGCAGCGAGTCGACGCTCACGGTGGAAATGGCCGACGATTCACCGACGACCTCGCTGCTTTCACTGGGCGCGGCCGGACGACACCTGAATATGTTCCGCATCCTGTTTCACACCGCCACGCTGTCCAGCGATCGCGAACGCCGGGAGATCGATGCCCGTGCCGATCTGGCGCTGCACATGCCGGTCGAGGGCATCGGCATGTTCGACTGGGACTCGCTCGATGACGTGGTGTATCGCGGTTATTGCCACGCCGACCAGAAGCTCGACGAGTGGCGGGCCGCGCTCGAGGCCGCGGGCGAGCGGGGCGATGCGCTGGGGCGGCCGGCCATGGCCGGGCTTCGATCGACGCCGTTATCGACGGTCTGATCGAGCTTCTGGCAGCCCGCGGTCATCAAGAGACTTGGAATAGGCTCTAATTGCGGAGCAGTTCCTCGATCAGCGCATGATAGATACCCGCCAGCTGGTCTACATGGGCCGCCTCGATATGCTCGTCGATCTGGTGGATCGAGGCGTTCAGCGGTCCGAGTTCGATCACTTCGGCGCCGGTTGGCGCGATGAAGCGGCCGTCCGAGGTGCCGCCGGCGGTCGAGAGCGTCGACGCTCATGCCCGCAATGCGTCGCGGATCGCGCGCCGCGCGGCATCGACCAACGCGCCCCCTTCGGTGATGAACGGCTCGCCCGACAGGCGCCATTCGATCGCGTCCGGATCGATGCCGTGGCGACCACAGTAATCGCCCACGACCGCCTGGATCGATTCGGCGCTCTGCAAGGGCGAGAAGCGCCAGTTGAATACGGCGTCCGCTTCGCCGGGAATCATGTTCTCGGCCCCGGTGCCGGCCCGAAGATTCGAGACCTGGAACGACGTCGGCGGAAAGAAGGCATCGCCGTCGTCCCAGCGATGCGTGGTCAGGTCGTGCAGCAGGCCGATCAGCCGGTGCAGTGCGTTGTCGGCACGCTGCGGATAGGCTACATGGCCCTGCCGGCCCGCGTACGCGAATGACGCGCGTTCAGGCTGCCGCGACGCCCGTTCTTGATCGTGTCGGCCAGTTCGCGGCTACTGGAAGGTTCGCCCAGCAGACAGTAATCGATGTGCTCGCCGCGCGCCTCGAGCCAGCGCATCACGGCTTTCGTGCCTTCGATCGCCGGGCCTTCCTCGTCGCTGGTCAATAAAAACGCGAGCCGACCTGCGTGGCGCGGGTGTTCGCACGAAAACGCTCCGCCGCACAGACCATGGCGGCGACGCTGGATTTCATGTCGGCTGCGCCACGGCCGTACAGTATGCCCGTCGACGATCTTGGCGGCGAACGGATCGTAGCGACCACTGTTCGGCCGGCCCGGCGGGCACGACATCGGTATGCCCGGCAAGGCAGAGCAGCGGCCCGGATTCACCGGCCACCGCCCACAGGTTGTCGACCGCGCCGAAGCGCAGGCGATCGACCGCAAAGCCGGCGGCCTCGAGCCGCTCGGCGATCAAGTCCTGGCAGCCAGCATCTTCGGGCGTGACCGACGGGCGGCGGATCAGGGCGCGGGCGAGTTCGAGGGCCGGGGCGTTATCCGCCATCAGTGCCCGCCGATTCCGAGCGCGCTGGCGTAGCGCGTGTCGGAAAAGCCGGCGAGGGTATCGCCATCGGTTTCCAGAATCGGCCGCTTGATCAGCGTGGGATGCTCGAGCAGCACCGGAATCGGATCGGCCTCGGCGGCTGCGCGCTGGTCGGCATCGAAATCGCGCCAGGTCTTGCTGCGCTTGTTGAGCAGCGCCGCGTCGCCCAGCGCATCACGCCAGGCTTCCAGGCGTTCGCGCGTGATGCCGTCTTCACGCACGTCCACCCAGCGATAATCCACGCCCGGCCGAATCCAGCCATTGGCGGGCGCGGCGGCAGGTGTCGCAGGTATTGATGCCGTACAGCGTGATCATTATTCGACGTTGCGCAGCAGTTCGTTGACGCCGACCTTGGCGCGGGTCGATTCATCCACTTTCTTCACGATGATGGCGGCGTTGATGCGAATAACGCCCGTTGTCGCGCGGCAGGCTGCCGGCGACGACCACCGAGCCGGCCGGCACTTCGCCGTGGATGATCTTGTCGGCTTCGCGGTCGTAGATCGGCGTGGAGGCGCCGATGAACACGCCCATCGAGATCACCGCGCCCTTGCCGACGCGCACGCCTTCTACGATCTCGGAGCGCGCGCCGATGAAGCAGCCATCCTCGATGATGGTCGGCGCGGCCTGGAGCGGTTCCAGCACGCCGCCAAGGCCGGCGCCGCCGGACAAATGCACGCCTTCACCGACCTGGGCGCAGGAGCCGACCGTGGCCCAGGTATCGATCATCGTGCCGGCGCCGACATAGGCGCCGATATTCACGTAGCTCGGCATGACTACCGCATTGGGCGCGATATGCGCGCCGCGGCGCACCATGGCCGGCGGCACGATGCGCGCGCCCTGTTTCCTGAAGGCGGCGTCGTCGTAGTCGGCGTATTTCGAGGGTACCTTGTCGAAATACTGCGTATGGCCGCCGTCGATCGCCACGTTGTCGCGCAGGCGGAACGACACGAGTACGGCTTTCTTGAGCCATTCGTTGACCTGCCAGCCGTCGGCGGTGGGTTCGGCGACACGGGCCGAGCCGTCATCGAGCATGGCCAGCGCGGATTCGACGGCCTCGATGATGGCCGGGTCGGCCGAAGAGGGCGACAGTTGGTCGCGGTTGTCGAAGGCGTCTTCGATGATCTGCTGTATTTCGGCCATGCTCTTTCCGCTCACAGGTGCAACTAAGGCGCGGGAGTTTAACGCGGAATGATCGCCCGCCGCAGCGCCGGCTATTCCGGCACAGGGGCTGCCGGCGCGCGTGAGGCGGCATGACGGCGAACCACGGCGGCGAACTGGTGCCCGGCTTCGCTCAGCCGCTCGCCGCGACGGGTGAGGATGCCAAACGGTGCCAGCGCCTCGCCGAGCGAGATCGGGAGCGCCGTGAGCACGCCGAAATCAAGATAATCCCGGACCACCGATTCGGCCATCACGAGAATGGCATCGCTGCGTTTGACCAGTTGGAGTGCGGCGAATATCGAGCCGCATTCAACCACGTCGCGCGGCGAGACCAGCCCGCGTTGTTCGAGCTCTTTTTCCAGCGCCTGGCGCGCCGGTGTCTCCACCGGCTGGAGCAGCCAGGGCCAGTCTTCGAGCAGCGTCGCGAGCTGCGGCGTCGGTTGGCCGACGAGCGCATGGTCGCGGCGAACCACGGCGATCATCCGTTCGTTGCCCAGCGGCTCGAAGTCGAACTCGTTGTGCTGGAGCGCGGCCGAGAAGCGAGCGATCGCCATGTCGATCTGGCTGCGCGAGAGCAGATCCAGAAGTTGATCGCTGGTCTCGCCCATCAACCGGATGCGCAGCAGCGGCCGGTCCTGTTTCATCTCGATCACGGCCTGGGCGACGAGATCGGGTGCGGCGCCCATGATGGCGCCCACCGCCAGCTCGCCGCCGTCGCCGGTACGGTAGCGCTGCAGCTCCTCGGCGCAGCGGTCCAGCCGCGTGAGCGCATTATGCGCGAACGACACCAGCACGGCGCCGAGGCGGGTCGGCGTCACGCCCTTGGCATCGCGGGTGAACAGCTGGCTGTCGAAGGTGGTCTCGATCTCGCGCAGCATGCGGGTGGCGGCGGGCTGCGAGATATTCATCGCCTCGGCCACGCGATGCAGGTTGCGGCGTTCATCGAGCAGGCGAATCAGCAGCAGGTGTTTGTAGCGCAATCGGTTGAGCAGCGTGGTACGGGAAACCAGGGCCATGCGATCAACCTCTCGGGCGCGGATATTTTTAATACCTTAATGCTATCGAATAGGCGATGTGTTCGACATTGGTCGAATCGGCTCGCCAAGCGGCATATCGCGAACTGATCCTCGTAAAAGCCCGAAGCCTCGTGGGTTTTAGATATACGATAACAAAAACGTATCGGATTTGATCTGAGCGGTATTGGTCGCGTGTTCCGACCGACTGTTATTCCAGTAGTCGATGCAAGACGCGGCTGGCGTAAACGGGAGCTCGACGATGGCGATGCCGACGATCAAACAGATGCGCGCCTATACGGTGCGCGGTGGCGGGGCCGACTATCACGATCAGGGCGAAGGCCACTGGATCGACAGCCAGATCGCCACGCCGATGAGCAAGTATCCGGCATACCGCGCCAAGCGCCGCAGCTTCGGCCTGAACGTGCTGGGCACGCTGGTGGTCGAGGTCGAGGCCTCGGACGGCACCGTCGGCTTTGGCGTGACCACGGCGGGCGAGCTCGGCGCCTTTATCGTGGAAAAGCATCTGGCGCGCTTCATCGAAGGCCAGAAGGTCACCGACATCGAACTGATGTGGGACCAGATGTTCCACGCCACGCTGTTCTATGGCCGCAAGGGCATCGTGCTGAACACGATCTCCGGCGTGGATCTGGCGCTCTGGGATCTGCTCGGCAAGGTACGCGACGAGCCGGTGCACGCCATGCTCGGCGGCCCGGTGCGCGACGAGCTGATCTTCTATGCCACCGGCGCGCGGCCGGATCTGGCCAAGGACATGGGCTTCATCGGCGGCAAGCTGCCGCTCAAGCACAGCCCGGCGGAATTCGATGCCGGCCTGAAGGCCAATCTCGACCAGCTCGCCGACATGCGCGATCGCGTCGGCGACGACTTCTGGCTGATGTTCGATTGCTGGATGAGCCTGGACGTCGAATACGCCACCCGCCTGGCGCACGGCGCGGCCGAATACGGCCTGAAGTGGATCGAGGAGGCGCTGCCGCCGGACGACTACTGGGGCTATGCCGAACTGCGCCGCAACATGCCGCCCGGCATGTGGGTCAACACCGGCGAGCACGAGGCCACCCGCTGGGGCTTTCGCATGCTGCTGGAGATGGAATGCTGCGACGTGATCCAGCCGGATGTCGGCTGGTGCGGCGGCGTCACCGAGCTGATCAAGATCTCGGCGCTGGCCGACGCCCATCAGAAGCTGGTGATTCCGCACGGCTCGTCGGTGTACAGCTATCACTTCGTGATCACGCGGCATAACAGCCCGTTCTCGGAATTTCTGATGATGGCCCCGGAGGCGGACCAGGTCGTGCCCATGTTCACGCCGCTGCTGGAAGGCGAGCCGGTGCCGGAGAACGGGCGCATCAAGGCGTCCGCGCTCGACAAGCCGGGCTTTGGCGTGTCGATTGCGGCCGATGCCGATCTGGCGCGGCCCTACGAGCATTAAATGCTGAGTGCGTGCCTTCGAGATGCAGCGAATCCAGTCGGGCAGGTCGCTGAGTGCCGGCGTTGCCAGACGAGATCTGGCCGGAACGGGCCAGCTTCGCGCGAGCTGGTATCCTCGGCTACCGGATTTCTGCAATGAAGACAGCTGTTCGCGTTCATGGATGTGGCCGAGGCGCACGCCGTAGACGCCTTGCCGGGACGCGAGCTGATGCCGCTTTGGTGGGCCCATGGTCGACATCATGAAAACCCGACCCGACGACGCGCCGGTCGAAGTGCCGGTTGCGCCGGTGTTCACGCTGACCGAGGAGGGCGATGATGCGAGTCGTTGATCCCCATGTGCATTTCTGGCGACTGGCTCTCGGCAACCAGCCGTGGCTGGAGAACCCGCAGCCGAACCTGCTCGGCGACTATGCGCCGATGGCGCACGACTTCGGCCCGACCGATCTGTGCACCGCGGCTGGCGATATCGAGATCGTGGCGGCGGTGCATATCGAGGCCGATGCCATCGATCCGGTACGCGAGACCGAATGGCTCGCCAGTCTGCCGGGCTCGGATGGCGCGGGCGATCTGCCCACGGGGCTCGTGATTGGTGCCGATCTCTCGAAACCCGACGCACGCGATGTGCTCGAGCGCCAGATCGCCGCCAGCGATCGCGTGCGCGGTGTACGCCAGATCCTGAACGTGCATGCCGATCCGCTGTTCGACTATGTCGGGCGTCACTACATGCGCGAACCGGCCTGGCGGGCGAATTTCGCGCTGCTGGCCGAGTTCGGCCTGTCGTTCGATCTGCAGATCTATCCGGATCAGATGCCGGCTGCGGCGCTGCTGGCGGCCGAGCATCCGGATGTCCCATTCGTGCTCAACCACGCCGGCATGTATGTCGACCGCGCCAGCGTTGTCGGCTGGCGGGCCTGGCGGGATGGACTGCGGCGGCTGGCGGGTCTGCCCAACGTGACGATCAAGCTGTCCGGCTTCGGCATGCTCGATCACGACTGGACGCTCGGTTCGATTCGCCCGCTGATTCTGGAGGCCATCGATGCCTTCGGCGTCGAACGCTGTCTGTTCGCCTCGAATTATCCGGTGGACGGGCTTTATGCCGATTATGACGTGATCTGGCATGCCTATGCTGGCGTGGTGGCGGACGCCAGGGCCAACGAAAAGCAGGCGCTGTTCGAGGATAACGCGCGTCGGCTCTACCGCTTGCCGATACCGGAGACGACCTGATGCTGCTCAAGGACAAGAACATCTTCGTGACCGGCGGATCGCGCGGCATCGGCCGCGGCATCGCGTTGGCGTGTGCCGAGCACGGCGCGAACGTCGCGATCAGCGCCGAGGACACGGCCGTCGAGCGCGAGACGCTGGTCGCCACCGCCGCCGAGATCGAGGCGCGGGGTGTGAAATCTGCCTGGGTCGCGGCGTCGGCCGAAAAACCGGAAACCGGCGATGTGCTGGTCGAGACCGCGGTCAACGCCTTCGGCCGGCTGGATGTCTTCGTCAACAACGCCGGCATCTGCCCGTTTCATTCGTTTCTCGACATGCCGCGCGAGACTTATCTCAAGACCGTGGACGTGAACCTCAACGGCGCATTCTTTGCCGTGCAGGCCGCGGCCAACCAGATGGTCGAACAGGGCGACGGCGGGGCAATCATCGCGGTCAGCTCCATATCGGCGCTGGTCGGCGGCGGTATGCAGACCCACTACACACCCACCAAGGCAGGAGTGCTGTCGTTGATGCAGTCCACCGCGATCGCACTCGGGCCGCACGGCATCCGCTGCAACGCGCTGCTGCCTGGCACGATCGAAACCGATATCAACCGCGCGGATCTGGCAGACGAGCGCAAGCGCGACACCATGATCTCGCGTACGCCGCTCGGCCGGCTGGGCGCGCCCGACGACATGGGCGGGCCGGCGGTGTTTCTGGCTTCGGATCTGGCGAAATATGTCACCGGGGCGGCGCTCTTGGTCGACGGCGGGCTATACGTCAATCTGCAGTAACCCACGTCACGTTCACGGACAACGCCATGGAACTTCCCGCCAACGTCTTCAAATTCAAGCTCGCCGCGAAAGCGGCTGATACGCCGCTCTATGGTTGCTGGCTTGGGCTTGCGAACGCGTACACGGCCGAGATCGTCGCCACCGCCGATTTCGATTGGCTGCTGATCGACGGCGAACATGCGCCGAATACGGTGGTGACTATCCTCGATCAGCTGCGCGCGATCGAGCCGTGGCCGGCCGCGCCGATCGTGCGCGCGGTCAATCACGATCCGGCGCTGATCAAGCAGCTGCTCGATATCGGCACGCGCACTCTGATGGTGCCGATGGTTGAAACCGGTGAGCAGGCGGCTGCGCTGGTCGCTGCCATGCGCTATGCGCCGGCCGGCATTCGCGGCATGGGCGCCGGCGTGATCCGAGCGGATCGCTGGGGCTCGGTCGCCGATTACGCCACGCGTGCCGACGATTCGCTGTGTCTGATCACGCAGGTCGAGTCGAAAACCGGCGTGGACAACGTCGAGGCGATCGCCAACACCGACGGCGTCGATGCCGTGTTCGTCGGCCCGGCCGACTTGTCGACCAATATGGGCCACGTCGGCAATCCGGGCCATGCGGATGTACAAGCCTCGATTTCGCACGTGCTGGACGTGACCCAGGCCGCCGGCAAAGCGGCGGGGATTCTGGCGCCGGCCGAGGTCGATACGAATCGGTATCGCGAGGCCGGTTTCGATTTCATTGCGACCGGCCTCGACGTCGTCATGCTGAAAACCGCCGCCGATGCCAACGCAGCACGCCATCGCGGCGGTCTGCCGGCCGCCGATCGCAGTACTTATTGAGCCGACGCGGGGCGCCGCTCCGCACTCACCCAGCGAGGAGATGGAGATGAGCGACGTGACAAGCTACGAGAACTATATCGGCGGTGTATTCGCACCGTCGGCGTCCGGTGAGACCCGCGAGAACCACAACCCGGCGACCGGGGCGCTGCTGTCGCGCGTGCCTGAGTCGGATGCCAACGACGTCCAGCGCGCGGTCGAAGCCGCCCGCAGTGCTCAGAAAGCCTGGGCGGCGCGGCCAGCGATCGAGCGGGCGCGCTATCTGCATAAGCTCGCCGACAAGATCCGCGACAACGTGGATCACCTGGCGGCCATCATCGTGGCCGAGCAGGGCAAGGTGGCCGGCCTGGCCGAAGTGGAAGTGAGCTTCACCGCCGAATATCTGGATTACATGGGCCAGTGGGCGCGCCGCATCGAGGGCGAGATCATCGAAAGCGATCGCCCGGGCGAGCATATGTTCCTGTTTCGCAAGCCCCTCGGCGTGGTGGCTGGCATCCTGCCGTGGAATTTTCCGTTCTTCCTCATCGCCCGCAAGATGGCGCCGGCGCTGGTCACCGGCAATACCATCGTGATCAAGCCGAGCGAGGAGACCCCCAATAACTGCTTCGAGTTCGCCAGGCTGCTCGATACCCTCGATCTGCCGCGAGGCGTGTTCAATGTGGTCTCCGGTGGCGGGGCGACGACGGGCAGCGCGCTGACCGCGCATCGTGATGTCGACCTGATCAGCTTCACCGGCAGTGTGGCGACCGGCTCGGCGATCATGCACAACGCGGCCGACCACATCACCAAGGTCAATCTCGAGCTCGGCGGCAAGGCGCCGGCGATCGTGCTCGACGATGCCGATCTCGACCTGGCTGTGAAGGCGATCAAGGACTCTCGTGTGATCAACACCGGCCAGGTCTGCAACTGCGCCGAGCGCGTGTATGTTCAGCGGAGCGTGGCCGACGCCTTCCAGGCCAAGATGGTGGAGGCGATGAAGGCGACCACCTATGGCGATCCGGGCGCGGATTCATCCGTCGACATGGGGCCGTTGATCAACCAGGAAGGTCTGGACAAGGTGGCGGCCATGGTCGAATCCGCCCGCCAATCGGGCGCCCAAGTGCTTACCGGCGGCCAGGTCGCGGATCTGGGCCAGGGCTTCCACTACGAACCCACTGTGCTGGCGGCCTGTACGCCAGACATGGATGTGATGAAAGACGAGATCTTCGGGCCAGTGCTGCCGATCCAGGTGATCGACGATCTGGACGAGGCGATCGCGCTCGCCAACAACTCCGATTACGGCCTGACCTCGTCGGTCTACACCCGCGATCTGAACGCCGCGCTCAAGGCCTGTCGCGAACTGGAATACGGCGAGACCTACGTCAACCGCGAGAATTTCGAGGCCATGCAGGGGTTCCACGCCGGCGCGGGCAAGTCCGGCATCGGCGGCGCGGATGGCAAGCACGGCCTGTATGAATACACCCGGACCCATCTGGCTTATATCCAGACCTGAGTTGAGCTCCGGCCATGCTCCGCTGGACGGCCGGCACGGCACGGCACGGCCGGCGCGCGAAGCCGCGTTGGCTCCGGCTGCGTCGTTCAGCTATCGGATTGGTCGAGCTCGGCCGTCATCACGGTTCGTAGTTCGCGCAGGATGTCCTCGTCGCGAATCGCCGTCTGCTGACGATCTGTGATGAAGAACACGTCTTCGGCGCGCTCGCCGATGGTCGCGATCTTGGCGGTCTCCAGCAGGATGCCGCAGCGATGGAAGACATCGCCGATGATCGACAGCAGGCCCGGACGGTCGGCCGTCATGATTTCCATCACCGTGCAATCGCGCTCGGTCGCCTGCGTGAAATAGATCTGCGTGGGCACGTTGAAATACTGGTTGCGTCGTCCCTGGCGCCGGGTCACATCGATGCTTTCGACCGCAGGGTCGGCGATGGCCTGCACCAGCGCGGATTCCACCTCGCTGCGGCGGTAGGCATCCTCGACCGGATGGCCGTCGTTCTCGGCGATAACGTACGTATCCAGCGTGTAGTCGTCGCTGGTTGTGTTGATGCGGGCATCCAGCACCGACAAGCCCAGCTGGGCGAGCACGCCGGTCGTCACGCCGAACAGATAGTCCCGGTCGCGTGTGTAGACGAACAGGGTGGTGCCTTGTTCAGGGATCTCCGAAATCGACACCAGCGGGTTCTGGTCGTCTCCATGCGTGATGATGGCCTTGGTCTGGCGGGCGATCTCGTCGGGGCTGTGGCGCAGGAAATACTCCGGGTCGAAGCGTGACCAGAGATTCTTGAAGTGCGGCGTGTTCACGCCCGCTCGAGTGAGCATGGCAGCTGCCGCGCTGCGTGTTTCGGCGATCAGCTCGTCGCGGTCGAGCGGGTCGTCGAGGCCGCGTTCGAGCGCGCGTCGTGTGTTGTTGTACAGATCCGTGAGCAGGCTTTCCTTCCACGAATTCCACAGGTCCGGATTGGTGGCGCGGATATCGCAGATGGTGAGCAGGAACAGGCGGTCGAGGCGCTCGCGCGAGCCCACTTCGCGGGCGAATTCGTTGACGACCTGCACATCGTTGATATCGCGGCGCTGGGCCGTCATCGACATCAACAGATGCCGGCGCACCAGCCAGCAGACCAGATCGGTATCGTCGGACGAGATGCCGTGCGCCTTGCAGAACTCGCGCGCATCATCCGCGCCAAGCTCCGAATGATCGCCGCCACGGCCCTTGGCGATATCGTGCATGAGACCAGCGATGTACATGATCTGAGGCTTGTTGAGCCCCTGCATCAAGTCGCTGGCGAACGGCATTTCGTCGTTGAAGCGGGGGATCGCCAGCCGACGCATGTTGCGGATCACGAACAACGTGTGTTCGTCCACGGTCAGGGTATGGAACAGGTCGTACTGCATGCGACCGATAATCTGCCCGAACTTGGGCAGGTAGCGGCCCAGAATCCCGTAACGATTCATCCGCCGCAGCGCACGTGTCACGCCACTGCGTTGGCGTAGAATCTCGGTGAAGAGTCGTCGGCAATGTATTGAGTTTCGGAAGTTATCATCGATCAATCGGCGATCTCGGCGCATCAGTCGCAGCGTGCGCGCCCGGACGCCATTCAGACCCGGCCGGGTCTCCATCAGATAGAAGATTTCGAGGAGCGCGCTGGGCGTCTCCACGAATACCTTGTCGTGGATGACCTCGATGAAGCCGTGACGCGCCTGGAAGCGATCGTTGATCGGTTTCGGGCGTTCATCGTCGGTGGCATGCAGGATCGCTTCGGAGAACAGTTGAAGCAGCACATCATTTAGTGCAGATAAGGCTTTGATATTACGATAATAGCGCTGCATGAAACGCTCTACCGCCAAGGTGTTTTCCGCGTCGTCGTAGCCGAGCAGATGCGCAATCTGAATCTGATGGTCGAACAGGAGGCGGTTCTCGTTACGCCCGGTCAGCATGTGCAGCGCGAACCGCACCCGCCAGAGAAACGCCTGGCCACGATGCAGTTCGGAAAACTCGCGACGGCTCAGAAAACCGTAGTCGACCAACCCGTCCAACGTGTGAGCCGCGAACTGTCGCTTGGCCACCCAGGCGATGGTCTGGATATCGCGCAGCCCGCCGGGCGATTCCTTCACGTTCGGTTCGAGCTTATAGGCCGTTTCATCGTAGCGCGCATGGCGCACGGCTTGTTCCTCGACCTTGGCGTTGAAGAAATCGGCAGACGACCAGACATGCTCGGCCGAGGTCGTGGCGCGCATGCGGGCGAACAGCGCCGGATCGCCCACCAGCACGCGCGATTCCATCAGGTTGGTCATGATGGTGATGTCGCTCGCGGCCAGTTCGGCGCATTCGGCGGGCGAACGTACGCTATGGCCGATCTCGAGTCCCAGATCCCAGAGATAGGTGAAAAAACCCTCGAGCGCCGGCCCGATGGCATCGAGCTGGTTATGCTGATAGAGCACCAGCAGATCGATATCCGACTGGGGCAGCAGCTCGTTGCGCCCGTAGCCACCGACCGCGACTAGGCAGGCACTGTCGGTGGCCACGAGTTCGCGCCACGCATGGACCAGCACCGCATCGACCACTTCGCAGCGGGCACGCACCAGCCGCGTGATCGACTCTCCATGGCGAAAGGCTTCCGCGATGTGCCGCTGGCCTTCCTTGAGCGCGGCACGTACGGATGGTCCGTCGCCGATGTCGAGCGCCCAGACGCGATCGATAAAACCTTCCCAGTCGGCCAGTCCGACCGACTCCAGCTCTTCAGAGGGCAGGCTTGAAGACATGTCAGTCGGCGACAAGCTGGCTCGGCGTGAGGATCTCGACGCCGGTTTCGGTCACCAGGATCGTGTGCTCCCACTGCGCGGAAAGTGAGTGGTCCTTGGTCACCACGGTCCAGCCGTCGGGCAGCATCTTCACATGTCGCTTGCCCGCGTTGACCATGGGCTCGATGGTGAAGGTCATGCCGGCTTCCAGCTGCATGCCGCTGCCGGCCTTGCCGTAGTGGAGCACCTGCGGTTCCTCGTGGAAGCCTCGGCCGATGCCATGGCCGCAGTATTCGCGGACCACAGAACAGCGCTCCGATTCCACGTATTGCTGGATCGCCGCGCCGATATCGCCGAGGGTGGCGCCCGGTTTGACCTGGTCGATGCCGATATACATGGCTTTCTCGGCCACATCCGACAGGCGCTTCGCCTTGATCGATGGCTCGCCGGCGAAGTACATGCGCGAGCTGTCACCGTGGAAACCATCCTTGATCAGGGTGACGTCAATATTGACCGCGTCGCCTTTCTTGAGTTTCTTGTCACCCGGGATGCCGTGACAGACCACGTGGTTGATCGAGGTGCAGACCGACTTCGGAAAACCGTTGTAGTTGAGTGGGGCCGGCGTGGTGCCGAGTTCATCCACCATGTAGTCGTGGCAGATGGCGTTGAGTTCGTCGGTGGTCACGCCCGGTCTGACGTGAGGGCCGATCATGTCCAGCACCTGCGCGGCCAGCCGTCCGGCCTCGCGCATCTTGTCCTGTTCCTCGGGCGTCTTGATTGTCGCGCTCATCGCGTTCGATCCTTGCCGGTGGCAGAATGACAACGTCGCGTGGGCGCGACGGTGGCCTGTGAAGGGCCGCTATGGTATAAACCGCTCGCGTTCGCGGCAATCCGCGGCGTTTGGGCGGTTTGTCCGCCGCCCATGTTTTCGAAATACACACGC
Organism: uncultured Gammaproteobacteria bacterium; assembly: GCA_963835375.1. Taxonomy (GTDB): domain Bacteria; phylum Pseudomonadota; class Gammaproteobacteria; order Nevskiales; family Salinisphaeraceae; genus Salinisphaera. Next base: position 414,930 of record CAWIGB010000038.1, read on the forward strand.
GTATCGACACATGGTTCAGGGTGCCTCTTATCCACTCGGGTGGGGGTTGTTCCATGGGATTCGCGGAGGCTCAACCCGGAGAAAACCTATGAGCGAAGTCAGCATGCGTCAGCTGCTGGAAGCAGGCGTGCATTTTGGTCACCGCACGCGTTACTGGAACCCGAAGATGTCGCCGTACATCTTCGGCCAGCGCAACAAGATTCATATCATTAACCTTGAGCAGACCCTGCCGCTGATCAGGGATGCGTACAACTATATCAGCCGTCTGTCGGCCAACGGCGGCAGCATCATGTTCGTGGGTACCAAGCGCGCCGCGCGCGAGGCGGTCGGCAAGCAGGCGCAGCGCGCCGGCATGCCGTTCGTCAACTACCGCTGGCTCGGCGGCATGCTGACCAACTTCAAGACGGTCAAGAACTCGATCCAGCGCCTGCACGATCTCGAGCAGATGATCGAGGACGGCTCGATCCGCAAGCTGAACAAGCGCGAGGGTCTCGATCTGTATCGCGAACGCGACAAGCTCGAGCGCTCGATCGGCGGCATCAAGGAAATGACCAGCCTGCCGGACGCGCTGTTCGTCATTGATGTCGGCTTCGAGAAGATCGCCATCGACGAAGCCCGCAAGCTCGGCATCCCGGTCGTGGCCGTGGTCGATACCAACTGCTCGCCGGAAGGCATTGACGTGGTCATCCCGGGCAACGACGACGCCATCCGCGCGATCCGTATCTACAGTGAGATGGTCGCCGACGCCGTGCTGGCCGGTCGCGGCAGCAAGGGCGATTTCTCGGGCGAAGAGCAGGACATCGTCGAGACGCAGGCTGAAGGCCAGGCGCATGAGCCGGGCAAGCCGGCCGAGGCCCAAGAGGCGAGCAAGGTGACGCAGAACACGGTCATCCAGGAATCGCAGGGCGAGACCGAGCCGCGCGCGACCGCATCGCTGGGCGACGTCGCCTCGGTGCCGGCCGAAGAGCCGGGAGAGTCCGATCCGAAGAAGGCCGATCAGTAACACCGGCCTGGCAGCCGCACGGCACGGGCGCGACGCGAGTCGGCCGGCTGCCGTCCGGCACTGAAAACAGCCGGCATGGCCGGCTGTTTCGTTGACGGATTAACAACGACCGAATTCTGGAGAATCGACATGGCAATCAGTGCCTCCCTAGTCAAGGAACTGCGCGAGCGCACCGGCGCCGGCATGATGGAGTGCAAGAAAGCGCTGCAGGCGACCGACGGTGACATCGACGCTGCGGCCGAGAACATGCGCCGCGAGGGCCTTGCCAAGGCTGACAAGAAGGCTGGCCGCGTGGCTGCCGAAGGCCGTATCGCGAGCGCGACGTCGGCCGACAACACCGCTGCGGTGCTCGTGGAAGTGAACTGCGAGACCGATTTCGTCGGCAAGAACGAAGAGTTCATCGAATTCGCCGAGGAAGTCGCCAAGCTGGTCCTGGAGAAGGAGCCGGCAGACGTTGAAGCATTGGGCGACATGTATCTGGGCGGCGAGACCGTCGAAGACAAGCGTCGCGCTCTGATCGCCAAGCTGGGGGAGAAGATCACCGTGCGCCGCTTCGAGCGCATCAATGCCGCCGAGGGCCGCATCGACGTATATTCGCACGGCGCGCGTATTGCCTCGGCGGTTGCGGTTTCCGGCGGCGACGACGAATTGTTGCGCGATCTGGCGATGCACGTGGCCGCTTCGGCGCCCGCGCATCTGTCGACCGAGGATGTGCCCGAAGAGCGCCGCAACGCCGAGAAGGAGCTTCTCATGGCTCAGGCGCGGGATTCGGGCAAGCCGGAGGACATCATTGAGAAGATGGTCGAGGGTCGCCTGAAGAAGTTCCTTGGCGAGATCACGCTGATGGGTCAGCCCTTCGTTAAGGACCCGGACTTGACTGTCGAGAAGCTCGTGTCCGAGCGTGGCGCGAAGATCGAGTCGTACGCTCGTCTGGAAGTCGGCGAGGGCATCGAGAAGAAACAAGAGGACTTCGCCGCCGAAGTCCGTGCGCAGGCCGAGAAGACGGCCTGATCGCGCCAGCCGAAAAGCCGGCTGCCATCCGGCAGCCGGCTTTTTTTTGTCCGAAGCCACTGCGGGTTGTGTGCCGCGTTGTGACATAATCCGCGCGTTTGCACGCGACCGACCAGGATGAGTTGCCCATGACCGACAAACCGAGGCCGAGTTACCGCCGCATCCTGCTCAAGCTCAGTGGTGAGGCCCTGATGGGCGGCGCGGATTTCGGTATTGCGGCCGAGGTGGTCGAGCGTCTGGCCGTGGAGATCCGCGAACTGGTGGAGGCCCGGGTCCAGGTCGCGCTAGTGGTCGGTGGTGGCAACATATTCCGCGGCATCGGTCTGGCCGGGCGCGGAATGGATCGAGTCACGGGTGATCAGATGGGCATGCTCGCGACCGTGATCAATGCGCTCGCGTTGCAGGATGCCGTTGAGCACGCCGGATTGAACGCCCGGGTGATGTCGGCGGTCCGGATCAATCAGGTCTGCGAAGATTACATCCGCCGGCGTGCAATCCGGCACCTGGAAAAAGGCCGTGTGGTGATCTTCGCCGCCGGCACGGGTAACCCGTTCTTCACCACCGACTCGGCCGCCAGCCTGCGCGCGATCGAGATCAACGCCGATCTCATGTTGAAGGCGACCAAGGTGGATGGCATCTACAGTGCGGACCCCTTGACCGACGACAACGCGCGTCGCTATACCCATTTGACCTATGACGAAGTCATAGACCAGCGCCTGGCCGTGATGGATACCACCGCGATCGTGCTGTGCCGTGACAACGGCATGCCGCTGCGGGTGTTCGACATCAACCGGCCGGGCGACTTGATGCGCATCGCCATGGGCGCCGACGATGTCGGCACCCTGGTCGATAACAATACGACGAGAGCCAATCGATGATCGACGATATCCACGACGACGCCAACAAGCGCATGGAAAAGACGGTCAGCGTCATGCGTGAGAATTTCTCCAAGATCCGCACCGGGCGGGCCAGCACCAGTCTGCTCGATCACGTGACGGTCGATTACTACGGCGTCGAGGTGCCGTTGAATCAGGCTGCGAACGTGGCTACCGAGGACGCCCGAACGATCTCCATCATGCCCTACGAAAAGAGCATGGTTCAGAAGATCGAGAAGGCGATCATGACGGCCGACCTCGGACTCAATCCCTCGACTGCCGGCCAGGTGATCCGCGTGGTGTTGCCGCCGCTGACCGAGGAGCGGCGCAAGGATCTGGTCAAGGTGATACGCCAGGAGGCCGAGGATGCGCGCGTGGCCGTGCGCAACGTGCGCCGCGATGCCAACGCCGATCTCAAGGAGCTGGTCAAGGAAAAAGAGATTACCGAAGACGACCAGCACGACGGCGAGGAGCGGATCCAGAAGCTCACCGATCAGCATATCGAGCGCATCGACAACCTGCTCCAGGAAAAGGAGCAGGAACTGATGACGGTCTGATCGGCGCGCCGGATATGAGCACTCCAGAGCATGTGGCCGTCATCATGGACGGCAATGGTCGTTGGGCGAGCGGGCGCGGCTTGCCGCGTGCGGCCGGGCATCGCGCCGGCGCCAAGATCGCGCACGAGATCGTTGAATCGGCCTCGAAGGCCGGCGTGGGCACGCTCACGCTGTTCGCCTTTTCCAGCGAGAACTGGAAACGTCCACGGACAGAGGTTCGCCTGCTCATGGATCTGCTGCGCCGCACGATCCGCAAGGAACTGGTGTCGCTGGACGCCAACAACGTCCGCATGCACTTCATCGGTGACCGCACTCGATTCTCCCGAGCGCTCGCCAATGAAATGCAGTCGGCCGAGGCGCGCACGGCCGAAAATACCGGCCTGCGGCTTTTGATCGCGGTGGACTACGGTGGCCGCTGGGACATCGTGGATCGGGCGCGCGCATTGGCCCGCGCCTGCGCCCGCGGTGAACTCGATCCCGAATCGATCACTGAGGAGTATTTCAGCCAAGGGTTGAGCCTCGGCTCGTTCAGTCCGCCGGATCTGTTCATCCGCACCGGCGGAGAGCGCCGCATCAGCAATTTCCTGCTGTGGGATCTGGCGTACAGCGAGCTTTATTTCACTGACGTGCTCTGGCCGGACTTCGGCCCGGCTCGTCTTTACGACGCACTGGACTGGTATGCGGGCCGCGAACGGCGCTTCGGCAGTCTTGCGGCGCCCGTGGTCCAGCGCTGACGAATGCTGGGCACCCGGGTCCTCACAGCCGCGGTGGCGCTGCCGCTCGCGGTACTCGCTATCCTCTTTCTGCCGGCCATGGGCCTCGCAGCCGTGGTGGGCATGCTCATGCTTGCAGGGGCCTGGGAGTGGGCGGCGCTGAGCGGCCTGGCCGAACGCGGGCGTGTCGTGTTCACCGCCGTCGCCGCGCTGGTCATGGCGCTGGCACTGGGCTTGCGTGAATCCGGTGGCCCGGTGTCCAGCGACGTGGTCGTCCTCGGGCTCGCCGCGATCTTCTGGCTTGGCGCGGTGCAGCTCGTCATCCGGTTCCCGGCGCAATGGAATGCCACATTAGGCCATCGGCCGCTGGCGCTCGCGATCGGACTGATTGTGCTTGCCGCGCCCGTGGTGGCGGTTGCCTACATCGATCAGGCCGACCAGGGGTCTGTGCTGGTGCTGCTGCTGTGTCTGATGATCTGGGGCGCCGATACTGGCGCCTACGCGGCCGGGCGCACGCTCGGGCGGCACAAGCTGGTGCCGCGGGTCAGTCCGGGCAAGACGATGGAGGGCGCCGCCGGCGGCTTGCTGACCGCGATGATCATCGGTGCTCTCGGGGCGTTAGTGCTGGGCCTGGACGGCTGGCGTACACTCGGCATGGCGGTGCTCGGGGCCTGGATCGCAGCGATCTCTATCGTGGGCGATCTGACCATCAGCATGTTCAAGCGCTCGGCTGGCGTGAAGGACAGCGGGCGTCTGTTTCCCGGCCATGGCGGGGTGCTTGATCGCCTCGACAGCATGCTTGCGGCAGCGCCGTGGTTTGTCGTCGGTCTGCATCTGGTGCTGCAGGCGGCCTGACCGCTGCGCCCAGCGAATCGTCCACACCGTCTCAGCGGTTGATCAGGGGTAGGATGCGTTACGAAGACCCACGGTATGAATTGCCCGGGTGTGCCTGCCCGCAATCGCTGGCGGGGCTTGGCCGATGACGCAGTGGTTGATCTCGGCCGCGGCTTTCGTTGTGGCTATCGGTATTCTGGTTTCGATTCACGAGTTCGGCCATTACTGGGTCGCGCGTCGTCTCGGCGTGCGCGTGCTGCGATATTCGATCGGCTTCGGGCACAAGCTTGTCGGCTGGACCAGCCGGAAAACCGGGATCGAATACTGGTTGGCCGCCATTCCGCTGGGCGGCTACGTCAAGATGCTGGACGAGCGCGAGGCCCCCGTGCCGGACGCCGAAAAGCGTTACGCGTTCAATCGCGTGCATCCTTGGCGCCGGATTGCGATCGTCGCGGCCGGCCCCGGCGTGAACATATTATTCGCCATTGCGGCCTACTGGCTCGTCCTGTTGCTGGGCGTGCCCGGCGTCAAGCCGATCCTGGGCACGCCGGAAGTCGGCACGCCTGCGGCGCGCGCCGGTTTTCATGCCAAGGATCGCGTGGTCGCGCTGGCGGATCAGCCGGTCGACGACTGGCAGGATCTGCGTCTGGCACTGATCGAACGGGGCCTGGACGGCAAGCCGGTACAGATCACGGTGAAAACGCCGGACGGCGGCGAACGTCGGCTCACGCTGGATCTGACCAACGCGCCGAGCGATCCCGAAAAGCTGTTCAAGCAGGTCGGGCTGACGCTGTATCAGCCGCCGGCAACGCCGCGTATCGGCCAGATCGAGCCGGATTCGCCGGCAGCGCGATCGACGCTCGCTCGCGGCGACGCGGTGCTGTCGGTCGACGGTCAGTCGATCGATTCCCCGCAGGCGCTGGTGGATGCGGTGCGTGCACACCCGGGTCAGCGCGTGAGCCTGAAGGTTCGGCGCGATGGCCGAAGACGCAGCACGATCGATGTCCAGCTTGCCCGGCGCAAGACAGGCGAGGGCGGGGAAATCGGACATCTGGGTGCTGCCATCACGGTGGATCCCGCGGCCTGGCAGTCGATGCAGACCGTGCACCGGCTCGGCCCAGTGGCCGCGATCCCCGCGGCGGTGCAAAAGACCTGGGAACTCTCGACCCTGTCCGTGCGTCTGATCGGGCGGATGATCGTGGGGCAGATTTCCTGGCACAACGTGGGTGGTCCCATCCAGATCGCCACCTACGCCGGCCAGACCGCCCAGATCGGGCTGGTGGCCTTCATCAGTTTTCTGGCGTTCATCAGCGTCAACCTGGCGCTCATAAACCTGTTGCCAATCCCGGTGTTAGACGGGGGACATCTTCTGTATTATGCGATCGAATGGATTCGGGGTCGGCCGCTTTCTGAGGCCGTCCAGGCCGCGGGCCAACAGGCGGGCATGGTCGCGTTGCTGATGCTGATGGCCTTGGCTTTCTATAACGATATCCTGCGCTTGCTCGGGTAGAGGTTCCTTGTATGAATGGAGTGGTAAAGCGTGCGGCAGGCGCGCTCTTGGTCATGTATGCGGCGGGCGCGTGGGCGCAGTCGTATGACTTCCAGATCGGCAACATCAAGGTCGAGGGGGTGCAGCGGCTGGAGCCGGGCACGGTCCTGACCTATCTGCCGGTCTCGGTGGGTGACCAGATGACCGAGGCGCGCGCTCAGCAATCGATTCGTGCGCTCTACGACTCGGGCCTGTTCGAGAACGTCGCCCTCGATCGGCGTGGCAATACGCTGATCGTCAATGTCTCCGAGCGGCCGGAGATCGCCAGCTTCAAGATCGAGGGCAACAAGGCGATCGGCGGCGACAAGCTGAAGAAGGCGTTGAAGAAACAGGGCCTGGCGCAGGGCGAGCTGTACAAGCGCTCGCTACTGGATTCGCTGCAGCAGGAGCTGCGGCGCCAGTACTATGCCAACGGCTACTACAGCGTGAAGATCAATACCAACGTCAAGGATCTCGGCAACAATCGGGTGGCGATCGACATCAAGGTCAAGGAAGGCCCGATCGCGTCGATCAAGGACATCAACATCATCGGCAACCATCAGTTTTCCGATGATCAGCTCAAGAGCGTCTTCAAGCTGAAGTCGCACAAGGCGTTCTATACGCATCCGCTGACGTTCTGGAAGCATCCAGACCGCTATTCGCGCGAAAAGCTGGTCGGGGATCTGGAGTCGCTGAATTCGTTCTACCAGAACCGCGGCTACATTCGTTTCAACGTCACCTCGGTTCAGGTGTCGCTGTCGCCGGACAAGAAGAACGTGTTCCTCACGATCAACGTCGACGAGGGGTCGCAGTACAAGATCAAGAACTACAAGTTCGCCGGCGACATGATCGTGCCGGAGGCGACGCTGCAACGGCTGGTCAAGGTCAAGGATGGCCAGATCTTCTCGCGCAAGAAGGTACAGGATTCAGCCGACGCGATTACCTCCGGCATGGCCGACTTCGGTTATGCGTTCGCCAACGTCGACCCGCTGACCAAGATCGACGATGACAACAAGACGGTGGATCTGACTTTCTTCGTCAATCCGGGCAAGCGGACCTACGTCCGCAACATCATCTTCGACGGCAATTCAAAGACCAACGATCAGACGTTGCGGCGCGAGATGCGTCAGTTCGAGGGCGCGCCGTATTCGCGCCGCGCGGTGCAGCGTTCGCGTACTCGTCTGGCGCGCCTGCCGTTCATGCAGGACGTCAAGGTCAACACCAAGAAGGTGCCGGGCTCGGATGATCTGGTCGACGTCGACTACAACGTCACCGAACGAGCGGCGGGACAGATCAATGCCGGCATCGGCTACTCGAATTCGGAAGGCTTTCTGATCAACGGCGGCGTGAAGCACACGAACTTCCGCGGTACCGGCGACACCATCCAGATCAATGCCCAGACCAACTCTTATGCCAAGAGCGTGTCGGGCAGCTTTACCAATCCTTACTTCACCCCGGAAGGTGTTTCGCGCACCATCTCTGGGTTCTATCGCAAGACCAGCCAGCTGGTCAGAACCGGCTCGAGTTTCGACCTCAACTCCGTGGGCGGCGCCGTCACCTTTAATTTCCCGGTCACTGAGTACTCCAGCATCCGCGCCGGCCTGGGCATCGAGAACAATCAAATCGCCTCCACCATTAACAAAAATGGCAATCAGGTGGTTTCCGATCAAGTTGCCAAGTTCGTGCGCGATAATGGCAAGAGCGCGCTCACCTATGAACTGCGCACCGGTTTCGAACGCGATACGCGTAATCGCACCTATTTTGCGACTCGCGGTTCCGACACCCAGCTGCTGTTCAACATCAAGGGGCCGGGCTCCGATCTGGAGTATTACAAGGCGAGCATCGAGCACCAGCGCTATCTGCGTGTCGGTTCGTGGATCCCGAAATTGTCGGACAAGGTGGTGCTGCAGCTCGACGGCAAGGTGGGTCAGACCGCGATCTGGGGCAAGGGCACGGACGTGCCGCCGTACGACAATTTCTTTGGTGGCGGCGCACAGTCGGTTCGCGGCTTCCGAAATGGTGGTCTCGGCCCGCAGGATTCGTTCGGCAACCCCTATGGTGGCCAGTTCCTGACGACGCTGCAGACGGACCTTGTGATTCCGACCTTCCTCAAGTCCGACGACAAGACCACGCGGCTCAGCCTGTTCTATGACATGGGCAACGTGTACGCCAACGCGAGCGATTTCAACGCCTCGAAGATGGGCAAGTCGGCCGGTGTGGCCTTTGATTGGTTCACGCCGTTCTTCGGTCTGCTGCGGGTCAGCTATGCACCTTATGTCAGCAAGGCGACGCGTAGCGATAACATCAACCGATTCCAGTTCTCTTTCGGCGCGAATTTCTAGGCGCGCGACATGATGCGAACGCTCGTGAATATCCGGTTCTGGCTGGTCGTGGCAATCCTGGGGTCGATGCTGACTGCCGGGGCCGCCGATGCTCAGCCGACCCGGCCGCCGCCAAAGATCGGGGTGGTCGACCTCGATCGCCTGGTGCGTGAGTCGCCCCAGGCGCAGAAGGCGAAGAGCAATATGGCCAAGCGCTTTGCGGCACGTAAGCATGCTCTGGAAAAAGCGTCGAGCGATCTGCAATCCGAGATCGACCGGCTCAAGGACAAGTCGGACTCGATGAGCGACGATCAGCGTGAGCAGCTGTCGTCCCGGATTCGGGACGACAAACACCAACTCCAGCTCAAGCAGTCGCAGTACAACGACGATGTGTCCGACGCCGAGCAGAAGGAACTCGACAACATGCGTTCGGACCTGCGTCACGTGATCGACGACTACGCCAGGAACAATGGCTATGACTTGATCGTGGGCGACTCGGTGCTCTATGCCAGCGATTCGGTAAACATCACTGATGCCATATTGCAGCGGTTGAAGAAGCAGGCCGCCCAGAGCGCGGACCATGCACAGGGCTCGGCCGCCGACGCCAAGCAGGCCGATTAGACGAGGGCAGCCGTGGCCGACCCGATAGCGTCGAGAGGATACCGTGCAGACGATCTGGCTCGCCGATTCGAGCTGGAAAGAGTTGGTGACGGCGATGTTGTCGTCGACGGTGTCTGTGCTCTCGAGCCGGGGCGCAAGCACGGGCTCGGTTTCGCCGAGACCGTTCGCCAGCGTGACCGGGTCTTGGCCAGCCGTGCCAGCCTCGTCATCGTGCCGCGTGAACTGGCTGATATCGACGGCCCGCGTTGCTGGTCAGCGAGACCCCGAGGCTGAGCTTTGCACGCGTGGCCGCGGTCTTCGAACGCCCCGGCCCCGCGCCCGGCATCGCTGAAAGCGCGATCGTGGCGCCCACGGCGCGCGTCGCGGCCAGCGCCAGCGTCGGCGCCAATGCTGTGGTCGGTGAGCGCGCCTTCCTCGGTGAGGGGGTGGTCATCGGCGCCGGCAGCGTGATCGACGACGATGTCGATATCGGAACGGATACCGTGATCGGGACCTGCGTCGCGATTCGCGCGCGCACGACGATCGGCGCGCGGGTGCGTATCGGCTCGGGGGCGGTTCTCGGTGAGCGCGGCTTCGGGCTGGTCCCGGGGCCGGCTGGGCTTGAACCGGTGCCGCAGCTCGGCGGCGTGCGCATTGCCGACGATGTGGAGATCGGCGCCAACAGCACGATCGATCGAGGCGCGATCGACGATACCGTCGTGCGGACCGGGGCGAAGATCGACAACCAGGTCCACATTGCGCACAACTGTGTGATCGGCGAGCACACGGTGATTGCCGGCTGCACGGGGATCGCCGGGTCGACCCAGATCGGTGCCCGCTGCATGATCGGCGGCGGGGTCGGCATCGGCGACCATGTCACCATTGCCGACGGCGTGATCATCACCGCCGCCAGCCAAGTGCCCAAGGATATCGCGGTCGAAGGGGTATACTCGTCGACCTTTCGTGCCATGCCGGCACGAAGTTGGCGCAAACGGCTGGCCCTGTTCCGGGCACTCGATCGGATCGAGGCCCGGCTGAAGCGCGTCGAGACTAAAAACGGGATTGCTGGAGACCCTTGATGAACGAACAGGACGGAATCCGCGAGATCATGAAGAGGGTGCCACATCGGTACCCGTTTCTTCTGGTGGACCGGGTGCTCGAGTGCGAGCCGGGCAAATCGATCACGGCATTGAAGAATGTCACGGTCAACGAGCCGTTCTTCGGCGGCCATTTCCCGGGTCATCCGGTCATGCCGGGCGTGTTGATTCTTGAAGCGCTGGCGCAGGCCGGCCTTATTCTCGGCATGCGTACGGTCGATGCCGACGATGGCACTATCGTGTATTTCGCCGGTATCGACAAGGCGCGCTTCAAGCGTCAGGTGGTGCCGGGCGACCAGTTGCTGCTCAAGCTCGAAATCGGTTCCGCCAAGAAGCGGCTGTGGCGCTTCGATGCCGAAGCCTGGGTGGGCGACGAACTGGCCTGCCGCGCGCAGGTCATGGCCATCCCGAGCAAACCGGCGAAAGAAGAGGTCGAGTAATGCCGATCGACGCCTCGGCTCACGTCCACCCCGAAGCGCAGGTTGACGACGATGTCGATGTCGGGCCCTTCACGGTGATCGGGCCGCACGTGAAGATCGGAGCCGGCTCGAGCATCGGGCCGCATGCGGTCATCGATGGGCATACGACGATCGGCCGCAACAACACGGTCTCGCAGTTCGTTTCGCTTGGCGGCGAGCCGCAGCATCGCGGCTACCAGGGCGAGCCGACGGAACTGGTCATCGGCGACGGCAATACGTTTCGCGAGTATTGCAGCGTGCATCGCGGCACCATGTTCGACCAGGGGGTGACCCGGATTGGCGACGATAACCTGCTCATGGCGTATACCCACGTGGCCCATGACTGCGTGCTGGGCAATGGCATCACCATGGCCAACGGCGCGAGCTTGGCCGGGCATGTGAATATCGGCGATCACTGCATCCTGGCCGGCTTCGCGCTCGTCTATCAGTTCCGTCATATCGGCACGCTGGCGTTTCTGGCCTACTGCAGCGGGGTGGTTCAGGACGTGCCGGCATTCGTGCGCTCGGCGGGTTCGCCGGCCGAGCCGCACGGGATCAACTCGATCGGCATGCGCCGTATTGGCTACTCGAACGACGAGATCGCCGCCGTCAAGAAAGCCTATCGCACGTTATATCGGTCCAAGATGCGACTGGCCGATGCCAAGGAAGCGATTCGTGAATACGCCCAGACGAGCCCGGCCGTGGCCACGATGCTCGCGTCGCTGGACAACGCCCAGCGCGGCATCATCCGCTGATCGTCGGCCGCGACGGTCGCTCGGTGGCGTCGATGGAACGTCGCGCTCCGGTCTTTTTCCTCGTGGCCGGCGAGGTGTCCGGCGATGTGCTGGCCGCCGGGCTGATCCGCGCATTGCGCCAACATTACCCCGATGCCCGTTTCATGGGTGTCACCGGGCCGCGCATGGTCGCTGAAGGGTGCGAATCGCTGGCCGGTATCGAGGCGCTGTCATTGTTCGGTGTGAGCGAGGTGATCGGGCAGATCCCGCGTCTGCTGCGGCTGCGCCAGCGCCTGTATCGCGAGGTGACGAGCCGCCGACCCGATGTCTTCATCGGCGTCGATGCGCCGGCCTTCAACACCCGGCTCGAAGAACGGGTGCGCCGTGCCGGCGTTGTGACGGTGCATTATGTCTGCCCGACCGCCTGGGCCTGGCGATCCGGACGCACGCGTGAAATTCGTCGCGCCGTCGACCTCATGTTGGCGATTTTTCCGTTCGAACCGGAATTCTTTGCCGCCCATGATATTCCCGTCACCTTTGTCGGGCATCCGCTGGCCGACGAACTGCCGGCTCATGCAGATGTCGACGCGGCGCGCGATGCGCTGGGCCTGGATCGACATGTCCGCTGGATTGGCCTGCTGCCCGGCAGCCGCGGGGCTGAAGTGAGCCGGCTCGGTCCGCTGTTTCTCGACGTGGCGCGCTGGCTGCGTCGTCGCGATCCGTCCGTACGGTTCGTTGCGCCCATGGCCAATACTCGAGTGCGCCAGCGGTTCGAGGCCGATCTGGCCCGATTTTCCGATCTTGAAGTCGTGCTCGTCGACGGTTGCTCGCGCGAGGTCATGCGTGCAGCGAACGCGCTGCTCGTGGCTTCGGGCACGGCGACGTTGGAGGCGCTGCTGGCCAAGACGCCGATGGTGGTGGCCTACGAGCTGTCGGCCGTCAATTACTGGATTGCACGCGGTCTCGATCTCATCAAGACTGAGTTCGTGAGCATGCCGAATCTTCTCGCCGGACGACGTCTCGTGCCCGAATTGCTGCAGACCGACGCGAGGGTGCCCATGCTCGGTGCCTGGTTGTATCGTCTTCTGCACTCAACGGCGGCGCGGGCCGAACAGCTCGAGGCCTTCGAGGCGATCCACGCCGGTCTGGCGCGCGGTGCGGATGCGCGGGCCGCCGAAGCTGTGGTCGCGCTGCTCGAGAGCCGGCCGTGAAGCAACGGGCGGGCCGCAAGTTCGCTTGCCCGGTGGTGGCGGGTGTCGACGAGGTCGGGCGCGGACCGCTTGCCGGCCCGGTGGTGGCGGCGGCCGTCATCATGCCGCCGCGACCGCTGCCCCGCGGGCTGACCGATTCCAAGGTGCTGACCGCGGAGGTGCGCGAAGCGCTGGATATGAAGATCCGGGGGCGCGCCATTGCCTGGGCCATTGCTGAGGCCTCGGTCGCGGAGATCGATCGCTACAATATTCTGGGTGCCACGCTGCTGGCGATGCAGCGCGCGGTGGCCGCGTTGTCGGTTCAGCCATTTGCGGTCTGGATCGATGGCAATCGACCGCCGGCGCTGACGCTGCCGATGCGCACGGTCGTCGGCGGCGATGGCAGCGTACCGGCGATCAGCGCAGCATCCGTGATCGCCAAGGTGGCGCGGGATCGTCAGATGGTCGAACTCGATGCCGCTTATCCGGGCTATGGCCTGGCTTCGCACAAGGGCTACGGCACCCCGGTACATCGGGCCGCGCTCGCGGAACTGGGCCCGACGCCGATTCACCGACACAGCTTCGCGCCGGTCGCGCGCGCGGCGGCGGCCCGACAGACGACGCTGAATTTCACGTTAGGATAGGGCCGCGGTGTCCCTCGCCGTGGCCCCAAAGTTCGAGGATTATCGATGACGACGCCCTTCGTCCATCTGCGCGTTCATACCGAGTATTCGTTGTCTGACGGCATCATGCGCATCAAGCCGTTGATGAAGCAGGTGGCCGAGGCCGGGATGCCGGCGGTCGGCGTGACCGACAACGTCAATCTGTTCGGCATGGTGAAGTTCTACAAGGCCGCGCTCGGGGCCGGCATCAAACCGATCGTGGGCGTGGATCTGCTGGTGGACGAAGGTGCCGCGCCGGCCTCCAGACTGACGTTGATCGCGCAGCATCGCGAAGGCTATCGCAACCTCTGTGAAATCCTGACGCGGTCTTATCTGCACGGACAGAGCGGCGGCCAGGTGCTGACCCAGCGCGAATGGATCGCGGAGAAAGCCGACGGCCTGATCGCCATATCCGGCGGCATGAGCGGCGATACGGGCCAGGCACTGCTCGCCGGCAAGGCCGAACTCGCCGAGCGGCATGCGCGGCATTGGCAATCGATCTTCGGCGATCGCTACTACCTGGAGGTCACGCGTTGCCAGCGCAGCGGCGAGGCCGCCTGGCTGGCGGAAACGGTCGGCCTGGCGCTGGCCACCGATATTCCGATCGTGGCGACCAACGACGTGCGTTTCCCCAGCGCCGATGATTTCGATGCGCACGAGGCACGCGTGGCCATTCACGGCGGCTATACGCTGGCCGATCCGCGCCGGCCGCGCCACTACACGCCCGAGCAGTATCTCAAGACGCCGGAACAGATGGCCGAGCTGTTCGCCGATCTGCCCGAGGCGATCGAGAATTCGGTCGAGATCGCACGCCGCTGCAATCTCCAGCTCACGCTCGGCGAGAACGTGCTGCCGGATTTCCCGGTCCCGGAAGGTCACGATACCGACTCCTTTCTCAAGGCCGAGTCCGAGGCCGGGCTCAACGATCGGCTCGAGGATCTGTATCCGGATGCGGATGTTCGCGAGGCCAAACGCGAGGAATACGAGACTCGGCTGGCGCACGAGCTGGACGTCATCAAGACGATGGGTTTCCCCGGCTACTTCCTGATCGTGGCCGACTTCATTCGCTGGGCACGCGAGAACGGCGTGCCGGTGGGCCCGGGCCGTGGTTCGGGCGCCGGTTCGCTGGTGGCCTATGCACTGGGCATCACCGATCTGGACCCGCTGGCCTACGATCTGCTGTTCGAGCGCTTCCTGAACCCCGAACGCGTGTCCATGCCCGACTTCGACGTCGACTTCTGCATGGACGGACGCGATCGCGTGATCGAGTACGTGGCCGATGCGCTATGGCCACGAAAAGGTCAGCCAGATCATCACCTACGGCACCATGGCCGCCAAGGCGGTGGTGCGCGACGTCGGCCGTGTGCTCGAGCCATCCCTACGGCTTTGTCGATCGCATCGCCAAACAGGTTCCGTTCGCGCCGGACATGACACTCACCCGCGCGCTGGAGGAATCCGAGGAACTGCGCACCTCGCGCGAGGATGAAGAGGTCGGTTATCTGCTCGATCTGGCGCTGTCGCTGGAAGGCGTCTCGCCGCAACGCCGGCAAGCACGCGGGCGGCGTGGTCATCGCGCCGTCCAACCTGATCGATTTCACGCCGCTGTACTGCGAAGCCGGGCGGCACCAACCGCGTCACCCAGTTCGACAAGGACGACGTCGAGGCGGTCGGCCTGGTCAAGTTCGACTTCCTCGGTCTGCGTACGCTCACCATCATCGACAACGCGGTCCAGGTCGCCAACGCGCGCCTGGAGAAAGCCGGCAAGGGCCCAATCGACGTCCGCCAGATCCCGCTGGACGACAACGCCTCCTTCGATCTGCTGAAGAAAGGCGACACCACGGCGGTGTTCCAGCTTGAATCCTCCGGCATGCGGCGCCTGATCAAGCGTCTGCAGCCCGCCGAGTTCGAGGACATCATCGCGCTGGTCGCACTCTATCGCCCGGGGCCGCTGGAATCCGGCATGGTCGAGGATTTCATCGACCGCAAGCACGGGCGTGCCAAGGTGGTGTACCCGCACAATAGCCTGGCCGAAGTGCTGGAGCCGACCTATGGCGTCATTCTGTATCAGGAGCAGGTGATGCAGATCGCGCAGGTGCTGGCCGGCTACAGCCTTGGCAACGCCGACCTGCTGCGCCGTGCCATGGGCAAGAAAAAGCCCGAGGAGATGGCCAAGCAACGCGATGGCTTCGTCAAGGGCGCGGTCGAGAACAACATCGAGGAAGACACGGCCGCCTATATCTTCGACCTGGTCGAGAAGTTCGCCGGCTATGGCTTCAACAAATCGCACTCGGCGGCCTATGCCCTGGTGTCCTACCAGACGGCCTGGCTGAAGGCGCACTATCCGGCCGATTTCATGTCGGCGGTGCTCTCGGCGGATATGGATCACACCGAAAAGGTCGTGATCATGATCGACGAGTGCCACCGGCTCGAGATCGAAGTGGCGCCGCCCAACGTCAACGCCTCCGAGTACAACTTCTCGGTAGTGGACGACGCGACCATCCGCTATGGTCTGGGCGCCATCAAGGGACTGGGCAAGGGCGCGATCGAAGCCGTGATCGCCGAGCGGCGCGACGGCGGCACCTTCGCCAATCTGTATGACTTCTGTCGCCGGGTGGATACCTCGAAGATCAACCGGCGCGCGATCGAAGCGCTGATCAACGCCGGCGCGCTGGATGATCTCGGCCCCAACCGCGCCAGTCTCATGCATGGGGTCACCCGCGCACTGGCCGCGGCCGAGCAGGATCGCAGTGCCGCCCGCGTCGGCCAGAACGACATGTTCGGCCTGGCTGAGACGCCCGAGGCCGCCGGCCCACCGCTCGATCATCTCGACGAATGGCCGGAAGACGAACGGCTGAAGGCCGAGCGCGATACGCTGGGGCTATATCTGACCGGGCACCCGATCAAGGCCTGGGAGGCCGAGCTCGAGCGCATGACCGACGGCAAGATCGCCGATCAGGTCGCCGCCATGCCGCGCCCGGAAGAGGGCGGCGAGGGCCGCCGCAGTCCGCGCAAAGCGGCGGTCGTCGCAGGTCTGGTGGTCGAAGTGCGGCGCATGAAGAAAGGCAAGCGCATCATCGTAGTGCTGGACGATGGCTCGGGGCGCATCGAATGCCCATTGTTCGAGGACAAGGCGGCCGAGTTCGGACATCTGCTGGTCTCGGACAAGCTCGTGATCGTCGACGGCAGCCTGCAGTACGACGACTTCTCGGACGGCTTCCGGCTCAACGCGAACACCGTCATGGATATCGAGAGTGCGCGCGCGGCTTATGCCAGCCGCATCCTGTTGCAGCTGCAATCGGAGGCGGCGCTGGATGTCGGCGCGCTGGCCGGCTGCGTGGACCGTTACAAAGCCGAAGCTGGCTGTGATGTGGTGCTGCGCTATGCCAACGCGGATGCCCGCGCCGTGCTCACGCTGGGCGAGACGAGACTGCGCCTGTGCGAGGACCTGCTGGCTGATCTGAAAAGCCTGGTGGGTGCGGATAAAGTGCAAGTGCGTTATCGTCGCGCTCAGACGACCGTAAGCTGATCCGACAACCGGCAACGACGAACCGATGGCTCAAAAAAACCTCGATTACCTGGACTTCGAACAACCGATCGCCGAACTGCAGGAGAAGATCGAGGAACTGCGTTTCGTCGCCGACGGTAGCGAGGTCAATCTCTCGGAGGAGATCACTCGGCTCGAGGACAAGCGTAAGCACCTGACCGAGCAGATCTTCTCCAAGCTGTCGACGTGGCAGGTCGCCCAGATGGCACGCCATCCGCTGCGGCCGTACACGCAGGACTACATCGACGGCATGTTCACCGACTTCGTCGAACTGCACGGCGATCGCGCCTATGGCGACGACCCGGCGATCATCGGCGGCACCGCGCGCCTGGGCGGTCAGCCGGTCATGGTGATCGGCCATCAGAAGGGTCGTGACACCAAGGAAAAGATCCACCGCAATTTCGGCATGCCGCGCCCCGAGGGCTACCGCAAGGCGCTGCGCCTGATGAAGACCGCCGAGCGCTTCAAGCTGCCGGTGCTGACCTTCATCGACACCCCGGGTGCCTACCCCGGCATCGGCGCGGAAGAGCGCAACCAGTCCGAGGCCATCGCCCGCAATCTGTTCGAGATGGCCAAGCTGCGTGTGCCGGTGATTTGCACCGTGGTGGGCGAAGGCGGCTCCGGCGGTGCGCTGGCGATCGGCGTGGGTGACGAGCTCATGATGCTGCAGTACAGCATCTACTCTGTGATCTCGCCGGAAGGCTGTGCTTCGATTCTTTGGAAATCCGCGGCCAAGGCCGAGGATGCCGCCGAAGCAATGCGCGTGTCGTCCGTTGATCTCAAGCGCCTCAAGCTGGTCGACGAAGTCGTGGAGGAGCCACTCGGCGGCGCGCATCGCGATCCGGACCGTTTGATGGGCCATCTCAAGGATCGGCTGCTTGCCCACATGACCCGTCTGCAGCACTTGAGCATCGACGAGCTGCTGGACGAACGTTACAAGCGCTGGATGGCCTTCGGCGACTTCAAGTCGGCGAGCTGATTCCTTCGGCGGGTTGGGCGTAGGGTAGGCTGTCGCCGCCGGATGCGATGAAGCAGCCGAAGCTGGCGGGTCTGTTGAGCGAGCCGCCGGGGGGCGTTTCCGGGCTGGTGGTGGCCTATAGCGGCGGCCGCGATTCCACGGCGCTCCTGCACGCGCTGGCCTGCATGAATCATCCGCTGGCGCTGCGGGCCGTTCATGTCTGCCACCACCTCGAGTCAGCGGCCGCGGACTGGGCTTTGCACTGCGCGCGCTACTGCGCACTGCTCGATGTGCCTCATGCTCGGCTCGACGTCAGCGTCGATCCCACGGATGGCGGGCTCGAATCCGCGGCCCGCGACGCACGCTATGCGGCTCTGGTCGCCGACCTGGCCCCGGGCGAGGTTCTGGTGACGGCCCATCACGCCGAGGATCAGGCCGAAACGTTTCTTCTGCAGGCCCTGCGTGGTGCCGGCGTGGCGGGTCTGGCCGGGATGCCGAGGCTGGCGTCGTTCGGCCCGGGCCACATCTGGCGACCATGGCTTGCGGTTCCACGGGCCGAGATTCTTGCCTATGCTGGAACGCATGGTCTGGACTGGGTCGAGGACGACAGCAATCGCGATCCACGGCGCGCCCGCGGCCACTTGCGCAACCGGGTCTGGCCGGCGCTCCTGGAGCAGTGGCCGGCGGCGGCCGAAACGCTGGCGCGCAGTGCCGCGTGGGCAGGGCAGGCCCATGAGGCGGTCGCGACGCTGGCCGGCGTCGATCTCAACGCCGCGCGTGGGGCGGGCGATACGCTGCGGATCGCGGGTCTGGCCGCGCTATCGCCGGTGCGTCGAGCGGAAGTCGTGCGCCGCTGGCTCAGCGAAACAGACCGGGATCGGCCGGACCATCGGCATCTCGCCGAGATCGAGCGCCTGCTCGGGGCTCGTGAGCATGCGGGGCCGCGGGTGGCGTTTGCCGACACCGAGGTGCGTCGTTTCGATGCGCGCCTGTTCGCAATGGCGCGCCTGCCCGAGCCCCCGCCCGCCGGCACCGAGTTCGTCTGGCATGAAGGTGGGCACATGTTGCTGCCCGCGGGCTGCGGCGAGTTGTCGCTGTCTGTCGAAGGGGCCGGGCGCATCCCGCCGGGGCTATCGGTGGCGTTTGCGCGGCCGGGTGAGCGATTGCGCCGCGGCGATGACCGTGCCGAGGCCGTGTCCGAATATCTCCGGCGAATGCGGGTGCCGCCGTGGATACGCGCGCGGATGCCACGGATCCGTGTCGGGGATACGCTCTTGGCACTGCCGGGGCGATGGGAGCATCCGCGCATCGCAGACTGGTTCGACGGGCGCGTACCGAGGTTCGATTGGCAGCACAATCTGGTTGGCGATCCGGCCGGTCTCAGCCGCCGGGACTGAGCGGAGGCGAGGCCTGCGAAGTACGCAGAACGCGCGGCGGCGAAAATGGCAGCGCTGCCGGTCGTGCGCAATCGATCGCGCCGGATGAAGACAAGCCGTGCAATACCGCCGGTTCGCACGTGCGACGAACCGCTTTGCGTTGTCCGCGCATCGGCTTTGGGCTAGCATGCGCGGCAAGCACCTTCCCTCGATCCAACAAGAGCGCGCATGGCTGGGCACGCGACCGGTACTCGTTATATTTTCGTCACCGGCGGGGTTGTCTCCTCGCTCGGTAAGGGCATCGCCGCGGCCTCGCTCGGCGCATTGCTTGAAGCCCGCGGCCTGTCGGTCTCGGTGATCAAGCTCGACCCGTATCTCAATGTGGACGCGGGCACGATGAGCCCGTTCCAGCACGGCGAGGTCTACGTCACCCGCGACGGGGCCGAAACCGACCTAGATCTGGGCCACTACGAGCGCTTCCTGAAGACCCGGACCTCGCGCCTGTCCAATTTCACGACCGGCCAGATCTACAACAACGTCATCAACAAGGAACGGCGCGGCGATTATCTCGGCGGCACGGTGCAGGTCATTCCGCACATCACCGACGAGATCAAGCGCTGCATCCTGGAAGGCGGCGAGGGGGCGGACATCTGTCTGGTCGAGATCGGCGGCACGGTGGGCGACATCGAGTCGCTGCCGTTCCTGGAAGCGATCCGCCAGTTCGGCGTGGAGCTTGGCCACGACCGCGTGATGTTCATGCATCTGACGCTGGTGCCCTATATTCCGTCGTCGGGCGAGCTCAAGACCAAGCCGACCCAGCACTCGGTCAAGGAGCTGCGCTCGATCGGCATCCAGCCGGACATCCTGGTCTGTCGCACGGATCGGCCGCTTCCGGAGAATGAACGCCGCAAGATCGGCTTGTTCACCAACGTCTCCGATCGTGCGGTGATCGCGGCCGTGGACGTGGACGATATCTACAAGATGCCGAGCCTGCTGCAGAGCCAGCATCTCGACGATCTGGTCATCGATCATTTCTCGATGACCGCGCCCAAGGCCGATCTGTCCAACTGGGCGGCCCTGGTCGACGCGCGTACCACGCAGGATGTATCGGTGCGGGTGGCGATGGTCGGCAAGTACGTCGATCTGGCCGATGCCTACAAGTCGGTCAACGAGGCGCTGTCCCACGCGGGGCTGCACACGGCCACGCGCGTGGACATCCACTATGTGGATTCGGAGACGGTCGAGAAGGACCCGGCCGAAGCACTGGCCGACTGCGACGCGATTCTGGTACCGGGTGGCTTCGGCGAGCGTGGCATCGAAGGCAAGATCGCGGCGGCCCGCTATGCCCGGGTCAACGACGTGCCATATCTCGGCATCTGTCTCGGCATGCAGGTCGCCTGCATCGATTTCGCTCGCGATGTCGCCGGTCTGGCCGGCGCGCACAGCACCGAGTTCGAGCCGCAGCCGGCGCATCCGGTGATTGCACTGGTCACCGAATGGACCGATGCCGGGGGCTCGCGCCAGACTCGCGATGCGAATGTCGATCTGGGCGGCACCATGCGCCTGGGCGAACAGCGATGCCGGCTGGTGCCGGGCACGCTGGCGCATCGTTGTTATAACGCAGACGAGATCTTCGAGCGTCATCGGCATCGCTACGAATTCAACAATCGTTATCGCGAGACGCTGGCCGACAAGGGGCTGGTGTTTTCCGGTTTCTCGGTGGAGGACGACTTGGTCGAGATCATCGAACTGCCCGATCATCCGTGGTACCTGGGGTGCCAGTTCCATCCCGAGTTCACATCGACGCCGCGTGCGGGCCATCCGCTGTTCATGGGCTTCATATCGGCGGCTCGCGAACGGTGCCTGAAATGAATCTGGCCGGCTTTGACATCGGTGGCGATGCGCCGCTGTTCCTGATTGCCGGTCCGGACAGTCTGGAATCCGAGCAGCTGTCGATCGATATTGCCGGCCACGTCGCCGAGATCTGTTCCGATCTCGGCATCGGCTATGTCTTCAAGGGCTCCTTCGACAAGGCCAATCGCAGTTCGCATGCCAGCTATCGCGGCCCGGGCCTGGACCAGGGGCTGGAAACGCTGGCGGCGGTCAAGCGCGAGATCGGCGTGCCGGTGACCACCGATGTCCACGTCGAAGCGCAGGTCGAACCGGTCTCGGTCGTGGTCGACATGCTGCAGACGCCGGCTTTCCTGTGTCGCCAGACCGATTTCATCCAGACCGTCGCGGCCTCCGGCAAGCCGGTGAACATCAAGAAGGGCCAGTTCCTGTCGCCGGCCGAGATGAACGGCGTCGTGGCCAAGGCGCGCGAGGTCGGCGGCCGGGATATTCTGGTCTGCGAGCGCGGCTTTTCGTTCGGTTACAACAATCTCGTGGTCGACATGCGTGGCCTGGCGATGATGCGTGATACGGGCTGCCCGGTGGTGTTCGACGCCACGCACTCGGTCCAGTTGCCCGGCGGGCTCGGCCATGCCTCGGGCGGCGCGCGCGAACATATTCCGGTGCTGGCCCGGGCCGCGGTCGGCGCGGGCGTGTCCGGCCTGTTCATGGAAACCCATCCCGATCCCGACAACGCCCTGTGCGACGGGCCGAACTCGTTGCCGCTGGCGCAGATGCGCGAGTTGCTGGAAACGCTGGTCGAACTCGATAGCGTGGCCAAGCGTCGCGGCGTCATGGCGCCGTCACTGAACAGCGGGTAATCTTGGCCGACCGCGGTTCAAAGCGCGGTTGCACGGGCTAATCCACACCAACGCGATACTCAAAGCTTATGTCGAAGATTTCCAATACGCGCGGCTATCAGGTCATCGACTCGCGCGGCAATCCCACGGTTGCGGTTCAGATCGAGTTGGAATCCGGGGTCACCGGAATGGCCATGGTGCCGTCAGGCGCTTCGACCGGCAGTCTCGAGGCTGTCGAGTTGCGTGATAACGACAAGAGCCGCTTTCTCGGCAAGGGCGTGACCCGCGCCGTGGCCAATGTCAATGGCGAGATCGCCAAGAAGATCAAGGGCTTCGACGTCAACGACCAGGCCGGTCTCGACAAGGTCCTGATCGAGCTCGACGGCACCGACAACAAGGGCCGTCTGGGTGCGAACGCGCTGCTGGGCGTATCTCTGGCCGCAGCCCATGCCGCCGCTAATAACGCCGGCCAGGGGCTGTATGCGTTTCTGGGCCACGACGAGGCCACCCAGCTGCCGGTGCCGATGATGAACGTCATCAACGGTGGCGAGCATGCGTCGAACAACGTCGACATCCAGGAATTCATGATCGTCCCGGCGGGCTTTTCGAGCTTCTCGGAAGCCTTGCGCTGCGGCGCGGAAATCTTCCAGAACCTGAAGAAACTGCTCGGCGAGCGCGGCATGTCGACGTCGGTCGGCGACGAAGGCGGCTTCGCCCCGGATCTGCCCTCCAATGAAGCGGCACTCGAGACTCTGGTCGAGGCCATCGAACGCGCCGGTTACAAGCCGGGCGAAGAGGTGTATCTCGGCGTCGACGCGGCGAGCACCGAGTTCTACGAAGACGGCACCTACAAACTGGCCGGCGAAGGCAAGGACTACGACGCCAAGGGTTTCGTCGATTATCTGGCCGGTCTGGTCGATCGCTACCCGATCATCACGATCGAGGACGGTATGGCCGAAGACGACTGGGACGGCTGGGCACTGCTTACCGAGCGTCTCGGCGACAAGATCCAGCTGGTCGGCGACGACCTGTTCGTGACCAACACCCGGATTCTGCAGAAAGGCATCGAGCAAGGCATTGCCAACTCGATCCTGATCAAGCCCAACCAGATCGGCACCTTGACTGAGACCCTTCGTGCGATCGACGTGGCCACCCGGGCCGACTATACGGCCGTGGTATCGCATCGCTCCGGCGAGACCGAGGATTCGACCATCGCCGATCTGGCCGTGGCGACCGCAGCCACGCAGATCAAGACCGGGTCGTTGTCCCGCTCGGATCGCATCGCCAAGTACAACCGCTTGCTGATGATCGAGGCCGAACTGGGTAGCCGCGCGGTGTACCCGGGCAAGAAAGCCTTCAACTGCAAGATCTGATCCGTTGCGCGACGGCGTTTCCCGCAACCCATCTTCTGCTGGACAGCCGGCGGCGACGCGCTACAATCGAGTTATGTATCGCGTCGCCGTCATAGCGCTGCTCGTTGTCCTCGCTGGTCTGCAATATCGGCTCTGGGTCGGTGACGGCAGTCTGGCGCAGGTGCACCATCTGAAGTCGATGCATCATAAGATCGCCGAGGCGAACACCCAGGATCGTGTGCGCAACGATGCGATGCAGGCGCAGATCGACGATCTCAAGTCCGGCGTGGGCGCGACCGAGGGACGTGCGCGAACGGAAATGGGCATGGTCAAGCCGGGCGAAACCTTCTTCCTGACCGTTCCGGACGAATCAGCTCCGGCGCAGACGTCGCACGCCGCTTCCGGCAAGACAGCCGGCGCCGGCTGACTCTCTCATGGCCTATCTTAACGGCGACGCGGTCGACGTCGCCGCTTTCGCGCATGCCGAATCCGAGCCGATCGGTTTCGGTCAGCTCCGTGTAGCACCAGACGATTTCCGGGTTGAAGAACTCTGCGACGTCGACCTGTCGGGCGAGGGTGAGCATGTCTGGCTGTGGATCGAAAAGACCGGGCTGAGCACGCCACAGGCCGTCGAACGGCTGGCGGCGGCCCTGGGTGTCGCCGTTCGGGACATCGGCTACAGCGGCCTCAAGGATCGTCACTCGGTCACCCGGCAATGGTTCTCCCTGACCTGGCCGATCAAGCAGGAACTGCCGGTCTGGCCTGTCGACGAAGACTTCCGCGTGCTTGAGGCTCGGCGCCACGACCGCAAGCTCCGACGCGGGACGCATCGCGCCAATCGTTTCAATATCGTGGTGCGCAATGTCAGCGGGCTCGACGCTGCGGCTTTCGATGCAAGCGTGGCGCGCGTCGGGCGCGACGGTGTGCCCAACTATTTCGGGCCGCAGCGCTTCGGCCACGGCGGCCGCAACATCGAACTCTCGCATGCGCTGTTCTCCGGCCGTCGCCTGTCGCGCGGGCGGCGAAGCTTCGCTTTGTCCGCAGCCCGGTCCTTGATCTTCAACGCGGTGCTGGACGCCCGCCTGCGGGCCGGCGCCTGGCCCGAGCCGCTGGCCGGCGATGTCTTCATGCTGGCCGGTTCGCGCAGTGTGTTCGCCGCCGCCGACACCGATGAACTTTGGGGCTCGCTCATCGAGCGCGCCGCGAGCGGCGATATCGAGCCCACGGGCCCCATGCCCGGCCGTCAGCGCGCTTCAGCGGTGCAGCCGGCCGCTGCGGCGGCCGAGATCGAGAATCGTGTTCTGGCCGAGTTCTCGGCGTTCTGCGAGGGCCTGGAGCGCTTCGGGGTGGACGCCGAACGACGGCCGCTTCGATTGCCGGTGAGCGATCTGGCGGCTTCGATCGACGCTGCCGATATCCGACTGTCATTCACGTTGTCCGCCGGGGCCTTTGCGACCAGCGTGATTCGCGAGTTCGTGCGAGTCGAGGACGTGGCCGGTCGCGGCTGAGACGGCTTACGTTTTTCGCAGCAGCACGTAAAGCGCGCCGGTCCCGCCGTCGACCGGCCGGGCCGAGGCATAGGCCAGCACTTCATCTCGTTGTCGCAGCCAGCCGGCGACCTTGACCTTGAGCACCGGCCCGCGGTTGCCGGAGCGCAGCCCCTTGCCGTGAACGACGCGCACGCAGCGATAGCCGCGATCCAGCGCCTCGTGAAGGAATTCGCTCAGGCAGCGACGCGCGACGTCGACCACCATGCCATGCAGGTCGATTTCGGCCTGGCAGCGATAATGCCCACGCCGCAGGCGCCGGATCACGGCATGCTGGACCCCTTCGCGCCGATGCACCAGATCGTCACCGGTCTCGATGTCCGGATCGGGCGGGGCGTCGACGAGAAGTTCCGTCATCACGGCTGCCTCGTCGGCCTCGCGCATGCGCGGACGGGCCGAAGGAAGCGTGCGCTGCGGCGCGCGCCGCCGATGGCCGATATCCGTGACCGGCCCGACCGCGTTGCGGAACAGCGCGGCTTCGTCGTCGCTGATCCTGTCGTCGTCGCGATTCGATGCGCTCATGATCGCGTCTTTCCTGCTGCGTGGGCCGCGCGGGCCGCGGCGCAAAGTCAAGCCGGCCCTGGATAAGCTATGCTAACGGGCTGAACGCGTGCCTGCACGCGCACGCGCGTCCGGATCATTCGAGTCTGTGAGTACATGCGTTTACTTCTGAGCAACGACGATGGATGCCACGCGCCCGGCCTGACCGCGCTGCGCGCGGCGATGGCTGCGGTCTGCGACGATATCGTCACGGTGGCGCCCGACCGCAATCGCAGCGGGGCGAGCAATTCCCTGACCCTGGAGCGACCGCTGCGGGTGCGCGAGGTCGACGACAACGTGTTCGCGGTCGACGGCACCCCGACCGACTGCGTGCATCTGGCCACCACCGGCCTATTCGACGAAGACGCCGACATGGTCGTATCCGGCATCAACACCGGCGCCAATCTCGGCGACGACGTGCTGTATTCCGGCACCGTGGCCGCGGCGACCGAAGGCCGGTCGCTCGGGCTGCCGGCAATCGCGGTGTCTCTGGTCGGCGATGAGTGCAGCCATTACGACACGGCCGCGTGGGTCGCGGTGTCGATGGTGCGCCTGCTGCTCGCGCATCCGTTGCCCGCGGACACCATTCTCAACGTCAACGTGCCGGATCTGGCCCATGGCGATCTGGCGGGTTACCGCGCCACGCGTCTGGGCTATCGCCATCGCGCCGAGAAGCTGATCGCCGATCGCGATCCGCGCGGACGACGGGTGTTCTGGATCGGGCCGGCGGGCGGACAGGCGGACGCCGGGCCCGGCACCGATTTTCATGCTGTCAACGACGGCTTCGTGTCGATCACACCGTTGCAGATCGATCTGACGCGTCATGCCAGTCTGTCGTCGTTGTCCGACTGGCTGGACCGGCTTTGATGATTGAAGCGGACAAACATCCTCATGTGCGCGGTTTCGGCATGGCCTCGGCCCGAAGCCGGGCGCGTCTTATATCGCGTCTCGAACAACTCGGCATCGGTGACGAACGCGTGCTGGAGGCGATGAACCGTGTCCCGCGGCACATGTTCGTGGACGAGGCCATGACCAGCCGCGCATACGACGACACGGCGCTGCCGATCGGCTATGGCCAGACGATTTCGCAGCCTTACATCGTGGCGCAGATGACGAGTCTGCTGCTGGCCGATGGGGTGCCTGATCATGTGCTCGAGATCGGCACCGGCAGCGGTTATCAGGCCGCGGTTCTGGCCGAACTGATCGATACGGTCTATACCGTCGAACGCATCAAGCCGCTCTACGATCAGGCGCGTCGGCGATTCGCGGAGCTCGGCTACCGCAACATTCGCTCGCGGGAGGCGCGCGACGACGTGCTGGGGCTGCCGTCTTATGGTCCCTTCGATGTCATTCTGGTGACGGCGGGGGCCGAGACGCTGCCGACGTCGCTGTACGAGCAGATGGCCGAGCAGGGCCGCATGATCGTGCCGGTGGGCGCGACCGGGGGCGGGCAGCGTCTGGTCGTGGTACGCCGTCAGGGCCAGGCGTTCCAGCGCGAGGATCTCGACCCGGTAAGCTTTGTGCCGTTGATCGAAGGTCACGACTGATGTGGCGTCGGCTCTACGCTGCCGTGGTCCGCGCAGCGGCTCATCGGCATGCGCAGGGCTGGCTGGTCGCGCTCGCCTTCGCCGAGAGCTCGTTTTTCCCGATCCCCCCGGACGTCATGCTCGTTCCGATGACGCTGGCCCGGCGCGAGCGTTTCATCCGCTATGCAGTCATCGCCACGCTGGGATCGGCCGTGGGCGGCGTTTTCGGCTACCTGATCGGATCGCTGTTCATCGAGCAGATACTTCCGTGGCTGGATAATCTGGGGTATGGGCAAGGTTACGAGACGGTCCGGCACTGGTTCACCGAATATGGTTTCTGGGCGGTTCTGTTTGCCGGTTTCTCGCCGGTGCCCTATAAACTTTTCACCATTGCCGCAGGCGCGCTCGAGATGCCGGTGCTGGCTTTCGTTCTTGCATCGATCGTCGGGCGCGGCGCACGGTTTTTTCTGATCGCCGGGCTTGTGCGCTGGCTCGGGCCGGTGTTCGAGGACCGACTACTCAAGTATCTGGACTGGATCGGATGGATATTCGTCGTCTTGGTCGTGATCGCCTACCTGGTTTATCGCGTCGTCTAGCGCCAGTGGCCGGCGTGGCCGTTGTTCTGATGGCCGGCACGATGCTGGTGGCCGGCTGTTCGGTCAGTCGCGCCATGCGGCCGGGCAGTTATACCGTACAGCGCGGCGATACGCTGTCCGAGATCGCGCAGCGCTACAACATCGACTGGCACCAACTGGCGCGCTGGAATCATATCGGCCCACCGTATCGCCTCGACGTGGGACAACAGCTGACGCTGAAGCCGTATCCGCGGCTCGACTATGCGCATATGTCGGGCGCGCAGTACCCGGCGTCGAATCAGAGCGGTTACGGCTCCAGTCGGCAGCCCGCAGATCAGTCGAGCGTATCGAACGGCCACGTGCAGCCGCTCGATACGCCGAGCGCGCCGACCGTCACCCGCAATCCGGTGTCAACGGCGTCGCACGACTCCTCGGGCGCGTCGTCTTCGCCGGCACCGGGAGATAACCGCGCGAGCACGAATACCGGCACCGGCACCGAAAATGCGGCACAACAGCAGCAGACGAATTCCCGGGAAGAGAATTCGATCGACCACGCCACCGCGTCGGCCGCGACAAGACAGACCACGGTCAAGGCCGGGGGACCGAGTGCGGACGGCTGGCAATGGCCGGCCAGCGGCTCGTTGCTACGCGCCTACGACCCGTCGGCCCGACGACGCGGCATCGAGATCGGCGGCAAGGTCGGATCGCCGATCTATGCGGCCTCCAGCGGCACGGTCGTCTACAACGGCTCCGGGCTGAAGGGCTACGGCAAGCTGATCATCATCAAGCACGACGAACATTATCTGTCGGCTTATGGCTTCGTTGACAAAAGTCTCGTCAAGCAGGGGCAGTCGGTCGCCGCGGGCGCGCACGTGGCCAATATGGGGCTGGGCCCCGGCAACAAGCCGATGCTGCATTTCGAGATTCGTCATGACGGCGATCCGATCGATCCGCAGAAGGTGCTGCCCGACCGTTGAACGGGGCGGCGCTCCGGTAGTGCCGGCCCCCCGAATCTGGCAGACTCCGACGTTTGACCGATGGCCATCACGGCATCGTCCAGGGATACCCCAGCCGCCCGCCGTGCGGGCGACCCAACCGCCTGAAACAACATGTCCGACGCTTCATCGAAATCCAACTTCGTACGCATCAATCGCTTACCGCCGTACGTCTTCGCGATTATCAACGAGCTGAAGCAGGCCGCCCGAGCGCGGGGCGAGGACATCATCGACTTCGGCATGGGCAACCCGGACCGGCCCACGCCACCGCATATCGTGGAGAAGCTGACCGAGGCGGTACAACGCCCGGACACGCATCGTTATTCGGTCTCACGCGGCGTGTTGCGCCTGCGCCAGGCGATCTCGGCCTGGTACAAGCGACGTTATGACGTGGATATCGATCCCGAGAGCGAAGCGATCGTCACCATGGGTTCGAAGGAAGGGCTGGCGCATCTGATGCTCGCCATCCTCGAGCACGGCGATCAGGTGCTGGTCCCGAACCCCGCGTATCCGATCCATCCCTACGGCGCGGTGATCGCGGGCGCCGACGTGCGTCACGTGCGCATGATGCCGGATACCGACTTCTTCGCAGAACTGGAAAAGGCGATAAAGGAAGCCTGGCCGCGGCCGAAGATGATGCTGCTTAATTTTCCGAGCAATCCGACCACGCAGTGTGTGGATCTGGAATTCTTCGAGCGCATGGTCGCGATGGCGCGCGAATACGATCTCTGGATCGTGCAGGATCTGGCCTACGCTGATCTCGACGTTCGATGGTTATGAGGCACCGTCGATTCTGCAGGTGCCGGGCGCCAAGGACGTCGCGGTAGAGTGTTTCACTCTATCCAAGAGCTACAATATGCCGGGTTGGCGTGTCGGTTTCATGTGCGGCAACCGAGAATTGATCGCAGCGCTGGCGCGCATGAAATCCTATCTGGACTACGGCATGTTCACGCCAGTTCAGGTCGCCGCGATCGCCGCGCTCAACGGTCCTCAGGAGTGCGTCGGCGAGATCCGCGACATCTATGACAGCGTCGCGATGTCTTCTGCGATGGTCTCAACGAGTTCGGTTGGACGGTGGCGAGCCCAAGGCGACGATGTTCGTCTGGGCCCGGATCCCGGAAGCCTATCAGCACATGGGATCGCTGGAATTCACCAAGAAACTGCTGGCCGAGGCGGATGTGGCGGTGTCGCCAGGTATTGGATTCGGTGAATATGGTGATACCCATGTCCGTATCGGACTGATCGAGAACGAACAGCGCACGCGCCAGGCTCTGCGCAATATCAAGCGCATGTTCCGACGCGATGGCGTCGAGGCGGCGTAGGGCGGCGCGCCGGGCACAGACGGCTGCGCGTCGGGCGAGACGTCCGCGTCGCGTGGGGCGGGTCGCTCGAGCTTCTATTTTCAGACGCGTCGACGACGGATGACCGCCGCCCGCCTCGGGCGCGAGAATTTTAGCAAACGAGGAACAGTCA